>CAVPWV010000020.1:0-46440 GCA_963709445.1 uncultured Acidobacteriota bacterium
GGGCGCGGACAGTTTCGCACATGCGATACAGCTGGGCGATGGAAATCACGTCCTCGTGCGCGGCAATCTGAAAAACGCTGTCGCCTGACGTGTAGACGATAGGAAATCCCGTGCGCACATGTTCCTCGCCGAGCTCCTTGATAATTTCGGTTCCGGAGGCGGGCTTATTGCCAAGCGTGCGGCGGCCGATTCGCCGCTCGAATTCCGCGATAAGTTCTTTCGGGAAACCGTGCGGATAAACCGGAAACGCTTGCTCCAGCCAGATGCCGGCCATTTCCCAATGACCGGTCGTCGTGTCCTTTCCGGGGGAGACCGTCGCGCCCTTGCCGAAACTTCCGTCGGGCCGCGGCGGCGGCGCAAGATGCTCGAGCGGTTTGATATTCGCGAGGCCGAGGCGAACGAGATTCGGAATCTGCAGTGGACGCGAACGCGCAATGTGGCCGAGCGTGTCGCGCCCTACGTCGCCATAGTCGGCAGCATCGGGGAGCTCGCCGATCCCCACACTATCGAGCACGATCCAGAAAACGCGCTCAAATCGAGATTTGTTTTCCGCCAAAACGATTCCTCACTGCTCGGTCATTCCTGCCCGATATCTTCGTTCCATACTTCGGGATGCGCCCGAATGTAGCCGGCCAGAAGCGATGCGCATTCTTCCGAATCGAGATCAATCACGCCCACGCCTAGCGACCGTAGCCACTCGATTCCGCCCTGAAAATTCCTGCTTTCGCCGACCACCACTGTGCCGAAGCCGAATTGCCGTACCAGTCCGCTGCAATACCAACAGGGCGCGAGCGTGGTCACCATAATCAAGTCGCGATAGCTGCGCTGGCGGCCTGCGTTGCGGAAAGCGTCCGTCTCCCCGTGCATCGATGGATCGCCATTTTGCACGCGACGATTGCGTCCGCTGGCGACGAGTTGCCCGCGCGCATCGAAAATCGCGGCGCCGATGGGGATTCCGCCTTCGGCCAACCCTTTGCGCGCCTCGGCCAAGGCAACCGTGAGCATTGCCGCGTAGTCGAGTTGGGATTTCATTTGGCGCTTTCTACTTCGATCCGGGAATCGTGGACTCGCGCTCAGCCCAGTGCTCGACAATATCCCGCACGACTTTGTCGCCAACGGTTTCCGCTGCTTCGAGCGACTGCATATAGGCCGGGTAATTTCCAGTGGCCATCAGTTTCAGGCTCGCCGCGGCAGTCGAACCCGGGGCTTGGCGATCATAGTTGCTCACCGTTCGCAGCACCAAAACTCGATTTATGTCCACCCGCCCGGCGTGGCTCAAGAATGTTAACGCTTGCATCGTGCCGGTGTCTTCCATCGCCGAGACCATGAAGTTTCCCTGGCCGCCGGTAAAATAAGATACCCAAGCATTCGCCCATTGGTCCATCAGAGTGCCGTGCCAGAAAGTGCCGCCGGACATCGCGTCGCCTCTGGTCACAAACGGCGGCTTCACCGCGTTCGGGAAGCCGACGAAACGCGCTCGCGACTCGCGCAACGATTCCGAATCGGCCAGCGGCACATCTTTTGTAAGCTGAAACGCCCACGCAACCAGTTGCAGGTTGAGGGTGTACAGTTCTCCGTTCAGATTGCTTGGGACCGGTTCTTCATAAGGAGTCGCCCTGCTTAGCGGCGTGTAACCTGTGGGCCAGTCTTTCGGAATCTCGCGCGCGTCGATTTCATAGCCGAGATCGCTATCGATCACGTGATTGGCCCAGACGGCCGAGCCGAGTGAAACGTCCGCCGGATCGCCTCCGCCAATTCCTGCGACAATCCAGTAGGCTTTTGAAAAATCGAAGCGCGGGTCGAGTCCAAGCGCCATCACGGACGCCGCCGCTCTCGCCGTTCCAACGCCGGTGAGCATGCCGAGAACGCCGTCGCCATTCATGCGAACGTGGTGATAGCCGGCTGGCAGCGGAAGCACACGGTCAAGATGCTCGCGCTCGACCCACAACTGAAACTCGCCAGGGGCATCGCCAGTGTCCTCTCCGCGCTCAAACATGGTGACCACCACAACCTTGACGCGGATGGGAGTGGTTGATTCCACCGGGGTTGGGACTTGGGCGGTTAGAGACCCGACGTAGGTCACAAAGGCGATCAGCGCCGCAAAAAAACTCCACAGGAACTTGTGCATAAAGTGGCCGTCCTCTGGACTCATAATCGTTTCAGCGCCAAGAGTCTACATCATCAGCGCAAACGCGAAGCGTTGAGGCCAATTATCCGGTGAATTCAAAATACGGATTTGCCATTTTGTAGGAATTGGTTTATCAAGGGTTCACCCGAAATTCATCTGCAGGTTGCTAGTCTAAGGGGAGTTTCTAGGAGAACCGGGTGAAACCTAAATTTTCTCGCAATGGCGACATTCATTCGCTGGTGTTGTGTCTTCTTTCCGTAATTTTCCTACTGGGGCCGCAATTAGCGAGAGCGCAAACGGCAACGGGAACGATAACGGGCACAGTGACCGATCCGAACGGGCTGGCCATGACGGGCGTGGACGTGAGCGTTCGCAATGCCAATACCGGGACTGAGGGAGCCTATATCACTAACGAGGCTGGACTCTACGTGGCGCCATACTTGCAGCCTGGGACCTATGAAGTGACCGCCACGCATGGCGGTTTCCAGTCGGTTGCCACCAAGGGAGTGGTGGTTCATGTGGGTGACAACGTAACCGTCGATGTGCGGATGGCGCTGGAAACACAGCAAAGCACCGTCACCGTAGTCGGCGAAGCGCCGGTGCTGGAAGCGGAGAAGACGGAACAATCGCAAATTGTGAGCCAGAATTTGGTGAGTGGATTGCCGCTGGTGGCGCGGCGTTGGGAGAACTTCGTGCTGCTCACTCCGGCGGTCACGACGGACGGAAACAGTGGTTTGAGCAGCTTTCACGGAATTTCCAGCCTTTATAACGGAAACTCCGTGGATGGAGCGAACAACACGCAGGCATTTTTCTCGGAGGCGCGCGGACGAGCCATCATCGTGAGCTACGTCTACAGCGCCGACTCCATTCAGGAGTTTCAAGTTGCCTCCAGCAACTACAGCGCCGAATTCGGCCAAGCTGTCGGCGGCACGGTGAACGCCGTCACCAAGTCCGGGACAAATAATCTGCACGGCGACCTCTTCTATAATTTGCGGTATCCGTCTGCGAACGCGCTGGACCCGCTTGGAAAATCGCGCGGTATTTTGACGCAGACAGTGCACCAGCAGAATCAGTTTGGCGGAAGCGTAGGCGGACCAATTATCAAGGACAAATTATTTTTCTTCGGAACTTATGATGGGTTCCGTAAAGTGAACCCGATTCTCTACACCTCCACGACGCCAACTCCGACAATCAACGGTTTCGTTTGCCCCGCGGCCGTCACGGCGAGTGAATGCAACAACGCCAAAGCATTCATCAATACGGATCTCCTTGGCGCTTTCCCGCGCGATTTGAAGCAGGATGTATTTCTCGGCAAGCTCGATTACCAGGCCAGCCAGGCAAATCACTTCAGCGCGGTGTTCAACTGGCAGAACTGGAAGGAGCCGTACGGATACAATACCGCGCCAACCGTGAACAACGGCGGGGCCACGCAGAACGGCGCCGGCGGAACCCACGAGCGATTTTTCATAGCGAACTGGACTTCCACTTTTTCTTCCAACAAGGTCAACGAGGTCCGGTATTCGTGGGGAAGAGACTTCGAATTCGACAGTACGAACTCGCCGGGTCCATCCGTTTCGCTGCTGAACCTTATGTCTTATGGTGAGACATCGGCTCTTCCGCGCCCGGCGTTTCCGGACGAGCACCGCAACGAAATCTCAGACAATTTTTCGATTTTGAAGGGCCTTCATACCTTCAAGATGGGCGTGGACGTCAACTTCATCCACGAGCTGCTGATCAACCTTTTCCAAGGCGATGGAAACTACAGCTACAATAGCACGACAGCTTTCGCAGGATGCCCGTCTGGCGCGAATGCGACATTTTGCCGCTGGGTTGCCGACGCCGTGGGAGCCGATGTTGGAGACGGCCTGACGGAGCAGCACTACACCAGCTTTACTCAAGTGAACGATCCCATCACCCACGTTGGGAAGGACGACTTCTACGACAACGATCTTGGCCTTTATTTGGAGGATACCTGGAAGATTCGGCCGAGTGTGACTTTGAATCTCGGCGTTCGATATGACCTGCAGCACGTCCCGGCTCCTCCGCGTCCAAATACGGCCACGCCGCTGCTGACGCTCTACACATCGACTCTGAATATTGACACGAACAACATCGCTCCTCGAATCGGAATTGCGTGGCAATTCGACAGAAACACGATCCTCCGCGCGGGCTACGGAATTTTTTATGGTAAGACGTCCAACAGCACGTATTACGCCCTGCGTGTCGAGAACGGCGTTTTCCAGCAGACGTTCAGCGGCTGTGGCCCCAGCGGCATCACCAGTTGCGCGCCGCTTTTCCCGAACGTTTTCTTTACGCCTCCAGGCCCGCCGATAGCCGCCCCATTCGCCGGTGCGCTCACACCCACTGTAGGCATTCCAGGAGGGACGCTCCCCGCGAATTCCGCGGCGGTTCACGGAATGGTTCCCGACTTCGTCAATCCCGCCGCGCACGAAGGCGAAGTCGCAATCGAGCGGGAGTTGCCGGGGCATATGACCGTCTCCGCCACCTACTTGTTGACGCGCGGCCTTCACTTGCCCGCCAGCTACGATGCCAACGTTGCGCCCGCAACCGCCACGAGGAGCTATGACGTTTTGACTTCCTCCGGCGCCACCGCTTTGGTTGCGACCGTGCCGTTCTATACCGCGCGCCTGGACACTGGCACCGGCCTGATCCTCAACCAGGTGAGCGCGATCAGCTCGTGGTACAACGGGTTGGTGCTCACGTTGCGTAAGCCGATGAGTCACGATGTTGAACTCCTATTTAATTACACTTACAGCAAAGCATTGGACGACGGCGAGACCGAAGGCACAAACGGTACTTTCTTCGGCACCGACGGCGTACTCGACCCATACAATCTGAAGCGCGACTACTCTTATTCAGACCTCGATCAGCGGCATCGCTTCGTGGGCAGCGTGGTATGGGAGCCAATGTACGCGCGGGACTTCTCCAGCGCAGCGGCTCGGCACCTTTTGGATGGTTGGAATGTCTCAGCCATCGTCACGTCCGCCACTGGCCAGCCCTATGGCGCAAATATCGGCACGTCCATCCTCGGCAGCGCGCTTCCGGGCGAT
The DNA here is from genome assembly GCA_963709445.1 of uncultured Acidobacteriota bacterium. GTDB lineage: Bacteria > Acidobacteriota > Terriglobia > Acidiferrales > UBA7541 > Palsa-295. Next base: position 5,200 of record CAVPWV010000020.1, read on the forward strand.
GGCGGCATGACCGGCGCCGAAGTCAGCACCTTCGCCGGACCCACGGGCGGCCGCGCTTCCTGGCTCAAGCGCAACCCGTACAATTTGCCCAATTTCACTACCATGGACTTCCGTTTCGGCCGCACCTTCGCTTTCGCCGAAAGGTATCGGCTCAACTTCAGCGTGGATGCGTTCAATTTGTTCAACAGCACCATCGTGAGCGCCGTCAACACCACTGCCTATACCTATGCTGGACCCGGCGTGGGCGCCTGCGCCGGCCACACCAACGGCTGCCTGCTGCCGTCTTCTTCATTCGGCAGCGTTTCGACAACTTCGGGCGCGCTTTATGGAGCGCGTCAGTTGCAGTTCGGCGCCCGCTTTGACTTCTGAAAGCAAAACGGGGCGCTCGTCGAAATTTTCGATAGCCGCCCCTCTTAATTTGATGTTTTTGATTCTTGGTTATTTCGCGGGTGCAGGACTTGCGCCGCCTGGCAAGGGTTCAGCGCTTTGTAGCCACGCCGTGTACCAGAGATCGAGCAGCATTTGCGCGCCGGCGGCCAGTCTTTCTTCTGTGAATTTCACGGCTTCGGGCGTCCCGGCTCCATTAAAGCTTCCGGATTTATCGAATTCATAGACTTGGTTCACGAACCCATGCGACGTCCGCAGGTATTTTAGATAATCGTTGAAGACATCATCCAACTGATGTGGCGCTCCCACCATCGCTGCAAAATCCTTCGCGGTAATCGTCCGATTGACGAAATCGTTTTCGAAGCGCCAGTGGATGCCGTGCTGGGTGGTGAATCCGTTGGGATTGGGCCCGACCCATCCATCGTAATCAATCGTGGTGTGAAGCGGCTGCGAGCCATCGGCGACGTAATGCCCCAGCCAGCCCGCGTAGAAAATGGCATCTTGCTCCACGGGGCCAGTGTCTTTTCCGGCTTGCTTAAGAGTTCGATAATCGCGGAACGCGACCTTCAGCCGCTCGAACACTTCCGTCGTGATGTACGGCTGCAGGCCCACGTTCTCGGGCAGAAAGTCGTCAGGATCAGTCCGCGTGGCCGCCCGTTTGGCGTAGAGCATTTTGTAGAACTCGTAGCGGCCCTTCGGAAGCGCGACCAAGCCCTCGATCCGTTCCAGGTTGATGAAATGATCGGGGCTTTGGGCGTTGTTCAGTGCGTACTCGGCAGCGCCGCGCCACCGGTCCGGCTCCGGTCCGAGATACGCGATACGCGCCATCGCGGAACGCGTTCTGAAAAAAGACGGCATGGATTTGGTAAGCTTGCTGGCGGCGACGAAGTTGATGTCCGTGTGTCCCTCGTTGCCCCACCCGAACGCGGGAAACTGGCCAAAAATGAGAGCGATCGAAGCGACCGAAGCGAACGCTCTCGATAGGCTTTTGCTTGTCGCACTCATGCGTGTTCTTCCTCTTGTCATGCGGACTTTTGCAGCTAAAATGTATCGGATCGCTTCAAGTTTAGCCTGAAATTCAAACAAAGGGTGCGAATGGCTCGTCCTTGCCGCTATTTGTCTGGCCTTATCTTAGTTTGCGTCTGGGCCGTCCCAGCGTTTGCGCAACTAAAGGCGCAAGCTCCGCGCCATTCCCCGCAGCGGGCGCGCGAAGAGCGCACCGCCCATCTGCTGGATAGCGCCAGAACGAACCCGCTCGACCTTCGGACGTTTCTAGTTAGCATGCCCAAGGGCGGCGACCTGCACGTCCACCTCAGCGGCGCGGTCTATGCCGAGTCCTGGATCAAGGAAGGTATTGAGGACCAGCTCTGTGTGGACATCGTGTCGCTATCCTTCGTGCGGCCGCCCGCTGAAAATCCCACTTCAGGCGCTCCGTGCGGCAAAGGAGACGTTCCCGCGGCCGAAGCCGACAAGGATCAGCACCTCTACGATGCCTTGGTGGACGCGTTTTCGATGCGCGGTTTCGTGCCTTCCACCGGCATCACTGGCCACGATCACTTCTTCGACGCCTTCGCTCGATTCAGCGCCGTGAGCGGGAACCACGCCGGCGAGTGGCTCGATGAAGTTGCCACTCGAGCCGCTGCACAGAACGAACAGTATCTGGAAATAATGGTGACGCCTCCGTTCGATCACACTGCGGCCATCGCGAAAAAACTCGGATGGCACGCCGGCCAGGCGTTTGGCGAATTTCGTCAGCAGCTTTTGGCTCAGGGTTTGCGGGACGACGTCGCCGTGGTGCGCGCCTATCTGGATCAGGCCGAGTCGATTCGAAAAACGCGGGAGCATTGCGGCGAACCGAACCAGGCCGCCGCGTGCAGCGTGCAAATCAGGTACATCTACCAGGTTCTCCGCGCCTTTCCTCCCGAGCGGGTTTTTGCGCAGACGGTGCTTGGCTTTGAAGCGGCTTCTGCTGATCCGCGCGTCGTCGGCATCAATTACGTTCAACCGGAAGATGACCGCATCGCCATGTCGGATTATGCCTTGCATATGAAGATGCTGGAATTCCTGCACGGTATCTATCCCAAGGTGCACGTCAGTCTGCACGCGGGCGAGCTTGCTCCGGGGTTGGTGCCGCCTGAAGGACTCTGCTGCCACATTCGCCTGGCCGTGGACCAGGGGCACGCCGAGCGTATCGGCCATGGCGTCGACGTGATGTACGAAGATCGCCCCTACGACTTGCTGAAGGAAATGGCCGCAAAGCATGTGATGGTCGAAATCAACCTGACGAGCAACGATGTGATCCTTGGCGTTGCCGGGAAGAACGACCCCTTGCCCATTTACCGGAGATTTGGAGTTCCCGTCGCGCTTTCAACGGACGACGAGGGCGTATCGCGAATTGACCTGACGCACGAATACGTACGCGCGGTGGAGACCTATGGGCTCACTTATGCGGACCTGAAGCAGATGGTGCGCGCCAGCATCGAGCACAGCTTCCTCGCCGGAGCCAGCCTGTGGCGCGACCGGGATCGTTTCAACCGCCCGGTTGCGGCGTGCGCGCCAGATACTTTAGGCACCCCGCACGCCTCGCAAGCGTGCGCCAGGTTTCCTTCAATCGAGCGAACGAGCGCGACAGCAATGGGAATTGGAACGCCGCTTTCGGGAATTTGAGGCGGCCCATTAGTACGGGGACTTTTTCGATATTCACAGGTGCCCCTTCCCGCAACATCCTGTTTTCGCCAATTGGCAAAAGGCTTGCGAGTAGTTGATGGGGAAGCGTCGCTCTGTGCCCGGCGCGGCAGACGAACCGGAGGGGATGTGCCAGATTTAGCGGGAGTTACACCCCACGAAGTCCAGGAAACCGGCATCCGCAGAGGAGTTCTTGAGGACATAGCGCTGAAAACGTTGTACCTCCATGGTGAAATGTCTTTGGCCGAGCTAAGCAGGCAGATGCGTCTCGGCATCGGCGTGATCGACGAAATCTTTCAATTCTTCCGGAAGGAGCAACTCTGCGAAGTAAAAGGGATGGTGGGGGGAAGCCATCGCATAGCCGCGAGCACTCAAGGCAGATCGCGAGCAACGGACCTTCTGGCGATTAGCCAATATGCCGGACCGGCTCCCGTATCCCTCGCCAATTATCGCCATCGGGTCGCTGCACAAACCGTGCAACAAACGGGGATACAGCCCTCCGACCTGGAGCAGGCCCTCCATCCGCTGGTTCTTGATGCGGATTTGCTGGCGCGGCTGGGCACAGCCGTGGTTTCCGGCACGTCAATCTTTCTGTATGGTCCCTCGGGAACAGGAAAGACCAGTATCGCCGGCTGCATTCCCGCCATTTATAACGATTACGTTTGGATTCCTTATGCGGTTGAGGTGGATGGCCAGATCATCACCGTTTACGACCCGGGCGTTCATCGGGAGTGTGAGAACGGTCTTTCCGAGGAGATGGACAAACGCTGGGTCCTTTGTCACCGGCCGCGCATTTTGACGGGAGGGGAACTCTCGTCGGAGATGCTGGATATTCAACTCATTGCTTCGAACCGTTTGTACACGGCGCCGCTGCAGATGAAAGCCAACAACGGAGTACTCATTTTGGATGACTTCGGCCGCCAGAGAATGCGGCCCGAGGAGCTTCTCAATCGTTGGATGACGCCACTGGATCGCCGGGTGGACTTTCTCACTTTGTCCGGCGGGAAGAAGTTCGAAATCCCCTTTGACGTCTGCGTGGTTTTTTCAACCAACCTTGAGCCGAGCGAACTTGGTGACGAGGCCTTCATTCGAAGAATCCCAAACAAGATCCGGGTCGCGCACGCCACGCCGCAGCAGTTTATCCAGATCTTTCGGGCGGAGTGTACCAGGCGTTTGGTTGAGTGTGAACCGGGCGTGCCGGAGCACGCGGTTGATGTGATTACACAAGAGCTGAAGCAGCCGCTCAAGCAGTGCTACCCGCGCGACCTGATCAATCAGATTTTTTGGGGCGCGGCTTATCTCGGTGCGCAACCGCGGATCACGCGGGATGCCTTGGATCGGGCCTGCCGCGACTACTTTATCTCAACAGCCACATCTTGAGGTGGGCGCTATTTGTTGGCGGGAATCTCGAGATAACCCACGATCCCATCTCGGGTCACCTTTGTCGCGATCAATTCGAGCGGTGAGCGATCGTGTGACAGCGCGAAAACCACTACCTCATCGACTGCGCGGTCCTTCAATTCGATGCACTGGTTGGAGACCACGTATACGCACACCGTGTACCGCTGTTTCTTGAAGTCTGAATCCTTCAAGAGCAGCGCAACAGGGCCCACGAGTTGGGGGTCCGTTCCGCGGCGTAATTCAAACTGAGTTGCGGTGCGCCGTGTTTGTGCCTCTAGTTGATTCACCTGATCGCGAGTTTGGCTGAGTTCGCTCTGCTGCGAGCCAACCACTCCCACCACGTCGGCCAGCCGGTCGGTGGTCGCTTCCCAAGCTTCATGGTTGGCCGCGTTGGGTCCGTCGAGCGCATTCGCGCCAGTCGGGTCCGCTGGACCGGTACGAAGTTGCGCCGCTGGACCCGGGATCGCGTCGGTCTCCGGCTTCATGGCGCTGGCTGAAGAAATCGTGAATTCGGGGTTCGGCGAGGGATTCGTGCCGGCGGAATCTGCCACAGCTGCTTTCGGTTGAGCTCCCGCAGGAGTCACCACAACGACCCTGCGGTGTCTCTCTAAATTATCCAGGCGCATCTGTATGTCGTCCAGCTGTTGCTGGATCTGATTCACGTTGATGCGCGTCTGCAAGCTCGGGCCGAGCTCGGCAGAATTCGAACCGAGCTTAAAGCCCACGAGCGCGGCCGCCCCTGCCACTGCAATCACAGCGAGGGTCCACAGAACGCGAAGCGCTACGCTTGGCTCTTGCTTTCCCGCCGAAGCAAGCAACTGTCGGTCAATATCGATGTCTGCCATGTTCGGTCCTTCCACTTCCAATTTCCGAGGAGACCCTTAGCGAATGGAAACAGTGGTCGGGTATCGTACAGCCATTTGAAGTGCAATGTCGCGTGTTTCGCGCGGCAACAAATCCACGGTTTGCTGGGCGGACTCGAGTCGCTGCCCGCTCACTTCCACTTGATACTTTCCGGGCGCCAAAATGAGGAGCAACGGCGTGTTCCCCACGAACACCCCGTCCACCCAAGCCCGCGCCGGTGAAGGGACGGACCGCAGCAACAACTTGCCGGCGTCCCTGCCGGCCCGCTCCTCAAGAGCCTGACGGTTGACGAACTCCGGCGGCGGACCAGTTGGGATGATCAGATACGACGAGTTCTTGCGAGCGGCTGGCTTGCCGGGGGCAGGAACCATCTTCGGTTTTTCGGCGGCTGTAGTGGCTGAGACGGACGTTGCGCCAGAATACTGAGCCGCCGCTTGCCCTCTGGCAACTCCGCACGCCGCAACGAGACTCACCGAAACTAGCGCAAATCTCCCCAAATGACCAAAAGCAGCGGTTCCAAAATGCCTGTCCATTGGCGAACCAGACCAACCCCTCAGTTGATTCTCAGAGACTGGCCATGCAGGAGTGGTGCCAAACCCGCGAATAGGGTACGATTCGTAAATTCGTAAACTGCGTGGATTCGCAGTCTTGACGCGATTCGCGGAGGTCAAATCGGCTTTGATTGGCACCGGCAGGCGGGAACTAGAATCAGTTGGTAGCGCCACGCACGTGTAGCCAATAGGTGACTCCTTCACGAGGGATTGAGATGGCGGAAAACCCCTTGTTGGCGGAGACAGCGATCAATCATTGGAAGCACGCTTGCTCTGTTCCGGGTGGCAAATTGAGGGGAGTAGTGTGGGGTACGTCTCCCAGTCGCCCAACTCGCGCCCGATGAACCCCTTTTGCCAGTCCTCAGATGATTGGATGACTTCGAGTTGAGGCTTCTTTGCTGAAACTTTTCACATCTGAAGCGCCCACCCGGCCTCGCACGGTCCAACGAACCCAGGCCCAGTTCATTCAGGGCCGAATGCCGCAGTTTATGGTGTTGCGGGATCGGGCTTCTTCAAGTTTATGGGAGTCTGTGAAAGCGATCTTCGCCCGCGTCAAACCGCCCACCTATGTGAATTCGGGGAACTCGTTTCGTCACGTCACGCTGGAGAAGACCCGATCCTCCGGCCATCCCTTTAGCGCATCGCTCGTAATTCACATCTGTTTTATCTTGCTGATCGTTTATCTGCACCAAGCGATGCCCAGGGAATCGTTCGCGGCGCCTGTGTCTCCCAACTCCGAGCACATTTATTATCGGGTGCCGTTGCTCGATCAGGCCAAAGTACTTCCGCGCGTCGCCCCAGCAGGGCCCGGGGGACGCCCCGGCGCCGGTTCCGTCCCGGATCGCCCGCCCCTATTGGGGAGCACCGCCCAGCAGGCGGTCGTCATCATCTCGAAACCCGTCCACCCGGATAATTCTCATCAGACGATCTACCAGCCCAATTCGCCGCCGGATATTCGAATTACCCAGGACATAAAGTTGCCGAACATAATCTCAGTCCAAATACCGAAGCCGGTATTCAGGTTCAGGCCCAGCGAAACGCGCCCGGTGCAAGCCCAGCGGCAGCTCAATACCGATGCTGCGCCCGCTGTGACTGCCGAAAATGCTGCGGCGCTGAAAAGCATCGAGGAATCGACTGATCCGCAGCTTCGCGTTCCTCTTCTGCCTGCCGTCGCAAGTGCTCCGGAGGCTCGAACTGGGCAAGCCACGAGTGTTCAGGAGGCGCCGCCGATTGAAGGTGCGGCTAATGGGACTGGCCTAGTGGTGATCGGTGTGGACCCAGCGGGGCCAACTTCTCCCGTCGTGCTTCCGCCGGGAAACCGCTCGGGCGAGTTCGCGATTTCCGGGGCCCCCGGCAACGGCGGGTCGCCAGCGGGTAGCCCGAATGGTGCAATCGGCGGCGGTGCCGGAGGCAGCCGCACCGGAAGCGACGCTAGCACCGGAATCGGAGCCGAAAGCGCCGGAGGCGGAGGCGGAAACACGGGGAATGCGGGGTCAGTCAGCATTAGCGGCAAGGGCGGAGAGCCCGGCGGGGGAAGGCTTCCCGCCGTAGCGCTGGCCATGGTTTACGCAGTTCCTCGCCATCTGAGCGTTCGCAAAAGCTCCATTATCGTCTCGGCCGGCCCGGTTGGCGGAGGCGGCCTCGATGTCTACGATGTGCTGCGCTGTGGCAAGATTTACACCATTTTTCTCGCCATGCCAGGCAAGAACTGGACGATGCAATATTGCCAGAAGCCCGGAACGGAAGGAGTTACGCCATCCCGTTCAACATCAACATTCGTTCATATGGATAGCGGGCTGGTGCCGCCAGACCTGGATGTGGAGACCCGATACGATTTTAGAAGGCTGCCGGTCCCTCCGGCGAAGGCCCACAAACTGATCGTTCTGAAAGGGACGCTGGGGGCCGACGGAACGGTCGGCGGTCTGGAGATATTTCAAGGAATTCTGCCCGAGATGGACGAGGCGGCGAAAATCGCGTTCAGCCGCTGGAAGTTCAAGCCCGCGATGCGCGATGGCAAGCCGGTTCCGGTCGAAATCCTGGTTGGTGTGCCCGTGGACGCGACCGGAAATGTTTCTAACTAGGAGGAAAATCAAGCTTCAAACTGGAAGGGAGTTGCCTCCGATTATCCTTCGAACTCGAAGGAAATTCCGCGGGTCCAGGGTCCCGATTCGGGCGGCCCCTTCGGATTTTCCGGCCCTGACGGCCCTCCGACAGTGGTGTAACCGAAGCGTGACACCGCGATTTCTAGCCTATTTTTGTCATTTGAATGGGAAAAGCTTAGGCGAAAATGTGCGAATTCTTGCCCATCAGGCTTCCACAGATGTCTCCTTTTGGGGACTGGGTCGTGAACTGTGCCCCACATCTTCCTGAGTCCGTTGAGTTAAGGTAGTTTCAGGAGTGTTGACAGGCCGTGGCATAATGTTTGCACCTCCCTTAGTACGAACGTACCGCGAGTAGCGGTGTGCAACAAAGTTGACTGACTGGAACGGGGCTTTAGCCAGGGCGCTTTGGGCGGTCCAAGGCCGGGAAGGTGCACCTCTTGGCGGATTCCACGATACGCGTTTGCTTTTTGAGTGAAGATTCGGGTCTGGCGGATGCCATTGGGAGAGCCCTGGGGGATGGGTTCGCCATTCGCTCAAGCAAGGACCTGTACCACAACCGGCTCGCCGACCTGCACGATTGGTGCGACGTCGCCATCCTGGACCTTCGGTCGGCCAGCACGCAGGGCGATTCCGAACGCGGGCTGCGCCTCCTGGACGAGATCGTCAAGATTCCCGAATCACCCGCCGGCTGTGGTCGTCTGCGACACAGGTAACAGTGAACTTCTGCTGGAGGCGGTGGCCCGCGGCGCTTATGACAGCGTGACGAACCTTCCCAGCATGGTGGAGCTGCGACTGATTCTGCGCCGCGCCTACAATTTCTATGCCGCCGAAAGGGAACTGGAGCGTCTGCGGGCCAGCACCCGAGGAACGGGGCGGCTGCACGAACTACTGGGCACGTCGCAAGCGATGCAAGAGCTTTTTGCGCTTGCTCAGAAGATCGCTCCCTGCGACGTAAGCGTCCTGATTACGGGAGAGACGGGAACAGGCAAGGAACTCCTCGCTCGGGCAATTCATCGAATGAGTTCACGAAGCGCGCGCCAGATGGTTGCGTTTTCCTGCGCGAATCTTCCGGAAACACTGATCGAGGACGAGCTTTTCGGCCACGAAAGAGGCGCGTTCACAGGCGCGATGACGATGCGGCGCGGCCGCGTGGAAACGGCCGATCAGGGCACACTCTTCCTGGACGAAATCGGCGATTTAGGAGTCGGCCTCCAACCGAAGTTGCTTCGCGTCTTGCAGGAGAGAAAGTTTGAGCGCCTCGGTGGCAACACCACGGTGGACGTAAATATTCGATTGATCTGTGCGTCGAACCGCAACCTTGGCGAGATGGTCCAGCAGGGAAAATTCCGCGACGATCTCTACTATCGCCTGAACGTGGTGCAATTGCATCTTCCCGCGCTCCGCGAACGCAGGGACGATATTCCGCTGCTCGTGCAGTATTTTCTGGAGACTTGCGCGCAGCAATTCAACAAGAAGGCCAAGCGCTTTTCACCGCCGGCGATGCAAGCGCTCGAAGAATACGAGTGGCCGGGAAACGTCCGCGAGCTGCTGAATGTGGTGCAGCGCGCGGTGGTATTGGCGGAAGGACCCACGGTGGAGATTCGCCATCTGCCGGCTGGTTTGCGAAGTGAATGCGAGGGTCCGAAATTGGCGCGTTCGTACGAGGAAGAAGTGCGTGAATTCAAGAAGCGGCTGGTTCTCCGAACGTTGCGCGAGTGTGGATGGAGCAAGACGGAAACTGCGCGGACACTCGGCGTCGCGCGCGCCTATTTGCACCGGCTAATCAATCAGCTAGGCATCGAGGAGACGGAAGAAGCTCCGACGGCGATCGTGGCGGCACCTAGCCTTCCGTCCGGCCAAATCGTGCAAGAGAGAATGTCCGCACGTAGTTTTGAATAAGAGCAGGCGCTGGGAGAAGGCGATGAGACGCAAGAGTGAGGCGGGCCAGGCGTTGGCCGTTACCATCGTGGCGATGGTCGCCCTGATCGGCTTTGCGGGCCTCGGGGTTGACATGGGCATGCTGCGCTACGAGAAGCGCCTGCAGCAAAGCGCGGCCGACGCGGCGGCGATTGCGGGCGCGAACGACGTTGCGTTTGACCCTTCTGGCGTAACGCCCGCAGCGCAAAATGCCTCTACGGCGAATAGTTATCCGGATAGTAGTGGTAATGACCTGAGCAAATGCGGGCCCGGTGCCGCTGTGGGCACAGTGTGTGTCCAGATCGACAGCCCGCCGGTCGACGGGCCGCACACAAGTTCCACGGGCTGCTCTCCTGCCGTGTCGTGCTATGTAGAGGCACGGGTGGCCGCGGTTCAGCCGACATACTTCATGCGGATCCTGGGGGTTATGCAAGAAACGGTAACCGCGCGGGCCGTGGCGACAAACGTGAGCGGCGGACCGAACAACGGCTGCGTATATGCGCTAGGCCCAGGTTCCCCGCCCGCTGGCGGCATCCAGGCATCAGGTGCGACCCTGAACAACCCGAACTGCACGATTATAGATAATGGTGACTTCCTCGGGGGACTTGTAACAAACCTTGCGCTTTTTGGCGCATCGGGAAACGGGGGCAACGGAACTCCCGCCACGTCTGACCCTCTATCATACTTGACGCCGCCGGTGGGTACAATTTATCCCCCGACCACGCTCAACAGCGGCACTACAAATTTTGCGCCCGGGATATATGTGATTTCTGGAGGCAACTTAACGATTAACGGTACCGCTACGGTTACCGGAACGGGTGTGACTTTCTACTTCACGAATGGCGCGACGATAAGCGTCAGTGGGAACGCCAGCCTCCAATTGACAGCACCGACTACTGGTCCATACGCCGGAATTCTATTCTTTCAAGATCCGAACGACACGAACCCTCCCCTACTGGGCGGGGTGGGCAATGTTCTCAGCGGGGTTTTGTATTTCCCGAAGGCGCCTCTAACGCTTTCAGGAAGCAGTTCCATCGGGGCTATCGTCGCCCAATCACTCACCCTGGGTGGCAGCCCGACAATTAACTTGCAAGGTTTTGCAGGACTGTCGTTGGGTACGAATGGCGTCAAAGTTGCGACTTTAGTGGAATAGGAGATGAAAGCGAACCGAAAAGTTCGAGCCGGTCTCGCGAGCAAACGCCTGAATATCGGGCGCGGCCCCAAAGGTCCGCGATCTCAAACCGGGCAGGCCCTGCTTGAGATGGCTCTGGTAACACCGATACTCCTCGCCCTGTTGGTCGGAACAATCGAGCTCGGTCGCTACGCGTATATCGGCATATTGGTAGGGAATGCAGCGCGAGCCGGCGCTGCTTACGGCGCGGAGGGCCTGCTGCAATCAGGGAATCTAACCGGCATTCAATTGGCTGCCGATAATGACTTCCAGAACAACGGCCAACCGATCAGCGGCCTTACGGTCAGCTCCTCGAATTCGTGCGGATGTGACAGCGGGGGAACAGTGACATATCAGGGCACGACAACCGCGGCTTGCACGACGGCCGGCAACCCCAGCTTGGATACTACGTGCTCGAATGGCAGCGGAGGGCATTACGTGGTGATGGTGTCCGTGACGGCTTCCGGGACGTTTACTCCACTATTTAACTATCCGGGAATCTCGAACTCAATCACCATATCGAGGACGTCGACGATGCGCGTGGCACAAGATTGAGGAAATGAAACGAGCGAATGCCACGTAGTCTCAAATCCGAAGGATGTGCGACAGCAAGCTTGCGACGGCTGACCGGCGAGGCCGGAAGCACGCTCGTGGAGTTTGCCTTTGTTTTCATGCTCCTCATCACGATGGTTCTGGGAATCGTGGATTTTAGTCGGGCACTCTACGCATACCATTTCGTCTCGGGCGCGGCGCGACAGGCAACGCACTGGGCAGCCGTGAACGGTGCTAACTGTGGGGTTCTGGGCGACAACAGCTGCAACGGCACCGGCGGAATGAACAGCGGGCCAGCTTCGAGTACGGACATTCAGAACTACGTCAAGCAGCTTGCAACAGCGGCGAGTATTGACACGACCGGCACTGGATGCGGCGGCTCGGCCTGCCTCGATACGACGGCGAGCTGGCCGGTAAACGCGGATAGCCCGATCATTTGCAGTGGGAGTGCGGGGCCGCCGCCTATGCCTGCGACGCCGAACGCTCCCGGCTGCACAGTCCAGGTACAGGTCAGCTATAACTTCAATTTTCTGGTTCCGTTCATTCGCAGCAGTGCGATAACGCTATCGAGCACTTCGCAGATGATCATTTCGCACTAGGAGGCTCCTGCTCTCCGAGATTTGGCGACCCCGTTGCATTCACTTCCTGCGAGGGCGTAATTCAGGCACATAAGAAACCGATGAGCGAACAGAACATCGCAATTCCGGGAACGCGCGGCGAGGGGCTCTCTTTTCCTTCGCCGGGTGGGGAAACGCCTGCTGCTGAGACCGTTGCAGCGCCTGCGCGTCCGGTTGCGTCCGCTTTACGCGCGCTGGAAATCTTGAAATGGGTGTTCTCGTTTCCGGCGATGCTGGGAACGTTCCTTGTCGGCGCGACCTTCTACGCCGGCAGGGTGTTCACGGTCGACCCGGATATGTGGTGGCACATCACGACAGGTCAGACCATTCTTGCCACGCATCATTGGCCCACCGTTGACCCGTATTCTTTTACGGTACACGGCCAACCGTGGATCGCTTACGAGTGGCTGGGAGACGTGCTGATCGGGGCGGTGGCGCGGATCGGTGGAGTTCGGGGTTTGGACGCGTTGCTGATTGTTTTGGGCAGCGCGGTGATGCTCGCGTTGTACGTGTTCGCGACGATCCGCGCGAAGAACTCAAAAGCGGGATTCCTAGCCGCCGCAGTTGTCTTTACGTTGGCAACCGGGCAATTCACAATGCGCCCGCAGATGCTGGGTTATCTGTTCCTCGTGCTGACGCTGATTGCGCTGGAGCTCTTCCGCCAAGGAAAGCAGTGGCCGATCTGGTTTCTGCCGCCGGTGGTTCTGGTCTGGGTGAACACACACGGCTCGTTCATTATCGGGCTGGGAGTGATCCTGGTTTACTTAGTGAGCGGACTGAAGGGGTTTCGTCTGGGCGCTATTGAAGCCAAGCAATGGGCCCTGAAGGAGCGCATCCGACTGGAATTTGTTTTTCTTCTTTGCCTCGCCGTCCTTCCGATTACGCCATATGGGACGAGGCTGGCTGTGTATCCGTTCGACATCGCGTTTTCTCAGCCGATCAACGTCACCCACATTTTGGAATGGCAGTCGATGCCATTCAACCTGCTGGGTGGAAAAATATTTTTGGCTCTGGTGCTGGGCTTCTTCATCGTGCAAATGATTTTCGAGTTGAAGTGGCGCCTGGAGGAGCCGATTCTATTTCTGGGCGGTGTGGTGATGGCGTGCCTCCACGTGCGGTTTGTCCTGCTCTTCGTGCCGTTTTGTGCGCCGCTGTTGGCCGTCATATTTGCGCGCTGGCTACCGCGCTACAACAGAAAAATTGACAAATACGTTCTAAACGCCGCTCTGATGGTCGGCGTAATCGCCGCCATGATCCATTACTTTCCTTCGGGGAGCTTTCTCGATAAGACAGTTGCCAAGGATTTCCCGTCGAAGGCTGTGGGCTATCTCCGCCAGCATCCGGTTCCAGGCCCGATGTTCAACGATTACAGTTTTGGCGGCTACCTAGTGTGGTCTGGGCAAAAGGTTTTCATCGATGGCCGAGGTGATATTTACGAGCGCGGTGGAGTGCTATTCGATTATCTTCATATTATGGCGCTGAAGCCTGGCGCGCTCACGGTGCTTCGAAATTACGGCATCCAGTCGTGCCTTCTGGATCGCCGTGAGCCGTTAGTGACCGTGCTGGCCGCGCTTCCCGATTGGCAGAAGGTTTATGCGGACAACACTAGCGCCTTATATGTTCGCAAGGGAGCTCTCGATACGCAAAAGCATTAGACGGCGCCGATGCAGCGCATACCTTACCGACGCGTCCTGCCGTGGCTGGGTCTGGCTTGTGTTCTCTTCGCCTACGTGATTGCCGTAGTTCGTCTGCACCCCACCAATTTTTTCGGCCGTACCAATGACGACATGATTTACTTCAGTTCGGCAAAGGCGTTAGCCGATGGGAGAGGCTACATTTTGCCTAGCCTACCGGGAAATCCTCCGGCGACCAAATACCCGATTTTGCTCCCATTGCTTCTTTCCTTTGTATGGAGGTGGGATCCTTCCTTTCCGGGAAACCTTGCCGGCGGCATAGCGCTAATTGTAGCTTTCGGGTGTGTCTTTATTTCCGTCGCGTTCGTTTTTTTGAGGCGTCTCTTGCACATCGGAACTGGCGAGGCGCTGATGCTCACAGCCTTCTGTGCGCTCCATCCCCTTATTCTGTTTTATAGCAGCAGCATCCTTTCGGATATCCCTTTTGCGGCTCTTGCCCTGCTAGCCATCATGGTTGCGAACCGAGCGATGCGGATAGGTGAACCGTTGAGCGAGGGCGCGATAAGTGGCGTTCTAGCGGGCCTGTCCATGCTGATGCGGGTGTCCGGAATCCCTATTGCCGCAGGACTGCTCATTTTCGCGTTAACGAAGCGCGCCTGGCGGCAAGCGGCGGCTTTCACGGTGGCTGCTGCGCCGTTTGCCGTGGCATTGGCTTGGCGCTCCTTCTTAGCCGTGCCGGTTGTGCCGCCGATCGCCTCAGACGCCGGCTCCGGTTGGAGTCAAACGTGGCTCTACTACACAAACTATGCGGCCTTTCGAGAGATGGCGTCTCCGAGTTTCCATACTGCTTGGACCTTCGCTCTCAACCAGTTTCTCTATCTCGGATCGCAAATCCCCGGTTACTTCCTCTCGCCCTTATCCGACAAGAGCCTCATATTCTGGCTGATAGCGACGCCTTTGGTGCTTTGGATCATCGCGGCTGGAATTCTTGGTCAGGTCAGAGCTTCGGGATGGCAGCCGATACATTTCGCACTGGGCATTTACATCCTGGTGATCATTTGCTGGGATTACCCAGACAGCACACGATTCCTGATTCCCTTTCTTCCGCTGTTGGTGGGCTGTTTCTGGCTCCAAGGAAAGAGAATCGCCGGGCGATTGATTCTAATTAGCAGATCGAGCGAGGCCGGCAGCAGGATTTTATCCCTTGCGGGCGCCATGGGACTGGCTGCCCTGACTATGTGTATCGCCTGGAATTTTGTGATCGGCGGCCCGCGAGAGTTCACCGCAACAAGCCGAAATAGCGCCGCCCTTCTGCGAGAGAAGCAGGAGGGCTATGAGTGGCTTCGCCACAATTCGCGGTCTCAAGAACGGGTGATCGCCGGGGAGGACGCATCCCTTTACTTGTACACCGGGCGTCAATCCATGTCCCAGATGGCGCTTCTGCCAAGTGGGGCGTATGACCCAGTGCAATTGCAATCGGATCTGGACCACATGACGGATGTTGCAAAAGCTATCAGAGCTGACTACTGGTTTGCGTCAGCGGATGACAGCGACAAACAATGGAAGGCCTCCAGACCACTGCTTACTGCGCGCCTGGCGCAGATCGAGGGCGGTCTTCCAGAGGTTTTTCGCAGCAGCGGTGGGCACGTCAGGATCTACAGGGCTGACTGTATTTGGAATCCGGGCGACCCTTCGTGCAAGGTACATGCCTCGACCCCTGGAGCGGCGGTCTCTGGCCTGAGCGGCTCAGGCTCCGCGAACGAACCGGGGGTAATCGAGTGAATGAATAGTAGTCGAGTCGGGAGAACCGCAAGGATCGATCGGCGAGTCCTTCCAGAGTGTCAGCACTTAGGAAGAATCGTCGTGGTAAATTGTAGCCGGAAGGTGACGGTTTAGAGGGGTGCGGGCGCGTGGATCCGTTGGCACTTGTGGCTAGGGTTTTAATGCTTCTAAATTCAATAGCTTAGCGGATGGCGTTTAGAATGCTTTAGAATCGCCGCAATAGGGGTCTGCCAGTTCATTTACATCACTGTGTGAGAGGGAGACGATGAAGAATCTTCTGATGAGGCTTTGGAAGGAAGAGGAAGGGCAAGACCTGACGGAATACGCTCTTCTGCTGGTTCTGGTTGCGTTGGCTGCCATCGGCACGCTCGGTACGCTCGCCGATGCGATCAACAACGTGTTCAGCAAGGCCGTGGTCAACCTAAGCACCAGCTAGCTGCTCCCCTCGAGCATTGACTGCTCCGAAACCCGGGTCGGGGCGCTGCCATTGTCAGTTGCCGAGACGTTTCGCTAGCTCGCCGGGCATGTCTCCAGGCGGAGGGGGATTCGCACCTGTCCGTCCCGAAACCATGGGTCCTATGAATTATAAGACCATCGGAATCCCATGACTGCTGCAGGAACGACAATCTGGTCTTTCACCCTAGCCCTAACAGTAGTGGCGGCTTGGACGGACTTGCGTGACCGCAAGATCCCGAACTGGCTGACCATTCCGGGGATTTTTGCCGGGATCGCCGTGAATTCGTATTTTAGGGGATGGCCCGGAATGAAGACGTCGCTTGAGGGTGCCGGGCTGGCCCTGCTGGTGCTGTTGCCCCTGGTACTGCTGCGCGCGCTGGGGGCGGGCGATTGGAAGCTGATGGGCGCCGTGGGTGCCCTCCTGGGTCCTACGCTTTTTCCTTTCGTTCTCGTGGCCAGCGTTTTCGTAGCGGGATTGATGGCGATTGTCCAGATGGTGCGTACGCGCAGAGTAATCGAGACGCTTTCTAACCTCGCCGTGCTCGTGCAAGGCTTTTTGTCGTTGCGTGTCAACCCGGAGATTTCGCTGGACAATCCGGTGTTGATGAAACTGCCGTTCGGTGTGGCTGTTGCAGCCGGTACCTTGATATGCATCTGCGCGGCCCGGTGGGGGCTGTGAGATCGCGGTGAGGAGATTCGGAATATGAACCGGACGCGGTTGCTTGTGGGACTGGTGGGCGCCATTGTAATCGCATTTTTCCTGAGTTTCTTCGTGTACCGCCAGCTCAAAAACGCGGCGCTTGTTCGACCCCCCGCCACGCGGACCATTGTGGTGGCAGCCGTACCTCTTCAAGTTGGAGCGCGGGTGGATGCGAGCAATCTCCGGTTGATGCCCTGGCCGGGCGACGAACCGGTGGCGGGAATGTTTACCCGCATCCAGGATTGCGCTAACCGAGCGTTGATTACACCTGTTGTCGAGAATGAGCCGATCCTGGATTCGAAGCTGGCTCCAGTCGCAGCCGGCGCCGGCCTGCCCGCGACGATTCCTGAAGGAATGCGGGCTGTCTCGGTTGCCGTCAACGACGTGGTTGGCGTCGCTGGCTTCGTGATCCCGGGGACGATGGTGGATGTTTTGGTGACGGGGCAAACGGGCGCGGGCGGACCTAATGGCTCCCAAAATATCACGCGCACCATTCTCGAAAATGTTCGCGTGCTCGCCGCTGGCCAAAAAACTGGACAAGACCGCGAAGGAAAGCCACAGACCGTCCCGGTGATCACGTTGCTGGTTTCTCCTGCGGATGCCGCCAAGCTAACGATGGCCAGCACCGAAGGGAAAATTCAACTGGCGCTTCGGAACACGGTGGATGCGAAGGACGTAGATCCTCCTCCTGTTACCCAAGCGGTCCTTTTCTCCGGGGGAGCTCCTCCGCAAAGTGAGCACAAGGTTGTGCGAGTCGCTCGAGCCGCACCACCCGCGCCATACGCCGTCGAAGTAATCACGGGTGACAAACGCACGATGAAGACATTTGAAAATCAATGATGAAAATACAGAGGACGCGAATGCTCGACCACCACGATTGCGTAGGCGGCAGATTCTTTTTTGCTTCGGCCCTGCTGACGGCCCTCGTTCTGACGTCACCTGTCGCGTTTTCGCAGCCTCAACAGGCCGACATGAAGGCAGTCTCGCCCGTCGTGCAAAACCAACCGAGCGCTCCCGCGCAAGCGGAGGGCGGGCAGACAACTTCGTCGGAATCAGCGCAGACGTTGCATGTGTTGGTGGGGCGATCACTTGTGATCACCTCAGCCACGCGGATCAAGCGCGTCTCCTTGGCCGATCCGTCGATTGCCGAAGCCGTTGTCGTGAGCCCAACGCAGGTTCTCCTGAATGGCAAAGCTCCGGGCGGTGTTTCTCTAATCATTTGGGACGAATCGGGTCAAAGCCAAGCGTTTGAGGTTTCCGTGGATATTGACGTCATGGGGCTGACTCAAAAAATCCACGAGGTATTCCCATCCGAGCCGGTGCAGATTTCCACATCTGGACCCGTGGTTATGCTATCCGGCAAAGTCTCTTCACCCGAAGTGGCGGACAAGATATTGGACGTGGTAAAGAACGTCGCCCCAAAGGTAACCAGCTTCATGGAAGTTCCCGCAACGCCCACGGGAGAAATCTCACTGCAGGTGAGATTCGCGGAAGTCAGCCGGCAAGCGATCAGCCAGTTTGGGGTGAACCTGATCCGAACTTTCGGCTCGAACATGCCAATGTCGACCTCCACACAGCAATTTTCGCCTCCCTCGCTAGGGAGCCTGACGACCACTTCAACGACCGGGACCACCACCACTACTTCTACATCCGGGCAGAATACCTTCAACGTCAGCGACCTGCTCAATATCTTCATTTACCGCCCGGACATCAACCTGGGTGCGATAATCCAGGCGTTGCAAAGCAAGAATTTGCTCCAAATCCTCGCGGAACCTAACTTGATAACCCAGTCGGGGAAAGAAGCCAGTTTCCTGGCAGGAGGCCAATTCCCTTATCCGGTTTTGCAGAGTGTAACCGGCGGGACTTCGGGCGCGATCACCATTCAATTCAAAGATTACGGTGTACGCCTTAACTTCACTCCGACGCTTACGCCGGACGGCCTCATCCATCTGAAGGTACAGCCGGAAGTCAGCTCTCTGGATTTCTCCAATGCGCTAACCATTCAGGGATTCCTGATTCCCGCGCTCGCGACGGATCGCGTGGAGTCCGAAATGGATTTGAGAGACGGGCAGAGCTTTGCGATCGCCGGCCTCCTCGACAATCGTGTAACAAAGCAGCTCGAGAAAATACCTGGCATTGGCGACATTCCGATCTTGGGAAAGCTTTTTCAAAGCGAGTCGCTGAATCGGTCGAATAATGAACTGATCATCGTTGTGACTCCGCACGTGATTCAACCGTTCGCGGTGGGACAGATGCCTCCGGGACCCGCGTTTCCAGCGACGTTTTTGCCTCGGGCAATCCCGCCGGCGCAGAACCCGACTGGGTCCAAATGAATGGTAGGATGAGAGCTAAGGAAGTCTAGGGAATCCGGACAATGCTTACAGTAGCCATCGCCAGCAGCGATCTCACGAGTTCAGCCCAACTTGTGGCGAATTTGGAGCAGACCGGACTCGTAAAATCAATCCGACAGTGGTCGGTCCCCACCGATCGGATTCCGGACTCACCTGATGCCATGCCGGACGTTGTCTTTTTGGACTTGGCGCGCGACCCGGATCCATATTTCGCGCTCGCCGCCCTCCTTCGGCGCGCTCATCCTGCGACGAAGCTCATCGCCTGTTCCGCCGTTTCGCCTCCGGGACACCAACTCCTGCTGGACGCCATGCGCAGTGGCGTTCAGGATTTCATGCCCAAGCCCGTCAGCGTTGAGGCGCTGCGGAATATGCTTTCCCGGGTCTCCGGCGATCTTGACGCGACGGAGATTCCATCTCTGAACAAGCTCATCGTGGTAATGGGTTCGAAGGGCGGCGTGGGCACAACTACGGTGACCGTCAATCTGGGCGTGCAACTGGCTACTTATGCGCACAAGAAAGTAGTGATTCTCGATTTCGCGAGGCCGCTAGGGAACGTCCATTTGCTCTTGGATCTGCACCCGCGTTTTGGAGTTCGCGACGCGGTCGAGAATTTGAACCGTCTCGACAGCCACTTCTTCAGCGGACTGCTCACGCAACACAAGACGAAATTGGAAATCCTTGGCGGCACAGCGCAGCCGGAAGAGTGGCAGACGATTCATATTCCATTGCTGGAGCGCATCGTCAACGTGGCGCAAAACAACTGCGATGTCGTGCTGCTCGATATGGGCTCGCAATTTTCCTCGGAATGGAGCCCGATATTGCGCATGTCCCGGATGGTCATGATCGTGGCCGAAGCGAATGTGCCCGCTCTTTGGACCCTCGATCGCCGGCTGGTCGCGCTGAGTGGTTTTGGGATGGAGCCGGACCGCGCGCGGATCATTATCAATCGCTGGCATAAGGGGGACGAGGAAGTTCTGAAAAGTATCGAGAAGAGCGTCAACCGTCCCATCTTCGCTTGCATCCCAAATGACTTTCGCAAGGCTAGCGAGGCGGTGAATCTTGGCACGCCCCTGCTGCAGAACCACAACAATTTGCTCAGCAACCGGTACCGGCAGATCGCCGCCCAATTGTCCGGCATGGATTCCACAGCCGCGCCAAAAAAGGGATTTTTTTCATTTCCGGCAAAGAGGTAAATGAGCCATGGCCCTGGTGCCCATCACTTCGACGCGAACGGATTTCGGTGCAGTAAAGGCCGCGATTCACCGCAAGCTGATTCAAAAATTGAATCTCGACCGCTTGAATGAGGTCAACCGCGACGAAGTCCGGCGCGAGGTGGGACTCATTCTCGAGGCGCTCGTCGTGGGCGAATCCACGCCCATGAATTTGCAGGAACGGGAGCGGCTGGCGCAGGAAGTTCTCGACGAGGTATTCGGTCTCGGACCTCTCGAACCTCTGCTGGCGGATCCGACGATTTCGGACATTTTGGTTAACAGCTATAAGCGAGTGTATGTCGAGCGGAAGGGAGTGCTCGAGCAAACCGGCGTGCAGTTCCGCAATGATGCTCATTTGATGGGCATCATTGACCGAATTGTTTCCGCGATCGGCCGGCGCGTAGACGAATCTTCTCCCATGGTAGACGCCCGGCTCGCGGACGGTTCGCGCGTCAACGCCATCATTCCTCCCCTCGCTGTAGATGGGCCATGTCTTTCCATCCGGCGCTTCGGGCGGGATCCCTTGACCGCGGATGATTTGATTGCCAACCAGACCCTCACCCCGTGGATGCTGGAACTCTTGCAGGGGTGCGTCAAAGCGCGCCTGAACATTCTGATCTCCGGAGGAACCGGCGCCGGCAAGACGACCTTCCTGAACGTCCTTTCCTCCTACATCTCGAATCGCGAGCGCATCGTCACGATTGAAGATGCAGCGGAATTGCAGCTCCACCAGGAGCACGTGGTGCGTCTGGAAACCCGGCCGCCTGAATATTGAGGGCCGCGGAGCCGTTCAGCAGCGTCAATTAGTGATCAACTCGTTGCGCATGCGTCCCGACCGCATCATCGTGGGCGAGGTTCGCGGCGAGGAAGCCCTCGATATGCTTCAGGCGATGAACACGGGTCACGACGGCTCACTCACCACCATTCACGCGAATACCCCCCGTGATGCCCTGAGTCGCTTGGAAACCATGGTCGCGATGGCCAATCTCAATATTCCCGAGGGCGCTATTCGGCGCCAGATTTCGGCGGCCATTGACGTGGTGGTTCAGATAAGCCGCTTGAGCGACGGCACACGCAAGCTTGTTAGTATCGCAGAAATTACGGGCATGGAAGGGGAAGTGGTTACGATGCAAGATATTTTCGTGTTTCGCAAACGCGGCGTCCGCGAGAACGGCGAAGTAATCGGCACGTTCGTTCCCACGGGGATACGTCCGAAGTTCTCGGAACGCTTGGTCGTAACGGGCATTCAGCTGCCCGTATCCATGTTCGAAATGGGAGAGCCAAAGTAAATTCATTTGTGGGGGTCTTGCACTACCAAGCGATTCGCGCTTAGCGCGGTGCGGCGAATCTGGGATGGTGCGGAGAATCCGATATGGCGCTGTTTATTTCGGCTTTAACGTTCTTGGTTGTTGCGGCGACATTGCTTTTCATCTGGTTTGTTGCCGGAACCTCAAAGACTCAGCAAGTGGTCCGGCGGCGGATGGAAGCAGTCCGCAAAACGGAACTTCGCGGCGGCGAAGCGGCCCTTGGAGTCGGACTCCTGCGCGACGAGACGCTCAGCGGCGTTCCTTTCATCAACCGCTTGATGCTGCACTGGTCCTGGTCAACACGGCTTCGTGATCTGATAAGCCAGGCGGGACTAAAGATGAGGCCCGCCGTGCTGGTGATGATAAGTGGCATCGCCCTATTCGCGACATATTTGATCGCAGGACAGTTGCTCGGGCGTTTTCTTCTCGCACTGGTGTTGGGACTAGCGGCAGGTGCGATTCCAATCGCTCTTGTGGCGTGGAAACGCCACAAACGTTTCCAAAGCTTTGAAGAACATTTTCCCGAGTCGCTCGATTTGCTAGGTCGCGCTGTCCGGGCGGGCCATGCCTTTACAACGGGTCTGGAAATGATTTCGAAGGAGACGCCGGAGCCGATTGCCGGAGAGTTTCGGACCACATTTGACGAGCAGAACTTCGGTCTCCCACTTCGGGATGCGTTGTTAAACATGGCGGAACGAGTCCCGTTGATTGACGTCCGTTTTTTTGTGACCGCTTTGCTCATTCAGAAGGAGACCGGCGGCAACTTGGCGGAGATTCTGGACGGCCTAGCGCGCGTGATCCGCGATCGTTTCCGGATATACCGCGAAATCCAGGTGAAGACTGCGCAGGGGAGGCTGACAGCAGCGATTCTCATCGCCCTCCCTCCGATCATGATGATATTGCTCGACATCATAAATCCGCACTATATCGGAGTGTTATTTCACGACCCGCAAGGGCCGTCGATTTTGGCCATCGCCGGCATCTTGCAAGTCGTCGGGTCGATCGTGATTTGGAAGATCATTCATATCGAAGTCTGAGGCGGGGACAGAAAGATGCTCTGGGCCGCAACTACAATTACATTCGTAGCGACCGTCGCCATGGTTGGCGCTTTGCTCTACGCCTTTTTGCCCGCTGAAATGGATGCTGTTGCGCGGCTTTCGCGACTGCTGAATGCCTCTGCTCCGGTTTCGGATGCAGCGGCTTCAAAACGAAAGAAGGACAGGGTTCGCGACACTTTGGCCTCTGTTGGGAAATTGTTGCCCGGCGCTTCGGGATCGCCCTCGAATGCACAGCTCGTGATGCTCCGGGCCGGCTACCGCAGTGCGAATGCCACCTCCGCCATACGCGGAGTGAAGATCCTATTGCCTCTGGGGCTTGTCGCCTTGGTTGTCGCGACCGGATTGTATCGCCTTAACCCATGGCTGTCCTTTTTGGGCGCCCTGGTGCTCGGATATTTGCTTCCGGAACTTTGGCTCGTGTGGCGCGTTCACGCGCGCCAACAGCGGCTCCGCTTGGGGCTCCCAGACGCTTTGGATTTGCTGGTGATCTGCGTCGAGGCAGGACTTGGCCTGGATCAGTCTCTGATGCGTGTGGCGGAAGAGTTGCGGATTACTCACCCTGAACTCAGCGATGAAATCACGCTTGTGAACCTTGAAATGAGGATAGGGAAAACGCGACTCGACGCATTGCGAGAGCTCGCTCGAAGAACCGGTCTGGAAGATATCAAATCTCTGGTGGCCATGCTGATTCAGACCGAGCGCTTTGGCACGAGCGTTGCTCAGTCCCTAAGAGTTCATTCCGACGATTTGAGGATGAGGCGGCGGCAGCGGGCCGAAGAAATGAGCGCTAAAACAACAGTGAAGATGGTTCCGCCGCTGGTGTTTTTCATATTCCCCGCCTTAATGGTCGTGATCCTAGGTCCCGCGGTGATCGCGGTAATTCGGCAGCTTGCGCCGGCGTTGAAGTGATGAAAGCAGCGGTATTTTCATCGAGGCGAGGTTGGCGCGAAGCTTAAATTGGCTTCAATAGGAGCGTGGTAAATGGATAACGTTACGCTGATCCGAGTGGTGGCCGGGGTGCTGGCGGTGGTGGTTCTGTTCATCATCATTTGGCGCCGCAAGCGGAAGATTATCGAGTAGTTACCGTTCATCAGACTGAGGGGAGGCCACCCTCGAGAAGGCAGAGGCCGGGTGAGGTATGTCTAGCAACGGTCACAACAATCATTCAGTCTATGTCTACAACAAGACACAGGAAACGTTCGTGGCCACTGAAGCTACGATCGCCGATAGCTATTTCCCAAGACTTGTCGGTCTTCTTGGAAAGACGAAGCGATGGGCCCAACCCGGTCGTGGTCTCTGGCTCGTACCCTCCCGCGGCGTCCATACGATTGGAATGCTTTTCCCGATCGATTTGATCTTTCTCAGCAAGGAAAAACAGGTCGTTCACGTCGAAGAGCATGTGCGGCCGTTCCGAATCTCAGCGGTCTCGCTGAAAGCTTCCAGCATCCTCGAGCTTCCCGCGCACACGATTTATCGCACCGGGACCAAAATAGGGGACCAGTTCGAGATCGCCCGCCTGAAGAAATAATTTTCAAGAGCGAAGAGGCCGGGCACTTGGCAGCCATTTCCCGCAGGTGCAAGTCAGCCCGCTGCAGTCTCAGGACTTGCCGGTGACAGCAGCCTCCGGCGTATTTGTTGCCGTGACGCGTTGATGCAGGCTGTTGACGCGCGTTGGATCCCTCCACTCGCGCCCTTCGCGCCGCAGTAGTTCATCCGCTTGCGCAGGCCCCCAGGCGCCCGCCGCATAGTTGGGAAAATCGCGCGGGGGCAAAGCCTTCCACACATCGAGGATCGGCTGCACGACCGCCCAGGCGGCCTCCACCATATCTGCACGCTGAAATAACGTGGGGTCGCCCATCATGCAATCGTAAATTAGCGTTTCGTATCCGGTGGAAGGGGTGGTGCCGAAATAGTCCGAGTATTGAAAGTCCATATTCACCGCGCCCAAGCGCACCACCGGCCCCGGAACCTTTGCCTCGAAACTCAGGGAAATTCCCTCCTCGGGCTGGATATTGATTACCAGTTCATTCGGCATGATCCGGTCAATCGAAGTTTTGCGGAAGAGAACGAGCGGAGGCTTGCGGAAACGAATCACGATCTGCGTGGCGCGCGCGGCCATGCGTTTTCCGGTGCGAAGATAGAAGGGAACTCCAGCCCAACGCCAATTGTCGATGTGCAGAGCCATGGCCACAAACGTTGGAGTCTGCGAATCGGGGGCGACGTGCGGCTCGTTGCGATAGGCGGGCACGCGCTTGCCCGCGATAACGCCTTCGCCATATTGGCCGCGCACGGCATGGTCGAGCACCTTTTCAGGGCTGAAAGGCTGAAGAGCTCGCAAAATTTTGGTTTGCTCGTCGTGGACCGCATCGGCATCGAAAGAGATCGGAGGCTCCATCGCACATAGCGTTATCAGCTGAAAAATATGATTGGGGACCATGTCCCGCAGAGCGCCCGCCGTTTCGTAATATCCTCCGCGCAATTCGACGCCTAATTCTTCCGCGACGGTGACTTGCACGTGATCGACGTAGCGGCGGTTCCACACCGGCTCGAAAATTCCGTTGGCGAATCGAAAGGCCAAGATGTTTTGAACGGTTTCTTTTCCAAGATAATGATCGATTCGGTAGACCTGTTTTTCATCGAGCACTTCGCCGACGGCGTGATTCAGCGATATGGCGGAGGGCAAATCATGGCCGAACGGCTTTTCGATTACGACACGTTTCCACGTTTGGCCATCCTGTTTCGTAAGTTCGGCCGCGCCCAGTTGCTGCACGACCACCGGGAAAAATTCGGGGCTGGTGGCCAGGTAAAAGAGAACGTTGCCTCCGGTAAATTGCTCTTTTTTCACCTGATCCAACGTTTCTTTTAGTTTTCCATACATTTTGGGGTCGTGAAAATCCCCGGACACGTAGTAGAGGCGCTTGACGAACCAGTCCCACGATTTCATATCCACGCCGCCGACGGCGAACTCTCGAATATCTTTGCTGGCTCGCTCGCGAAACTCGTCCACCGAGAAGGGTTCGATCGAGACTCCGACGATGGCAAATTCCTCGGGGAGCAATTTACCTCGGCAAAGGTTGTACATGGCGGGGATCAGCATGCGCTTAGTGAGGTCGCCACCAGCGCCGAAAATGACCATCGCGCAGGGCCCCGCGGGGTTTCCTAGGGTTTCTTGCGTTAGCTTCCCAGAATCAGTCTGAACCACGAAATAGGCCTCCGAGGGGCCGCAAAAGGCTCCCGAACTTGTGACGGGTAGACGCGACGCCTGCCTTGTGTTTGCAGTAACTTAGGAGGCTTTCTACTCGTACGGTGTGTCGATTAGATTTCCGGGGACGCGAGCCAGGGACGGGCGCACGGAACTGTGGCGCAGGTTCTCGCAAGGCGCCGGTCTTCGCGAGACCTTCGAACGGCCCGTCATGTTCCACAAAAGTTTTCATCGCATCCATCTTAATACACGGAAGGCGGAGCGCAAGGGCGAGAGTCTGTGGACTTTCGTTGCGAGCGGGACGGTGCCCTTCAGTATTGGGGAAGCGGGATTCTGTCGGCGATGTCACGTCCAACAGTAAGATCGGCAATCCACGGGAAGTCCAGTAGCCTTATCACCTGATTGCGGAGGAGTAGAGAAAATTTAGATTTGGGTGCGAAGAAACCGGCAAAGCGCAGCGCCCCTTTTTGCTTTCCGCGAACAAACGGGCCGAATAGGCTCCTGGTAGCGAGCAAAGGCCTCGGCGTAGTTCCCGTTTGCGCGATGAAGTTCTCCTGCCAGGATATAGGCTGCGACCATGGCCAAAGCCGTACCTTGCCCTGCGAGCAGCGAGACGCAGGAGGCCGCATCCCCGACCAAGCACACGCGTCCCTGAGTCCATAGTCCTTCTCGATCATCCATGCGTATCTGGCTGACGCGATCGAAATAGAGATCGTTCGCGCCGTCAAGAGCGTCCAGAATCCGCGGGCATTCCCATCCACTCTTTCCGAAGCGGCTCCGCAACAGCGCTTTTTGGGCTGAAAGTTCACCGGGGCCAAGGGGATCTGCATCAGCGAACGTGAACAGGAACAGAGTGCGATCGCCGCGCATAGTAAAGCGGCCCACCTGCTGGCCCACCTCTGTGTAGAGAACGTAAACGAGCTCGTCTCGCGGCCTGTAGCCCGCGACTTCGAGAGCCGCCACTTTACATCCCAGATACTTCTCAAAGCGGTTTTCCGCGCCGAAGACGATTTCACGGACTCGCGAGTGAAGCCCGTCCGCTCCGACGACTAGATCGAAGTCGCGTTCCGCTCCACTTTCGAAGGCGACGTGAACGCCTTTGTCGGACTGATCGATTCGAGCGATACTGTCGCCGAAGATCGTCTCGACCTTTCCTTCGAGCAGCCCGAAAATTGATGCAGCCAAATCTCCTCGCGGAAGGGTAATAAAGCGGCCGTTCGTAACGCGGGCAAATGCGTCGACTGGAAATCCGGCTATCTTTTTTCCGGCTCGATCTACAACTCGCAACTCCTGGACCTTATATCCTTTGAGCGTGATCTCGGGCAGCAGTCCCATGCGATCCGCGATTTCGAAACCTGCGCCCCAGAAGTCGATCACGTAACCGCCGGTGCGCAATCGGGGAGCTTTCTCGACGAGGGTAGGCTCCATGCCATGGCGGGCCAGCCAGTATGCGAGAGTGGAACCCGCAATTCCCGCACCAGATATCAACACCCGCATAACAAAAATAGAATACCACTACGAAGATGGCTGTTCGCGTTCGTCAGTGCAGACCGACGAGCCCTTGAACGGATTCGATCAGCTTGGGTGAGTCATAGCCTACGCCGTCCTTGAACACGGTTTCCACCTTTTCGATGTCTTTTATATTTTGGGACGGGTCGCCGTTGATGACGACGATGTCAGCTTGCTTGCCGGCAGCCAACGTGCCGGTTCTATCCACCTCACCTAGAAACTCGGCGCCATTCGATGTGGCAATGTGAATCGCTTCCAACGGCGTAAACCCCGCTTCGACGAGCAACTCAATTTCGCGCTGGTCGCCAAATCCGGCGATCACGCCGCCGTATCCCGTGGGATCGAGTCCGGCAAGGAGTTGGCCGCCTTGCTTCACGAACTCACGCTCGAATTCCATTTCTTTCTTGAAGAGAGCGGGCCAATCGGATTTTGCGGCTCCGTCAGAAATCCGTGCGCGACGAATGAGGTAATCGATGCGAGATTCCGGAAGCATGGCATCCAGAACGCGAGTATCCACGGGAGCGCGATTGGGAACCAGGGTTTCATAAACCGGTAGCGTAGAAGTGACGGCGACGTGATGAGCAATCAAGTCCAGAATCATTTCGTGGATCGGCCCGCTTGTCACATCCATTCCGAGCAGGGCCTTGTCGGCGGCGTCACCAGGGGGACATTGGCCGGGCTTCTTGCCAGGGAGGAACTCGGTGTCCTCGAGCAGGCCATGCTCGAGGTCGTCGATGCCCAAGGCTGCGGCTTCGCGAAAACCGATGGAGCAAAGATGTCCCGTGACTTTTATCCCTTGAGCATGGGCAGCCTTGATGGCGGCTCCGAGTTCTTCCGGCGTGATGTTCATATAGGCCTTGAAGGACGTGACACCTTCGGAGATCCAGAATTCCACGGTGCGGCGTGCGTCTTCGGCGTCCTTCAATTGGTGCATTTGGAGAGTGAATGCGCCCTGGCCCTCGAGATACGGTCCCGTGACGTGAATCTTGGGCCCGGCCATTTTACCTTCGTCGATCGCGCGCTTCAGTTCGAGGTCAGTATATGGCTCAAGGCTCCCGGTGGTGCGCAGCGACGTGACTCCTCCCGCCAGGTAGAGGCGTGGAAAACTTGCTGCGTGTTCGTTGTAGAGAGGTATGGAACGACCGGGCGCAGGATAAAACATGTGGTCGTGCATGCCGACAATTCCCGGCATAACCGTACGCCCAGTGAGATCGAGAACTTTGGCGCCGTCCGGCACCTTGGTGGTTGCCGCATCTCCCAGCACGCTGATTTTTCCATCGCGAATGACGACTGTTTGATCGGAACGGGCGGGGCCGCCGGTGCCGTCGATCACGCGCACGTGGGTAAGGGCGAGGACCGTGGCGTCTTCTGTTACAAAGGTGCGCACGTCTGGCGAGAGCGATGTTGCGGCTTGCGACCAACTGAGAGAGGGCCAAACGACAAAGAGAACAATCTGGAGGATTACTTTCTTCATCATGGATGTCTCTCCGAAGCCCCGGCGTTTCGCGAGGGCCTCAGAGCATACCAAGAAAACGAACGCGCGACGGCCTGCTGATGTGCTTTCTGGTAAGTCGCTAAAAAGAAGGGGGAAACTAACGCACAGGCGATGGTCCCTTGGCGATCATGGCGCGCACATTTGAGCATAGCGTCAACCCCTCCGTTCTACTGGCAATAGGATTATCGCGGTTCACTTTTTCGGCGGGTGATGCTGATCTCGGATCTGGCTGCCGCGCCAACGCCAGAGTAGTAGATTTGGCTTGGTCTGGCACGTATATTATTGCCCTCCCATGCGGGTTGCTGCGATCTACGACATTCACGGAAATCTTCCTGCTCTGGAGGCCGTGCTACAGGAGATTCGCGAAGCACGAGTGGACCAAGTAGTAGTCGGGGGCGATGTGCTTCCGGGGCCGATGCCACGTGAAACGCTTGCGCGTTTAGCAGACCTAGATATTCCCGTGCACTATATCTACGGCAACGGTGAGGTCGCCGTTCTCGAACAGATGGCAGGCAAGGTGCCGAGTGCGGCCCCGGAGCAATATCGGCCCGTCATCCAGTGGACGGGAGAGCAACTTGATGCCAGCCAAGAGCGGTTTTTATCCACTTGGCCGAAAACACTTCACCTAGAGATTGACGGGCTGGGCCACGTACTGTTTTGCCATGCAACGCCTCGAAACGAGAACGAGTGCTTCACTCGTTTGACCCCTGAAAACCGGCTTTTGCCTGTCTTCGAGGGAGTCGACGCGGATGTAGTTGTCTGCGGCCATACACACATGCAATTCGATCGAATGATTGGACGAACGCGCGTGGCAAATGCTGGAAGCGTGGGCATGCCGTTCGGAGAGCCAGGCGCGGACTGGCTCTTGCTCGGTTCCGACATTGAGCTCAGGCACACCCCCTACGACTTCGCGAACGCGGCTGAGAGCATTCGAGGCACGCGTTACCCACAAGCGCAGGAGTTCGCCGCGCGCAGTGTTCTTCAGCCTCCGTCAGCGGCTGAAATGCTGGAGGTGTTCAGCAGGGTCGAATTAAGGTAAGAGGAGTTCACATTTTTCCCGGCGTGTAAATCCCGATATAACTTGTGGCATACTCCTTTTCATGAAAGGGAATCCGAAGGTCGTCGAAGAACTCAACAAGGCTCTTCGCGAAGAGCTCACGGCGATTAACCAGTATTTCCTACACGCGGAAATGTGTGAAAACTGGGGCTATCGCAAACTTTCCGAATACATCAAGTAGCAGTCCATCGGGGAAATGAAGCATGCGGGAAGCACTGCTGGAACGCATCCTCTTCCTCGATGGATCGCCCGCGATGGAGCCCCTCAAGCTCACGGTCGGATCCACGGTGCGCGACATGATCGAAGCCGACCTGAAACTCGAGGTTTCAGCGGCAGCGCAATACAACACAGCCGTTCAGATCGCCACTGAACAGAAAGACAATGGCTCGCGGGATTTGCTGGTCGACCTGCTCAAAGATGAGGAAGATCACGTCGATTGGCTCGAAGCTCAAGTGCACCAGATGAAAGAAATGGGTTACGAGCGATATTTGACGATGCAGGCCGGCGACTTCAAGGAAGAGTCTTAATCCCTTCCGTGTTTTCGGTGTTTCGCGATGCGGTGCTCGACCAATTCCAGGAGCAACTTCCCTTGAGCGGAAGTATGACCCGGGTCTTTCCTGCTATCTTATCGCCTGGAGTTGCCCTTCAGCTTGCTTTCTACGGTGCCGCACTTTGGCACTCGTGTTTCTTTCGAGGTAAGAAATGAAGAATGCCGCGCGGTTCTTGATCATCGCTCTGATTTTCGCCTCTTCGCCAAAGGCGCAAACAAGCTCGAACGTAAAACAGCGTGTAGCCGCACAAGAACCTGAGAATCACGCAATCGTGGTTGCGCGACTCATGCAGTATCATGACTCCGGAGAGTATGGCAGGGAGATCAGAGAGATAGCGAACGCTGCCAGAGACTATGTAGCAGCGCGACTGAAGGATGAGCCGAAACGGGACAAATGGGCGGCCGTTTTCGATATCGATGAAACGGCGCTCTCCAATTGGGATGCAATGTCGGGTTGCGGCTTCTGTTCATACGCTGTCGAAGTCAAACTTTTCTCCGATGCACACGATCCCGCGATTACTCCTGTTCTTGAGCTTTTCAACTTCGTCGAGAAGAACGGAATTGTGGTGTTCTTTTTGACGGGACGAAGTGAGCATGAGCGTGAGACGACGGTTCGGAATTTGAACGCGGCGGGATATCACGGCTGGGCCGACCTAATCATGCGTCCTGAAACAGACAAGTTACCAGCGCGAGTATTTAAGTCGCAGGAGCGCCAGAAAATTGAGGCCGAAGGTTACCGGATTATTCTGAATATCGGCGATCAGGCAAGCGACCTGGCAGGTTGTTGCGCGGAGCGGGTTTTCAAGCTGCCGAATCCCTTCTATTTAGTCCAGTGAAGAAACGGCCGAAGAGCGCGTCTTCCGCTGCCGGTGGAGAGCCGGGCCTATTTATGGCGAAGAGCGGCTCAATCAGGATAAGGCTTGGGTGATGGCGTCGCGGAGCTTGGCCAGGCCGGCGGCTACGTCTGGACCAAAGTGCACGCGAAGGGCGCGACGATTGCGCTCGGCGAGCACTTGAAAGTCGCCGCGAGCCTGAGCGGCCTGCACGATGCCAAAAGTATACTTCTGCCCCGGCACGGGAAGATCAGGGGCATAGTCACACGTGATTTGTAGGAACACGCCGGAGTTCGGACCGCCTTTGTAGGCTTGTCCCGTGGAATGCAGGAAGCGCGGGCCGAAGCCGAGGCAGGTGGCGACACGCTTTTTGTCGCGCACGGCGTGGCGGATGGATTGGAGCGCGGCTTCGTGAGCGTCATTCATCTGGATGAAACCGAGCAAAGCAAAATAATCCCCGGGTTTGAGGCGGCCGAGATGCGCGCGCATGTAGGCAGCGAGCGTGGCATCTTTTCCAGATGCCTGCTTCAGAGCGGCAGCATTTTTGTCGTCGGTAAAGAGCTTGATGCCATCCTGCTCGAAGATGGGCGATTCCTGCGGGAGCGAGCCGGATTTTTCGTATTGGTCGGTCAGCTTGCGCGTCTCGATCTTGCTGGCTTCTACGTCCGGCTGATTGAACGCGTTAATGCCGATAATGGAGCCAGCGACAGCCGTGGCAATTTCCCAGCGGAAGAATTCCTGGCCGATGTCGATGACGTCAGGAACGTTGATACGAATCACTGGATGGCCGGCTTTTTCAAGCGCGTCGATTGCCTTGTCCTGCTTGGAATCGGAAGCGGCGCTCAGGCGGAGGTAGGCGAAGACGCGATCATTTCCGTAAACATCGGGCGCGCCGATTTCCTCGCGGTCCACGGGGATCAAACCGCGTCCTTCTTTACCGGTGGATTCGGCGAGCAATTGTTCGAGCCAGGCACCGAGATCGGAAATGCCGGGCGAGGTGAAGATGGTGACTTTATCTCGGCCGGCTTTTTGGAGCGTTCCGAGAATGGCGCCAAGAATGACGCCGGGATTTTGCTCTGCGGGAACAACCGAGGCGCAGGCGTGTACCATTTCCTCGGTGCCGTCGAGGAACTTGGGGATGTCGATGCCCTGAATGGCGCCGGGGATCGTGCCGAAATTTGAAAGAGCAGAGTAGCGGCCGCCGATGCTTGGCGAGCCGAAAAACACGCCGCGAAAACCGTCGGACTCAGCGACTTTTTGCAGGTGCGAGCCGGGGTCGGTGATAGCGATGAAATGCGATGCGGCTTTCGCGGGGCCGGCGGCCTGCTTCACGCGTTCGAAGAAATATTGTTTGAAGATGTTTGGCTCAAGGGTGGTGCCCGATTTGCTGGACACTATGAAAATGGTCTTGGCGAGATCAAGCTTGGACTCGATGGCCTTGATTTGAGCGGGAGAAGTGGAATCCAGAATTAAAAATTCGGGATGGCCCGAAATCTTACCGAAGGTGAAGTCCAAGACTTCGACGCACAAGCTGGAACCGCCCATGCCGAGAAGCACAGCGTGGGTAAAACCCTCGGAAGCGATTTCCTTGGCAATCTGCCCGAAGCGATCGACATTCGATCTTTGATCCTCGGTGATGGAAAGCCACCCGAGCCACTTGCTTTCGTCGGAGTTGGTCCAGAGGGAGGCGTCGCGCGCCCAGAGGCGCTTGACCTTATTATTCGAACTCCAATCATCCAGCGCGGCCTTGACTGCCTGGGTGAGATCAGCCGGCAGCTTATACGAGAGGCTTGCGGCAGCAGATGGCGCAGTTTTCTGGACGCTCTTTTCGACAGCCGCTAGAAGCTTATCGAAAGCTTCGGCAAAGAGTTTGACGCCATCTTCGGTAAGCTGGTCGGTGACGGCCTTCATGGAGATTCCCGCGCGGGCGAGATCGCTCATGGTTTGACGAGCTTGATCGACATTTTCCTCGAGGCTGGCGCGCGGCTTGCCGTGGTCGCGGAATGCGTCAAACGTGGCCGGAGGGATGGTATTCACCGTATCGGGACCGATCAGTTCTTCGACATAAAGAATGTCGCTGTAGGCGGGATTCTTCGTGCTGGTGCTGGCCCAGAGGAGGCGTTGCGTGGTGGCTCCGCGTTGGGCCAGAGATTGCCAACGTGGGCCATCGAAGATTTCCTTGTAGAGCCGATAGGCGAGCTTGGCGTTGGCAATGGCGACTTTGCCCTGCAACCCACTCAGGAAAGCGCCGTCGATCCCGGGCGGCGGATTCTTGATGAGTTCGGCGAGCTTACTATCGACGAGCGCGTCGATGCGGCTGACGAAGAAGCTGGCAACGCTGGCTACGCGGCTGACGTCGCCATCGCGCTTCGCGAAATCTTCGAGGCCAGCGATAAACGCCTCGGCAACTTTTTCGTAAACTTCCTGTGCGAAAAGGAGTGTGACATTCACATTGATGCCGCTGCCAATTAGTTCGCGGATGGCGGGCAGGCCCTCGGGCGTGCCGGGGACCTTGATCATGATGTTTTCGCGAGCGACCGTATTCCAGAGGCGGCGCGCCTCGTCGATGGTTTCGCGCGTCTTGTGGGCCAGGTAGGGCGAGACTTCCAGGCTTACGTAGCCGTCGCGGCGTTTTGTTTGAAGATAAACGGGCCGCAAGATATCCGCTGCGTCCTGAATATCGCGGATGGCGAGACGCTCGAAGATGGCCTTGGCGTCGAGATCCTTTTGCTTGGCAAGTTCCTCGAGCGCCTGAGCGTAGTCCGTGCTGCCGGCGATGGCTTTTTCGAAGATGGCGGGATTGGAGGTCATGCCGCGAAGGCCGTCCTCGGCAATCAGGCGGCCGAGTTCGCCGGTGGTGAGCAGGTTGCGGCGGATATAGTCAAGCCAGACGGATTGGCCGAAACGGGCGAGAGCCTTGAGCGGATTTTCGGATTGCTGTTTCCCTTGCGCGGCGGTGGTTGGATTCGCGGCAGTTGTCATAGTGTCCCCCAGATAACTAAAGAACGATTTTAGCGCAGGTGGAGGCTGGGCGCGAATTTCCTATTGTGTGGACGACGCGCCAGAAATGGGCTCGCAAATACATGGACGATGCTACACGCTGGCGACGGAGCCGCCGTCAACGCGGAAGTTGGCGCCGGTGATGAATGATGCTTGCTCCGACGCGAGAAAGACTACGATGCCTGCGGTCTCGTCAGGCCTCCCGGCACGACTGAGGAGAATATTGGGACGAAATTCGCGGAGAAGAACTTTTTCGGCTTCGTCCCTGGTGATGCCCCGCTCCTTCGCCCGTTGATCGAGCAGCCCTTCGAGGAGCGGCGTCCGAATGAACGCGGGCGAGACGGTGTTCACGAGAATGCCTTGGGCACCGTAGGCCTTCGAGAGACTCTTGGTGAGGTTATTCAGGGCGGCTTTGGCGGCGTTGTAGTGGGGCATCATGGGATCCGGCTGGACGGCGGATTCGGAGGAAATATTGATGATTCGCCCCCATTTCTCCTTCAGCATGTAAGGAAGAGCGGCCCGAGTGGTGCGAACGGCTGAGAGAACGTTGAGGTTGAAAGCAGCGAGCCATTCCTCATCGGTGAGATCCTCGAAAGAACCGAAGCGGCCCGCGCCGCCGGCATTGTTGATGAGAATATGGATCGTGCCAAACTTTCCGACGGTCTCGTCCACCGCGCGCTTCGCGCCTTCGGCTTCGGTGACGTCGGCTGCGACCGCGTGCACGATGGCGTGCGAAGCCCGCAACTCCGCCTCAGTGGCCGCCAGTTCGCTCGCGTTGCGGCCATTGATTACAACCTGGCAGCCCTCTGTGGCCATCGCGAATGCGATGGAGCGGCCAATCCCTTTGCTCGATCCGGTGACGAGCGCAACCTTGTCCTGGAGCCCTGTGTCCATTGAAAAATTCTCCTATGATTACGGATTCTTGGAAAACCTTAACACAACTCCAAACGAGTCGACGTCGGTCGCCTGTGGACTCTCAGGGTGGCACGGAGAGGCGAATCAGGCGGAGGGCCGCACAGGGCGTGCGTCTGAGGCCCCATATTTTCGAAGCAGACGGAACGAGCGGAGCGCGACGTAGAGCGGGGCGAGCGGGCGAGGCAGGCGGACGATTTCCCAGTCTTCCTCCGCAGGCGAAATCGTCAGGCGGACGGAATAGCGCCAGCCATCGAAAGTTCCCTCAAGCATTCGACGCCGAAATCGAAATCTCCCGGCAGCACCAAATGAATTCGTGCTGTCGTGAAAAACTCTTAGCTCGACTTCGCCCGCAAGAACGCCCGCGATTTCATCGGCTTCCACGCGCTCCCGAATTTCGTCCGGCATCGGCAGGTCAAAAAAGCGAATCGCGAGCGCAAGCCCGAGATGAAGCATGCGCGACGCGCGCAGCGACTCTGTGCGGCGGATGACCCAGTCCCAATCCAGCTGCGGATGGGCTTGAACGAACTCCGCGACATCGGCAATCCAACTGATACGCTCCCAGAAGTCCTTCGATCCATGAATGCAGAGAAGGGGAAGGCCATCTTCAGGGGCAAAGGTTTCGATTGTGTGTCCGCTAAGGGAGACGCCGACGAGGCGCTTAGCGAGCATGGCGATATCCGGCGGCAGCGGAAAGTGGCGCAGCGTGCGCTCGGTATGAAGCTCAATGACCATCCGGCGGCGCTCGTTGCGATAGCAGTATTCGCCCGGGACGAGCGAAGTGGCCGCGTTTTCGGGGAGAGTCCAGGGATATTTCGCGCGATAGCCGAGGTTGGTGATCAAGTGGTTCGCCTTAGGCATGTCTTTCTGGCGCAGGATAAGGTCGAGGTCTTCAAACTCGCGCAAGGTGAAGTCTCCATAGGCCTGCTCGCCGAGAACGGGGCCCTTGTAGGGGATCGCCTGAAGGCCCTCGGAGCGGAAGAGATCTAGGATCGCGACAAGCTCCGCAGTGAAGGCAAGGCTGCGAACAACGGCGGCGCGCGCGAGGTCTTTCAACTGCTTCAGGCGCGCGGCGGAGAGTGCGTCGCCCGCCACGGCCGTGAGTTGCTTGGCGAGGAGAGGCGTGACGGTATGACGCGCGGCATTGCTCAGAAGCAAGTCCCAATTGAGCGGACCTGTGGCCAACAAGCGAATCTCACCCGCGATGGCGGATGGCATCTTCGTCCGCGTGCAGCAGATGAGCAGCCGTTTTTCCGGAGAAGCAGTCGCGACCAATGAGTGACCGTCCCTACCGCGCAAACGAGAGTAGCGACAATCTTACGATATCGCCAGGACGCACCGGGAAATTCTTCGCGGCATTGGCCTGCGAGCACCGGCGCCGAGCCGCCAGATGGGCCGGTGGCGGAATATCCAGGAAAGCCCTTGTGCAGCCTATTGATTTTAAGGCTTGCAAGTGAGTGTGCCTCTATTTTGCTATAATTCGTCACTAATCCATGGACTTCGACCACCTAATCACTTTTCTCGAGATCGCCAAACAGGGGAGTTTTTCTCGCGCGGGACAAAAGCTGTACCGTTCGCAACCTGCCGTGAGCGCGCAGATCAGGCAACTGGAGCAGGAGTACGGGCAAAAGCTTTTCGATCGAGTGGGAAAAGACGGTGCGCCTGACGATCGCCGGCGAAACGCTGCTCGAATATGCGGCAAGGTTGCTGACACTGCGCAATGAATCCTTGCGCGCGGTTGCAGATCAATCGAGCACGCCGCACGGCACGCTGGCCATTGGCGCGAACGAGGCGACCTGCCTCTACGTGTTGCCGGATATTTTCGCGGAATACAACCGGAGCTTTCCCGGAGTGCAGATCAGCATCTACCGGAATTTCAGCCACAAGGTGCTCGAGAAAGTTGAAGACGGCACAGTGGACGTGGGTATCGTCACGCTTCCCGTGAAGTCGCCTAGCCTGAAGGTTCACCCGATCTTTCGGGACCGCTTGATGTTGATGGTCAGCCCCACGAATCCGCTGGCTGCAAATAAGAGCGTGCGCACCAAAGACATCGCCGAGCAGCCGCTGATATTTCCAAAGACCGGATTTACCCGCCAGGTACTCGATAAGCAGTTTAGACCGTTCCGTTCACGCCTGCGGATTACGATGGAGCTTGCGAGCGTGGGAATGATCAAGCGTTTTGTGGCTGCGGGCCTCGGCGTATCGTTGATCAGCGAGGGATTTGCGCAAGACGAGGTTCGCGCCGGCCAGGTGAAACTGATTCCCATTTCGGACATGGAAATGTGGCGTGAACTGGGCTTGGTCTACCGGCGCGACCGAACGCTGCCGCGTTCGGCATCGGCGTTTGTGGCGCTGGCGCGCCAGGGCGTGAGCGGTGCGGTAGCTGAAACTGACGGTAAGCCCGCAGTGAAGCGCTGAAGTCTCCTCACAAGGGCGGCAAACTACGGCTGCTTGCGCAGCAGACCATACAGTTCGTTTGCAGCGTGGAATTCGGTTTTAAGCTCTTTGCTAGCCAGGCGCGTCCTGATGTGGTCGATAGCCTGCCCGAGGCGGTCGAGCGCACGCGAAATATTTTCGGTGTTGGTAAGAAAGATGTCGCGCCAAACTTCGTAGGGACTTCCCGAGAGCCGCAGCATATCCTGCAAGCCCGGCCCCGCAAGCGTCAAAGGCAAGCCCGTCTCGTCCGTTTCGTCTTGAACCACGTTCGCCAGCGCGACGGACAAAAGTTGCGGCAGATGCGAGACGATGCCGACCGCCCAATCATGTGTTTCCGCGTCAGACCAAACGGGCCGCGCGCCCATGGCACGGATTAGTTCTACGAAATGCTTTACCCGAGGATCGGGATCGCCCTCGGGCGCGATCAAGGCGTACGGCGCATTACGAAATAGTTCCGCATCGGCGTGCTCGATGCCGGAAACTTCCTTTCCCGCCATGGGGTGTCCACCCAGAAATCGCGCGCCGGAGCGGAAGTGGTTCCAGCCGCGCGGACAATTGCGGATTTCGTGCTGCCGGAGTCGGTAATGAGCGCGTGCGGCTCGGCGGCAGCGGCAATCACGGGCAGCATTTCGATCGACCCCCCGATCGGCAGCGCGATGTATACGAGGTCGGCGCCACGCACTGCGCTGGCAAGATCCGAGGCCGCTTCGTCGATTGCGCCACGATCGCGAGCTTGCCGCGTGGAGTCAGGGCGGGCGTAACCCACCACAGAGACGCCGGGATTTTGCTTGCGCAGCGCGAGTGCGAACGACCCGCCGATCAGGCCTGTGCCTATCACCGCGATTCGGCGAAAGAAAACTGTGCCGGCCATAAATTACGCCCAACGCATCACGCTGTCGCTCGCGGCAGGCGCGCGGACCGAAAAGACCTCGCGGCGGCGACTATTTCTTTCCACGCGCCGCTGCCGTTGATTCGGGTTTGAGCCACGACATCTGCTTCCGCAGTTCCACGCCAACCTTTTCGATGGGGTGATTCTTGTCGCGTTCGAGAAGCTTGGTGTATTGCGGGCGGCCGGCTTGATTTTCGAGCACCCACTCCTTCGCAAACTGGCCGGATTGAATTTCGTCGAGGATCGTTTTCATGGTCTTGCGAACGTTGTCGTCGATCACGCGGTTGCCGCGAGTCAGGTCGCCGTACTTGGCGGTTTCGCTCACGAACTTGTGCATTTCCGCGATGCCGCCTTCGTAGATCAGATCGACAATTAACTTCAGCTCGTGCAGGCACTCGAAATAAGCCGATTCGGGCTGATAGCCCGCTTCCACCAGAGTTTCCCATCCCGCCTGAATCAGCGCGCGCGCGCCGCCGCACAAAACGGCTTGCTCGCCGAAGAGATCCGTTTCCGTTTCTTCCTTGAAAGTGGTCTGAATCACGCCGGGGCGCGTGCCGCCGATGGCGTGCGCGTAAGCCAGCGTACGATCGAACGCGTGGCCGGAGGCATCTTGATGCACGGCGAGCAAGCAGGGAACGCCGCGCTCGCCCTCATATTGCCGCCGCACCAGATTACCCGGACCTTTGGGTGCGACCATTGTTACGTCGATATTCTTGGGCGGCGTAATTTGGCCGTAGTGAATGTTGAATCCGTGCGAGAAAAGCAGCATGGCTCCCTCTTTCAGATTAGGAGCGATTTCGTTCACGTAAATCGCGGGCTGGGCCATATCAGGCGCAAGCATCACGATCACGTCCGCGCCTTCGGAAGCCTCGGATGGCGCAGCGAGTTTCCAGCCATCTTGCTCCGCCTGGGCCCAGGACGGTCCGCCGCGGCGCAGCCCCACGACGACGTTGAGTTTGCTATCGCGCAAGTTTAGCGCGTGGGCGCGGCCCTGGCTGCCGTATCCGATTACCGCGATGCGCTTTCCTTCCAGGGCTCGCGGGTTTGCGTCTTTTTCCCAGAACATCTTGGCCATGTCTTTTTCTCCTTGGAGATTTGGAATCTCTATCCGGCGCTGGTAACGGCGCCTTCCGATGCCGATGAAACGAGCTTTGCGTATTTGGCCATCACGCCCGTGGTGTAGCGCGGCGCGGGCGGCTTCCATTGCGCGCGACGCTCTTCGATATCGACGTCCAAATCGAGCCGCCTGGCGCGCACATCGAGAGTAATCTTGTCCCCATCGCGCACGAACGCAATCGGGCCACCATGCGCCGCTTCGGGGGCCACGTGGGCGACCATCAGCCCATGGGTAGCGCCGCTGAAGCGTCCGTCGGTGAGCAGTGCGACGGTGTCGCCAAGTCCCTGGCCCACAATTGCGCCCGTAACGGCCAGCATCTCGCGCATCCCAGGCCCCCCTCGAGGCCCTTCGTAGCGAATCACCACTACATCGCCCGACTTGATCTTCCGCTCCTGGACAGCTTCAAATGCCGCTTCCTCGGAATCGAACACACGCGCCGGTCCTGTGTGAAGCAGCCGTTCATGGCCCGCAAGCTTGACCACACATCCATCCGGAGCGAGAGAGCCGCGAAGGATAGCGAATCCGCCGTCCTTCTTCAGCGGTTTTGAAATCGGGCGCAACACCTCTTGCGCAGGCGTCTCGGTGGCACTGCGAATCTCGTCGAAAAGGTTGCGCCCCGACGCCGTTTTCCCATCGTGCAGCAAGCCCGCCTCTTGGAGGCGTTTCCCCAGCAGCCTCATGCCGCCCGCGTGAAACATGTCAGGCGCCGTGAATCGGCCGCCGGGCTTGAGGTCCGCGATCACCGGAGTCTTCGCGGAAATTTGATCGAATTCGTCGATTCTCAAGGCCACGCCTGCATCGCGGGCAATGGCCAGCAGATGTAGCACGGCGTTGGTCGAGCCTCCGGTGGCAGCTACTGAAGCAATCGCATTTTCGAGCGACGCGTGTGTGATGATTTGCCTCGGGCGGAGGTCGTCCTTCAGAAGCTGCATCACTTGTTTCCCACAATCAAACGCAATTTGCGTTTTGCGCGGGTCTACAGCAGGCACTTCGTTCGCGCCCATCGGGGAAATGCCGAGAAAAGTGATTGCCGTCGCCATAGTGTTGGCGGTGAACTGTCCGCCGCACGCCCCCGCTCCCGGACACGCGTGATCTTCCAGTTCGCATACTTCCTTCTCGGTCATTTTGCCTGCGGCGAAAGCCCCGGGAGCTTCGAACACGTCTTGTATGGTCACGTCGTGCCCGTGGAACTTCCCCGCCAGAATCGATCCACCGTAAAGGGAAAGGCCGGGCAGATTCAGCCGCGCGAGAGCCATCACCGTTCCGGGAATTGTCTTGTCGCAGCCACAAATTGCGACCACAGCATCGAAGGCGTGCGAACGCACGAAAAGTTCGATCGAATCGGCGATCACCTCGCGTGATACTAGAGAGCCCTTCATGCCTTCCGTTCCCATAGTGATTCCATCGGAAATCACGATGGTGTTGCATTCGATCGGCGTGCCGCCCGGCGGCTCGAATGCCTTCCTTCACCTTCTCCGCCAGCGAGCGAAGATGA
>CAVPWV010000021.1:0-14738 GCA_963709445.1 uncultured Acidobacteriota bacterium
GACTATTTTCAACAAGTATGAAGATCCTGATTTGATGGACGGCACGTCCGGCAATTCAGGTAAGAACGCCGGGCAGCTCGTCCAGATCATGACCTCCCCGAAGGCCTAGCGGTCGGCACTACGTTATCCTCCTGTTCCCGTTGCGCGCACCTATTTCACCGGTGCGGCAACTTCGAGCGCGCTCTCAGCGGACGGAAGTTCGTCTAGCTTTCGCAGCTGCGGAAACAGCGCTGCGCATACGGCAGTGATCGCGATTGCGCCGATTCCCCCGATCACCACGGCCGGGACGGTACCGAAGATTTTTGCCGTAGCGCCGGATTCGAATCCGCCAAGCTCGTTTGACGTGCCGATGAAAAGCATGTCAACGGCGTTCACGCGCCCGCGCATTTCGTTCGGCGTCACCAGCTGAATCAGGATTCCGCGAATCACCACGCTGACCATGTCCGTGGCGCCGACCAGAATTAGGGCCACCATCGAGAGCGCCATGCTGCGCGAGATGCCGAACAAAATAGTGGCCAACCCAAATCCCGCCACGCACCACAGCATTTTCGCACCGGAGTTGCTGGCCGAGGGACCGGTGCGCGAGCAGCACGGCCATCACGGCCGCGCCGATTGCCGGCGCGCAGCGCAAGAGGCCGAGGCCAAGCGGCCCAGTGCGCAGAATGTCGCTCGCAAACGCGGGAAGCAGATAAACCGCGCCGCCTAGAAGCACCGCGAACATATCGAGCGAAATCGATCCGAGGACCATTTTTTCGCGCCAGATGTAGTGCAGGCCGGCGAGAACGACTTTCGCGTTGAACGGTTCGCGGGTGCGTGGCCTGAATCGCGGGACCACGCCGAGCATCGAGACCGCCGCAACTCCAGCGGCGATCATTGCGGAGGCGTAGACAGGCGAGGCATTGCGAGAGATTCCGTAGATCAATCCACCGACTGCGGGACCGAGAATCGTGGCGCCTTCAAAAATCGTCGCGCCCCACGCGAACGCGCTGCGGAAGTGTTCTTCCGGGACAAGCAGCGGCAGGATGGCGCGGCTCGCAGGCGCGTTGAACGAGCGAACGATCCCGACAAGCACGACGACGCCATAGATCAGACGGACAGAATGCGTGCGGCTGAAACTGATGGCGAGTAAGAGGCCCGAGCAGATCGCAAAACCCGCATAGCCGAGCGTCAGAAGCTTGCGGCGGTCGTAGCGGTCGGCCGTGTGGCCGGAAACGAGAAACAACAAAACGCCGGGAAGAAATTGAGCAAGGCCGACGAGGCCGAGGTCGAGCGTGTTTCGGGTGATTTCGTAGACCTGCCAGCCCACGGCGACGGACTGCATTTCGGTGGCGAGCACAATGAAGAAACGGGCGGCCTGATAATGTCTGTATGAAGGATAGCTGAACGCGACGGTGCCTGCGCTGGTGGGGTTCCCCGAAGCGGCCATTGCGTCCTACTTTGCCATAGAATTCGAATTCGCACGAGGACGGGCCGGGCGTCCGCTTTTCTTCCGGGAAAAGCAACGGGAGTATTTGATGGCGAGGGCCAATACAATGGGCGGCAGAGCGAATTACCGCGTCGTTCGCGTTCCCAGGATGGCGTCGAAGAACGCGCCGAGGAGATAGCGAATATCCTTGTCGGTGACGATTGTGTTGTCGACCAGGTGCTCGAGCAAGAGTGCATTTGAGAGGGCGCCGAGTCCGGTGGCGGCACCGGTGCTCGATATCGGCAAATCGCGACCGATTTCATGCGCGATGCGGCGCACAAGGTCGCTTCCACAGGCGCGAAGGGGCCGCTGGCGCGTGCGCAATCGGGCATGCGCTTGGGGATGGCGGATAGCGAACAACTTGAATTCCAGCGAAAGCAGAGCCAGCCGGCGGTCCTTTGCAATTTGTGCGTAATGTTCGCGCAGGGCGCGCAGGCGCTTAGCGGGAGTATCCTCCTGCGCGAGTAGCGCGTTGACTTCGGCGACCCGCTGGCCTACCCATTCTTCGAGCAGGGCGAAGAAGATGTCTTCCTTGCTTTTGAAGTTGGCGTAAAAGGCGCCACGCGTATAACCCGCCAACGAGGCGATGTCTTCTAGACGCGCCGCTTCAAAGCCGTCGCGCGCGAAGGTCTTTTCAGCGGCGGCGAGGAGCTTCCTTCGAGTTGCTTCGGTGCGCGCCCGTTGTCGCGAAAGAGCCGGGGTGGCTCTCCGCTGAGCTGCTGTGTTGGCAGGACTTAGGTGGG
Organism: uncultured Acidobacteriota bacterium; assembly: GCA_963709445.1. Taxonomy (GTDB): domain Bacteria; phylum Acidobacteriota; class Terriglobia; order Acidiferrales; family UBA7541; genus Palsa-295. The sequence goes on from CAVPWV010000021.1 coordinate 2,209, forward strand.
GGCCGCTCATCGAAACGCGCCAGCCCTTCGCGCTTTACAGGATACATACATGCACGTATATTATTTCCAATGTTCAGCAATTACAAGAGGGACATATGGCTGCGGGCGCGATAGCGATCGACCATAGCGCGTGGCGGCCGCGCTACAACCCGTGGCTCATCGCCTTCGTGGTCACGCTCGCCACGTTCATGGAGGTGCTCGACACTTCCGTGGCGAACATCGCCCTGCCGCACATCGCGGGAAGTTTTGGCGCGAGCATCAACGAAGCGACCTGGGTACTTACGAGCTACCTAGTATCGAACGGCATCGTCCTCCCCATCAGCGCGTGGCTCGCGACGCGATTCGGACGGAAGCGGTACTACATGTTTTGCGTAGTCTTGTTCGCGGGCAGCAGCTTTCTCTGCGGATTAGCGCCGACACTGGGAATGCTCGTTTTTTTTCGAGTGATGCAAGGCGTCGGCGGCGGCGGGTTGCAACCAAGCGAGCAGTCGATCCTGGCCGATACGTTTTCGCCGGAGCAGCGCGGCATGGCGTTTTCGATTTACGCGATGGCGGTGGTGCTGGCGCCCGCGATCGGTCCCACGATCGGCGGGTGGATCACCGACAACTATAGTTGGCGCTGGATTTTCTATATCAACGTTCCCATCAGCATTGTGTCGCTGTATCTCACCTATCAGTTCGTAGAGGATCCGCCGTATCTCAGCGAAGAGCGTGAAAAGGCGAAAAGGGCGGGTATCGATTACATCGGCCTGGGACTGGTGGCCTTGGGCATTGGCTGCCTACAGATGGTGATGGACAAGGGACAAGAATTGGACTGGTTCGGCTCGCGCTTGATCACGGTGGGGTCGATCATTGCCGGGTCAATCTTGATTTGCTGGGTGATTTGGGAATGGCGGCACCCGCATCCGATTGTAGAACTGCGGCTTTTGAAAAAACGCAATTTCGCAGCGGCAATGTTTTCGATGGTCATGCTCGGATCGGTTCTCTACGGAACGACCGTGTTGCTGCCGGAATTTCTGCAAACCTTGATGGGCTACACGGCCGCGCAAGCCGGCGAGTGTATGGCGCTCGGCGGTTTCTTGATGATGCTGACCATGCCGCTGTCCGGGGTGCTGACAGGCAAAATGGATCCGCGCATTCTGCTGGCATTTGGCTATGCCGCGACCGCCGCAGGCCTTTATCACATGGCGACTCATTTGAGCCTGGCGATGGATTTCGGGACGGCGGCGATGCTGCGCACGTACCAGGTTGCGGGCCTGGCATTCATTTTTATTCCGTCGAATGTGCTGTGCTACGCGGGCATTCCGCGGGAAAAGAATAATCAGGTTTCGAGCATGATGAATTTTGTGCGCAATATCGGCGGGAGCATAGGCATCGCAGTGGTCAGTACAATGGTGACGCGCAGCACCCAGAGACGGCAGGTCTATCTCTCGGCCAACATGCAAAACGGTAATCCCCGTTTCCGCGCGATGGTCGAGGGCATCTCGGCCAGTCTCCGAAGCGGAGGGGTCAGCGCGGCGCAAGCCACTCACCAAGCGTACATTCGCATTGCCATGATGATGGAGCAGCAGGCCTCGGCCCTGGCATTCCGCGATGTTGTCGCCACTCTCGCGATCGTGGTTATCTGCCTGGTCCCGGTGGCTTTCGTCATGCAGAGACCGCCAAAGGCCGCCCCGGGCGAAGTCCCCCCGCCGCACTGATCGCGCATGCTTCGCCAATTGGTCGTCAGGTGGGCAGCAGCGATCGCTGGTCGCTGGGATAGGTGACCTCTGTGCCGCGGACGTGGGCGAAGGGTGTTAGCTTGTGAGCCTTTGGCTCCGCCTTGCTGACGATTTCTAGCGCAAGGATCCCGCGGACAAGCAGTGCATCAGCAACAAGCGAGCGATGGCAGCGCCATGGAACTGCCTCTGCGCACATGAGGGCAGTCGGGCGCGTGGCTGCCAATTTGATGGCGCGCTCAAGTGCCTCTGCGAACTCGGGCGTCTGCATGTAGTCCGCGAAGCCGCGAAAGCTCGCGTTGCGCCAGCCTAGATTGATCGAATACGGCTTAGCTCGGCGGAGCCCACCTAGTTCCTTCATGTGGAGATATCGAATGCGCGCGGCACGCAGCGATTTTGCCAGCGTGTCGCCATTGAATTGCGGGTTGTGGAGCGATTTGGGAATTGTGCGTATGTCGATCAGAAGCTTGACGCCATTCGCGCGCAGGAATTCAACGAATTCGTCGATAGGCCGCGTCGAATGGCCGATGGTAAAGGCTGGAATGGATCGGTTTTTTGCGTCTGGGCACACTACGAGGATACATTAATATTTTTAGCCGAAGGCACGTAGGGAATGCAAGTCCTTGTTGGTGTAAAGAAAAGTCGTCCACGGTGGGTGTAAAGAAAAGCGTCTACGGTAGAACCGGCCACAACCCTCACAAATCGATGCTAAGGAGCGCGGGGAAACAGCCTCGCGGACTGGGCCTCAAAGTTGTAAACTTCAGTTTCTGCCTAGCCGCACGAACTAAGGAGCCGTTCCCATGAGCGCGACCACACAAGCAGCACCCTCCGCTTCCGTCGTTGAGACGATCAAGGAGAAAGCCCGGAGACTCAGCATTCTTTCCATGATGGAGACGACCGCCGCTGGATCGGGTCACCCGACGTCCTGCATGTCCGCGGCGGAGTTGATGGCCGGGATTTTTTTCTACGCCATGAAGTTCGATCCCAAGCATCCGAACTCGCCGGACGCGGATCGTTTCGTGCTCTCGAAGGGCCATGCGGCGCCCGTTCTCTATGCGGCGCTCGCTGAAGCGGGCGTTTTCCCAGAATCGCGCCTGATGACGCTGCGAGAGTTTTCCAGCGAACTCGAGGGCCATCCCACTCCGCGAATTCCAGGCGTCGACGCCGCCACCGGCTCGCTCGGCCAGGGGCTATCGGTTGGCGCCGGCCTCGCCATCGGCGCGCGGCTGGACAAAAGCGCTACTCGCGTTTATGTCCTGCTTGGCGATGGCGAAATGGCGGAAGGCCAAATCTGGGAAGCAGCGGAGTTTGCTGGACATTACAAGCTCGACAATTTGACGGTGATCGCGGACGTTAACGCCCTCGGGCAAAGCGAGCCGACGATGTACCAGCATGACATGGAAATTTACCGCCAGAAATTCGTGGCGGAAGGCTTCGCCGCTGAAGTGATTGACGGGCACGACGTGCCTGCCGTCCTTGCCGCTCTTGACCGCGCCAAGGCCACTAAAGGCAGGCCGCAAGCGATTCTCGCGCGGACGATTAAAGGCCACGGTTTCAGCGAGGTCGCGGGCAAAGAACATTGGCATGGCAAGCCATTTTCCAAGGATGAGCTTGCGCGAGCCGAGAAGGAACTCGGAGGGGCAATCGCGGTTCCCCCCGATCCCGGCAAATCCTATGCGCGTGCTTCGCTGCCCAAACCGCCCGATTTTCCGGCGCCCGCAGCACCCGATTACGAAGTCGGCAAGCCGGTGGCAACCCGCGAGGCCTACGGTTTTGCGCTCAAGCGGCTAGGCGCGGTGAATCCGGACATCGTGGCTGTTTCGGGGGACGTGAAAAATTCTACCTTTTCTGAGATCTTCCAGAAGGCTTTCCCCGATCATTTTTTCCAGGGCTACATTGCGGAGCAAAACCTGGTGAGCCTGGGCGTTGGACTGGCCGCGCGGGGTAAGGTCCCGTTCCTCGATACATTTGCGTGCTTCCTGTCGCGCGCGTATGACAACGTCCGCATGGCGGCCATCAGCCGGGCGAATATCAACCTGTGCGGCTCCCACTGCGGCGTGTCGATCGGCGAGGACGGGCCTTCACAGATGGCGCTGGAGGACATAGCCATGTTCCGCGCTGTTCACGGCTCGGCGGTGTTTTATCCGAGCGATGCGATGTCCACGGAGCGGCTGACTGAAACAATGGCGCGGCGAAGCGGGATCAATTACCTGCGCACGTCGCGACCAAAAACCGCCATTCTGTACTCGAAGGAGGAGAAGTTTCCAGTTCCCGGCTTCAAGGTCCCGCGAAAAAGCGCCCAAGACCGCGTGACCGTGATTGGCGGGGGCATAACGGTTCACGAGGCGCTAAAAGCCGCGGATGAGCTGAAGTCCCAGGGCACCGCGATTCGCGTAATCGATCTGTACTGCGTGAAACCGCTTGATGGGAAAGCGCTTGCCGCGGAGATTAGCGCCACGAGCGGTCGTCTCGTCACGGTGGAAGACCACTGGGCGGAGGGAGGAATCGGAGAGGCCGTCCTTTCCGCGCTGGCCCAAGTGGGCGCGGCGCCTTCGAAGTTCCGGTTGCTCGCCGTCAGGGAAATGCCCCATTCTGGTAAGCCGGACGAACTGGTGGACGCGTTCGGCATCTCGGCACGTCACATCGCCGAAGCGGTCCGCGAAATCGCCTCGTAGGCTTTTGACGCCGGTCCGGCGAAAGGACATAAGTGGCTGCTGAAAAAATGGTGATGGTGGGTGTGCTTCCCGAAGCCGTAGTGATCGATCCCGGCGAGCAAGTGGTGTGGTTTTCAAACGCCGGCAACATGAAGATTGAATTTGACTCGCAGCGATCCCCGTTTTCCTCGAATGTTTTCCAGGCGCCGGCCGGTGTGCGCTTATCCAGTGGAGCCACGCGCCCTGGCCTGAACCCCGGCTCGTATCGTTACCGCCTCTCCCTGAACGACGTTGTGGTAGCACACGGCGAGGTCTTGCTTCGCGGCAAATAGACTTTTGGGGTTGATCGAGCGACTTCCGCTTTCGCCGCCGACGTCTAGTCGCCCGCGAGCTCCGTGCGATAAATCGGGCGCCTCTCGGCTATCGAGTCCGCCAGGATCCGCCGGACGGGCGCCAGCGCGGCAGCCGAAATCATGCGCTCGCGAGGCACTCTGAATTCAGCAATTTTGCGGGGGAATTCTCTTCGGCGATCCAGCCAGAGGCCGAATTCGCGGAGAAGGTCGCCAGCCACATTGGGGTCGTCGGTCCGCTCCACACCCCAGAAACGAAGGCGATCTTCATTCTTCTGTAGCAGTTGCAGAGATTGAGCCAGTTTCTTCATCGCCACGTTGAAAGAAGAGGCCAGAAAATAGGCCGAGAGTGTCCATCTAGCGACGCGAGGCTTTGGCGAACCTCCGGAATCGGCTCGTTGAGGACCGGCGCCAAATACGGCCCGTAAACGGACGTTGTACTTGCGATTCTGAGTGCGCTCGATGGCGCAGTGATATTCGTTGAGTTTAGAGTGCTTCCCCTGGTTGATGTATGCGAGCTTCTTCCTGTAGGAAGCTGCCGCCCGACCGGTCTCGCGTCCGAGACGGATGGGACGATCCGCACGCGCAACAATTTCAAGTCTTCCCGGTGTAAGACCCTTTATCGGCATATGAGTGCTCCTCAGAAGAACTGGCTACTCGGCTGCCAAGCGTCTAGACCGGGGAGGGCTTCCGGTGCAGGTCGCACCCCGCTGGCTTCGGGGCAGGCGCTACGGAGAAGGCCATTCTAACGCTTCGTAGTACGACCTACAAGGCCAACATAAAACAAATAAGTGCCTTTTTTTCTATCAGATGCGATGGTGCAGAAGTATAAAATCGCGCACGCAAAAACTAAAGTGCGTGATGTCCCTGAGTTGGCTAACTTGAACGTGTAATGCGGTCGACTGCGTCCGTGTTGATGGTGAGCTTGCCTTCTTGAGTCAAACGATTAACGAGGCCGGTGTGGAACGCCTCGAAGGCGGCGTTCTGTTTAGTTTGGAGAAGTTCCTGCCGGAGATCACTTGCCTGCTTGGCAAGATCGGCGGGATCGGGCACCTCATGCGACAAGGTGCGATAGACAACCCAGTTTTCGCCGCTTTGAATCGGACTCCCAGTCTGCCCGACGGAAAGGGTAAAGGCGGCAGCGAGCTGGCGGCTGGTGCCAACGTCGGGAATCGAGCCATTTCGAGCGAAGGGATCGGACTTTTTAACCATGAGACCCAAAGAAGCAGCTACTTTGTCGAAGTCTTCGCCGGCCCGCACTCGCTTCGAGATTTCTTCGGCGCGGGAACGAGCGAGATCAAGGGACTTCTCATGCTGGTAGTCGGCTAGAGCTTTGTCATGGACTTCGGCTAGGGTGGCTTGGTGCGCCTGGGAAATATTCTTCGGAGTGATAATTACGAAGCCGCTATCGATCTGGATCGGCTGGCTCAACTCGCCGGGGCGGAGCGAAAAAAGCGTCTGGTGCAATTCCGGGGAATTGCCGAGCGGCATGATCGTGTCCGTCATGGAAGCCCCCGGCGTGTCGCCCACCTCGAGATGGAACTTTTTCGCGAGATCGTCAAGGGACTGGCGGTCAGACTGGCGGACAGCCTCGGCCATCTGGTTTGAAACGTCGTTCGCTTCTGTGTTCACTTGCTGGTCGAGCACGGTTTGAAGAATGGAATCTCGGACTTCCGCAAAGCTCTTGGTATGCGCCGTCTCGCGGTCCAGGACTTTTATGATGTGGAAGCCGTATTGAGTTTTCACCAGATCCGAGATTGAGCCCTTGGGCAGAGTAAACGCGGCTTGCTGGAACTCGGGGACGGTCTGGCCATCGACAATCCAGCCCAGATCGCCACCTTTCGCTTTGGTGCCATCGTCCTCGGAATACTTCTTGGCTAAATCCTCAAAATTGGCGCCGTGCTTGGCTTGCTTCAGGACGTCCTCGGCCTTCTGGCGGATCTCGGCGATTTCGGCATCCGTTTTGCCAACGGTTTTGAAAAGAATGTGCTCGACGTGGGCGCGATTCTCGACTTTATATTCGTCAATATGCGAGTTGTAGTAGGCCCGCAGTGTATCGTCGCTGACGGTGGTGCTGGCCCGAAGCTTCGAGAGATCGAGCAACGCGTAACGGGCGGATCGCTTTTCCGGCATCTGGTAACGCGACATATTCTTGGCGAACCAGGCGGAAAGCTCGGCGTCGCTGGGATGGATCGACGAGGCTAGATCGGCGGGCTCGATCAGCGCGTAGGCAATAGTGACTTTTTCATTGCGCCATCGAAATTCCTGTTCGATTTCCGGCTGGCTGACGGTAATGCCGTCGGTAACGAGCCGGCGAAATTTATCGACAAGCATCTCGTCGCGAAGGAGGCTTTCAAATTCCGACACATCCATCCCTGTTCGGGTCTGGACTTCCGTGGCGTAGCGGTCTTTCAGCCAGGTGTTTCCCGACCATGCATCCGGCAAAATTTCCTTGATGCGCTGGGCCTCTTCTTCGGGAGTGACGCGAAGACCCATCTGGCCAGCCTCGTATTCGAGGGCTCGCTGAAAGATCATTTGATCGAGGATTTGCTTGGCATAGGCTGGCCGGAGCATCGTCGGGATGGACTGACTGCGCGTGGCTTGATCGAATTGCTGCTGAAAATCAACGGCGGTGATGCTTTGGCCGGCGACGGTCGCAATTGCGTCCGGGCTGCTGGCGCCCGTTCCGCTCATCAGGCCGGGAATGAGCGTGACAACCATGCTGACGCAGATCAAGACGAGGATCACACCCATGGTGATCTTGATCCAGCGGTTGCGATCCAAATCACGCTGCTGAATGCTTCTTAACATAAGGTTTTCGCGCGGTCCTTCGAAGACACAGATGTTCCATTATAGAAGAGATTCGCGGGAGTCACAATCATATGAACTCGTCAAGTAGATTGGCTACACTTGCCGAGGACTTCGGCTTGAACTGTCCGGGCGGGTGAAACGTAAGCAGCCCCTTGACAGGGCATCTTGGGAGGATTCTCGACGATCGAGCGCCAAGCTAGCCGCAGGCCATCTTATTCTGTCGGCCCCATCTGCCACTGCCACGATCTCAATTCCCAATTGTTTCCTTCGACGGCGACCGCAGCAGCGTGGTCACGCCCCAGCGGCAGTGCCAGCAGCGACCAGCCCGCTTCCCCTTTGCCCAGAAATGCCACAGCTTCATGGGGAGCGAGCGAAACATCGAAACTCTGCAAGGAGATTTGCAAGCCGCCGCCGCATGCTTTCACATAGGCTTCCTTCCGGGTCCAACAATTGAAAAACGCCCGAGGCCGCTGCCGGCTTCAAGCGAGCGAAGCTTGGCCACTTCATTGCGGGAGAAAAACTTTTCTTCAATTCCGTCGTCGACGAAGCTCGAGTCGATCCGTTCTACGTCGACTCCGATCTCACGGTTGCGCGTTACAGCATAGAGAGCCACGTTGCCAGAGCGGGACAGATTGAATCGTAAATCACTGGCGCAATCGTCTGCCAGCGCCGGCTTTCCAAACCGGCCGTAAGAGAAGCGGAGCGCGCTAGCGGATTGCCCAACATAACGCGCAAGAATGTCGCGAAGGATCCCGCGAGAGGCGATAAAACACAGGCGGTCTCTCGCGAAGTGGAGATTAGTGGCCCGTTCAAGCTCGTCAGAAGGGAGCGTTTCTTCGAGACGGCATATCTCGTAAGGAGAACGATCGAGATCGGCGCTCCAGACATCCACCGTGTTTTCTTCTAGCGTCAACCGCAACGGCGGCTGGCTCAATACTTGAGCGAAGTTCATCGGTCGTTTGGACCGTTGCGATCTGTGGAGGATCTGGCTGCATTTTCAAGTGATATGCTCAGCCGGTTGGCCAAATGTTGGACGTGAGGCTCGGAAAATATCCCAGGTGATTGCCGCCAAGTTCATGCGTTTCTATCGGACCTGTTACCATATCCCTCCATCCGCTCAATGCCGGATCTAACTTCGTATCGGCCCGTAGAACAGCGATCCTCCCGCCGTATGGCTGGGGCTTGTACATTGCGCTTGCGAACGCAAGTACCTGCTCAAGATCCGTGAGCTTGGCGCTGCTTCTGCGGGCCTGAGCCCGGGCTAAGGGCGCTTTTACCCGCCAATGAGTTTTCGCCAGACTCCCTGTCGAAGCTCCGCTGCATAGAGGGGCGCCTCGCTTTTCTTCAGTGCTCGTAACTTATCAAATTTGGAGGCTAGGCGCTGCCGGAACGGTTTGTGGGCGACTAGGTATGGATTGTGTCGAAAATAAAAATGATTCCGTGCGTCGACGATTGCCAGTAAATCAACCTGCTGCCCTTGATTCAAAAGCTGTCTCGCAGATTCATACGCGAGTAGAGCATTGTCGCAGAACCCCCCAAGAAAATACGGACCCTGAGGACGGTATTCGCGAATCGCCCGAACGACATACCCGGCGAATTCCTCCAGCGAATAGGGTTTGTGCAACTCGCCGACGATCGACTGGTCGAAGTCCACGCACAGTATCGGCTGGTCGGCGCCTAGGTGCTCCGATACAGGCCGCCACAGAGAGCCCCAGCGAATTCCGAAGAAAGGTGGCTTGAGCCGGCCGCTTGAATGGGAATGACCTCGACAATTGGGGCCGGAGCGCTTGCCTTGCGAAGAGCGCGGGCAAACAACTCAATTGTGGCTGCTTCAAAAACCGACGCAAAAGTCATCCTTCGGCCGAATTCTCGCTCAACTCGCGCGAGGAGCCGAGCGACCAGAAGAGAATGGGCTCCCAGGTCAAACAGGTTGTGGCCGATGCCGACGTTCTTGATCCCGAGCGTTTCTTCCCAGATTTTTGCCAGCCGAATTTCCACGTCGTCGCGGGGAGCGGTGAACCCGATCGCAGGCAGTTCGTCTTGATTGGGCACAGACATAGATAAGGCCCGCCGGTCAATCTTTCCATTCGAAGAGAGGGGCAGAGTATCGAGGAACACGAAGGTGTCCGGAACCATGTACGCGGGGAGCTTGCATTTCGGCTGCCCCCGCAAGATGGCGGCCGTCACATCTTGTCGATCTTGCGATACCACATGAGCGACCAGGCGTTTGTCGCCGCGCGCGTCGTCGAAGATGGAAACCACCGCCGAGCGGACGCCTGGGCAAACACCCAGCGCAGCCTCGATCTCACCCAGTTCGATCCGGAATCCGCGGATTTTAACTTGCTGGTCGACCCTGCCGAGATACTCAATATTGCCGTCCGGCAGGTAGCCGCAAGATGGCCCGTCTTATAGAGGCTTCCCGGTTGATCGCTGAACGGGTTGGAGACGAACTTTTGTCTGGTTAATTCTACCTGGTTCAGATAGCCCCGAGTTATTCCAGCTCCCGCAATGTGAAGCTCGCCGCGAACGCCCACTGGGACCGGCTGGAAGCGAGAATCGAGAATATAAAGTTGTGCATTCGCGATCGGCCGTCCGATCGGAACGCGGGTAGAGCGCGAATCGGGCTCGCAACGATATACGCTGCTCCAGACGGTGCCTTCCGTTGGTCCATACTCGTTGAACAGTGCTGCCTGCGGATTTGACCGGTAATGGTTTTCCACCAATTCCTTTGGACACTCTTCGCCGGCCACAATCGCGACACGGAGTGAGGAAACACGATCAAGCGAAGCTTCCTCCAGAAGTTGGCGATACAGAGTGGGCACGCAAAGCATGTGCGAAACGCCGTGGCGAACCATTAAGTCGACCAACTCGGTCAGGTCGCAGCGCGATTCATCTGGAGGCAGCACCAGCGTGCCACCGGTACCGAGCGTCCAAAAGATTCCCGCCAGGGAGCTGTAGAAGGCAAAAGAAGGGAGCAGCAGAAAGCTGCCCACCGGGTTTTTGTAGTATGTGCTGCGGGCCAGCGTCGAATTCACCAGGCCCCCGTGCGTCGACCTGGACCCCTTTCGGACGCCCCGTTGACCCCGACGTATAAATGATGTAGGCCAGATTGTCAGGGCTGACGCAAGACGCCGCGATACGGCTTTCTTGCATAAGACCGAAGGTGTGGGTCTGCATCTCGACAAGAACCACCCGGAAGCCGTGCTGTGGCAACTGCGGTTCGAGCGCGGTAGTCGTCAGTAAGATTGGAGCCCGTGTATCGGCCAACATGAAACTCAATCGATCCGCCGGATAAGTGGGGTCTGTAGGCAGACAAGCGGCGCCAGCCTTCAGAATCGCCATTAAGCCCACAACCATTTCGGGCGAGCGCCCCCAAGTGGAGGCCCACCGGGGTATCCGGCCCTGCACCTAAATTTTGCAGATAGCGGGCGAGCTGGTTGCTTCGCGCCGAGGTCGCCGTAGGTCATCTCTTCGTCTTTGAATTTCAAAGCGGTAGCATCGGGAACGCGCTCTACCTGAGCATCGAACAACTCGTGCACGCACTGATCCTTTGGGTACTCGACTCGCGTGCTGTTCCAGTCCACCAAGATCTGCTGGCGTTCAGAATCGGTCAGTAATGGAAGTTCCACGATGCTGCGATCCGGCGCCGCCAGCGCACCCGCTAACAAGGTTTGCCAATGCTGGACCAGTCGCGTAATCGTCGCAGCGTCGAACAAGTCGGGGTTGTACGTAATCGGCCCGGAAATGGTGTCAGGCCGTTTCGTCAAGGACGATGGTCATGTCCAGCTTTGAGCCGCCGTTCGAAACTTCTTCGGTGAGGAGGTCCCATCCGGGCGCAAAGGGGGACACCTTTGGCTGCTGCGAAAGAATCAATTGGAAAATCGGATTGCGGCTAGGATCCGGCCGAAGGTGCAATTCCTCCACGATCTTTTCGAATGGAACCTCGTCGTTTGCCAGCGCGTCGAGCACGGTGCCGCGCACTTGGCGAACAAGGTCTCGAAATGTGGGATTTCCGGAAAGATCAATGCGCAACGCCAGCGGATTGACGAAATAGCCGATCGTAAGCTCCGTTTCGGAGCGCCGCCGGCCCGCCGACAGGCCTCCGATCACAATATCTTGTTGTCCGGTGTAACGGCTCAGCAATGCCGCATATCCCGCCAAGCAAGCCATGTAGGATGAAATGGCTTCTTGCCGGCAAAAAGATGTAAGCAGTTCGGTCACCTTCGAATCAAATTTGAATCGGTGGATCGCTCCTCGGTGCGTTTGATAAGCGGGCCTCACGCCTTCGTTCGGCCATTGCAGCGTGGGAAGTTCGCCCGAAAGTCGCTCGCGCCAGAACGACCATTGTCGGGACCAATCGTCCGTTGCGGGAGTCTTCTGTTGCCAGTAGGCGACATCGCCGTATTGCAGAAGTGGATCGGCAAGCGGCGAAGGCTCTCCAGCCGAGAACGCTTCGTAGAGCACCGCCAATTCCGGCAATAGGACCCGGTAGGCGCTCACAGCGTCAAAGACAATTTGATGGAAGGTCAGATACAACCGATACTCTTCCTCGTGCATTCGCACGAGTGTGCCGCGTAGAAGCGGCCCTTTCCTCAAATCAAAGACCTTGTGCGCATCTTGGACGGCCAACGATGTTGCTTCGGTGGCTCGTTCAGACTCCGATAGGCTCCGAAGATCAGCGCTTTTCATCGGAAATCGATCCGAGGCTGGGTGAACCACCTGAAAGGGTTGACCGTCCTTGGCATCGAAGGTTGTTCTCCAGATTTCGTGGCGCCGGACAATCTCGGCCAGGCAACGCTCGAGCACCGCAACATCGAGGGGGCCGGTCCTGAAGATGGTTATCGCTTCGTTGTAAACCGGGATATCGCCCGCCATTTGAGAATGCAACCACACCTGCTGCTGCGAAAAGGAGAGCGGAACCGGCTCTCCCTCTGGCCGGCGCGGAATGCGCTTGGGGGCCGTTGATGCTTGGACCTCTCGCTGGCGTAGGTACCCGT
>CAVPWV010000022.1:0-185755 GCA_963709445.1 uncultured Acidobacteriota bacterium
TTCCTACCCTCTCCGCCAACTTTTCCAAAGTCGTATACTGGTTGTGGTTTCCCGGAGGTAACCGCTCATGTCGGGTGAAGAAGCACCACTAAAGCTGACGGCACTTTCATCCTGCGCGGGCTGCGCATCCAAGCTCAGCCGTCAGGCGCTGACGCAAGTCTTGCATCAGGTGCCCATGCTGAAGGATCGAAACGTCCTGGTCGGCGCGGCTACCGGCGACGATGCGGGCGTTTATCGCATTGACCGGCGGCGTGCGCTGGTGCAAACCACGGATTTTTTCACTCCGATCGTGGACGACCCATATTCTTACGGGCAGATCGCGGCAACCAATGCGTTATCCGATGTATACGCCATGGGCGGGCGCCCGCTCACCGCGCTAAATCTGGCCGGGATGCCTGCCGATACGATTTCACTCGACGTGGTGAATCAAATCCTGCGTGGCGGGGCGGAAAAGATCAAAGAGGCAAAGTGCGTGCTCATCGGCGGACACACCATCAAAGCGCCTGAGCCAATCTTCGGCTTTGCCGTAACCGGCGTCGTCTCGCCACTGCGCATGATGACCAACGCGAATGCCCGCCCGGGCGACACGCTGGTCCTGACAAAACCGCTCGGCACTGGCGTGATCACCACGGCCATAAAGCGCGGATTGGCAACGCCCGAACTCGAAAGCAAAGCCATCGCCACCATGTCCCGCTTGAATGAGATTGGCGCGGAACTGGCGGAACGCGGCTTCGTAAAGGGCGCTGTTGATGTAACCGGGTTCGGGCTTCTGAGCCACCTTGGCGCGATGTGCGCGTCCAGCCACGTCAGCGCGGAAATCGAGGCGTCGAGTGTGCCGGTGATCAGTGAAGAAGTCTTCGACCTGATCGCCCAAGGCTGCATCCCTGGCGGCAGCCGCGACAATCTCGCCTACGCGAATGAGTTTACCGAATGGGATGGCACGAGCAACGTACAGAAGGCCTTGCTCACCGACGCGCAAACGAGCGGCGGCCTTCTCCTCTGCGTCCCGCAAAAGCGCCTTCCTGCCGTTTTGAAGCTTCTGAAGGCTCGCCGCGCCCTTTCCGCCGCGATCATCGGCCGGATTGTGCGTGCCGCGAAACCGCGAATACGGGTTCGTGCATGAATGCCTCCCGGCTTCGGGCCATACCATCTGTCGAGAAGGTCCTGCAATCCCTCGGCGATGCCGGGCTTCCTCGTCCGCTAGTCCTCGACCAAGTGCGCCGGGAGTTAGGTGCCCTCCGCAAGCAGAAGACGATTCCGGAATTTGACGCCGTGGTCTCGACGATTCGAGCGAAGCTCCGCAATTTGTCCGCCGGCCGCATTCAGCCTGTGATTAACGGCACGGGAATTCTGATACACACCAATTTTGGACGCGCACCGCTGGGGCCGGCGGTGATCGAGAAACTGAAGCTAATCGGATCCAGCTACAACAATCTTGAATATGATCTTACCGGGGGAGCGCGAGGCGGACGCGCCGCCTATCTCGAGCGGGCGCTATCGCTTTTGTGTTCCTCTGAAGCCGCAACCGTGGTGAACAACAATGCCGCTGCGCTGGTTTTGATTCTGCGCCACTTTTGCCGAAGGGCCCGAGGCCGCTTCCGGGCGAAGTGCCCGCAAAGGCTCACACGCAATGCGCGCGCGCAAAAGTGAAGTAATCATTTCTCGCGGCGAACTCATTCAGATCGGAGGCGGCTTCCGCATTCCGGACATCCTCGAATCCAGCGGTGCAAAGCTGCGCGAGGTGGGCACTACCAACCATACGACGATTGCAGATTATGCCCGCGCGATCACCCGCGAAACTGCTTTGATCCTGAAGGTTCATCGCAGCAATTTTTTTATGGGCGGATTCGTTGAGTCGCCGCCCCCGCAGGAAATTGCGGCGTTGGCGCGAAGAAAACGTATTCCCTTTGTCGAAGATCTTGGCAGCGGCGCCATCGTCGAAACGGAAGCGACGCCGGGAGTGGAACACGAGCCAACTCCTGCCGAAGTGATACGCCGTGGCGTCGATTTAGTCTGCTTCAGCGGAGACAAACTGCTCGGAGGGCCGCAGGCGGGCATCATTGCCGGAAAAGCTGCGCTCGTCGGCGCGATCAAGCGCAATCCGCTGTTTCGCGCGCTCCGGTGCGACAAACTGATTTTATCCGCGCTCGAAACCGTCGCCGATATCTATTTAGGTTCTGGAGGAGAATCCGGCGCATCGGATGAAGCCATGCGCGCTGCGGCGTGCATTCCGGTGCTGGAGATGCTGAACACACCCGTGGATACATTGCGTTCGCGCGCCGACAAAGTCATTTCAGCGCTTGCGGGGCTTCCGTTGAGCGCCAGTGTCGGCGCCGGGCAGGCACAAATCGGCGGAGGGACGCTGCCACAGTCGGTGATTCCCTCGGTGACGATCGATCTCTCCCACAAAACGCTTAAGCCGCAGGATCTCGCCACAAGATTGAGGGAACATGCCGTGCCGGTAGTCGGATATATCGCGCGCGGTAAGCTGAAGTTGGACTTGCGGACGATTTTCCCGCGCCAGGACGCGCAATTGGCCGATGCAATCAGAGCGGTGGTAGCCGACTAAGCGTTTCACGAGAATCGACGGGTGGCTTCGTTCGTGTGAATTTCTGAAGGAGAAGTGATTCGCCAATGGAAGGCGCACGCCATTTCATATTAGCCACTGCGGGACACGTGGACCACGGCAAAAGCGCTTTGGTCAAAGCGCTTACCGGCACCGATCCGGACCGCTTGCCCGAAGAACAACTCCGCGGAATTACAATCGATCTCGGTTTCGCGCATCTCGAACTGCCGTCCACGGCCGGCAAGTCCCCGATAGTTCTCGGAATTGTTGACGTGCCGGGGCACGAAGACTTCGTGAAAAATATGGTAGCGGGTGTCGGTTCGATTGATCTGTCCCTGCTCGTTGTGGCCGCCGACGATGGCTGGATGCCGCAGACCGAAGAGCACTTGCAAATTCTCACCTATCTCGGCGTGAAACGCGCGGTTGTGGCGCTGACGAAAATCGATCTGGTGCAAAACGAACAAAGCACTGTAGCTGCGATCCGCGAAAAATTGAAGGATACGCCGTTTGCGGACGCTCCAATTGTCCCCGCATCCGTTGTCACTGGGCGGGGAATTGGCGACGTGAAGACCGCTCTCGCGCAAGTTCTCGCGGACGCACCAGCTCCGGCCGATATTGGCAAGCCGCGCCTGCCCATTGACCGAGTATTTAAATTGCAAGGCATCGGAACCGTAGTCACAGGCACCTTGAGCGGAGGAATGCTGCGCCGCGGCCAAAACGTCGTGATCCAACCTTCGGCCAAGACTGCGCGCATCCGCAGCATCCAATCTCATAATCGCGATTTGGAAACCAGCGGGCCGGGCTCGCGCACCGCGCTCAATCTTTCTCTCGATGCCGTCGAGGACGTTCATCGCGGCGATGTGATTACCTTGAGCGATTTCGGAGGGCCAAGCAGAACCATCGACGTGCTCCTGGAGATTTCCGCGAGGGCCGCGCGTCCCGTAAAGGATGGCGCGCGCTTGCACGTTCACCACGGCAGTGGAAACACCGCCGCTCGAATTGCTTTTCACAACCGCGAGGATTTGGCTCCAGGCCAACGCGCCCTGGCTCAATTGCGAGTGGAAGAACCGGCCTTCGTGTTTGCGGGAGATCGGTTTGTCCTGCGGGATTGGTCCGAACACAGCACGCTAGCGGGAGGAATTGTTCTCGATCCGGACGCCAGCCAGCGCCTATTTCACACCGAGGCTCGTGCGCAATTTCTTTCTCCTCGCGCGCAGGGTCCGGACGACGCCGGAAGCTTCGTGGCTTCGCGATTGGCGCGAGATGGCGCCGCGAAAAAATCTCAGATGCTTCGGAAATCGCGATTCAGCGCGGACGCTGTCGCTGCCGCCGTTTCAAAGTTGCAAGCGGACGGCAGCGTCATGGTTGTGGGTGAGATCGTAATCGAGGCTGCCCGCTGGAAAAAAGTCCGCCAACGCGCAGTCGATGCCATTGACGCGCGGCACCGCGCACATTCCGAGCAGGCAGGCCTGCCCCTCACGGATTTGCGCGCGGCGCTCGAATTGGATGCGCCCGTCGCCGAAATTTTCGATGCCATCGTCGCGGATTTGTGCGCGCAAGGATTCGCTCGTTCGGGAAATGCGATTCGCCGCGTGGCTCATCGCCCCGCTCTGTCGCCGCAGCTTCAATCGGCCAGCGCGCGAATTCGCGCCGTGCTCGCAGCCAAGCCGTTCGATCCGCCCTCGCGAAAAGATTTGGCGCCGGACATAGCGTCGCAGCAAGCGTTGCGATTCATGATTGAAAGTGGAGAGGTGTTCGAGGTGAGTTCCGAAATCGTGCTGGCCGCCGAGAGCGCGAAGCGCGCCACCGAAATGGTTCGCGAATTCATTCGCTCCCACGGACCGGCCACCGTAAGCGAATTGCGCCAGATGCTCGGTAACAGCCGCCGCGTCGCACTACCCTTACTAGAACGCCTGGACCGCGATGGTGTCACGCTTCGCCAAGGCGACAAGCGGTCTCTGCGTCAGCCGGTTCCGCAAAAGGTACTTCGCTGAGGCTCCGACACACCCACACGGACAGCGCCGGTCGAGATTGAAGCCGACGTTATCTAAAGTCAGTTTTTTCCGCGATTCCTGCTCTAAATTGCGGGCACGCTTGCGGCCAATCGGTATTTCCTCGTCCCACCGTAACATTAAGTCGTTCATACAACAATAGTTTACGATAATCGTGGCGCCGACGTGAATATTTCGAGCTACGAGAAACCATAGGGTGGTATACTGCATCGTAATCCATGAGCCAAAAACGCAAAGGAACTGGACGTTTAGTGCCGACCCGGCCGACCGGCGTGGAATACCGGGTAAACTACGGAATCCACGTCGTTTCCGAGCCCCGCAAACACGGTCGAGGTATCAGCCCGGCCCGTTGGGCGCGCTGCTCCGTGCGTTCTTCAAGCGCGCACCGCATACCCAAGGGAGATTATTTCCTTCACGCTGATGAGGGCGGTGTCTTCCAATTAAAGTATACGGGCAACATTTGGCAGTATCTCGCCGCCGCGTAAGCCCTTCGCTGATTTGTAATTGCAGCTCTTTCCCTGAACGGGTAAAGCTGCGTTCACCCGCCTTCGGCTCTTGACTAGGCGAAAAAGCTGCGCAGAGCGTCTTGTTCGTCGGGGAAATCGGTGAGTATCGTGTGCAGGTTTGTAAGCTGCAGAACTTCCTGGGCTCGAGAGCTCAGGTCAACGGCTTTCAGTTCAGCGCCGTTCTTGTTGGCCGTGCAGAACCCTCGAATGAGCTGCCCGATTCCCGAACTGTCGAGGTAGGTCACCGCTTGAAGGTTGAGCAGTACCTTCTTCCGCCCCTCGTGCAAAAGATCCATCAATAACTCATGGATCGCCTCCCCTTCAATCAAGGTGAAGCGACCCCGAATATCGATTACCGTCACGTCGCCAAATTGGCGAGTTCCAACGCCAAACCCCAAGGTCGCCGTTCCTCCGGACCCGGTATTCTAATGCACGCGGCTTGGAATCGGAAGCTCAAGCTGGAGGGTTCATCCCGTGGCTCCCCTCCCGGGGTCAACGAAGCGCAGCAAAACGCAGCGGAAAGTTTCGCGGAAAGGGTCTATGATGGCGCGCGGTTGCGCCTGGCAGCACGGCGCAGATACCCCCAGCATGAGGAGGAGAAACGATGAGAGCCATCAACGAAGTCACGATCACGGATGCGGCGCTCGAGCAAATGTCATCGACTCCCAGTCCGCGCCTGCGCGAGATCATGGCGTCCCTGGTACGTCACTTGCACACTTTCGCTCGCGAAGTGGACCTCACGCCGGCAGAATGGCTCGAGGGAATTCGCTTCCTCACCGCGGTCGGCCAGAAATGTACGGAGCATCGCCAGGAGTTCATTCTCCTCTCGGACACCCTCGGCCTCAGCGCGCTTACCAACGCCTTGCACGACAAGCGCGCCACGGCGGCTGCCACAAAATCCAGCTTGCTCGGCCCGTTCTACCGTCAGGACGCGCCCATGATGAAGCTGGGCGACTCCATCATCTCCGAAAGCGAAGGAACCGAGGTCGTGTTTTACGGGCAGGTGATCGATTCGAATGGGCGCGGCATTCCCAACGCGCTGGTGCAAGTCTGGGAGCCCGACGAAACCGGCAATTACGATTTGCAGAAGCACGATCCCTCGACGATGGATCTTCGCGGATGTTTTCGCGCGGATGACCAAGGACGCTATTACTTTCGCGGCCTCTGCCCCACCGGTTACATGATCCCGATGGACGGCCCCGTCGGCGACATGATCCGCGCGCAAAAGCGCCACGGTTATCGCCCCGCGCACATTCATTTCGTGATAGGCGCGCCGGGCTATCGCGAGCTCGTCACCGCGCTTTACGTGGCCGGCGATGCTCATATCGATTCGGATACGGTGTTTGGCGTCGATGAATCGCTGGTCATCACGCTGAATAAAACTGACCGATCGTCGCCCCTGCCTGACTTGCCGAGTATCCATTACGATTTCCGCCTCGCTGCCGCAAAGGATCAAATGACCGGACGTGTAGGCGCGGACCCCTCGCAGATCACCGGTAAAGCTACAGGAAGCGTGGCATCCCACTGACGCGGGAGTTGAGCGTGCGGGAAACTGCGAAGAGCCGGATCAGTTGGCGGCGCGGCGATGAATCTCCGCGCGGACTAGCTTCGCCCCGGCCGCGAGCGCGGTGAGCTTGCCAAACGCCACATCCGCGGGCAGATACTTCATTCCGCAATCGGGCGCAAGCACCAGCCTATCTGACGCAACAAAAGGCAGCGCGCGCTTGATTCGCGCAGCCACAATCTGCGGGGTCTCCACTTGATGCGTCGATAGATCGATCACGCCCAGGATAATGGTCTTCTTCGGCAGTTTGGCCAGTACGCTCGTATCAAGCGACGACTGCGCCGTCTCGATCGAAATCTGTCGAACGGGCGAATCCGCCAGCTCCTCCAAAAACGAATAAGCCGCAGGCCGTCCCGGAACTAGCGCTGCGTAACCAAAGCAGATGTGGAGCGCCGTAGTCCCGCCAATTCCTTCGAGCGCCCGCCGAAGAGCGGCCAAGCCGAAGCGGCGCGCCTTTTCGGGGTGCGCTTCCATCCAAGGCTCATCGATTTGGACGATATCCGCCCCGGCGGCGAAAAGATCCTTCATCTCGGCATTCACAGCGGCGGCATAATCGAGAGCCATGTCCTCTTCCGTATCGTAGTAATCGTTCTGCGCCTGCTGCGACATCGTGAAAGGACCGGGCACGGTAATCTTAATCGGGCGGGAAGTGTTCGCGCGCAGAAATTCCAAATCGCGCACTTCCACCGGATGCTTGCGGCGAATTTTGCCTACCACCCGCGGAACGGACGTCTCGCTTCCACTGCGGCTAATGATTTTGCCGGGATTGTCGAGGTCCACTCCGTCGAGCGCGGTCGCGAAACGATTCGAATAGCTTTCGCGCCGCATCTCCCCGTCCGTAACGATGTCCAATCCTGCGAGTTCCTGTGCGCGAATGGCGAGCAGCGTGGCATCATCCTGCGCTTGCTCGAGCCACTCCGGCGCCACGCGCCACAATTCCGAAGCGCGCACTCGCGGAGGCATCCGGTGCGCCAGTTTCTGCCGGTCGATCAGCCATTCCGGCTGCGGGTAAGAACCGACCAGCGAAGTGGCTAGCAGAGTCATGGGGAATTAACTGTGGGATTCACACCGCGCAATTGTCAAGCGGATTCGCTCGCTAGACCGAATGAGCAGAAATGGCCGATTCAGCTGCGGCGCGGCGTCCGCGCACGCGCAGCACCTTTCGCTGATTGGCCTCCAGCACTTCAAACCGCAGCCCGTCGAATTCAATCACCTCGCCCGTGCGCGGGACGTGCCCGGCTACGCCATTCAGCAATCCTGCCACGGTCGTCGCGTTGGTGTGTTGCGCCGCCGCTTCTAGTTGAACCCCGAAGAGTTCGCCGAGCTTGTCCACGGGCACGCTCCCGCGCAGAACCATGGCGCCGCCCGTTTCGCGGATCACATCCGGCACTGACTTTCGGTCTTCCTCGCCAATTTCTCCCACGATCTCCTCGACTAGGTCTTCCACGGTCACCACGCCTGAGACCAGGCCATATTCGTCGATCACGATGGCCATCTGCTGATTGGTTCGCTGCATTTCCTTCAGCAGCTCGGAGCCGAATTTCATCTCGGGCACAAAAAGCGCCGGCCTCATAATCTCGCGCACGGTGCGGTGGGCGGCGTCCCGGTCTGGGACCTGAAGCATCTCGCGCGCCATGGCGATGCCGGCGATGTCGTCGAGCGACTTTTCGTAGACCGGCAGCCGTGAAAACTTTGTCTCCACCACGCGCTCGCGAAACTCCTCAAGCGTGGCCTTGGCGGAAATCGCGATCACATCCGGCCGCGGCGTCATCACCTCGCGCACGCGTTTGTCGCCGAACTCAACCACCTGTTCGATCAACCGGGCGTCGTGCTGTTCGATGATTCCTTCCTCCGTGGCGGCGTCCACGAAAGCCTCAATTGCTTGCTGCTCCTTGGCGGGGGTGCCCGGCTCCTCCTCGGAAAGGCGGAGCACGGAAATTATTAGATCGATGAATGCGTGAATCGGCCAACTGAGCCACAAGAACGCTCTCACCACCGGCACCAGCGGCGCCGCCCAGTTTCCGGGGGATCCCGCGATTAGGAGCATCGGCAGCAGGTGCATAGCCACCACAACTTCCGTGCCCAGCAGCAACCCGGCTTCCACGATCGCTTCTCGGACGTCGGGGACGAAGAAAAAGACGGCGAGGGTTGTTACTGCTGCGACCGCCACAAGCCACAGCCGGGCCAGCAGGCTGAAAGCCAGCGCGGCGCGCGCTCGCTCCATTTTGAATCGCGGCTCGATCTCTGATTCAAATGCTTCCAGATGACGGTGCGTGCGCCCTATCGACACGCGCCCGAGTTCCCGGTACACGCGGTCGAAATACGAAGCGATCACGAGTCCAACCGTGAGGACCAAAACCCCGAAGGTGTAGAGAAAAATCTCCATCGCTAAACCAGCCCGAGCACGCGGCGCATCTTCTGCTCCCGACGGTCCATTTGGCCCCGGTCGGTTTCGTGATCGTAGCCCATTAGGTGAAGCATGCCATGAAGCACAAGGATGTGCATCTCTTGCTCGAAGGTGCGGCCGAAACGGCGCGCATTGCGCCGCGCGACTGCCGGAGCAATGGCGACATCGCCAAGGTAGTTGCCGTCAACAGGTTGATTTCCGTTCGACCGCGAACTCTTGTGGCTCGGTTTGCGCGCGGATTCAATGGGGAATGACAGCACATCCGTGGGGCCGGTCTTGCCACGGTAGCGGCGATTCCACCGCGCAATTTGCGCATTTGTGACCAGGGAGACGGCAAATGAGTCGGCGGGCAAATGCAAGCTCCGCCGCGCACGCGAGAGAAATTGTTGGAGCTCAGCCAGGGGAACTTGGGTGCGACGCTGGCGGTTGAAGATCATGAGCTTACTACCAAGATTTTTGCCGCTCGAGTCTCCGGCCTGCGCTAGGCGGCGCATCGCGCATCACAATTATTCGCCGGAGGCGGTCACTTGCCACGCGATCTCTTTCCCTGCGCCTTCGCTTTGGCGCGGATCGGCCGCTTCGTGGCCGCGTGCGCGCTGGCGCGTTCGTGCTTCGCCTGCGCCTTCGCTCCAATGGCCGCGCCGGCCGAAACACGAGTTGCTTCGCTTGCGGCGGATTTTGCGCCTGCGGCCGCTGGGGCGGAAGCAGCCTGCTTGCCCTGATGTTTCGCATCCGCCGCTTTCGGGCCGCTCGCGACCTCGCTTCCTTTACGCTTTTTCTTATCTTTTTCTTCTTTCTTTTTTGATTCTTCCTTGATCCCGGCAAGAGACCGTAGAGCTTTGGTCCGGTCTTCCGGCGTGCGCGCCCTGCCGCGAAGCTGCAAGTCGAAAATTTGCTCGATAATCTTGTCGAACTTGGGGCCGCGAGGAACGCCGAGCGCGTCCAGTTCGGCAAAAGGAAGAGCTAGGCGCATCGGCCGCCACTTTTGAATGTAGGCCCGAATTTTGGAGTTCACGCTGGAACTCGGCATTTCCGCTTCGATAAAAACCAGCATCTCCGGGGGCACGGAGGCGAGATAAAAATAGGCGTCGCGAGGCGAATTGGTTTTGCGGCTCTTCAAGATCTTTACGATCTTCTGCCCTTCCGGAATCAGATCCGCGATCGCGTTGATTTCGGCAGCGCGAAAACCGAGCTCGCGGAGGGCCGCTGAGGCTTCGCGTGGTTTCAGGCGCCCCAGGATCGCGTTGATTACCGCGGTCTGTAGGCGAGGACGAAGTCCAGCGGCCTGAAAGTTTGCCCGTACGCGGACGAGTTTGTGGAGGCTGTCGTAATCCGGCTTGCGGTGTTGCAATTGGGGATGAATCGCGGGTAAAAACTCCCGCGCTTCCCACTGCTTTAGTGTCGCCGCCGGATTTTCCTCCCGCGCCACCGCGCGTAGCGCGTCGCCGGCGTCCGCCCCGTCGATATTGCGATGAAGGCCGCGCTCGATGGCAAGGTCGAACCATTCCTGCGTTCGCGATTCCATCTTGCAGCCCATGCGCGCGGCATAGCGAAGAATACTCATCAGCCGGATCGGTTGGTTCGTAAACGCATGAATCGAAAGCGCCCGCAGCTCCTGGCGCTCCAGATCGGCGAGGCCGTTGGTTGGATCAAGCAGCAGGCCGCGAGACTGCGCGTTGAGGGAAATGGCGATGGCGTTTACAGAAAAATCGCGCCGTCGCAAATCCTCGGCAATTCCGGAGAACCGATGTACTGGCTTCGCGCCGGGGCGGTCGTACACTTCGTCGCGCGCCGCGGAAATGGAACCGTCCACATCCCCCGCGAAGATCATCTCGTAGTGGCGCAATGTCTCGTTTTCTGCGGCTACACGCGCGCCGCCTTTTTCGAGTTCGCGAACGATGCGAACGGGATTTCCTTCAACTGTGAAATCCAGTTCGCGAATCGGCTGGCCTGAGATGAGATCGCGGATGGCGCCGCCGCTCAGATAAACGTTCAGGTCCTGCGACCTGGCCAGCTCTTGCACCCGCTCGAGCGTGGCCCGCTGTTCGGGCGAAAGCCTGCTCTCCAGTAAGTAGATGTAATCGGGCATGAAATGCCCCTCCTCCTCATGAGGCTGCGCGAATGATTCAGGCGCGCGGATGGTGCGCTTTGTATACTTGCTTCAATCGTTCCTCGACCACGTGCGTGTAAATTTGTGTGGTCGCTATGTCGGCATGGCCGAGCATCATCTGGACGGAGCGAAGATCGGCGCCCCGGTCGAGCAGATGAGTTGCGAAGCTGTGCCGAAGCATATGCGGTGTGACTCCCTTCCGCAGCGAAGCCTTCCGCCCGTAGGTCCCCAGCACTTTCCAGAAAGTGATGCGGTTCATCATCCCGCCCTTTTGATGGAGAAAAAGGCAAGGTGAGGAAGCGTCGCCCAGCAGCTTAGGACGCGATTCGCGCAGATACTTGTCCACAATCGCCAGCGCTCGCTTGCCGACGGGAACCAGCCGCTCCTTGTTGCCTTTGCCGATGCATCGCAGGCAGCCGTCTTCCATCCGCAAATCCCCTACGCGCAGCCCGCACAGCTCGGAAACCCGCAGCCCGCAGGAATACATCAGTTCGATCATAGCCCGGTCGCGCAGCCCCACCACCGTGCTGGTGTCGGGCTGCTCGAGCAGGCGATCGACTTCCGCCAGGCTGAGAAATTCTGGAAGGCTCTGCCGGAACTTGGGGGATTGGATGGTCGCCGCGGGATCTTCCACGATGTATTCTTCCATCAGCGCGAAGCGGAAAAAGTGCCGGATGGTGACGAGATGGCGCGCTACCGAGCGGCTGTCGAGGCCCTTTCGGTATAGCGAAGCCAGAAATTCCACTACGTGGCTGCGCTCGATCTCGGCCGTCTTCAGATGGCGCTCGCTCGCGAACGCGACGAATTTCAGCATGTCCCGCCGATAGGCCTCGATGGTGTTTTCCGAAAGGCCTTTTTCAACGCGCAAGCTGTTCACGAACGCTCGAATATTTGCTTCCAAGATTTTATCCTCAACTCTCGCCGCTGCTAGGTGCGCCTATGTTTTTCAACGTAGCTCACCCCGCCTTCACGGGGTGAGGGTGTTCGGCTCAGGGGTGGCCCGAATCTTCCCGCGCCGAAGCACCGACAAAAGCTCCCCAAGCTCGCCGCAACGGAGAACCCACGCCAATACCAAATAGGCCCCGGCTGAGGCGGCGATCATTCCAGCGAGCAGCCCCACCTGCGCCGTCAGGTGGCGCGCTTCCGAGAAATGCGACAAAGCCAATATCGCGTAGCAGGCCGCCCCCATCACCGCGGCGCAAACTGAAATCCTCGCCAGAGACCGAAGTAAGACGCGCCCGTTCAATCGTCCGTGGCGTTTGCGAAAGAGAAAATAGAGAGCGATGAAATTGAAATACGCCGTAAGCGAACTCGCCAGCGCCGGACTTCCGTTGGAAAGCGCGCGAAATAGAAACAGCAAAAATACTGAGTTGAGAAGGATATTCAGCCCCAGTGCATAAGCGCCCACGCGTGCCGGAGTAGCCGTATCCTGAGCCGAGTAGTACATCGGCGTAATGATCCTGATGGCCGCGAATGCCGGCAGGCCCAGCGAATAAAAGAGCAGGGCGTGCGCGGTAAGCGCCGTCGAGACCGGATTGAATTGCCCGTGCTGGAAAAGCACCTGGATGATCGGCCGGCGCAGCAGAAACAGTCCCACGGCGGCCGGAATAGTGATGAACGATACGATTCGTAGGGAGAAGCCAAAAGTGTCCTTCACCTGCTCGCCTTCTCCCGCGGCATGCTGATGGGACATTGCCGGCAAAAGAGCCGTCGACATCGCAATCGCGTAACTTCCCAAAACCAGTTGCATCACCCGATCTCCCAGGTAGAGCGAGGTGACGCTGCCGGCTGGCATGCGCGAAGACGTTGCGAAAATTGTGTCCACAAAAATGTTGATTTGATACACGCCCATGCCGAAAAAGCTCGGCCCCATTAGCCGCGCCACTTTGCGCACGCCGGGGTCCGTGAACGAAAACTTGGGCGCGAAACTCATTCCGCGCCGAATCAGCGCGGGAATCTGCACGGCAAGTTGTAAAATGCCGCCGAGTAAAACGCCCACGGCAAGCGCGACGGCCGGACCGCGGAATCCCCCCGGGATCCACCGAAGCAACGGTCGGTAGACCACTCCAAGCGAGCAAACGATGAGTCCCAGATTGAAAAACACGAACCCTGCCGTGGGCACCGCAAAAGACCCAAGGCTGTTGAGGATCGCCGCCGTCACCGCGGCAAGTCCGATGAAAAATATCGCTGGAAAAATAATCCGATTCAGGTGCGTGGCCAGATTCCACGCCGGGCCGTTGGCTCCTAGAAATGTATATACGCCAATAACTTGGCGCGAAAAGATCGCCCCAAGAGCCGCCGCGGCCGCGAGGAAAAGCGCCAGATCCCAAAACACTCTTTCGGCGAATGTCCACGTCCCCCGAGGGCTGCTCTTCCGAAGATATCCCGTGAATACGGGAATGAAGGAAGCGCCGAGCGACCCCTCCCCCATCATGCGGCGCACTAGGCCAGGTATCCGGAAGGCGAGGACGAAGGCGTCCGCCGCGGGCGACGTGCCGAGGAGGAGAGTTACCCGTTGATCGCGTAAGTATCCGCAAATGCGGCTGATAATGGTAACGAAGGCAACGACGGAGGCCGATCGTAGGATTTGTCCTTTGCTTTCGATCAGCGGGGCTCCGGCGCTAACCCTTTAAGCACCAACGAGTTGACAAATACCGAGACAAAGATAACATAGTCCGCGAGAACATAGCAACGCCTCCGTGCCAGAAAAGGTTTAGCGGCGTGAAAAAACGCGATCCAGCGTCAACTCTCAAGAAGGTAGTAGTGCTCCTTCTAGACCGGTCAACCCTTAAGGGATATCTCGACGCGAGGACACTTGGCCGATCCGAAGCGATGGACCTGCTGACGCCCGACGGCGAACACCATTCCATCCAACTCCGAGACATAAAGTCGGTTTATTTTGTGCGAGAGTTCGGCGATTCCTTCGAACCGGAGCGCAAGGCCTTCCTTAGCCGCCCGAAAATAGACGGTTTATGGGTTCGGCTGCGATTTCAGGACGAAGACGTAATGGAAGGCATTGTTTCCAACGACCTGATCGAGCTGCTGGACGGAGGAGTCCGGCTGACGCCTCCTGATTTGCACGGGAATGTGCTGCACATGTTTGTCCCGCGGACGGCGCTGGCCGAGGTGAAGGTTCTGGGAGTCGTCGGGGCGGCGCGGCGAACGCCTCGGGCTACCCGCGAAATAACTGCCGTCCTCGAAGCGCAATCGAAGCTTTTCGGCGAGTAACGGCGCCCAAACCTGCCTGAAGTTGTTTCTAGCTCGAATTCAAGTTAGAAGCATCTCTCACAGCAAACTCGAAGCATCTTTGTGGCAGCACAATCCAAATTGGCTCTTTACAGGCTGCTGATGTACTCTATATTGGCCTGAAGGAAAGAGCCAATGTTGCCTCTTCATTTGCAGCCAGAAAGCCACATTCCACTGTACATGCAATTGCGCGATCAGCTTCGCGGGCTGGTGCATTCCGGCGAACTTCAAACGGGCGACCGCATCCCAGCGAGTAGGGAACTGGCCGTGCAGCTTGGCGTCCATCGAACCACGGTGGCCAACGCTTATGCCGAACTGGAATCGGAGGGACTGATTCAAGGACATGTCGGCCGGGGGACGTTCATCTGCGGCTTGCCACTCAAACAATTTTCACCCGCTCCGCGCACGAGCGGAAACGGAGGCCCTGCGCGATGGGATGCGCTTTTCGCGGACGAGCGGGGAGACGAAGGGCTGAGCCGTCTGATGCCGGAGGTGCCCGCGGGAGCGATCGCCTTCACTTGCGCACGCCCTTCGGAGGAGTCTTTTCCGCTGGAAGAGTTTCGGCGCTGCACGAACGCGGTGCTCAAGCGAGAGGGACGGCGAATTCTGCAATTCGGAGCTACAGATGGATACGAGCCGTTGCGCTGCGCGTTGATTGAATGGTTTCGCGGCGAAGGGCTCAACATCAAAGACGAGCAGCTCCTGATAACGGACGGCGGGCAGCAGGCGATCGACCTAGTGTGCAAGGCGTTCATTCGCGCAGGGGATTCGGTTGCGGTGGAGAATCCGGCCTATCCGGGAGCGATTTCGATTTTGACGGGGGCGCGCGCTCGGGTGCTGCCGGTGCCGGTCGAGACCGATCCCGAACGCTCGGGCTATGCCGGGTTGGATGTGGATGCGCTCGAAAACATTCTGCTGCAGAATCGCGTGAAGTTTATTTTCGTCACGCCGGATTTTCACAATCCCACCGGCACAGCCATGCCAGCACCTCGGCGGCGAAAGTTGATCGAGATAGCGGCGCGCTATCAGGTCCCCATCATCGAGGACAGCGTATACGCGCGCACGCGCTTGCGCGGGAGTACGCTGCCGCCGCTTCGGTCGCTCGATACGAACGGCAACGTGATGCAGATCGAGAGCTTTTCGAAAATCGCATTCCCCGGCTTGCGTGTTGGCTGGTGCATCGGGGCACCAAGCGCGATCGAGCGGCTGCGCCTGGTGAAACAATCGACGGACCTGCATACCGATCAGCTTTCGCAAGCGGCGTTAGCGGAGTTTATCCGTCGCGGGCACCTGACGCGCCATCTGGCGAAAATGAAGAAAGTGCATCTCAGCCGGCTGGAAGCGATGGAAGCGGCGCTTGAAAAGCACATGCCGGAGAGAACCACATGGACACGGCCGGAAGGCGGGATGACGGTGTGGGTAACGCTGCCTGCGGGATTCGATGCGGGCGATTTGCTGATTCACGCGCGGGAGCGTGGGATTTATTTTGTCCCGGGGCGGCACTTTTATTCGCAAAGTCCCCGCGCGAATACGCTGCGCCTGGGATTTACCAGCGTGGACGAAAGGAATATTACGCGCGGCATCGAAATTTTTTGCGACGTGGTCAAGGAAGAACTTCGCAAGCGGCAGCGGGGCGTTCGCGATGAGGCTCCGGCGCGGGTAGCGCTGGTTTAAGGGGAATGGGTGAGCGGGTGCTGCTTAAACCAAATCCGACGAATCACTGCTTTGGCTGCGGAGGGGCGAATGCGCGGGGAATGCAACTTACCTTTGAGCAGGACGACGAGGCGCGCCAAATTCGCGGGATCATGCGTTTGGGAGCCGAGTATCAGGGTGGAGCGGGATTCGTGCACGGCGGAATTGTGGCGACGCTGCTGGACGAAGTGATGGCCAAGGTGAATCGGTTCGGCCAGGATTACGCGGTAACCGCGCAGCTCACGATCGAATATCTGAAGCCGGTACCCGTCGACGAAGAAGTGATCGTGAATGGATGGGAAGTGGAACGCGACGGGCGCAACCTTCTTCGGGAAGGCGAGATTCGCGATGCTTCAGGCGTGCTTCTGGCGAGGGGGAAGGGACGGTTCGTCACAATTGATCCCAAGAAATTTCGACCGGGCATTGCGACGGCGGATGCAAGCGAGCGAGCGGACGGCAAACGAATTTAGATTTGCAAAAGCTTCCGGCACGGATTCGAATCGTCCGGGAGAAAAGGTGAACGAACATGGAAGCGACGAATGGCAATAATTTGTGGCGTGTGAAAGTGGGACTGGCAGAGATGTTAAAGGGCGGCGTGATCATGGACGTCACCAATGCACAGCAAGCGAAGATTGCCGAGGAGGCGGGAGCCTGCTCGGTGATGGCGCTGGAACGCGTGCCATCGGACATTCGCAAAGAAGGCGGCGTGGCGCGCATGGCGTCGCCACGCGTGATTCGCGAAATCATGGAAACAGTTTCGATTCCGGTAATGGCGAAGGTGCGCATCGGCCACTTTGCGGAGGCGCAAGTGCTGGAAGCGCTGGAAGTCGATTACATCGACGAGAGCGAAGTGCTGACGCCGGCCGACGAAGAACACCACGTGTGGAAGCATGGGTTCAAGGTGCCGTTCGTTTGCGGCGCGCGGAATCTGGGAGAGGCTTTGCGGCGCATCGGCGAGGGCGCGGCCATGATTCGCACCAAGGGCGAGGCCGGCTCGGGCAATATCGTCGAAGCAGTGCGGCACATGCGTGCGATTGTGGGGCACATGAAGAAGCTCACGACGCTGGGCGAGGAAGAATTGATGCATGAGGCGAAGGAACTCGGCGCGCCATTCGAGTTGGTTCAGTGGGTGGCGAAAAACGGCAAGCTGCCTGTACCGAATTTTTCGGCGGGCGGCATCGCTACTCCGGCTGACGCCGCGCTGGTGATGCAGCTTGGCGCGGAAGCGGTGTTTGTGGGCTCGGGCATTTTCAAGTCAACCGACCCGGCGGAGCGCGCGCGGGCGATTGTCAAAGCCACGACGCATTACAAGGATCCGAAAGTGGTGCTGGAGGCGTCCGAGGAACTTGGCGAAGCGATGAAGGGCCTGGATGTGAGGCAGATGGACGAGAAGGATTTGCTGCAGACGCGGGGATGGTGAAGCGGAGCGGCTAGTGGGGAGTGGCTAGGCTTGCCGCGGCGCTCTCGCGTGCGCATAGTTAGCGACCGGGCAAGCACGGGCGGCAAAGGGAGCAAGCTCCCGCACTCCACATGAGGCGCCGGCGGACGCGAGGCGGATGGCAAGAAGGTAGCCAAGCATGTTGCCGGGCACAGCATGCTGTGCCGCTACGAAGCGAGTGGTGAAGGCCTCTCTGGTAATTCCAAGAGAGATTCCCCGTAAGTGCATTCGGGACGCCAACCCCGCGCCTCGACTGCGCGTACCGGCGCTTCGCGCAAAAGCAAAGGCAAATTGGTGAGGCGATGAAAATCGGGATTGTTGCGATACAGGGTGACTACCAGGCGCATGGGCGCATGCTGGAGCGGCTTGGTGTCGAGCACCGCTTCGTGCGCCGGCCGGACGAGCTTCTTGGGCTGGCTGGCGTGATCCTTCCGGGCGGCGAGAGCAGCACGCATTTGAAGGTGATGACCGAGGAGGGCCTCTTCGACGCGCTGAAGCAATTCGCCGCGGATGGCGGGGCGTTCTTCGGCACCTGTGCTGGAGCGATTTTGCTGGCGCGCGAGGTGCACGGTCCGGCGCAAAAGTCGCTCGGGGTGCTCGACATTTCGATTTTGCGGAATGGTTACGGCAGACAGCTTGCGAGCGACGTTCATCTGGGGCCGACGAAGCTGCGCAAGGAACCGCTGGAGATGGTTTTTATCCGCGCGCCGATTATTGAGTCGACCGGGGAGGGAATCGAGGTTCTTGCGGAAGACGCCGGGCATCCCGTGCTTGTGCAGCAGGGGCGAGTGCTGGCTGCGACCTTTCACCCTGAATTGACGGATGACACAGCGGTTCACGAACATTTTGTTAGCTTCGTAAAATAATCCAAAAGATAGCGACGAGTGGTACTGCTTGGCCTCCTCTCTGATAATTCCAAGAGAGATTCTTCGACTGCGTGTCCCGGCGCTTCGCGCACAACCAAAAGCACGGGACACTCCGCTCAGAATGACGCCGCGTGACTTCGGTGTGAAGTGTCGGCGCGAGAGGATACGACTAGTCGTAATATTCAGCGCCGAGGTGGGTGATTAGGTCTTCGCCCATCATCCAGCGGAGGGTGTTCTTCAATTTCATTAGCTGGATGAAAAGGTCATGCTCGGGATAGACCGTGCGTGCGCACATGGGCGATTTGAAATAGAAGCTGAGCCATTCCTGGATTCCGCGCATGCCAGCGCGTTTGGCTAAATCGAAAAACAGAGCCAGGTCCAAAACGATCGGGGCGGCCAGAATCGAATCGCGGCAGAGGAAATCGACTTTGATCTGCATGGGATAACCAAGCCAGCCGAAGATATCGATATTGTCCCAGCCTTCTTTATTGTCGCGGCGCGGCGGATAGTAGTTGATCCGCACCTTGTGATAGACCTTGCCGTAGAGTTCAGGATAAATATTGGGTTGCAAGATATATTCAAGGGCGCCTAGTTTCGATTCTTCCTTGGTTTTGAATGAACCGGGATCGTCGAGCACTTCGCCATCGCGGTTCCCCAGAATATTCGTGGAAAACCATCCATTCAGGCCCAGCATACGGGCTTTGAAGGCGGGCGCGAGGACGGTCTTCATCAAAGTTTGGCCGGTTTTGAAATCCTTGCCGCCGATGGGGACGTTTTTTGCTTTGGCATATTCCTCGAGCGCGGGGATATCCACGGTGAGATTCGGCGCGCCATTGGCGAAGGGAACGCCTTCGCTGATGGCCGCGTAGGCATAAAGCATGGAAGGCGCAATCGAGGGATGATTCGTCTTCATGGCCTTCTCGAAGGATTGCAAATTCTGGTGGACGTCTTCGGGCTTCAAGAAAACTTCCGTGGAGGCGCACCAGACCATCACCAGGCGGTCGAGTTTGTTTTTCTTTTTGAAGTCGCGAATGTCTTCGCGGATTTGCTCGGCGAGATCGAACTTCGTCTTGCCCTTCTTTACGTGAGTGCCATGAAGATTTCTTACGTAATTCTGGTCGAATGCGGCTTTCATGGGGCGAATGGTCTTCAGAAATTTCTCAGCCTTGGCGAGGTCACGTGCGTCGAGGACTCCGGCCTTGGTGGCGGCTTGATAGGCGTTGTCGGGGAAAACGTCCCAACCGCCGAATACCACGTCGTCGAGTTCAGCAAGCTTGACGAAATCTTTTATGCGCGGGATGCGGTTTTCCGTCCGCTTGCCGAGTCGGACGGTGCCCATTTGCGTGAGCGAGCCGACTGGAGCGGAATGGCCCTGGCGGACGAGTTCGACGCCGGCCATCAAGGTCGTGCTCACGGCTCCCATGCCAGGGGTCAAAATCCCCAGTTTTCCTTTTGGCGGAGCAATGCTAACCGGCCTGCGCATTCAATTTCCCCCTGACTCGTTCGAAAAATGCCGCGCCGGGTTTAACCGCGGCTTCGGAGCGCGTCTCACCCCAAGCGGCGCGCTGGTGGAACGGAGCACAGCATGATGCGGCATCCGGCATTCTTTTGCAAACCGAATCCAAAGCGCGCTAACCTTGAGTTTACAGTTTTGCGCCCCGGCAGCAGCTTCGGAAGGCCGCGGCGCATCAAAATTGTTATGAGCAACGATCGCAACACTACACGACTCGCAAAAGCGTTTAAGGCGGCCGCGACCGGCGGTTTCGAGCGGGCCTACCAACAGGTGCGAGTGGATCAGGGAAAATATCTCCGGCATTTGCAGCGCGCGCACCGGCTGCCCGTTCAGTCATGGGAGGAAATGTTTCTGCTCGGGCCGCAGGTCTTGAATCCGATTGCTCAACGGACGATTTCGGCGGGATCGAAAATGGCCGCGCTTGAGGGAATGGGGCTGGGGCTCGGCGGCTTTCTAACGGTTGTGCCAGACATGGGAGTTCTTTCCGCGATCACACTGCGCATGCTGCAGAAACTTAGCTTGCTCTACGGATTCGACTACACCACCGAAGATGAAGCTGTTGGGTTGTGGATTGCGGCGGCCAGCGCGGCTGGATTGGACTTGGGGCGCGATTTTTTTGAGAAGCAGGCCGTGGAGAGGCTGGTCCCGCGAATCGTTGACCGGATTGCGGTCAAGGTGGGAGCCGAGATCGCGGAGAAATGGGCGGCTCGAATCGTTCCAGTGTTGAGCGCGGGCGCGGGAGGCGCGATCAACTACTACTTTGTGCGAGCGTGGGGGCGGCGCGCGCAAAGGCATTTTCTCGCGCGGCATAATTCTGTGATTTCGCAGCGTGGGCTTTTGCCCAGCCGCACTTCGTCTCGCGCTCAACTTCCGCCGGCCGCGATTGGCAGCAGCACGATTTAGGGATTTCGTTCTAGCGCGGCGCGGTCCCACTTACCTGACGTAGCGCCAGCCTCGTAGGTGCTCTGAAGGAATTCCGCCAGCGCGGCCTTGGGATCGTTTGCGGCGCGCACATCGTCGTAGGAAAGCAAGAATTCTCCCAACTGAGCGTGATAGAAAGCCTGCGCCGGGTGCGCCGGGCTGGCGCGAAAACCTGGAGGCTCGGGCGCCGCATAGGCATAGAACATCGGCGCCGCGAATTCGCCGCCGCCCGGCCACCATCCCGCGCTGATCACTTCGTGCGAATATGCCTCGCGGGTTATCGCGTCGACACCCGGACGCTCGGGCGCGCGGCGTCCTGAGAAGCGCGTGACCGCCAGATCAAAGCTTCCCCAGAAAAAATGTACGGGGCTGGCCTTGCCGATGAATCGCGCGCGGAATTCCTTGAAGATCGTGTCGATCGTTGCGAGGATTCGCCAGAAACGATGGGCATATTGCGGATCGTAAGAGTCGTGCGTGATATCGCGGTCGAAGCGTATCGGATTTGGAACTTCGACGGGCATGGGCCAGATTTTCGGTTCGATTCCGAGACTGGCGAGAACGTTCATGAACTCTTCGTAGAAGCGGGCGACGCTTCGGGGAACGAGAGTCATCATTTTCATTTCGCCGCGGCTGGTCGTGATCGTGAGCACGTGATCGATGAAATCGAATTCCACCTCGAAGATTCCGAGCGGGTAGGGAATCGGCGAGGTCGTCAGGCCGCGTGCGCTGACGTACAAGGGGACTTCCCACCAGTGATTGGTGAGAGGGCTCAGCGCCAGGCGGACCTTGCCGACGATTTGAGTCCACATGTGGAGGGTGTCGCGCGTGGCGCTCCATTCGGCGATCGGGAGCGGCGGCCACGCTTCGATTGTCGGCAATTGCGATTTTGTGGGTTTCGTAGCCATGAAGATTAGACTTCCATTTTATCGACGTAACACCAGCGCCAGTCTTCTCCGGGCTCAAAAGATTTCATGATCGGATGATGCTGGGCGTGAAAATGTTTTGTGGCGTGCTTGTTTTTTGAACTGTCGCAGCAGCCGACGTGGCCGCAGGTGAGGCACAGGCGCAGGTGGACCCAGTCGTCGCCGATTTTCAGGCAATCCTCGCAGCCGTCGGCGCTGGGCGTGACGTCCCGGATTTCCTTCAGGTGATGGCAGGTTGAAGCCATGGAGCCTCCTTCGAGATATGGTAAGAACGTATCGGATATTTGCTCGAGCTTCCATTGAACGCCATTCTAAACGCGGCTGCAAGTGGGGAGGGGAGGCGCGTCCGCCGGCTTCGGCGCGCCGATTTGCCCGCGGATACGATGGAACTGGCGCGATTTTTGATTGGCAAAACTCTGGTGCACGATTTAACAGATGGACGGCTCTCGGGACGAATCGTGGAGACGGAAGCGTATCCCGTGGGCGATGCGGCGGGGCATGCGTTTCCGGGATTGCGGGTGGCGAATCGATCGCTATTTTTGGCGCGCGGGCATGCGTACGTTCGGTTTACGTACGGGTCGTGCTGGATATTTAATATCACGTCCGAGACACATGGCGTAGGCGCGGGCGTGTTGGTACGAGCGATTGAGCCGATCGACGGCATCGCGCTGATGATTCGCAATCGGGGCGCTGTCGCGGGTGACGGACTTGGCGCGCGGCCCCGGGCGCTTGACGGCCGCGCTCGGGATCGACAAGCGATTTGATGGGATTGACCTGTGCGATCCGAAAAGTCCGATCTGGTTGGGTGCGGGCCTGAGACCTGTGTCGAGAATTGGCGTCAGCGTTCGGATCGGAATATCGCGGGCGGCGCACCGCAAATTGCGTTTTTATGAACGAGGCAGCCGGTTTGTGAGCGGGCCGCTGCGGCTGAGAAGTTAGCGGCTTTGCCACGGTGGATGGGAGATGCTTCGGACCGGCATGCTAGAATCGTGTGTTTGAAAGGGTTGAGGGGACGCGCTGAGATGCCGAAGGTTGGATTCGTGAGCCTGGGATGCCCGAAGAACCTCGTCGATAGCGAGGTGATGATGGGTACGCTTGCGCGGGCGGGCTACGAAATTACGCGGCGAGCGGACGAGGCGGACGTTTTGGTGGTGAATACTTGCAGCTTTATCGAACCGGCGCAGCGGGAATCCGTGAACTCGATTCTGGAAATGGCTGAGTACAAGAAGTTCGGGCGCGCGCGAAAACTGATTGTCGCGGGATGCATGGTGGAGCGGTACAGAAATGAGATTCGCCAGCAGATTCCAGAAGTAGATGCGGTGATCGGGACGGGGGAGATCGATAAAATCCTGGAAGCTTGCAGCGGCGAGCTTCGCGCGGATGAAGGCGCGAGCGCCGAGATGCCGACGTATCTTTATCACGACCTTACGCCGCGGATTCTGGCTACTCCGCGGCACACCGCGTACATCAAAATTAACGAGGGCTGCGATCATCCATGCACATTTTGTGTGATTCCGCAGCTGCGCGGGAAATTCCGGAGCCGGCGGTTTGAATCCGTTGTGCGCGAGGCGGAAAATCTAGCGGCAGCGGGTGTGCGCGAAATTTCGTTGATCGGCCAGGACACCACGTACTACGGCGAAGACCTCGGCATTCGAGACGGCTTGCCGCTGCTGCTCGAACGTCTCGCGCAAATCGAAGATTTGAACTGGGTTCGGTTTCTCTACTGCTATCCGAATCGCATCACGCCGAAATTACTGGAAACGATTGCGGCGCATCCGCGCCTTGCGAAGTATCTGGATATTCCGCTGCAACACGCGAGCCGCAGCGTTCTTGCGCGCATGAAGCGGGGCTCGAATGCGGACGCGTTTCTGAAAATGCTCGGCAGAATTCGCGCGACTATTCCCGGAGTTTCGATCCGGACTTCGTTTATCGTGGGATTTCCCGGTGAGACGGAAGATGATTTCCGCGAGCTGTGCGATTTTGTTCGCGCCGCGGAGTTCGACTGGATGGGAGTTTTCTCGTATTCGGATGAGGACGCCGCGAAGAGTTTTTCGCTCGAAAACAAAGTCTAAGTCGAAGACAATTGAGCGCCGTCGCAACGAACTAATGGCCATTCAGAAAAAGATTACGACGCGGAAGTTAAAGCAGCGAATCGGTGAGCGCGTGCAAGTGATGCTCGAAGGCCCGTCGAAGGAGACGGACCTGATTTGGGAGGCGCGGCTTGAGGGCATGGCGCCTGAAATCGACGGCAAGGTTTATGTGACCGAGTTCGAAGGCGTTGCGGATGCAGCGCAACTTCCGCTGCCTGGCACGCTCGCGAGTCTTGAGGTCACTGGAACGAAGGATTACGATTTGATTGGCCGCGTGGTTGAATTCGCGACGCCGCCGGTTGCCATGGAAATTCCGATTCCGGCGAAAGATTTGTTTCCGATTCTCGCGTCGCGCTGAAGGAACCTGTCCGAAGAGGGCAGGCAGAAACGGCCAAGGAACGAACGAATGAGCACCAGCATTAGCCAGCAATCGGTTCGCGTGCCGGAGCCAAATCTGACGCCGGATGCGATGATTGAGCGGGCGATTGCCTTCCAACCGCGGCTGCGTGCCGAGCAAGATGAAACGGAACGCCGCGGCGTCTACTCCGAAGCTCTCCATCACGAATTTCGCAAGGCTGGATTTTATCGCTGCTTGCAGCCGCGGCGTTTTGGCGGCTACGAATTCGACGTAAAAACTTATTACCGCATGGGAATTGAATTGTCGCGCGGCGATCCATCGGTGGGC
Organism: uncultured Acidobacteriota bacterium; assembly: GCA_963709445.1. Classification (GTDB taxonomy): domain Bacteria; phylum Acidobacteriota; class Terriglobia; order Acidiferrales; family UBA7541; genus Palsa-295. Next base: position 24,540 of record CAVPWV010000022.1, read on the forward strand.
TGGTGCCTGATCGTCGGCGCGGGACACGCGCTGATGCTGGGCTCGTATTTCAGCGAAGAGGCGCAGGCTGAAGGGTTTGGTCCCACGGGAGATTTTTCCGCGCCTTCGGTGGCGGCTCCGAGCGGCACAGCGACGCCTGCCGATGGCGGATGGCTGATGAAAGGACAGTGGGGATACGCGAGCGGCGCGCCGTATGCGACGCATTTCATGCCGAGTGTGCTGATTACAGGAGAAAAGGGGCCGCCGCGTGCGGGGCTTGCGCTGATTCCGCGGTCGCAGTGGAAAATGCTGGACGACTGGGGCGCGATTCTCGGGATGCGCGGCAGCGGGTCAAACTCGATTGTGGTGGAGCAAGCGCGCGTCCCCAAGAACCACGTGATCGAGCTGGACATGCTCAACGTGGACGTCACAAATGGAACGCCGGGCGCGCGGCTGCACGGAAATCCGATGTATGCGGGGCGCTGCCTATCTTTCTTTCGCGCGGAGCTCGATGCGATCCTGGTGGGCGTGGGCTACGCGGCAATTGATGAGTACGAGAATCTGATCCGCACCAAGAAAACGCTCTATCCGCCGATGCAATTGCGCTACCTTCATCACGATTATCAACGCCATCTGGGGCTCGCGCTGGGCATGCTGAATGCGGCCAAGAGGCTGGTTATAACTGCGGGCGACGTTTACATGGAATATTGCCGGCGCGGATTCGAGGGCGGAAAACCGTTCAGCCTTGAGGAAGACCTCGAACTCGTTGCCAGCCTGCAGCACGCTGGGCGTCTTTCCTGGGAAGCGATCGAATTGCTGGCTCGCACTTCCAGCTCGAGTGCCGCGAAAGATGGCGAGCGCATGCAGCGCTATTATCGCGACGCTTCGGTTTACCGGAGCCATCTCTCGTCGCAATACGAAATGCTCGCGCAGCGGCTTGGGCTCGTCCATCTGGGGCTCGACCCTGGCATGTCGACCAGCAACCGTGGCGCTGAGCTGAAAGCTGACGGCAAGGCTTAGCGATCGCGGCTGGTCAGAGTGAGGCGCAAGCGATACACTCAGCAGCCGTCATGCAACATTCCAGGCTGGCCGCTCGCCGCAAGTTTCTGAAGTTTCTGGCAGCGAGTCCTTACGTTGCCGCGTTTGGCGGAGTCGCTGCCTTCCTCGAGCGAAGCACATTCGCGCAGAATCCCGCGGAAATTTCCGACGTCATTTCGAATCCGGCGCAAGCCCTCGATGTGATGGACTTCGAAGAAGCGGCGCGTCGCAAAATCCAGCCCGGCCACTGGGCGTACATGGCGAGCGGCGTGGACGACGATGCGACGCTGCGCGCGAATCGCGAAGGATACAAGCACGTGGAGTTGCGGCCGCGCCGGCTGCGCGATGCCACCAAGGTTGATATGCGCGTGGAGCTGTTTGGCGAAAGTTTCAGCAGCCCGATCTTTTTGTGCCCGGTGGGCGGCGAAGCAGCGTTTTTCCCCGCGGGCGAATTGGCGGCGGCGCGAGCGGCGAAGGCGCACGGTACGATGCAGATGCTCTCGACGGTGACCACCACACCCGTTGAGGACGTAAACAAGGCGCTGGGCCGGCCGACGTGGTATCAGCTCTACGCCCCGAACTCGTGGGCGGCGTGCGAGGCAGTCCTGAGACGCGTGCAAGCTGCCGGTTGTCCTGTGGTTGCGCTGACCGTGGATAACACGACCGGCCGCAACAGCGAGACCTATCTCCGCGCGCGCCGGAAGGACGCGAGCCAGTGCGTGGCTTGCCACCAAAGCGAGCCCGGCAGAGACACAGGGAAATTTCCGATGTTTGACGGCATCAACATGAAGGGCGTGAGCGTGACGAATCCCGCGATGGACTGGGCGTTTGTCGATCGGCTGCGCAAATTCTGGAAGGCGAAGCTGATGATCAAGGGCATCGACACGCGCGAGGATGCGCGGTTGTGCATCGAGCACGGCATTGACGGCATTTTGGTCTCGAATCACGGCGGACGCTCGACCGAAACGGGGCGCGCGACGATCGAGGCGCTGCCGGAGGTTGTAGCGGAGGTCGGAAATCGGATTCCCGTGTACGTTGATGGGGGCGTGCGGCGGGGCACGGACGTTTTCAAGGCGCTGGCGCTGGGCGCGAAGGCTGTGGGGATTGGGCGTCCTTTTTTGTGGGGAATGGGAGCGTTCGGCGAGGCGGGCGTGGAGCGCGTCCTCGAAATTTTGCAGGGCGAATTGAAACAGGCGATGGGGAATTGCGGCACGCGAACGGTGGCTGAGATTACGCGAGCGTATGTGGAAACGCCCGATTGGAAGATGTAGGCGGCGTCTTGCGTGTCTGTAGCTCGACGAGCAAAGCGGCATGGGCTACATCCAAGAGAGGTTCTTCGACTGCACGCGCCGACGTTCGCCAAAAGCGCGAACGGGAAAACAAGAGTCGGCGCGCTCCGCTCAGAATGACGGCGCGAAAGGCGCGCTACTTGCGGGGTTCGGCGTTGGAGTTTAGGACGATAGTCAGAGGGGGGATGTGATCGGGCTTGGCGTAACGGTTCACGAGAAAGCGTTTGCCGTCCTTGGCTACGTCGTAGGTGAAGAGATCGGTGGAAGAAATTTGAGCGCGGCCGTGAATCTGGAATAGAGGCGTCGGAGCGCCGGTGGAAAATGTGCCGCCCGTATTCACGGGGACGGCCATCAACATACCTTTCGGGCCGAGATAGAAGATTTCCTTGCCGTCGCCGCGCCAGCGAGGTTCGGTGCCGCTTCCGCGAGATACCTGCCACTTGCCCTGAGCGTCAGGAAACGTGGTGGCATAGATTTCCCAGTCGCCCGATTCATTCGAGGCGTAGACGACCCACTTGCCATCAGGCGAAATTTGCCCGTTAGTTTGGCTGGCCGTGGAAGTGATAAACGGCGTCATCTTTCCGCTCGGGACGGGGAACAGCATCAGACTAGAGCCTCCACCACTGCCCTGAAAAGTGGCGAGAATCTGCTTGTCGTCCCGGGACCATGAGTTGGGAATGAGATCATCGCCACCATAAAACTGCTGAATCGCCTTCTGAGGAACAAATCCGGCAGTCTTTTTCAGATAGACGGATTGTCCTTTACCGGCGGAACGGAAAGCGATCTCGCTACCATCGCGGGACCAGACTCCCGCAACCTCTTCGGCGGGATCAAAAGTGAAGCGGGATGTGCTGCCATTTTTAAGGCCATAAATCCAGATATCGACGTTGTTCGCCTTCACGTCCGTGACATCGAGGGCCACGGAATTGCCATCGGGAGAAATTGTGGGATTGGCGAAGACCCCCGGTTCGCCGACGCGGCCAAGTTCCTTGCCGGCCCGGTCGTACCACGTCAAGACGGATAGCGCCGCACCGCCGCTGGTGTTGTAGACGACAGTTTCATTTTCCGCGACGGTGAATGCCGCCCAGTAAGTAGAAGGCTGATAACCAACTCCTTCGCCAATCATCTTCGGTTCGCCTATCAGCTTTCCGGCGTCGATATCCATCGGGCTAGAAACCAACGCGCGCCTTTCATCCATGTAATACACATTCCCGGATGCATATCCCGGGTTCGAGTGCGCAAGCACGAGCGATTTCGCTTCTTTGGCCGCCAATGAACTGAGATAAATGCCGCTGACGCGATCGTCAGGAGCGTTTGTGAAGATGCCGGAAAAAAATAGGAAATGATCTCCATCAGGCAGAAATACGGGCCAGCGGTGCGAGACGATGTTTTTTTCGTCGAACAGCTTGTCGGTTAGCGGAGCGGCGCCGCTGCCATCGGCATTCACTTTCCAGAGCGGGCCGCCGGCGTCGGGCGAGTAGATGATCACGCCATTTATGCTCCAGCTGCCACCGCGAGCGTTCGGCGCGAGGGCGAGGATTTGGGGACTTCCACCGGATGCCGCTATCTTTTTGAGCTTGCCATCGGCGAAGAATCCTACAGAGGAATCGTCGGGCGACCAGAACGGGTAGTTCGCGCCCTCGGTGCCCTGAAGAAGGGATGCGACAGGAGAGCCGACGCGCTGGACGGTGAGCATGTTCGCGCCGGAAGCGTCATCCGGAGAGACAACGGCGAGCATTTTTCCGTCGGGCGAGAGCGCCAGGTGACTGACTTCGCTCTGGACGGGAATCGCAAATTCGAGCCGGCCCAAAGAATTCTGCTTGTGTGGCCGGAGCGCGAATATGAGCAATACGAGCAGGGGCAGCGCCGTCGCGACTGCTACTCCGGCGCATCCCATCCACAACCAACTTCGCTTTTTGGGAGGCGCTTGGACGGGCGTAGCAGGCATCGACGCCGTTCCGCTTCCGGAAAGAGCGCCGAGCGCAAAGGCCAGATCGCGGGCGGACTGGAAGCGATTGGACGGATTTTTTTCGAGGCAGTGGCGCACGATGCGCTCGAGGCCCGGCGAGACTTTCATTTGCTCAATGTCAATCTCAGGAGGCTCCTCCTTGAGGATGGCGTTGAGAACCTCGACGCCTGAGTCGCCGTTGAATGCCCTTTTTCCAGCGATCATTTCATAGAGAATCGAGCCGAAACTGAAAATATCGGAGCGGCTGTCGAGCGGCTGCCCGCGCACCTGCTCGGGAGACATGTAGCCAACGGTGCCAAGGACGGTACCGGGCGCGGTGGGTGTCGGTCCGGCGATGGTCGCGGTTTCTCCGGTGAGACCGGGGATGTTCTGGGATTGCTGCTTGGCGAGGCCAAAATCCAGGATTTTTACGTGCTCATCGCGCGTGATGAACATGTTTTCGGGCTTCAGGTCGCGATGGACAATCCCCTTGTCGTGCGCGGCAGCGAGTCCATTGGCGATTTGCAGCGCGTATTCGGAAGCCTTGCGCTGGGGTAGTGGGCCGGCGGCCATGCGGTCGCGCAGCGTCTGACCTTCGAGGAATTCCGAAACGAGATAGTGCAAGCCGCTCTGAGTGCCGACGTCATAGATCGCTAATAAATTCGGATGGCTAAGCGTGCTCAGGGTGCGCGCTTCCTGTTCGAACCGCTGAAGGCGGTCGGCATCGTTGGCAACCGTTTCGGGCAGAACTTTGATGGCGACGATGCGGTCCAGGCGCGTGTCGCGGGCCCGGTAGACTTCGCCCATGCCGCCTGCGCCGAGCTGCGAAACTATTTCGTAGGGGCCTAGCTTCGTTCCGGATGTCAGAGCCATAAAGTGCGCGGCATTATACTCCGGGAGCGGTGACGGTCCGGGCTGGATTGTCCCGATGCGGATGGGTGTGGTGCGCGTGTTTGTGCTTTGCGGTATGCTTTGCGGATGGAGCGGCGCTGCCCTGTCTGCAACAAGCTTTCAGATTCCGAGAGCAACGCGGATTTTCCGTTCTGCAGCGAGCGGTGCCGGTTGCTCGATTTGGGAAACTGGGCGAGCGAGAAATATGTGATCAGCGAGCCAGCGTTTGACGAATCGATGTTCGAGGAACTGGAGCGCGATTTGTCATCGTCCGAGACGGATGGCGACGAATGAGCGCAGGCGCCGATTCGGAAATTTCCACGGCGCCTGAGCCGCCGCAGTCGACATCATCGCTGAAGGCTGGGCGCAAGCCGCGTTTCGCCATTTTCATCGCTACTGCATGTGGTCTCGGGTATCTTCCGAAAGCTCCGGGGACGTGGGGTTCGCTTGCAGGGCTGCTTCTCGCAATGGCTCCTTATTGGTTGCTTTTTTCGGTCGGTGCGGTATCTCGCGACCGAATGGTCTTGAGCATGTCATTTCTAGGCGGCAGCGAGTTCGACACGTTCCTAGGCATGCAAATCTGGCTTGCCATTCTCATCGCGGCCTGTGGTCTGTGGTCCGCGCACCGCGCGTCCGCCTTTTGGCGTACGAAAGACCCTCAGAGCGTAGTGATCGATGAGGTGTCGGGACAACATCTGACTCTGCTATTGGGATTGGCTATGCCGATTTGGTGGAAGCCGGTGGCGCCGCCGTGGGACGGGCTTGCGATCGGACTTATGACGGTCCGCATGGCGCTTGGCTGGAAATATTTGGTGCTGGGTTTTATACTTTTTCGGGTGTTTGATATTTGGAAGCCGTTCCCGGCACGGCAAGCGGAATCGCTGCCGGGCGGCTTGGGCATCATGGCGGACGACTGGGCCGCCGCAGTGTACGCGGGAATAGGATTGTGGATCGCGCGGGCGGCGGGGCTTTAGCGGTGCGTCGGTAGTGCGAAAGCATTCAACCTGCGGGATCGAAGAGAGATTCCTCGACTTCGCGTCCCGACCCGGAGATCCCCACGGCCGATCTCCGGGAGTAACAAAAGCGTCGGGACGCTTCGCTCCGAATGACGTTAGGATGGATAGCATTTGAAAATGAACGGGGTTCCGAGAATCGAGCGAGTGAAACCGGGGGCGGCGCTTCCGGGCGGAGAAGTGTCGATTCACGGCGCTGGATTCAATACGCGAAATCACACCCGGCCCCAAGTGCAGTTCGGCACGTGCGATGCGACCGTGATGATGGCGGCGGACGATCAACTGATCGCGGCGGTGCCGGAGGGCGCAACGGGCGGCGCTGTGCGAGTGCGAATGGGCAGCGTGGAGAGTGCACCTTTTCCGATTTCACTGGGAACGCAGATTGCGGACAATCTGCATCCAGTCGGAAATCCGGCGGTCGATTCGGAAGGAAACATTTACGTTACCTTCAGCGGGCAGCGCGGGCAGAAGGTGCCCGTTTCGCTTTACAAAATCACTTCGAACCACGTGGTAAAGCCGTTCATCACGGAACTGATGAATCCAACCGGGTTGGCCATCGACCGCGACGGTCATCTTTTTGTTTCGTGCCGCCATGAGGGAACAATTCATCGCGTGTCGCCCGATGGACGCTCGATGCAGTGGATTGAAGGCATGGGCACCGCGACAGGAATTGCGTTTGATAAAGCGGGAAGCCTTTACGTGGGAGACCGCAGCGGAACGATTTTCAAAATTGGACCGGACCGCGAGATTTTTGTTTTTGCGACGCTTGAACCTTCGCTTTCGGCGTATCACCTGGCGTTCAGCCCGTCAGGGGAGCTTTTCGTGACCGGCCCGACCACATCGAGCTTCGAGCGCGTGTACCGGATTTCTCCCGCTGGTGAGGTGAGCGTATTTTTCCGCGGATTGGGCCGCCCGCAGGGGCTGGCATTCGACCGGCATGGGAATCTCTATGTCGCAGCATCGCTGGGCGGCAAGCGCGGGATCGTTCGCCTGACGCCGCAAGCGGAAGCTGAGGTCGTACTCGGCGGCAGCAATATCGTGGGCCTCGCGCTTCTTCCCACGCATCGCGCGGTGGTTGCCACGAATAGTGCGCTGTTTACCCTCGATTGGGATGTTGAGGGACTCCCATTGAACGGATAGATCTCGGGGCGCGTCCTGCGCGGCCCGGAAATGCCCACGCGACAGAGCGTTCGTCGCGGCTACCCTTGCGCTTACTTGCAGTCATCGAGTAAAACTCTTAGACAATGAATGCGGAGATTATCGCAATCGGCTCGGAACTGCTGACGCCCTACCGTTTAGATACCAATTCACTTTTCATTACGAATGAATTGAATCAGGTAGGCGTGCGCGTTGTGCATAAGGCCGTGGTGGGGGACACTCCGGGCGAAATGTTGTCGTCCTTCCGGCTCGCGCTCGATAGAGCCGATGTTGTGGTGTCGTGTGGCGGACTGGGACCGACCGACGACGATCGCACCCGGCAGACTGTTTCGGAATTGCTGGGGCGCAAGCTGCTGCGAAACGAAGAGGTGCTGCAAAAACTGCAGGAACGATTTCGCCGATTCGGACGCACCATGCCGGAGATCAACACCAGGCAGGCTCTGGTTATCGAAGGCGCAACAGTGATGCCCAATCCGCGCGGCACCGCGCCAGGACAATGGATCGAAGCGAAAGGACACATTTTGATTTTGCTTCCCGGCGTGCCAAGCGAATTGCGCGCGTTGATGGAGGCCGAGGTCACGCCCCGGCTGGCCAAGCTGGGGATCAAGCAGCGCCGTTACACGCGTGACCTTCGTATTGTGGGGTTGTTTGAATCGGAGGTGGAGCAGCGCGTCTCCCCGCTCTACGCGCAGTATCCCGATACAGACACCACCATTCTGGCTACGTCGGGCGGCATCCAGCTTCATCCGAGCATTTGGTCGGATGACAGCGCCGGCGCCGAGGCCCGCCTGGATGAACTGGTGAGGCGCATGGCGCTCGTCCTCGGCGAGAATTTAGTTTCGACGCACGGAGAGACGATTGAAGACATCGTGGCGCGTGTGCTGATGGAGAATCGCGCAACGATTGCTGTCGCGGAAAGCTGCACCGGAGGATTGTTGGCCGAACGGCTGACCAATCTTCCAGGCAGCTCGGCATATTTCCTGGGTGGAATTGTCTGCTACAGCAACGATTTGAAAACAAGGCTGGTGGGCGTGCCGGCGGAGATGATCGAAGCGAAGGGGGCCGTCAGCTCCGAAGTGGCGCTGGCGCTGGCGGCCGGCATTCGCAATCTCACGGGCGCAACGCTGGGGATCGGAATCACGGGCGTCGCGGGCCCCGGCGGCGGCACTCCGGATAAGCCGGTTGGGCTGGTGCATATCGGGATTGCGGATGAACACGGGCCGCGCGAAAAGAGTTTTCGGTTCCCCGGCGACCGGGAGCGTATCCGATTTTTCGCCACGCAGAATGCGTTGGATGCGGTGCGGCGTTATTTTCTGTTTCCGCAGCGCGCATGAGCGGCGCAGGCCGGCGGGGCATTGAAGTGTTGGCGTAAAGAAAAATGCGGCTCTTTGTGGCGCTTGATTCACCTGCCGACGTGCGGCGCGCGCTTGGCGATTTGATCGCGAAACTGAAACCGCTGAGCGCGGACGCCCGGTGGGTGCGGGCGGAAGGCATGCACGTTACACTGAAATTTATCGGGCATGCAATTCCGACCGGCGACGTGGAAAAGCTCGACGCGCTGCGCGCGGCGCTGGCGACCGTCCGCTCGGACCAGGCCGTGGAAATGAGTTTTCGCGGTGTCGGTTTTTTTCCGCATGCTTCACGGCCAAGGGTGATCTGGTGCGGAGTACAAGGATCGAAGAATCTGGCGCCGCTGGCTGCGGACATTGAAACGGTCCTCGAGCCGCTGGGGATTTCCGCCGAAGACCGCGCTTTCCTGCCTCACCTGACGCTGGCGCGTTTCAAGCCGGCGCGCTCGGGCAAAAGTAGACCTTCGCATGCAGCAACGGGCGAAGCGTTGCGGTCTGCCGCCGCGGAAATGGCGGAAAACGATTTCGGCTCGACCCGCGCGACGGAATTTCATCTCTTTGAAAGCATCACGAAATCTTCCGGATCGGAATATCGGAAAGTGGAGACCTATTCGTTCGTGAAGGGATCCGAGTGAGCGTCCACTGGCTGCTTGTGGTTGCCGCGTATCTATTGGGGTCGATCCCCTTTGGGCTGCTGATCGTGAAGGCGCTGGGGGGCGACGACATACGCTCCACGGGCAGCGGGAATATCGGCGCCGCGAACGTGGTGAGAAATGCGGGCTGGTTGGCGGGAACACTGACGCTGCTTTTCGATGCGGGCAAGGGCTACCTCGCGGTGTGGATGGCGGGCCATTACGCGCATGGCAGGGGAAGGTGGATGATGGCCGCGGCAGTTGCCGCTGTCGCCGGCCATATTTCCCCGGTCTGGTTGAAATTCAAGGGCGGCAAGGGAGTGGCAACCACCCTGGGAGCCTTCCTGCCTATCAGCGCGGGAGCGGTGGCAGCTGCCGGAGCTTTATGGGTGCTGGTCGTCTTGTTTTGGCGTTATTCGTCACTGGGTTCGATTGTGGCAGCGGCGTCACTGCCTGCGCTGGTGTACCTGTTTTATGCGCCGCGGCACGCGCCGCCAACCTATATGCTGGCCGGCACGGTGGTCGTCTCGCTGATGGTTCTTGCCAAGCATCAAGCCAATATACGGCGCCTGATCGCCGGCACCGAGAACCGGCTGGGTTCGCGCCGCTAGCTAAAGGCGTGGCTTATACGGCACGCGCAGTACCATCGTTTGGTTGTTCCCTCCGTCAGGCTCCGATAGCATCGATGGCGGGTTGTCTCATGTCCATTGAGTCCTTAACCAAGTTCTCAACGCGGCGCTTACGAATCCTGTGGATCGTGCTGGGTGCGCTTCTGCTCGTCAGTATCACGCCTCTATGGCTCTATCATCGGCAGGCGCTCAAGCTGAGCGAGGATAAGCTGCAAGATACGGAACGGGTGCAGCAGAGCGAGATCACGCGTTCCCTGGCGACTGAGACCCTGCAGTTCGAACAAGGCTTGCGAGAGCAACTGCTGAGCGAGCGGCAGCTTCTTGCGCTCACCGGCTGGATCGAGAACGTGGACGATCCGACCCACGCACCGCAGCTTTCGCGGCTGTTGCAGGATTTCGCGGAGAACAATTCAAATATTCTGTACGTGACGGCGGTAGGGAAGCAGGCCAAAGGGCAATCGGCCGGCAGCTTCAACGCGGACGAGGATCCGTTCGTCCAAGCGGCGCTGAAGCGCGCATTTACTTCCAGCATTCAGGGTTTCGATTCGATCAGCGAGCCTTTTGCGCTGGGGCAGGACAACCGGCCCGCGCTGGTGGTTTCCATACCGCTGCTCGCGGACGGGCAGTTCTCGGGAATGGTGGCTGCGGTCGTATCGCTCGAGCAGTTGCAGGCTCGACTGCGGGATGCCAGCGTGCGCGACAGAATGGTATACATTGTCGATTTGGATGGGCACATCGTTGCCTACCCGAATACCCGGACCTTGGTGCCAGGGAGCGACGTGAAGTCAACTTCGCCGCTGGCCAAGCAAGTGACGGAATTGCCGCAAGATCTCCGCGCGACGCAAACCACGAACTTCCGCATGCGTTCAAAGGATGGGCGCCATTCCATCGACATGATCGGAACCTACAGCACGATCCCGGAACTGCGGTGGGCGGTGATCGCGCAGCGGAGCCTGGACGACGCGCGCGTGGACGCCGGCGTGAACGAGTTGACTTCGGAGGCGCTGCAGTTTGTCGTCGGAGTCACGTTCGCCGCTCTGATCCTCGGGTATCTCTTCGCCGTGGGGATTACGCGACCGATTCGCGGCTTAGTGGAATCGACCCGCGCCATTAGCCGCGCGGAGTTTCACGAGCGCGTGGAAGTGCGCGGCGCCGCTGAGATCAGCGAACTCGCCGAAACGTTCAACCACATGGCGGGCGACATCGAGGAGCACGTTGAGAAACTGCAACAAGCCGCTGAGGAAAATCGCGAGCTATTTTTGGGCTCGATCAAAATGCTGGCGGCGGCCATCGACGAAAAGGATCCATATACGCGCGGCCACTCCGGCCGGGTGGCCAAATACTCGAGCATCATCGGCGACGGCCTGGGAATGAAGGCGGAGGATCTTGACCGGCTGCGCATTTCGGCGCTTTTGCACGACGTGGGTAAGATCGGCGTAGACGATCGCGTGCTGAAAAAACCGGGCCAGTTGACCGAAGAAGAATTCGAAATTATGAAGCAGCATCCCTCAAAGGGCGCCAACATTATGCGGCCCGTGGCGCAATTGAAGGAAATGCTTCCGGGGATCGAGTTGCATCACGAGCGCATGGACGGCGGCGGCTATCCGTATGGCCTGCAAGGCGATCAGATTCCGTTGATGGCGCGCATCATCGCCGTAGCCGATACACTCGACGCGATCACTACCAACCGGCCCTACCAGTCCGCGATGGACCTGGAATACGCGCTGGGCCGCATCCGATCACTGGCTGTCGCGAAATTTGATCCGGAGGTCGTCGCTGCTTTGGAAGCGGCTGTCGCCAATGGGCAGCTGCGGCTTTCCGCCACGCTGGTCGAAGTCTGACGGCGCGCCCTGATCGATTTACCTCTCAACCCAGCGCGGGCAACTCCTCCCGCAAAGTAAAGCCGCTCAGGCTCGCCTGCATCATCTTCGCGGCGAGATTCAAGACGCGGCTTGCCGCCTGGTGCGGATTCAGTCCGCGGGCGTGGATATTCGAGATGAGGTTTCGGTCGGCGTCGGAATGAGTCGCGCGGGGGCGATACGCCATGTATGCCGACAGGCTTTCCGCCGTGGCTAAGCCTGGGCGTTCGCCGATCAGCAGCACAGCTACGCGGGGATTCAGCAACTCGCCGATTTCGTTGAGGATTCCCACTCGGCAGTGATGGATGACGAATGTGCGGCCTATTTTCCAGCCGCGCGCCACCGCTCCTTCGTGCAGCAGCGGCAATAGCGGGGGAACTTGCGCCACGACCGCGGGAACGGAAAGGCCGTCGCCGATTGCAATTTGAAGATCGCTTTCCGGCGAGCAGAGCTTTCGAATTTCGTCTTGTGATGCGCGATCAAAATGACGGCCGAGGTCTGGGCGCAACAGATATTCTTCTTTGCCAATCGCCTGCGTGCGCGTCTCGAACAGTTGCCATTGCTGCACAAAAGAAGCGCCGAATGCCTCTTGCATATCGAGCTCCGCGCGGACGGCGTCGCGCGCGGCTGCGTGTGCCTCGCGCAGATCCATTTGCGTACTTGTGCGGTAAGCCGCGCCGGCGCGTCCCATTAGAATGCGAGCGGGCGTGCGCGCGCGAATCTTGCGGACAATTTCGGGCAAGTCCGCGGCGAGCCGCGAGGAATCTGGTTTGTCGCTCATTCAGACGATCTCCGCGAGCGACGATTCGAGACCGTACATTAACCGGCGGCGGGCGGGTGCGTCGAGCAATGCAGGCTCTGCACCGCGATAGATCCCGTTTGATTCGAGCCAAGCCAGGAATTCGGGAGCGGGCCGGAGGTTAAAGAGCCTGCGGACGGCGAGCGCGTCGTGGTAGCTGGTGGACTGGTAATTCAGCATCACGTCGTCGGAACAAGGGACGCCCATGAAGTAGTTGCAGCCCGCCGCGCCGAGAAGCAAGAGCAGATTGTCGGCGGAATTTTGATCGGCGGCCGCGTGATTTGTGTAGCAAACGTCGCAGCCCATCGGCAGGCCGAGCAGCTTGCCCATGAAGTGATCTTCGAGGCCGGCGCGAATGATCTGGCGCTCGTCGTAGAGATATTCTGGGCCGATGAAGCCCACCACGCTATTCACGATGAAGGGATCGAAAGCCCGCGCGACACCGTATGCGCGCGCTTCCAAGGTTAGTTGATCGACACCGTGATGAGCTTCGGCCGAAAGGGCGCTGCCCTGTCCCGTTTCGAAATACATGGCCTGCACGCCCTGCCATTTCACGTCGCGCGCGCGATGATGCTCGAGAACTTTCTCGCGGCCTTCGCGCAGCGTCGAGAGAGTGATGCCGAAGCTGCGATTCGCCGCTTCTGTACCCGCGATGGACTGGAAGAGCAGGTCGACGGTTGCGCCGCGATCCATCGCGGAGAGCTGAGCGCCAATGTGGGCGAGGCAGCAGATTTGGGTGGGCACTTTGTAGGTTTCCACCAGACGATTGAGCGCATGCAGAATGGCGTTCACGGTTTCGACGGAATCCGACGCGGGATTCACGCCGATCACCGCGTCGCCGCACCCGTAAAGCAAGCCCTCAAAGGCGGCTAAGAGAATCCCACCGATGTCGTCGACCGGATGATTCGGTTGCACGCGGATGCCGAGCACTCCGCGCTCGCCCATGGTATTTCGGCAGCGCGTCACATTGCGGATTTTCGATGCGGCGAGGATCAGGTCCTTGTTGCTCATGATCTTCGCGAGCGCGGCGGCGATTTCGGGAATAATCGCGCGCTGGATTTTTTTCAACTCCATCTCGGAAGTTGCATCGTCGAGCATGTGCTCGCGAAATTCGCCCACCGTCAGGCTTTTGATGGGCTGAAAGGCGTCGCGGTCGAATGTGTCGAGGATTAGGCGGCTGACTTCGTCTGTGTCGGGATCGACGAGCGGTTCTTGGACAATTTGGTCGAGCGTCAAATCAGCAAGGTGGCGCTTCGCAGCGACGCGTTCACGCTCCGACCGCGCTGCAATCCCCGCCAAGTCGTCGCCTGACTTTTCCTCATTCGCCTTGGCGAACACTTCGCGGAGATCGGCGAACGCAAATCGCTCTGGCATAGACGCAGGCGCGGGAGCGGAATTCGGCCTCGCAATGAAAAAGTAGCATCAATGGCAAGGCAATCAAAGGCCTGCGTCCGCGCCCTGGGTTTGGTGGGCTCGACGGGCTGGCCTTATGCTCCTCTGCTAGAATGATTGGTTTCGGAGCCATCGAAGAAATTCATGATTACACTGTTTGGAAAACCGGAGCCGACGCTTCTCGAGCGGCTCAAAGAGTCGGTTGGCAAGACGCGCACGGAATTGTCGGCGCGCGTCGAACAACTGCTGACGGGCAACCGGCCCGTTGATCTTGAGCTGCTGAAACAGCTCGAATCCGCGCTACTCAGTGCGGATATCGGCGTACGCACAACGAAAGAAATCCTCGCAGCGCTTCGCGAGCAGGTGAACGAGCACAAAATCGACGACGCAGGACAGTTGAAGCAAGAATTGAAGCGGCAAATTCTGAAAATTCTAGAAGCACCCGCCGCAAATTCCGATGGCAAGACGGCGGCGCCGCCCCGCGTGCTTTTTGTGGTGGGCGTGAACGGCACCGGAAAAACGACGACGATCGGCAAGCTCGCGAACCGTCTGAAGAAAGAGGGTGCCAGCGTGGTACTGTGCGCGGCGGACACTTTTCGCGCGGCTGCGATCGAGCAGCTGGAAGTGTGGGCGCGCCGCGCAGGCGTTGAAATTGTGAAGCAGAAATCGGGCGCCGATCCTTCCGCCGTGATTTTCGACGCGCTTTCCGCCGCGCAATCGCGCGGGGCCGACATGGTGATCGTGGACACGGCCGGGCGCCTGCATACCAAATCGAATTTGATGGCCGAGCTGGAAAAGATGAAGCGCACCGCGCACAAAGTTGTGCCGGGCGCGCCGCATGACGTGCTGCTGGTTCTCGACGCAACGACGGGGCAAAACGGGCTGAATCAGGCGCGCGAATTCTGGAGCCAGGCGGGCGTGACCGGCATCGTGCTGACGAAACTGGACGGCACGGCGAAAGGCGGCATCGTTGTAGCCATCGCTCGCGAGCTGCACCTACCGATTCGCTTCGTTGGCACCGGCGAGCAGATAGACGATTTGGTGCCCTTCGACGCGCAAACCTATGTCAACTCGCTCTTCGACTGACGCAGCTTCCCTGGCGGACGACAAGTGGATGGCTCGCGCGCTGGAACTGGCGCGGCGGGGAATTGCGCTCGCGCATCCGAATCCGATGGTTGGCGCCGTCCTGGTGAAGGATGGCCGCGTCGTCGGCGAAGGGTTCCATGTTTACGATCGTCGCGACCACGCTGAAATTCTCGCGCTTGAGCAAGCTGGCAAGAAGGCGCGCGGGGCGACCCTCTACGTGACTCTGGAGCCTTGCTGCACAACGGGCCGCACTGGGCCGTGCACCAAAGCCATAATCGCTGCCGGAGTGCGGCGAGTCGTCGCCGCGATGAAAGATCCGAACCCTGCTGTGGCTGGACGAGGCTTCGCGGAGTTGAAGCGGGCGCGCATCTCCTCGCGCGTGGGGATCAACGAAGCGACGGCGCGCGCGATGAATGAAGATTTTGCCAAGTGGATTCGCACCGGGCAGCCTTTCGTGACGCTCAAGACCGCGCTGACACTGGATGGAAAAATAGCGTCGCGCGAAGGGAGCACTACTTGGATTACCAGCGAAGCATCGCGCGAAGAAGTACAGAGGATTCGCCACGCTGCCGACGGCTTGCTCACCGGGATTGGCACGGTGCTGGCTGACGATCCACGGATGAGCGACCGCACGGGCAAGCCGCGCAGGCGAAGACTGGTGCGCGCTGTGGTAGATTCGCGGCTGCGCCTGCCCCTGAAATCGACACTCGTAAAGTCGGCGGAAGGCGATTTGATGGTTTTTACGTTGCAGCCGGCCGACTCGCCGAGAGCGCGGGCGCTCGAGCGAGCGGGAGCGAAGGTGGTCCGCGTTCCTGGGCGCGGCGGGCGGGTGGATTTGCGGGCTGTAATCCGCGAGCTCGGCAAGCGCGAAATTTTGAATCTGGTGATCGAAGCTGGAGCGGAATTGAATGGCGCCGCACTCGAAGCGGGAATCGTGGACAAGATGATTCTTTTTTACGCGCCTAAAATCATGGGGAGCGGCGGAGTGCCGGTGGTGCAAATCGCGCCTGCCTGGTTCGCGAAATCGCCCGCGCTGACAAATCTGAAATTGAGCCGTTACGGCCCGGACTTCGCTGTGGAAGGATACTTTCACGATGTTTACGGGAATCACGGAAGCCGTCGCAAAAATTGAATCCCTCGAGCGGGGCGAGGATGGTGGGCGGCTGCGGGTGAGCCTTGCGGGCGCCGCGGACATCGCACGCGAAAGCAAGCTGGGCGACAGCGTTTCGGTGAATGGCTGCTGCCTGACGGTCGCAGAGTTTCGCGCCAATTATTTTTCCGCCGATCTTTCGGGCGAAACGCTGCGCCGCACGGCGTTCGGCGAAATGAAGACGGGCGGCTTGGTAAATTTGGAACGGCCGCTGGCTGCGGGCGCACGGCTCGGCGGACATTTTGTGCAAGGACATGTTGACGATATCGGTCGCGTGACGCGACTCGTTCCCGAAGGTGACAACTGGTGGCTTTCGGTGAGCATTCCGGAAGATTTGCGGCGCTACATTGCCGAAAAAGGTTCGATCGCAATTGATGGCATCAGTCTGACGGTGGCGCGCTGGCACGACGGCGTTGCAGACATTGCGATCATTCCGTTCACTTACGAGCACACAAATATTTCCGCCATGGTCCCCAACGATGCGGTGAATCTGGAGTGCGATATTTTGGCGAAGTACATAGAGAGCTTGCTGGAAGCGCGCAAGGGTCGCGCGGTCTCGCACCTTACGATCAGTAAGCTCATTGAAGAAGGTTTTTGAGCGACGAACGGACAAAATGCACTCGGCAGGAGCAACTCGGGTTTTGGTGGCGCTGCTGCTGGGCGCGGCGGCGGCGGGCGCAAACCTGCTGGGCGGATTGCTGATCACGCGGAGGCGGTGGTCGCGCCAGTATCTGAAATATTTCATCGCGCTGGGTGCCGGATTCATGCTGGCGACCTCGCTGCTGGAAATGATTCCGGCGTCGGTGAAGCTACGCGGGGACACCTCCTCATTTTTCTTCAACGACACGGAAGGGGTTTTCGTTTTCGTGCTGGCCGGATACTTCCTGGTACATTTTTTCGAGCATACAGTAGCGCCGCATTTTCATTTCGGGGAAGAAACGCACAGCGAAGAAGTCTCGCACGCCCACGCTAGCTATGCCGCGCTGCTCGGATTGGTGATCCATACGTTTTTTGACGGCGTGGCGATTGCCTCCGGCCTACTGGTTTCGACGTGGCTTGGAGGCGTGATCTTCATCGCGATTTTCCTGCACAAGATTCCGGAGGGATTCACGGTGGCCTCACTGATGCTGGCGAGCGGGCAGAGCCGCGCCGCGGCGTTCGCGTCTTCGGCGATTTTGGGAGCGGCAACGCTTGCGGGAATGGCGCTGATGTTCGCGCTGCGAGGAACGGTGGCGGACGCGCTGCCATTTTCAGCGGGCGTCACGCTGTATGTTGCGGCGTCCGATTTGATCCCCGAGGTGAATCGCGAACACAGCGTGGGAATGGCGGTGATGGTGTTTCTGGGTGTCGCGATTTTCCTCGCGCTGAAGGTCATGTTCCGCGTAGATGTGTAATCAAGCAAGCGGCCCCCAACTTGATTCTGGCTTGCATCGTTGCTGTTGAGGGCAGCACTGAAGAGGAGGTCGCCACCGATGGCTGAACCGAGAAGCGCGAGTCAAGCTCGCGAGCATTTTGAGAACGCTTATACTGGAAAACCACCGTGGGATATTGGCAAGCCGCAGCCTGTGTTCCAGGCGGCGGCAGATAGAGTGACCGGCTCGATCCTGGATGCGGGTTGCGGCACCGGGGAAAACGCGCTGTTCTTTGCGGGCCGAGGCCATGCGGTGACGGGCATCGACTTTCTTGGGGGACCGATCGCGGAGGCGAAGGCAAAAGCCGTTGAAAGAGGGCTTTCGCCGACGTTCCTGGTCAAAGACGCTTTAAAGCTCGAAGAATGGAAGGAAAGGTTCGACAGCGTAATCGACTCCGGCCTGTTTCATGTCTTCGCGGACGCAGACCGCATCAAGTATGTCCACGGTCTCGAGACTGTCCTGAAACCCGGAGGACGCTTATTGCTGGCTTGCTTCAGCGACCAGGTGCCGGGAGACGCGGGACCGAGACGCGTGCAGAAGGAAGAGTTGCGCGAGGCCTTCGCCGAAGGCTGGGAAATCGAGTCCATTGAGCTCACGCGGTTTGAGGTTCGTCCCGAGGCGATGGCCCTCTTCATGGGCGAAGGGCCGAAGGCGTGGTTCATGGTCGCACGACGCGCCGGGTGAGGGATGGAGCTCTTTAGATCTGGGCCGAGGTTAATTCGGGGATTATGCGAAGTCTGGCCGTTACTGCCGATCGCGAATCAATTCTACAGCGCATCGCGTCTCTGACACCATCTGACAAGCGGTTGTGGGGAAAGATGTCTGTAGATCAGATGGTGTGCCATCTTTGCGATGCCTACCGATTGCCGTTGGGCGAGAAGACCGCGAGTCCCGCGACAGGGTTTCTGCAGCAGACGATCGTGAAGTGGATTGCTCTACAGCTACCGCTGAAATGGCCGAAAGGCGTTGCCACTCGCCCCGAGATGGAACAGGGCGTGGGCGGAACGTCGCCGGTTGAGTTCGAAAGAGATCGCGCAGCCTTGTTCTCGATTGTGCGCCGGTTTTGCGACACTACCGCCTTTGCAGAGCCGCATCCGTTCTTCGGCGCGATGAGCAGGCAGGAGTGGCTTCGCTGGGGCTACCTGCACGCGGACCATCATTTGCGCCAGTTCGGCCGGTAGGAGCCCATACTCAGCGGCCCACCATTTTTTGCAACTCTTCGGGGTACCTGGCGCCCTGCGCCGCGATCTTTGAGGCTGCGGCATCGATCTCGTGGAGATCGTCGGGCGTCATCTGGATTGCAACCGCTCCGATGTTTTCTTCGAACCGATGCAGTTTGGTCGTGCCCGGGATCGGCACCATCCACGGCTTCTGCGCAAGCACCCAGGCGAGTGCTATCTGGGCAGGCGTCGCCTTCTTCCGTTCCGCGACCTTGGCGACCAAATCGACGAACACTTGATTTGCCTTGCGGTTCTCGGGCGTAAAGCGAGGGACGCGGTTACGGAAATCGGTTTTATCGAACTTCGTATCTTGGGTGATCGCACCCGTAAGGAAGCCTTTGCCAAGCGGGCTAAATGGAACGAACCCGATCCCGAGTTCCTCGAGCGTGGGGATAACCTCCTTTTCGGGCTCTCTCCACCAGAGCGAGTACTCGCTCTGAAGTGCGGTGACGGGCTGGACTGCGTGTGCGCGGCGGATCGACTGCACACCCGCTTCCGACAATCCAAAGTGCCTTACCTTGCCTTCCCGAATCAGGTCCTTAACCGCTCCCGCCACGTCCTCGATGGGCACGTTCGAGTCGACGCGGTGCTGATAAAACAAATCTATGACGTCGGTCTTGAGGCGCTTGAGCGACGCTTCCGCGACCTGCTTGATGTGCTCTGGCCGGCTGTTTAGTCCGACCGACCCCGGCGGCCGAGCCTCGAGTCTTTTGGGATCGAGATCGAACCCGAACTTCGTGGCGATCACCACCTTGTCGCGGACTGGAGCGAGAGCTTCGCCGACAAGTTCTTCATTCGCGAACGGGCCATACACCTCAGCCGTATCGAAAAACGTGATCCCGCGTTCGACGGCTGTGCGGATCAGAGAGATCATCTCTTTCTTGTCAGCAGCCGGACCAAAGCCAAAACTCATTCCCATGCATCCCAGCCCGAGAGCCGAAACTTCCAGACCGCTATTTCCAAGTTTGCGCTTCTGCATTGTTCCTCCTTATGACTGCCGCCAAATGTTTCCACGATTGGCGAATTGGTTGATCTACCTCAATGATGCCATGTCGATGACGAACCGGTACTTCACATCGCTCTTCAGCAGGCGTCGTAGGTTTCGTAATCTCCTGAATCCCGATGAGTTCGATGTCGGCATCTCCTTTCGTGAGATTCACTGTAACCGACAAGTGGAACTGGTTCACTAGCGCATCGCGCCAAGCTACTAGCAAAACGCGCCAATGGTCTGGGTCGATTCGCGCTTAGGCTTAGAAGCCCACGATTTGCGGATTAGCGCTATGGGGTGCGAGTGGGCGCAGTACGAGGATACGAGGAAAATCTTTACACGAGGGCTCGAATTCGCGCAAGTAGTTGTTGGTGTAAAGAAAAATCGTCCACGGTGAGAGGGCCTGGATGGCCCCGCTCTTGGCCTGTTTCTTATAAGTGGTTGTCTATCAGCTAGTTACAGGAGGACCACGGGAAAGCTTTTCTGGAACGGCTTGGCCGCCTGCAACTTTGTGGTACAGCGAGTGTTAGATAGACTGTGGAGGCTATGGCTAGGAGCGACGTCCAACTGATGCTGGACGTGAAGGCGGGGGACGACTCGTCCTTCGACTTCTTGCTGCAGAAGTATCGCTCGCCGCTGGTCAACTTCCTGAACCGGATGGTCCGCGATTCCTCGACGGCGGAGGATCTTGCGCAGGAAGTTTTTCTGCGCGTCTACCGGGCGAGGAAACAGTACACTCCGAGCGCAAAATTCACCACCTGGCTCTTCCGCATCGCAACGAACGTGGCGCTGAATTCGGTCCGCGACACGCGGCACCGGAAGATGGAAGTCTCCATCGACGCGCCCACGGACGACGAAGACTCTCGGCCGATGGAATTGAAGGCGCGCGAGAAACGGATTGATGAGCATCTGCTGGAGCGCGACCGAATAGAAATCATCCGGCGCGCGATCCTTGCGCTGCCCGAGAAGCAGCGCGCCGCGGTTTTGCTGCATAAATACGAAGAGATGGATTATGCGGAAATATCAAGAGTTCTTGATTGTTCGGAAAGCGCGCTGAAGTCGCTGCTTTTCCGGGCATACGAGAGCCTGCGGGTGCAACTGGCACCACTTGTGGCCCAGCCGGTGGCGCATCGCGCAGGAGAAGGAAGGCCATCATGAAATGCGAGGAAGTTTCAAGGGAACTGATCGAACATCTGAACCACCGCGCGGATTCCGCACAGCGGCGCGACGTCGAAGAACATTTAGCCAGCTGCGCGGCTTGCCGAAAGCGAGCTGAGGAGTTCCACGGGATTTGGAACGTGATGGACGAGCTGCCCGCAGTCGAGCCGTCGTTCGGTTTTGACGCGCGCGTGCGCCAGCGCGTGGCTGCCGAGCCGCGTCGAAAATGGTTTGAATTATTTGTGCCACAGCCGAGGCTCGCACTTGCGGTCGGGCTGCTGATTGCGCTGCTGGTTTTGGTGATGAAGCTGCCGTTGAAAAATCCAGGCACAACGGCGACCACCGCCGCTACGCAGCAAGAAGACTTCAATGCGATCAAGAATCTGGGAGTGCTGGAAAATTACGACGTAGTGACCAAGATGGATGCGCTCTCCGAATTGACGCCCGTCGCGGTGCAACCGGAATCACCGCAAAGCGGGACAGCGAGCAATGACTAAGGGAGCGATCTAGTGCGCGCCGCCAAGATGGCCTTGGCCTTCTGCCTTGCGCTCCTGATGGGGCTGGCGGCGCAGTCTGCTCGCGCCCAAAACGGCCGGCGGCTGCGAGTCTGGCGGGAGCGCGCGGAAGCCAAACGCGAGGCGAATGCCGACGCTCAGAAGGGCAAACCGAACGCCCGCGCGATGGAAGGTCTGCCGTCGAAATGGGGCGAGCGACTGAGGGACATGCCTCCGGAAGAGCAGCAGCGGTTCATGCAGAATAACGAGCAATTCCAGCATTTGCCGCCGGAGCGGCAAGATCAGATTCGGCGGAATCTTCAGAGATGGAATAACCTTTCACCGGAACAGAAGCAGAGGGCGCGAGAAGCGGAGGCGGCGCTGGAGCGGATGACGCCCGAGCAGCGCCAGTACGTCCGGAACACTCTCTTGCCGAAATGGCAGGCAATGCCGGTGGAGCGGCGGCAGGCCGTGAATCGCCACCTTGCGATGCTGCGTAACATGAGTCCCGCTACGCAGCAGGCCGCGTTGAACGATCCGCGATTCATGCAGGGACTCAGCCCGGACGAGCAATCGATGCTGCGGGATCTGAATTCGCTGCGAAATCCGCCGGTGCAGTAGGGGTCGGCCGCGGCGCCTCCGTGCGAGCCGTGTGTTTCACCCGCGAACACTAATCCCCGCAAAAAAAACCGCGCCGACTCCTCCGCGGGCTCCGAAATTGAAGAAATCCACAGAAATTCACAGGTCGAATTTGTTGACTTTTAGAAAACAAATTTGCGATTTGCGGGCATCGAACCGCAAGTAGTCGCGGGACCGCACTTGAACCTCTACTAGGGCTTGTGGTTTCCGTCATTTCTCGCGAGCCGCGAGCGCTGCGCGCATTGATTGCGCCCATCCAAAAAAACTTTCCCAAATTTGAAACATTCTCCTTGACAAGAAAAAGAACGCCTCTACAATCGGGGCACAAAGTGGCAGAAAGTAGCGGATAGTGGTTGGGAATGTCAGGCAGTGGTTAAGGTGAAAACGCGAGTGAAACCGAAGGCGGGCACGGTGTCCGAACTTCCGAAGAGCATCCATGCTACGGGGCAACTATCCGGGAACGGTGGACGAGAAGGGGCGGGTGAAAATTCCTGCCGACTTTTTGGCCGAGTTGCGCCGCGTGGGCAAGAAGTTCTACGTGACGAGCGCCAGCGGCGATCATGCGAGGGTCTATCCCCTGAAGGTGTGGGAAGAGATCGAGCAAAAACTCGCGAAGAAGTCGTCCTACAATCCGGCCAAGCAAAAGTTCCTGGCACGAACCAACTATTACGGTCAAGTGGTCGAGGTGGATGGACAGGGGCGCATTTTAATTCCACCCGTTTTGCGGGAATCCGCGCAGATGAAGGGCGAAGTGGACGTGCAGGGAAACCTCACGTACCTGCAAATCTGGAATCACGCGCGATTCGTCGAACAATTGAACCGTAACCCGATCACGGCGGAAGACGAAAAGGCATTTGACGAACTGGGCATCTAGGGCTTGAGCGTTTTGCATACGCCCGTTCTGGCCGCGGAAGTGATGGAGTGGCTCCGCATACGGCCCGAGGGAACGTATGTGGACGCGACAGCCGGCACGGGCGGACACGCGATTGAAATTGCCCGGCGTTTGACGACCGGGCGGCTGGTGGCGATCGACCGAGATCCCGGGGCGCTTGAAATTGCGCGGGAAAGATTGAAGCAGTACGAAGAAAAGGTGGTTTTGGTGCACGCAGAGTTTTCAACGATCGGCGATGTGGCGGCGAAATTGAATCTGCCTCCCCTTGATGGAGTGATTGCCGATTTGGGCGTATCGAGCCTGGAGCTGGACAGCCCGGAGCGCGGATTTTCGTTTCGTTGGGCGGCGCCTCTCGATATGCGCATGAATCCCGATTCGCCGTTGACGGCGGACGAAATTGTGAACCACTGGCCGGAGAAGCAACTGGCCGACCTGCTCTATCACAAGGCGGAGGAGCGGGATTCACGCAGAATCGCCAGGGCAATCGTTCGAGCGCGGCCGATCCGCGATACCGAACATCTGGCAACGGTTGTGGCAGGAGTTCGAAAAGCAAGGGGAAGGCAGAAACTGCAGCCCGCGACAAAAACGTTTCTGGCGCTGCGGAATGCGGTGAATCGAGAAGAGGAGGAACTCGAGCAGTTTCTTTCGCGGACCCCTGCCACTTTATCTTCCGGAGGACGCTGGATCGTTCTCAGCTACCACTCGCTTGAAGATCGTCCTGTCAAGCGAGCGTTTCAACGGTTGGCGCGAGAGGGAAACTTTCGCGTGCTCACGAAGAAAGTAATCGTGCCCAGCGAAGAGGAAATCCGAAACAATCCTCGGGCGCGGAGCGCGAAGATGCGCGTGGCGGAAAAGTTGTCAGGCCCGGTCGCATAAGACAGCTTGGTCAGAGGGATTTGAGATGACGGAATATCACACCGTAAAGCGAATCGACAATTCAAGATTGATGCGTCCGGCTGCAGCGTCACAGGTGCGGGATTTCTGGCGGAGATTGGCGACCGCCGCGGCGCTGGCCACGTGCTTGCTGTCTTATGCGTGGCAGCACTTCGAATGCATCCAGGTGCGCTACCAGATTGAGCGGCTGGATGCCGAACGGGCGCGCTCCGCGGACTTAAATCAGCAATTGCAATTGGAAGTGGCGACTTTGCGCTCGCCCATGCGCGTGGATACCATCGCGCGGAATCAGCTTGGCCTCACCGTACCGGTGCCCGGACAGGTAACGCCGGCCGAAGGTTCCACGGATGCCGTGGTGGCCGAGGCGCGCCCGATGGGGCAGTCGACTCGGCCATAGCGCTCGCCCGGTGCCGAACATGGGCCGCTGGGTGGGCGGCCCGTGGCTTTCGACGAGGGCCGTGGGAGCATTTTTTTCCGACAGGTAGGCGGAGTCCATGGAGCAGCGCAATCCGCGTCTCCGCTGGTTGATCGTTTGGGTAGCGGCCGTAGTTTGGATCGTGGTGGTGCTTGGCCGGCTGAGTTACCTTCAGTTGTTCTGCTACAGCGAATACCTCGCAAAAGCCCAGCGTCAGCAGCAGCGAATATTCGAGATTAGTCCGATGCGGGGCACAATTTATGACCGCAAGGGACGGGAACTCGCAGTCAGCCTGCCGATGGACTCCGTGTTTGCGGATCCGGCCGACATCAGCGATGTATCGATGGTGGCGCGGCTGATTTCGCCCGTGCTCGGCGTGCCCGCCGAAGAAATCGAATCAAAGATAGGCCAGTCGCGGACGCCAGTTCGCCTGGCGAAAAAGCTTTCTCCCGATACGGTGCACCGGATCGCGAACATGAACTTGCGCGGCGTGTTTTTCGAAAAAGAGAACCGGCGCGCCTATCCCCAGCGGGAGCTTGCGGCTTCGGTGCTGGGGTATGTCGATGTGGATGAGAAGGGGCTGGGCGGGATTGAATACTCCCTCGACAAGCAGATTCGCGGACGCCCGGGCAAAGTGATGGTGATGGCCGATGGGCGGCGCCAATATTACGACCGCACGGAAATGGCCGCCGATCCGGGCGCGAACGTCACGCTGACTATCGACGAAACCATCCAATATATAGCAGAGAAGGAACTCGATAGAGCCATCGAGGAAACGCATGCGAGGGCAGGCACGGTTGTGGTGCAAGACCCGAACTCGGGCGACTTGTTGGCGGTGGCGAACTGGCCGACGTTCGATCCCAACGATCCCGGGAAATATTCCGACGAGGATCGCAGCGATCGCGCCATCAGCGATGCATATGAGCCGGGTTCGACGTTTAAGGTGTTGACGCTTACCGGCGCGATCGAAAATGGTGTGGTGACGCCGGACGATCTGATCGATTGCCAGATGGGCTCGATTCTGGTGGGTGGAAGGCTGATTCACGATTGGCATCGATTTGGTGTGCTGAGCGTTCGCGGGATTTTGGCGAATTCAAGCGACGTTGGCGCGATCAAGGTTGCGCTGCGACTCGGCGCTCCGCGCTTTTATGATGCGATACGCGCGTTCGGCATAGGCCAATCAACGGGTATCGCGTTGCAGGGAGAAAACCGGGGGCTGCTGCGGCCGATCGAGAATTGGTCCGCGAACTCGATTGGCTCGTTGGCGATGGGCCAGGAAGTAAGCGTGACTCCCATTCAGATCGTTTCCGCCATTTCTGCGGTCGCCAACGGCGGCACGCTGTTTCGCCCGCACATTCTTCGCGAGATTCAAGGCGACGCACCTGCATGGATTCACAATGCGCCGGGGCCTCAGCAGGCAACCGATGGCAGAACAGCGGCGGCGGTGCGTGGAATGATGGAAGATGTAATGCTCGAAGGAACTGGCAAGCACTCTCAGCTCGATGGATACACCTCCGGAGGGAAATCTGGCACGGCGCAGCAGATTGATCCCGCGACGGGCCGCTACTCGGCGACGCGCTACAATGCGTCATTCGTAGGTTTTGCGCCGGTGAACAACCCTGCGGTGACCATTTTAGCGGTGCTGGATTCGCCAGTGGGGCAGCATCATGGCGGGCTCGTGGGTGGCCCGGTTTTCAAGCGCGTGGCCGAGCAAGTATTGGCATATCTGGGCGTGGCGCACGACGTGCCGTCGCCGTCCGAGGTGGAAACAGCGAAGAACGAGGAGCGTAGGCGCGGATCTGCCGCCAAGTCGCAAGACGCCAAGACCGACGATTCGACAAGGGAGAGTTTTGCAGCATCTATAGGAAAGACTCGAAAGGCGGAAGCCACGCCCACCGCGGCCTTCTCGGAGCAGGATTCGATCGCCGTTCCCAGTCTTGCTCGGCAAGAGTGTGCGGGGCGTCACCGAGGCATGCTCGAGATTGGGATTAGAGCCGGTGCTGATTGGGGAGGGCGTAGCTGTTGAGCAGTTTCCCGAAGCCGGCACGCAGGTACAGCGCGGGAGCCAAGTCACGGTTCGGTTCGGACGTTCGGGCGAGCTTGAGCCGGTGGCGACCCGGGGGAGCGGGAATTGAGGGCCAGCGTCAAACCGAAACCGGAGATGAGAGAAAACGACCAAATCGGCGCAGTGGAAGCGCGCGGCATGAAAATTCAAAGACTGCTGGACGGCGTCGACGTGGTGAGAATCGTCGGGACGGCCGATGCCGAGATCGTCTCGGTAGCTTACGACAGCCGCCGTATAGGGCCGGGAGCGATTTTCTTTGCTCTGCGCGGTGAAAAGACGGACGGAGCGAAGTTTGTCGGTGAAGCGTTGCAGCGGGGCGCGATCGCTTTGGCAAGCGAAGACCCTCGGCCAGACGGTATTCCCTCGCATGTTACTTGGATCGAGTTGGCTCCAGGTTCAGGACGACGCGGCTTGGCGCGCGCGAGCGCAAATTTCTACCGGCATCCAGCCGATGGCCTTCAGCTAATCGGGGTAACAGGCACCAACGGAAAGACCACGACTACGTTTCTTGTGGAGTCGATCCTAAGGGAAGCCGGCCTTAAGTCTGGGCTCATTGGAACGATAGAGCACCGGACCCCCAAAGGCAGCCGCGCAGCCGCAAATACCACGCCTGAATCAGCAGATCTGCAGCAAATGTTCGCCGAAATCCGCGACTCGGGCGGCACCCATGTGGTACTGGAAGCGAGTTCGCACGCGCTGGCAATGGAACGGCTGTGGGGCTGCCATTTCGGTGTGGCGATTTTCACCAATTTAACCAGGGATCACCTCGATTATCACAAAACGTTTGAGGACTACTTCGCCGCAAAGAAAATTCTATTCGAAGGTACTGGCGCAGGCGCACCAGGCATCGGAGTGATCAATGTGGACGATCCCTACGCGGCACAGCTCACGGGATTGGCGCGGCGCACTCTCACATACGGCCTGAAGGGCGCTCCCGAAGTCACGGCACGGAAATTCGCGCTCTCCTTCGATGGGCTCGAATTCGTGGCGAACACGCCCAGTGGGGAACGTCGCGGTCCGCTCGGCACTCGTTGGGCGCTTCAACGTTTACAACATCCTGGCTGCGATAGGGGCGGGGATTGGATTGAACGTCGCCAAGAGCCAGATAGAGGATGGAATCGCAAAACTCCAATCGGTTCCGGGCCGGTTTCAACGCATCGATGAGGGACAGCCATTCTTGGTGGTCGTTGATTACGCGCACACGGACGACGCGCTGAGGAACCTGATAACGACGGCTCGTGAGCTGGGCCCTTCGTCGCGGATCATCACGGTTTTTGGGGCTGGCGGAGAGCGAGACCGCAGCAAGCGGCCGCTGATGGGCGAAGCGGCAGGCTCGTTGAGCGATCTGGTTGTGCTGACCAGCGACAACCCGCGAGGCGAGGATCCGCTCCGGATCATAAATGATGTGGTGGTGGGACTGCAGAAATCAAACGCGAAATATCGGATTGAGCCAGACCGCGAACAGGCGATTGCCGCTGCACTGGAAGAAGCGCGTCCGGGCGATATCGTGCTGCTGGCGGGCAAAGGCCACGAAACCTATCAGGTACTGCGCGACGGAGCCGTTGATTTCGACGACCGCGAAAAAGCGCGAGCGTATCCTGCGTAGCAAAGGCTATTCAAAAACGCGCAGCAAATGACGGCGGCACGGCAAAGCGCCGGGAAAGTTAAGCGGAGACGTCGATGCGGTGGACAGTATTTCAAGTTGCTGAAGCTCTCGGCATTTCGCCGGCGCAGCGGCTTGAGCGATCGGCTGTGATCAGTGGCGTGTCCATCGATTCCCGCACCGTAGGGGCTGGCGAACTGTTCGTTGCGATACGCGGACCGCGACACGATGGGCATGGCTTCGTCGCCTCGGCTTTGGAACGTGGAGCGGTGGCTGGATTGGTGGCCCGTGAGCGCCTGGGCGATTACCCGGACGAGATTCGCGGCAAACTATTTGCGGTGGACGACACGCTTGTCGCTCTGCAGCAACTGGCTGCGCACGCTTGTAAGATCTGGCGTAAAGGTCGGACTGGCCGGCTGATCGGCGCGGTAGCGGGTTCCGTCGGCAAGACGACTACGAAAGAAATTTTTGCGGCGCTTTTAGGCGCGCGGCATCGCGTACTGAAGACACAAGGAAACTTGAACAACGAGTATGGCCTGCCGCTCACGCTCCTAAAACTCAGTGATGAACACGATGCCGCGGTAGTGGAACTGGGGATGTCGCATAGGGGAGAGCTCGCGCAGCTGACGCGAATCTGTTCGCCGGATGTTGGCGTCGTCACGCGAGTCGCGGTGGAGCATCTGGAATTTTTCTCATCGCTCGAGGAGATTGCACTCGCTGAGCGCGAACTGATCGAAAACCTACCGTGGCCAAACGCGACGGCGGTGTTGAATTCGGATGACGAGCGGGTGGCGGGATTTGCGGATGTTGCCAAAGGCGCCGTGATCCGGTTTGGGACGCGCGCGGGCGTGGAGTTTCGGGCGGAGGCAATCGAGGAGCGCGGCATCGAGGGCGCGGAGTTCGATCTTGTTTCGCGCGGGCGGCGTACGCGACTCGAAATACCGCTGATTGGTCGGCATAACGTGATGAACGCGCTGGCGGCACTGGCAGCCGCCAGCGTATGGGGCATCGGCGCGGACGAGGCCAAGGAAGTGTTTCCTGGCCTCACACCAGCCGACAAGCGTGGAGAGGTAGTGCGATTCGAGGAGGGATTTACCGTCATCAACGACACCTATAACTCGAGTCCCGCTGCGCTGAGCGCACTCGCCACGCTGCTTGCGCAAACGCCAGGATATCGACGGCGAATCCTTGCCTCGGGAGAGATGCTGGAGTTGGGCAGCTCTTCGCCCGAGTTGCACAAGGAATGCGGGCGCCTCGTCGCCGGATTGGGGAAAGTAGATTGGATTTTAGGCGTGCAAGGGCACGCCGCGGATTTTGTGGCTGCGGCAATTCAAGCCGGGCACCCGCAAGAGAAAACGGTCGTCTTTGAGAATTCTACAGAGGCGGGGAAGTTCCTTTCGGAATTCGTGACGAGTGGAGATCTGGTGCTGTTGAAGGGTTCTAGGGGAGTACGCATGGAGAAAATCCTGGAAGCCATCAGCGCTCGCCACCGGCGATCCGAGCAGAATTCCGGACTACAGCGCGTTGACGCTGGCCGCGAAGGCCGCAACTAAAATGCTCTATTATTTTTTCTTCTTCATGCTCCGGCGGCATTTCAGTCCGCTGAACGTTTTTCGGTATATCACCGTGCGCACAGCCGCTGCGAGCTTGACGGCGCTCTTGCTTTCGCTGCTGCTGGGGCCATGGATGATTGAGCGGCTGCGCTCGCTTCAAGTGAAGCAGTACATTCGCGAGGAAGGTCCGCAGCGCCATCAGACAAAAGCAGGAACGCCGACGATGGGCGGACTGCTGATCGTGGCGGCGATCGTGATTCCGACCCTGCTATGGGCTGATTTGCGGAATCCTTACGTGCTACTCGCCGTGGCGGCTACGCTGGCCTTCGGGGCGATCGGATTTGTGGATGATTACAATAAGGTCGTCCGCAAGCAGAACCGCGGCCTAACCGCACGAGGCAAATTTGCATTGCAGGTTCTGACGTGCGTCTTCGTGGGCGCCGTGCTGATCGGATTGCAGGCGAGGGGGGTATATTCCACGCAATTGAGCGTGCCGTTCTTGAAGAAGCTGCATCCCAATCTCGTGATTGGCCCGCTGTTGGATAGCCGTTTTATTTGGCCGCTCGCGTACGTGCCGTTTGTTTTGTTTTTGGTTTTAGTGATTGCGGGCTTATCCAACGGCGTGAATCTCACCGATGGCCTCGACGGTTTGGCCATCGGATGTGTGCTGATCTCGGCGGTCGCGCTGACAGTTCTTACCTACCTTTCCAGCAACGCTCGTTTCGCCGACTATCTCGATATTCAGAGAATACCGGACGCCGCCGAGCTGACGATTTTCTGCGGATCGCTGGCGGGAGCTTCGCTCGGATTCCTTTGGTACAACGCGCACCCTGCGGAAATATTCATGGGCGACGTGGGTTCCTTGGCATTAGGCGGTGCGATAGGAACCGTTGCTGTGATCCTTAAGCAGGAAATCCTGATGATTTCAATCGGCGGCATTTTCATAGTGGAACTCTTGTCCGTGGTCATTCAGGTGGCGTCCTTTAAGCTGACGGGAAAGCGAGTGTTTCGGATGTCTCCGCTGCATCATCATTTTGAGCTGGTGGGGTGGAGCGAATCGAAGATCATCGTGCGGTTTTGGATCGCGGCGTTGGTGCTGGCGCTTTTTTCACTGACCACGCTGAAATTAAGGTAGGCCGGATGCGACCAGGTTTCGATTTCGAAGCAAAGCGAGTCCTAGTGGTTGGATTAGGGCGGACGGGACTCGTGACGTCCCTTTTCGCGGCGGGTTACGGTGCCACGGTCACGGCCACGGACATGCGGACGGAAAGCGATCTCGGTGAAACAGCCTCCAAGCTGCAGGCCGCGGGGGTGAAGCTGGAGCTAGGTGGGCATATCCCGACGACGTTCGTGGGGCAGGATCTGATTGTGGTGAGCCCAGGGGTGTCTCCCCGGCTCAAACCGGTCGAGTTAGGGCGGTCATCGGGCGTTCCAGTGTGGAGCGAAATCGAACTAGCTTGGCGCTTTCTGCGCGGCAAACTCGTTGCAATTACCGGCTCAAACGGCAAGACGACCACGACTTCGCTCGTGAGTCACATTTTGCGGACAGCGGGAATAAACACGCTAACTGGCGGGAATATCGGTGTTCCGCTTTTATCGCTCGTCGAATCGACGACCGATTCGACGATCACGGTTGCAGAGGTGAGTAGCTTTCAATTAGAAACAATCGAGAAATTCCGTCCAGAGATCGGAATTCTGCTGAATCTGACGCCCGACCACCTCGACCGGCATACGTCTTTCGAAGAGTACGCGGCTGCGAAGATGCGACTTTTTGAGAACCAGCTCGACCGCGACTTCGCTGTGCTCAACGCGGACGATCCAGAAGTGACCAAGCGCATGCCATCAGGTCCGCACATCTTTTGGTTCAGCCGCCGCAAGCGAGTCGCCCAGGGCGCATTCCTTCAAGGCAGTCAGATCATGATTCGGGACGAAGGTTCGGAACTTGCGGTCGGACGGCGCGACGAAATTTCACTGCGAGGCGAACACAATCTCGAAAATGTCCTTGCGGCGTGCGCCGCGGCGCACCTCGCCGGTGCAG
The DNA here is from genome assembly GCA_963709445.1 of uncultured Acidobacteriota bacterium. Lineage (GTDB taxonomy): Bacteria > Acidobacteriota > Terriglobia > Acidiferrales > UBA7541 > Palsa-295. Next base: position 56,123 of record CAVPWV010000022.1, read on the forward strand.
CCCCGGCGGATATTGCGGCCGGCGTGAAAACGTTTCAAGGCGTTGAGCATCGTTTGGAGCTTGTTGGAAAAGTTGGCGGCGTGGACTTCTACAACGATTCGAAGGCGACAAATGTGGACGCGGCGCTGAAGGCAATTGAGGCATTTGATGGGCCGCTCATTGCAATTTTGGGCGGGAAGGACAAAGGGAGTCCTTATATCCCGTTGCGGGAGCCGCTGCGGCAAAGGGCCCGGCGAGTGATTTTAATCGGCGCTGCTGCCGAAAAGATCGCTTCGGATTTGGGTGATGGCCTCTCGATATTTCAAGCTGGCACGCTCGATCGGGCGGTGCAAGCGGCAACGGAGCAGGCGCAGCCGGGCGACGTGGTTTTGCTCGCGCCTGCGTGTTCCAGCTTTGATCAGTTCGAGAATTACGAACATCGCGGCCGTGTTTTTAAGCAGCTCGTCGAGAATTTCGCGAGGGCGTCGAATGAGAACGCATTCGCGGGGAAAGGATAGAGATGCCTCGTAGCTTGCAGCACGACCGGAAGTTATTCGGAGTCACTCTGGCACTTTGCCTGATCGGCGCCGTCATGGTCTTCAGTGCCTCGGCACTGACACTCCGCGAGCAAGGCGACAATGGCTACGAATTTCTTCTTCGCCAGCTCCTCTGGGCCGTGTTTGGAATGGCCGGAATGTTTCTATTGATGAACACCGATTACCGCAAGCTGCGTCAGCCGCGCGTGATTTTCACGGCTTTATCGGTGACGCTGATTTTGCTGCTTGCCCTATTCTTCCTGGACCGGACTCACGCCACGCATCGCTGGGTTCGCTTGGGACCGCTCAGTTTGCAACCTTCGGAAATCGCCAAGCTGGTCGTAATTTTCTACCTCGCATGGTTCCTGGAAATTCGGCGCGAGCCGCGAGGCCCCGGCGTAAACGACCTGACTCAAACGCTTTTGCCCGCGCTGGGGGCGGTGCTTCTGATTGTCGCGCTTGTTTACAAAGAACCGGACATGGGCACGGCTTGCATGATTTTCTTTATCGCCGCCGTGATGCTTTTTATCGCGGGACTATCGTACCGCTACATTTTCGGAGCCGCGATAGCAGCCATTCCGCTGATTTACATCGCTATTGCGAGCGTCCCGTACCGCTTGCAGCGCGTGCAAGCGTATTTCACGCCGGGTGCGGATCCCCAGGGCCATGGCTTTCAGTTGGCACAGTCGCTGATCGCGGTCGGTTCAGGAGGATTCAGAGGCGTGGGTCTAATGGAGAGCCGCCAAAAACTCTTTTTTCTCCCCGAGGCTCACACGGACTTCATTTTCTCGGTGATATGCGAGGAGGCGGGTTTTATCGGCGCGATGATTGTTCTCACACTCTTTGCTGTCTACGGTTGGCGCGGGTTCGTGGCTGCGATGAAGGCGCCCGACGCCTTTGGGCGCTTTTTGGGCATCGGCATCACAACCATGGTGGTCGGCCAGGCGCTCTTAAATCTTAGCGTTGTCCTGGGCCTGGTCCCGACAAAAGGGATTCCGCTTCCCTTCGTTAGCTATGGCGGATCGAGCCTGATGGGAATGCTGCTCGCCACGGGAGTGTTGCTGAACATCAGCCAACACGCGGATGAGACGTGAGCGATGATGCGAAAAGACTTTTGATCGCGGGTGGTGGCACCGGCGGACATGTATTTCCAGCCCTCGCCATCGCCAAGGAATGGATTCGCCGCGGTGCCGGCGGGGGCGAGTCAGAAGAAAGGCAAGTCGTGTTTGTAGGAACCGAGCGCGGAATCGAAGCGCGGCTGGTGCCGCAAGCGGGCTTTCCGCTCGAATTGATTCGCGTCAGTGGCCTGAAGGGTATCGGCGGAGCGAAACTGCTGCGGAATGCAGTGATGCTTCCGGCCGGGCTGTGGGACTCCGAAAGAATTCTTCACCGCCACCGTTTTAATGCGGCGTTCGGCGTCGGCGGGTATGCCTCGGGTCCGATGATGCTGCTGGCGGCGATGCACGGAGTGCCTACGGTGGTTTTCGAGCCAAACGTAGAGCCGGGATTCACGAACCGCGTTCTTGCGGGGATTGCCACGCGGGTTGCTGTAGCGCAGCAGGAAACAGCCGGCCGGTTGGGCTCCCGGGCAATCCTCACCGGGTGCCCGATTCGCCCCGAGTTCTTCGCTATTCCGCCGAAGGAGCATCGCGCGCCTTTCACGCTGCTGATCACTGGTGGAAGCCGCGGCGCTTTGCCGATCAACCGAGCCGTGGTTGATTCGCTAGATGTGCTCGCGACCCAAAAAGACCGCCTTTTCATCGTGCATCAGACCGGAGAACGTGACTATAATGCAGTTCGCGAAGCATATGAGCGGCGCCAATTCCAAGCTGAGGTCGTCCCCTTCATCGAAAATATGGCGGAGAGGTTTGCTCAGGCCGACCTGATCGTTTGCCGGTCGGGTGCCATTACTGTCGCGGAGGTATCCGCCTCCGGACGCGCCGCCATCTTTATCCCCTTCGGTGCTTCGACTGACGCGCACCAAACGGGAAATGCCCAGCTGATGGCAAGCGCCGGTGCCTCCAGGCTGTTGCTGCAAGATGAACTGACTCCAGAGCGCCTGACTAACGAAATTTTTTCCCTCCTGGACCAGCCCCGGAGAATTCAAGAGATGGAAGACCGCGCGCGTTCGCTGGCACGTCCGCGCGCGGTGGAAGATATCGTTGACGTGATTGAGGCGGTGGCCCGGCCATGAACATCACCTTTCGCAATTTTCAGCGCATTCATCTGGTCGGGATTGGCGGCAGCGGCATGAGCGGTATTGCGGAAGTCCTGCTCTCCAGCGGCTACGGCGTTTCCGGATCTGATTTGAAATCCTCGCCTGCCACCCAGCGTTTGCGGAAACTGGGCGCGGTAATTCACGATACGCACAAGGCCGAAAACGCGCATGGTGCGCACGTGTTGGTCGTTTCCTCAGCCGTGCCCGCTGACAATGTGGAAGTAGCTGAGGCTCACCGGCTGAAGATTCCCGTGATTCCTCGCGCCGAGATGCTCGCCGAACTGATGCGACTGAAACACGGGATCGCCGTGGCGGGCGCTCACGGCAAGACAACCACGACATCTATGGTGGCGTCAATACTCGCCGCAGCGGATCTTGACCCAACCTTCGTCGTTGGCGGCCGAGTGAATCACATCGGAGCCAACGCGGCTGTCGGCCGAGGCGAATATATGGTCGTCGAAGCGGATGAGAGCGACCGCTCGTTCCTCCTTTTGGCGCCCGTTATAGCCGTGATCACTACAATCGACCGAGAGCACCTGGACCAATACAGCTCGCTCGAGGAAATTCAAGAAGTGTTTCTGCAGTTCGCTAATCGCGTGCCGTTTTATGGCGCAGTGGTGCTCTGCCTTGACGAGCCCAACGTCCAAGCAATCGTCCCGGGTATCAAGCGGCCCATCATCAGCTACGGCACGTCGAGCCAAGCCGATCTGATTATTTCGGATGTGAAACTCTCAGGGCTTTCGAGCGAGTTCTCGTTGAAATATCGCGGCGACGACCTGGGACTTTTTCGCCTGCCGTCGCCGCCCGGGATTCATAATGTCCGCAATGCTGCCGCGGCAGCAGCGGCGGCGCTCGAGCTAAACATTCCGGCCGATTTGATTCGTGAAGGACTCGCACATTTTTCAGGTGTCGGCCGCAGGTTCGAAATCAAAGGCGAATTTTCCGGTGTCACGCTGATCGACGATTACGGCCACCATCCCGCTGAAATTCGCGCCACGCTCGAAGCCGCGCGAGGCTGCGGCTACAAGCGCCTACTCGTACTTTTTCAGCCCCACCGTTACACGCGCACGCAGCATCTTTGGGAGGATTTCCGCCTGTCCTTCAACCAGGCCGACATTCTCGTCCTGACGGACATTTATGCCGCGGGCGAACCGCCTGCGGAAGGCATCACCGGCGAGCTTCTCGCAGAGGCAATCAGCTCGGCCGGTCACAAAAGCGTCGTTTACTCGAGCACGTTACAGGGCGGCATCGAATATATTTTGCGTGAAGCGCGTCCGGGAGACGCCGTTCTCACGATCGGCGCCGGCAGCGTGGGGCGCGTGACCGAGGAGCTCGCTGTTTTGCTTGGTTCAAGGGTTTCGATTTTCAATGCGGATTGATGACAACGTGTCGTCGCAGCTGAAAAATCTCGGCGCAGAAGTGCAGCATGGCGTTTCGCTCAAGGAGAAGACTTCCCTGGGTATCGGCGGCACCACGGACGAGATCCTGTTGCGCCGCTACGAATCGATTCCGGACGTGATGCGGTTGCTTGCAGACGAAAGTATTCCGCACCGCTTCCTTGGCGGTGGCACAAACGTGCTGATCGCCGATGGCGAGTTGCCATACATTGTGCTGCATCTTCCCACGTCGCAGCCCGGGATGAGGGTAGAAGATAACGCGGCGTATATCGACGCCTCCGCGGACCTCGGCGGAATGGTGACGTTTTGCGCGAAACGCGATCTCGGCGGAATGGAAGGACTGATCGGCGTCCCAGGCAGCGTGGGCGGCGCTCTGCGAATGAACGCCGGAGCATATGGCACCTCGATTGGGCCTCATGTCCGCGAGATCGAGTTGTACCGAGCAGCCTCAGGCGAGCTTGAAACGGTTCGCGGCACCGACATTCGTTTTGATTACCGGCACACTTCTTTTGCGCCGGACGATGTGATGCTGCGTGTGAAGCTGGAATTGCCGCCGAGGCCATTCAAGGAAATCCTGGCGGGAATCAAGGTGTGCAACGAGAAGCGCAGAGCAAGCCAGCCTTTGACTCAAAAAAGCGCCGGGTGCATTTTTAAGAATCCCCCCGGAGGATCGGCGGGCCGCATGATCGACGAGCTCGGGCTGAAAGGCTACCGCGTGGGTGACGCAATGGTGAGCGACCGTCACGCGAATTTCTTCGTCAATGCTGGAAGCACGAGCTGCTCGGATATGTTGAGGTTAATTGACGATGTTCGGGAGCGCGTTCGCGGCGCTTACGGGGTGGAACTCGAGAACGAGGTAATCGTTTGGAAAAACTGAAGTCCATCGACATCGAGACCTATCCTCCGGAAATCATGGTGGATGAGGAGCCGAAGTATCTTCGGCGGCAGAAGCCGCTCGAGATCAAGCGGCGGAAGTTTGGCCGGAAGGCCTGGAAAACATATCTGCAGGTGATGATGTGGGCGGCGGTGGGCGTTGCGGGTGCGTGGGCGGTCTACGATTTCAGCCACTTCCTGCTAACTTCGCCTGAAACAGCCCTGATTCATCCGGAGCAGATTGTCCTGGCCGGAAATCACTACGTCGCGCCGGCAAGCGTCCTCAGTATTTTTGCGCCGGATCGCGGCAAGAGCGTCCTTCTCGTTCCACTGGATGAGCGACGACGCCAGATCGAGGCACTTTCGTGGGTTGAGCACGCAACCGTAAGGCGTGTGCTGCCGAATCAAATCGCAGTTGAAATTGCCGAGCGGACTCCCATCGCGTTTTTGCGGGAGCCTGGCGATTTAGCGCTGATTGACGCGCATGGCATGATCCTCGCACGGCCCATGAGAGGCAACTTCCATTTTCCCGTTGTGACCGGAATTCTGGCGGGCATGCCGCTCGACAGCCGCGAGGAACGCATGCAGCTTTTTTCCGGGTTCACGCAGCAGATTGAGTCCGTACGCCCCGATGCGATCGACCGGATTAGCGAGGTCGATCTTTCCGACAAACACGATTTGCGCGCGACCCTCACTGGTTTCGAGACCGCTGTCGCGACGACCTCCACACCGGATTCGCAGGCGCCGCCGCACGTAGATACGCCCGTGCTCGTGCATTTTGGCGACAGCGATTTTGCCGGCAAATATCAGACCCTCGTCGAAGACTTTAATGATTGGCGCGCCGAGGCAGGCGCCATCGAGTCGGTGGACCTGCGGTTCAGCCGCGAGGCCGTTGTCAATCAGGACGCGGTTACCTTAGCCCAACAGCGGCCGCCGAAATTGGCCGCGACGAGGTCGCGAAGGCATTCGAGATAGGAGCAGCGTTTGACCAAGAAAGAACGGCACATTGTGGCGCTGGACATCGGAAGCACCAAGACCTGCGCCCTGGTTGGTGAGATGGAAGACGACGGCAGCGTGAAATTCGCTGCACTCGGCGCGGCTGAATCGAAAGGCTGGCGAAAGGGCCAGATCGTGAATCTCGACTTGGCCGTCAGCTCGATTCGGCGTGCCGTGGAGGAAGCGGAGACGGTTGTCGGTGTGCCGGTGGAATCCGCGATGATCGGCGTGGCTGGAGGCCACGTTCGCGGCGTCAATAGCCGCGGCGGCGTTACCTTGGGCACGCGGCCCCGGGACGTTCAACGCGAAGATGTCCGGCGCGCCATCGAGGCTGCCCGCGGAGTCACACTGCCCGAGGATCGCGAAGTGATCCACGTATTGCCGCAGGAATTTTTTCTGGATGCGCAGGACAATATCCGCGACGCCATTGGCATGGTCGGCCATCGTCTCGAGGCCAGCGTGCATATTGTGACCGCATCGGGCGCGGCGACCCAGAACATCGTCACCGCCGTCAATCGAGCAGGCGTCCGCGTTGATGACACCGTTCTCGAGCCGTTCGCCGCAGCCGAAGCCTGTCTGACGCAAGACGAGCGCGAACTGGGCTGCTGCCTTCTCGATATAGGCGGCGGGACCACGGAGATGATCGCCTACACGGGCGGTGTGGTGCGCCACACGGGGGCAATACCTATCGGTGGAGATCATTTCACGAATGATCTCGCAGTAGGTTTGCGTACGCCCGTTCCGGAAGCTGAGAAGATCAAGCGAGAGCACGCGCAGGCCTGCCGGGAGCTTCTAACCGAAGACGTTGCCATCGAAATTGCCAGCGTGGGGGATCGTCCGCCGCGCACCGTATTCACGCGCATGGTCGGAGAGATTATTGGCGCGCGCGCCCAGGAATTACTGATGCTCATTCGTGACGAACTGCGGCGCAGCGGCCTTCAATCGCAAATCCCGGCGGGAATTGTTCTCACCGGCGGCGGATCGCAGCTTCGGGGACTGGTGGAGCTAGCTGAGCGGCTGTTCAATCTTCCCGTGCGTATCGCCGTGCCCCGGGGTCTTGGGCAAATGAGCGAAGAGGTTTCCCGGCCCGAATATGCGGCGGCTGTGGGGCTGCTGGTCTACGGCGCGCGAACACGGCGCTTCGCAGGCGCTCGTCCAACTAGCTTCATTGGCAAGTTGAAAAGTATGTTTGCGGGGGCGTGAGGAAACAGAGGGCAGAAACTTTTCTTGGCGACCGCCGTGTGTGACCGGCCGGTTGCCGGTGAAAAAATTCGAACGTTGTAACACTGGGGAGGCAGCATGGCAAAAGAGTCGAGCATCCGCGTTTCATTTACTGAGGAGTTGCAGGACGGCGCCAAGATCAAGGTGATCGGGGTCGGGGGCGGTGGATCAAACGCCGTCAATCGCATGATCCGCGCCAAAGTCGAGGGCGTCGAATTCATCGCCGCCAACACCGATCTGCAGGCGCTGAAGCTTTCGCAATCGCCCGTGAAGCTTCAGCTCGGAGCAAAACTGACCAAAGGGCTGGGCGCCGGCGCCAATCCCGAAGTAGGCCGCAAGGCCGCGCTCGAGGACACCGAAAAAATTCTCGAAGCGCTCGACGGCGCGGATATGGTCTTCGTTACCTCCGGTCTCGGCGGCGGAACCGGCAGCGGTGCGGCGCCCGTGGTGGCGAATCTGGCAAGCGAGCTCGGCGCGCTCACCGTGGCTGTTGTCACCAAGCCGTTCGCGTTCGAGGGCAAGCGCCGCATGCAGCAGGCCGAGCAAGCGCTCGCCGAACTCATCGGCTGCGTCGATACTGTGATCGTCATTCCCAACGAGCGGCTGATGGAATACGTCGAGCATGGCACCAGCTTCTTCGAAGCATTTCGCATCGCCGACGATATTCTTCGCCAGGCTGTCCAAGGCATCTCGGACATCATCACCATTCCGGGCATCATCAATCGCGACTTTGCCGACGTGAAAACCATCATGTCCGGCCAAGGCTACGCGGTGATGGGCACTGCCGTGGCCACCGGTTCGAACCGCGCGATCGATGCCGCAAACCGCGCGATCAATAGTCCGTTACTTGAGGACAATTGCATCAACGGTGCGCAGGGGATTCTCATCAACGTCACAGGCTCATCCAGTCTCTCACTGCATGAAATTCACGAGGCGTCCTCGATCATTCAGAAGGCCGCGCACGAAAATGCCAACATCATCTTTGGCGCAGTACAGGACGACGCCATGAAGGAGTCCGTGAAGATCACCGTGATCGCGGCTGGCTTCCGCGAAATCGCGGGCAAGAAGCCGCACGTGCGGCCGTCGTATCTGCCGAAGACGTGGAAGGCGGGACGCGAACAGCCCAATGTCCCGGTGGCTCCCGAACAAACCAACGTCGTCCAGCAGGTCGCGAGGAACGTCAGCGAGGTGATTCACGAAGTTCCCGCCGACGATCTCGACGTCCCCACGTTCCTCCGGCGTCAGGCCCAAAAGGCCTGACGGACGAAAGTCGTGCGGGGCGGCGCAATTCGCGTTCGGCGAGAAATTATCTCGGAGTTAGTGCGGCTCGCAGAGCTGGAGCCGGCGCGTGAGTGCTGCGGATTATTGGCGGGAAGCAGAGGCGCGATCGCGCGCATTTTCCGGGCTACAAATGTTGCAAGCAGTCCTGCGACGGCGTATGAAATAGCGCCGCAGGAATTATTCAGCTTGATGAGGGAAGTCCGCGCTGCCGCCCTGGAGTTGACGGGAATTTATCATTCCCATCCCAATGGAAAAAACGAGCCATCGCCGCGCGACGTCGAGCTTGCTTACTATCCGGATACCGCCTACGTCATCATTTCGCCGGAAGCCGGTGCCGCACGGCCCGTCCGCGCATTCTCGATTCGCGACGGCCGCGCGACCGAACTCGATATCGAAATCGTATAGCCCGCGAAGTCAGGCCGCCCGCCTGCCTACCTGCTGCAGAGTCTGAAGGTACCTGACGACATCGCTCCTCGAAAGCATCCCAACGAGCTCGTCTCCCTTCATCACTGGCATTTGATTGATTCCATCCCGTCCCATCTTTTCGAATGCCGTCCACAATTCGGCATTCGCGTCGATCCTGCTCAGTTTCTCAATAGGAGTCATGGCTTGCGCAGCGGTGGTTGTCGTCCACGAGGACCGGGGAACTTCCTTCAGGTTGTGCAGGGTCAATAGCCCGGCCTCGTGGTTTCCTTGGTCCACCAGAAAGCACCGCCGGCCGTGCGAAAGAATCTCCTGATCCACCAAATCCTGCAGCGGAGTGCTTCCCGGGACGTGAGTACAGACTTCCCCCATCGCTTCCGATACTTTGTGCCCCACAAGAAGCCCCTGCACCATCTGCTGCTGCACTTGTGATCCGGCAGCGCTTTCCAGAAACCAGCCGATGAAGGCGGTCCACAGCCCGTCCGCCACTCTTCCCGCGAGTACTTGCCATACTCCCCAAACGATAAAAAGAAATCCGAAGAACCGGCCCGTGCTTGCGGCGATCACCGTCGCCCGGCGGAAATTCTTGGTCACACCCCAGACGATGGCGCGAAAAACGCGGCCTCCGTCCAGGGGAAATCCTGGTATGAGATTGAACAGTCCCAGTAGACCGTTGATGAGCGCAAGATACTTGGCCATAGCCAGGGCAGGCGGGAAACTCCCAAGCGATCCTTCGAGAAAGAAAAAGATTGCCGCCAGGGCGAAGCTGGTTATCGGACCGGCAATCGCAATCAGGAATTCGGCTGCGGCGTCGGGAGGTTCGGCTGCAATCTGCGAGACGCCGCCAAAGATAAACAGCGTGATTCGGTGAATCGGAATCTTGTAGCGCAGTGCGACCCAGGAATGAGCCAATTCATGCACAATGATACTGGCGAAAAACAGCACCGCAGTCACAGCACCCATCAGCCAGTACTCGCCGCTGGTGCCGCCCTTGAATGCCGCGGGATAATAGCTAACTGCCAAAAGCCAGGTAATGAGGATGGCGATCAAGAACCAGGAGTAATCCAGATCGATCGGTATGCCAAGAATGCGTCCAATGGGGATTGTGTGGCGAAACACAGCTCACCTGCCTTTTGTCTCGTTTTCGGGCGCTGAAGCCTCCCGGTGTCAGTGGCCAACGCGGGCGCTTGCGAGACTAGCCTCCGTATCTTTGATGCGTGAGGCGTAGAGAGGGAATTGCTCGGCGAAGGCGGCCACCTCGGCACGGACGCGCTGTTCCGTCGCGGCATCGCCGATGTGATCCAGTACCTCCGCAATCCATCCTGCGATTCTGTCCATCTCCGGCTCGCGCATGCCGCGCGTGGTTACTGCCGGAGTGCCCATGCGTATACCGCTGGCCTTGAGCGGAGGCAGGGGATCGAACGGAATCGAGTTTTTGTTCACGGTAATGCCGGCTCGATCGAGCGCAGGTTGCGCCACGCTGCCTGTGAGGCCGCGAGAATTGATATCGACCAGGAAGAGGTGATTGTCTGTTCCGCCACTGACGATTCGGTAGCCGCGCTTGCCGACGGCGGCCGCAAGCGTCTTCGAATTTGCCACCACCTGCGCTTGATATTCAGCGAAGCCCGGCTCAGCGGCTTCTTTCAAGCAAACAGCCTTCGCCGCGATGATGTGCATCAAGGGGCCGCCCTGAATGCCCGGAAACGTGGCGCGATCGAGCTCCTTGGCATATTGTTCGCGGCATAGAATCAGTCCACCACGCGGACCTCGCAGCGTTTTGTGTGTGGTCGTGGAAACGAAATCGGCGTGAGGTATCGGACTCGGATGAAGCCCCGTGGCAATCAACCCCGCGATGTGCGCCATATCCACGAACAACAAAGCGCCCACGGACTGCGCGGTCTTGGCCATTCTCGCGAAGTCGATGACTCGCGAATACGCGCTGGCGCCCGCCACAATCATTTTCGGTTTATGTTCTTGCGCCAAACGGTCGAGCTCGTCGTAATCGATTGTTTCCGTATCTTTCGCTACGCCATAGGGCACGAATTTGTATGTCTTTCCGGAAAAATTCAGAGGATGCCCGTGCGTTAAGTGGCCGCCGTGTGCAAGGTTCATTCCCAGCACAGTGTCGCCTGGCTGGAGCGCGGTCATATAGACGGCGATGTTGGCTTGTGTTCCGGAATGCGGCTGCACGTTCGCGTGGTCCGCTCCGAAGAGCGCCTTCGCGCGATCGATCGCGAGCTGCTCAGCCTGATCGACGAATTCGCAGCCGCCATAGTAGCGTTTGCCCGGATAACCCTCTGCGTATTTGTTCGTCAGGACAGAGCCCATCGCTTCGAGCACCGCTTCGGAAACGAAATTTTCTGAAGGAATCAACTCGAGTCCTGTTGCCTGGCGCCGCACTTCGTTGCGCAGCACGGCGGCAATATCTGGATCTGTTTCCTCTAGCGAGCGGCTCATTCTGCGAAGTTCCGGGGTTTCTTTGGTCATACGTGCGCCCATCTTAGCAAAGCGGCTTCACAGTAGCGAGTGGCAGCTCGGCCGCGGCAACTACTTGGCTTTGCCTGTAAAGATCGAAAGGTTCACGGCGTCGGCCATCGCTTTGTATCCCTCGTCGTTGGGATGGAGATGGTCGCGAATGTTGTACGCGGGTCGAATTTGTTTCGGATTTGAAGGGTCCTGGACGACGGCGTCGAAGTCGACAACCGCATCGTATGCCCCGCTCGTGAGGGTCCATTTGTTTACGGCTTCGCGAATCATTTCGCCGCTGTCGCTCGCGTAGGCTGCGCCGACATAAGGAGTCAGCGTTGCACCGATCACTTTAATGCCGTGAACGTGCGCCCGCTCGATGATCTGTTTGTATCCTGCGATCAGGTCGTCGGCGGTGACGGCGTCGGCCGGTTCAGCACCTGGAAGCGAGCCGATTCCAATATCGTTGATGCCCTCGAGGACAATCAGCCATTTCACTCCCGGCTGGCTGAGAACGTCACGGTCAAATCGTTCCAGGGCCGAAACTCCCGCGCCGTCATTGAGAAGCCGGTTGCCGGAGATGCCCTCGTTTACGATGGCAAATTTTGCAGTGGCCTTGTTTGCCTCCAGGCGCTGGGCGAGCTGGCTGGGCCAGCTGCGGTCCGTGTCCGGCGTGGACGTGGCGCCATCGGTGATCGAGTCTCCGAATGCCACAATTGACGAGGAATCTTTCGGCGCAAGGACGTCGACTGCGGAAATCCAATACCACATCTGAACGGTAGACGCAGGCGGGATCGAAGCCGCTGCCGTGAAATCACCGGGCTGAGAGATGTACGTGGTGTGCAGCCCGGTAAGATGGACGGTGGCAGAAGAAGCTTCGCCGGGAATATAAACGCTGATCACCAAATCCCCCAATTTGGGCACATCGAGATCAACGGGATCGCTGAGGACTTCGGCTCCAGGCGGAATGTTGAACGAAGGACCTCCGCTGAACGTAACAGGGCGGTCTGAACCCGGAACGATCGCGGAATCCTTGTCCCGCAGCGCGACATGCGCCGCTCCAACTCGAAGGGCGGTTGTCCCAAAAGCGTTCGACAGCTGCACGCGTACGCGATGCCCCCCGATGCTGGTGCGCACGATCATTCGCACCGTTTGGTTATGGATTGTTGGCGGCGCGGGAAAAATAGGAGGGGGATTGTTTGTGCCCTGCTGGCCGGCGGGAGGTGCCGGCGGCCGAAAAGCCCGAGGAAACACGAAGTGCGATGACTGCGGAGATGCAGCCCACGTGGCGACCCAATGATCTTGCGCGGTCGAGCGTGGGGCGGTGCATAGCAACGCCAATCCGATTGTGCAGGCGACGATGATCAGGCCGCGAATTTCATTTTGTGCGCGCACTCTGTCTCCTCGGAAACGAAATGGAACGCGCAGATATTAGTTCACCGGGGAGTCCAGAGCAACCCGAACTATCCCGTCGCCCGCAGGTCTGGTTTTCACGATTGCGCGGCTCGTCGGGCGCCCCCCAGCGCTTTCTTCAACACCGCTATTTGCCCCGCATGGTACAGATCGTGCTGCACTACTCCGTGCAGCATCACGTAGCGTGAATTATCGGTTCTCTTGCTCGGCCGTTCTTCGAGCTGCTCGTCGCGTAATCCCTGCACCGCCGCGCGCAAACGGCTGTGCGCTTCAACTAAGTTTTCAACAGCCTTCCGCCAGGCAGCTTCGCTCAATTCTGGGACCGGCGGCCAGTCCTGTTCGGACGTGATGGATAGAACCTCACCCATTAGCTCGCGCCGGACGATCGTATTCCACGCGGTAATGTGTTGCACGATTTCCCAGACCGAGTGCGCGCCCTCGACGGCGTGTTTCGAAGCGTCTTCCGCAAGGAGGTCATCGATCAAACTTTTCAGTGGCGGCCCATGCCACGCGTCGCCCGAAAACGCGCGGTCCATTTGGTCCAGAATCCGGTCAATCTCGCTCATATCTCGACCTCCGCCGGCGCAGCCGCATTCCTAAAACTCGACGCTGCATTTTGCGCCGAGGCTAAAGAATATTAGTATAGGTTCTGATGGTTCCGCGCATTCTTGCAATGGCTGCTTGGCTCGTGCTGCTTGTGTCACCCGCCGCATGGTCATGCGCCTGCTCCCAGTCGTCACCTGGGCAATGTCCTGGATTGCAGCAGGCCGACGGCATCTTTCTGGGCACGGTTACAGCCATCCAGGAAATGCCAAACGCACCAGCGCCACAAACCCCTTCAGCGGACGCTCCGAGCGATGCTACCGGCGCGCCTTTGGACGTCGTCGCTTCGCGGCTCACACGTTATCATTTTCACGTCGACGAGCAGTTTTCTGGCGCCGACTCCGGGGTTCCTTCTGAAATTGACATTTTCTCCGGCGGCCCCGATGGCGACTGTGGTTATCGCTTCAAAGCAAATGGCCGGTATGTTGTTTTCGCTCATCGGGGCAAGGATGGGCGGCTGTTCGCGACGATCTGCGATGGCACTCGGGCTGCGAGCGACGCTAGCGCGCTTTTGCCGCAATTGCGCGCCATGCGTGATGGACGCCGCGTCGCGTCTGTCTTTGGCGTTCTCCGCCGCGCCGATCCACCTTTCTTGTCCCGGCCAGACGATCCCGATGATCCGCTTCCCAACGTCTCGGTCAAAATTCGTTCGAGCGACGACCGTTTTGAAACCAGCACGGACGCGGATGGCGTTTACCGGTTTTACGACGTTCACGCCGGCGAATATAGTCTTACGGCGGACCTTCCTGCCGGCACGGGGCTCACTCAAAAGTCTCTTGGAAGCTTGCCGCCATTCACAATTCCAGATGGCGCATGTTTCGAATACGATGTCGATGCACTTCCCGGGGGTTCCATTCAGGGCAGTGTGCTCGGACCGGACGGGAAGCCGCTGGATCTTGCTTCTCTTGAACTTTATCGTGCCGGGAACTATAGCTCTTCTCGCCCCGGTTTGTGGGCTTTCCAGGGAGCCGAAGGCAGTTTTGATTTCGATCACATCGGACCGGGAGACTATATCCTGGTATTCAATCGGGCGAATCGCATGAACCCGAACGCGCCGTTCAAGCGCGCATTTTATCCCGGTGTCGCGGACCTGAGCGAAGCTCAAGCGATTCATCTCGACGATGGACAGAACCTCTCGAAGATTGATATTCACGTCAGCGATCGGTACCCAGCGCGACAGCTTCGCGTCCAATTGAAATGGATCGGTGCGAGGCCGTCGGGAAGCGTTACCGTAGCAGTCAAGGCTGACCAAGGCGAGAATCCGGCTGCGGACGAAATTGGAGACAATTTGTATGAGGTTACGCTGCTCGAGTCCGCGAGCTATAAGATTTCCGCCTGGGAGGATCTCGATCCTGGACGCGCCCCATCGAGCAGGCATCGCAAGGCCGATTGCCCGGCGCCAACCCGCGTCGATGCCGCGTCGGTGAGCGTGTTAGGCTCCGATGCTGACGTGAAGAAAGTGACTTTGACATTTGCCAAGCCGGGATGCGGCGAGAAGCGGCAGTAAAGCCACACCGAACGACGCTGTTTGAGGGCTCACGATGGCTGACATCCGACCTTTTCGCGCATACCGCTACGATTCCCACCGAGTCGCACTCCAAGACGTTCTGACACAGCCCTACGACAAAATCACTCCCGCAATGCAGGATCGCTACTATGCAGCGAGCCCCTACAATCTGGTCCCGGTGGAAAAGGGCCGCGCCCTGCCGGACGATTCACCCCAAGACAACGTTTACACGCGCGCCGCCCGCAAAATCGATGAATGGATTGGAGCCAAAATCCTAGGACAGGACTCGGCTCCGAATATTTACGTGTACTCGCAGGAGTTTTGCGTCCCTGGGACGAATAGCCGCCGCACTCGAATAGGGTTTATTGCGCTGACGCGCCTGGAGAACTATGAGGCCCGCGTCATTTTCAGGCACGAACATACGCTTTCCGGACCTCGGGCCGATCGCATTGAACTTTTGCGTAACACTCACGCACAGACGGGGCAGCTTTTTCTTTTGTACGACGACCCATCGAAACAAATTGACACCTGGCTCGATCAGGTGGCCCGAACGAATCCGGAAGTGGAGTTGCACGACGAATTCGGCGTGACGCATCGGATGTGGCCGGTTCCGGATCCGGCTTTCGCGGAGCGGATACAAAAGGCTATGGCGGACAAAAGCATTGTGATTGCGGATGGACACCATCGCTATGAGACCGCACTAAATTATCGCGACGAGTGTCGCACGCGCGCCGGCAAAGCCGACCCGCAAGCAGCATACGAATTCGCGATGGCGACATTTATCAATACGCATTCGAAGGGTCTCACAATTTTGCCGACCCATCGGCTCGTGCGCAATCTTACGGACTTCGATTTCGAGCACTTTCGCGCGGTTCTTACTCCCTATTTCGATTGGTATGCCTATCCCTTTGCCGGCGCCGAGGAGCGCGCAGCGGCCTACGCGGAATTCCGAAAGGACTTGGAGCGCCCAAATCACGGCCGGCGCGCCATTGGCGCGTATCCGCGCGCGGCCCAACCCGGCGCTGACGCGTTCTATCTTTTTGTGCTGCGGCGCGGCGTGGACCTTGAGTCTCTGTTACCGGATGTTTCCGAAGGCCAACGCGGCCTGGATGTAGTTTTGCTGCACGGGCTGATCCTTGACAAAGGGTTGGGGATCACCGCGGAGGCGGTGACCGCCGAGAAAAACCTCACGTATGAGCGGGAGATGGAGGCGGCTATCGCTTCAGTCGATCGCGGAGACGCGCAAGTGGCGCTGCTCTTGAACCCGGTGCACGTGGAACAGGTGATGAAGATCGCGCTTGCGGGCGACGTTCTGCCGCAAAAGTCGACTGACTTCTATCCCAAGATGTTGAGCGGCATCGCCGTGTACAGGATCGAAGGGCGAGTTGGCGACTGAGTATTGTCGCAGTGGACGCAGCAAACAGGCTCCCTGCGAGCGCGTGCCGGGCTGCGCTCGGAATATCAAAATTCTAGTTCGGCAGTTCGTCGAGTCCTAGGGTTGACGAACTGCCGAGCTACCGGATGCCGAGCAGACTGCACGCATTCTTGTAGTAGATTTTTTCGCGGTCTTCCTTCGAAATATCCAGTGCGTCTACGCAGCGGATTGTTTCGCGGATGTACATAGGGCCGCCCTCGGGGTCGAATGGGGAATCGGACGCGAAGAGCACATGACCCACGCCGTAAAATTTCAGGGCGCATTCGAGCGCGCCCAGCGCGCCAAACGTGGCCGTATCGACGTAGAACATTTTGAAATAGTCGTAGGGGCGGTGCTTCAACTGCTTTAGCAGCGGTTTGTAGTCCACATTAGAAGTGCGCGAGCCAAGTTGATCGAGCCCCGCGCCGACGCGCCCTTCGAAGAAAGGCGTCATCCCGCCGGCGTGATGGATGATGACTTTGAGATTCGGCATTTCATCGAGCATTTTGGAGAAAATCAATCGCGCCTGCATCGCGCTCGATTCATAAGGCCATCCGAACGTCCACCAGATTTCGTACTGCGAAAGCTCTTCGGTTTCATAGTCGGGAAATTTTGCGGTGCGCGCGGGATGAACCCACACGGGTTTGCCAAGAGCCTCAAAAGCCTTGAAAATGTGCCGAAATTCGGCGGAGTCCAGCGGTTTGCCGTTCACGTTGGTGTAAATTTGGACGCCGCATGCGCCGAGATCCTTGATCGCCCGCCGCGCTTCTTCGGCCGCGCCTTCGGCGTCCGTCATCGCGATCGAGGCGATGAAACTCGGAAAACGGTCGGGATATTTCTGGCAAAGCTCGGCCATCCCATCGCTTCCGATTTTCGAGAGTTCGCGACCCGAAACTGGATCGCCTAGCGCGTCGGGCGGGGGCGAGGCGAGCGAAAGAATCTGCTGATACTCGCCGAACGTATCCATCATTTTCAGGCGCATGTCGAGATTGGTCATGATGGGGACCGCTTCGCTCCGGCGATGCATGTCCTTCATTTGTCCCGTTTGCTTCTTGAGCGCTTCGTGAAACGCTTTCGGCCAAATGTGCGTGAAGATGTCGATTTTCCTCATGTCGTCAGGTTCCCCAGTCTCTTGAACTCAAAAGTCGCATGCCAATATATCCGCACGGACGAACTATAAAAAGATGAATTCGTCGCGCAGCATCATCCCGACCGGAGCCATATTGACCTTGGGCAGACTCGGGTGTACCATCCTGCCTCCCCGCTGATCGAATTGCCGATAAGGAGAAACCCAAAATGAAGACGCGGATGATCGCAATGAGCCTCGTTGCTCTGGCGACTCTCTTGGTGCCCTCTGTTTCGAGTGCTCGCCAGACAAAGTACAGCGTCACAATTCCCAAGGTTCTTTCCTATCCCACGACCACGCTGACATTCTCATCCAGCGCCGTATTCCCGGGTTTGAAATCCGTCAAGCCTGCGGATGTGCGCGTTCAATTCGACAATCCAGAATGGGCAGCGACGGTATCGGAAGCCCACTGGAACACGTCCCGCCCGGGCACCTATTTCAAGTTTACTTGCCAGGCGACGTCTTCTGCCTGCCTGAAGGCAGTCGGCCCCTCTGGCACTTACGCTTATGTGCTTGAGCCGGAGGGCTCTGCCGCGCCTTCGAAGGACGGGCAATACGCCCTCACATGGGACGTGCGACCGCCGGGAGATCTGGTTTTTGACATGGAGGTTGGCACCACGCCCGAGCCCGCCACTCTTCCGCTCCTGGCGATAGGTCTGCTGGGTTTGTTTTTCGTAGCGAGGAAAAAGCTGGCCTTTAACTAGGCTGCGGCAAAATCCTGTGGTTTGCCGCGCGGCAACCAAGAGATGTGCCGCGCGGCATCACGCTCTCCAGAGTCGCGTTCCTATCCGCCCGCCGGAATCCCGCTGAAGCATCTCATCTGGATCATCCGCTCGATCAACATACCGGCCGGAAAGCGCGTCGTACCGCCCCGCAGCAAACGCGAGACACCGGTCGGTGCACCACGCCATTCCGTCCTGCGGCCCCACCTTGCCCTTCAATTCGTGCAGGCGTGCGACCATTTGCGGCACCCAGCGCTGCGCGTCCGGCGAACCCATCGTTTCGTCGGCCATTTCCGTCATGATCGAGCCGGGATCTAGCGCGAACGTTTTCACTCCGTATTCCTTTACCTCATTGGCGACAAGCTCCGCGAGCCTGTTCTGCGCGGTTTTACCGAGGCTGTAGGCGGAAAGATTCGCCGTCAGCATGTGGCAGCGCGGAGAAGAAATATTGATGATGCGACCGGCGCGCCGTTCAATCATTCCCGGCAGCACAGCGGACATGAACAAAAATGGCGCCAGGATGTGAACTTCCTGCGCTGCCCACCACGCCTCGGGATCGAGCACACCTACCGGCCCATAGGGGCCACCGATGCCTGCGTTATTTACGAGGACCGTGACGCCGCCCAGCTTTTCGGCGGTCGCTCGCGCCACGCGCGCGACATCCGCCGCTTTAGTGACGTCGCCCGCGACGGCGAGTCCTCTTCCCCCCGCGGCCTCGATTTGCGCGAGTACCTGATCGAGCTGCGCCTGATTGCGGGAAGTGAGCGCGACCGCTGCACCTTCGGCGGCGAATCGAAGCGCGATAGCCTTTGCCGATCCCGCGGCCCGCGCCGGTGATGATCGCGATGTGGCCCTTGAGCAGTCCCGCCATTGAATTGCGCGCCCGCGATCGAGTCGCTTACTGCAACTCTTCCGCGGTCACCCAGTTGCCGTGAACCTGATTGCGCAGGCGCAACGGCAGATGTGCCGTCGCAATCGGCCCTTTGTCGAGATGCTCGGCTTCGAACACCAGCAGATCCGAGAGCTGCGTATCGTGGAGGTCGGCGACTAGCGCGAGATAACCTTCGTGCCCCGGCGTCCTCGACGGGATGTGCACTTCTTCCTGGATCGTCACCGGCCGGGTCGGATGCCAAGACTTCATCTTGCCGCTCTTTATTTCGAGGCGGCTGAGCGTGTTGAATCCGGCGCCCACAGGGCCCGCAACAATCGGCGCGCCGACCTCAGGATCGAAGCGCTCGTAGTAGCCGATGGAGTAATCCTTCATATGATCTTTATTCGCGATGCGCGGGAAATCGCCGGAGGGCGCGAGTTTGTATTCTTCGAATTTTTCCCCGGGCTTGGACATGTCGAACGTCCAGCGCACCACTCGGCCGTATGCGAAATCCTCGGCTTTCGGATGGATGTGCGAGGCCTCTTGAATGAACGGGAACGGCGCGTATTTGCCGATGCCGAAATCCAAATGCACGAATTTGCCTTCCGTATACGCGTTCATGAAATGAAACGCGGAGCACGCGGGGTGACGGAACCAGCGCATGTCGCTCGTGTGGCCGTCGATCGGCATGATGCCCACGTACGCGTCCTTTTCCGGTTCGAAAACCCAGTGCGTGCCGCCGGCCTTCATGCGATCCAGATCGGCGGTGGTGGGGAACACGGGGAAGATCACGTGCTCTTTGGAGACCGCGAAATCGTGCATCAGCGAAACGTAGGGAACCTGGAACCATTCCTCTTTTACCAGCTGGCCCTCTTTGTCCGCCACGCAGTAGGAAACGTCGCGTGTCGCCAGGCCGCTCGCTTCGTAACCGAAAAAGTGCAGGTCCTGCGTTTCATTATCAAGGCGCGTGTGGGCGGTCATCGTCTGGCTTTTCAGTTTGCCGCGATAGTTGAAGACCCCAATTGTTTCGAGCGTTTCAGGATGAACTTCCACCGCGTGGCCGTCTTCTTTCAGCGTCAGCAACTTGCCGCCATGGAAAATCGGCGTCGTGTTGTTCACGCAGCGGTTGACGCCCTTCACGCTCGGATCGTCGGTATAGGGATTGCGGTAGAGACCGAAAAGTCCGCGCCGCGCCTTCCGATCGGCTTTCAGGCGGTCGGTCATGATGTACTTCATCTTGAAATCGATGTGGCCGTTCTCGAATTTGAACGCGCTAATCATGCCGTCGCCGCTCAGATAAGTATCGTGCCCCAGCATGGGCGGATATTGCGGGTCAGGAATCGTGCGATACCACGTGCCGTTGATCTCCGCCGGCAAATTTCCTTCGATCACCAAATCGTAGATGTCGCATTCGGTGCGCATCGGCGCATTGAATCCGGCGTAGTCAAACGTATCCGGGAACTTCGTGGTCATGATCGCCTCACGGTTAAGCTATTTGGGCCGGGCAGGCATTCCCTATTGTTGCACAATCCGCGAAGGCGCAAAAAATCCACCCAAACGCGCCCCGCAGCATGAGGAGTGGTATCACTTCGGAGATAAATCTGTCAACGGGCCGTCGCCGCAACAGCTCTCTTCGGCCGCTCGCGAGGTATGGTCGCGGTCCCCGGGCGCGGTGCCGGCTGCAGAAGCATTTCGTCGAAATCGTCGTGCGTGAGCAGAAACCGGCCCGCAAGCGCGTCGTAGCTGCCGGAGGCGAGCCGCACGCACATTTCCGCGCAGCGCGCCAGCCCCTCGGCGACGTTGCCTTTCTGCTTCAATTGAGTCAGATAGTCCACCATTTTGGGGACCCATCGCTGCGCATCCGGGGAAGCTATCGTTTCCTCCGCCATATCGGTGAGCACCGTGCCGGGGTCAATGATAAATACGCTGACTCCGTGCTCTTTCGCTTCGGCGGCGGCGTGCTCCGCCAGACGTATCTGGCTGGCCTTGGAAACGCCGTAGCAGCTCAAGTGAGGTGTAAACCACTGGCCCCCGCAGCTCGTCACGTTAATTACGCAACCCTCTCTCTGCGAAATCATACCGGGCATCACAGCATTCATGTAAAGCAGGGTCCCGCGTACCACCACGCCCTGCGCCTCCCACCACTCGTCGGGGTCCGCCAGCCACACGGGGCCGTAGGGGCCTGAGACTCCCGCGTTATTCACCAGCACCGTCACCGGGCCGAATTCCGTCTCGGCGGCCGCGGTTACGCGCGCCACATCGCAGCGCTTGGCCACGTCGCCTGCCACCGCCAACGCCCGGCCGCCAAGATCCTCAATCTGAGAGGCGGTCAAATCGAGCTGTTCTTTCGTCCGCGCCGTCACCGTCACGGTCGCTCCAGCCGCAGCCAGACCGAATGCAATGGCCTTCCCAAAACCGCGGCTTGCCCCCGTCACAATCGCGTTTTGCCCCGCCAGGACTCCTGCCATTGCTTCTTCCTTTGGCGTGCCCCGCCGCTACTTTATCGGCTCACCCGGCCCCGGATGAGGATAGTGAAAACGAGCCCGCGTCAGTCTTGCCCGAACGCACCCAGACTGGCGCCCCCCAGTCGTTCCACATTAGTTTTTATCGTACCCCGCCTAGTAGAAAGGAAAAATCCCCCGCCTAAAGCGGCCGCTACACCGCAAGATGCGGGTACTTACTTGTTGCTATGCTTCGCTAATGAACTTCGTCACCAGGCAAGCATCGAGCCCCTCGATGCCTTCCTCGGAGCCGTGTCCGCTTTCCTTCATGCCGCCAAAAGGTGATTCCGGCACGGAGATCGCGTACGTGTTCAGCCCAACCATTCCCGCTTCCAACTGCTCCCCAAGCAGCTTCACCGTTCGCGATGAATTCGTGAACGCGAATGCTGCAAGACCGTACGGCAGCCGGTTGGCCTGCTGCATCACAGCGTCGAAATCCGAAAACGGATTGATCACCGCGATCGGCCCAAACGGCTCTTCATTCATGATGCGCGCCTGATTTGGCACGTCGGAGAGCACCGTTGGCGAATAGAAATACCCCGGACTCTTGAGTCGCGCCCCGCCGGCTCCTACTTTCGCGCCCGAATCGCGCGCATCCTTTACAAAAGCTTCCACCGCAGCCAACCGCCGCGCATGAATGAGCGGACCCATCCTATTCCTCTCATCGAGGCCATCGCCCACAGGAACTGCTTTTGCTCGGTTTACGAAGCCTTCCACGAAACGGCTGTAAATCTTCTCCTGCACGTAAAACCGCGTGGGGGAAACGCACACCTGGCCCGCGTTCCGGTACTTGGCGCCCACCGACGCATCCAGCACCTTGTCCACGTCCACGTCGTCGAATACGATCACCGGTGCATGGCCGCCCAGCTCCATGGTGGTGCGCTTCATGCCGTCCGCCGCCAGCTTCATCAGGTGCTTGCCCACCGGGATTGAGCCTGTGAACGAAATCTTGCGGATCACGGGAGAGGCCAGCAAGTACGAAGAAATGTCCGCCGGGACGCCATATACAATCGCCAGCACATTGGCGGGCAGCCCCGCGTCCACCAGGCACCGCGCTACCGCCAGGCCCGAGGCTGGCGTTTCCTCGGCGGGTTTGAGGATGCAGGAGCACCCCGCGCCCAGCGCCGCGCCGATCTTGCGCGCAGGATTCCCCAGGGGGAAATTCCATGGCGCGAACGCCGCCACCGGCCCTACCGGTTCTTTCACCACCGTGAGACGCGTGCCCGGAGCGCGCTGTGGCAGCACGCGTCCGTACGCGCGGCGCCCCTCTTCCGCAAACCACTCGAAAATGTTCGCGGACATCATCACTTCGATCCGCGTTTCGTGAATCACCTTGCCGGATTCGGTCGTGGCGATGCGCGCGATTTCTTCTTTGCGTTCGCGCAGCAGGTCTGCGGCGCGTTTTAGGATTCGTCCCCGCTCGTCGGGAAATATCGCGCGCCAGGTCTTGAAACCTTCCTGCGCCGCCGCGAGCGCCAGGTCGAGGTCGGCCTTCGAGGCATGAGGGACGTGCCCAATCACTTCCTCGGTCGCGGGATTGACCACGGGCGAGCTTTGCCGCCCGCCGGTTCCCAGCCACTCACCGCCTATGAATAGTCCTAGGTCCGCGTAGGCCGCGGCCAATTGTGTCGCCATGCGTCTCTGCTCCCAAAAGTTTCGCGGAATGATTTCACGTTTGCTGGATGCCCGTCAAGGCATCATCGTAAGGTGCCGCGATGCGACGGGCTTAGGTGAGCGTCCAAATCAGGGGTACTAGTCCTACGATTGAGAATGCCAGCAAGAGGCAGAGGCTCTGCACTCCCGTCTTGCGACCAGCAAACGCGAAGGCGTAGAACGCCTTCACTGCGTTGTTGCTGGCAGCGGCAATCAGAATTGCGGCAACAGCCGGACCCATCGCGGTGACCGTGCCCGTGGACTGCGTCAGGCTGAGTATGAAGGGATCCACATCTGTGACGCCCATGACGGCGGCAAGACCGAAAAGACCCTTGTCGCCTAAATGCGCCACGGCCCACGCCGTAACCACGAGTATCGCGATAAAAATGCCGCCAAAAAGAAAAGCTACCCAAAGCTCGAGCGGATTGCGAGGTACGTAATCTTTCTTTATTTCGGTTGATTTATCGCTTGGTCGGAGGCTCCACAGCCATCCCGCGACCGTACCGATGGCCGCAAGCACCAGCAGCGGCAGGGCTAGCCTTGTAAGCAATCGCCAATTGAAAATGCCGATCAGCGCTGTCAGGCGCAGGTACATGATCCCCGAAGCCATCAGGATTCCGCCGGAAAAAAGATGCGCGGAACTGTCTGCTTCCTTCGCCCGCTTTGCCAAAACGATCGTCGTCAGGGTGGATGAGTAAGCCCCTCCGAGCAGCGCTGAAAGGATGACGCCGCCTTTGCCCCTGGTAAGAATCTGGAGAAGATAGCTGGCATACGAGATGGCGCTGACTGCCGTGACCACGAGCCATGTCTTGAACAAATTAATATGGTACGGACCGATGTCCTGGTTCGGCACCACGGGCAAGATCACTACCGTCAGAAACAGAAATTTCGTGAACGTGAAAATTTCGCGCGCCGGGATGCGCCTGGAAAGCCCTTCCAGAAAGACTTTCAATTCCAACAGCAACAAGCTCAGAACCGTCAGCGTGCCCGCTACCCAGAAGTGTCCCTGCGAAACAAGCGCGCCTACCACGTAAGTAGTCAGCGCGGACAATTCTGTCGTGACGCCGGCGCTTTCCACTCCTTGCAATTTGTGTTGGTAGGAGAGCCAGAGAAACGATGCGACGACAGCAAAGCCCACGGTCAAAGGGAGCAGCTGAGCTCCGGACACCAGATTCAACGCGTAGCCCAGCAAACCGATCAGCGGGTACGTCCGTATGCCGCCGAAGATGTACTTATCGACGGTCGCTTTGTGCTCTTCGCGTTCCAGCCCAACCAGTGCGGAAAGTGCGAGCGTGAGAACAATCTTGGTTGCTTCGCTTTGGGCAAATTGCGACGCACTAGGAAGTGAAATGAACATAAGTCGATGAAGCTACTCTTCACCACCGGCCGGAACTGGATGTTTGAGCGCGTGCAGAATAGCGGACAACCGCAGCCAACTCAACTTTTCTCTCTGCGGAAACAGGCCATTAAATAAGCGTCCCATAATTTTCTTGTGACAACTTGGAGGTGGTTTCTTATTTCGATAAGGGAAGATTAGAATTGCACCCAGGCAAGCTTTGAATCGGAAGAGACGACGAGCCCAGCCTCTTGCCATCCCAAACGATTCTTGCCAATCTGAGTTGGACTTGTGGCAAGGGAGATTCACGATGGACAATTCCGAATATACAGCGACGACTCGAGTATCCTCCGAAGCGGTGCATTCGGCCGGAGAGGCCGCAAATTCAGAAGAACCGCTCTCGGCGGAAGAACTTCGCAAGATTGACGCGTATTGGCGTGCAGCCAACTACCTTTCCGTAGGCCAAATCTATCTCTACAAAAATCCGCTGCTTCGGGAGCCGCTCAAGCTCGAACACATCAAACCTCGTCTGCTCGGCCATTGGGGCACTACTCCCGGTTTGAACTTCATCTACGTTCACATGAACCGGCTTATCAAACAGCTCGGCTTGAACGCCATTTTCGTCACCGGCCCTGGTCACGGAGGGCCTGGTATTGTGGCTAACACCTACCTCGAAGGCACTTACACCGAACTTTATCCGAAGATCTCAGGTGATGAGCAGGGGTTGCAGCGATTATTCAAGCAGTTCTCGTTTCCGGGTGGCATCCCCAGCCACGTCGCACCCGAAACGCCGGGATCGATCAACGAGGGTGGCGAACTGGGCTACTCGCTCGCCCACGCCTACGGCGCCGTTTTCGACAATCCCAGCCTCCTGGTTTGTTGCGTGGTCGGCGATGGCGAGGCCGAAACAGGGCCCTTGGCGACGAGCTGGCACGCCAACAAATTTCTGAATCCGATTCGCGACGGAGCGGTCCTTCCGATCCTGCACTTGAACGGCTACAAGATCGCGAATCCCACTATCCTGGGAAGAATGACGGACGAAGAGCTGACGCGGCTTTTCACCGGATACGGCTACACGCCCTATTTCCTCGAAGGCAACCATCCGCCCGAGATGCATCAGCGGATGGCCGGTACGCTCTTGGCGGTGGTACGCGAAATCCAGTCAATCCAGAACGCGACGCGCAGCCAGGGTGAAGCGCAGCTCCCCTCGTGGCCAATGATCATCCTACGCACGCCCAAAGGCTGGACAGGACCGAAGGTAGTTGACGGGAAACCTGTCGAAGGCACCTGGCGCGCCCACCAGGTCCCTCTAGCGGAAATGGCTACTCACCCCGAACATGTGCGTCTTCTGGAAGAATGGATGAAAAGTTACAAGCCAGAAGAATTCTTCAATATCGAAGGAAAATTTGCACCAGAACTAGCGGACCTCGCCCCTAAAGGCACCTCCCGCATGTCCGCCAACCCCCACGCAAACGGCGGGTTGCTGCTTAAGGATTTGGTAATGCCGGATTTCCGCGAATATGCGGTAAGTGTGCCGAAACCCGGCGATGAGCTTGGGGAAGCCACGCGGGTGCTCGGGACGTTCTTGCGCGACGTAATGAAGCTGAATGCGACCTCGAAAAACTTCAGAGTGTTCGGACCTGATGAAACAGCCTCGAACCGTCTCGACCCCATTTATCAAGCAACGGACAAGATTTTTATGGAGCCGCTACTGCCGACCGACGAAAATCTCTCGGTGAATGGCCGCGTGATGGAAATTCTCAGCGAGCACATGTGCCAGGGCTGGCTCGAAGGTTATTTGTTAACCGGGCGCCATGGATTCTTCTCGTGCTACGAGGCCTTCATTCACATCGTGGATTCGATGTTCAATCAACATGCGAAATGGCTGAAAGTGACGCGAAATATTCCTTGGCGGCGGCCCATCGCGTCTTTGAATTATCTGCTTACTTCGCACGTCTGGCGCCAGGATCACAACGGGTTTAGCCATCAGGATCCGGGCTTCATAGATCACGTGGTGAACAAGAAAGCGGATGTGGTGCGCGTCTATCTGCCTCCGGATGCAAACACGCTGCTTTCCGTCGCCGATCACTGCCTTCGCAGCCGTAACTACGTGAACGTGATTGTTGCCGGAAAGCAGCCAGCCCTGCAGTGGCTGGACATGAAGTCCGCGATCGAGCATTGCACCACTGGAATCGGAATCTGGGATTGGGCATGCACGGACTTTGGAAGCGAGCCGGATGCAGTGATGGCTTGCGCAGGAGACGTTCCCACCCTTGAGACCCTAGCGGCCGTGGATCTGTTGCGAACACACTTTCCGGATATCAAGATTCGCGTCGTGAATGTGGTTGATCTGATGACCCTGCAACCCAAGAGCGAGCATCCTCACGGGCTATCCGATCCGGAGTTCGATTCCATGTTCACTGCCGACAAGCCAATCATCTTTGCGTATCACGGCTATCCCTGGCTGATTCATCGCCTCACGTATCGCCGCACGAATCACGACAATATGCACGTTCGCGGCTACAAAGAAGAAGGCACAACAACAACCCCGTTCGACATGACAGTGTTAAATGACCTGGACCGTTTCCATCTGGCCGGGGACGTGGTGGATCGGGTGCCGCGGCTGCGGGAAATCGGTGGACATTTCAAACAACTGTTGCGGAATAAATTGATCGACCACAAGCATTACGTTGGCGAATACGGCGACGACATGCCCGAGATCCGCAATTGGAAATGGCAGCACTAGCCGATGAAGATACTCGTTGTCAATTCTGGATCGAGCAGTCAGAAGATCTGTGTCTACGAAATCGGTAATTCCTTACCTGAGGATCCGCTGGATCCAGTTTGGCAAGCGAACGTTGAATGGAAAGAGAATGCGGCCGAAATCCGCATCAAGACCCGCGGCGCGAGTACATCCGAAGAACGCTCGGAGAATGCGCCTCGGCGAAAAGTGCTGGAGCGTGTGCTTCACTCCTTGTGGGAGGGCGCTGATCGAATTATCGAGGGGCCGTCCGAAATCCGTGTTGTGGGTCATCGCATCGTCCACGGTG
Organism: uncultured Acidobacteriota bacterium; assembly: GCA_963709445.1. GTDB lineage: Bacteria > Acidobacteriota > Terriglobia > Acidiferrales > UBA7541 > Palsa-295. The sequence goes on from CAVPWV010000022.1 coordinate 83,709, forward strand.
GCAGCAGATTCTACGACCCGGTGATAATTACCGACGAAGTGAAGCGCGCCATCGCAAGCGCTTCCGCCATCGCGCCTCTTCACAACCGAGCGGAACTCGAAGCTGTCGAACTTATCGAGGGTCTGATGGGGCGAGTTCCGCAAGTGGCGGTCTTCGATACGGGCTTTCATCAACATCTTCCGCCAGCAGCGGCCGTGTATCCGGGGCCTTACGAATGGTTCCAGAGGGGAATTCGGCGATACGGCTTTCACGGAATCAACCACCAATACTGCGCCCGGCGAGCTGCTCACCTGCTCGGAAGGCCGCTGGATGAGCTTCGGCTAGTGTCTTGCCACCTCGGCAATGGTTGCTCGCTCGCGGCCATTGCCGCCGGCCGCAGTGTGGACACGACGATGGGTTTCACTCCTCTGGAAGGGCTGATGATGGGTACGAGGACGGGATCAGTCGATCCAGGTATCTTGACCTATCTGATGCGCGAGGATGGTGTGGACGCCCGGCGTCTCGACCAGCTGCTCAATGACGAATCCGGACTGCTGGGGATCTCGGGCGTATCGAACGACATGCGCAAGGTTTTGGAGGCGATGAAATCGGGCAACGAGAGGGCGAAGCTGGCCTTCGAGATCTTCATCCACCGCTTACGCTCCTGCATGGGCTCGATGGTGGCAGCGCTCGGCGGCGTCGATGTCTTGATCTTTACAGCTGGGATTGGAGAAAATTCCGCCGCCGTACGAGAAGCGGCCTGTGCGGGCTTTGGATTTCTTCACCTAAGGCTTGATCCGGCCGGAAACAATGAATCGCCGGTCGACCGAGACATCGCCGCGCGCGATTCTTCAGTGCGCGTGCTCGTCATCCACGCCCAGGAAGATTGGGCCATCGCGGGAGACTGCTGGAGAATGTACTCGAGGGGCTAAACGTATTTCGTGACCGACCTTCGCCCGCCACGGCCGACTGCCAAAAATCGGCCCGCAGGTTGCAAAATTGAGGGCCCGATGGCAGCCGGCGCTCTCGGGTTCTTCTAAAATTTTATTCATGTGGGATTTATCCGGTTATGGGGCAGACTTTTACATAGTCGGATACTTGTCGTTTACAATGCCCCGTTGACTGAATCTGGGTTGGAGAGGCGCGCGTCAATCCAATAGCTGGCGTCGATGTGGTTCAGGTATCCATTTAGCAGCGAAGAATTTGTGGATGGTTGCCCGAATTCCAAAGCGGTCCCCGGATTCGAATACGTTGCGTCAGATGGGAGGGAATATGCATGCAGCGGAACCTGGGCTTGTTCCACGGCCCTCAACCGTCAGGCTAACCGTGTGGTTTGGCCAGCGTGGTCGCCGGAATGGAAGTCGAAGCATACGCGGCGCTTGGGTGCTTCTCGGCGCGTTGTCAATATTCCTAGTCGAAGCGCGTCCCGCCTCAGCGCAGCGCGTGGATACGACGGAGTCCTCATCGGCCGCGCTCGCCTTCGAAGCGTCCAATTCGCAGCAAGAAGCGGCGCAGAATCATGGGTCGAGCACCGCTCCCCTTACGCTTACATTGGAAAGCGCCCTCGAGCGTGCCCGGGCCAATGCTCCGCAGTTCCACGCCGCTGTGACGGCCGCGAAGCTGGCGCATGAGGACAGAATCCAAGCCCGCGCCGCACTTTTGCCGTCCGTTAGCGCCACGACGCAATATCTCAATACGCAGGGGAATGGGAAGACTCCCAATGGCCGCTTCGTGACCAATGACGGGGTGCACGTCTATCGAGCCTGGGGCGTGATGCACGAGGATCTGAGCGTCAACACGCTGACCGGGGCCGCGTATCGGGGCGCCTCGGCGGCGGAAGCGGTGGCCAAGGCTGAAGAGGAGATTGCGCGCCGAGGACTACAAGTTACCGTTACGCAGGCCTATTACGGGCTTCTGGTTGCCCAGCGCAAATACGCCGCGGCGCAGCAAGCCCGCGACGGAGCGGAGAACGTTCTGAAGACCAGCGAGGACATGGAAAAACAGGGCCAGGTTGCGCACAGCGACGTGATCAAGTTTCAGATTCAATTCAATCAACAGGACCAGGCGTTCCGCGAAGCCAACCTGGCGATGGGAAACGCACGCTTGAACCTGGCCGTTCTGCTTTTCCCCACCTTCAATCAAGACTTCAACGTCGTCGACGATATGGACACCGCCCAACCGTTACCGAGCTTTGAAGAGACGGAGCAGTTGGCTCTGAAAAGCAATCCGGAATTAGCGGCCGCTGCCGCGACACTGCGCCAATCGAATACGACGGTCTCGGTGGCGCGAGCAGCGTTTTTCCCGACGATCACGTTGGACGTGGACTACGGAATCGAAGCGAATTCTTTCGCCCTGCGCAGCGTAGCCGCTGCTTTCCCCGATCAGGGCAGGTTGCCAAACCTCGGCTATTTTGCAACCGCAGCACTGAATGTGCCGGTGTGGGACTGGGGTGCGCGCTGGAGCCAGCTTCACCAGGCTGAGGACCGAAGGGCCCAGGCGCAATTGGAAGTGACGTTCGCCCAGCGGCAGGCGCTCGCCAATCTCCACGCCTACTATGAGGAGGCGAGCACCGCGAAATCTGAAGTGGAGTTGTTGCGGAACTCCGCTGATCTGGCCGCTGAGAGTCTGAGGTTGAACACGCTGCGGTATCGTTCCGGAGAATCGACGGTGCTTGAGCTTGTGGACGCGCAGAACACTCTCACGCAGGCCCAAGGCGCTTACGCCGATGGTTTAGCCCGCTACCGGGTGGCGCTGGCGACACTCGAAACGCTCACCGGGAGCTTCTGACCATTATGCCTGAACCAACTCCTGACTTCTTCAACGCAGCGGCGACGAAGGGCGCACCGCAATCGAAATGTAGAAAATTTAAGCCCTTAGGTTTTGTCGCTCTTGTGCTTGGTGTGGTTTTGGGCCTGGCCGCTTGCTCCGGCAGCGAATCGGCCGACAAGGAGCCGGTAGTATCGGTTCAAGCAGAGCCCGCGCAGCGGACCAATATTCAGCAAAAAGTTGTAGCGGAGGCGATCCTTTATCCCATTCGCGAGGCGGCAATCACGCCCAAGGTGAGTGCGCCGGTTCTGAAGTTTGAAGTGAACCGGGGCGACCACGTTCGCACCGGGCAACTTTTAGCTGTTCTCGAAAACAAAGATCTGGCGGCAGCCGTAACCGAAAATCAGGGCGTTTACGAGCAGGCTCAGGCGGACTACGCGAACACGATTTCGTCAACGCTTCCCCAGCAGCTTCAGGCTGCGAAGGCCGATGCCGAGAACGCGAAAGCCGCGCTGGGCGCCGCCCAGCAGGTTTACGACAGCAGCAAGAATTTGTACGAACAGGGGGCTCTGGCAAAGAGGCAGCTCGATCAGGCCCAAGTCGCTCTAATTCAAGCGCAGACGCAAGAGCAAGCCGCGGATCAAAAGCTGCAAAAAATGGAGGCGGTGAGCAACGCGGCCCAACAGAAGTCTGCAGCGGGTCAACTCGCCGCAGCTCAAGGAAAATACCAGGGCGCACAAGCTGAGCTTGCGTATTCGGAGATTCGCAGCCCCATTGCCGGAGTCATTACGGACAGGCCGCTGTACCAGGGTGAAATGGCCGCCGCAGGAACTCCGCTAATCACCGTGATGGATGTGTCGAGAATCGTGGCTCGCGCACATATTCCGGAATCCCAAGCAGAGCACCTGAAAGCGGGCGATCCCGCCGAAATCTCGTCGCTGGACGGCAAGGACAAAATTTCTGGAAAGGTGACCATCGTCAGCCCGGCTCTCGATCCCAACAGCACCACCGTTGAAATATGGGCCGAGGCGAAAAACCCCAAGGGACAATTCAGGGCAGGTGCCAGCGTGAACCTCACCATGGTGTCCAAGACCACCGCGGACGCCATCGTTGTTCCGAGAAGCGCCCTGCTCGTCGATCCAAAGGAAGGCAGTAGCGTAATGGTTGTGGGTTCCGACAGCCATGCGCATCAACGCAAAGTACAGACCGGCATTCAAGAAGACGGCCGCGTAGAGATTGTCCAGGGACTCAAGGAAGGAGAAGTTGTCGTGACCGTGGGAGCGTACGGACTGCCGGATAATGTAAAGGTGACCGTCCAGAAACAGAGTGAAGGCGCCGCCGAATAGGCGCCCAAAGCCACACCGCAGAATCCTGGCAACCGACGGAGACATATCCTAGCTCACTCAGGTCGATCCGCTGACGATGAAATTTACTGAGACGCAATCGCCGCGCCTTTCCTCACCGGCAGGTGTTCCGTCCGAGGAGCGTTCTGGCTACTGGATTGTTCGTCATTCGAAGTCAATCATCTTTCTAGCTATCACGTTGGCCCTGATAGGCGGCTACCTCGCATTTACGATTCCCGTGGCGGTATTTCCTTCGACTGATTTCCCCCGCATTCTGATCGGCGCGGACAACGGCGTTATGCCCATCAACCAGATGCTCGTCACTGTCACCCGCCCGATCGAAGAAGCGGTGAACAGCGTTCCGGGGCTCCAGGACGTCAGGTCCATTACCAGCCGGGGCTCGGCGGAAATCGACCTTTTCTTCGATTGGAACGTCGACATGTTCCAGACTCTGCAGCAAGTGAACGCGGCGATGGCGCGGGTGCAAGGCTCCTTGCCGACAACTGTTCAGATTGAAACGCACCGCCTGACCTTTGCTAGCTTCCCGATCATCGGCTACAGCCTCACATCCGATACCCTGCCGCAGACTCAATTGTGGGAGCTGGCGACCTATGAGATGAAGCCGCGATTGAACCGCCTGAACGGCGTATCGACCGTACTCGTGCAAGGCGGGCAGGTCCCAGAGTTCCAAATCACGCCGGACGCGTCGAAGCTGCTGCGGGCTCAAGTTACCGTCCCCCAAATTTTGGCGGCGGTGGGGACCACAAATCTGATTGCCTCTCCCGGTCTGCTGGAGCAGAACCATCAACTATTTCTGACGCTCGTGGATGCTCAGGCCCACGCGGCATCGGAAATTTCCGGCATCGTTGTGAAAACCACTCCGGTCGGCGTGCCCGTGCGCATCGGCGATGTAGCCGATGTGCATGCGTCCGTCGAGCCGGTGTACACGATTGTTACCGCAAACGGAAAACCTGCCGTTCTACTGAGCATCAATCGCCAGCCCAGCAGCAATACCGTGCAGGTAGCCGATGAAGTGCATGCGGAAATGGACCAGCTCAAGCGAACGCTGCCGCCTGGAGTCACCATCAGCAGCTACTACGATCAATCCGATATCGTGAAGTCCTCGATTCAAGACGCGCGAGATACGATTTTGATCGGGCTGGTCCTTGCGTCGATTGTGTTGGTGGTGTTCCTGCGGGATTGGGGCACGTCGCTGGTCGCGGGACTGGTGATTCCGGTGACGATCCTGGTCACTTTCATTGTACTCAAGATTGTCGGCGAGACATTTAACCTGATGACTCTCGGCGGGCTAGCTGCCGCGGTCGGACTCGTCATAGACGATGCGATCGTGGTCGTCGAAAACATTGTGCTTCATCGCGACGCCGGTGAAGAACGGATCGAAGCCATCCACAGCGCCCTTTCCGAAATCACGGTACCTTTAATTGGCTCTACTTTGACGCCCATCGTCGTGTTCCTGCCATTGATCGCGATCACCGGCGTCACGGGAACATTTTTCAGGGCGCTTGCGATCACGATGGCCGCGGCCCTTTTCACGTCGCTGGCCTTGGCTCTCGTCTGGACGCCGAACTTGAGTCGGTATTTCGTCCACACGAAGCGAGCGGAATCGAATCCGCGAGCGGACGCGGAAGAAATTGATTCAGCCGACCGAGGAGAAGAGATATCCCCGCAGCAGCGCGAAATGCAGCGCCTGATGGCGGCGGAAGAAGCTTCGATGCGGGGCTTTTTCGGCCGCGTGATTACGTTTTACGAGCGCTGGGCGCGGCGGGCTCTGGAGCATCCACTTTGGTTAGTCGGTTTGTGCGCGATTCTAATGGCAGGCGCCTATTTTTGCTACCGCGCGCTGGGATCGGACCTGCTGCCGGCAATGGACGAGGGAGGCTTCGTCATCGATTACATCATGCCCGCCGGAAGTTCACTCCAGGAAACGAACCGCGTGATTGATCACTTGGAAAAGATCGTTCGGGCTGAACCCGAAGTCGCCAGCGTAGCTAGGCGGACCGGTCTGCAATTGGGGCTCGCTGCCGTGACGGAAGCGAACACGGGAGACATTTCGGTGAACCTCAAGGGCAAGCGCAGCCGGAGCGTCTATGACATCATCGCGGAACTTCGCCAGGAATTCGCGCAGCGGGAGCCCTCCGTGGATATCGAATTCACGCAGGTGCTTCAGGACATGATCGGCGACCTCACCAGCGCGCCCGAACCCGTCCGAATCGAACTCTTCTCGTCCGATGTGGATTTGCTTCAGCAATGGGCGCCCAAAGTAGCCGACGCGATCAGCGCAATTCAAGTGGGCGGAACGAAGCCCGTGGTCGATGTGCTGAACGGCATCGAAAATACGATCAGCGGGCCGGCGGTGACCTTCAACGTGAATCCGAGCGTCGCCCAGCGCGCCGGTTTTACGCCGGAGGAGATTTCCACCGATGCGGAGGCGATTCTGGAGGGAATTCCCGCGCCGACTCCCGTAATCGTCAACGATCGCGCATACACGATACGCGTGCGCTTTCCCGAGGCCGATCGATCTTCGCTCGAGGCCATGAGCAACACGTTGCTGGTCAGCTCCAGCGGCCAGACCGCCACGCTGGGTTCGCTATCCACGATTGCTGAATCGCCAGGCCAGACGGAAATTCTTCGCGACAATTTGCAGCGGGAAGTCGCTGTCACGGCTCGGTTCGAAGGTCTGGATCTCGGCAGCGGCATCCGCGAAGTTCAAAAAACGGTGGATGGACTGCAGATGCCTTCGTCTATCCGCGTGGAGTATGGCGGCTTGTACAAAGAGCAACAGAAATCCTTTCACGATCTCGTCGTGGTGCTGGTGCTGGCGCTGGCGCTGGTCTTCGTCGTGCTTCTGTTTGAATTTGGAGGCTTCGCAGGGCCGCTGGCGATTCTTACGTCCGCGCTACTTTCTACTTCCGGCGTGCTTTTCGCTCTTTGGATTACCGGCGTTACCTTCAACATCTCCTCGTTCATGGGATTGATTATGGTGATCGGCATCGTGGCCAAGAACGGGATTTTGCTGCTTGATGCCGACCAGAAATTCCGCTCCGTCGGATTTTCGCCGGAGGAAGCCATGATTCAGGCCGGGCGAAGGCGCTTGCGTCCCATCGTGATGACCGCGCTAGCCGCGATGTCGGGAATGCTTCCGCTTGCCCTTGCCTGGGGCGCGGGTTCGCAGATGCTTCAGCCGCTCGCCATCGCGGTGATCGGGGGGATTCTGATCTCCATGGTGCTGTCGTTGATCGTCACACCGGCGATGTATTTCAATTTGTCGCGAGAACGCGCGAAGTAATTCAGCTTGCGCTTTCCGGCGTCGCGTGTCCTCCCCACCAACGGGCGGAGTAAACGATCACCGCCGCCACCAGCCACCCAGCGGCGTACATCGGTTCAGCCTTCCATCGCAGAACTGCCGAGTGCATCAGGCCGATCCAGGAAAATGTCGATGCAACAACGCACCAGATAGCCGCCCGCCCGAAATTCCGGTCAATCGCTTCGGTTACCACCGACGCAATCACCAGCACCAGAAAAAGAAATCCGTTGCCTAGCCCTTGCACCGACGACCAATAAATCGACCGGTTCAATGCGGCTTGCACACTGGCATTGGCCGTCGAGATCTGAAGCGCAGGCAGCGCGGAATTCATCGCCGCCGACACCACCGCGCCCGCGGGGAGCACGAATCCCAAAAGCACGGCACTCAAATATTTTCGATCCACACGGCGCAGCGTCGCCGTCCCCACGCCAATCGATACGTATGCGATCATCGCTGCCAGAATCGCCCACGGAAACAGCCCGGCTATGAACGAAATCAAGCCGCTCATCACCACTGCGAGAAAAATCATCGGCGTCCAAAACGCAAATCCGATTCGCGCACCCAGCGCCTTGTACGGAGGATGTAGCGCATAAATCACGGGCGACACGATACTTCCCGCCAGACCGGCGATCAGCGTGCCCACGGCATCGCAGGCCACCACACTGCGCGCGTCATAGTTATCGCCCGCCGCCGTGCCTCCTTCCACGGACGCGATATCTTGCAGCACGTGGTAAATGGAAATGGGAGCGATCACGGAAAGATATGGCACCGCGAGCACCATGGCGTGCAAGGGTCCTGCAGTCGGCACGAACGGCAGCACAAACGACAAGCCGGACCACACCGGATGCACGTAGCCCACGATCACACCGAGAATCAGCGGAATCAGCCACGCCACCAAAAATGGCGGAAGCTTATAGCGAGTGATCGGCACGCCCGCGAACACGGCCACGCACACGATCATCAGCGCGGCGATTCCCACCAGCGGTTGATCGAACACGCGCTGCAGCAAAATCAGCGCGAGGTAGCTGTACATCGCCGCGCCAAACACCGTCATGGATGCGGGCACGGGGATGTAGCGCCGGAAAGCGCCCGCGAAGGGCGCAGCGATCAGCTTGATGATTCCCGTCCACACCACCGCAGCCGCGCCGATTTCCCACGCTCGCTCCGCGTCGTGCGTTTCCAGATAAACCGGCAGGAAAATCGAGAGCGTGTAGGCAAGAATCGCTGGAACGTTATTTCCGTAGGCGTGGGCCGTCACGTCTTTGCGATCTTCGCGCTTGCTCAGTCGCACTCCGAGCCAGGCGAGGCCCGCGGAGCCTGCCAGCAGCCCCGGCGCGAATCCCGGCACGATATGTTCGAGGCTGAATTTTAAAGAAACGCCGATGGGTGCCAGCAGCAGCACCGGAATGAACATCTGCGCGATGATGCAGCCGACTTGCGCGATCGTCGCGTCAATGTCCCCGCGAGTCAGCGTCCACCACGGCTGCGAAGCCGCGTTTCCTCTGGATGCCAGGGAAGTCTCCTTTGGTCCCCGAGTGTAAAGGCCAGCGGCGGGTCACACTTTGAACGATTCAAGCGATTCCGGAGCGAAAAGCTCCGCCGGCTTCAATAGACGCTTCGCCAGTCCTTGTTCGTGCGAGTAGCGTAAAAAAGTCTCCAGCGTGTGCACGTTTCGTTCGATCCCGTAAGGCCAGAAGTCCGCGCTCATTAGCGCGCGGGTTTCCTCCGCGTGCCGGACAAGCCACGGAAGCATGAAGTGCAGCGCGCCCGAATCGTATAGCTCGTCGTATGCAATCCGCTGCGCCTGCGTGAACGCGCTGTAAAGCGATTGCGCCACCCACCGCGATTTCTCATACACGTCGCGGCGAATCACGATGGTATGCATGATGGGAAATATCTTTGTCCGCGAAAAATATTCCTGTTCGACTGCCTGATAAGTTTCGAAGAGGCGCCGCACCCTTCCGGAACCGTTTCCAAACGTCGAAGGTGCACGCGCCGTGTATAGCGCATCAATTTCGCCCGATTCCAGCATCGCGGAGAGCGTCTTCGTGCCCGGAATGGACTCCACGCGGATTCCCGGAGGCAATGACAGTGCAATTTTTTCCGGACGCCCCGGCTCTTCTTCGCCGCCGCGAAAGTAGTTGACGCTGCCGGCGGGAACTTTGTAGTCGTCGCTCAAAATGCCGCGAATCCACACGCCCGCCGTCATCTGATATTCCGGCACGCCCGCGCGCTTGCCGATCAGATCCTTCGGCTCGCGGATTCCGCTGCCGCTGTGAATGAAAATGCAGGAATGCCGGAAGAACCGCGAAGGAAATACCGGGATCGCAATCAGTCGTGGATTTTCGCCGAAGAGCGAGAGCACGTACGACGATAGCGAAACTTCGGCAGCATCAAACTCGTGATGCCGCAACATCCGAAAGAAAATTTCCTCAATCGGCAGGTCCAGGCAGTTGAGTTCGATTCCCTGCACGCACACACGTCCGTCGAACAGCGCGCGCGTCCGGTCGTAATTTGAACACGCCATCGAAAGCCGCAGCTTACTCACGCCTGATTCCCCCCTAGGATTGCAGCAGCTTGCTGCGTCCCGCGCGCCCACCGCTCCTTTGGCGCCCACAGTATACTCAACGCGTCCGCAATGAAAAGCGTCTGGGTCGGCCGGCCCTGCAGGGCCGCCCCAGCCATTTGCCTCCCCGCAGAGCAGCTGAAAAAAAGTCCACAGGCGCTCTTCCTTGCAACGCTTTCTTGCAGTGCTAACCTGAGGGGGAAAGGAGAACCGCGATGTTTGGTGAGGTCGAAGGCAGTCGCAGCGGCGGCTTGCCCCGAGCGAAGCCGAAGGGCGGCTCGCTTACCCTGAGAAAATTCGAAGGGTCGGCGTTTTTGAGTCGTCAGCCCAGCGCGACTGTCCTGCAATTCTGCTCGTCACATCGGTCGAGTAGAATGTGCTCTAACTCGCTGAAAACAAACGATGGGTGTCACGTCTACCCGTCACGAAATCGAGAGGACGATTTCCCCGGTTTTAGGAGCCTTGGCGGCGAGAAAATCCATTCCTCTTTTTTCACCGCGGCCATCAGGAGTAAACTAGCCCGCGCAGGCAGCGTGCAAGAATCGAGATCAAGATGGCTCGCACATCGCTCAAGGTAAATGGCAAGCCGCACATTGTGGAGGCCGATGCTGACTGCCCCTTGCTCTATGTCCTTCGAGACAACCTTGCCCTGAATAATCCCCGCTTCGGATGCGGCCTGGGACAATGCGGCGCATGCACGGTGCTGATGGATAATCGCGCGGTGCGTTCCTGCCTGCTGCCGGTCTCTCGCGCAGCCGGAAAAGAAATTGTCACCCTCGAAGGATTGGGCTCTCCTGAGAATCCAGATCCCGTTCAGAAAGCATTCATCGACGAGCAAGCTTTTCAGTGCGGCTACTGTCTCAATGGCTGGGTGCTGACGGCAAAAGCGCTCCTGCACACAAATCCTCATCCGACGGAAGCGGAAATGCGGCGCGCATTTGAAAGTTTGATTTGCCGGTGCGGAAGCCACGTGGGAATTCTCGATGCCGTGCGCAAAGCGGCCGGTTCCAAGACGGAGGGCGCATAATTCATGCCGGATAAAGCCCTTCTATCGCGAAGAGAATTTGTCCGCGACGCAAGCGGTCTGCTGATCGGATTCAGTCTGGCCGACGCAACTATTCTTCCGCGCGTACTCGCCGCATCGCCCGAAGATGCGACGAAAACCACTTCTCCGAGCCAGCTTGACGCCTGGCTGCGAATCGAAAAAGACGGAACTGTTCGCGTCTTCACCGGCAAAGTGGAAATCGGAATGGGCGTGGAAACGGGTTTCGCGCAAATCGTGGCAGAGGAACTGGACGTTGCCCCGCAACGCGTCCAATTCGTAATGGGCGACACATCCTCGACCACCGATCAGGGCGGCGTCGGCGGTAGCACATCCATCGCGCTTGGCGCGAAGCCGCTGCGAAACGTTGCCGCCACCGCGCGCTATTTGCTCCTGCAGATTGCCGCACAGCGCCTCGGCGCTCCACTTGACCAGCTTCAGGTGCGCGATGGAATCGTCAGCATTCAGGGAGACGCTTCCAAGAGTGTCGCTTACGGAGATTTGGCCGGAGCGACGGATTTGAACGATGCGCTCAAGGTCTCCGGCAGGGGCTTTGCCATCAACGTAGAAGGAATCGGAAAACCCAAGGATCCCGCAAACTATATTGTGGTCGGAAAGCCGCTTCCGCGCGTGGACATCGCTCCGAAAATTCTAGGACAGTGGCAATACGTCACCGATGTGCGAGTCCCAGGTATGCTGCACGGACGCGTGATTCGTCCGGCGCGTGCCGGCGCGAAGCTCGTGAGCGTGGAGGACGCGCCGGCGAAAGCAATCAACGGCTACGTGAAAACGGTACTCGAAGGAAATTTTGTCGGCGTGGTTACCGAAAACGAATGGGCAGCCATCCGGGCGGCGCGGGCGCTGAAAGTCACATGGAGCGAAACGCAGCCGGTTTTTCCGGCGCAAACGGATCTGTACAACCACATGCGAACCGTCGCGCCCAAAGCAAGCAAAGAAACTCTGAAGAAGGGCGACACTGCCGCCGCTTTCGCAAGCGCCGCCCAAAAAATCGAAGCCACTTACGAGTCGCCGTTTCAATCCCACGCCACCATGGGTCCTGGTTGCGCGGTCGCCGATGTCCACTTGGACGGCCTCACCACCGTGTGGTCCGGTGGGCAAAAGCCGCACGCCCTGCAGCAAGGATTCGCGGAACTGTTGGGGGTGGCTCCGGAAAACGTCCGCGTGATTTGGGTCGAAGATGCCGGTTCATACGGCCGGCCTGGTTTTGAAGATGCCGCGGCGGATGCCGTTCTACTTTCGCGCGCTGTTGGGAAGCCGGTTCGCGTGCAATGGTCGCGCGAGGACATGACGGCGTGGGGCACCAAGGGCCCGGCCGTGGCCTGCGAGATGTCCGCGGCGTTCGACGCGCGTGGCGATGTGAGCGCGTTTCAATTCACCTCGCGCGCGTTTTCCGGCGGCCAAGTGAGTTTCTTGCCGGCGACGGCCGGGAATTTTTTGGCCGCCCAACTTACCGGGGTTCCCAACACCAGTGGCGTGGATGAGTTCGCGCAATGGGGCGAAGAATGCGTGGCCTACGCCTTTCCGAAGGTTCACGCGGATGCGCATGTGGTTCCCGCCTTTTTGGACGTGGAGTCTCCACTGCGCACGACTCACTTGCGCGATCCTGAAGGTCCGGCCACCACGTTTGCGACTGAATCCTTCGTGGACGAAATGGCGGTGGCTGCCGGTGCCGATCCTGTCGAATTTCGACTCAAGTATTTGGACGACGAGCGCCTGACGGCCGCACTGAAGAAAGCAGCCGAAAAATTCGGCTGGGATCGCCGGCCTTCTCCAAAGGACGCCGGCGCTTCGGAAATTGCGACGGGTCGCGGTGTGGCCGTGGCATTGCGCGGAGGAACTCGCGTGGCCACAGTGGCGGAAGCAGAAGTGAATCGCCGGACTGGGATGGTTCACGTGAAGCGCTTCGTCTGCGTCCACGACTGCGGATTGATCGTCAACCCCGAGGCGCTCGCCGGGACGGTTGCCGCGAACCTGATTCAATCGCTGAGCCGCAGCCTGAAAGAGGAAGTGACGTTCGACGGCTCTCACGTAACCAGCGTGGATTGGAACACGTACCCTATCGCGCGGGCGTCGGACGTCCCGGATCAAGTGGACATCACGCTGATCAACCATCCGGAGATTCCGCCGAGCGGTGCCGGCGAGCCATCCAGCCGGCCCACGGCCGCCGCGATCAACAATGCAATCTTCGATGCAACTGGTGCGCGCTTGCGACAAGGACCTCTCACGCCGTCAAGAATCAAAGCCGCGCTCGCCGCGGTTCGCCCCGCCTGACCGGTTACTGCACGCTTTTCGCTTGTTCAGATGTGGAGAACGACATTCAGTAGAGAGTTATTGATGAGGAAAAACCGTCAAGGCGAGAATTCGTCCTTTCATACTTTTAAAATGACCTCACTTTTGGCGAATGCGCGACGCCTGCGAATGCAAAAAGACGATCAGGGTCGGACAGCGGGCGCGGCCTGACACGGAGCGGTGGTATCAATTTATCCGGTTTTCCGCCGCACTAGCGTATTCCTCGACAGCACAGATGAATTCTTTTCGCACATTGATCTCCCATCCGGGCGTGATGCGGATGCGCACGTCCGCAACGGATTCGGCGACAATTTGGCAAGGCAAAGGGACGTGGCATCGACGAACTCTGATGACCAAAACCACGGATTTGCCGAACCAGCCAGAATATATATGCCAACCGTTTCTAGTACTCTCAGTAATCACGTTGACTCTCCCTCAACCTTAGCGAAGCGTTCTGCATTTCGCACGTTCGATATTAGGAGCTTCGAAGAAGGATAACTGTTCATTACTGCGCACCCTCGTTCTCAACTGAATTCCGTAGAGCCCAACACCCGTTCTGTGAATTATTTGCCAATAAGCGTTTGATCTGAAGTCAGCAGAAGAACAGTGCCGACTAGTGCATGCGCCAGTGGCCGGCAAAGAGCGCGATCAAAATAATCAGTATGATCACGCTAACGCCGCCGACGGGGTAATAGCCCCAGTTCTTGCTGTGAGGCCAGGTTGGAAGACTGCCCACAAGCGCTATGATCACAACTATCGCGAGAATGAACATGAGCATCATGGCTTGGCTGCCTCCTTCACCGCAGCAACGGACTGCGTCCGGGCTTCCGTTTGGGCGGATTCAGCGGTGCGCCACTTTGCCATTTGTTCCTTCAAGCTGGAAAGTGCTGCTTGGTTGGATTGTTTCTTGGCTGTGTTGTTAGACATGCGCGGATGATGTCATACGGGCAGAAGCAATTCAGTTCCATTCAGCACAGCGCGATTTACCAAGACAAACTTTCAACACCTTGGGTCCAGTACATTCCGAGCTGCCTTCCGGCCTGAGCGTCTGCTCAGTTCAGGAACGTGACTTTATTAATCTCGCGTAGGGTGGTCAGGCCCGCGCGTACCTTCCTAAGCCCCGAGTCTCGAAGAGACGACATGCCATCTTCTTTGGCGGCTCGCTTAATTTCCGAAGTTGGACGCCGGCTGATTATCAACTCGCGGACACGGTCGGAGAGACTTAAGAGTTCGCTAATGGCGGAGCGCCCGTAATACCCGCTTCCCGAGCATTCGAGACATCCAGCCCCCTCATACATGGAGACGCCAGCCCATTCCGCAGGGTCCAGGCCGGATTCGACTAGCGTCTCCGGCGGACAAACCACCTGTTTTTTGCAGTTCTGGCAGATCAATCGAATGAGGCGCTGGGCCATGATGCAGTTGAGCGCAGAAACAAAATTATATGGCTCGACGCCCATGTTGATGAAGCGCCCAATCACGTCGGTAACGTTGTTGGCGTGGACGGTGGTAAAAACGAGATGGCCTGTTAGCGCCGAATTGATCGCGATCTGAGCGGTTTCCTGATCGCGTATCTCGCCGACCATAATCTTATCGGGATCGTGGCGCAGAATGGAACGAAGGCCGCGCGCGAAGGTCAAGCCCTTCTTTTCGTTCACCGGAACCTGGGTGGTACCGCGCACCTGATACTCCACGGGGTCCTCGATGGTGATGATCTTGTCTTCTTCGCTTTTGATCTCATTGATGGCGGCGTAGAGCGTAGTGGTTTTGCCGGAGCCCGTGGGGCCAGTGACCAATACCATCCCGTAAGGCTCGCGGATGAAGCGGCGGAAGCGAATCACCTCATCGCGTTCCAAACCCACGACGTCGAGGTTCAAATCGCGAAACTTCTCGCTGAGGCTTTCCTTATCGAGCACGCGGAGCACGGCGTCTTCGCCGTAGACAGAAGGCATGATTGAAACGCGGAAGTCGACGAAGCGGTTCTGGTATCGCACGCGGAAACGTCCGTCTTGGGGGACGCGCCGTTCGGCGATATCCAGATCACTCATCACCTTGATTCGCGAGAGAAGCGTGTCATGGATTTCCTTGGCGAGGGGATGCATGGCGCATTGCAACATGCCGTCAATGCGATACCTTACGATCACCCCATCGATGCTGGTTTCCACGTGAATATCGCTGGCGCGCCGCTCGAGAGCCGTAAAGATGACCGTATCGAGAAGCCGAACGATCGGGCTCGTCCCGACCTCGGAGGTGAGCTTCTCCATGGAAATATTTTCGTCAGAGTTTTCGTCCTCGGAAAGAACCTTGAGCGCAAAGCCTTCCGAGGCGCGATCGAGAACCCGCTGCGACTGTTCGGTACGCTTGAGTATGTTATTGATCTGCGACGAAGGAGCGACCTTGATTTGAAGGCGCTTACCGAGGTGCAGGGCCAGTTCGTCAATCAGTTGGAAATGACTAGGGTCGGCGATAGCGATGGTAAGAGTGGCATCGTCAAGCTCGAGCGGCACAAAGTTGTAGCGGAACATCAATTCCGCCGGAATGCTGCGGACGAGTTCCGCCTTTATGGACTGCTCGCGGAGGTCAAGAAAGGGACAGCGATAACGGGCGGAGAGTTGGCGGGCTTGCTCAATTTCGGCGGTGTCATTCAAATTTTCAGCGATTAACGGGGAAGCGTCAGTGACTGCCATTAGGGATACTCCTGGGATGCTTCAGTTTTTTGCCGTACCTTCGATGCACAGCGCCCTAACAATGCGACGACAGCCCAAAAAATAAAGTTCTGTTCTGAGCACGAATCTCAGTTATGGAAATTGTTGCGTGTCTTTCGGCGCGTGTTACCTCGTGTTCCGAATTGAAACAGAGTAACTGATGGGAACTTATCTTGAAGCGAACGGTCCGTCCGAGTGTCTCCACACAGGCTCTGAGGAGCAAAATAATTGCGAGGTTATCGCTCTTGTGCGAAGCGGACAGTTCTCGAGAATCTTTGGGTCGAGAGTGCCTGAACTCCCTCGATATTTCGCTGCTGATCGACTGGGAGATGTTGATTTTCCTGCATCACCACGCAAGGATTCTTTCCACCACCGAGCAGATGGCTCGCCTTCTGGGTTGGGACAGCGAGCGTATTGGCGACGCGCTGGACAGATTGGAATCGCGAGAACTCATCAAATCCTCGCCGAAATCCCCGGGGGGTGCGCGCTTCTACGAAGCCGCGGTGCCGATGGATGCCGCGGTGCGGAACTGCTTTCAACAACTCCTGAGTTTGACTAGAAACCGCTCTGGGCGGCTGATGCTGGCAAAGATACTGAAGCCGAACACTGTGAAACTGCTCCCAGGCTGCGATCTGCAGACCTACTTTTCGAGAGGACGTGCCAAATGGGCGAAAACAGTTTGATCAAGACCGGCATCAAGGGCCTCGACGATATCCTATTGGGGGGAATTCCGAGGGGTAACGTAATCTTGCTCCAGGGCGTGACCGGAAGCGGCAAGACCCTGATGGGCATCGAGTCGATTTATCGCGGGATTACCCAATTCAATGAGCACGGCCTGGTCGTGGTTTTTGAAACCAGCCCTGACAAGCTCATGCGGGACGCGGCCAAATTCGGCTGGGATTTGAATGGGTTGCTGCGAGAAAAGAAGCTCCAGATCATCTTCACGAGTCCTCAGGTGCTCGATCAAGAGCTGCGGTCTGCGGATAGCCTACTCATCGAGGCCGCGAGCGAGATCAACGCCCAGCGGATTTTCATAGACGGTATTGGGATGCTCGATCACGTTTCCAGCGGGACGATCGCATATCGCGAAGTGCTGCATCAATTGATCGAAACATTGAACCGCGAGAATTTGACAGCCGTTCTCTCGCACGAATTGGGCTCCGACCCCAGGTCACTCGCCAGCGTGGAGGCGACCGATTTCCTGGCCGATACGGTGATCCGGCTGAACCGCAGCCGCCAAGGGCGTCGCAGCCATCGCAGCATCGAGATCCTGAAAAGCCGGGGCCAGGACTTCGAAAGCGGGGAACACACCCTACGGATCACTGGCGGCCGTGGCGTGGAGGTATTTCGCCGCGTGCAAGCCCCATTTCGCACGACCGCCGGGCAGCCCACATCCAGCACCAAGCGGTCGGCTATCGGAGTGGAAGCGATTGATACGCTCGTCGGCGGCGGCCTCTTTGACGGGTCCACCACGATGGTCGTAGGGGTTTCGGGAGCGGGAAAGACTGTACTAGGCACCCAGTTACTGCGGGAAGGAGCGCTCAAACAGGGCAAGCTCGGTCTAATGGTGTCTCTTGACGAGCACCCGGCGCAAATCATCCGAAATGCCCAGACTATTGGACTAAACCTGCAACAACAGATCGATGATGGCACGGTGCGGATCCTCTTTGAAAGCCCGCAAGAGCTCGACATCGATGTTCATTACGCGCAAATCGTCGAGTTGGTGGAGAAACACGGTATCCAACGAATGGTTATCGATGGAATGACGAGTTACAGCACGGCCATTGGGGATATGGGGATCTATCGAGACTTTTTTCACGCCCTGGTGGCCTTTAGCAAGAATCGTTTGATGACGACGTTCTTCAATTATGAGAACCCCGAATTTTTGGGAATCTCATCCTACATGCCCGATTTCCCGGTCAGTTCCATTGTGGATAATCTTATTCTGATGAGCCTCGTCGAGATCAACAATTCGCTTCGTCGCTGCATTTCGGTGGTCAAATCCCGCGGAAGCAATCACTCCTTTGAAACTCGCGAGTTCCGCATCGGCGAAGGAGGAATCAGGCTCGTGCCCCATGACGAGAATGCGGAAATCGGGCAATCCCTGGACGGATATTCGAGCCTGCTAAGCAGGGCTCCGACACGATTGCGTCATCCTCAGAGATCGAGGGAGAGCGAGCCGATTTTGGAGAGAGTGAATGATTCTGTCTGAGCCGACGCCGATTGTGAAGCGACACCTGCCCGGAATAGAGCGAGCTATCTCCCGATCCGGGTGGAGATGTGGACAGAAGTGCCAAAGGGGAATTGTCGCCCGAGGAGCGCGCCGAGCTACTTGATGTCAAAGCATGGGATCCGATCCTGGAGATGTACAGCCGCACAATGAGACTAGCAGTGGCACTAACCGATACTGAGGGAAGGCTGTTGGGAACATGCCACAATGCCCAGCCTGTCTGGAACCTTCTCCGAAGCTCGATGGTTGGCAAGCAGGCTGGCTGTCCCTTCTGCCTGAATCCGCTCTCACCTTGCACTGCGGTTGTCGATGCGTTGCGAAAGGGGGTGCCCACGATCGTACGCGACGCCGCCGGCCTCACGCACGTAGCGGTTCCACTCCTACTGGGCGACCATCAGCTAGGAGCTCTTCTTGCCGGGCAAGTGTCCGACGAATATCCAGAGTCGCTCTCTTTGCAGCGAGTCTCGAAAACATTTGGAATTTCGGCGCAGGTACTTTGGAGCTTGTCGAACAAACAACGTCCTGTAAAACGCGCGACCTTAAAATTGGCTGGGGACCTGCTGCTTACGCTGGGCCAGGCGTTTCTACAGCAACGCTACGGGGCTATCCTCGAAGCACACGTGGCGGATACCAACGTGCGGTTTCGATTGTTAGTCGATGGCGTGGTGGACTATGCCCTTTTTACCACCGATGATCTTGGATGCGTGACCAGCTGGAACAGTGGAGGGGAGCGCATGCTGGGCTATCGCGAGGGCGAGATCATCGGCGGAGAATTTTCGCGGATGTTCATCTCCGAGGACATTCGAAACGGCGTTCCGGAGAAACAGCTGGGCAAGGCTTCGCAAGACCGGCGCACGGAAAATGAAGGCTGGCGGGTTCGCAAGAACGGAACGAAGTTTTGGGCCGATGTCATCATTACGGCGCTGGAGGGAGAAGCCGGCTTCGCCGTGGTCATGCAAGACGTTACAGACCGCCGGAAGGCGGAGATCGAATTGGAAGCGGTGCGACAGGAACGCATGAACCTTCAAGAACAGTTTCTCTCCCACGTGTCGCACGAACTTCGCACGCCCTTGACGGCGATCTATTTTTTCGTCACCAACTTATTAGAAGGAGTAAACGGCGATCTGTCTTCGGGACAGCGCGAGGCCTTGGAATCCAGCCTTGAAAATATCAATCAGCTTAAGGACATGGTCAGCGACCTCCTGGACATAAGCCGCGCGGACGCGCTGAAACTTACCGTGGATCCTCAGCACATGCATGTGCCGGGACTGATTCAGGAGGTTCTCAGGACCTGCCGGGCGAATGCTAAGTTGAAAGACATCAACTTAACGGCAGACGTTACACCTTCTCTTCCTTCCGCCTGGGCCGACCGCGCCCGAGTCCGTCAAGTCCTGATTAACCTGATTGATAACGCAATCAGATTTATACCCGAACGCGGCACGGTGGCCGTACGGGCGCGGGTCTTCGCCGAGGACAGCAGCTTTCTGTGCCTGTCGGTGGTGGACACGGGATGCGGAATCAGTCCAGCCGACTGCCTTACAGTGTTCGATCGCCTGGCGCAAGTAAAGAGTGCTGAAGAATCAAGCCGCAAAGGTCTGGGGCTAGGGTTATTCATATCCAAGGAATTAGTAACGCGCCAGGGTGGCCGAATCTGGGTGGAGAGCCGGCTCCAAGAAGGCAGCACGTTTTCTTTCACGTTACCGGTTTTTTCACTCGCGAAATTGTGCGATTCGCTTTTCACGCGGGAAAACCTGGCGGCAGGTTGCGTGACGCTTTTTTCAATCGACATTCCCGCCATCGACGGAACCTTTTCCCGGAAGGATCTCCCCGTGCTCCGGACGGCCCTGGAGCGTTGTATCAGCGTTGGCCGGGACTTGCTGTTGCCTTCAATGACCGAGACGGAAGCGATTAAGACGTTTTTCGTTGTGGTTTGCACCGACACGAAGGGCGCCGAGGTGATCAGCGCGTGTTTTCGGAGAGAGCTAGAGGGCTTCTACCACGACTCGGGCATTCAGCCGGCTATTTCCGCGAGCAACGTGCAACTCTCCTCCAACGAGCAGCCGTGGGAAGAACGAAAAGCAGAAGCCGCGAACGGGATCGACAAATTGATTCAAGCGCACGTGCTCGAAAGGAGCGCCTCAAATGAGTGGAAAGAAAATTCTGATAATCGATGACGACGAGCATCTTTTGGTGGGATTGTCCGCCAAGTTGAAAGCCAACGGCTATAACGTGGTCTCCGCCATGGATGGGGTGGCCGCCGTTGCGATGACGCGGGGCGAATCTCCGGACCTGATCCTTCTGGACCTGGGGCTGCCCGCGGGTGACGGATTTGTTTTCCTGGAGCGATTGAGGGCCCTGGCTCCGCATGTAGCGACTCCGGTGATCGTGCTCAGCGCCCGAGATCCCACCGGGAACAAAGAGCGCGCGTTGCAAGCAGGGGCGGTTGCTTTCTTGCAGAAACCTCCCGACAATCGTGAACTGCTTAGCGAAATTGGGCGCGCGTTGGGAGAACGAGCCGCGATATCCCAATTCCTCAAGACCTGATCGAAGTCCCTTCGCAGATCTTCGTTCCCTCGGCGAAGCGTAGGTATGCTTGCGGTTGCTGCCATTGACTACGCAATTCGTCGATGGTCGCAACGGGTCGCGCCCAGCGTCCGTGTTATTTCGCAGTGCAGGGTGAGGGATTCCAGCCGGAGGCATCGGCGAGTTTCTTGAAGTGCGAACTGGTGATGAACGGCTCGGAAAGATACTTCGGGTCTGTGACGATGGTTGTCACCACCAGCCACCGGTCACCGTTCGGCGCCTTAAAACTATCGAAATACTCTTCCAGCTTAGTGTTGGCGCTATAAGGGACACCATTCTTGCGAAGATATCCAGGACGCAGGTCCGTGGTAACGACCTTCAGATAGCCTTCCGGGGCCGGCCCTACTGAACCGGGCGCCGCACCAAAGGCGTTAAAGAAGCCTCCTTGGCGGAGTCCTTCCCAGTCCGCGACGGAATAGCCCTGCCATTGAGGGACTGATTCCGGCGGCGGCGACGAGCCGAAATGAAAGAGGCGGGTTTGCATTCCAGCGTCCGTTTCCACGCGCAGGGTGTTGTCGTTCTCCCAGGAGATGTGTACGCGTCCTGGCACACGCATGATGGCCGGGGCGCCATACGATTTGCACTGCTCGCCTGCTGCTTCGTCCTTCGCCGGATCCCACATGTCGGCGACCCGCTTCCCTTCGGAGTTGAGGGGCACACTCGCGTAGTCACCCTTGTCTGGAGTGATCATGCGCCAGCGCCAGTCCTCGGTCACGATCGAGACCCAATAGCCCGTGAAGTCGAGAGGGGCCATTTTGCGGCCATTTACCGGAGGCTGGGGCGGCGGGAATCCGAACTGGGCGTGGGCACAGGCTGGCATTGCGAGCGACGCCATGGCCGCGAAAATGAACAGCAAGAGCCGCGAACGTTTCACGATTCCGCATTTTTGCACAGGGCGAGGCACTGGCGCCGATCGACGATGCTCTCCGTATTGCCTAGTGTTTCGCACTCAGGCTCCTATACACAGCCTCGACAAACATATCCGTCGTCCAGGGTCCCGTGTCCGTGCCGTATAAAGGATCGTAGTCGCGCGTAGGCCTTGCTGCTTTCACCTGCTCGAGCGTCATGCCTTTGCTCACCATGTCCTGAACCCGGTCGCGAATGATCGTGACCATTTCCTGATAAACCACCACGTCTGCCTGATCGCAAAGCCGCCCATGCCCCGGAATAACCATGGTGCCGCCTTCGTCCTTGCTCTTGACGTCAGCCGGAATGGTCAAATCGAGAAGGTGATTCAAGCCTGCGATAATTCCCTGGATGCTTCCGCCTCTTACAAGATCGATCACCGGATAGCTGTCAGTTCGAAAGATATCACCGGAACTGATGACGTCTTCGCGGCGAAAATAGGCCATGCTATCGGCGTCTGTGTGACCCGGTTGGTGAAAGACGCGAATACTATCGCCATTAAACCAGAAACTTTTCTGGGAAGACTCATAGGCGTCAGTGGGCCAAGCACCCTGGGGCGCCGCAGATTGCTTTCCCGTGGGCGCGCTCATCCGATCGAGAATGGTTTGAAAGGCGATGATGGCTGCCGTGTTTCCGGCACTGGCGCCGATATCACCTACCACATTCCCGCCGGTTATCGTGCTGCCAGCCTTCGCAATCTTCTCATTCCCGCCGATGTGATCCGGATCGTCGGTGGTGTCGATGATAAAGCGAATCGGTTTGTCGGAGAGGGTGTGGACCGCGGCCAAGACCTGATCGCTCATAGCGGCGAGCCCGGTATCCACGAGCAACACACCGGTCTCGCCAACCTGGACGGTGATGTTGGCTCCAGCACCGACCAGCATGTAGATGTCGCCCTGCACTGGCAGGACGTGAACGGGCGCGTCGACTTGCTTACCATTCTCCTGCGCGTTCGGGGCCGAAACGACGGCGCCGACTCCTAGCAGGGCGGCGACTGCGAACGCGGTTGAGGTGATTCTCATCGGTCCGTATGTTTCTTGGCCGGACGCGGCAGCGTAATCATGTTCTTCATTTTCAATCTGTATTCCGGATACATCGTGTCCGCACCGCCTCTTGCAGCTTGGGGAGGAATCCCGTACGCGGCTGGAAACTCGTTGAGAAATGGGTTTGTCCCCGGCAGATGATTTGGGACAACCCCGGTCGGGCGATCCACCTCGTCCACCGCTTCGCACGGATACGGCCCGATTTCCTGCTGCGGTGCGCTGACGAAATCCGTCGTGCGAATAAAAGGTTCGGTCAGGTACGCCGGGTCGGAAATCAGGACGGCGACAGTGAGGTAATGATCGTGCCGCATGATGTAGGTGGTGACCGTGGCTCTGTCGCTGCGGGGAATGCCGTTTCTCCGGATCCAGCCTTCCTTGAGGTGGTCAGTGGTCACCTCAAGAATGTCCCCTTGCCACTTTCCAGTAGAAAAGCCCTGCCAGGTGTGCGGGGCATAGGCTGGCGGGTGCGGGCGGCCGTCCATGTAGATTGTTTGTTCGGGAGACTGCCACGAGATGTGCGTGTGATAAGCGATGAGCTTTTGGGTCTCCGGATCTACTTCCTTCCAGATCCTGAGCAAGGCAGGACCGCGCCACGCATAGTCGGAGGGGTGGGGCCTGCACTGATTCTCGGGCAGTTCTAGAAGCGTAGCGTCCCAGCTGTCGCCTCTGAGGCGCGCGGCATCGTTGATCGGCAAGCCGAGGTAGTCCCCAATCTCCGGACCGGGGATGCGTTCAGGCTCGTCCTCATGAAACCGGTTTGCCCACTCGCCGCTCGGATCGGTTTGGGCGAGCGCGGGGCCTGTCATTAGCGCGACCAGCAGGAGCGAAAGGCCCAGAACTTTGAATCGGTTGGCCGGAGAAACCCCAAGAATCATATCTCAGCCCCTGTATCGGCACACCATAGCCTATCAATCCTTGAATACCAAACGGTCGGGCCAATCGCTTGCAGAAACTCCACTTGAATGGACAGATTCATGACTTTGCGCCAAGGAAAGAGGGAGCTTCTACTAGACGCAGGGCCTGCGAAAGAGGGGCAGGAGGCGGAAGGTTCGAATCGTAGGTCATGATTCTGCTCACGATAGTGGAATTCCTGCAAGCCGGAAATTGTGCGTTGCCTTAGCCTGAATGTGATGCAGGCAAGATGGAGTACATCGACCGTCGACACGCTAATTCGGCAAACTGATACTCAGGCGCTTAAGCCTTTTCGACGCGCGAGCACTTGTGCTCGGAAAACCCAGGAGGATTGTGATGGTGAGTAATGAAAACAACCAGGCTGCCGCGGCGAGCGGTCCGGGACGGACACGGCCGTTTACCTCGCCGGAATTCATAGACAGCCTCCGCGACGACCGGGAGATTTGGATCTATGGTGAACGCGTCAAAGATGTTACAGCGCATCCTGCCTTCCGGAATACCGTTCGGATGATAGCGCGCTTGTATGACGCATTGCATGATCATCGGAAGGGTATCCTTTGTACCGAGACCGATACTGGTAACGGCGGCTACACCCACAAGTTCTTCAAGGCCTCACGCAACGTGGAGGAGATGGTGGGAGCGCGCGATGCGATAGCGGAGTGGGCGCGTGTGACGTATGGCTGGATGGGCCGCAGCCCTGACTACAAAGCCGCATTTCTCGCAACTCTGGGTGCCAACTCGGAGTTCTATGCTCCCTTTCAGGAGAACGCCCGGCGCTGGTACAAAAAAGTGCAGGAAGAAGTCACGTTCATCAACCACGCGATTGTCAATCCTCCCGTGGATCGCAACAAGGAGCTCGCCGAAGTGCGCGATGTTTACATGCACGTCGAAAAGGAAACCGACGGCGGCCTGATTGTCAGCGGTGCCAAGGTTGTCGCCACGACTTCCACGCTCACGAATTACAACTTTATCGCGAACAACGGCGCGCTGCCCATCAAGACCAAAGATTTTGCCTTCGTCTGCATCGTCCCAACAAACGCAAAGGGCTTAAAGCTCTTCTGCCGGCCTTCATATGAGATGACCGCAGGCGTGATGGGCAGCCCCTTCGACTATCCGCTATCCAGCCGGCTTGACGAGAACGACTCGATCCTCGTGTTCGATAAGGTTTTCATACCGTGGGAAGATGTGTTTGCCTATGGCGACATCGAAAAGGTGAACAACTTCTTTCCGCGCTCTGGTTTCCTTCCGCGATTCATGTTTCACGGTTGCGTGCGCCTGGCGGTGAAACTCGATTTCATTGCCGGGTTGTTGCTGAAGTCCGTCGACGCTACGGGCGCAAAAGATTTTCGTGGTGTGCAAGCGCAGGTGGGGGAGGTGCTGGCTTGGCGCAATCTGTTCTGGGGCCTGACTGATGCGATGGCCCGCACAACTACTCCGTGGACGCCGGGTTACGTACTGCCGAATCTCGATTACGGGTTGGCGTATCGCGTGATGGCGAGCATGGCGTATCCGCGGCTCAAAGAAATCATCGAAAACGTGCTCGCCAGCGCGCTCATCTATCTCCCATCCCACGCCAATGATTTCAAACAGCCGGAAATTCGCAAGCATCTCGATCGATACGTGCGCGGCTCAAACGGTTACTCGGCCGTCGATCGCGTGAAGCTGATGAAGCTGATGTGGGACGCGATGGGGACAGAGTTTGGCGGGCGGCATGAGCTCTACGAGCGCAACTACTTCGGCAATCACGAAAGCATCCGCTTTGAAGTCTTGATGGTCGCTGATTCGATGGGACAATCCGCGAGATA
Organism: uncultured Acidobacteriota bacterium; assembly: GCA_963709445.1. Taxonomy (GTDB): domain Bacteria; phylum Acidobacteriota; class Terriglobia; order Acidiferrales; family UBA7541; genus Palsa-295. The sequence goes on from CAVPWV010000022.1 coordinate 109,221, forward strand.
CAAGGGCTTCGCCGAACAATGCATGGCCGAGTACGATCTGGATGGCTGGACGGTGCCAGATCTGATCAATCCGGATGACATTAGCGCGGTGATGAAGAGTGGCAACCTGAAGCGATAGACGAAGCCGGGGAGATATTCCATCGAACGCGCTCAGCCCTTCGATCCTATTCAGTTCCGGAACGCGCTAGGGCGTTTTGCCAGCGGCGTAACCGTGGTTACAGCTCGCTACGAGGGACATACGCACGGTATGACGGCCAATGCGTTTGTGTCCGTCTCGCTCGACCCGCCGCTCGTGCTCGTTTCGTTGGACAATCGCTCGTACATGCATCGCATACTTCCCCGCGTTGGGCGCTACGGCATTAGCGTGCTGGCGGAAAATCAACAGGCGCTGAGCAACCACTTTGCGGGACATACTGTCGAGGGTTTGCGAATTCACTTTACTACTCGGAAGGAGATTCCTCTTCTGGAAGGTGCGGTCGCGTATTTTGTTGTGCAGGTAATCGACGCGCATCCGGCCGGAGACCACTCACTGTATATCGGCCAGGTGGAGCACTTCGAATCCCGGGATGAGAAGCCGTTACTATTCTATGCCGGAAGTTATCAGCAGTTGGGCATCCAGAAAGCAAAGCCAACGCCCTGGCCGCAAGACGAGTTTTCGCTGTTCTCGATCGGCAGCGTCGATCCGCCAATCACCTAGCCTCAACCGCGCTACTTCATCCCAATTCTGCGGCGGCTAGGAGGCGCCTTGTCGTCGATAGTTCGCTGGAGAAACTCCGACGAGTCGCCGAAACCAGTTGGAGAGGTGGCTTTGCGAGGAGAAACCTGCAGCCAGGGCGATATCGGCTATCGGATTATCTGTGCTTGTCAGCAGGCCCCTCGCCTTTCGAATACGGCGCTGAAGCACGTATTGATGGGGAGACTGACCGACAGCAGCTTTGAACGCACGGGGCAAATAGAGAGGACTAATCTCCGCCTCGACGGCCATTGCTTCGAGGCTCAGGTCCCGGTCAAGGTTTTCCTCGATGAAATCTATCAATCGCTTCATTTTACAAGTGCGCAATGGTTTCGCCGCGGCTGCGCTTATGGATCGTGAACGCAATGAATGGTGCCGTGCAAGATGCACAGCCATCATTTGCGCAAGAGTATCCACGTAGAGCCCGTCCTGCACGCTGCCATCCCTTAGAGCCGTGGCAATCGCCATGGCCAGCTGCTCAAGCAAAGGATCCAAGACGGCGAATCGAGGCACAATCTGGGCTGCCCGTGCGTCGCAGCCATACATTTCTTCTACCGCAGCAGCGTAGATCGAATCTCGCAGATAAACCTGAAGGATCTCAGGATGTCCAGAATGTTGCCACTGTGCCGTCGCCCCGGCGGGTGTTACGCAAATTCGACGGGGGCCGATGAGGCCTCTTTCCCTTTGCGCTCCGGAAATCTTGCGCATGACTGTCGTCGGGTGGCTCAAATGGTAGATCAGAAAAGGATGGCGGACACCCGATTCGACAGCTTCAAAGGGCGCTTCTTCGATGATGGCGGCGTAGAGCGAGCGCCAGCCTACGTCAGCGCTGTGGGCGACGAGGCGGTTATCAGGCCTGAGAACCCGTCCATGCGTTTCTCGAACCGTAAAAACCGCATTCATTTATGGGCCCACAGAGCGCACCTGCTCGAGTGCTTCAAGGTTTTCGCCCGCCTTGCGGATATTTAGATTGGCCCGATCGTAGTAAGACGCGCCTCTCAAGTCAAGGCTGTGACTGTCGAGTCTACTTCCTCGGTTCTTCTCCGATCTGTGAACGGCCAAAGCGGCACCCGCTGCACTAACCGGGCCCATAGCAGGCACTTCCACACAGAAGTCACACACAATTAACATTTCCGTCAACCTGCATTCAAGCGGGGTGCGTAACTTGCGTCTGCGTCTAGGACCTACCGTCAGATTTCAATTGTGAGTTGGGCGGGATTTCGAAGCCGCCGTTGCAAGTGGGGTTCTCATTGTGTTAGTTTCCGCGACGCAATGAGTACGCGCGGGCATTATTCCTCCGGCTTCACTTGAATCTGACCTCCAAAGACGCCAGTTTGTCGTTTTCACGTTCCTAGGCATTCCAAATTTGCAATCAGTGGCTGCGCTTAATATTGGCATAAGTATTGAGATCGGCTCCGTCGAATATTCCGTTTTTAAATTTCAAGGAGGAAGTAATGCGAGCACTTGCGACATGTGCAGTGGTCCTCGGCTTAATGGTGTCGCCAACACTGGCTAGGGCAGGCGGCACAGGAGACAAGGATTCGGCGAACAAGGCCAGTGCTACAAATGGAGGGTCGGCAGCCAATGCTATGCCGGCAGCTGCCGCTCCCGCGCCGACACCGGCGGCTAATCCATCCGCGAAGGCTGCGCCGTCCAGCATGGAAGTGGAGAGCGAGCTGCGGCAGATGCGCGATCTTCTGGAAGCGCAAGCCAAGCAGCTTCAGGAGCAGCAGCAAAAAATGAATCAACTTGAGGAGCAGCTAAAAGCTTCACAACCGGGGCTGATGCCGGCGGCTGCCACCGCGGCTACACCGGCAAGCGCTGCCCCCTCCGCAGTCGGACCCGTCGGACCGACGACCGGCATTGTCTCCAGCACGGCCGGGAACTCCGGCTCGGACCGCGCGGACGATCAGCCGACGTCGATTAACTTCAAAGGCGTGACGCTCACTCCGGGAGGCTTCTTCGCGGCTGAATCGGTGTGGCGTCAGAAGGCTCTCAGTGCCGACGTGAACACGCCGTTCAACTCCGTTCCGTATTCAGGCGCCAACAATGCTGGTATCTCAGAGTTCAATGCCTCCGCGCGTCAGTCGCGCATCAGCATGCTCGTTCAGGGGAAGCTCGACAACGTCAAGGTCGGCGGCTACTACGAAACGGACTTCCTCTCCGCTGGAGTCACGTCCAACGATAACCAGAGCAACAGCTTCACCTTGCGTCAGCGTCAGTTCTGGGCGCAGGCCGCCCTTAACAGCGGCTGGACTTTCACTGGCGGGCAGATGTGGAGCCTTGTTACGGAAACCACGAAGGGCCTCGACAACCGCACAGAGGCTGCACCGGCAACGATCGACTCACAGTATAACGTGGGCTTCAGTTGGGCGCGACAGTACGGTTTCCGCGTGGCCAAGAGCTTCAACAACAAATTCTGGCTTGGCTTCTCGATTGAAAACGCGCAAACAACCCCAATCGTCAACCACGGTGCAGGCGCTAACTACCTAGTTGGCGCTGCCGGTGCTAACGGCGGCCTCCTGCCCTCCGTCAACAATTTCACTTACAACACGAATCCCGACTTCATCGTCAAGGCAGTTTGGGAGCCAACATCCTCTACCCACTTTGAGGTCTTCGGCCTCGTCAGCGACTTCCGCTCCCGTGTCTTTCCGTGCGCGACGGTCAGTGCGACCACAGTTTGCGGTGGCTTTACCGGCCCGTCGGGCGCGCTCGCTTTCAGCGACAAGAGGGCTGCCGGCGGTGCCGGCGCGAACGCTCGTATCGCGATGCTCAGTAAGAAGGTTACCCTTGGTGTGCACTTCCTGGGCGGCGATGGCGTCGGTCGCTACGGAACCTCACAGTTGGTCGACGCAACCGTTCATCCCGATGGTACGCTGGAACCAGTCCGCAGCTACCAGGGTCTCGGCACGATCGAGCTTCACCCGACGCCGAGATTGGACCTCTACATGTACGTCGGCGACGAGTACGCCCAGCGGACCCAATACAACCTTACGTCGACTGGATTTACCGTCGGCTACGGTGCCACCGGACTCAAGAACTTCGGGTGCGAGGTCCAGCAGGCTCCGGGAGCAGGCGGCTTTAGCCCGACCAGCCCGGCAAATTGTACGGGTGACACACGCAACATCATGGAAGGCACCTTCGGCTTCTGGTATCGCTTCTACAAAGGACCGAAGGGCACCGTGCAATTTGGATCGCAGTACTCCTACGTCACGCGCACCGCGTGGAGTGGCATCGGAACGGGTACCCAGAACGGTGTGGCCATCTCAACGGCCGGCACGCCGACCGCATTCGATAACATGGTCCTTACGTCGTTCCGCTACTACATACCGTGACGCCTGGCCGTGTAACAAACTTCAAGTTCGGATTGCACCAAACGGGCAATCCGAACTTGAGATTCCGCCAGTCGATCGAATCCAGTCAGAGTTCGCAACACTCGGCACTAGCTATTCTTCTACGGTTCTTACAGGGCACCCTCAGGTTTAGTGCTTCTATAGAGGCCCGAGAGGAAAGGTACAATACGGTATGCAGTATTCCAATTTCGTCGGCAACACATGGCGGGGCGTTCGAGGCACGGGCATAGCTGCGGCGGCCAGCCACACTCGGACCAGAATATGGTGTTCACTTCTTTCCGTTACTACCTGGCATAACGGCTAACGGCGTGTGACGTAGACACGGGGGCGATGCGTTTCTCGTGTCTCAGTTCCCGTCGCTTCCATATTTGCAACTTGTTGAGATCACCCAAAGAGTTTCGACCAGGATACATTCCATTCTAGAGGAGGTGCCGCCGTATCTCCCCGCGACATACCATGGTTGCGCGCCCGGAATAGGAATGCTTTACTAAATGCGTCTGTGATGCTAAATGCATTTCGATATGGCGGAGAGCCGAGAGAATGAAAGGGCCGAAAAAATCGGGCAAGGCGGCGATGTTGGCGTTATCGCTTACGTTCGTTGCCACATTCACAGCGAAGGCGGGACCTCCGTTTCAAACCGACGATCCAGAGCCCGTGGATTTTCATCATTACGAGTTTTACGCTTTTGGGAACGCCGACGGAACTGGCGTGGAGATGGATACGGCAGGTCCGGCAGTCGAATTCAATTGGGGAATTCTTCCGAACACTCAATTTCATATCGTAGTGCCTGCGGTTGCCATCGTGCCCTCAAACACTCCGAAGTACTTTCCCTCCGGTGTAGGGCCAAACGCCTTTGGCATGGGCGACATTGAGATCGGCGTGAAATACCGCTACGTGAAGGAAACGAAGCATCGCCCGATGATCGGTACGTTCACGATGCTCGAAGTGCCTACCGGAAACTCTAATCAAGGACTGGGGGTCGGAAAAGTTTGGGCTAAACTGCCAGTCTGGCTGCAAAAAAGCTTCGGTCCCTGGACCACCTATGGCGGCGCGGGCGAACAACTCGTTCCCCAGACCGGCTACAAGAACTTTACCTATGGCGGATGGCTGCTGCAGCGGGATCTCGGAAAAAAGTGGACACTGGGTAGCGAGGTTTTCTCCCACGGCGGAGAGGGAATTGGAACACCGCAAATCAAAGCGTCGACTCTGGTGGATTTCGGAGGGTATTACTACATTCGGAATCCTGGTTTCCAGATCCTCTTTTGCTATGGGCATGCGGTGGCCGGTGTGCCAGAGACGTATGCGTACCTCGGTCTCTATTGGACGTGGGGAGGACCTAAAGACAGCCCACATTCGGGAAAGAGCCTGCTCGAAAAGCTTCACCGATTGGAAGTTCCGGGCCCAAGCGCCGAGCTCTCGGGCAACTAAACTGGGTCATGCCCTAAGAAATCGAACCCTTGTTGGCTAGTATGGGTTGTTGCCAGGAATTAAATGCCTAGGCATCCCAATCCTTGATTTCCGAATCACATTGACCTTAAGATTGTAAGTGTCTGGCTGCGGGCCGTTTGACGGTCAGAATATTGGGGTTCTCAGAAAGCTGCCTGGCTGAACTACGTGGACATCGAGCTGCAAAGTGACCGATCGTTGCCGGTGACGCGTTGTCGAGGCCGTTGTAGCTCGGTCGGTATCCGCGTTCGTGCGGCGGCAGTAATAGTTCTCCTCTTCGCAGTCGCCACGCTGGCCAAAGACGGCCTCTACTTCCCCAGAACGAGCGTTGCTCGGCATACTTCCGATTCGACGAAGATGGTGACGAGCCATGCCTCCGTGGTATTCCTCTGTGAAGAGGAAGCCGTCGCCAAGGCCTGCCCACCACCGCCGGTCCGGCACGCGCTTCCTATACCGGCTGCAACAGCTCCCGCACGCCAAATTGGCGTTGTGGTTTCGATGCAGCATCGCTCTCCTCCAACGCTTTCCACCCTTTAGTATCACTGCGCCTCGATTGATTTAATTCACGGTGGTTAGGGGACCGAATTCGTACGATTGCCGGTCCCGGGCCCTAGCAAAGTAACTTGGGGACACGAGGATTATGCCCATAACTCCACTATCGCCGGGCGAGCTGGAGCAGCTGCGGCGAATCAGTACCTGTGTGGTGGCGAGCGCCATCGAGAGTTTTCGGCTTCGCTTGCCGAACACGGGATTCGTTCACTCTAGCATCCGCTGCATGTTCCCGGAGCGCGCGCCAATCGCCGGATACGCGGCTACGGCCAGAATTCGAAGCGCGAGTCCTCCAATGGAGAGCCGCGGCCACTATTACGAACGCACGGATTGGTGGAACCACATTTTGAGCGTGCCGCAGCCCCGCGTTGTCGTGATTCAAGATATGGACTCTCCGCCGGGACTGGGAGCGTTTGTGGGGGAAGTGAATGCGAGCATTTTGCTCGCGCTTGGCTGCGTCGGCATGGTGACAAATGGAGCGATTCGCGATCTGAACGAGGTGCAGCTGACGCGGTTCCAGGTGTTCGCGGGCAACATTTCTGTATCGCATGCTTACGCGCACGTGTTCGACTTTGGCGGAACGGTAGAGGTTGGAGGAGTGAAGATCAAGCCAGGTGACTTGCTTCACGGGGACCGGAATGGCGTTCAAACGGTTCCGTTGGAGATCGCACCGAAGCTTCCGACCGCTGCACACGAAATTATCCTAAGGAGACAGCGGCTGATTGGACTGTGCCGTTCAAACGAATTCACGCTTGAAAAGCTGCGCCAGGCAATCGCGGAGCCGGATCCAAAGCCATGAAAGATCATGTGCCGGTTGTTAAATCTCGGTTCGAATCGAGCGAAGCAATGCGTACAGCACCCCCGTGTTTCAGCAACCGTCCCACGCTAAAAAGGTACAAGGGTTTCGCAATGGCAGTTCTGATCGGCCTTCTCTGCGGCTGCGGACGAGCAGCGAAAGTGAATGCCAGCGATGTCGGCAGTGCCCTTCCCGTCGCAGTGGCTAAAACCGTCAGGCGCAATTTGTCCAGCACATTGGACATTGCTTCCGAATTTGAGCCATACCAGGAAATCAATGTGTATGCCAAGGTCTCGGGGTACATTCAGAAGCTCGACGTTAATTGGGGAACACATGTCAAACAAGGACAAGTGCTAGCGGTGCTGGAAATTCCCGAGCTCCAGCAGCAGCTTCAACTGGACGAATCTACGGTTAAGCGCGCCGAGCAAGACCTGGCCCGCGCGAACGAGGAACTCATGCGGGCCAAATCGACATACAACGTCGCGCATTTGACATACACGCGCCTTGCGGGAGTGCAAAAGACAAGGCCCGAGCTGGTGGCTCAGGAAGAGGTGGATGTCGCGCAGGGGAAAGACCTGGAAGCCAGCGCTGGCGTATCCGCGGCAGAGGATTCGGTTGCAGGTTCGGAGCAGGCGCTGGTCGGGGCGAAGGCTGCGTACGAGAAAGACAATGCGATGTATGGGTATGCGCGGATCACCGCTCCGTTCGATGGCGTCGTGACCGAAATCGACGCATACACCGGAGCACTGCTTCCGGCGGGCACGTCCTCGAATAAAGGAGATCAAGCGTTGTGCCACTTGGCGCAGGACAGCTTGCTCCGACTGGTGATACCGGTGCCGGAATCTGCCGTGCCGACTATAAAGATCGGAGGTGGGGTCGAGGTTCGGGTGCCGGTACTAAATAAGACGTTCCAAGGAACGGTGGCGCGCGTGTCTGACGAAGTGGATCTCTCGACGCGAACCATGCGCACGGAAATCGACGTGCCGAATCCGCACCTGGAAATCGTCCCGGGAATGTACGCCGAGGCGTCCTTGGTGCTGAAACAGCGGGTGGACGCGCTGTCGGTTCCGGTACAGGCAATCGACCATCAAGCAGGTGGCGCAACCGTACTTCTGATCAACCCGGAGGACCAAGTCCAGGAGCGTCCGGTCCAGCTTGGGATTGAGACTTCTGATCGGGTGGAAGTGCTTTCGGGGCTCAATGAAAATGATCTGGTCGTGGTCGGAAATCGCAGCCAACTGCGTCCTGGGATGAAGGTTCAACCAAAGCTAGTTTCGAACGCTCCGACCAGCGGAGGTATGTGATGTCCGGCTTCTCGATCCGAAATCCATACTTCATTGTTGTAGTGTGCCTGATTGTCGGGGTAGTCGGCACGACGAGTCTCGTGCGCATGCCTGTGGATTTATTCCCCAGCATCAATCTTCCGGAAGTTGTGGTGGCCACTTTTTACAACGGCATGCCTCCAGAGGACATTGAGACGGAAATTACCGGGCGGTTTGAACGGTTCTTCACGCTGGGCAGCGGAATCGAGCGCATGGAATCTAGATCGCTACCCGGAGTCAGCATCATCAAGGTCTATTTTCAGCCGGGTACCAACTCAGACTCCGACGTGGACGAAATATCGAATCTGGCGATGGCGGATTTGCGGCGGCTGCCGCCGGGAACCCTGCCGCCGGTGGTTGAGAAGTTCGACGCATCCAGCTTGCCTGTCTGTCTGATCACGCTTCAAGGCCAAGGGTTAGACGAAACGCGGCTTCGCGACCTGGGACAATTCGCCGTGCGCAACCAGATCGCTACGGTTCCGGGAGCTTCTGTGCCGCCGCCCTTCGGGGGAAAGTACCGCCAAATTATGGTCTACGTGGATCCGGCGAAGCTACAAGCCTATCAACTGAGCCCCATGGATGTGGTTCGAGCGGTGAACACCGCCAATTTGATCTTGCCGGCGGGAGACGTGAAGATCGGCCCGTACGATTACAACATTTACACCAACAGCCAGTTTCCCGACGTGCGTGAAATCAATGGCCTACCTCTGAAAACCGTCGGTGAGTCGAGCGTCACGGTTGGCGATGTTGGCCACGCCGAAGACGCACACCAGATCCAGACGAACATTGTCAGGGTGGACGGCCAGCGCTCGGTCTATCTGCCGATTCTGAAGCAAGGCGGCGATACCAACACCATTCAGGTGGTAGATGGCGTGAAGAAGCTCATCGGCAAGTTGACTGATATCCCTAGCAGTCTCAGACCGCGTGTGGTGTTCGATCAATCGCTCTATGTGAAGAGCGCAATTGAGACGCTGCTCCACGAAGGAGGGGTGGGTTTGCTGCTGACGGCCTTGATGGTGCTGATTTTCCTCGGCAGCACACGCGCCACCGTCGCGGTTTTCCTATCGATTCCGCTGTCGGCGCTGGCCGCGATGATCGGCCTCTATTTCGGCGGCAGCTCAATCAATTCGATGGTTCTAGCAGGTTTGGCGCTCGTGTTCTCGCGGTTGATCGACAATGCCGTAATTGTGCTTGAAAATATTTTCCGCCATCTGGAGCTAGGTGAATGGCCCGAAGTGGCCGCGGAGAAAGGCGGGCAGGAAGTGTCGCTTGCAGTTCTGGCAGCCACCTTGACGAGCGCAGTTGTGTTCTTCCCGGTGACATTCCTTTATGGGGTAAGCCGCTTTCTCTTTTCGGCGTTGGCTATGGCCGTGGTGCTGGCGCTGTTCGCGTCCTATGTGGTTGCGATGACGGTGGTGCCGTTGTTCTGTGCTCGGTTCATCAAGTCGCCTTCACATGTCACCGCGGTCGAAGACGGTTCCGAACCGGCATTGTCGCCGGCACCGGGACCTCGCAGCGGGATCCTTGGCTGGGGTGAGCGATTCAACGAAGGGTTTGGCCAGATGTTTCATCGTTTCCTTGAGGTCTACGAGCGCTCCGTGCGCCGTGTACTCGAGCGCCCAAAGACGGTCGTGTGGGGGATTTTAGGAGTGTTTGTTCTCAGTCTCGCTCTGTTTCCATTTCTCGGTTTGGCATTCTTTCCCAGAACCGATGCTGGCCAGTTTGTGATCAACGTAAAGGCGCCCTCTGGGACTCGCGTGGAAATCACCAATCAGGAAATCGCCCGGGTGGAAGACATCATCCGTAAGACGGTGGCTCCGAAGGATCTCAAATTGATCGTTTCCAACATCGGCGTCATCCCAGGTTTCTCCTCGATCTACACGTCGAATTCGGGACCCTATACCGCGACCGTGCAAGTGGCGCTCAACGAAGGGCACAGCGTCAGCAGTTTCGAGTACATGAGCCGGGTTCGCCACAAGCTGCGGGAGGAGATGCCGGAACTAAGCACCTTCTTTCAATCCGGGGGCATGGTCGACGCCGTGTTGAATCAGGGATTGCCGGCGCCGATTGACGTCCAAGTAAGCGGGTCAAACCTGGATTCGGACTTCACTGTGGCCGCTCGCTTGGCGGGAGAGATTCGGAGAATTCCTGGGGTGAGTGACGTATACATCCCACAAGACGTCGATTACCCCTCTCTTCAGCTCAACGTGGACCGGCTGCGGGCGAGCGAACTCGGGCTGACCCAAAAGGAGGTTGTGGACAACGTCATCACCGGCCTTACCTCCAACGGAATGATCGCCCCCAGTTACTGGATCGATCCGAAGACCGGAAACGACTACATGTTGACGGTGCAGTATCCCGAGCAGGATGTCCGCAGCTTGACGGACTTGCGCGACATTACGCTGCGCTCTCCGGAGGCGCAAGCGCCCGCGTTCTTGGATGCGGTGAGTAAAATCACAAGGTTCAGTTCTCCCACTGAAGTAGATCACTACCAAATTCAGAGGTCTTTCGATGTCTACGTAAATCCTGCGACGGAAGACCTGGGAGGTGTTGCCAGCGCTGTACGCAAGATTGTAGCGATGGCCGACCTGCCGCCGGGCACGCGGGCGAATTTGCGAGGAATGGTTCAAGGGATGGAGGATTCATTCCGCAGCTTCGCAATGGGACTTTCTCTTTCTCTGGTATTGCTCTATCTGATCTTGGTGGCGCAGTTCCGCTCATTCCTGGACCCAGTGCTCATCCTGCTGGCCGTGCCGACTGGGATCATCGGAGTGTTGTTGATTTTGCTGCTTACGGGTACGACCCTCAACGTGATGTCGCTCATGGGATTGATCATGATGGTCGGCATCGTGGTCTCCAATAGTATCTTGATCGTAGAGTTTGCTCATCGTCTGGAAGAAACAGGGATGTCGGTGCGCGACGCGATCATCTCTTCGTGCCGCATCCGCCTGCGCCCAATTCTGATGACTTCGCTGGCGACGATCATCGGATTATTCCCATTGGCCCTGAAACTAGGAACGGGTAGCGAGCAGTATGCGCCCCTCGCGCGTGTGATCATTGGCGGCCTGATTACGTCAGTGGCCTTGACCATCTTCATCGTGCCGGCTGCTTACTTGCTCGTGTATCAGCGGCGCGCTGAGGCGCATGCGGCAGCGGAGGACGCGCGATGAGAATGCTCAGTCGACTGATATTTTGTTTCATTTTTGCCGCGATCAGTTGCGGAGCCGCGGCCGCCCAAGGCGTGCAAAAACTGGATCTAAAGGAAGCGGAGGCCATCGCCATTCAGAATCACCCCCAGATTCAGGCGGCTACCGAATTGGCGCAGGCGGCCAAGGCGCAGGTTACGGAGGCGCGTTCCGCCTACTACCCGACGGTCAACGGCAGCCTCACTGGAGCAGATGCTGAAAACAACAGCCGCATCACGGCTGGATTCTTGAACAATCCGGTCATTTATGAGCGCTACGCCAATGGACTGGCGGTGAATCAGCTCATCACCAATTTTGGGCGCACGCACCAACTCGCGAAGAGCGCGACTCTCCACGCTCAAGCCCAGCAAGAGAACGTTGTCACTTCCCGCGCCGATGTTCTCCTTGGAGTCGACCAAGCCTACTTCGCCGTTCTTCGGTCGCAGGCCGTTTTGACCGTTGCCCAGGAAACCGTCAAGGAACGCCAGCTTGTTTCTGATCAGGTGACGGTGCTCGAACAGAACAAAATAAAGTCCGGATTAGATGTTAGTTTCGCCAACGTAGCGCTGGCGCAGGCGCAGCTTCTTTTAATTCAGTCTCAGAACGACGTTGATGCGTCGTACTCTCAGTTATCCGACGCGCTGGGTTATGGAGAGCAGCGGACATTCGAACTGGCTGACGAGCCTTTGCCTTCCGCGCCGCCATCGGACTTCACAGACATTCTGCAGCAAGCCCTGAAAAACCGTCCTGAATTAATAAGCCTCCGTCTCGACACGAACGCAGCGCAAAGCTACGCCACGGCGGAACGGGACTTGTGGTTCCCTACGATCTCGGCCGCGGGCGCAGCGGGACTGACTCCCTACGGCGCGGACCAACTCGCATCCCGCTACGCCGCGATAGGATTTGACGTCAACATTCCGATCTTTAACGGGCACTTATTTGGGGCGTTGCGAAGCGAAGCTACCGCCCGGGCGCGCGCGGAGGATCAGAATCTTCGTGATCTGCAAGATCGAGTGGTACGCGACGTTCGGATGGCTTGGTTGAACGCCAATGCAGCTTACCAGCGGCTTTCCATGACCGACAAGCTGCTGGCGCAGGCGAATCAAGCCCTGGATTTGGCCACGTCGCGGTACAAACTTGGACTCAGCTCGATCGTCGAGTTGAGCGAGGCGCAACTGAATCAGACGCAAGCCCAAATCGTTCAAGCCGGAGCGAAATACGACTATGAAGGCCAGATTTCGCTTCTTAAATACCAGACTGGACTGCTGCAGTAACTTCCTCAAAAACCCGACGCGGGTGTTCCAAGACGGGAAGTCGCACGCAATCAGCGTTTTCCATCAACCGGCGTTCAAGGGCGATGCGTAACGCGCGTCTGCGTCTAGGAACTCCGTAACCTGGAAATTGTGAGCGGGGTGGAATTTCGCGCGGCTGGAGTTTTGGATGGCCGATCATGCCTTACAGACATGCAGGGTGCGCTCGAACGTCTTGCGGTAGGTTGCACTCTTGCGCGCGCCGCTCGACGATCTCGCTGTGTCTGTCGCGCTTGGCGGTTTGTCTCATAGGTCCAACCTCAGAGTAGCTTCTCTTTCTTTTGCGATCGCGTGTAACAGTTTCGGTACTTCATCCAGAGCTTTGGTCGGGGCGTGGAGATTTGAACTCCAGACCTCCTGCGCCCAAGGCAGTTGCAAAAAATCTATCTTGTTGGTCCGTCTAGCTTTGTTCTACGTCATGGTACACGGTTTTGGACCTAATTTGGCAGTTGTTGGACCCAAGTTGGACCCAAGTTTTTCTTTGCGATCAGGCAGACGGCAGGCAGGCGCGGACTAGGTAGTGAGGGCGATGCAGCTCTCAGTACATAAGTATTGCAGCCCTGCCACTATGGGGCACCGTCGCTCTTTCAACTATTGTTTGTGGCTTTTTCGCCTGCCGATCTCGTCGGCTTACGTATGCGCTTGAAGTCTTTGTATAGCGCCCATGAGAACAGGGCGATAAATGCGAGGAGAAACGCGCCAGCAGGAACGGACCGCTGCCACTCAAGACTCCCCTTGAAGGTCAGGTATGCGCCCCAGAGGAAACCGCCAGACCAAATTACGACCAGGTATGACATCCATGCCCTTCCTAACCACAGCCAAACCGACTTCGGTTTCTCCACTGCTTCTGGTTGAGTGCTGCGATAAACCATTCGGCTATAGACCATGACAACAATCATGGTTGCCAAGATGTAGGAGAGACCGAAATAGGGGAACCAAGTCGGTAAAGGATGCTCCTGAATCCTAAGAGCAAAATACATCGCCAATGCGATGTAGGGCAGGACAAGAGAAAAAATCAGGGCCAGAATCTTTGTTTTTGGTTTCACGTTGCTTTCCTCTGCTGTCATGTGGCCGTACTCACATGCCAAGTCAACCAACCGGAAAGTAGCACATTATGGGAGCTACGCTCGCTTAGCTTTTACATCGGCGACGCGAATGATTACGCGCTTGCCAAGAGCTCTTGCTGCACGAGTGATCGTATCGAGCGTGACCGACACGTTGCTAGGGTCAAGCAGGCGATCCAGTTGTGACCGACTGGTATGAAGCTGCTTCGCCATCGCTTGTTTAGTTTTTTGCTGTTCTTGCATAGCCTGTTCGAGTTGCCACGCCAGCACCCGCTTGATAGCGACCGCTTCGACTTCATCGCGAATTCCTTCCTGTTCGAGAAAACTATCGAAGGTCGAGCCACTGTGGTCTCTTACCTTGTGATTTTTTCTTACTTTCATCTGAGTCCCCTTTGGTGCTTGCTCTTGTTGTTCCGTGCCAGCTCTAAATCCAGGTCTGGTGTCTTTCGCGTTTTCTTAATGAATCCGCGCAGCAGAACCATTCGGCCCTTTTCGTCGATGTAAAAGAGAACTCGCGCGATTCGGTTCTGAGCCAAGTTCGACCGCACCTCGTAGATCCCGCCACCCATTGGCCTGCAAACGGGCATTCCGATCGGCCAGCCGAACTCGACCGTCTTAATGTCCTCGCCGATCCGCTTCCGATCTTCCGGCGAAAGTCCCTTCAGCCAATCCCGCACCGGCTCTCCGTCAGCCTCAGTCCGAAAGAAGATAGCCGGAACGCGTTTCCCTTGCCTCTCGAGCGCCTCAGACTGGGTACCTATGCCCGTCGCGGATTTCGGTTTCTTGCCCACCAGAAGAGTGTACCACATACGGTACATATAGGGAAACTGTTTTTAAGTTATGAAGTGTGGGAGGTCCAAAAATAATCCTTGTAAGCCAAAGAAAAGTGAATTTTACGGCTCACATTTTCCGTTTTTTATGCCTCTCTATAGATAGGGGACACCTTTGCCGACTTTGTTGAATTTTTCCGGTGAGGTTTGGCGGATTTTTCCCCTCTATAAAGTAGGAGAGCTTTGTCGATGCGTGATTCGGCAGATACGCCTGGGATGCCCGATGTCAGGAGTCGCCGGGCTTTCCACCACTTTGAAATTGTCTGCCAAGATCAACCGCTGGAAATGAAGCTTGAATCTATTCCCAATCGTTCCTATTCAGAAATGTATGCAGTTCGCGGCCCATTTTTCGGCACGAGGTCCGGGCACCTTTCTTCTCTGGTGTTTCTCAACTCTTCTCTTGTGGCTGCGTTCCGTGGCTTCAATTCCGACAACAGATACGGGGTGTGTTTTGGGACCTCGCGGCAGGCAAGCGAAATCATCGCACCAGAAACACCCTATTCTCATGCAGCTTTTCTAAATATCCACCGGGATTCTTCTTGCGGGGGTGAACGGTGCATGGTGGGAGGATGTAATTCAAGCAGATGGCACGCTCGGTAGACTGAGGCGGTCCGAAGTGATCGGGACCGTCGCCGAATTTCCGACGCGCCGCCTGGCTATGCAGGTACTGTCTCAGAGGTTAGGGTCGATCAACAGTGGGAAGGCACGACCGCAGTCTGTCCGTACATTTGGCGATTTCGTCAAGGACGATTGGACGCCTGTGGTTTTGCCAACACTCAAGTACGCAACCCAGAAGCACTATCGGTACATGCTCGACGTGCATCTCAATCCAGCCTTCGGCCAGAGACAGCTTCGGGAACTTACACGAGAAGAGTTGCAAAGTTTCCTCAGCCGAAAACTCAGCAATGGGTTGTCGTGGGAAACCGTTCACCACTTCAAGTGTGGTATGAGCAAGATTCTCGGTGCGGCAGAAGAATGGGGCTACATAACCGAGAACGCAGCTCAGAAAACGAAACTCCCGCGACGGCAGCATGGAACAGAGCGAGTTGTCCTCACTCCGGTCCAGGTGCGAGACATAGCGGCCGCGCTGAATGAACCCGCACGCTCGGTCACGTTGCTACTGGTGCTGACGGGATTGCGTGTAGGGGAGTTGCTTGCACTTCGTTGGGGGTGTATTGATTTGAAGGCTCGTTTGCTCCGCGTAGCCGAGACGGTGTATGACGGGCATTTCGATCAACCGAAGACGAAGCGCAGTGCACGAACCATCCCGATTGGGACTGACACGGCAGAAATTCTCGCCGCCATCCGTCCTGTCACTGTTGATGCAAAAGTCCTGGTATTCGCCACGCGCGAGGGATTGCCGCTACACCGATGGAATCTCTTGCGCAAGCACCTGAAGCCTGCCGCGAAGAAGCTAGGGCTTCCTGGTGTCACGTGGCATCTTCTGAGGCATAGCCACGCAACGATGCTCGACTCTGTAGGCACGCCGATAGGAACGATGCAATCGCTTCTAGGGCATTCCACACCGGACATCACGCGCGAGATTTATTTGCACGCGATCCCGGAAGAGCAGCGTCGCGCAGTGGAAAGCGTCGAGAGGCTCGTATTTGGACCCAAATGGAGCCAAGTTCAGGCTCCGACGCAGACTACGTCAGGCAGAGTAAATTGAAAACAAAGAAGTAAATGGTCGGGGCGCGCGGATTTGAACCGCGGGCCTCCTGCGCCCAAGGCAGGCGCGCTACCAGGCTGCGCTACGCCCCGATAAACTAAGTCTTGATTCTAGCCCACCTTGCAAGCGTGCTTCTACCTTCTTCGGGCGTACTGCGCCAACAGTGTGCCAATATCAATACGATTTCGTTATATTGGCACACCTGTTTTGGAAAATTGTCCGCCCTGAATTGTTGAAAGAGCCCTGCGCCGGCCATTGGATCCAGTCGTTGGGAGAACACCTGCTCGAAAAGCGGGCGAGCTCTTTCTGTCAAAGGCTCCATGGCTTCTAATAATTCCGAGCCATACGCATGTCTTCGCACGTTCCGACATGAGGCTCTCGCGGAATGGAGAGATGAAGGAATGAGTGCGCTGCTCGAACCGCGGTGAGGGTTTTTTGTGTTAAGAATTTAACCGGCTATAAAACGACCTGCGGACTGCAGCGATTAAAGGAGATTAGTCCTGCCGAACGTAACTAAAAGGACAGTTCTCGCGAATTGCGTTGACGCACAATAACTCTGGCTATAAATTCAAACTGTTCGACCCCTTCACTGCAATATCCCTCGAACGGGCCTTCACGGCCCCGTGCGTAGCGACAAAAGCTGAAACACCGATCCGGTAATTCGTGCGGCTGCATTCCGGCCGGCGACAACCGCAAGCCACACGTGAAGCCCCGATGGGGCACTGCGGCCTGCAGTTGTTCCCTCTCTGTTCGTAAGTTTCAAAGTCGCTCGCGCAGAGGAGTCGACGAGATCATGTTCGGAGAGCGCTCGTATCCGAGTTCACACGCATCGAAAGCTCGCGTATTGGACAAGAGAAACTAGTGCGCAAATTCAAGATTCGGAAAATATCATTGGTGGTGTTCATGTTGGCCGCTCTTGTAGCCGGATGTAACCGAGAACCAGTACCAAGCCCAGCATTTCCTACGGTGATCGCCACATTTCCCGTTAATGGTGCAAACGGTGTGGTCATCAATGGCACTGTGAGCGCAGATTTCAGTTCGGTAATGAACTCTAGCACGATTAATGCAACAACCTTTACGTTAACGGGGCCCGGAGGGACTTCCGTGGCAGGAGCAGTAGTTTACGCGGGAACGACCGCGATTTTTACGCCGACTGTCACGCTCGCAGCCAACACTCCTTACATCGCGACTGTCACGACCGGGGCGCGAGACGCCAGCGGCGTTGCCTTGGCGGCGAATTTTGTCTGGAACTTTACAACGGCGCCACTAGTCACCGTTATTTCCACGATTCCGGCAAATGGGGCCACCGCTGTTGCCGTCAATACGGAAATCTCCGCTACGTTCAGCGAGGCCATGAACCCGGCGACGATTAACGCGGCTACGTTTACTTTGACCGGGCCGGGAGCAACGCCCGTGGCAGGCACCGTGACGTACGCAGGGACCTCAGCTACTTTTACGCCGACAGCCACTCTCGCAACTGGCGCCTTATACATGGCCACGATCACCACCGGAGCGAAAGACCTCGAGGGTGCGCCTCTGGCGGCCAACTTTGTTTGGACCTTTACAACAAGTGCGCCACCCACGGTCATTTCCACGGTTCCAGTGAATGGGGCCACCCTTGCGACCGCCAACGCGGCGATTTCCGCTACCTTCAGCCGCGCCATGAATCCGGCGGCGATCACTTCGGCGACGTTCACTTTGGCTGGACCGGGAGCGACGCCGGTGGCCGGTGCCGTCACCTACTCCGGTAACACCGCAACGTTGACGCCGTCAGCACTTCTCGCTGCCGGTACCTTATACACGGCGACGATTACGACCGGCGCGAAGGATCCCACAGGCGCCGCGCTGGCTGCCAGCTTCGTATGGACCTTTACGACGGGCGTGCCCCGCACAGTCGTTTCCACAATTCCAGCCAATGGAGCTACAGCAGTGGCTGTCAATACGGCAGTCTCCGCTACGTTCAGTGGGGCCATGGATCCGGCAACGATTACTTCAGCTACGTTCACGGTGACGGGGCCGGGTGCAGCGCCCGTGTCCGGCACTGTCGTTTACGCAGGGACCACTGCGACGTTTACGCCAACTGCCGTTCTGACAACCAGCACCCTATATATGGCTACCATCACCACTGGAGCGAAAGACCCAGCGGGCACCCCTTTGTCCACCAACTTTGTGTGGACTTTCACAACGGTTGCCTCACCTACCGTGGTTTCGACAGTTCCGGTGAACGGCACCGCCGGCGTGGTGGTCAACACCGCAATCTCAGCTACGTTCAGCAAGGCCATGAACCCGGCGACGATCAACGCGACAACATTTACCGTAACCGGACCTGGGGCGATGCCAGTTACTGGAACAGTTGCGTACTCTGGTAATACAGCTACGTTTATGCCGACGGCCGTTCTTGCTAACAGCACCGTATTTACGGCAACGATTACGACGGGCGCACAAGATCTAGTAG
Organism: uncultured Acidobacteriota bacterium; assembly: GCA_963709445.1. Classification (GTDB taxonomy): domain Bacteria; phylum Acidobacteriota; class Terriglobia; order Acidiferrales; family UBA7541; genus Palsa-295. The sequence goes on from CAVPWV010000022.1 coordinate 127,933, forward strand.
GCCATGCATTGTTAGCCAACTTCGTGTGGAGCTTTACGACGGCTGCCCCTCCGACGGTCGTTTCCACGATTCCTGTCAATGGGGCCACCACGGTTGCCATCAACGCGGCAATCTCCGCCACATTCAGCGAGGCCATGAACCCGGCGACGATTGACGCGGCTACTTTTACTTTAACTGGGCCGGGGGCCACGCCTGTGTCTGGCTCCGTGACTTACACAGGGACCACTGCGACGTTTACGCCGACCGCCCTTCTCACAACTAGCATCCTTTATACGGCCACAATCACCACCGGCGCGAGAGATCCCGCAGGCGCCCCATTGGCAGCCAACGTCGTGTGGACGTTCACAACCGCTCCTCCCGCGACTGTCATTTCCACCATTCCAGTCAATGGAGCCACTCTAGCTACTGTCAACACGGCAGTATCAGCTACATTTAGCGAGGCCATGAACCCGGCGACAATTAACGCGGCGACGTTCACATTGACCGGGCCAGGGGCAACGCCCGTGGCCGGTAACGTGACTTATGCTGGGACCGCCGCCACGTTTACGCCGAGTGCGGTTCTTTCAACCAGCACTATATACACGGCCACGATTACAACCGGCGCGAGGGATGCCGCAGGCACCGCGCTAGCAGCCAACTTTGCGTGGAGTTTCACGACAGCTGGGCCAGCCAGCGTGGTTAGCACCGCTCCGGCAAACGGTGTTGCCGCAGTGCCCGCTAATACTACCGTTTCCGCTACGTTCAGCGAGGCCATGAACCCCGCGACGATCAATCCGTCCACGTTCACGTTGAGCGGACCCGGTGCCACCCCCGTAGCTGGCAACGTGACTTACGCTGGGACAACAGCCACGTTTACGCCGACGGCCACCCTCGCGGCGGGCACCTTATATACGGCTACGATTACAACGGGCGCGAAGAATCCCGGTGGTGTTGGATTAGCCGCCAACTACGTATGGACTTTTGCATCGGTTCCTTCACCGTCGGTCGTCTCAACCGTTCCGGTCAGTGGGGCTACGGCGATTGCTGTCAACACATCGGTCTCCGCCACGTTCAGCCAGACCATGGAACCGACGACGATTGGGCAAGCTACATTTACGTTAACCGGGCCGGGCGCAACACCCGTCTCCGGCACTGTGACATACGCCGGGACCACCGCGACGTTTACGCCGACGACCGTTCTTACAACAAGCACCTTATACACGGCCACGATTACGAACGGCGCGAAAAATCCTGCAGGCGTTGCGCTGGCGGCCAACCATGTGTGGACCTTTACAACGGCTCCGCCAGCCACGGTCGTTTCCACAATTCCGGCTAATGGCGCCCCCGCCGTGGCCGTGAACACTGCAATCTCCGCTACATTCAGCGAGGCCATGAACCCGGCGACGATTACTTCGGTTACATTCACTTTGGCTGGGCCGGGGGCAACGTCCGTCGCGGGAGTGGTCACTTACTCCGGCACCGTGGCCACGTTCACGCCGTCAACCGTTCTTGCCGCCGGCACCTTATTTACGGCCACGATTACGACGGGCGCCAAAGATCCCGGTGGCGCTGCATTGGCAGCGAATTTTGCGTGGACCTTTACGACCGCTGTTCCACCCACCGTCGTTTCTACAATTCCGGCAAATGGCGCCACTACAGTGGCCGTCAACACGGCAATTTCCGCCACGTTCAGCGAGGGGATGAACCCGGCGACGATCACTTCGGCGACGTTCACTTTGGCTGGACCGGGAGCGACGCCGGTGGCGGGTGCCGTCGCCTACTCCGGGAACACCGCAGTGTTTACCCCGACGGCCGTTCTCGCAACTACTACCTTATATACAGCCACGATCACAACCGGCGCGAAAGACCCCACGGGTGCGGCGCTGGCAGCCAACTTTGCGTGGACCTTCACAACGGCTGCGCCGGCCACGGTTGCTTCCACAATTCCAGTCACCGCAGCTACGGCGGTGGCCGTCAACACAGCAATCTCCGCTACATTCAGCGAGGCCATGAACCCGGCGACGATTACTTCGGCGACATTCACTTTGGCTGGGCCGGGGGCAACGCCCGTGGCCGGTGCCGTCACCTACTCCGGGAACACCGCAACATTGACGCCGTCAGCGCTTCTAGCGGCCGGTACCTTATACACGGCGACGATTACCACCGGCGCGAAAGACCCTACGGGTGCCGCGCTCACAGCCAATTTCACGTGGACCTTCACGACAGCCGTCCCCCCCACGGTCGTTTCCACAATTCCAGCCAACGGTGCTACAGCGGTGGCCGTCAACGCACCGATCTCCGCTACGTTCAGCCACGCCATGGATCCGGCAACGATTACTTCAGCTACATTCACTGTGACGGGGCCGGGTGCAATGCCCGTGTCCGGCACTGTCACTTACACAGGAGCCCTTGCAACGTTTACCCCGGCGGCGGTTCTTACAACCGCCACCTTCTATATGGCCACGGTCACAACCGGTGCGAAAGACCCTACGGGCGCCGCGCTCGCGGCCAATTTCGTGTGGACCTTTACGACGGCTGCGCCACCTACGGTCGTTTCCACAATTCCGGCCAATGGAGGCACAGCAGTAGGCATCAACGCGCCGATCTCCGCTACGTTCAGCGAGGCAATGGATCCGGCCACGATCACCGCGACAACGTTTACTGTGGCTGGGCCAGGAGCAACGTCCGTAGGCGGAACAGTCAGTTATTCCGGTAGCACCTCCACATTTACGCCGACGACCGTTCTTGCGACCGGCGCCTTATTCACGGCCACGATTACGACCGGGGCGAAGGATCTATCTGGAGTAGGTTTGTCCGCCAATTATGTGTGGACGTTTACGACCGCGTTGGCTCCGAAGATTTCGTTCACGACTCCTGCCAGTGGAAGCAAAAATATTCCCATCAATCAGAAAATCGCCGCAACTTTCAACATCCCGATGAACTCTTCCACGATCACGGAGCCAGGAACGTTTACGCTGGAGGTGACAGGCGGCGGGGCTGCCGTGCCGGGCGCCGTCACATACGATGCGGCAAGCAACACAGCTATTCTTGCGCCCACGGGCGCTCTTGCGGCCAGTACTCAATATACGGCTACTGTTACGGCCGCCGTGCAAAGTGCCCCGGGAACCGCACTCGCCGCCAACTATGTTTGGAGTTTCACAACGGGCATCGACGCGAACGCCGGCGCACCACGAGTAACCTCCACGAATCCTGCCGGCGCAGCGATAAATGTGCCCGTCAATCAGAAAATCGCCGCAACTTTCAGCCAGGCGATGGACCCTCCAACGATCTCTGCGTCAGGTACATTCACCGTGGCCGAGACGATCAGCGGAACTGCTGTTGCCGGAACAATCCTCTGCGACGCAGCGAGCAACACGGCAATCTTCGCCCCAGCCTCGGCTCTTTCAGGAAATACTGAGTTCACCGCCACGATTACAACCGGCGCTGCAGACCTCACCGGCGTCGCCATGGGCGCTAATTTCGTCTGGAGCTTTACGACCGGTTCGACGGTAGACGCTGTCACCCCGGGCATAACTCTAACGAACCCCGCGAGCGCGGTCTTGAACGTGTCTCTGAGCAAGACCATCAACGCGACCTTCAGCAAGGCTATGGATCCTACGACGATTACCAACGCGACATTCACCCTGGCGGTGGCGGGAGCTGGTGGAGCATCCGTGGATGGAACCGTTACTTACGACCCGAACAGCCAGATCGCAACATTTACACCCGTGGCGAACCTCGCTGCGGGCACGCAATACATGGCCACCGTTTCGAATCTGGTCATGGATCTGTCCGGTAATGCTTTGGCATCTGGTGCTGCGCCGAATCCGTGGACCTTCACCACTGGCTCTACAATAGGTCCGACGCTGCCAGATCTGGGAGCAGCCTCCACTTTCGGGAGCTTTGGGGGCGGGGCCGGTATAACCAACACTGGGACCAGCACCGTGATCAACGGCGATCTCGGTACCACCGGTGGTTCTACGTTGATAACGGGATTCCATGACGCTGGGACAGGGTGCAATTACACAATAACCGGGGCCAACTCGGGATTTGTAAACGGGAAAATCTACACGAATGTTCCTCCTCCCACCGGTACGTGTCCCTCCGAAGGCACGGCTGTCACATTTGCGATCGCAACACAAGCTGCAAGCGATGCGCTTACCGCATATAACAATCTTGCAGGTGAGCCCGCAGGTCCCGATCCAGGCGCGGGTCAACTCGGTGGACTCACGATCACTCCTGGGACGTATACGTCGGCGGGCGGTTCGTTCGTGATCACCGGGTCAGATCTTACTCTCGATGCCCAAGGCGATGCGAACGCCATCTGGCTCTTCCAAATGGCCACGACGCTTACTGTTGGTGCTCCAGGATTTCCTCGCAGCGTCATTCTGGTTAACGGAGCGCAGCCCAAGAACATATTTTGGCAGGTGGGCAGTGCGGCGACGATCAATGGGGCAGGGGGTGGCACCATGGTGGGCACCATCATCGCTCCCGCTGGCGTCACATTCTCCACTGCCGGCAATGCAGCGATAACCACGCTCAATGGCAGAGCAATCGGACTCAACGCGTCGGTGACCATGGTGAATACCGTGGTCACCGTGCCGTCGCCATAGAAAGCGTGCTGCCTCTCACAAATCCAGCGCTAAAGCGGGCCCTTCGGCTGATGAATCCTGCTCCCGTTCCGTATCGATTTTACGCATTGGGTCAATGTCGGGCCTGCTCGGCGCGGTCGCTTTCGTGTCGGGACTCCTCAGTCCATCCTCAAGATCCTGTTCCGACTTCAGGTAAAAAGCGCCACGGAGTGCGATGGGAGTGAGCAAGGTGGTAAGGAGGACAACCGCCACCATCATTGCTACCTCGGTCCTCCCGAAAATGCCCGTGCTAGCACCCATGGCAGTGACGATCAAGCCCACCTCGCCTCGAGACATCATGCCGGCGCCGACGCGAAGGCTGCGCACCCAGTCCATACCGGAGCCGAGCGCGGCCAGTCCGCAGCCGAACAACTTGCCCACGATGGCGACCACAAGTATCAGGAACATCAGCATCCAATGGCCTGAAAGCGCCCGATAGTCGCTGGAAAGGCCGATGGAAACGAAAAAGAGAGGGATCAACAGTCCGTGGCCAATCGCATAGAAGCTCCGCTCTATATCGGTTTTATATTCGGAGCCGGCGAATACATATCCAAGCAAGTAAGCGCCGGTGATCCCGGCCACGCTGCCTAGCCACTCGGCCGAGACCGCGTACACCAGAACCAAAGCCAGCACGCAGCTCGGCACCGCCTCGTTGGCGGCTAGCTTGCGCAGTTGCAGAATCAACGGATCGAGCCAGCGCTTTGCCGCGGTGTAGCCGACAACGAAAAATAGAGTCGCGAAGACGCCGATCATCAACATCTGGATAACAAGAGGATGGCTTGCGGCCGGCGCTAGCCGCTGCTGTAACCAAGCACTCGACATGGACGCCACGCCAAACGTTTCGCCCTTGGTTGTAATGGACGCCGCGAGAAATGCCAGCACGAACAGTCCCATGACGTCGTCAATCACAGCCGCGCCCAGGATAACCGTAGCCTCGTTGGACGACATCCGCCCGGCATCCATCAATGTTCGCGCGGAAATTGAAACGCTCGTGGCCGTCAAAGCTCCGCCGATGAAAAGGGAAACGGTCCAGGACAAGCCGAGCAAGTGCCCGACGCCCGCGCCCAGAAAAAACGGCCAGATTACGCCGGAAAGCGCCACGATAAATGCAGTGACGCTGGCCTCTTGCATTCGATCGATATCCGTCTCGACGCCGGCAATGAACATCAATACGTAACCGCCGATCTGCGCAAGCAGCAGCAGCGTATCGGTGGCTTGTCCGCCGCGAAACAGATGCCAGTGCAGAAGATTAAACACGCCCGGGCCGAGCACGACGCCGGTGAGCAATTCTCCGAGGATAGGGGGGATGCCGAGGCGGGTACAAATCGACGCCGCGATCTTCAGAGCCGGCAGCAGAATCGCCAGCAACAAGGCGAGCTGAAGAACCGGTTGCATCGTTTACTGGGCGTCCGCCGTGGCTAATTCCTCGCTTCTGCGCTTCCGCGTCCAGAACCGGCGAAGGCGGCCAAATGACAGCCATGGTGTTCGATAGCCATCGCGCTCAATTCCGTTCTGCCTCATAGTCCGAATCGTGGCTGCCTGCCGCCGGGCCAGCTCCGACTGCGCGAGGTTCTGCGCGAGCATGGCGGCCTGGTGGGTATGGTTCTCGGCTTTATTCATCACGCGCAGGCGCATCCACAGTTCACCCGCCTTTAAGTGAGCAATGAAGCTATCTGGTGCGAGCGCAACCGCCTCAGCAAGCTCTTCCATCGCGGCTTGAGGATCGAGATTCACGCAAAGAGCCATTCCAAGCAGCACGCGCAATTCGGAGACGTTGGGATGCTGCGCGACGCACTGGCGCAATTCGGCCACCAAGTCCTCGCACTCCTTCTTCTCGAGGAGACGCGGATCGGCAAACATTCGCCGGAGACCTTGCTGCGTCTTGGCCGGTACCGAAGCTACAGGCAGCAAAGGCGCGGAAACGGTCAATGAATTCGGGGTATTTTCGTTGCTGGATACGATCGAAGCGTCATTCATTTTCTTGTGTCCTCGAATCGCTGATGTCGGCCGACTTTTTGTCGTGGAACATCCTCACGACCTAGCGGGCAAGGCGCGTGGCCGAGGCGCGCCCTGCCGCCAGGCGTGTGCAGCTAACTCAAATCAAGCGACAGCGTATCCCTTTTCAGCTTGCAACAGAACATCTGGTTCCGGCTTGAGAACAAACTCGGGATATCCGAGCTGGCCCATTTCCGGAATATCTAGACCCGCAATTTCTGTTGCCACGGAAACTCGCTGCCCGATAAAGTACTCGAGTGCGAGATTCATGAGAAAGCTGAAGGTAAAGACGAAACCGATCAGAGTGGAGATGCCCACGAGTTGAGCCACAATCTGGGTGGTATCCCCGTAGAACAGCCCCGTAACCGATCCCGTGACGCCATTCCAGCTTCCTCCGTAGTTGCTCGTACCATCTGCAAACAATCCGATAGAGAGTACGCCCCAGAGACCGCAGGTTCCGTGAACGGAAACGGCGCCAACTGGATCATCCACTTTCATCACGTTCTCGATGAAGGCGCAGCTCCAGCAAACCAGGACGCCGGCAACGACGCCGATGATGCAGGCGCCGACTGTGCTGACGAAACCGCTGGGAGCTGTAATCGCCACCAGGCCCGCCAGCAGGCCGTTGCCGCTCATCGAGTAGTCCACCTTGCCGTTCTTCATCCACATGTACAGCATGGCCCCGAACGTCGCCGTACAGCCAGCCAGCATGGTGTTCACCGCGATGGTACCGATGCGCAGGTTACCGTTCGCGGAAGCGCCCAGAGTGCTGCCGGGGTTGAATCCGAACCAGCCGAACGCCAGGATGAAGCAGCCGATCAGCACGGCCGAAACATCGTGACCGATGATCGGGTTGCTCGACCCATCGCGGTTAAATTTTCCGATGCGCGGGCCGATGATCATTGTCACAGCCAGAGCCGTTATCCCTCCGACCGCGTGAACAACGCCGGAGCCGGCGAAGTCACAGTAGCCCTTGCCCAATTGATTGTTCGCTCCAAGCTGTGAGAGCCATCCTCCGCCCCACGCCCAGTTGGCATAGATCGGATAGGTGAGAGCGCCCATGAGCGAGGAGGACACACAGAACGCCAGGAACTTCCAGCGTTCCGCGCACGCCCCCGTGACGATCGTGAGCGCGGTGTCCATGAACACCATCTCAAAGAGGAAAAGCACCATGACGCCTACGTCATAGGTGTGCCCGGATAGAAAGAAGCCGGTTCCTCCGAAGAGGCCCCACGTCTTGCCAAAGAGCGTGGTTGTGTGCTCAACAGACAACGACTGGAGGCCGCCTAAATTTCCGTTTCCGGCCGACCCTCCTTGCTGGATGGCAAATCCTATCAACCAGTAGGAGAATAACCCGCACGCGTACACCATGAAGTTCATCATGTACGTGTGGTTCGCGTTTTTCGCGCGGCAGAGGCCCGACTCCACCATGGCGAATCCCGCTTGCATGAACATGACGAGGTAGCCCGTGACCAGCGTCCATACGAAGTTGATGGCTATCTTGTTCTGACCGACCTGGTTGGCCGTATCCGGGAGGGTAACGCCCACCTTGGGATCGGCGGCGGGAACATCGCTGATCGTTCCAGTGATCGTGCCGCCCGGATCGCCTTTAGCAAGGTCCGCCGTCGTAGGCGCCTTAGCCGCAGCGGCCGCTAGTTCAGCCGTGGCAGCCGAGGGAGCGGCCGTCGCTGCAGGTGCCGCCGGAGCCGCTGGGGCTTGGGCGTATACCACAGCACCGATCGCTAGCGCGACCATGAAAACTACAATGCCGAGAAAAATCTTCTGCATTTTTTTCATCTTCGTTTTCCGCTCCTAAATGTATTTTGGGTTGCCGCTACTGAGCCGGTGCATTCAGTTCTTCCAAACCGCGTTCTTGTTAAAGGCCGCAGGCAAAATAACGATGATCCCGAAAAGACTTACCCCTATGCCTATCAACGCGAGGACAAGGCGCCCAGCGGTGCTCGGCGTAAGGTGCATGCCAAATAGTGTGATCAACCACCCAAGCGCGCTGCAGCCGGCACCCATCAACTTCATCGCGAGCGGCGAGGACTTCAACGCCGTTTTTCCTTCTAACGACTTTATGCTCATCATCCCAAACAAGCTGCCGATCAGACCGACCGCACCAACCAACAACAGCAGCTTCCCCATGCCGCTCGAGTAATGAAAGAGGCCAGCACAGAAAACGGTCGCCGCCGCTAGAAACAGGGTGTAGTAACTTCCTTGCGATCTATTTGCTGCCATGAACAATTACCTCCTCGACCTCGAAAGGTCATCACCGATGGATCCAACAGTCATTTAAAAATTGGAAACGGCCCGCTCTTCCGGCTGCAACGTCACCAGCACGCCATCATCCAGCCAAAAACGAAAGCCGTATAACTTCGCCCGCATTACGGGAGAAGTTACTTTCCCTACTTCCGCCTCTTGCCGGATAACGGTACCGGAAATGACCAACCGGGGCGGCTCGCGCGCCGATTGACGAAAAGCCCGGAGTTCGATGGTACGAACTTCAGGCAGCAGGCCGAATATCATTTCGCGGATCGCAACCGCGTCCTGAAGGGCCTGCATCGATGCATTCCGCTCACGTATCTGCCTTGGAAGGGCCTCGTCCCACGCGTCCGCTGGACGCGCCAGCCAGTCACACTCCGCGGTGTCGCCTTGCAAATTAAAACGCAGCAGCTGCAGCGGCGAACGAGACAACTCTCCAAAACGCATTTGCGTTCGCAGCCGGCGGACAAAATTCGCGACTTCGAACAGCTGCTTCACTCTTTGCGAACCCCTTGTGCGGCAACCCTCGTTGCCGGCAGAGCAAGGAAGATCAAAAACTGAATCGCGACGATGGCCTCAAGCACGATCGGCACGCCCATTTGAAGCCGTATCACCAAAAGCAGCGCGATCATCGAGAACCACTGCCACCGGGAGCGTCGCAACCTCTCCATGCGCCCCGGGAGGTGAAGCAAATTGCCGAACGAAAGCTTGCCGGTCGCCACCGGCACGGAAGCGCGAATGCAGGCGACAGCAAAGAAACCAGCCAGAATCATCTCAACCAAAATCGTGCGTTCGCTCATAAGAAACATCTCCCTTGCGGCTCCTTCGACCGCATGAAATCCCGGAACGGACTGAGCGGCGACTGGCGGGAGACTAAAATGGAAGCGCTTCTTCCGCGCCGCAGATCAACTTCTCTGCCACGGCACAGCACAGATGCGCAGCCCTCCGGCCAAAGGGCGCCCTCTCAGTGGAGGAATCGAGGATTCCATCCACAGCGCGTAACTTGATTCAGCGGCTCGTCGTCGAGCGCGATACACTTAATTTTGACTGGACACGGCGTCGTGTCCGAACACCCGATCAACGCCTAAGCTTAGGAGGAGCTTCCTCGCCTCGCCGTCGAGGTGAAGATGCTGCGGTTTCGTCGTCCGCGGGTGCATATTGCGTATTTTCGATAGGAGAGTCAAATACAAACTTTGGATGACAGCGATTCAGATTCCGTTCGCCGACGCGCGACCTTTCAGATCGTCGCGGACTTCGCCAGTTCCTCGATCGGGTCTTCGCTGCGGCAGAAATTCGGACTGAACGAGGCATCAATGGAGCCAACGCTTTTGGCGGGATATTCCCGGAAGCTGGACCTCGAAGACCAATTGATCGCTGTCCAACTCATAGATCTTGCAGTTGCCGCTCTTCACCAGTGCGGTAACAAAATCGGCGGCACGACCCATCTGTCCCTCGGGCGGGCCGGAGGCCGAACAGGGACTAGCTACCGATTCCAGCACTCCGCGTTCGTCGTCCAGGGCGATTAGAAGATGCACGTAGCCAAGTTAGCAGCGGCAGAAATGTGTGTCCAATTCGTCCTTTGAATGCAAGGCATTGCTTTCGCGAGAACTTGGGGAGAAGGGATTTCCTTAGTGCCTTGCGAAGTACAAGAGTAAACCGAAAATCGCAATTGGAATCAGTGCCATCGCCGCATAGAAAAGGATCTTTCGGGATCGCGCAGTACTTGCCTTCTTCCAATCCCGAAGCTCGGGGCGGTCGGTAACTCCCACTTGATCGAGGCGCTGAAGGTCCCGCGCAAATTCTTGGACATTCGCGTACCGGTTTCGGTGCTCGCGTTCCAGAGCGCGGTAAAGAACTTCCTGCAACTGAGGCGAGATCGAAGGATCGATCTCACGCGGCGGAACGGGATGCTGTGCCAGCCGCTCGAAAGGATCCTCGCCCGGAAACGGCGTTTTGCCGGTCAACAGCTCGTACAAGATCACACCAAGTGAGTAGATGTCGCTGCGTGCGTCTCCTCGCTGCCCTTTCAACTCCTCGGGGGAAATATACGGTGACGATCCGACGAGCTGCACGATGCTCGTGAACGTAAGGCGCGGGGCCCCTTCCTTCGCTGCAGCGCCAAAGTCCGTCAGCTTAATTTCTCCGCCCGTTCCCACTAGAATATTTTCCGGCCTGAGATTACGATGCACGACTCCATGATTATGAATGTAGGCGAGAACGCCGCAAATCTTCAGGACAATCTGTATCGCGCGCTCGGGAGGCAGCTTCTTTTCCTCAACAAGAATCTGGCGCAGCGATTTGCCTTCGAACCACTCCGTGACAAGATATGGCTGGCTGTGGTGCTGGTCGGTTGAAACCTTCAAAAGGCCAGGGTGGTTGAGAGTTCTGCCGATCTCTTCTTCGCGGTGAAAGCGGTCGGCGAACCCGGAATCACTTTCCATTTCAGGATGCGGAACCTTGATCGCTACTTTTCGGCTCGTTCGGAGATCGGTAGCGCAATAAACAGTGGCGATATCACCGCGGGAAACAACGCTGTCGATGAGATAGTGATCGAGTTGGTCGCCGAGATTAATGGGGAATCCTCATTCGCACCGCTTTAGCGCAGCAGGGCGGCGCAATAGGCTCCCGCTGCGGCTCAACTCAAGAGCAGCGCCCTCGGCCCGGCGCTTTATCTGGCGTTGATACCTGGCCCGATTACATTAAACGCAAGATTCGAAATAGCGCAATACATTATTTTGACTGTCGCCGCGCCTGAAATGCCGTGTGACTGCAATCGTCTAGGACTTCTACTTAGGGAGGCTGGCCTGTGCGTCCTGAACGGTGGAGTACATGTCGAAGAGCTGGCTGACGTGGGTCATGTCCATGAGTGCTTTCACTCGCGAATTTACACCTACGAACGCTATTTCGCGGTTAGCTCTTTGAGCGGTCACGTGGGCGCCCACAAGCGCGCCAAGGCCCGCCGAGTCCACGAACGGCACTTCGCTTAGGTCAATGATGAGAATGGGCGACGTTTCGGCTCGTGCCGCACTCTGAAAATCGAAAGTCGTTTGAATCGTCAGCGGGCCCTTCAGGGATAGGATCTTCTGACCGTCACGAGCCCCCTGAGAAGGGAGTATTTGCATTTTTTCTGAGGCCATGTGGCGCGTAGTCTAGCCGAAGAAGGTGCAACCGGGTGTTAAAGTTGGGTTACAATCGAAGGGATATTTAGGAGCAGTCCCCGCGGCGCGGTCGCCACATAGAAGCAATAGAAGGCCCAAATCCCTCCAAGAGTATGCAAACAAATGCACCTAGTGAAGCCTCCATTTCGATGGGGTCGCGCCCTAGCGCTGTAAATAAGGCACTTACCGCTCCCTTAGAAGGCGCTAAGGTTGGAACCTGGTGTGCTAGAAGCTCCACGAGATCCGTCAGGGGGGTGTATATGAAGTTAGTTCGATTCCTGTGTGCGGCGATGTTGATTGCGACGGCGGTTTCGGTGGCAACATTTGCCGCAAAGGCAGATGGAGTCGACCCGCGGGTCATCGTCAACAGCGACGGTCCTGACCCTATGTCCTACAATGGGATTGGTCCGCTGATAGAATCTTTCGACCCCTCCGGATTTTCAATTGATTTCGTGTACACGGGGACCAAACCGCTTAATAGCTTGCTCTTCTTACTCACCGGCGCTCCAATCGGCGACACGTTCCAATGTCTCAGCAACGTATGGGAGCATTGCATTTTTGGCCCTCTGCCACTTCAAGGGGATGGTGACGAGGACTCCGACGATTTTGATCGCGATACCAGTAAGACTGTGACTCTCGCCTTTCTCTTCTTCGGCGGACCGGGTCAATGCCAAAGTGACGGTGGAGTCGGGGGAGTATGCCCAGGCTCCCTTCAACCGCAAGAAACATTTGGTGTCACTGAAGATGTGGAGACTCCCGAGCCTTCCACGATCTTGCTTCTCTTCGCCGGTGTGCTTCCCATGCTTTTTTTGACTCGGAAGCGTTGGGCGGTTCATCGCTTGTCGAATTAGGGCTTCGCAGCAGCGTACTCCTTCATCATGCTGGCAAACTCGGGGCTGCCCTGAAGCGTCGCAAGATCTATGTCCCCCGCTGCATACTCCGCTGGGTAATGCTTAATCAATGCCTCTCGCAACGCTTTCAGCGCCTCGTTTGAGTGCCCTAACAGAGCATTAATCGCAGCCGCATCATAAATGTAGTTGACGTTGTTGTGGTCGATTGCTCGCACGCGGCCTATTAGGTCAATCGCTTCCCGCGAATTTCCGATTTTTGCGTATGCAAGCGCGATTTGCGCCATCACATCCGGATTGCGCGGGTTCGTTTCCAATTCCTTGTAACCAAGTGAGATTGCCTGCTGATAGGCCGCGTGGCTCTTATCCTGTTCCCCAGCTGCCCGGTAGGCATCCGCTAGATTGACCATAGTGATCGTGTTATTTGGGTTGAGCGCCACGGCCTTTTCGAACATCGCGGCGGAGTTCGTATACTGTTTCAAAAAGAAGTAAGCGGTCCCAAGATTTGAGAAGGTGGAAAAGAATGGCTCAATTTGAAGGGCTTTCTGGAAGTAGGGTATGCATTCCTGGTACTTCCCCTGCTGAAGGTAAACGACGCCCACATTTTCGTATCCGGCGTCGATATCCGGCTCGAGGACAGTGATTTGTTGAAAGGCCAGCAGCGCCTGGGAGTAATCTCCCAATTGAAAATACGCGTTGCCGAGGGCGTCTTGGTTTACCCAGAAATATGGGTTGAGTTGGACGGCCTTCTTAAACGCCTCAATGGCCCGCGGACCGTCGCCACTGTCCAAATAGGCCTTTCCCAGCCGACGATAGGTGTCATCAGAGTTGGGTGCTAGCGAAAGGGCGCGCTTCAGTTCCGATACGGCCTCTGAGGACTTGCCTGTGGCGCTATAGACGGCCCCAAGTATGGAATGAACTTCCGGCAAGGAATCGTTGAGCTGCTCGGCTTGCTGGGCGGCTGCGAGGGCCTTTTGGGTCCAAAGGCTGTCTTTCCGCGTGCTGTACATTCTCAGGCTGGCGTCTGCTATGCCCGTGTAGGCCAGCGCAAAGGTAGGATCGGTCTTCAGAGCCTGACCGAAGAAGTCCAAGGCCGTTTGTATGCTCTTGGCATCGTGTCCGCGCAGTGAATTTCGTCCTCGAAGATAGAGGTCATAAGCGGCGACGTTTTCAGTCGGCCGCGCCCCCGCCTTGGCGGCTTCCTCGTTCGTCGGCTTGAGATTCAGGGCGGATACCAGCGGATGGTAGATATCGTCCTCAAGAGTGAAGAGATCCCCTGTGACGCCATCGAATTCCTGGCTCCAGAGGAGCTTATCGTTCGCCATATCCCGGAGCTTCAGCACGACCCGAATCTTGTCTCCGGATCCTTGCAGTGTTCCTTGGACAACGAGGTTAGCGCCGAGCGCGCCGGCAATTTTCGGTAAGGGCTTGGTTAAGTCCGCCTTGGCAACGGCGTCCTCGGGAGTCACATGAACATCGCGCAATTGGAAGAGTTTGGCGGAGAGGGCCTCCTCGATTCCTTCAGCAAGATAGCCGAGTTGCGACTGGTCGCCCAGCACTTGCAGCGGCAGGACTGCAATGAATCGCCCGCTCTCAAGCGGAGGCACGCCGGAAACGCGCGAGCTTTTCGCACCACCGCCACCCCGGAAAATCAAATGCCTGACCGGGGGGACTGCCAACGCCAAGATTGCGAGCGTCAGCACGGCTGTCGCGATCCAGGTCCATCGGCGCTGCGCGAATCCGGGAATTTGAATTTGGACGGTGCGGCTCTTGGGGCGCGTGATTCCCGTTCCGCTGGCGCCGGCTGAAGATCTGGCTGCCTGCAAATCCAGCAAAATTTCATTGGCATTTTGATATCGCGCTGCTGGGTCCTTTTCGAGGCAGCGCATGATGACTGCATCGAACCATTCCGGGATCGATGGATTGCTGAGCCGCGGGCTCTTGGGTGTTTCTTGAAGCCGCTGGTACATCACCTTCAGGGTGGTTTCGCCGGTGAACGGCACGTTGCCCACGACCATCTCGTAGAGAATCAGGCCGTAGGCGTAGAGATCGCTCCGCTGATCGGCCGGATTTCCCTCCACCTGCTCCGGAGACATGTAGCGCGGCGTGCCAATAAAGGCGCCCGACCTCGTCATGCCCACTGAGTCGTCCTCAAAAGATTTCGCCAGACCGAAATCGGAAACGTAGAGGTGGTCGTCCTTGTCCACCAGGATGTTCTGGGGCTTTAGGTCCCGATGGATCACGCCTTCGCCGTGCGCGGCCGCCAGCGCTTCGGCAAGCTGCCGCGAAAAACTCAGGGCGCGCTCGAAGGGTAGCTTCGGATTGTCGCGGAGGACGTGATAAAGGTCGGGACCCTCGACGTAAGCCATCGAGATGAACTTTACGAGGCCGACTTCACCCATGTCATGAATCCGGAGGACGTTTTTGTGCGAAACCTTGCTGGCGAGAAGCAACTCTTGCTTGAAACGCTGAAGCGCCCCAGCTTCACCTACGGTGCCTTGGCGAATAACTTTTATTGCAACCGTGCGGTCGAGCGTCTTGTCGCGAGCTTTGTAGACGCGGCCCATTCCCCCTTGTCCGAGAAGCGATTCGATGTGGTAGCGCGGGCCGAAATCGCTGCCAGGCTCGAGAGCCGACATGTCCACCACGCGAATAGTAACATCATCGCTAATAGGCATGGGAGTACCACAGTTGGAGCAAGACTCGGCGAAGTCAGGGTTCGCAGTACTGCACTGAGGGCAAGTCATTCTGAATACGCCCTGCAGAATGCCTGGGACGAGTTAGTGGATTATCGGCCAAGGTCGAAAGCTGCGCAACTAGAATGTTGCCCGCAAATGCGTCAGAAGTTATGCGCCGCCTTTGTATCCTACGACCAGGATGGTGACGTCGTCGGATTGGGGCGCGCCCGCGGTAAAAGCCTTTACGCTCTCGCGAATCGTTTCCGCAAGCTCGCCTACAGTTTGTCCCTTAAAATCCTCCACGATTCGCCGCAAACGGGCTTCTTCAAATAGCTCCGCGCTGACGTTCGCGGCCTCGGACACTCCATCCGTATAGATTACGAGAAAATCGCCCGAACCGAGATTTACCTCCGCGCTCTGATATTCGGCCTCGGGAAACATGCCAACTGGAAAATTAGCGCTCCCGAGCGCCTCAACCGAACCTGAACGGCGCCGGACGAGCGGGGGAACGTGGCCTCCGTTGACGTATTCGAAGCGCCCGGACGCATCCAGCACGCCGTAGAAAACGGTTGCATATCGGTCGTCTCCGCTACGCTCGCAAAGATATCGGTTCACGCGCGAAAAGATTCCGGGAAGAGGGATATCCATCGTCGCGGTCGTAAAAAAGACGCCCTGAAGCAGCGTAGCCAGCAACGCCGCGGATATTCCCTTCCCGGAAACATCGCCGACAAAAAATCCGTGGCGGTTGCCATCTAGTTCAATCACGTCGAAGCAGTCGCCGCCAACGGAGTAGCAGGCCATCGTCGAACCGGCCACAGCGAGGTTCGGCAGGTTCGGCAGTGCCTTGGGCAGCAGCTTCTGCTGAATCTGGCTGGCAATTTCGATCTCGTGATCGAGGCGCGCCTTGGCGCGCGAGGCGGCAAAAAGGCGGGCGTTCTCCACCACGGTGGCGGCTTCGCGCGCGAGCGTTCGCAAGACTTCGCGATCGAGTGCGGAAAAGGCGCTCGAAGGAGCACGGCTATCGAGATACAAAATTCCCAGAAGCTCGCCCTGGCGCGCGGAGATCGTGGCGTCGAGCGCTTCAATCACGGGCAGTTTATCGATGGGAATGGCAACGATGGTGCGGAGAGCGAGGCGGGCCATGCTTTCCTGCTGGCTGGTTAGTCCGCTGCCGCCTTCCGTTTCGCTGACGATCAATTCACGCCGCGTGCTGGCAACACGCTTCAAGACGCCCTGCGAGATCTGCACGTCTTCAGGGCGCAAGGTTCCTCCCTGCGCGTTGCGCGCGACCGCGGTTTGCACCTCACCTGAAGAGTTGTGAAGCAAGAGCACGCCGCGCTCGGTTCGGGTTAGGGCGATGGCGGCATCCAAAACGGCCGTGAGGATGTCTTCGAGCGCAAGCCCCGAGCTGAGAGCGCGGGCCACCTCGAGCAGCACGCCCAAGTGATGAAGTTCGCGTGGTCCCGATTGTTCGGGAGCCGGTGCTTCGATGCGCTCGACGATTTCCTCGATCGTCGCGCCGTCGCCAACGTAGATCACGCTATAGGAATCGGCGACGCCGAAATCGATTCGATCGCTGGGCTTCAACTCGTGGCGGAGAATTCTTTCTCCGTTTACAAAAGTGCCGTGGCTGCTGCCCATGTCCTCCAGCACCAGCTTGCCTTCGACGGTTAATATTTGCGCCTGGTGGCGGCTGACTCGGCTGTCTCGCAGGGTCAACTCGTTTCCAGCTTGCCTGCCAATCCGAAACGGCGAGGCGGTCACAACGACATCCCGGCGCGTGCCGTTGGGTTCGACGACGACGAGTCTTTGGCCGTTAGGCATTTGTCCATTGGCGCGCGCAAATGCGCGCCGCCACTCACTCCAAAAAGTTGCGCGAGGCAGGTCTATGGTAGGGAAACTTGCAGGCGAAGTAAACACGAGTGACAGCCCGATCGGGTTCGTCGTCCGAGGTCGAAAAACGGGGAGGACTCTCGCGGCAGGAGATCATGGTCCGGTAAGCCGTTTTCGTGGGTTCCCACTGGTGTGTCGAGTAGAGCGTGCCCCGACCCTTTGTTTTCTAACACTTGCGTCACATTCTAATCGGCTCTTGTGTCGATTAGATTTCAACATCGCGATTAGGTTGCCAGGTTGGAGGGGGCGCTGCAAGGGGGTGTTGGTGTGGACTTTTGAGACGGCTGACCGCGCCGGCTTACGCTTCGCGTATTGCGACCTGACGCGAAAGAAAGTAATTCTAAAACACTCGCATTACCAGACACTTCAGGTAATGCGTCTCCGGCATGGTGAGGATGATGGGGTGATCCTGAGCTTGGGTGCGACGCTCGACTATAGAAATGGTTCTACCGGCATCATTGGCGGCCTCCGCTAGAATCTGCAGAAAAAGAGCTTCGCTGATGTGGTAGGAGCACGAGCAGGTGACCAGGAATCCTCCGGGAGTAAGGAGCTTCAAGGCGCGCAGATTGATTTCCTTGTACCCACGGCGCGCCGCTGGAATGCTATCGCGATTTTTGGCAAAGGCCGGAGGATCGAGAATGATCATTTGGAAGCGGCGGCCTGCGTCGTCGTATTCCTTTAGAAGATCAAATGTGTTTCCTTCTCGGAAGTGGACGTTGGAGATCGCGTTCACTTTTTGATTTCGGCGCGCAGCCTCGAGCGCAGCCGGCGCCATCTCAATGCCTTCAGCACGAGAGGATTTGTCCGCAACGGTGAGCGCGAATCCGCCCTCATAGCTGAAACAATCGAGTACCTCTCCGGAAGCATAGCGGCGCGCAGCCCGATGATTTTCCCGCTGGTCCAGGAAAGAGCCTGTTTTCTGACCCTTCGCCAAGTCGTGGATGAATGTAACCCCGTTCTGCTTGGCCGAAACCTCCGTAGGAACCTGGCCATAGAGGACGCCAATGCGCTGATCGAGGCCCTCAAGCAAACGAACCTTGGGATCGTTTCGTTCGAGCACGCCTTTGGGCGCAAACATCTCCACCAGGATTTCGACGAATAGGTTTTTAAGCCGCTCGGTGGATTGGCTGAGAGTTTGGATGACCAAGTACTCGCCGTAGCGGTCCACAATAAGCGAGGGCAGCAGATCGCCTTCGCTGTACACGAGGCGATAGGCGTCCGAATCCTCCACGATCAGCTTACGATAGGCAGCTGCACGCTCGATTCGCTCCGCGAAGAAGGCGCGGTCGATAGGAATGTCGCTGCGCGTGAGAAGGCGAATCGAGATCTGCGATTTATCACTGTAGAAGGCGCGCCCTTGAAAGCGGCCGCGGTCATCGGACAAACGGACGACGGCGCCGGGATCGGCCTGCACGGAGGAAATATCGCTCCGATAAACCCATAGATGTCCGGAACGCAGACGTTCGACCCCACGCAAGCTGATGACGACCGATCCTTCCTTGACGGCCGGAACTGCTGCTGGAGAAGTCATGCGCTGCGCGGACCACCTTTATCGCTCATGCTTATCGCCAAGTGATACCAGAAAAATCCCCGCTCCATCAGCCTCCCATTTTGCGCTTTCGGTGAAGCTTCAGGGCGGACGACCGCAACGTGTCGGAAATATTCTTGTTGGCCGTCAGCTTGATTAGGTCGGTTGCCGTGAGGCGAGGGAACAGATGCAGAGTGACGTCCAGCGGCGTCTTCGGATTGTTTACGAGGTTTTTCATGATCGTGTAGCTCTTGATGAATATCCGAGTCATCGAAATCGTTCGCAGAATCTCTGCGCTCAAGTTGGTCATAGCTGAAAATAACTCGACCTCCGTCTCGGTTAAGCGCGGAGATTGGAGCACACAGCGTTGTACCAGCTTGTTCGGATCGCGGATCAAGAGCATGCGCTCCGACCGGCCGCCTTTCAGTGCCAGGGTCAAGCGCTCCACTACATTCATATGAGCGACTCTTTGAAAGAGCGTCTGCCGCTTGATGGGGTCAGGCTCAATTTCCGCCGCTGCGGCCTCTTCGATTTCGTGTATCGCCGGAGCACCCTTTTGCATTTCTTCGAGGAGCGCACGCTGTTCGGTATTAGTCGCGGGCGAGGCGGACACGGCAAGAACCAACTGCGGGTCAGAGATAAACCGTTCGAGGTTGTCGAGGAGCGCCTGTATTCCCGCCGAGGTTAGATGCGACGCTATCCGTACAACGTCCGCCGTAGGACAGCTGCCGTTGCGTGCCAAGGCATCAGCGATCCCCTTTTTATCGGGAAGATTATCGGCGCAATAGGCAAAGAGGCGAGGATCCGCATCGGGCCGAGCACATGCGGCCAAGAAGTGTTCCGTTGGGCGGCTTAACAGCGCGCTCCGGGCGCGCTCGGCGATGTTGGAATCTGAGTCTGAAGCCAGGACAGCGAGTAATTCAACACGGTCTTCGGGACCAAGCGGAGCGCCCTCGGCGCAGATCGCCATCTTCTGTTCCGGCCGGGCGTGCCCGGAACGAATCTGTTCGCGCAATTCGCCGCTAATGGACTCCTCCAACGGGGCGCAGATCGTTTTTGCTTAACTCGATGCGCGCCATTCTACCCGGCGTAGGAGGAAATGGGACGCTTTGTCCATTAAGATTTAAACGCACACCACTTGCCCTGCTGGACACAATCTCAAGAGTGTTGCGCGCCTCGAAGTAGTGGGAGTAACCGGCTCGGACCCTTTCGTGGAAAACCGTTTGTCCGTCCGCGACGACCTTTAAGTAGCCTGGTTTTTCAATTCCGATGCTGAGCGCAAGAGTGGCCCCCGGCACCGGATCGGACGCTTGGGAATCCCCGGCTGCCCGCCCTAGCTGTGCCTTTGTCTGATTCGGAGCGCCACGCTGGATATCTGGCGACGCCGGCACAGAGCTTGCGGCTGAGGCCGCGGGGGGATGCGGTCCGTGGAACATAGCCATGATTCGCGATCCAAAGAAATGGTGCACCAGGAGTCCGGCACCCAGCAGCGTGAGGACCATCGCAGCGACCACCGCGACCGGTCGCCAGTTCCGGCCAGCGTTGGCAAACTGCGTGGCCTCGCGGATGTCTGCGCTCCCCGAAGTTTCAAGCGAGTATTCGGCTACTAAGTTATCTTCGTCGAGCCCGAGATAACGTGCGATCGAGCGGATGAAGCCCCGATTGAACGCTCCCCCAGGCAGCTCGTTCCATCGGTCATTCTCTATTGCTTCCAGAAACCTTGTGCCGATGCGCGTAGCGGCGGAAATTTCGTTGAGGGAGACGCCCCGCATTTCGCGTTCCCGCTTGAGGTGTTCGCCGAAAGGTGTGGAGGACATCGCTGGGAGCCTCCGAAAAATATAGACGCGGGGCGAATCAGTGTCAATGATACCGAGCGCAACTACAAGGAGCGACCATTGGCCTTTCGGCAATGGCGCGGTATTGCCCGTTGCGACAGGTTAAAATGGTTCACTATAATGCCAATGTTGCCTTCCGACTCCCAAGACGCAAGAAAGCAGGCACCACCTGAACGGCAGCGCCGCGCTTCCGATGGGAAACCCTTCGACGGCGTTGAGCGGCGCCACAATGCCACAGTGCCGCTGGAACCACCGGATATCAGTGAAGTTACCGTGTTTCGAGAGCTCGGCAAGGCACTGACGTCTTCGCTCCAGCTTGACCAGGTGCTGCGTACCATCATGGAAAAGATCAACGAGGTGTTGCACCCCGACACCTGGTCGTTGCTCTTGATGGATCTCGTGAAAAACGAGCTTTATTTCCAAATCGCCACCGGTCAGGGTTCCGAGGCTCTGAAGGACATGCGTATCAAGGTGGGCCAGGGTGTGGCGGGTTGGGTGGCTCAGTCCGGCGAACCTGTGGTGGTTGCGGACACCAGCGTTGATTCCCGTTTCTTCGGCCAAGCGGACGAGAAGACCAAGGTAGCCACGCGTTCGATCGTCGCCGTTCCCGTGCGCTTCCGCGAACAGTGCCTCGGGGTGATCGAGCTGATCAACTGCATCGGGCCGGAAGGATTCAGCGCGCGCGACCTCGCCTTACTACAAGCTCTTGCCGATTACGCTGCAATTGCGATTGAAAACGCGCGCCACGTCCAGCGCATTCACGAACTGACGATCACGGACGACTGCACCAGTCTTTATAATGCACGCCATTTGAATTTCATGCTGGATACGGAGATTTACCGGTCGCATCGTTATTCATTCGAGTTTTCGGTAATTTTTATCGATCTGGACCACTTCAAGAACGTAAACGATACGCACGGCCACCTGATGGGATCGAAGCTGCTTGCAGAGATCGGTGAAGCGATTAAAGAGAAGTGCCGCATGATCGACCTTGCCTTCCGATATGGCGGCGACGAGTTCGTTGTGCTGCTTCCGCAAACCTCGAAGGAGAATGCCCTCGGCGTGGCGCGGCGGCTGCACGGTCTTATCCGCGAAACGCGCTGGCTAAAGGACACGGGGCTAGACATCACGGTAACCGCAAGCGTGGGCGTGGCCTCTTATCCTACCGATTCGCGAACGAAGGCCGAACTGTTGCACCTTGCCGATGAAGCGATGTATCTGGTGAAGAACACCACCCGCGATTGCGTAGCGGCCGCGGGCGTGGGAGTTCTGCCCGCGCCTTGATGTAGCCCATGCCTCGTTGTTCCTGGCCGAACACGCGCCTATACTTCTCAAAAGAGGGAACTGCAGATTGTACAATCGTGAAGCTGCGCGCTACGCCCGTTGGGCGGCATGGGCCGCGGCGCTGATCGCGTTGATCGTGGCCGGCGTGTATGGCGGGCGGGTGATTCGCGAGGCGCGGGCTCGGAGGCACGGTCCCGCCCCTGTACCGGCCTCGGTCCAACAGCAGTCGGCGCAAATCTCGTTCTCAAAAGTCGAGCAGAACCGCACCGTTTTTACGATTCGCGCCTCCCATGCCACCCAGTATAAGGATCGAAACCGTTCGCAACTAGAGGACGTGTGGATCACGATTTATGGCAGGGAAGGTGAGCGTGACGACAACATCCACACGCGCGAGTGCAGCTATGAGCCAGAAACGGGAGACGTGCACTGCGAAGGCGAGGTGCAGATTGACATCGGAAGCACGAAGTCTGCTTCTGGCAATACTGTCGCGCCGAACGCGAGCCTCGAAGTAACAACCAGCAATCTGCTGTTCAATCGCAACACGGGAGAAGCGTCAACACAGGCACCGGTCCAATTCCGGTTTGCGGGCGGAAGCGGGCGAGGCGTCGGCGTCAGCTATAGCACAAGCGAATCGACGGTGCGCGTGGAGCACTCCGTGGAATTTGACATGGCGCCGTCCGCTGCGACAGATAATTTGCCCATAAGCGCCACTGGAACAAGCCTCGAAGTGCGCCGCAACCAAAGAACCGTGGTGCTGAACGGACCCGCGTTGGTGCGGCAAGGCAACCGGGAGCTTTCGGCGGGTACAATCTCCGTGGAACTTGATGCGGAATATCGGGCTCAACGCGCGACCGCCCAGGGAAATCCGCGAATTCGCGCGATGGAGGGCGGCGCGAACGAAGCGGTTTCCGCGGGTCGCTTCGAAGCATCCCTCAGCGCCACGGGACGTGTCGAACGGATCGTTGCTGATGGCCAAGTGTCCGCAAGCCGGCAGGCTGCGGCGGGGTCCGATCGTTTTTCAGCCGGTCATGTGGAATTCGAGATGCTTCCAGCGGGCAACCTGATCAAGCAGATGATCGCGAGCGGCGGTGTGGAGGCGGAATCGCGCAAGGGCGGCGACTCGCAAGATTTGAAAACCGCGACCTTGCGGGTAGCCTTCTCCGCTGCGCGCGGGCATGGATCAGGAAGATCGGATGCCAAAGGCGCTGGCCCGGTGAGTAGTCAGAAGATCGAAAGGGCCGAAACTCTTGCCCCGGCGACAATCGAATCAAGAACGGGCGCTGATGTGACCACCTTGCACGCGAAGCAATTTGTGGCCGAGGCCGGTCCGGATGGACGCCTCAGCAAGTTATTCGGACACTCCGGCGTGGATATTCGCAGACAAGCCAACCATGGGAATGAGGACGTTATCTCGGCACGCGAGCTTGCCGCCACTTTTGGGGCTCATGGGGAATGGGACACGCTCGACGAGATGGGAGATGTGCATTTCAGCCAGGCGGGGCGTGAAGGAACCGCCGCGCGAGCTAATGTGGTTCGCGCTACTGATACGATCACGTTGGAAGGTTCGCCGGTTATTTCTGATTCAATGAGCCGCTCCACGGCGAGCAGGGTGGTGTTCAACCAGAAGACGGGCGAAGTGAACGCCAGTGGAGGCGTAGTCTCGACCTATATTCCAAGCGCGGCAGGCGACCCGGTGGACCTGGGTTCTGGCGCCGCCCACATCTCCTCGGATACGCTTTCAGGCTCGGCAAGCTCGGGTCATGTCGTCTACGCCGGCCATGCGCGACTGTGGCAAGGAGCGGCTGTGCTGGATAGCGATCGGATTGAACTTTGGCGCGACGCCAAGAAAATGCAGGCCATAGGGCACGTGGTCGCCGTTTTCCCACAGGTTGGTGGACCGCTCGCCGCATTGCGCGGGACCAGGCCGGCGTCCCGCCAAGCTTCTTCTGCTCAAGCAGTCTTGTGGAAGGTTCGCGCTCCGATGCTCACGTATTCGGCCGATGAGGGCAACGCCCGGCTTCAAGGCGGCGTACAAGCTGACTCGAGCGAGGGCTCGCTCGAGTCCCGGACTCTGGAAGTATTCTTGGGACCGGCGACGGCTACCTCAAGCGGGAGCAAGGGGACTATGCCCCTAACTGGTGCGTTACCTACTACTTCGCTCGAAAATGGGACCAAAACGCAGCTCTCAAGTGATGGACGTCAATTGAACCGCGTGGTAGCAGAAGGCAACGTCGTGGTCCGTCAGGGTGACCGCCGAGGCATGGCCGAGCGGGCCGAATACACGGCCGCCGATGGAAAGTTCGTCCTTTCTGGTGGCCAGCCGACTCTAGCTAATGCTCTTAGCGACACAACTACGGGCCATTCGTTGACCTTCTTTGTAGCGAGTGATACGATTTTAATTGATTCGCAAGAAGGTTCGCGCACGCTGACGAAGCACCGGATTGAGAAATGAACCGGCATGTTGAAACTCCAGGCCGCCGAGCTCCGGAAGTCATATCGCCGCCGGACTGTCGTTAACGACGTTAGCTTGGAGATTCAGCAGGGAGAAGTGGTTGGGCTACTCGGGCCGAACGGCGCGGGAAAGACCACGACGTTTTACATCCTAGTTGGACTTGCTCGCCCCGATTACGGGCGTGTCTTGCTGGATGGCGAGGATATCACCGACCTCCCCATGTACCTGCGGGCCCGCAGCGGTATCAGCTACCTTCCTCAGGAACCTTCAGTCTTTCGGAAACTGACTGTGGAAGAAAATTTGCTTGCGGTGCTGGAAACTCTGTCCGTGACCCCTGAACAGAGACGCGACAGGGTGGAGGAGCTCTTGGCACAAATGGGATTAGAGGGGGTGCGTTCGAGCCAGGCCCACGTGCTTTCGGGCGGAGAGCGGCGGCGTCTGGAAATCGCACGCTCACTGGTGCTCTCTCCGTCTTTCGTTCTTTTGGACGAACCTTTTGCCGGGATCGATCCGTTGACGGTGGTGGATATTCAAAAGATTATTGCGGACCTAAGTGAAGCTGGAATTGGCGTTTTGATTACCGATCACAATGTGCGCGATACGCTGGCCGTGACCAACCGAGCTTACATCATTAGTGAGGGCAAAATTCTAGCCGCGGGCACACCCTTGGAACTTTCCGCGAATGCCGATGTTCGCCGCATCTACTTAGGGGAGAGTTTCCGGCTCAACTGAATCTTATGAACTGGCTCGCACCCAAACTGCACCTTCGCCTGGCTCAGAAACAGATATTGACGCCGGGGCTAGTGCAAATGGTCAGCGTGCTGGCCCTGAATCGCCTCGAGCTTCGGGAAATGATCAATCAGGAAATTATGGCCAACCCCGTTCTCGAGGAACTCGGTGAGGACGGCGTCACGGGCGATAGTTACACCGACGAAGCATTTCTTAAAAAAGAAACGGAAAAGGTTCCCGAGACGGAGGGCCCCAATCCCTTCGATGAGTTCGATTTCGGATCGTTTTTCACCCAGTATCTGGATACTGGAGCGGAGCGAGCCGCCGGCGGCGAGCACGAAGAAATCGAAAGACCTTCGTTTGACAAGTTTCTCTCGTCGCCCGCGAGTCTTACCGATCACCTGACATGGCAAATGAGCGCCAGTATTTGCACCGAGACCGTTGGCAAGATTGCCGAATCAATCATCGGCAATCTGGATGAAAACGGGTACTTGACGGCGACACTGGATGAAATCGCCCAGTCAGGAAACTATTCGATGGAGGATGTCGAGGAAGCTCTGGCACTAGTCCAGGAACTGGATCCCCCCGGAGTTGGCGCGCGCAATTTGGAAGAATGCTTGATCCTGCAGGTGAAGTTGCTCGATCCGCAAAATATCCTGGCTCAGCAGATCATCGCCGAGCATCTGAAACTTCTGCAAAATAACCAGCTCAAGGAAGTCGCGCGCGCGCTGAACCGTCCGGTGGAAATGGTGAAACGAGCGGTAGATGTTATCAAGCGTCTCGATCCCAAGCCGGGCCTGCGCTACAACAAGATCGAGCCAAGGCTTGTCGAGCCGGATGTTCAATTCCGCAAAGTCGACGGTGAGTGGCAGGTTTTCATGAATGATGATGACGTGCCGCAGCTCCGCTTGAGTCCCACGTATCGCCGGCTGCTGGCGCGCGATGCCGCCGACCGGGATGTGCGCAATTATGTAAAGGAACGCTTTACTGCGGCGATACAGTTGATGAAGAATATCGAGCAGCGCAAGCACACCATCCTGCGCGTCTGCCATTCAATTCTTCGTCGCCAGGGCGATTTTCTCGATTATGGACCGGATCACCTGAGACCGATGATGATTAAGGAAGTCGCCGAAGAAGTCGGCGTGCATCCCTCTACAGTGAGCCGCGCGGTGGCTAATAAGTACGTGCATACGCCGCAGGGCGTCCTGGAGTTGCGAAGTTTCTTCTCCGAATCCGTCAACGGCCCTCAAGGCGGCGACATGTCGCTCTTATCCCTAAAGCGCCGCGTGAAACAAATGATCGAAGCGGAGGACACTGCCCACCCTCTCACGGATGAACAGATCACGAAGAAACTCAGCGAAGAAGGCATTCAGGTCACTCGCCGGACCGTGGCGAAATACCGCGAAGATTTGCGCATCCCGAGCACCCACCGCCGCCGGGTAAAGGCTTAAGCTGCGATCGCCGTGAAGCGCCCCGATCGGAAACGGCACGCACGCCAGCTTGTAATTCTTACTGGTCTTTCCGGGTCCGGCAAGGGGTCGGTCCTTAACACCTTTGAAGATCTCGGGTTCTACTGTGTGGACAACCTCCCTGTGGCGCTCATTCCGACTTTTAGCGAGCTTTACGAGGAAGGCCGGGGTGAAGTGGATCGTGCTGCGCTTCTGGTCGATGCGCGGGAGGGTGAGCAGCTTGAAAAGCTACCCGGCATATATCGCAAGCTGGCTCTCGAACATGCGACAAGTCTGGTTTTCATCGAAGCGAGCGACGCGGCGCTCCAGCGCCGTTTTAGCGAGACACGCCGTCCCCACCCCCTTGGCCGGAGCGGTTCCATCATCGAGGGAATTCGCGAAGAGCGTCGCCGAATGGCTCCAATCCGCCGCCTCGCGGACGTCATTATCGACACGACGAAGTTCAATGTCCACGAGCTGCGCCAGTTTGTTGTCGATCGCTTTCAGAATCCCGGGCGCCGGCCGCTGTTGGTATCGCTCGTGAGCTTCGGGTTTCGATACGGCATTCCCGCGGACGCCGATCTAGTTTTCGACGTGCGCTTTCTGCCGAACCCGCATTTCGTGCCGCGCCTGCGTCCTTTCGATGGAAGGAATTCGCGAGTGGCGCGCTATATCCAGTCTTTTCCCCAGACGGCAGAGTTTCGGCGCAGGATCGAGAGCCTGTTAACGTACCTGATCCCACACTACATTAGGGAGGGCAAAAGTTACCTGACGGTCGCGCTCGGATGCACGGGAGGACGGCACCGGTCCGTAGCTCTGGCCGAAATGACGCGCCGCGCGCTCCAGAAGAAAGGGTATGCCACGAAAGTGGTGCACCGCGATCTGGATAAATCCGCATCGTGAACATCGTGGCCGGCGGTATTTCACAGCGACCAGTGGCTTCGAGGGTCGACGCGATTACGGCTTGCGAGATGGTGTGGCGATGCATAGCCTAAGAGGCTGTATACAGCATCCGGCGGCGGGTAGCGCCAACGGGTGGGAGTATCGCAATTGAACGATTCAAGATCGATCGTGAGTCCGGCGCCCAAAGTGAAGCCGCTTATTCCGCCCGTCACGGCGCGGCAGGAAATCGTTCGCCTGTTGAGCTATCTGCGTCCTTATGTGCCGCGCCTCGTCTTGGGTATTGTTCTCATCGCAGCAATGGGGGCGGTCGATTTCCTGATTGCTTTTGCCTTCCGTCCCGCCTTCGACGTGATTTTGAATCCGCATTCCACAGCACAAGCGCTGACCTTATTCCAAATCCCGTTTACGCACCAAGTGGTTGACCTGCATTCCTTCGTCCCCCGGCATTTTCACAATGTTTGGACCGTTTTTGCGGTCGCTCTCCTTCTGCTCACATTTATTAAGGGGGCGGCGGAATACGTGGGAAGTATTTTGATCCAGCATGTGGGGCTCTCCGGTGTCACCGATTTGCGCAATGAGGTCTACAGCCAAGTGGTCCAGCAGCCGGTGGGGTTCTTTCAACACAATCCCACCGGGCGCGTGATGTCCGCCGTCATCAGCGATATCGAGCAAATGCGCAGCGCCTTTTCTGATTGGTTCGCGGAATTCTTTCGCCAGCTTTTTGCTCTGATCGCTTTCGTCACCGTTTTGTTGGTTATCAATTGGAGAATGGCCTTGGGGTCGGCGATTCTAATTCCGGCGGTGGTTTGGCCGGTTAGCAAATTCGGACGCCGCATCCGCCGCTCCTCGGAAAAAAGCCGCTCGCGTCTGGCGGACCTGAGCCAGATCCTTCAGGAGACCATCGCCGGAAATCGGGTGGTGAAGGCGTTCGGGATGGAAGGTTTCGAGATTGGCAAGTTCCGGGAAGCGGCGCGCAGTCTGCTCCGCGAGAATATGCGCTGGATCAGAGCTTTCGCCGCCACTTCACCGGTAATGGATATTCTGGGAGCAGTGGTGATTGCGCTAGTGCTCCTCGTTGCGCGCGGCGAGATCAAGGCTCACCGCATGACCATTGGATTATTCGTCTCTTTCGCTTATGCACTCTTCAAGTCTTACGAGCCTATCAAACGCCTTGGGAACGTGTATCAGCTTTTCTTGCAGGCTGCTGGTACTGCCATGCAAGTATTTGCTTTTCTCGATCTGCCGAAAGAGGTCATGGACGCCCCTGAAGCAAAAGTCCTGCCGCCATTCTCTAGGTCGATCGAATTCGACCGCGCAAGCTTCGCCTATGACACCGGGCCGTTGATTTTGAAAAATATCGAGTTGAAGGTTTCAGCCGGTGCGGTCGTCGCCATCGTGGGATCGAGCGGCGCCGGAAAAACTACCCTCGTCAATCTTCTTCCACGCTTTTACGCGGCGACTTCGGGTTCGATCCTGATCGACGGCCACCATCTTTCGGAAGTGACCCTTCGCTCATTGCGCGAACAGATGGCCATCGTCACCCAGGAAACAATTCTTTTCAACGATACCGTTCGGAACAATCTCTGTTATGGTCGCCCAGACATGCCCGACCACAAAATCATCGCGGCGGCTCAGGCTGCTCTCGCTCACGATTTCATCACTCGCATGCCCCAGGGTTACCAAACGGTGATCGGCGATCGCGGGCAGCGCCTGTCCGGTGGCCAACGCCAGCGTCTGGCGATCGCCAGGGCTTTGCTGAAGGATGCCCCGATCCTGATCTTGGACGAAGCGACGTCTGAGCTCGATTCGGAATCCGAGATGCTCGTTCAGAAGGCGCTCAACAATCTAATGACCGGCCGAACCGTTTTTGTGATCGCGCATCGTCTTTCCACGATTCGCCGTGCGGATATGATTGCAGTGCTTGACGACGGCTCGATTCGCGAGCGCGGCACGCACGAAGAGCTCCTGGAGCGCGGCGGAACCTACGCACGCCTCTACGAAATGCAATATCGCGATGCCGAAACGGTCACGCGCACGGCTGGCCCGGCATAACGCGCGATTCTGGCCCTCGGCGTGTGTTATTTCTAGGCGCGGGATTTCACAAGACCTGAGGTTTAGTCGACGAGTGGGAAAACAGAATGTCCGCAAAATCACAACCCGCGCCCGCTGATCGGTCGGACTCACCGGAGCCACGACTTCGGCAGGGTCTGAAGTCGATGACTGGGTACGGGGAAGCTCGCCTCAGCGAGAGTGGTTTCAACCTCCGAGTAGCCATCCGTAGCGTTAACCACCGTTTTCTCGATCTGCATCTCCGCATGCCGGAGGGTTTCGAGCCGATCGAACCTCGCATACGCAAAGTAGTCCGCCAGCATCTGCGCAGGGGGCATCTCGATATCACGGTGCGCCATGAACTGGTGGGGCCATCCGCTGTCGGAGTCAATCAGGAAGTGGCCGCGGCGTATCTCGATGCCGTCGATGCGCTGCGAAAGCAATTCGGTATATCGGCACAGCCGGACGTGGCTGCAATTCTGCGTTTGCCGGGAGTGATCGGCCCCGCAGCCGCGCTGTTAGACGAAGATTTGCCGCGTCTTGAGGAGCTAACTGCAAGGTGCCTCGCCGCGGCGATCGATAAGCTCGATCGCATGCGGGAAGAGGAAGGCAGCGCGCTACTCAGCGAGATGTCCGCCCGGCTTTCTCGCATCACGAGCCTCACGGCGAAGGTCGAGACGCTGGCTGAGCGTGCTCGCCCCGTGTTTGCCAAGCGTCTTCAGATGCGCCTCAAAGAGCTTCTCGGCGAAACGCCTCTCGATCCTGCGCGGTTGGCACAAGAGGCCGCCCTTGCTGCGCAACGAAGCGATATCTCCGAGGAAATCGCCCGCTTGGCCAGCCACGTCAGCCAGTTTGAGACGTTGCTCTCCGGCGCTGCCGACGTCGGCAAGAAACTTGACTTTCTGTTGCAAGAAATGCAGCGCGAGGCCAACACCCTCCTATCAAAAACTCCTGGCAACGACGCCGAAGGCCTCGAAATCACCGCGCTTGCGCTCGAGATGAAGTCCGAGATCGAAAAACTTCGCGAACAGGTGCAGAACATAGAATGAGCGAGTCCGAACCGCTGGTTCTGATCGTCTCCGGCCCTTCCGGATCGGGAAAATCCACGCTCGTTGGCAAGATTTTGGAGCTTCCTGGAACGATGCTATCTGTTTCGTGTACCACGCGCTCTCCGCGCAAGACGGAAAGCGAGGGCAAATGGTACAATTTCGTCTCCGAGAGTGAATTCCAGCGGATGGTTGAAAGCGGCGAGTTTCTGGAATACGCTCAACTGTTCGGGAAAAATTGGTATGGGACGCCGCGGAAATCGCTCGACGAAGCGTTTGCACTAAAAAAGGACTTGGTTCTTGAAATCGACGTGCAGGGAGCGCTTCAGGCCAAGAGAGAGTTGCCCGACGCTGTCGCGGTTTTTGTTCTGCCGCCGTCTGCCGCGGATCTCGAACGGCGCATACGAGAGCGCGGACAAGATTCGGAAGACGAAATTCGCCGCCG
This sequence comes from uncultured Acidobacteriota bacterium, assembly GCA_963709445.1. Lineage (GTDB taxonomy): Bacteria > Acidobacteriota > Terriglobia > Acidiferrales > UBA7541 > Palsa-295. Next base: position 159,099 of record CAVPWV010000022.1, read on the forward strand.
TCTTGAGCGAGCGCGTCAAGAAATGCTCAATTATCGTAGCTATGATTTCGCCATCATTAATGACGATCTCGATCGGGCGGGACGCGAAGTTCAGGCCATCGCTCTTGGCTCGCGCTGCCGCATTGCCCGAAAAGAACAGCGGATTCGTGAAATTCTGAAGTCCTTCGGAGGCTGATTTGGTTATGGCTGCTCTAAGACAAGTTCCGGATAGCCAGTTTGCTTATGTTGTGGTCGTCTCCCGCCGCGCTCGGCAGTTGATGATCGGTGGGCGCCCGATGGTGGATAATCCCAAGTCGCGCAAGACTTCGCGCATCGCCGAAGAGGAACTGCAACAAGGCCTCCTCGAATACGAGTTGCCTGAGCTGCCTGAAGGATCGGAAGAGAGCGACGCGAAACGCCGCAGATAGTTTCTAGGTTACGTAGCGACCGCCTTTTCACCCCGGAATTACCGTTGGCGAAGGGCAGGCGGGCGCTGAGCTCATCCCCATGAAAATCGCACTGGGTGTGACCGGCGGAGTAGCAGCCTACAAGGCCGCGGAACTCGTTCGCCGTCTCCAGCAGGAAAAGCTCGACATCCAGGTCGTGATGACACGCTCCGCGCGCGAGTTTGTTGCGCCTCTCACCTTCGCCGCGCTAACGGGCAAAAAAGTAATCACTGAAATGTTCGGTGCGGACGATGCCACTCCCGCAAACGTTGAAAGCGCTATCGAACACATCGCCGTGGCGCAGCGCATCGACTTGCTTCTCGTCGCGCCTGCCACCGCCGACATTCTTGGCCAGTTCGCGCACGGCATCGCTGGAGATTTTCTTTCGACTCTCTATCTCGCTACCAAAGCGCCGGTTGTCGTCGCGCCCGCGATGAATGTCAACATGTGGGAGCATCCCGCCACGCAGGAAAATTTGAACACCCTTCGCGCGCGAGGCGTTCACGTCGTCGATCCTGACGAAGGCTATCTCGCGTGCGGCATGACGGGCGCCGGCCGCTTGGCCGCTACGGAAACCATCGTTCGCAAAGTTTGTGCCGTGCTGGGGCTGCGCCACGATTTTGAACGCCAAACGGTGCTCGTAACGGCCGGCCCCACTTGCGAAGACGTTGATCCCGTCCGCTTTCTCAGCAACCGCTCTTCCGGGAAAATGGGTTACGCACTCGCCGAAGCTGCGGCCCGCCGTGGCGCGCGCGTAATCCTGATCAGCGGACCTACGGAATTGTCAGTGCCCGAAGGCGCCGATTGGGTCCCGGTGCGCTCGACGGACGAAATGCGAGAAGCCATTCATGAACGATCGATTGAAGCAAGTGTCGTAATTATGGCTGCTGCAATTTCGGACTATCGCCCGGCTGCTGCGCAATCGCAAAAGCTCAAGCGCGGCGATAGCCGGCTCACGCTTGAACTCGAGCCCACGCCTGACATTCTCGCCGAGCTGGGCGCGTCGCCTGCCCGTCGAGGGAGCGATCGCATCCTCGTCGGGTTCGCCGCGGAAACCTCGAACCTGGCCGAAAACGCGCGGGCGAAGCTCGCGCGTAAGGGTGCGGACATGATCGTCGCAAACGACGTCACCCAAGAAGGCGCAGGCTTCGACACTGACACCAATATCGTCACACTTTTCCTTCGTGACGGCCGCGAAATCCCGCTACCGAAGCTAGCGAAGTTCGATGTAGCCAACCAAATCCTCGACCACATTCTCTTTCTTCAAGGAAAGTGACGATTCGGCAGGGATCATCACGCTACCAGCCGGACGCAGAAATGAAAAAAGACGGAGCGACACGAGGGCGCCCAGCTTCAGCTTTCTAATCTGGGAATCAGTGCCTGTTTGCTATCGGCCGCCGGCACGGCTTTGGGTCGGTTCGGCCGTTGAAACGGCCGCCACAGTTCGCGCAGGCGGTGTGCCCAAGACGCCGCGTGCGGTATCGAGGACGGCTAGAACGGTGGGAGACTTTTCACTTTTCCGCCAAGCCATGTACACGTCGATTCTTGCGTCAGGATCGTCAATCGGCACAGCAACCGCGACATTCCCGTTCTCAGCGCGGGTCGAGGCTTCGTCCGCGATGATGAAAATTCCCTTGTTCGCTGCGAGGAGAACCTTGTGAACCTCGCCATGGGACAGAGGGTCGGCTGTCATAGGGCTTACGCGCGGAGATACGCCAGCCTTGGCGAACAGCTCGAGCGTCCGTTCGCGCAGCCCTCCACCGACGCTCGCGTCTGGAAGAAACAAAGTTTCCTCTGCCAGTTCCTTTATTCCCAGCGTCCTGCGTTTTGCCAGCGGATTCGCTCTGCTCATCATCGCGATAAGCCGCTCTTCGTAGAGGAATTGGCAATTCAGACGCTCCGTATCCACAGGAGGCCGCATGAAGCCAATATCGATTTTTCCTTCCACCAGCGCCGCATTTTGCAGTGTGGAAAAAATGCTGTCGCACTGGATGTCAACGGCCGGATATCGTTTCGCGTGTTCGACGACCATGCTTCCGACTTTATCAGCCAAGATGTAAAGCAATGCCGACTCGCGCCGACCCGCCTCCCCCTTTTTAGCTTGGCGCAAACGATCCGCGACCCGTGCTGCCTGACTGATCAGAAGCTTCGCGTCCTGTAAGAAAAGCGCACCCGCGTCCGTCAGTGCCACTCTTCGTCGGTCACGATCGAAAAGGCGCACATCGAATTCGTCCTCTAACTGGCGAATTTGGCGGCTCAGAGGTGATATCGACACGTGCAGTTCTTCCGCCGCCTTTGAATAGCTGAGGCGCTCCGCGACGGCGATAAAGTAGCGTAACTGGCGAAGTTCCATGAACGTGACCGGTGAGCGACGAATCCCGATCCCCGCGAGTTGTTAATCCAAACAGAAGCTTTATGTATGCGACAAACCGAAAACTCGCAGAGTCGAAAACGGAGCCCCGGCTGGTTATTGCGTAATTCGTAACAGAATCGCCCAAAATAAGCAATGGACTTGTGAAAGCCAATCGGTTCTAGTGTTTGCCGGAAGAGTGGGTGGGTATTCGCGGTGTGGGCTTAGGCTGTGGGGGATCGGGAATTTTGGATTCCGGATGTGCGCCTTTTGTGTGCTCTAGGATAGCCTGTTTGCACCTTGCCCGACCGCGATTCCCCTAAAATTTTAGGCTTGCTGTAGCGACCGGAACGCGGGCTTCAATCCAGGGGGGACCATGAAATTGATTCGGATGTCGTTTTTTGCGCTGCTTGGCGCAGCGCTCTTAATTACGGGCGCGCAAGTTGCGATGGGGCAGACCGGGTCGACCGGCGCTCTAACCGGAACCGTGACCGATCCGTCCGGTGCGGTGATTTCCGGCGCTACGGTGACGCTGACCGACAATGGAACTGGCCAGTCACGTACCGCGACAACGGATCCTAGCGGAGCGTATAAGTTCTCGCTTCTGCCGCCAGGCAGTTACAAGGTGCAGTTTTCAGCGTCCGGATTCAAGGAGGCGAACGTTGGCTCGGTGACTGTGAATGTCACTGAAACGCCTGTGCTGAATGAGAAGCTCGAAATTGGCGCGCAGGCCGAGCAGGTAACGGTCGAAGCGACAGCGGAGACGATTCAAACGCAGAACGTAACCAACGGAGGCGTGGTGGGTGCCCAGACGGTGACCGGTTTGCCTCTTGTGTCCCGTAATTACACACAGATCATTAACTTGTCCCCAGGGGTCGTAAGCAATGTTACGACGGCGTCCTCGGTTGGCAACGGAACTGTAGACGTGAGTGCGAACGGTGCTAAGGAGAATCAAAACAACTATTCGATGGACGGTTCTTCCATCGTCAATTATGTGAGTGGGACGGCAGGCCAAACCGGCAGCTATCCCGGAATTGCGATTCCCAATCCGGACACGCATCCAGGAATTCAAGGTGCAAACGTCGCAATACGATGCGAGTTCCGGACGGAATCCCGGCGCGAACGTCACCGTTGTAACCAAGGGCGGCACGAACCAATTCCACGGCGATGCCTGGGAATTCAACCGCAACAACTTCTTCAACGCCAATGACTTCTTTTATAAGCGGAGCGAAGCGAGTCTGGGGCAGCCAAATACGCCGCAGACTCTAAAGCAAAATACCTTCGGCGGCACCTTTGGCGGTCCAATCAAAAAAGACAAGATTTTCTTTTTTGGCTCGTACCAGGGCATCCGGCAAGTCAACGGAATTGGAACAAGCGGTTTTGCCTCCGGATATGCGCCCAATGTGCACTTATTGCCGTGGAACGACTATGCAGACGCGGCAAGCGGCGCGTGTAGCGATTTGCGTTGTACCAATAATGTGCCTGCCTATAGGGCGTACCTAGCACAGGCATTCGCCGGTCAGTCGGGATTTTTCTCGATGCAGGTGGTACCGGCGTGCCGATCATGCCGTGCACCGATCCGACTTGCAACAGGACGAATATCAGCAATACGGCCATCGCAATCCTACAGGCAAAGGGGTCAGTAAAGGGTGGCTATAACCAAGGCTTTTATTTCCCGGCCGCTCCGCAACGTGCGCTTGCGCCCAATCACCTGGGCATGTTGCCCCGTTGCCATTTCGGATCCGATCGTAGCCAGCGAAAATCAGTACATAATCAACGGAGACTATTCCGTTTCCAAGAAAACACCCGCTATGCGCGATACTTATACCAGGCGATCCCCAGGTCCAGCCTTTCAACTGCTTCATCTCGCCGGAAACTGCAATCCCGGCGCGCCCATCAACGCCCATTACATAAACCATGTCGCGCAACTGGAGTTGCAGTCGGTTTTTACCAATCTGGTCAACCAGGCTCGCGTTGAATATCACCGTGACATCGAGAACAACACAGATCCGAATCATGTCATTCAGTCCTGCTCGATCTCAAGGAGGAAATATCATTCCGATGGTATACAACGGTGCTGCATGCAGTTCCGCGCCGCCTGCCCTTGCAAAACGGTTCCCGGAAAGCTTAACGTTCCTCAGCTTGACATTCTGGGAGTTGGCGGCGCGCCATGGAGCCAGGGCGGAAACTTCTTCCATGATCTCCTCCAACTTCATCAACACATATCAGTCGGCCGATCAAGTCTCGTGGAACCACGGAAAACATTCGCTAAGGTTTGGGTTCGAAGGTAACGCATTTTATACAACAACACCATTCCATCTTCCGAACGAGGCGAATTGCTCATGTAACTACCGGCGATTTTCTCACGAGCAGTTCGGGAGGGTACCCGTTGTCCCGATATGACGACGGCACGGCCGTCCCCCGCACCGGAGCAATCGCGCTTGGCTTCGGGTTACAAGGCGCGCTGACTCATTACAACCGAGTCAATCAGTTCGACTGGTACATTCAGGACGACATCAAGTTTACTCGCAAGCTGACGGTGAATCTCGGTTTGCGTTGGGAGTACGCGGGTTACCCGGATGACAAGAGCGGGCAGTTCTCCAACGTCTGGGCCACAGCTAGCCAAAGTCAATAGCGGTTCGGCTTTTCAAGGCTCGGTGGCACGGGCACCCTAGTCGGATTTGCTGTTCCATCCAATTTTGCTGTCAAGACTTTGGCCTAACCGCTCCTTCGGTGGCACTGGGGTGATCGTAGAACAGCAACAAAACCTGGTTCCCGGTACTCCTTGGAAGACTTCGCCCCTCGTATAGGTGTGGCTTGGCAGCCGATCGACAGAAACTTGTGGTCCGCGCCGGCTACGGTTGGTTTTACGATAGGGTCTACGGCAACCTCTTGGTCGATAACCAATTGAATCTGCCGCCTTATTCCGGTGCGGCGGGCGGGCCTTCGCCGCTGAGCCTGGCAAACACCTTGCACGATCCGTGGCAGGCCGGTGTCGGCCCCTTGGTATGGACGCCGCGTTACATGTTCCCCGGTTAACCGATCCAAACGCAGGGGCACCTTGCCCCGATGGCGTTTGCTCCTCGGGCCTTGGATATACATCTGATTCGCCGCAGCTCGCGGATCGTTTGCCCGTCATACAGGAGTACAACCTAGATCTGCAGTACGAATTTGCTCATGGCTGGGTCGCGGATATTGGCTACGTGGGAAGCCACGGTATTCATCTCTACGATTAGTCCCGAAACATCAACATCGGCCAGCTGGTAGCGGGCGCTCCCAATAGCCCAACCGCTGCGTCGGGCTTCCAGAACCTGGAGATGGTCGCTTCCTCGCTGCCGTACAACGACGCCGCGAATCCCAATCCAATCACAGCCAAATAGTTGGGAACAATGCTTTCGGAGTACCACAGTCGAACATTAATGAACGCGTAAACTATTTGGGATTCACGCCAGCTGGCGTCGCGGAGACCGATACGCTTGGCGATCACCTCTACAACAGTTTGCAGGCTCAACTCCGCCATCAGTTCTCCAACGGCCTGCTGCTTCAGGTGGCCTACACCTGGAGCAAGGAACTTACCAACATCAACACTTCGGCGGCAGGAAACGGCATTCAACCACCAGGAGAGGTGATTTTCGGGGCCGCCAACAGCAACGATCCTCTCGACTTGCGGCAGCAGTATGGGCTCGCTGCTTTCAATCGTTCCCAGAGAGCTGTGATTACCTACGTCTACAATCTCCCCTACAAAAAAACCGAGGGCCTGAGCGGCAAGCTTCTGGGCGGATGGACGTTCTCCGGGGTTACGACGGTTCAGAATGGCCTGCCATTTTGGATCGTCGATGGCGGCGGAGGTTCTATCTACGGCAGCATGAATAGCCGGGCAGCGCTGGCAGACCCGGTCGATTGCAACTCGAAAACAGGAAACTGCAAGTCGGGGATTCCGATCGCCACTTCCGGGAGCAACACTTCTCGAGCTACGGGCTATTGGGTAAATCCGAGCGCATTCATCTCCTTGTCCCCAACCACTTACGCGACGCCAAATGCAAAGCTGCCGTATACCTATCTTCCCGCGAATTCGCCGTATTGCATCGGAGGAACGCCGAATCCGACCGGCAATCCAAACGCCCCGTGCGGTGCCTTCGCGAATCCGTTCGCTGCCCCCGGTGCTCCGACCTTTGGTGAAGGATCGACGTTTCCCGGCGCTGGCACCGGCTTTGGAAACACCGCCATCGGTTCCATTACGGGACCAGGTCAATTCAACTTCGACATGTCCTTGATCAAGACCATGAAACTGTGGGAAGGGGGCTCGTTGGAGTTCCATGTGGATGCGTTTAACATCTTCAATCATCCGCAATTCAATCCACCTGGGGACGACGTCAACGCCGCACAACGTTCGGCGTAATCACATCGACATCAACCACGCCGCGTGTGATCCAGTTCGGCTTGAAGTTCCTGTTCTAGGAGCGACGAAAAGCGTCGACTCTTACTCGGTGTTGTAGCTGTACCCACCCCGGGGACCGGTTGGCCCACCCCCAGCTGGTCCTCCCTTTTCTTCGGTACTTCATCCCGAATGCCGGAATAAAATGACGTCGCCATCCTGCACGATGTACTCCTTGCCTTCGAGCCGCACTTGAGCCTTCTCGCGCGCTGCCGCAAAACTCCCCGCTTTCAGCAGATCCTCCCAATTCACCACGTCCGCCTTGATGAAATTCTTCTGAATGTCGCTGTGTATCGCTCCTGCGGCTTCTGGAGCCGTCATGCCGCGTTTGATTGTCCAGGCGCGGCATTCCGGTTCGCCGCATGTGAGGAACGAAATCAAGCCAAGCAGGCGGTAGCTGGCCTGGATCAGCCGGTCCCGCCCCGATTCTGTCAGACCATAAGCGCTCATCATCTCGGCAGCTTCCTTATCGTCCAGTTCGGCTAACTCCGCCTCGATCTTTCCGCAAAACGGCACCACGGCGGTATGCCGTTTCGACGCGAGCTTTTCGAGATGGTGTTTCTCGATCACTCGATCGATCTCCGTCGCTTCCTCGTCTCCTAGGTTCAAGACGTACAGCATCGGCTTGCGGGTAAGGAACATGAAGCCGGTGAGCATTTTCTCTTCTTCCGGCTTGAGCTCGAGCTCGCGAAGGGGCGTCTCGGCCTCGAGCGCCTGCCGGCAGCGTATCAGAAGCTGTAATTCCGATTCGAGCAGCATATCCTTCTTTTTTTTCAGATCCTTTTCGACGCGTTCGATGCGCTTGGCCGCCTGCTCGAGATCGTTCAAAATCAACTCGATATCTACATTCACAATGTCGCGAACCGCATCAAGCGGCCCCGGCTCGTGTGGCACCGCCGGATTTTCGAACAGCCGTACCACGTGCGCCAGCGCGTCCGCTTCGCGCAACGGCACAAGCGAAGCCGAATTCTTCTCGCGGTCCTTCTGCAAGCCGCCGATATCCACGTACTCGATCGTCGCGTATGTCACCTTCTTCGGCTTGAACACTTCGGCGAGCTTCGCCACGCGAGCATCCGGCACGCGCGCGATTCCCACGTGCGCCTGATTCGGCGAGCTTCGCGCATCTACCCGCGCCTTGGTGAGGATGCGAAAAAGGCTCGTCTTCCCGACCTGCGGCAGCCCGATAATTCCAGTTTGCATAAGCGGTCGATACTAGCACAGCCGTTCTCAGCGGCTGAGTCGCACGCGTCCACGTGTGGACAAAGAAAAAGCGCCCCGGTCTGCCGGAGCGCTTTTCAACAGCACTTGAATTATTTCGACGTTATTTCTTCGCTTTAAGCGCGTTGAGCGCCAGCGTGAGCCGCGACTTATAGCGATTTGCCGTGTTCTCGGCAAGCGTTCGTTTCCGAATCGCCTTATCCAATTCCGCAAACGTCGCGGACGCGAGTTTTTCAGCCTCGCCGCCATCCGCCGCTGAAAGTGCGGCGCGCATGCGCCGCATCGCCGTGCGTACGCGTGTCCGGTTCATGCGATTAATCGCTGCCCGGCGCTCCGTCTGACGGATATTCTTCAGTACGGACTTGGTCTTTTTCTTGTGCTTTACAGGGGTGCCCTGCGCCATTCATCGCTCCTTAGCTTGTGATTTCCCCTAGCAGGTTAGCTGACACGCACAGCGCTGTCAATTTCCTCGCCCACAAAGCAGTAAGCCGCACTGCGAAGCTAGGCCGTATCGCTGAGAACCGCCATCGCGGCATTCCGCCCATTGATGCCGATCACGCTTCCTCCCGGATGCGTGCATGCTCCGCACAGGTAGACGCCCGCCATGGGTGTGCGCGCCGAAAGCCGCCTTGACCACATGTATGGAGGCAAACACTCGCCTTGAAAAATGTGGCCGCCGGTGAGTCCGACCTTGCGCTCGATGTCCGGCGGACCGAGCACCTGTACATCAATCACCGCATCGTCAATATTCGAACAAAACCGCGCCAGCGAATTGAGCGCGAGCCGGCGCACTTCTTCCCGCCGCTCATCCCATGTGCCGCGCTCAAACTTGTACGGGACGTACTGCGCAAACACACTCATCGTATGCTGCCCTGCGGGGGCGACGGTCGGATCGTGAGCGCTTTGAAAATACAGTTCGCACCATAGATGCTCCGGTAAGTCGCCACGCCGCTCGGCGGCAAACCCTGCCTTCCACTCGGCTTTGGTGAGCGGTATGTTGATCTGGCCGTAATGGTGTGGCTGATCGGTTCCGGGCCGGGCCGTGAAGTTGGGTAGCTCTCGCAGCAGCACGTTCAGCTTCACGGTGCAGCCCTCCATCGGGATCTCCTCCGCGCGCTTCCGCCACGCTCGAATCGGCCGCATCGCCCAGCAATCGCAGCGTCTGCCGTGGGTCGGCATTCGAGACCACCACGGGCGCAGCGATGAATTCGCCGCCCTCAAGCCGCACGCCTTCGCCAGGTACGATCCGCGCGACAGGCACGCCCGCGGCCACCACTGCTCCCGCTTCTCGCGCCGCATCGCAGAAGTAGAACGAGACCATGCCCATGCCGCCCTTCACGTAGCCCCACATGCCGGGCATTCCGCCCAGCCGGCCCGACGCGTGATGAAAGCGGATGCTGGCGGTTCCTGCATCGAACGGGCTGGCATTGGTCCCAATCACCCCTTGTCCGAGGTACCCCGTCTGCAGTCGTTCGTCGCGCAAATAGTGTTCAACGAACTCGGCCATCGACCACTCGAAGAGCACGCGTTTCGCTTCTTCGTCCTTCCCCAGCCGCTCGTCAATCTGTTCGCGGGTGGGAGCCTCCCCGATCCACACATCGCCATCGCCAGCCGGGCGCAACGCATCGCGCAATCTGCGCAGCACATCGCTCATCGCGCGCCAGCCCTCCACATCGCTCGGAGCGAAGCTGCGAATTTCCGCCTCGCACTGCTCGTCGCTATCCCAAAGTTGAACGCTCGATCCGTCAAGGAACGGAACGAAGAGCCCATTTACCGCAGGCGTCCACTGAAAGCCCCGCTCCGGTAGATTCAACTCAGAAACAACCAAGGGATGCAGCAGCCCCGCCAAATAGGCGCAGGGCGACATGCGAACGCCGGGGAAGGGCTCCTCGATGGTGCAAGCACCTCCGACTCGCGCGCGGCTCTCCAGCACCAGCACCCGCTTGCCTGCGCGTGCGAGGTATGCAGCGCAGGCCAAGCCATTGTGGCCCGCTCCGACCACAACCACATCCCAGCGGCGCGTGGCTAATTCACGAATGGGGGCGGGTAATCCAATTTCGCCAAGTACGGCGGCCGTCGGTGAGCTCACGGCACGTAGTATCTACCGCGGAGCGCCTGCTGAACAGCCCTTGTGCCGTGCGACCCTTTTGGCAACTTCTGCCCGTGGTCGGGTACTGCGAAAAAAGGTCTTGACAGACACATCATGACAGTATACTGAGTATACATAGATGCCGAGCGGCCTAATCATCATCTCTCAATCCGACAAAAGGCCGATGTATCTCCAGATCATGGAGCACATCAAGCAGCGTATCGCTGTCGGTGACTGGGTCGCACGCCAAGCTCTCCCTTCTATCCGCCAGCTGGCTGTAGATTCCGGCGTCAGCGTCATTACCGTAAAGCGGGCTTACCTCGAACTCGAGCGGGAGGGAATTATCGTGACGCATCAGGGAAAGGGCTCGCACGTATCTCCGGACCCCAATTTAGGGAAGCGCATACGCGAAGAGGAATTGGATCAGCATCTGGAACAGGCTGCGCGTGCCGGAGCGCTCTTGGGCCTCTCCCCCAAGGATCTCGATAAACGCCTTCGCGCAAGCTTTGATCGGCTGGCCGAAGCCGAAAAGGAATCTGTATGAAAGATCTGGCAATCGAACTTGACGGCGTTTGCAAGTCGTACCGTTTTTTCGCTCTGGATAACGTACGGCTGCAGCTTCCTCGCGGAATGATCATGGGATTGATCGGCCCCAACGGCGCCGGTAAGTCCACCACCATTCGTATCCTGATGGGCTTGGTTCACCAGGAAAGCGGCGACGTGCATGTGCTCGGCCATCGAATGCCCGATGATCAGGTGGCGGCAAAATGGGAGATAGGCTTCGCGTCGGAGGATATGCGGCTGTATGACCCGTTGACGCTCGGCTGGCACATGAATTTTATTCAATCAATTTACCCGAATTGGGACGCCGCGTACGCAGCGCTGCTCCTCAAGCGCTTCGGCCTGCGGGCAGAGCAAAAGATCAAGGGCCTCTCGCATGGACAGCGTGTCAAGGCGACGCTGCTGCTGGTTTTGGCTCGCCGCCCTCGGCTCCTTGTGTTGGACGAGCCGACAACAGGTCTCGATCCGGTGGCGCGGCACGAAATCCTGCGCGAGCTAACGGACGTAATGGCCGACGAGGATCGAAGCATTCTGTTCTCGTCGCACAACACACAGGATGTCGAACAGATTTCCGATCAGATCACCTTCATCGACCGGGGCCGGATCATCGATTCGATGGATAAAGAGGCGTACCTCGATCGTTGGCGGCGCCTTCGGCTCGAGGTGCCGGACGGAGTCGCGCTTCCTGCCCTACCAGGAGTGATCGGAATCCGGCGAACCGGGCGGCTGGCAGTCGCAATCGCCAATGGATTCGTCCCAGACCTGCCGAGTGCTTACGAAAATTCCGGAGCCCGCGTACATGCGGTGGAGAATATGACGCTGGAAGAGATTTTTGTCGCGAATGTGGAACGCAGTCGCGAGGAGGTCGAGGCATGAAGGACCCTGTGACCCTGCGCTTGATTTTGAAGGATTGGTGGCTGCACACCCCGGTTATCATCCTGTCGATCGCCGGGGGAGCGATTGGTTTGGCGATCGTTCGGATCGGGGGCCAGACTCCAGTCGTGTTTGGCGCTGCGTTGTTTTTCATTTCAATGGGGGTCTGCGCCACTCTTCTTCCCACGTCGAACATTATCAACGAACGAAAAAGACAGACACTTCCGTTCGTGATGAGCCTGCCGATCTCATCTACTCGGTACGGAGCAGCGAAGCTCGTTTCGACGCTCGGGATGTTCCTAGTTACTTGGCTGACGCTAGTCGCCGCAGCGCTGTACATGATCGTCGGCTGGCATATTCTGCCCAAGGGAATAATCCCGTCGGTGGTGATCCTCGCGAGCCTGGTGTTCATAGGCGTTTGCCTGATTACCGGGGCTGCGCTCGTTGGTGAATCGGAGCGATGGGGTGCGACGGTGGCGGCCGTCGTGAATTCCTCTTATTGGATTGGCTGGTACCTCTTAGCCACCTATTGCCCGACGGTGACGCACAATTGGGCCGGCCCGGTAGCCGTCTGGAACCCTGCGGCGCTGAACATCTTGGGCGTGGAATTCGCCGCAATTGTGGCGATCCTCGGTCTGACACTGTTCCTGCAGTCGCGGAAACGAAACTTTATCTAGATCCCGGCGTACCGGCCTCTTTGCGCTTCGACTGAGCAGCGGCGAGCAGGTTTGGAAAGCGAAGCCCTCTTCCTCCTGCGGCGATCGCACGAATTGCAGCCCGGCTCAGTCGCAGGCGGTTACGGCCATTCCGGGTGTGGTGTTCTCCGGATCAGTGGATGGGCATCTGCGCGCATACGCAGCCGCCACAGGCGAAGTCATTTGGGATGAGGACACGGCTCGTGACTACGAAACAGTGAATGGACAACCCGCTCGTGGCGGATCGTTGGACAGCCCGGGCCCTGTGATCGTGGATGGAATGGTGTTCGTCAACTCCGGCTACGGTCAATGGGGCGGGATGCCCGGCAACGTCCTACTTGCCTTCTCCGTCGACGGACACTGACGCAGGCCCTGGACCGAATCACCCTGGCTTCAGTTGTGGCAGATCTCGCCGTTCGTGTTCTCGCTTCCATGCTGAAAAAAAGGGCCTGAAGACAAGCCACCGGCCCCGCGTGCGCAATTATGACCCGCTCTTAATACTCACCACGTGGATCGTTTCAGTCGCTTTGTCGTAGGTGCCCATCACTTTCACCTTCTCGCCGGCAAACCGAACCGGCTTCTTCTGGTCATCCAATTTATAGGTTGTTTTTGTCGCCGGATCGTACAGAACGAACTTCGCGCCCATTTTCACGCAACCAAGAGTACATTCCTTGGCAGTCTTGATGTTTGCGTGCTCCTTCATCATTCCTTCGTGTGACCCCATCATGGCGCAAGAGCTATCCATGATCTCTCCGGTGTACGTCTTGCTTGTTGGAGCGGCCGAAGCCACGGTCACAAACATGAGTATTGCAGCGAAACCGAGTGCAAGCTTCTTCATCTGTAGTCCTCCTTTGATTTAGATTGCCCAATTTACAGCGTGGCCTTAGAAAACCTCGGACAAGACGGCTTCAGGCCTGGCGCTGACGGCAAGAGGCGCCTCGAACCGGGGACGCGATTTGCTGAAGGCCGCTTCACCTCGATATTTCGCTTTCAATTGTACTCCTTCACGCGGATCACATTGTCGCCGGCAAAAGTAACGAACACCGTTTTTGCGGGCGGCGTGCCATAAATCCAATCCTCGGTTTCCTTGCCGTCAGAATCGCGCTGGCGAACCTTGTGGTCCGGACGCCCCACTGCTGCAATAACCATGTCCTCATCCATTCCCACCATGGCTTTGTGATCCGTGATCGCCTGCTTGAATTTCGGTGGAATCGTATCGATCCAATTCACCGCGGCAGATTGCTGCTTGGAAAAGTCGAGCATCACGCCGAGGTCGCGCTTCAAATCTTCGGGAGTCATGTCCGGCAGCGGGCGGCCATAGTCCAAAATCAGAACGCCGCCAACTGGCTGCCTCGGACCGGTATCAGGGGGCGGCGTGCTAGACATATCGCCCATACCGATCTGCAGATGTTGGCGCCAATTGAAATGCTTTTTTCCCCCGCCATTTATTTGGACGCGTATTTGTTTGTAACGAAATTCGAGCCCCGTAATCTGAATCGTGTCGCCTTGACCAGCGGCCGTGCCCCACAGCCTCAGTGCGTCCCGCAGACGTTGCGTGTCTAACGGTTTGCCAACCGAAAGCAAGAAGCCGTGTTTCCCGGAGGGCAATGAATGCACGAGTTTCGCGTTCTCGCCATCCACTCCTCGAATAAGCAGCAACCGCGATTCAGGCTGAAGATCTTTCGCAGGATGGTCCGGCTTTGGCGTTGTCTGCGCGGATACGGCGGACTGTGCCGCCTCAATTTTTACAAAGCCGAAAATATCCACTGCGAAAGCAATCGCAGCAGCGAGTGCGACGATATGACGTAGGCCCATGGCCAACCAGTATTCCTATTCTATTGCTTTTGGCCAAATCCGGGGAAAGTTTGGCGCTGCGCCAACTGAGATGCAATCCATCGGCAGACGTTGCTCAACGGCTGTCGCTACATTGAAGGAAGATTGGACGTTCGGCGAAACTGGAGCGGGATAAGAGAATCGAACTCTCGCCTCCACCTTGGCAAGGTGGCGTACTACCACTATACGAATCCCGCCCGTGATGGGTTGTTTCAATAATATTCTATAACAGGTCGCGTGTCAGCAGGACAACTCCCGGCGAAGCATGTGCGATGCGCCCGATCAAAACATACTTGGAAAACGGAGCTCTCGCTAGGAATTGGCCCCTTCTCGATCCACTTCCAAAATCCGAGTGGCCTTCACGACGGGGGATTTTTTCTGGCGATCGGCGAAACGCTCGGCGCGTTCGCGATCGATGTAAACTCGAGCAAACTTTTCACCGTCATTGTAATAAACAGTGACCTGCCAGTGGCGGTGCTTGCGACGGCGGTCGCCCCGTTTTCCGCCTGATTTTACAGCCTTTTTCTTTTTGGCCATTCGTCGTTTGTCCTCGGTGATTTGGACTATTACAGAAGCCGGACGCGCGGCACAAGTAGCAAGTTTGCTGTTGCCATTACTTACACTTAGAAACAATTTCAGGTCGCAGAGTGCGGCTCAACCAAGGGCTGACGGGTCGTTATGGAGTCAAATCCGACGGCTTCAGATTCAGTCCGGCAATGGCGCCCTTCTTGACCTCATACAGTGAAGTACTATTACTATCCTGGGCGTATACGAACTCGCCGGTGGCTTTTGAAAACCGGATGGTGGTCTTTTCGCCCTTCGCATTGATCAAGACAACCGTAATTTCTGGCTTGGCCAGGGACTTGAGATCGGCGGCCGAAGGATGGTCGATTATCTGGTCGGCGGTGAGGCCGGTGAGGGCGTCGACAATCTTCCATCCGGAAGCGGGCTTTCCCTTCTCCTGCTCCGGAGCTTGAAAAGTCCACTCTTCGGAATTGTCCTTTTTGCGGCTCACGGCCAGCGATCCGGCGGCATCGGTAAGTTGAATTTGCTGCATATCGGTGGCGGGGATGTCGACGACCTTTTTGTTGCGCAGTTGGGCGTATTTTTGCGTCAGCTTCGAGTACACGTCGTCGCTGATGGTGAAAATGGTGGGGCGAGAAGCATCGCGCGCGTAGTAGGAGCTTCCGGTCTTTTTGCCGATGACCAGCGTGGCTGGCGAGCCCTTGCCCTCTGTTGCGGTGAAAGTGATGGCAGGTTTCTCTAGGCCGTACCGATCGAGATGTTCCGGTTTCTCTTCGACGATGGAGGCCATTTTCGCGTTGGCGACGGATTGCAACAGACTATCCATTGCATCCGGATCGGCAAGAGTAGGCGCGGGCTTGGTGAAATGCCACAGATCGTTCTTCTTGGAGGCTTCGAGCTGGCCCGAAGGGTTCGTGAGATTGAAAGACGAAACTTCGGCGGCATCGATATGCAGAATTTCGCGGTCGCGCAGATCCTCGAGGGATTTGCCCGCGCTGGTGGCCAGCAGATCCGGCAGCAGAGAAACATTCTGGGCGCCGTCGATAATTGTGTAGGCGGAATCGCCGGAAAAATCCTTGCTGCCGATGAGAATCGTGTGCTTCGAACCATTTCGAAGCTGGAACTCCAGAGAGACCTGCGGGGGATCGAGGCCGTAGACTTTGCGCCGATCGGCGGTACCCGGTTCGGTTTCCGAAACAGTCGCGCCGGCAAGCTGGTCGGCGATGCCGTCAACGGTGGGCTGATCCGCTTGTGTTTCGATGGGCTGGACGATATTCCAGGTATCGCCGCTCTTTTCCAGGTGAATTGCCGGCGTTGTCGGATCGGCAGGGTGAGCGAGTGTAATCGAAGAGATGTCAGATGCCTGGATTGAAAACGCGGGCTTCGAGACGTTGACCACCGGCTTCGCTTCATTGCCTTTCTTCCAATCGAAATAATAAACAAGGCCGCCGAGGACGATGGCGCAGAGAAGCACGATGAGAGTTGGCTTTTTAATCATACCGATTCGCGGTTTCCTATTCTTTATTCTTACCGGCGCTTCCACCAAATCGAAATGCCCACGAGGACCACGATTCCCGGCAAGAAAAACATCTCGATCCATCGCAGTGAGGCGGCCTGCGCTTCCGTGAGAATGATGTGGCGGCTGGTTGCCGATTTCGGACGAATGGAGATCAGGTTTTCGTCCTGGGCCAGCCAATCGACGGCATTAAAGAAAAGATCGCCGTTGTGCTGCAATCCAATCCACTGATTTTCGGCGAAACTGGAATTTCCGACGACAACCAGACGAGCGGTCTTCGCTCCCTCGGTGCGGTTAGCAGCAACACCCAATGAAAGCGGTCCGGCAGTCTTAGGATCAAACCGGACTTCCCGGGCCAGTTTTGGAATCGTGAAACTACGAGGCGAGGTTTTTAGCAACTCCACTGCCTCGGGATCGCTCTTGGACTTGTCGGCAATCGTCACCGTACGCGCAAGCTGAAAAAAAGTCATGCCGCCCTGCAGTTTTTTTGTGATCGGACTATCTCCATAATCCACTACCAGCGGCGTTTCCGGTCCGGTTCCAAACAAGCGGCCAACCCCGCTGGCATCGACTACGATGTTCGAGGCGACATTGATATTCCAGGCCTGAAATACAGGATCGAGCTTTGGATCGGTTTGCGGATCGACTTCGATTAGCGCCTTCCCGCCATCGTCCAAATACTTGCCAACCATGGTGGCTTCCTGCGGGAAGAGAGCCTCCTTGGGCCCTGCGAGCACGGTTACGTCGCACGTCGGCGGGACGCCATTCTCGGTGACCAGGTTGATGGACTTGGTGTCATAGCCCTCTCGCTTGAGCCCCTGATCAACGTTCGAATAGCCCTCCATGCCATCGTCCGTGAGGGATCTTTCGCCATGGCCGGTAACGAAGCAAACCGTCTTCACCTTATTGCGCGTTACTTTGAGGATCGCACTGGTTACGTCCTGCTCGGAAAAACTGCCGTCGGGACCGGGTTCCAGGGGTTGTTTTCGCGAGCCGGAGGCCACAATGACGTCGCCCAGGTGAGTGGCTCCGAATTCCTTGGCAACATCGGGTTTTTCCTGTGGGTCAACGTTCTCGAACTTGATGTGGTCACTCAGGTTCCGGTATTCGCCCATCAGATCGTTGAGCTGAGCATTGGGCGCCTTGTCGAAGCGCGCAATGTTCACGTCCGACTTGAGTCCCTGGACGACTTTTTTGGTTTGATCCGAAAGAGTGAAGAGCTTCTCGCTGGTGAGGTCAAAGCGCGTGTGATGCCTGAAGCCGACGAAGTTCACCAAACCGAGAATGATGATAACGGCGATGGTTAGAATCGTGGTGTTCGTGCCGAGTTGAGAGGAGCGGCGCGAAAAGAATTTCACGATCCCGCCGAATCCCACCACGATCGCGGCCAGGACCAGAACCGCCCCCCCGATCAGGAAGATTTTACTGGTCAGGAGGAGTTCGCCCTGCAATGAATATCGGACGTAGCCGCCAATGAGGGCCGCCGCGCCCAAGCTTCCGATGATTTCCGCCCATTCGTTACGAGTCCACTTCATCCTATGAGTCCCTCCGCGACTGCTATATGCCATAATTCCCGGACGTTACCGGATTCGTCAGGCGCGCCTCCAGCGCATCGAATCGACTGAGCGCACGGTTAGAAAAATGAACAGAGTTATGAAGCTGAGATAATAGATCAGGCCCGAGGTATCGATGATCCCCCGCGTAAAATCCTCAAAATGATTGATCACGGATAAATAGTGCAGCACCTGGCCTGGCGTGCTGCCGGCGTCACGCGAGCCGAAATCCAGCGCCCAGAGAAGCAAGAAACACCCGAACGTAAGCACGCCGGCGATAATCTGATTCTCGGTGAGCGATGAGAGGAAGGCCCCGAGCGCCAGCAACGATCCGCCAAAGAGCAAAATGCCCAGATAGCCGGCCAGAATTATCCGGAGCGGCGGCATCGGCGAAGTGTGCAGGTACATGAAGAGGACGAAAATCGCGGTGGGGAGGAGCATGGCGGCGAAGAGTGTAAGGGAGGCCAGAAACTTGCCGAGCACGATATCGATTTCGCGGATGGGCGAAGTCATCAACAATTCCATGGTTCCGCGTTTCCGCTCGTCGGCAAAAATTCCCATGGTGAGCATGGGCATCAAAAAGAGAAGTATGAGGGCAACCAGACCGAGAAAGACGCGAAGCACCTGGCTGGCGGCGTCAAATGGCGGTGCCCCCAATCCCTGCATGTCCTGCATGGACTCCTGGAGGGCGCTTTGCACGTAGAGATTGAAGAAGAAGCCAGTAATTAAAAGGAAAAGTCCGACGACCGCATAGGCGATCGGAGAAACGAAGAAATGGCCGATCTCCTTGCGATAAATGGCGTATAAACCCCGCATCATCTCCTCCGTTAGCTTGACGGCTGCGCGTGAGCAGCATCATCCGTGGTGAGTTCGAGGAAAATATCTTCCAGGCTGAGGCTGATGCCGCGAAGCTCGTAAAGCGCCCAACCCTGCTCGACGATTTTGGCGGCGATCTGGCTGCGAATATCCTTGCCTGGAGCGACTTCGACGTTGGCGATGGAATGGCCGTTCGAGCGCGAGGCGCTAACCTGCACGCGCGCGGCGCCGGGAATTTTGGTCAAGAGATCCTCGAGGGGCTTTTCGGCGGCCTGGGCATCAATGTAAATTCGCTGCCCGCCCTTGAGCTGCGACGTGAGATTCTGCGGCGTATCGACTGCGGCAATTTTGCCTTTGTTGATGATGACCACGCGGTCGCAGGTCATGCTGACTTCCGGCAGGATGTGAGTGGAAAGAATGATGGTGTGGGTGCCGGCCAGGCTCTTGATCAGGTGGCGGACTTCGATGATCTGCTTGGGGTCGAGGCCGACGGTGGGCTCGTCCAGAATAATTACGGTAGGATCATGCACCAGCGCCTGGGCCAACCCCACGCGCTGTTTGTAGCCGCGAGAGAGCCGCTTGATCAACTCCGTGCGCTTATCGACGATATTGGTTTTCTCGAGCGCGTCGGTAACGCGCTGCGGCCGCTTATCCGCCGGGACGTTCTTGATCCGCAAAACGAAATCGAGATAGGCCTCGACGGTCATATCCGGGTAGACGGGCGGCACCTCGGGCAAATAGCCAATATGCCGGCGCACTTCCATCGAGTCCCCGAATACATCGAACCCGGCGATGCTGGCCGTGCCGGATGTAGCGGGCATATATCCGGTGAGGATGCGCATGGTGGTGGTTTTGCCGGCGCCGTTGGGGCCTAGAAAACCGAGAATCTCGCCTTCATTTACGGTAAAGGAAACGTGGTCAACCGCTGTGACGTGACCGTAGGACTTGGTCAGATTTTGTACTTCTATCAATGCGACCCTCCATAATCATGATGACGACAATCCTAGTGAGGATGCCAAGCAGAGAAAAAAGGTGGCGCTCAGCAGATTCCCAAACAGATGTTTATACCAAAAATTTTGTGAAACGGGGGATGCAAATGAAAATTTGGGTAGTGGGGTCAGTTTCCGGTTATCCGACTAATCAGGAGTTGAGAAATATTTTCTGGGAGAATTGGTTTTTAGTTGCCGTTACCAGCGCTCTGCGTCCGCTAATTGACGTTGATTGGCATCGCAGGATTTTGCTGGTGATAATAACTACCGTATCTGAAAAATCCACGCCCAGCTGAGCAGTTGTGGATTGCCCAACTAGTTTGCGTTTGCTCCCACTCTACTCGCAATTGACCTTTTCCCTTGTTGACGATTCGTCCGGGGATTGGATATTCGGGTTCAAGTGTGAACGCGACCTCAAAAGTGACCCATTCACCTGGCTGGATCGCAAGCATGCTTCCCGTAACATATTTCGAGCCGAACAGAGACTGCGACAAAGTCTTCAGTCGTCCCGTGCCCTGCAAAACAATGCTTAAATTCCCGAACTCCCAACTTAGACTATCGGGATTCTGGCCTTGCCTCGTTACGTTTGGATCAGTGCTCCAGGGAATCTGGATGGAGTGCTCACCGCTGTTCCGAAGTCGGACTTCGCCTTGCACATTGCTGCCCACAGAAGGGTTCTCGCTATTCACTTTAATCATCTCGACAACAATTTCACGAGGCCCATCATCAGGAGGCGAAACGAATCCGTCTCCAATGACGCCTGGCCACAACTTTTCACAACCCTTGGGCAACGCATTGATTTCCTGTCTCCCTACGGATTTGGTCGGCTCGTGCGCGTGCGCAAGGTCCACGGCAGCGATTTCCTGTCCCGGGGCAGGGCTGGCCAGCAAGTAGAAACAGATCGCAACTAGGGTCGCCGTATTCATTCAATCAGATTAGACACATAGGTGCGCCCGTTTGTTCCATCCTCACTGAATAGACTTTGCCCATCAGAACAACTCCTAGGGCTAACACAGGGTTCCGAGGGCTAACTCCTGATTAACGGGGTGGATTCGATAGGTCGATGCAACACCATCTAAAAGATCTGCTGTTTAGGGATGGTGTTTATGACCCAGAGGAAACGATCAAGGCTTTCTCCCACGCAAGAAACTGACGTATGGAAGCGGTGGAAGGCCGGGCAGTCGTTGCATGCGATCGGTCGCGTATTTGGCAAGCCGCATACTTCCATTCGTCATCTATTGTTGCCTCGTGGAGGGATTCCTCCAGCAGTGCGCCGTCGCTCCCGACTAGCCCTGACGCGGTCTGATCGAGAGGACATCTCGCGAGGGATCGCATCCGGTTCATCGATTCGTGAGATAGCTAGGCATCTGGATCGAGCAGCTTCGACGGTGGGCCGAGAAGTCACACGCCATGGTGGCCGTCCTGCCTATCGAGCCTATGAAGCCGATGACCAAGCCTGGGAGTCGGCCTTGCGGCCCAAGAAGTGCCTTCTTGCCCTGCACCGGAGGTTGCGAGAGATGGTTGCGAGTAAACTGGTCCTGGAATGGTCGCCTGAGCAGATTTCCGGGTGGCTGAAGACCCGGTATCCCGATGACCCGAGCATGCGAGTGTCCCACGAAACCATTTACCGCAGCCTGTTCATCCAAGCGCGTGGAGTGCTGAAGAAAGAGCTGATGGATCACCTGCGAACCAAGCGGCGCATGCGCCGCTCGCAGCACTCTCGTATCTTCAAAGACTCGCGCGGTCAAATCGCAGATGCCATCTCGATTAGGGAAAGACCCGCTGAAGTTGAGGACCGCGCTGTCCCTGGTCATTGGGAGGGCGATCTCCTGAGCGGCTCGAAGAACAGTCACCTGGTGACCTTGGTGGAAAGGCATTCACGTTTTGCCATGCTGATTAAAGTGCCCAGCAAGGACACCGCAGTGGTGGTGACGGCATTGAGTCGGCATATTCGTAAACTCCCCGCTACCCTGCGGCGCTCGCTGACGTGGGATCGCGGACTGGAGATGGCGAAGCACAAGGACTTTACGGTCGCGACGGATGTGCAAGTCTACTTCTGCGATCCGCAAAGTCCCTGGCAGCGTGGCACGAACGAAAACACCAACCTGCTTTTACGGCAATACTTCCCGCGAGGAACCGACCTGTCTGGCTATTCTCAAGCGCAGCTCAACCAGGTCGCGTTGCGCCTAAATCAACGCCCGAGAAAAACACTAGGCTTCCAGACTCCCGCGAGTAAACTGCACGCAAGTGTTGCGTCGACCGTCTGAGCCGGCAGGGGTAACCGGAAACTAACCCACTACTGAAAATTGGCAATGTCCTATTTCGGATTCGGGACCTGCTCTTTTGAACTAACAACGCCGAGAAGGTGCGAAAAAGCTAAATACAGCCAAAATCGAATGCAACAGCAGATCCCTCACATCGGGCTGAATGCGCCCGGTTCGGGATGACAACTTAAGGGCAGTACACATTGACTCGCGGCCCGGAAGGCAAAATGGGAATTGCGGTTAAGATTTCCGCGAGCGAAACAGGAGGGCCTCGCGTCTCAAGGGTGTGACGTCTTGAGGCGCGCAGGCCCTACCCGATAGGAATGCTCGCGAGTGGCGCGGCCTTACTTATGGTTCCCTCTCTCTTGCCCGCCGCCGCCGTGACTCGAGGGCCTCACGTTGCGGTCGGCCGGAATCCCTCGGCTGATGGCTGGCGTGGCAGGCCTGCCGTGATTCTGGGCTGCAAACTGTCCGCGATTCGTGGAGTAGCTCCGCGCGTGCTCCACCTGCGTGCTCATGCGCGGAGCAGTTGGCTCGCGCCTCGCGGCCATTTCAGATGATCGAGGCCGAACCTGAACTCCGCGCCCGCCATTAAAGCTGGCGCGGGAAACGGCTCTGGCCCGATTGCCGGCGTTATAGCGGTACACGTTATGTACGACGCGCGTGTCGATGTGGTTGTAGACACTGTTGTAGAAGAAGTGGCCGGAATGCCAATAGCCGCCCTCGTAGCCGAGACCGATGTAGCCAAAGCCGTAATTGATGCCGCCGTAGAAGCCGATGTGCAGGCCCCAGTAGCCGGGATAGAAGGAATAGCGGCCGCCGTAGAACCCCCAATAGCCCGGCGTCCAGAGCGCGCCCGCATAGGGTGGCTCGACCCATGCGCCGGGCACCCAGTAGTAGCCAGCCGGGCTCCAGGCCCAATAGCCGGGAGTCCAGAGGTAGCCGTCGGCGGGCGGCGGTGGCTGCTCGTAGCTGGGCAGCGGCGGAGGAGCCTGAGTTGACGTTTCCGCGGGCTGCTCACCGTACTCGTCGGCGGGCTGGCCCGGAGCGGCCGACTGGTCGGCCGGTGGTGGAGTTTGAGTTGTGTAAGATTGCCCGCTGGGTGCCATGTTGGCTGCGGCAGGGTCTTGCCCCTGGTCCGCCGGAGCCGGAGCCTGGTCCTGTGCGCTCACGGCTGCGGCGCTGACCGTGGGAATAATGGGGATCAGCCACTGGTGACAGACTGCTACGCAGAGGGCAGTTGCGAGGGCAAGCAAGACCCACTGCGCACTCCGAGGAAGAAGTTTCATAGCACTCTCCAAGTCTCCGGACGTTGCCCGGAGTTCCGAGTTTAGCGCGGCCGGGCGGAAATGGCTATCGAGCTCGCGCCGCACAACATTCAAGTTAATGTGATCGCGGCGGGGTGGATTGTCGAGGCAACGAGCATGGCGTGGAATGCATCCACATGGCTGACGCGTTCCCGCTATTTTTGGGGTGGTTCTGCAGGCATTCGCCAATACCGGGTTGGCCGGAGATGTGCGTTGACACTACCGAGCCGTTTTGCTATTCAACTTGTTCCGCGATTGCGCCAGGGAGCGCATGGGAAGCTTCCGGTTCGGGTGGGGCGCGTCTGAAAGTAATTCCGCAGGCGATGAAGGAAATGGCGGCCGTATGCCTCGGCTGTGTAACTCCGCGCAAGGGGAGCAGACCTGATGACAGGAATTCTGGTAGCCGCATGAAGAGCGCCCGTGTCGCGCTTTATTTTCTGGCATGCGCGGGGATCGCGATTTTCTGCGGCTGCGGCGGCGGAAGCTCGACAGCCATCACCATTGAGATTGTGCCGCCCGGCACGGGTAACTCGGTGGACGTGGGCTCGACCCAAGCATTGACGTTCACTGCGATCGTTGCTGGAGATACCAAAAATGCGGGTGTCACCTGGAAGTTTACCGGAACGACGTGCTCGGGCAGCGGCTGCGGGACGCTCTCGAACGCCACGCCGCAGTCGGTGACGTATACGGCGCCCACGGCGCTGCCGTCTACCACGGCGCTGAGCGTAACTTTAACTGCAACATCGGTGACGAACACGTCGATTACCCAGACAGCCACGATTACCGTGGAGCCGGCGCCAACTTTCCTGACGACGGAATGCAATCCGAATGGAGTTCTGCCTTGCGGGCTTCCGAACGGAGAAAACGGAGTAGGGTACAGCACAACCATCTCGTTCACCGGAGGCGTGGCGCCCTACACTTTCAACAAGCCTGCTCTTCCCGCGTGCTTGCAGTTGGTGACCTCCAGCACGGGCACAACCGCCGCCATCTCAGGCCGACCGTGCGGCTCGGGGTCGACCACTTTTACCGTAACGCTGACCGACAGCGGGGGAGCGGCTGCTGTCAGCCAGCAATTCACGATTTCGATATCTCCGCCGCCGGCGCTTTCGATTAGCACCACGTCGCTGGCGCAAGGCACGGTCGATGCGGTTTACTCCGGCGCGGTAGCAACGCAGGGCGGGGCGGCTCCGCTGGCCTGGAGCGTGATTTCCGGCGCCCTGCCGCCGGGGCTCACGTTGAATCCGGCTAACGGCCAGATAACTGGAATTCCAACCACCGCGGCGGTGTATCCGTTCACCGTGCAGGTTAAAGACTCGGCGCTCCCGACAAGCCAAACGGCTACTCAGCCTCTGAGCATCACGGTTACAACGCCTGCGCCGCTTTCTGTTACCACGTCGAGCCTGGCCGCCGGAGTTACGGCCACGGGTACAGCGGGACGCTTCAGGCCACCGGGGGAGTGTTGCCGTATACGTGGTCAATAACAAATGGACAGCTCCCCGCCGGTTTGAAAATCGATAGCTCGGGGGCAATCACGGGAACTCCGGTTCTGGCGGGTAGTTCCACGTTTACCGTCCAAGTGGCGGATTCGGAAGTGAATCCGGCTACCGGCAATCCAAATCCGATGACTGCCACGAAGCAATTCACGATCACGGTTACGGCTGGAGCAACTAACAACAAACTTCTCTTTAACGGCTATTCATTTCTTTTCACCGGCTTCGATAAAGATGGCACGATGGCGATCGCCGGCTTTCTGACGGCCGACGGCAACGGAAACATTACTTCAGGCGGCGAAGATGTCACCCGAGTTTCCAAGGTCGTGACCGGCGCCACGCTTACCGGCACGTATTCCATCGATTCCAATGGCGATGGCCACGGAACGATGGAATTGATCGCAACGCTGGGGCAAAACGTCCTGACCACGGACTATCGGCTGGTGCTCGATTCGAATGGGAATGCTAAATTTTTCGAAGACAAGCCCGCGACTTCCAACGGGGACACGCTGCAAACTCACGGCGAGGGGATAATGAAGCCGATTGTTGGCTCGAGCTTTTCGGCCGTCAACTTGAGCGGCAATTACGCCTTTGAAGTGGCGGGCCAGGATTTGTCGCAAAAGCCGGCCGCGCTAGGGGGCGTGATTAACGCCGATGGCAACGGTACATTTTCTTCCGGCTTGAGCGATTTTAACGACGCGGGCACGTTCAGCTCTGGCACGGTTTCGGGGAGCTTCTCATTCATCGCGGGCAACCGAGGCACGGCTTCATTGACTTTTCCTTTGCCAAGCGGGCAGGCTACGCTGAATTTTGTGTATTATTTCGTTTCACCTTCCGATCTGTATCTCGTGGAAGTCGATAGTTCGCCGCAAGGGAATGGCGCACCCACGGAATTCCGCTTGGCGGGCGAGATGATCCTGCAGCAGCCGACTACTTCGTTTAGCTCATCGATTTTGCAGGGAGTGAGCGTGGCGAGTGGAAGCGGTGTGAGCGGCTCGAATGCGGATGTGTTCGCGGGCTTGCTTACTGCGACGGTGTGCAACGGCAGCACGGCCGTCACGCTGGCGTACGACGAAAACAACGGCGGAACAATCGCGTCGCCATCTTTTTCGGGCACTTGTACCGTCAACCCGAATGGACGCGTCAGCTTCGCCGGCCTGGGTGCTTCCGCGGCAGCTGCGCGCGTCGCGGTAGCCTATCTGACGGGGCCGGGGCAGGGCTTCATTCTGGGCAGCGATGCGGCTGTTACCACGGGACTGCTCGAACAACAGTCCGGCGGGCCCACTTTCGCGAATACGTCGGTGCTGGACGGTTACACGCTGAGCGCTCCTTTTATCGCCGACACGTCGGTGAAGAATATCGTGGGCCAGGTAACGTCGGACGGGGCGGGGAATATCTCCGGCACGGTAGACGAGATCGATCCACCCGCCACTGCGGCGCCGAATCTGGCGCAGGCGCTAGCTGGCACGCTGAGTATCCAGCCGAGCGGGCGCGGGACGCTGACGCCGTCGGGGCCAGTCCCCAATGGCTTGCCGGCGTCGGCGATCTTATACATTGTGTCGCCGGCAAAAATCCGCGTAATTTCCAATGATCCCTCCGACCAACATCCGGAAGTGATCTTTCTCGACCACTGATCGTTTGTTTCCCGTGTGGGGCGTGGAGCGCTGGCTATTTCTTGGCGTCGGAATCTTTTTCGCGCAGCTTCAAAGCCGCGGAGT
>CAVPWV010000023.1:0-20592 GCA_963709445.1 uncultured Acidobacteriota bacterium
TCGAACCTACCCCCCGGCACGAAGTGTCGGGGCAGCGGTTTTGAAGACCGCGACGACCACCAGGCACGCATCACTCTCCGGCGAAAGAACAGCGAATCGGAAAATTCACGCGCTGTTGCGCCGCATAGGATACTCCATTCGACTATCCGCAGAAGGTTTTTTCAAACGCGTCTGCCATCTGGCGCGCCGAGATTTCCCGTTCAAAATCGCGCACATGAAAGGCCCGCGAGATTGAAAATGCCGCTAAGAGGCTCGAAAGTTGATTTGTGGAAAACCCTGTCCGAATTTTGTCTAACTCCTTTGTCTTCTGTGGATTAGATGGATCGCAGCGTCCGCTTGGATTCTCCCCAGCAATCGTGTAAGATCACCGTCCCTTCCCGAAGAGCCACAATTTCTGAGGAGCGTTGAGATGATGATGGTGCAGACTGATAAGCAATCTTACCTTGGAGTGCGTTGTCTATCCTGCAGACAGCCGATACCCGTGCCTGCTATTTT
The DNA here is from genome assembly GCA_963709445.1 of uncultured Acidobacteriota bacterium. GTDB lineage: Bacteria > Acidobacteriota > Terriglobia > Acidiferrales > UBA7541 > Palsa-295. The sequence goes on from CAVPWV010000023.1 coordinate 496, forward strand.
AGCCAGCGGCGCAGCGGCGGCAGAGCAGGAAGATTCGTTTCTCTCCACCGAGCAGCACGATCGAGTTTTCAGCCTCCGCTGCCGATCGTGCGAGCGGGAAAAACCCTATCGAGCGAGTGACGTGGTGGAGTTTGAGGGCGAGCCGCTACCCCGGGTATCGCGCGCTAGCTCACACCGCGAGAGGAGCCGGCCTCGCCCCGCATCCCGCTCGGCCAGCGCCTAGCGGGTTTGTTCGATAGATCAGCCGAGCAGTGCTTCTTCTGATTTTGCGCCGGGGCGAGCGTTGTTACGGCAGGGCGAAAACCAATAGTGCTTGCTTGTCCCCGGAACCACCTCCCGCATCGACAATCGCCACGTATTGCTTGCCGTTTTTGCCCTCGTAGGTCATGGGGACGGCGGTTGCGGCGTAATCGAGCTTGGTGGACCAGAGTTCCTTGCCGGTTTTGGAATCGAAGGCGCGAAAGCGGTCATCGTTTGTTGCGCCGATGAATACCAAACCTCCGCCCGTAACAATTGGACCGGCGAAGGCTCCCGTCCTCCCGGTATTTTGCTTCCCAGGAGGCAGCCCTTCGGTAATCCCCAGCGGCACGCTCCAGACGATGTCTCCCGTGTTTGCATTGACGGCAAGCAGGCTTTCCCATGGCGGTTTCTGGCAGGGAAGATTGCCGAGGCTGTGTCCGTTTGCGTCCTTGGCGATGGCGCTGAAGCCGGAATACTGGCTGCCCGCGCCGCTACCTCGATGATAGGGAAGCTCGGGGCCGCCCGATCCCGGATGGTATTTCGGGTTTTTCTCGATCCAGCCCAGTGAGCCTGAGTTCTGCACATTCAGGAAAACGTAACCAGTCGTTGGATCGGAAGCGGTGCCGCCCCAATTCGTTCCTCCCGTCGCCCCAGGGAAAACCAAAGAGACTTTGGGCTGGCCGCCCTCGGGTCGAAATCCCCATGGCGTAAAAGGACCCGCATTGTAGAGGCCGCCGTAGCTATCCAACAGCTCCTTGCAGGCCTTCGCGTGCTCGGGAGTTGTATCTTCCGCGGTGACCAAATCTTGCGCCGAAAAGCTATCTCGCGCGAGCGGTGGAGGCTTCACGGGAAATGGCTGGGTGGGCGAATACTGCTCGGTGGGCACATCGCCCTTGGGCACCGCGCGCTCTTGGACGCCAAACACCGGCTTGCCGTCGTAACGATTCAAAATGAACATGTACGGGGACTTGCCCATCTGAATGACCGCGGGAACTTTTTTCCCGTCGTGATCAATATCGATCAGCACGGGCTCAGGCGGCAAATCGAAATCCCACAGCTCGTGATGGACGGTCTGGAAATACCATTTCAACTTTCCGGTTTTTGCGTCCACCGCGACCAGTGAATTGGAAAAAAGATTATTTCCGGGCCGGTCGCCGCCGTAATAGTTCGCCGCCGGACCGCCGACGGGCATGTAAACGATGCCGCGCTTTTGGTCCACCGTCATCGTGATGGACCATACGTTCGTGCCGCCACGCCCTCGCCAGCTATCGTCACCCCAGGTATCATGGCCGACCTCGCCCGGCTGCGGAATGGTGTGGAAGGTCCACAGTTTTTTCCCGGTGCGCGCATCGTAAGCCCGCGAATCGCCGGGAACTCCGGCTCCCACCTCGTCCTGCGGGTGGAGATTCGTTTCGCCTGGCCCGTACACATTGGCACCTACGATGATGATGTCCTTGTAGATTGTGGGGACTTCGGCAAATGGTACGTCCATTTGGACTTCGCCATTGTCGCCGAACTTTGGATCGAGTTTACCGGTGACAGCGTTGAGGGCCATGAGCCTGTGAAGGCTGGTGAAGATAATGCGCGCAGGATTATTCGAGTCTCCCGGCCAATAGGCGACGCCGCGCTGCGGGACAAGGCCCTTCTCGAGTGTGAAGCTCCAAATTTCCTTGCCGGTTTCAGGCTCGAGCGCGAGTATGCGATTGCCGGCGGCAAGATACATCACGTCGTTCACCACAATGGGAGTGACTTCACTGAAGCTGGCGGCGGACGGACCCTTTCCTTCCGGCCGCATCGGATAGGACCAAGCCTGAGTGAGCGCCGCGACATTCTTGGCATTGATCTGCGCAAGCGGCGAATAGCGCGTGCTGGCCAGATCGTGACTGTACATCGGCCAGTCGCCTGCCCGTTGCGCTTGCGCGGGCCGAGGAAGAATGCAGGCGAGAATAAAGACAAATGCGAAGACAACTGTGCGACCTAAAAATGTGAGCAAGAGGCCCCCCACAATCGATTCGATTTCCAACGACGACGCGGCGTTTGGCGCTGCGTCGAACCGTGAAGTATATACAAGAAAGCGCCACGCGCGATGGCAGAATCGCTGCAATCGGTCAGCTAGAGCGCAATTAGCGCGAGTTGTTTACGGCTATTTGTTGCAGATTAATGCTGAAGGTCATTCCTCTTCCCGGCCCTGAGCTTTCGCAATCCGCTCGATTACGCTCATGTCTTCGAGGGTCGTCGTATCGCCCGAGACGCCGCCTTTGTGCGCCACTTCGCGCAGCAGGCGCCGCATGATTTTGCCGCTGCGCGTTTTCGGCAAAATGTCGCAGAAGCGAACGTCGGCAGGCCGCGCGATCGTTCCGATGGTTATGGAGACGTGCTCCATCAGCGCGGTTCGCAAACTGCCGGAAGCAGATTGTCCCGAGCGCAGCGTGACGAAGCAGACGATCGCTTCTCCCTTGATCTCGTCCGGCCGCGCCACCACCGCGGCCTCGGCTACAAACGGATGGCTGACTAACGCGCTCTCAATTTCCATGGAGCTAAGGCGGTGGCCGGCAACTTTGATTACGTCGTCCACGCGACCGAGAACCCAAATGTATCCGTCTTTGTCGCACTGCGCGGCGTCGCCCGCGAAATAAACGCCGGGAATCTTTTGCCAATAATCTCGAACGTAACGTTCGTCATCCCCATAAATTGTGCGGAGCATCGAAGGCCACGGCTTCTGGATGGTGAGGTAGCCGGTCTCGCCCGGCGCCACGGGCTGTCCCTGCATATTCACAACTTTTGCAATCACTCCTGGCAACGGCAGCGTGGCCGAGCCGGGCTTCGCCGGAGTCGCTCCCGGCAAAGGCGAAATCATCATCGCGCCTGTCTCCGTCTGCCACCAGGTATCGACAATCGGGCAGCGATTTTTCCCAATCGCCTCGAAATACCATTTCCACGCGGCGGGATTGATTGATTCTCCGACAGTGCCGAGGAGTCTCAGGCTGCTTACGTCATGCGAATCGATCCATTCTGTTCCCCAGGCCATGAATGAGCGGATCGCCGTGGCGGAGCTGTAAAAAATCGTCACTTTGTAGCGCTGCACAATTTCCCAAAAGCGGTCGCGGCGCGGGTGATCGGGCGCGCCTTCGTACATCAGAACACTCGCGCCGTTCGCGAGCGGCCCGTACACGATGTAGCTGTGCCCCGTGACCCAGCCGATATCGGCGGTGCACCAGTAGACGTCGTCGTCGCGCAGATCGAAAACCATCTGCGCGGTCCACATCGTTTGCAGCAGGTAGCCGGCCGAAGTGTGCAGCACGCCTTTGGGTTTTCCCGTGGTGCCGCTGGTATACAAAATGTAGAGCGGATGCTCGGAATCGAACGATTCCGCGGCGCACTCCGGCAAAGCGGCCTTTTCGAGATCGTGCCACCAGAGATCGCGGCCTTCTTGCCAGCCGATTTTTTCCTCTGTGCGTTTCACAACGATTGATTTTTCGATGGTGGGGCAATTCCTGAGCGCGGCGTCAGCAGTCTCTTTCAGCGGAACAATCTTCCCGCGGCGAAAACCTCCATCCGCGGTGATAAGTATTTTCGATTTTGCATCCGCGATCCGATCGACAAGCGCTGCGGCGCTGAATCCGCCGAAAATCACGGAGTGCACGGCACCAATCCGCGCGCATGCGAGCATGGCAATCGGCAATTCCGGAATCATCGGCAAGTAAATCGCCACGCAGTCGCCCGGTTTTACGCCCAGAGAATTCAGCGCGTTCGCGAACCGGCACACGCGTTCGTGCAACTCCGCGTATGTGAATTGAAGCGATGAGCCGTCTTCCGCCTCCCAAAGCAAAGCCGGCTTGTTGAGATTTTTCTCGAGGTGCCGGTCCAGGCAGTTATATGCGACGTTGAGCTTTCCTCCCGTGAACCACTTCGCGTGTGGCAAGTCCCATTCGAGCACTTTGGTGGGAGGCTCAAACCAGTCAATCATCTTCGCTTGCTCGCCCCAGAACACTTCCGGCTCGCGCTCCGCCTGCTCGTACATCTCGCGATATTGCTCGAGCGAACGCACCCGCGCGCGCTTGCTGAAATCTTCGGGCGGAGGGACCGCCTTCTCGTCGAGAACGTGAGGATCGAATTCCTGCATGACTCCTCCTTTACGCGGGGCGTGGCAGAACAGGCGCCGTTGCTATCGCAATCTGCTTATTTGAACGCAGGGACGCTATGCTTCCCTAATCGGCTGTCCACACTTAATCCCTTGCCGCGCTTTTGGACGTGAGGCCAAACAACCTCATCGCATTTTCCTTCAGAATCAGTGGCCGCACCTCGTCCTTGAAGGGAGCCTTCTCGAAATCGGCCATCCACCGGTCGGGAGTAATCAGTGGATAGTCCGACCCGAAGAGCATTTTCGTCTTCAATAAGGAATTCGCGTATTGAATCAAATTCGGAGCGAAGTATTTCGGCGACCAACCCGACAAGTCGATGTAAACCTGCCGCTTGTGAAGGCAGACCGAGATTGCTTCATCCTGCCAGGGGAACGACGGATGCGCCATGATAATCGGCATGTCGGGAAAATCGACGGCCACATCGTCGATATACATCGGGTTGCCGTATTTCAATCGGATTCCCCCGCCGCCGGGCATTCCCGTGCCGATGCCGCTGTGCCCCGTGTGAAACACTACGGGCAGGCCCGCATCTTCGATCACCTTGTAAAGCGGATAGGCCACGCGATCGTTCGGGAAAAATTGCTGCAATGGCGGATGAAGCTTGAATCCACGGAGTAGCCCCGTCGCAATCAGCCGTTTTGCTTCGCTGATTGCCTCCGGCCCGCGAGTTGGATCCACGCTCGCGAAAGGCATCATGATGTCGGCATTTTCCGCGGCAAACTCGATGACTTCGTCGTTCGGGACCACCGGTCTGCCGGTAAGGCGCTCATCAACGGTAAAAACCACGCATCCGATATTCCGAGAGCGATAGTATTCCGCCATCTCCTTGCGCCCTCGCGCTGCGGCGCCGCCGAAGTACTCCTTCGCCGCCTGATCGGTTTCAGTTCCTTCTCCTTCGTGTTCGATGTGCACGTGGACGTCAATCGCCTTCAGCCGGTCCAGGTCAAAACGCTTTTCATTCCCCATGGGTCCCCCGTTTGGATTCGCGCGGTTCGATCATGAAATGGTTCAGGTCGTTCAGATGGCCCAATGGCGAAAAAAGGGCCGCCCGATCTTGCCACCAGATTATCCGTTTTCCCAGTAATTCCTCAACAGACGAGCATTGACGTGGCGCCGAACCCGCACATCGTTCCTCCCGCGGATGGAAACTCCTTGTAGTTTTCGCTCGATGTAGTATCTTCCCGCCGGTCGATCCGGAGGATGAAATGATGCCCAAAAAGGCGCTTTTGGCCTCGGGGTGCCTCGCAATTATTGCAATGGGCACGGCGCACCCCGGCCGCGTTCGCGCCGCGGACAACGCGCAAGATGGCGTTGCGCCCGCTTGCGATCGCGCTTGCCTATACGGCTTCCTCGATCAATATCTCGACGCGCTCAAGATGAAAGATCCGTCGCGCCTGCCGCTGGGGAAGAATTTCCGCTACTCGGAAAATAACGTGATGATGGATATCGGCGACGGAGTGTGGGGCACCGTGACCGGCCTCGGCGATTACAATCTCCGGATGGCTGATCCCACCAACGGTGAAGTCGGCTTCTACGGAATCGTGGACGAAACAAACGCTACTTCCGTTTTCGCGCTGCGGCTCAAAGTGGAAGACGGCAAAATTTCCGAGGCCGAAACTCTGATCCGGCGCAGCGAAGGCAGCGGACCGTTTCCCAGCAAACCCAACCTAGTCGATAAGCCGGTGCTGAACGAAATCGTCCCGCCGGAGTCGAGGCGCCCCCGTGCTCGCATGATCGCGCTTGTTGACGGCTATTTCAGCACGCTTCAACTCAATGACGGAGTGCTCTTCACGCAGTTCGACGACAATTGCAATCGCATCGAGAACGGTTTGCAAACAACGCATAATCCCGATCTCATGAAAATCATCCCCGTTTCGAACTTGGGTTGCGCCCAGCAATTCAAGCTCGGCAATTACCGCTACGACGACCGCGTTCGCGACCGCCGTTTTTTCCTGGTGGACGAAGAGCGCGGCCTGGTGATGGCGGCCGGCTTCATCGATCATGCCGGAAGGCTCGCCAACTTCGCCCTTACCGACGGGACGGTCATACATTCGCCCATAAGAATTCCCAGCACGCTTTGCCTGTTGGAATTATTCAAAATTCGGGATGGCAAAATTCAGCAGATCGAGGCAGTGTTTATCGGCGTCCCGTACAACATGCATTCACCTTGGATCCGCTACCACTGAGATCGAGCTGCGCAGGGCAGGTGACTTTATGTTTCTGAGGTTCCGAGTTGTGTCTGGCCTCGCAATGGCGGCGGTAGTCTGCTCGCTCGCAGGCTATGGCCTGCTGAAGGTAATTGCGTTCGGAGATCAGGGCAATCCCGCCGCTCGCGGTCAGATCGACACCAAGCGGCTGCTCGCGGCCGACAAGCACCCGGGAGAGTGGCTCACCCCGGGCCGCGACTTCGGCCAAGGCTATTATTCCCCGCTCGCCCAGATCAATAAGCAGAATGTCGATCGCCTCGGCTTTGCGTGGGACTACGACACGCACACCAACCGCGGCCTCGAAGCGACGCCCATCGTGGTCGATGGCGTGATGTACACGTCCGGCTCAACCGGGAAGGCCTACGCGCTCGATGCGAGGACCGGCAAAGAAATCTGGAGCTTCGATCCGCACGCCGACCTGCGCGTGAACCGCGAAGCGTGCTGCGACGAAGTGAATCGCGGCGTCGCCGTATGGAAGGGCAAAGTGTACGTCGCGTCCTTCGATGGAAAACTTTTTGCGCTGGACGCAGCCACCGGTAACGTGGTGTGGCAGGCCGACACGATTATCGACCACAAAAAAGGCTATACCTCCACCGGCGCGCCCGCAGTTGCCGGAAAAGTCGTCGTCATCGGAAATGGCGGAGGGGAATACGACGCGCGCGGCTACATCAGCGCCTACGATCTTGATACCGGTAAACTCGCGTGGCGATTCTTCACCGTGCCCGGCGATCCATCCAAGCCCTACGAAAATCCCGAACTCAAAGCCGCAGCCAAAACATGGGACCCCAAGAGCAATTGGAAAATGGGCGGCGGCGGGACCGTTTGGGACGCGATGGATTACGACCCGGAACTGAATCTCCTCTATTTCGGCACCGGCAACGGAACTTTTTACGATCAATCGCGGCGCAGCCCCAGCGGCGGCGACAATCTTTACATCGCGTCGATCATCGCCGTGAATCCAGATACGGGCCGGATGGCCTGGTATTACCAGGAGGTGCCCGGCGACCAATGGGACTTCGATGTGGTGCAGCCGATCATCCTGGCCAATCTGAAGATCGACGGAAAAATGCGCAAGGTCCTGATGCAAGCCTCGAAGCCGGGATTCTTCTACATCCTCGATCGCCAGACCGGCAAACTTCTCTCCGCCGATAAATATGTTCCCGTCACCTGGGCGAGCCACGTCGATATGAAAACCGGACGGCCCGTGGAAGCCGCCAACGCGCGCGATTTCAGATATTCATCGAATGGAAAAGGCTTCATTTCGCCATCGCCGATGGGCGGCCACAATTGGAACCCGATGTCGTACGACCCGAAGACCGGCCTCGTCTACATTCCAGAAATTGAGAATGGCCAGACTTCTATTTTTTCTGGTAAGGCTTTTCTGCGCGCGTGGGATCCGATTCACAGCAAGATCGTTTGGGAAGTTCCGATGTCTGATTGGTGGGATCGCCCCGGAGTGCTGGCAACAGCGGGTGGGCTCGTGTTCCAGGGTACCGGCACGGGATATTTTTGCGCCTACGACGCGGATACCGGAAAAAAGCTAAAGGAAATTGAAATCGGGACCAGCGTGATCGCCGGCCCGATGTCTTATACGGTTGATGGCGTCCAATACGTGGCGGTGATGGCTGGGTGGGGAGGAGGCGGCTGGAATTTCCCGCATCCGGAAAACGCTGCTTACCAGCGCGGGAACGAAGGCCGCATCATCGCCTTCAAACTGGGCGGCGGTCCTGCGCCAATTCCCCCGCTTCTGCCGCCGATTCAGCCGATTCCGCAGCCACCTCCGCTCACCGCATCTGCCGAAACGGTTAAACAGGGCGCTATGCTCTTCGCCGCGCATTGCAGTTCGTGCCATGCAAATGCGCCACACACGCTCACGCCTGATTTGCGCAGGATGAGCCCCGAAACGCACGAGGCCTTTCAGAAGATCGTTCTCGGCGGCCTGTTGGAGAATGCGGGAATGCCGCCCTGGAATGGCGTTCTAAGCCCCGCGGAAGTAGATGCCATCCACGCCTATCTCATCTCCATTTCCTGGGACGCCTACAAAAAGCAGCAAGCCGCGCCCAATAACTAGCCGCGGTTCTACAGTAGCCTGCCGCAAATGTTAGAATTCCTGCGCCCATGACCGCCGGCCCGCTCATCCATGTCCGCGAGCTTTCGAAACACTTTCGCGCCTTCCACCGGCGCGAGGGAATCCTGGGCTCGATCCAGAATCTTTTCGTCCGCGAGTACCGCAACGTGGCGGCTGTGGACCGCGTCAGCTTTTCCATTGATCGCGGCGAAATGGTGGGCTACATCGGACCGAATGGCGCGGGCAAATCCACAACCATCAAAATGCTGACGGGCATTCTCGTTCCCACTAGCGGCGAAATCGTCGTCAACGGCTTTGTCCCTTTTCGCCAGCGCACGCAGTACGTCAAAACTATCGGGGTCGTCTTCGGCCAGCGCACTCAGCTTTGGTGGGACATTGCGGTGATCGAATCATTCAAGCTGCTGCGCCGCATTTACGATGTATCTCAAAACGATTTCGACGCTCGCATGGAGCGCTTCAACGAAATACTCGGCATTCGCGATTACCTGCACACTCCCGTTCGCAAACTTTCGCTAGGCGAACGCATGCGCTGCGATCTGGCCGCCGCGCTGCTGCACAATCCTCCGCTGCTCTTCCTCGACGAGCCGACCATCGGCCTCGATGTGGTCGCCAAGGATCACATCCGCCAGTTCCTCCGCGCTATCAATCGCGAGTTTCGCACCACCGTTTTACTGACCACTCACGATCTCGACGACATCGAGGAGCTTTGCCGCCGCATCATGATCATTGACCACGGACGCGTCCTTTACGATGGCCCGCTCGATCAATTGAAAGAAAGGTTGCTCCGCACGAAACAGATTAAGTTCGTGCTGAAAGACCGCGCTGAAGCCAGCCGCGTCGCGGCCTTTTCGCGCGATGGCCTCCATCTCGACCAAGTGGATGAGCTGACCTTTCGCATCAGCTTCGATCGCACCCAAGTGGCCACTGCCGACCTAATCCGCCAGATCCTCGCCGCCGTTGAGGTTCGCGACCTCCTCATCGAAGACGAATCCATCGAAGAAGTCGTCAAGCGCATTTACGCTGGGGAAGCCAACCTGGAAGTTCCGGTCTAGGCGCCAACAAACCAAAACTGCTCCCTGCACATCCAATCCGGGCGAATACACCCACATGAAGCTAGTTCGTGCCCTTCAACTCTCGCTGGTTGTGCTATTGGCAGGCGCGCCCCTGCAAGCCCAGCAGGCGCCGAACATTTCCGTCAAAGTAAAAGTTGTCAACGTGCTCGCCACTGTGCGGGATAAACACGGAAACATCATTCGCAACCTCACCAAAGACGATTTCATCTTGGAAGAAGACGACCATCCGCAGACTATCAAATATTATTTGCAGGAAGACAATCTCCCGCTGACCCTGGGCCTGCTCGTCGATACCAGCGGGAGCCAACGCCGCGTTCTTGGCGACGAGCGAAGCGCCAGCTACACGTTTCTGGACCACGTGCTGCGCGAGGACATGGACAAAGCCTTTCTGATCCATTTCGACCGTGAAGTGGAGCTGCTACAGGACCTCACGTCGTCGCGCAAAAAGCTGGAATCCTCGCTCGACTTGCTCGAGACGCCGGAACGGAACGGGAGCGGCTCGCCCGGTTACGGATCTGGCCGCCAAGGCCGCGGCGGCGGAACCTTGCTCTACGATGCCATATGGCTTGCCTCCGATGATGTGATGAAAAAGCAGCAGGGGCGCAAGGCGCTCATTGTCCTCACCGATGGAGTCGATCGCGGCAGCAAAGAATCATTACAGAGCGCCATTGAGGCGGCCCAGCGCGCCGACACTCTTGTTTACTCCATCCTATTCAAAGGCGAGGAAGGGCGCGGCGGATTCGGAGGCGGAGGTTTCGGCGGCATGCATGGAGGCATGGGCCCGATGGGTGGCGGCGGGCGTCGCCAGTATCCGCGGCAAGAAGAACACGCGGATGGCAAGAAAGTTCTCCAACAGATTTCCGAGGAAACCGGCGGCCGGCTTTTCGAAGTTTCAGGTAAACAGCCCGTCGACAAAATCTACGCGCAGATCGAAGAGGAACTGCGCAATCAGTACAGCCTCGGCTACACACCGGAAGGTCCCGACGCCGAGATCGGGTATCACAGGATCCATCTCGCCACTAAGAAAAAAGATCTCATTGTGCAGGCGAGAGCCGGCTTTTACGCCGACCGCTAGCTAAGAATCACACCGCGAACTTCGCGCCGATCAGCCGCTCGACCATTTTCACCGCTTTGCTCTTGTCATACTGCAAATACGACAGCGAAATTACTGTTTGCGGATCACCCGAATGCAGCCGCTCGTACAATTGCTGCCGCCCGCCGAACTGATCGCCCGTCAACTCCCACGCGAGCTTGGCCAGCTTCACTCGGTCGAATCCGGAGGCGCCCTTGCCCCGCGAATACACATCCAGCAGTGGACGCAATTCCGGCGCATCAAAATCCTTCTCGCTCGGCGCGAAAATCAGCGAGCTCGAGCCGATGTGCTCCAAAATATTGATGATTCGCTCGGAAACGAGTGCCGTAAGCGACCGCTGATGGATCATCGGGCCCGGCGCCACTAGGCCGGTCGGCGTTTTGATGCAATCCACTTCCGCCGCGCGCAGGATGGATTGCAGGATTCGCTGATACGTAACCAGCTCGCCGAGCTCCGTCTGCACTTGCGGCCGTGTGTCCGTTCCGGCGGTTTTCGCCATCAAATGGGCGACCCCGATCAAAAGCTCCATGCGCGCAATCGCTTGCACTGTCGCCGAAGGGCCGGCCCACGTCATTACCCGCGGCCCGAATAGCTGGCGCGCCGCCAAAGGCTCGCGCGCTAGAAACACCCGCTCGAATGGCACCAGCACATCGTCGAAAATCACCATCGCGTCTTCTTCGTCGAATCGCGACGATGCCGGATGGTCGAATGCGCTCCGGTTGCTGAATGGCTCCCGGCAAATAATTTTCAGGCCGTTTACGTTGGCGGGAATCGCGAACCAAATCGCGTGGTCCTTCTCGCGCTCGTTCAATTGATACGTGGGAGCGATTTGCATTTCGTGGCACAGCGGCGCCAGCGTCACGAGCCGCGCGCCCCGCACGACGTAGCCGTTGTCCGTCTCCTTCACAATCCGCAGGCAGCGGTCGGGGTCCTGCTCCGGGCGCAGCGATTTATCCATCGTCGGATCATGGAGGCCGTGCCCGAGGCAAAGATCGTTTTCAGACGCGAATTGGTGATGCCACGCCGCGTTCTTCGCGAATGCCGGATTGAATTTTGCCAACTCGTCGCCGGCGTTTTTGAATCCGATGGCGATAGCCGCGCAGAAATCAGGATAGCGTCCCATCATCCCAAACGATTCTTGCGCCCAGATTTCGGCGTTGCGCCGCCGCAACAAAAGGTCGTCGTACGATTTCGGCTCCAGATATGAATACGAGACGCGCGCCCCGTTTTCATTCACGAACGTCATCTGGTCCATGGTCTCGGGGGCATGCTGCATGTCGTAAATTCGCGCCATTTCGCGGCACATCCCCGCAAAAACTGGGTGCGCGGTCACATCCTTCACCCGCTGGCCAGCCACCCACACTTCTCGTCCATCTCGCAGCGATTCAATGTAACGCTTGCCATTCAGCGCCCCGGGCCCCAGCGCCTTCGTCTTCCCCGTTTCATTCATCACACGCTGCATACCGATTCCTCCACTTTTGATGGCGCCATTATCATAATCGCGCGGCTTGAAGCACGAAGGAGTGTAGTGCACCGCGTCCCGCTTTTCCATCCGCCCGGCACCGGGCCCAGCGAAAGTCCGCAGGCGCCCGCCCTTGCACTCGGCCATCCGTCTACCTAAGATCGTCGCGTGAACATGATGCTAAAGCTCGGGGCAAACAGCAGCTGTCCTTGTCCATTCCGAGATGCGCTGAGGCCAACTTCGCATGAGTGAATTCGTCGAGTCTCTGGCGCCTTACGCGGAATTTGCGCGCGTTGGGTTCGTCAACATTCTCGCGTTTCGGCTGCGCTATTTCACCGGCATCATCACGTATTCGCTCAACGTGACGATTTACTATTTCATTTGGAACGCCGTATTTCGCTCCGCTTCGTCGTTTGCGGGCTACAACCTTTCGCAAATGATCACCTACGTCAGCGTCGGCTGGATCATCCGCTCGTTCTACTGGAATACCATCGACCAGGAAATGGCCTACGAAGTGATCGAGGGCAAGATCGCCATGGATTTGATCAAGCCGGTTTCGGTGCAATGGATGTGGATCAGCCGGGCGATGGGCGAGTCCGCATTCCGCCTGGGACTGCTCACTTTGCCGACGGCAGTGGTCGTGGCGTTCGTGTTTCCTCTTCAGCGGCCGGCATCGCGCGAAAATTTCCTCTTCTTTCTGGTCGCGGTGCTCGGCAGTTTCTTCCTCATGGCTGCGATCAACTTCATGATTGGCACTTGCGCGATTCCGCTGAAATCCATCCTGGCTCTGATCCGCGCCAAGCAATGGCTGATCGAATTGCTTTCCGGGCTGCTGCTCCCGATGACGTTTTTTCCGCACAAGATTCAACAAATTCTGGCCTGGCTCCCCTTCGAGCATATCGCCTACACGCCGCTTCAAATTTATCTCGGCAAACTCGATCGCGCCCACGCGCTGCGAGCTCTCGCTACTGAGTGGTTCTGGGTTTTTGCGCTGATAATCCTCGCGCACTTGTGGTGGAGTCGCACGCTGCGCACAATTACAATCCAGGGAGGCTGACAATGCCGAAAAAAACGCGCCTCTCAAATCTTGCAGCCTCGCTGAGTCGGCATGCCATGCTGCTGTGGGGATACTTTACTCAGTACCTGAAGGTGCAGATCGGCTATCGCGCAGATTTTCTGATCAGCCTGGGCACCAGCTTCGCTGCAACAGTTTTTCAACTTGGATTCGTCCTCATTTTGTTCCAGAGAATCCCGAGGCTTGCCGGTTGGACGTTTCCCGAGGTGCTGTTTCTTTACGGCTTCTCGCTGATTCCTTACGGGCTGTTCAACGTGATCAGCTTGAACCTCTACAATTTCGGCAACAACTACATCATCGAGGGGAAATTCGACCGGGTGCTGCTGCGGCCGGTTTCGTCTCTATTTCAAGTGCTGTTCGAGCAATTTCGCATCGAGGCGGTTCAAGAAGTGGCGACCGGAATTTTTTGCGTCGCGTGGGCGGCGCGGCGGCTTCGGGTTGCGTGGACGCCGGACAAAATCGCGATGTTGCTTTTCTTCGGGCTCTGTGCGGGAGTGATTTACCTTTCGGTTTTCTTGATTCTCACCAGCGTGTCTTTCTGGTTTGAAGATCGCATCGGCGTCAGCCCGCCGGTTTGGAACGTGATCGCTTTCGGGCGCTACCCGCTTTCGATCTACAGCGCCGGAGTACAGTTTGTCCTGTGCTGGGTGATTCCCTTTGGACTCGCTTCGTTCTACCCTAGCGTCCGACTGCTGGGCCGCGCGGTAACGCCGGAATACGCGCCAGTGGTGCCGGTGGTAGCGGCTGCGTTTTTCACGCTGGCGGTTTCTTTGTGGAATTTCGGGACGCGCCACTATGCATCAACAGGATCGTAAGCGGCACCTTGGAGGTAAGGACATGAGATTTACTGGCCGCGATCGCGCAGTCACGAGGCAAGCGAGCCTGTTGCTGCTCGCCGTCGCTTGCCTTGGCGCGTTGCGCCTTTCAGCCTCGACTCGTCAGAGCACCGCGCTTGCAAAAGAAGACGCTCCGGATTTGAAATCTTTCGTGGGCACGTGGAAAGCAACCTTCAAGGGCCAGGTCTTCGCGACGCTAGTTTTGAAAGAACAAGACGGCAAGCTGAGCGGCACTTTGAATAACTTCGACGTCGTCACCGATAAAGCTGGAAACCTGATCGACGGCACTCACGCGGACGAAGGTGACGCACCGTTGCTGAATGTCCACTTCAAATCGGGTGCGCTCTATTTCGTGGTCCTCGAAAAAGATCAATACAGCGCGGGAATGAATTGGAAGTTCACACCGCTGGATGCGCAAGAGGGCACGCTGACTCCTCTGCTTGAGCTGCAAGATAACATCCCGCCGAATGTGGTGATCAAGCCGCTCCAAATGCTTCGCTCGCATATCAAGCCCTGATCGAAACCTCTGGCGCGTCGCTACAAGCGAGCGATTTCGTCGGCGATGAGGATGGCTTCGGCGATTTCTTTCATGGATTTGCGGCGTTTGCGGCTTTCCCGTTGCAGGATGGGGTAGGCGTCTTGCTCGGCGATGTGAAGCTTGCGCGCGAGGATTTTCTGGGCGCTTTCGACCATCTCGCGCACTTCGGCCAGTTCGAAGGAACGCGAACTTTCGGTTTCCACGCGGACCAATTCGATTTCGGGTCCTACGAGGAAGCCGATGGTAGAAACCAAGTGAATCTCGCGCTGGCTGTGCTGGTGCGGCTCGCGATGCTGGATGTTGATCACGCCGACAAGCTTGTCGCGGCACAAAATTGGGACGGACAAGAAAGCCTCGAAGCGATCCTCAGGCAGCTCGGCAAATAATTGAAAGCGCGGATCGAGCAAGGCATTGCGGGCGATGGTCACGGGTCGCTTATTCTCAGCCACCCAGCCTGTGATTCCCTGCCCCATGCGCAGCTTCAGGCGGTCCAATACGTCCGAGTGGGGATTCTGCGAGGCCCGCAGAATAAGATTCTCTCCTTCGAGGACGTAGACAAAACACGAATCGCATCTAACGACGGCCGAAACGAACTCGACCACCAGATCGAGAACCGTGGTGAGCGGATCGGCGGCGGCGATGCGTTCGCCAATTTCGTGGAGCAGCGCGATATCGCTGGGCGCTTCGGACGCAGGATGCAGATTCATACTCCACTTTAGGAAGCCTTACGTGCGCGAGGCAAATTCAAATTCGGAGTGGGTGTCATCAGAATTTACAATTAAAGTGGCTAACTGGCGGAGAATTAGGGGCTTGGGTCCAGCGGAGCGGCGAAACAGCCGATGTCAGATACGCTGCGAAGCAGGTTCGGCAGCCGCGCGCGCGGAGCGCTTCACCGGAGGAACGGCCAAGAGATACAGGATGGCGCTGGCAAAACACAGGCCAGCGACCGTTTCGAAGACTCCCGAATAGGTGCCGTACTTATCGAAAAAATATCCCGCGGTCACCGGACCGACCGATCCCAGAATCGTGCCCATCGGCATGGTGACTCCGAGGACAGCAGGATACGCTTTCAATCCGTAATAATTGCTCAGAATTGTGGCCAGGCAGGTGAACGC
This sequence comes from uncultured Acidobacteriota bacterium, assembly GCA_963709445.1. Classification (GTDB taxonomy): domain Bacteria; phylum Acidobacteriota; class Terriglobia; order Acidiferrales; family UBA7541; genus Palsa-295. The sequence goes on from CAVPWV010000023.1 coordinate 16,366, forward strand.
CGTGGCGAAACCGGTTCCCATCAGAATCGCATAGAGATAAATCCCGCCCGGCCCCGAAGCGCGAATCGAAAGCAGCGTTCCGGCACCGTACAGGCACACGGCCACGGCCGAAAGATAGCGCGGCTCGATGCGATCACCGAGCACGGCGACCGCGAATTGTCCGATCATCGACGAAATCAGAATGATCGAGATCGATCTCGCCGCTTGGCTGGGCGCATATCCAAGGCCCTCGAGATGCGAGACGCCGTGCGCGATGTAGATGAAGAAGCCCATGAAAAATCCTAGATAGGTGAGCACCAGCAACCACAACGTTCGCGAGGCGAGAGCTTCTCGCAGGGTCCAATCCTCGTCGGTCTTGTAGACTCCGCCTCTGCTTCGGGAACGCTCGAGCGAAGATTCAGGCGCGCGTGGCGCAGCGTCGCCATCCGGGAACTGTCCCATTTGCGCGGGACTGTCCTTGACGAAGAATGCGGCGACAAGGGCCGCTGCCAGTGACATGAATGCCATGCACCACCACGCCGCCCGCCAGGTTCCGAAGCGCGCGATGATCGCGTTCAAAGTGGGCACGGCAATGAAACCGCCTATGCCGGATGCCGTGAGCAGCAGCGACATAGCGCGAGCGCGCTTGCGATGAAACCAGCGAGCCGCACCGACCTGCGGCCCGAGCGTGCCAGCGAGAGCTACTCCCGCGCCGACTACAATTCCGAAAATTACGATCGCCTCCGACGTGGTTTTAACAAAGGAGGCCATGAGAAATGCGCCGCAGGACGTCAAGAGAGTTCCAACAAACAGAGTGAAACGAAGGCCGAATTTGTTGATCGACTTGGCGACGAGCGGAGCCGGCAATCCGGCCATCAGGCTGAAAACGGAAAACGCCAGGCCCAGCTCCTTGCGATTCAGGTGCATCGCTTTGGCCATGTAAGTGTTGACGACGCTGGTCGCGAAGGTCGGAAAAGCGAAGTTCAGCACGATGATCAGCCAGAAGATGAACAACACCTTCCAACCGTAGAAACTTTTCTCAGTCATTGTGTATGCGTGCGGGCACAAAGCGCCCGAATAATCCTCCCATTGCCTGAAGGTGTCAATCGCTTATGCTTGGACAAGGACTCACAGGTTCGCGAAGTGCCAGACGACTGCAAGCCCGTTGGCCAGGGCTCGGGAAACAAATCGCGGCCTTCCGGTGTATTATTGTTCGAGCAGTTTTGCGGCCCGATCGGGGTTGTCCCGATTACCATGGCGATGATCAAAAATCCGAAGGCGAAAAATCGCATCGAAATGAAGCCGGCATATCCATTTTTGAGCCTGCCCAAGGCTCAGGGACTTTACTGTCCTAAAAATGAGCACGACGCATGCGGCGTGGGCTTCATCGCCAATATAGAGGGGCAAAAATCGCACGATATCGTGCTAAAGGGCATCCAGATCCTGATCAATCTGACGCATCGCGGCGCATGCGGCTGCGATCCGGAAACGGGAGACGGCGCGGGCATTCTGATCCAAATTCCACACACCTTTTTCGAGCGCGAATGCTCGCAGCTTGGATTCACGCTGCCGGCGCCCGGCGAATACGGAATTGGAATGGTTTTTTTGCCGGTGGATCCGCAGGAAAGAATCCTGTGCGAAGGCATGGTCGAAAAATGCGCGCGCGAACAGGGCTTGACGGTGCTGGGATGGCGCGACACGCCGATCAACGGAGACATGATCGGGCGCGTGGCGCGAAATTCGCAGCCTTACATCGAACAGATTTTCGTCCGGCGCGGGCGGGGAATGGATCAGGACGCGCTGGAACGCAAGCTCTACGTGATGCGGAAGCGGGCGGAATCCCTGGTGGCCGAATCCGAGCTAAAAGAGAAAGGGATTTTTCTACATCCCCTCCCTTTCCTCGCGGACCATCGTTTACAAAGGGCTCTTGCTGGCTCCGCAGATCATGCATTTCTACAAGGAGCTGGCGGACCCGGACGTGACCAGCGCGCTGGCTTTGGTCCACCAACGCTTTTCGACGAACACATTTCCGAGCTGGCAACTCGCGCATCCTTACCGCTACGTCTGCCACAACGGGGAAATCAACACGCTGCGCGGGAACGCCAACTGGATGTACGCGCGGCAATCCGTGCTGGGTTCTCCGCTATTTGGCAAGGACATGGAAAAACTGCTGCCCATCATCACGCCGGGCGGCAGCGATTCGGCCATGCTGGATAATGCCGTGGAGTTGCTGACGCTCGCCGGCCGCAGCCTGCCGCACGTGATGTCCATGCTGATTCCCGAGGCGTGGGACAACGACACCGCAATGCCCGAGGACGTGAAGGCGTTTTACGAATACCACGCCTCGCTGATGGAGCCGTGGGATGGGCCCGCAGCGGTCGCGTTTACCGACGGGCGCGTGATCGGGGCGAAGCTCGATCGGAATGGATTGCGTCCCGGACGGTATTTGGTGACGGCGGACGGTTTGGTGGTGATGGCGTCCGAAGCCGGCGTGCTGCCGATGATCAAGCCGGAAGAAATCCGCATGAAGGGACGGCTTGCGCCCGGCCGGATGTTGCTGGTGGATACGGAACAGAAGCGGTTGATCTCCGACGACGAAGTGAAAAAGCAGCTGGCGGCCCGCAAGCCCTACGCGCAGTGGGTGAAGGACAACCAGATCACTCTGGATCACCTGCCGAGCCCGACAAATGTGCAGCCCACGGACCACGAAACGATTTTGATGCGCCAGCGCGCTTTCGGCTACACGGATGAAGATCTGAAGACGATTCTGCAGCCTGCGGCGGCGAAGGCCGAGGAGCCAGTGGGATCGATGGGCATCGATACGCCGCTTGCTTGCCTGTCCGATAAGCCGCAACTGCTTTTCAGCTATTTCAAGCAGACGTTCGCGCAGGTGACGAATCCGGCGATCGATCCGATTCGCGAAGACCTGGTGATGTCGCTGAACACGTATATCGGATGCGAAGGAAACATTCTCGATGAGACGCCAAAGAATTCGCACACGCTGAAACTGCGCCATCCGATCATTTCAAATTGGCGATTGGAAAAATTGCGCGGCGTGAAGTGGGGAGACTTTCTGGCGACGACGCTTTCGGCGCTGTTTCGCGCGGATGGCGGCGAGCAGGAACTTGAAAAGGCGGTGGAGGAGCTTTGCGAGCGCGCTTCGCTGGCGATCAAGTCCGGTTACACCTTGCTGATTCTTTCCGACCGCGGCGTCGATCGCAGCTACGCGCCGATTCCGAGTTTGCTGGCGCTTTCGGCGGTGCACAACCATTTGATTCGCGAGAAGACGCGAAACCAGGTTGCGTTGATCGTCGAATCGGGCGAGCCGCGCGAGGTGATGCATTTCGCGCTGCTGCTGGGCTACGGCGCGAGCGCGGTGAATCCGTATCTGGCGATTGAAACACTCGAAGACCTTTACAACAACGGGCATTTCGCGCCGGAAAGCACGTGGGACAAAGTTTTCAAAAGTTACATGAAGGCCGTGGATAAAGGGCTGCTCAAAACATTTTCGAAGATGGGAATTTCGACGCTGCAAAGCTATCAGGGCGCGCAGATATTCGAGGCCATCGGATTGAACCGGTCGCTCGTGGAACGCTACTTCACCGGCACGCCGTCGCGGATCGAAGGCGTGGGGATCGATGTGCTGGCGCGCGAGTCGCTGATGAAGCACGAGTTTGCGATGCAGCATCCGAGCGAATCGGAGACGGAGCTGCGAGTCGGCGGAGAATATCAGTTTCGCGTGCGCGGCGAGCGCCATTTGCTGAACCCGGTGACCGTGAGCAAGCTGCAGCACGCGGTGCGGCAAGGCAAGCCGGAAACTTTCGAGGAGTTTGCGAAAACTATCGACCAGCAGAATCGTGACTTGCTGATGCTGCGCGGCATGTTCGATTTCAAGCCCGCGGGCGAACCGATTCCGCTGGAAGACGTGGAGCCGGCTTCCAGATCGTTAAACGGTTCGCTACGAGTGCGATGTCGCTTCGGCTCAATCAGCAAGGAAGCGCACGAAACGCTGGCGATTGCGATGAACCGCATCGGCGGGAAATCGAATACCGGCGAAGGCGGCGAGGATAAGGTCGTTTTTCCCGTCCCGATGAGAATGGAGATTTGCGGCGCAGCGCAATCAAGCAGGTGGCTTCGGCGCGGTTTGGCATCACCACGAATTACCTGGTGAATGCGGACGACCTGCAAATCAAAATCTCGCAAGGAGCAAAACCGGGCGAAGGCGGGCAGCTTCCCGGGCACAAAGTG
>CAVPWV010000024.1:0-18283 GCA_963709445.1 uncultured Acidobacteriota bacterium
TTCCGTCAGCACGATCACTTACGCAGTGAATGGCAAGCAGTACATTTGCGTGATGACAGGTTTCAATCTGAAAGTGCCGGAGCTGAGCAAGGAAGTACCGAATATGCGCACTCCGACGTACGGTAACGCAATCTACGCGTTTGCTCTGCCCTGATGCTCGGCAGGTGCAAATAGTTATAATATGTAACCTTTATGACGGACGAACGGTCTATTACTCAGGACCCGGAAGTGAGGATAAACCATGAAGATTAATAGGCGCAAAATCCTGTCTCTGCTCGGAATTTCTCCCGCTGTTTTGGCGGCATCAAGCCCCGCCCTCGGCGAACCAAAGCATTCGCCTAAAAATCCCGCCCTCAAGGACGCGAAATTGGAAGTCGTAAATCCTAAGGGCTTACCGCCCCCGATTCAGCTCATTCCCATGGCGCCGCGCCTTTCAAGCCTTGACGGTAAGACGATTTTCTTAGTGTCTGACGGCTTCGCCGGTGCCGATCGCTTCCTGAACCAGATCGCCATCTGGTTCCAGAAGAATATGCCCAGCGTGAAGACGGTGTACCGCTTGAAAGCTGGGTCGTATTTCGATGATGACCCCAAGCTCACGGCGGAAATGAAAGCCAGCGGCAACGCCATGATCATGGCGTACGGCCATTGAAGTACCTGCACACCAGCGACCGTCGGTCACTGCGCACAAGTTGAGAAGTTGGGGCTCCCCACCGCCCCCCTGGTTACGATTGCCTTCAAGGATCTGGCGAAGTCCAATGCCGCCAGCCGCGGCATGCCCGACGAGCGCATCTGCTTCCTCCCCCACCCTATGACCAACAAGACGGACGCGGAGATGTACGCCGTTCTCGGTGGCAACGACCCCGTCACCGGCAAGCCGCTCATGCCGGAAATCATAGACGCGCTCACTAAGCCGCTCACGGCCGAAGAAAAAAGGAGCGGTACCGTAACCCCGGACATCGGCCCGGTTACCTACGTGGATACGGCGGAGAACCTCCAGCGGATTTATCTCGATAACAACATGACCGACTTCATGCCCATCATCCTTCCCACCGAAGAAAAGGTGCAAGCGATGCTCAAGGGCACGAGCCACAAGCCTGACGAGGTTATCGGCACGTTGAGCGCCGCCCGCGGAGCTCAACCGTCGTGGTCCTTCACGGTCAGGCATGTGGCCATCAATGCCGTAATGGCCGGCGCGCGTCCGGAGTACCTGCCCGTCATTTTGGCCATCGCCTCAACCTCGCAGCCTGCGCTGTTCAGTTCCACGTCCTCATTCTCCCGCATGCTGCTGCTGAATGGCCCCATCTCCGACCAGATCAAGATGAACTATGGCATCGGCGCGATGGGTCCGTTCGCCGAACCCAATGCTGTGATTGGCCGCGCATGGACGATCCTTTCGAAAAACCTCGGCGGCTGCGGCATGCCCGGACTCAGCTACATGGGCACCCTGGGAACCAACTTCAACTACAACAACATCTGCATCGCAGAAACGGAAAACAAGCTTCCGGACGGCTGGAAACCGTTCCACGTGCAGAAAGGCTTCAATCCGAATGACAGTGTGGTCAGCATCTTCAGCGGCTGGAGCTTGAACAACGTCGCCTGGTTCCCCAACATGCCCTACCACGAACTGATCAACAACTGGCTGACGCATTTCTTCTCGTTCGGCACCAGCGCCGCCACGCTGCTGCTCGATCCGACCGTCGCCCGCGAAGCGAAGGAAAAGGGATACAACTCGAAGGAAGAGTTAAGCGACTACTGGTCGAAAAACTCGAAAACGCCGGCGTGGCTCTATTGGGACACGCACCGCAAGGAACTTGAGCAGGCAAAGGCCGGCGTCGAGCCCTACGCCTCGTATCTGAAGATGGGCGATGGCGAGATTCCCTTCCAGCGCTTCTACCGCCGGGGCCGTCCGGGCGCGCCGCCGATTCCCAACCCGAAATCTTCGATTGAGATCATCGTGCTGGGAGGCGAGACCAACACCTACTGGGCTGGCGGGGATTTCAGCCACGTCACCAGCGTTTCAATCGACAAATGGACCTGAGGAGCGAGTAACCATTCATTGCGCGGCGTGGGAGGACCGTTTTACAAATTCTTCCACGCCGCGTAGGCGGCGCCCTTCAGCGGACATTCTTCGTCGAGAATCACGTGAATCGGAACCTGCTCCAGGAAATATGCCATCTTTTCTTTGTTTTTGAAGGCCGCGACGAATTTTCCTTCTTTTAGCTTCGGCAGTATTTTCACCGCGATGCCGCCGGCCACGTAAATTCCGCCGCGCGCCACACTTCGCACCGCCAGGTTTCCCGCTTCGGAGCCGTAGATTTCCACCCACAGATCCAGTGTCGCCACGCACACGGGACATTGTCCGGCGAGGGCCTGTTGCGTAATCTCCCGCGCGGGATCAGCGGACGGATCATCGAAACTCGGATGTCGCACCGAGGGGCTCAGGAATTCATGGATGGTCCGAAAGCCTCTGCCGGAAAGCACCATTTCAGTGCTCGCGAATTCGTTGCGGCTCTTGATGAACTTCCAGAGTTCGGCGTGCTGATCGGTGTGCGGAGCAAAATCGGCGTGGCCGGCTTCTGTGGCCATAGGCAGGTGTTTCGTGCCATCCCAGAAAAGAACGGCTTCTCCCAATCCCGTACCCGCGGCGATCACCGCTCGGTGCGCTTGCTGAGCAGGCACACCAGCGTAGATCCTCTCTAGGTTGATCGGCTGCATCATGCTCACGCCGTAAGCTGTCGCTTCCAGATCGTTGAGCAGGCGGACGCGCTCCAGTCCCAATTCTTTCGCGAGGGTTGCGCCATCGATAATCCACGGCAAGTTTCCGGTGTGAACGCGATTGTCCACCACGGGACCGGCAATTCCAAACGACGCGGCGGTGATCTTCGCCTTGGTGCCGCAAACGAAGTCTTTGACGATCTCATCGAGCCCAGTGTGCTCATGGCTGATATAACGCTTGTCGGTAACCTTTACCAGCGCGCCCTGCGGGGCGTCGAACAGACCGAGATTGGTCTTCGTCCCGCCTATATCGCCGGCAAGAATCATCCTCGCTCCCACAAATGCCAAAACTCCGATTGATCGGATTTTCTGGACACGATGGGCGTCATAATTCGCACCAGCGCTGTCCTCCTGTGGCCACAAGATCATCCGCTTCTTTTGGCCCCCGGCTTCCCGCCGCATAATTCGGGAATGACGGAGGCGAGTTCTTCCACGCTTCGAGAATCGGGTCCACCAACGCCCAGGCGGCCTCGACGCTATCGGCGCGATCGAAAAGCGTGGCGTCGCCGCGAATGCAATCGTTGATCAGCGTCGCATAGGCTTCGCGTGAGCCTGCGCCGAATGCCCGCCGATATTGGAAATCCATGGTTACCGGCTGAATGTGCATCTGCGAGCCGGGCGACTTTGCGCCGAAACAAAGCGAGATGCCTTCGTCGGGCTGTATGTTGAGGACCAGAGAATTCGGCGTCGCCTTTTCGCCCTGAAAAACCATGTGCGGCGCCCGCTTGAAACGGATGGCGACCTCGGCCTTCGACCGAGCGAGGCGTTTGCCCGATCGCAAATAAAATGGCACGCCGCTCCAGCGCCAGTTATCGACGAACAGTTTCAAGGCCACGAATGTCTCCGTCGCGGAATCGGGTTTCACACCTGGTTCCTGGCGGTATCCGGGGACCGCTTTTCCATCGATGATTCCGGGACCGTATTGACCGCGCACCGCCGAAGTTGAAATGGTATCGGCCTTAAATGGCCGGATCGATTGCAGAACTTTGATTTTCTCGTTGCGAACCGCCGTGGCGTCAAATCGAACGGGGGATTCCATGCTGACCAAAGAGGTGAGTTGCAGCACGTGGCTCTGGATCATGTCACGCATCGCTCCGGCCGATTCGTAGAAGGCCGCGCGGCGCTCTACGCCCAGCGATTCTGACGCCGTGATTTGAACGTGGTCAATGTAATTGCGGTTCCACAGCGGCTCGAAAATTCCGTTGCCGAAGCGAAAGACCAGCAAGTTCTGCACGGTTTCTTTGCCAAGGTAATGGTCGATGCGATAGACCTGCGACTCTTCGAAAACGCCGAGCACCTTCGCATTTAGATCTCGAGCCGACTCGGCGTTGTGCCCGAAGGGCTTTTCGATAATCACTCGCGTCCACGATTCGCCGCTCTTTGGTTTCGCAAGTCCGGCACGGCCCAGCTGCTCGATAATGTGCGGATACACATCGGGAGGCGTGGCCAAGTAGAACAGCCGGTTGCCCGCGAGCTGGTCTTGACGATCAAGTTCGTCCAGACGCCCCGCGAGACGCCGGTAGGATTCGGGGTCGTCGTAGTTTCCGGTGAAATAGTGAAGCTGGTTCAGGAAATCTCCGCGCTTGTCGACGGCAAGCGACCCATCCGAGGGCTTCGGCAATCCATCTTCGATCTTGCGCCGGAATTCGTCGTCGCCCATTTCCGTGCGCGCAAAACCTAGCAACCGGAAACGGGTCGCCAGACAAGAATGGACCTCCAAGTCGTAAAGGGCGGGCAGCAGCTTGCGCTTGGCAAGGTCACCCGAGGCGCCGAACATCACGATGGCGCAGGGCTCGTTGGGAGTTTCGCAAAAGTATTTATCGGGCCGGGGCATTTCGGCGACTTCAGTTGCAGGGGCGCTCATGGGCTTCTCCGTGGATTCTCGCTGGGGATCGCTGCGGAAAGTTGGCCCCGAGGAAGTTCGATACGCCTGCCCGGCGCCAAACATTTCGCGAAGGACCAGCCTACCATAGTCAAGTACCCTCGGCCTCGGGTGAGTCCAGTAAGATCATTTCCTCTCGATTGGACGCGCCATCTAGAGCAACGCGTAATACCGGATCAAGTTACCATCGGATTTGCGCTCGCCGATGCCGACAAAAACGTAGCGCATCAGCCAATCGTGCTTGCCTGCTTCAACCTCGAAGGTAGGAAAAGCGCGCAGGTAGTATTCGGAGGGATCGACCGAGGGGCCTCCCGCGAACGCCATCGCGCGCAGGTGCTCCATCGTATCCGGCTTGTGCCCCCACAGGTATCCCCGGTTGTAAAGCATGATCAGTGTGCCATCGTCTTCCTGAAGCATGTAACGCGCATCGAATGCCAGCACTCCATCGGGACGAAACAGCGAATAATCTCCGCCGCTATTCGGTACGGCTTTTCCGCACAAGTGCGGGCCAACAAATTCTCCGCTATCCACGTAAACTGCTCCGCGCCCCGCGCCAGTTGGCATGTTCGCTATGTTCTGCACACGCGTGAAACGCAGGCGAACTTCGAAAGCGAATTCGAGTTTAGGCTCGTGCAGTAGCGATTGTGCGGACCCAAAGGGCGCGTTCTCTGTCATGCGATATCTCCGTGAATCCCAGGCTTATGAAGGTGTACAATCCCGCCGTTCTTTGAACCTGTCAATCGTCATCAGTTGCATGAACTGGCTTGCGTGACAGTGCGCGGAAACAGTCGGTCTTTCCGCAAAAGGGTTTAGCAGGCGCTCACTACATCTTTTGGAGGAAATTTTCATGGAAATCGCACTTATTGGAGCGAGCGGCTTCGTCGGCTCGAAAATTCTCGCCGAGGCCCTGGAGCGCGGCCATCACGTCACGGCAATCGTTCGCAATCCCGAAAAAATTCAGCCGCAGAAGAATCTCACCGTGAAAAAACTCGACGTGCTTCAGACCGACGATCTCGCGCGTCTGCTCGCTGGCCATGACGCGGTCATCAGCTCGTTCAATCCGGGCCGCGGTGTCGCCGGAGCGGAGGTTTATGACAAGTTCGTGCAGGGACACAAGTCGATCATCGTTGCGGTGAAGAAATCAGGCGTCAACCGATTCCTCGGCGTCGGCGGCGCGGCCAGCCTGAAAACGGCGGACGGAATTGAGTTTCTCGATTCGCCGGCATTCCCGAAAGAGTACGAACCCTATAAACCTGGCATCCGCGGCACCCGCGAGCTGTACTATTTGCTGAAACAAGAACCGACTCTCGATTGGATTTTTCTCGCGCCCTCATCGCAGATCGCACCGGGCGAACGCACCGGAAAGTTTCGCCTGGGCAAGGATCACCTCCTCTTTGATGAGAAGGGCGCCAGCAAAATCTCTCTTGAGGATTACGCCATGGCCATGATCGACGAGCTCGAGCGCCCGCAGCACCATCGCGAGCGATTCACCGTCGGATATTGAAAGCTGTCTCACCGGTGCGAGAAATTTCTATGGCCCGCAGGAGCCTTTCACCGCGTGGAAGAAGGAGGCTCGAATGAAGCAACCGGGACTTGGAATCGCGGCCTCGTTTCTCGTAATTGCCGTCTCGCTTGGCTTCATCGCGCTGTTTACCTTCCCTATCTTCGCCAACTGGGTTGCCTTCCTGACCATTTGCTTCATCCCCATGGAAATTGTGATCTCGGTAACGTGGGGTGGCAACCATCCAGCCTTTGCGGCAGCGCGTCCCCAGCCGGCTAAGGGCATTTTGCTGACCTTGCTGGCACTGGCCGTTGGAGCCGTGGTCGCGGTGGTCCACTTCCTGACCGTTGGTGGTGGCGTCAATCCACCTCCGCCTATGCTCGCCATGTGCATCATCACGTCGGTGGTCATCACCTTTTGGCTCGCCATCATGTGGGGCGGCTGGCCTTTCACTAGATTGATCAAGAACCCCGTTGCCGCCGGCCTCGTCATGCTTGTGGCCTGCTACCTAATTAACTATCTGCTGTTCCGCTTGTTGTTCAACTACGGCTTTATGCGTGGCGCGCCCGTGTATGTGCCTGCCCTTGACCCCCACGGAATATTCAACGCCTGGAGTGTGCTGGTGTTTTACATCACCGCGATCGCGGTTATGTTCGTGTCGCTCAATTTCGATATGTGGCCTTTCACGAAATCGCCCGCGTTGATGAAGCAGCCTCTCCTGGGGTTTGTATGGACTATAACGATTCTGGTGATCGGAGGCCTCGCGTTCTATATCGGCGTGTACTTGCTGAAAATGGATGTGGTGTCGTTTATGGTTCGCGTTCCCATACCTTTCGTCTTCGGCACGATCATCGTTTTGAATATGATGCACGGATCGCTATTCAGCAAACTGACTCAACCGCTGAAGGGCGTTCTGAATGTAATTGCATCCGCCGCAATCGGAACGGTTCTCGCGGGAATTTACGCAGCCCTCGCCCCGCTAGTAACCGGCAAGGTGAAACCGGGGCCGCCCGCCTACGATTTTGAGATTTGGCTTGCATCGGCGCTGCTGGCGGTGACTTTCCCATTCCTCATCTTGCACGCCGAGTTTTTCAAGATGTGGCCGCTTCACAGGGAGCGCAGGCAGTCCGCTGCGCCACGGACCAAGTAATCTCCATGCCGAAAAAAGCGACGCCGCTCTCCCTTCAAGACCGGATCGCGATCAACGATCTTCTTGCGGAATATGCGTGGGCGCTCGACACGGGTGATGTGGATGCTCTTGTTGCGTGTTTCACTCCAGATGCGGTTGTCATCGAAGAGGTATTCGAAGAACCGGACCGCTGGGAAGGCCTCGAAAATATCCGGCGGTTCGCCGAGCACTTTCGGAACGTTCCGAATTTTCCGGGGCGCCAGCACCACATTAGCCAGCTGCTCGTCAAAGGAAATAGCAAACTGTGCTCGACGCGATCGTTTGTTTTCGTCACCGAATGTCAGGGCGAGCCGCCATACACGATCCGCTTCGCGGGCTATTACGACGACCAGCTCGTTAAATCCGGTGGCAAATGGTTTTTTCGGCAGCGCATCATTCGACTTTGGGACGGCGAAGTGCTGGCACGCTTTCCCGGCCACGGCCAGCGTACACCGCGTAAGCGCCCCCCGGAGTTAGTGATCAAGAAGGCCATGTAGTCGGTTATGTTGCGGCGGCCGGAGGTAGTTTGGCTGCTACGCGGAGGAGAAAGATGACGACTCTCATCAAGAATTTCAAGTTCGCAGCATGCTTGGCCGTTCTGGCATTTGCGTACGCGGTGGCGGCGCAGACGCCCAAGCCAGTTCACACGCAAGCGGGATTGGTCCAAGGAAAAATGGAAGGCGACGTCGCCGTTTACAAAGGCATACCGTTTGCCGCGCCACCCGTGGGCGATTTGCGTTGGCGGGCACCGCAGCCGCCAGTCGCGTGGAAGGGCGTTCACGAAGCCGATAAATTCGCCCCGGCGTGCATGCAGGTTCCCGTCGTGATGCCGGCGCTCGGGCTCGACGCCCTCCCTGTGAGCGAGGATTGTCTCTACCTGAACGTCTGGACCCCCGCGAAGTCTCCGAAAGATCATCTCGCGGTGATGGTTTGGATCTACGGCGGCGGCTTTTCGATCGGCGGCACTTCTCTCCGGCAGTACGATGGCGAATATCTCGCGAAGAAAGGCGTGGTGCTGGTCAGCATCGCCTATCGGCTGGGGCCGTTCGGCTTCCTCGCGACTCCGGATCTGAGCGCGGAGGATCACGGCCACTCGGGCAACTATGGCATGCTCGATCAGATTGCCGGGCTCGAATGGGTGAAGCGCAACATCGCCGCATTCGGCGGAAATCCGAATCGCGTCACGATTTTCGGCGAATCGGCGGGCGGAATCGCCGTGAGCATGCTGGCCGCTTCGCCGCTTGCCAAGGGACTTTTCCAGGGAGCCATCTCCGAGAGCGGCGGATCGTTCGCGCCCGCGCGCTTCTCGAATGAAGCCGGCGAAAACGTACCTCCGCTCTCCGTGGCCGAGAAGCACGGTGCAGATTTTCTCGCCAAGATCGGCGCAAAATCCATCGCTGACGCGCGAAAGATGAGCGCCGAGTCCATCATCAAGACTTCGCCCCCTGGTGCAGGCGCCGGCTTTTGGCCGAACTTTGATGGCTACGTCCTTCCGGGCGATCAATACAACCTCTACGAAGAAGGCCGCTACAACGACACTCCGATCCTGATCGGCACTAATTCCGACGAGGGCGCGCTTTTCGTCGCCACTACCACCGCACCGGCTTACGAGAAAAGCGTTCACGCCGGCTACGGCGACTACGCGGAAAAAATACTGGCTGCTTACCCGACTGGCTCAGATGCCGAAGCGCTTCGTTCCGCCCGCGACCTCGCCCGAGATGCCACCTTCGGCTGGGGCACCTGGACCTGGGCGCGGCTCGAATCGAAGAGGGGCAAGAGCAAAGTTTACGTTTATTATTTCAGCCACCGGCCGCCTTATCCCAACACGCCTCAATTTAAAAGCTGGGGCGCGGCGCACGGCGCGGAAATTGCCTATGTTTTTGGCAACTTCACGCCGAGCATGCCTCCCAGTGCCGAAGACCGGGCCGTTTCCGACACGGTTTCTTCCTACTGGGTGAATTTTGCTAAGACAGGCAATCCCAATGGACAGGGTATGCCCGCCTGGCCCGCATTCAGCAACGCCAAGCCGGAAGTAATGAATCTCAACGATCCATCGAAAGCGATTCCGCTTCCCAACGCCGAAAAACTCAAAGTGCTGGACGGCTACTACGCCTGGCGGCGAAGCCAGGAGGCGGAGAAGCTTTCGAATAATTCTCCGAAGGGAGCCAATTAGGGCTCCTGCGGGCGACCTAGCGGAACTTGGGAGTTGCTTTATCGACGTGCCATTTCTTTGTCGAGTTGTCGCCTCTCGCGGTCGCTGACATCGTATGAGTCCGTTCCTCTCTGGGTCAGAAAGCGCCCAACTTCAAACCCCATGACAGAGATGGATCTTGCCTTTCCGAACAGGCCGCAGAGTTGCGGGCGAATGGCTACGGCGTTTAAGATGGGGAGACGATTTTCAGGAGGCATTCGAGATGGCCGAGGAGAACGAGTCTGGCACGCAGACGGTGCGCACGGTGAAGTGCGTGAAATTGGGACGAGAATTGCCCGGGCTGGACCGCGTGCCATGGAAGGGTGAGATCGGCAAGCGCGTCTACGAGAATGTCTCGAAGGAAGCATGGGCGATGTGGGTGAACCACTCGAAGATGCTCCTCAACGAGTTCCGACTAAATCCCCTGGATCCCAACGCGCAGAAAATCATGGAAGAGCAGATGGAGCAGTTTTTTTTCGGCGACGGCTCGAAGCTACCCGAAGGCTACGTGGCTCCAAAGCACTGATCGCGCGTTGACCTCAGACGTCACAGCTATCTGCAACCTTACCGCAGTGATAGAATGCCGGTCGCTGGCTCCCAGCCCCGCTAGCCCACTGGAGGGACAATCATGCGCGTTCGGAACTTCCTGGTAATTCCCGCGTTTCTTTTCCTTTGCTTCACGGTCGCGGCCGCCGATTCCGCACCTAAGTCCGCGCGTGCGGACATCCTTAATTCCCAAGGTACTAAGATTGGCACGGCGAGAATAACTCCTATTAGCGGGGGCGGAGTCAAGATTGCGGTGAAAGTAGAACAATTGCCGCCAGGGAGTCACGGAATTCATATCCATGCGGTCGGAAAGTGCGACACGCCGGATTTTAAGACCGCCGGCGGCCACTTCAACCCCACGAATGCGCACCATGGCGTCAACAATGCGGAAAACCCTCATCCGCACGCCGGCGACTTGCCGAATCTCACCGTCGCAGCGAACGGCAAGGGCAGCGCTTCGCTTGTGGCGAAAGACGTCACTCTGGGTGACGGCGCGAATTCGCTCTTCCACGACGGCGGCACCTCGCTGGTAATCCACGCGAAGGCCGACGACATGATGAGCGATCCCTCCGGGAACTCAGGCGATCGTATCGCCTGCGGCGTCATCGAAAAATAACGCCGCGCCGAACCGCATGGTCGCGATGGCTCTTGCGTCTGGAGTCATCTGGCGTAATCAGCGTCGGCGACTTCTGCTCAGGAAACTCGCTCCTAGGTACAGCCTCCCTCCGAAATTTGCCGGGCTTGGCGGCTGCCAATAGAGATTTTTCTCGCCGCAGTTGCAAAAAACCATAGAATCGTTAGGGTCCGGCCGGGGCGCGCTCCAAGCAATCGAGCGATCCAGGCGCCGGGACGAAGCTGTATCCACAGAAATGTCAACGCAATCCACACCGGGGCACGAGCTGCGCGTTTTATATTCGGAGGGATCGGCCCGGCTACAGCGGGATTTCGCAAGCACGGGCGACGGCGGAGCCGCAGTAAAGGGGCGAGCCGACCTCGTGGATTCACTGGCGCTGCGTCTCTGGAACGCGGTGATCCCCGAAGGTGAAAATGCCAAGGATCTGGCGCTCGTGGCGCTGGGCGGATTCGGACGGAGGCGGCTTTTCCCTTACTCTGACATCGACATTCTATTTCTCCAGAGCGGCGCGGAAATAGAACCGCGAGCTAAGAGTGGCGTTCAGGATTTATCGCAGCAAATGTGGGATCTGCGGCTGAAATTGAGTCCCGCGACCCGAACGCTATCGGAGTGCGAAAAATTCGATCCCAACAACGTTGAGTTCGCGATCTCTCTCCTCGATTGCCGCTATCTCGCTGGAGACCGGGCGCTTTTCAATCGTCTGCATGACCAAGTGATTCCGAAACTTGTGGTGCGCGAATCGCGGGCGATCGTTCAGCGGCTGACGGACCTTACCCGAGAGCGATACAACAAATTTGGTAACACGGTATTTCACCTGGAACCGAACGTAAAGGATGGTCCTGGCGGGTTGCGCGACCACAATCTCGCGCACTGGCTCGCGCTGATCGCGGCCATGGAGGAAACGAACACCTGGCCAGATGGCGAGGCGCTGCTGCCGCCGTCGCTGCGAGCGAAGTTCGACGCCGCTCTGGATTTCCTTGCGTCCGTGCGCTGCTTTTTGCATTGGCGCCATGGCCGGGACGACAACAGCCTGGCATGGGCCGCGCAGGATGAAGCCGCCGCCCAGAAAATTGGCGTGCGGAACGGAAACGTTCCAGACGCCTCGGACTGGATGCGAATTTACTTCCATCAAGCAAAGCTGATTCACCGGGTGGCCGCGCAACTTCTCGATGAGTTTCCGGCGGCAAGGCCGTCTCTTTACCGCCAATTTCAAAATCTGCGGTCGCGCCTTTCCAACGCAGAGTTCGCGGTGGTGGATGGAAGAATTTTCCTGCAACGGCAAGCGGCGATCGAAGATACCGAACTGCCCTTGCGAATGTTCCGGTTCATGGCCCGCCATGGGCTGACACTCAGCTCGGCCACCGAACATCAGGTAGAGGAACTCGTGCCAGCCGTGGCGGCCGCTCCGCCGAAAGGAGCGGAACTTTGGCACTATTTGCAGGAGATTCTACTCGCGCCCCATGCGGCCGAGGCGCTGCGGACCATGCATTCGCTGGGCCTGCTCACCGCGCTGCTGCCGGAATTCGCGGTCATCGATTCGCTGGTCATCCGGGACTATTCGCACCGGTTCACCGTGGACGAACACACCTTCGTGGCTATCGAGAATTTGCACGCGCTTCGAAAGGCGCAATCGAAATGGGATCGAGGTTTTGCAGAGTTGCTGGACGAACTCGAACAGCCGGACCTGCTGTATCTAACCCTGCTGCTCCACGACACAGGTAAAGGCACGAATTCGGAAAATCACGTGGCTGGCAGCCTGGGGGTTGCGAAAAAGTGCTTGGCGCGGCTGGACTTGGACACCGTCGACCGGGATACGGTGCTCTTTCTGATCGAGCGGCACCTGGACCTCGGCGCCGCTTTGCGGCGGGATATCTTCGATCCTGAAACGATCCATCAGGTCGCGGAGAGGATGGTAACGCCGGAGCGGCTGAAGATGCTTTGCCTGCTCACGTATGCGGACATCAAGGCCGTGAACCCTGAAGCGCTCACGCCCTGGAGGATGGAAAATATCTGGCAACTTTATATCGGCGCCGCGAATTTTCTGATGCGAAGCGTTGACGAACGCCTCCGCGGAGACACCGACGACGAGCTGATGAATCATTTGCGGACGCTCGCGCCGGCCGCAGGCAAAAGGCTCGATCGTTTTCTGAACGGCTTGCCTCGGCGCTACCTGCGAACGCAGGCGGCAAGCGATGTGATCCGGCACATGGAAATGGCTAGGAGACTGGACGACGATGCCGTGCAATTGGAATTGACGCGGGGACGTCACTGGTACGAGCTGACGGTGGTGACGCACGACCGCCCCTTTCTCTTTGCGCGGATGTGCGGCGCGCTGGCGGCGTGGGGAATGAACATCGTCAAGGCCGCGGCGTTCTCGAATGACGAAGGAATCGTAGTGGACACATTTTTCTTCACCGACCGGTTCCAGACGCTGGAATTAAATTTGCCGGAATGGGAGAGGTTCAAGGGGAGCATCCACGACGTGCTGCTGGAAAAGGCGGATCTGGGAAGAATGCTCCGCGACCGGTTGCGATCCGAAAAAAACACGGTGCCGAAGATCAAGGTGGAGACGCGCGTGGAAATTGACGATGAGTGCTCGAAGCAGAGCACGTTGGTAGAAGTGATCGCGCAGGACCAACTCGGATTGCTGCACCGAATCAGCTCGCAGCTCGCGCGGGAGAACTGCAATATCGAGATCGCGCTGATCGAAACAGAGGGGCAGACGGCAATTGACGTGTTTTATCTCACCTCAAACGGCGCCAGCTAAGCCCAGCGCATCAGGAGCACCTCCGCGCAGCTTTGATCAAGGAACTACCCGCGACGTGAATGTGTCGAATTGCCACGCCGTTGTGCGATTTTGGGCATCCAATCTCCTGTACGGCGCGTATTATCAATAAAGGTCGCTAGGGGGACCCCATGCTTATTAAGAAAAAGCCGGAGTTAACCTACGCGGATGTGACACCCAAGGCTCTGTACATGGGGCGCCGGAATTTCTTGCTTGGCTCGCCCGCGACTAGTGTGGCGGTGGCCGGATATAAAGAGTTTCCCCGGTTGCTGACACAGGGCGGCGCGGGCGGATCCGTGCCCGTGAAGCTCAATGGCGTTCAAAAGTGGCCTTATAGCACCAACGAGGCTGAGACCCCCTACGATAAGGTGACCACTTACAACAATTTCTACGAGTTTGGCGTGGATAAGGACGACCCTTCGAAGAATTCCAAAGGTTTCGTGACGTCCCCGTGGAGCGTTTCGGTGGAAGGTGAATGTGCCAAGCCTCGGAAATACACGATGGACGAAATTCTGAAGCTCGCGCCGCTCGAGGCCCCAATCTATCGCCACCGTTGCGTCGAGGCCTGGTCCATCGTGGTGCCCTGGATCGGATATTCTTTGAACACGATCGTGAAAGCTGGCAGAGCCGACCCCCAAGGCAAAGTACGTGGCTTTCGAAAGCTATTACGATCCCAGGCAAATGCCGCTGGGCAGGCAAGCGGGAATCCAACTGCCGTACGTCGAAGGGCTGCGGATTGACGAGGCGATGAATCCGCTGGCGCTGCTCTGCGTGGGCATGTACGGCGAGACGCTGCCGAATCAGGATGGCGCGCCGGTGCGCATGGTGATTCCCTGGAAGTACGGATTCAAGAGCATCAAGTCGCTCGTGAAAATACGCTTTCTTGTAAAAGATCAGCCGCCCACAACGTGGAATATCTATGCTCCCAACGAATATGGTTTTCTATTCGAATGTGAATCCTCATGTGGACCATCCTCGCTGGAGCCAAGCGACGGAACGCCGCATTGGGCCGGGATTCGGGTTATTCAATAAGAGAATCCCGACGCTGATGTTCAATGGGTACGGCGACCAGGTGGCAAGCCTTTACACCGGCATGGACCTGCGCAAAAACTTCTAGGAATCTTCGTGAATAAGATTCTGACCAGCAAATGGACGAAAGCCGTGGTTTTCGTGGTGTGCTCGGGCCTGCGGCCTGGCTGGTGTGGCGAGGTATTCATCAGGATCTGACCGCCGATCCAATCAAGTACATCACGCATTTCACCGGCGACTGGATTCTGCGATTTTTGGTGATCACGCTGGCGATCACTCCGCTTCGCAAGATCCTGCATGTGCCGCAGCTGATCCGTTTCCGGAGAATGTTCGGGCTGTTCGCGTTTTTTTACGCCTTCCTGCACTTTTCGACGTGGATCGGGCTGGATCAAACATTTAATTGGACCGCCATGTGGGCGGACGTGATGAAGCGCCCGTTTATCACCGTGGGATTCACGGGTTTTGTGCTGCTGATTCCCTTGGCGCTCACGTCGACGGCCGATGGATTCGTCGCCTGGTGGAAAACGCTGGCAGATGCTGCATCGGCTGATTTATGCGACCGCTGTCTTAGGCGTAATTCACTTCTATTGGTCGGTGAAATCGGATGTTCGCAAGCCACTAGAGTATGCTTTCCTCGTAGGAGTTTTGCTGGCATGGAGGATTGGCTCGTGGCTCATAGCACGACGAAAACGTACGGTGCCCCGAACGACCGCTCGCCAGGAACCTCGTACCGCAGAATCTGTCCAGCAGTAGGCTACAACTGATCCAAAATCCCACTCACTCGTCTGGCGGTTCGCCGTTGTACCGGCCGGCTTTCAGCGCGCAGATGCAGATCTCGGTTCCATTCTCGCTGCACTGATATACCTCGTATACTGGGAGATCGGCGGTTGCACCAGATAGTCTCCCTCTTCGGTTTCTGTCGCTAGCTGTAGCTGTCGAGGACGTACGGGTTGCCGGGCGTTGCGCGCACGCGAAAGACGCGGGAACCGGGCTCGTAATTGCCATAACTAAAACAGCGCTCGATACAGGCGCGGTCAATGATGTGCTGATTCAATATTCGCGAGCCGGGAAATGGTTCGATGGTAGCCAGCACGCGCTGATTAGGCGCAAGTTTTTTCACCAACTGGACAACTTGCGCCTCCATTCTGTTGACGATGGCGGTATCGCGGTAAAGGAGTGCGAAAAAACAGCGGCAATCGCGGCCGCGGCGGCAAAGTGCCATTTTCGAGGTTGTATTGCGCCCAGCAGGCAGCAACCGATCACCGCCGTAATCGATGTGAATCTCTCGTCAAGAGCGCGATCGTGGCCGTGGGCGGGGGAAAATTAATTGCGTCCGGCAACACGAGAACCGAAACCATCGCCAGAATATAAAGCTGCATAGGGATGCTGTAATACTTCATGAGCCCAGATTCACGTCTTCTCCGAATCAAATCGACGGCGATGGAAACGAGCGAAAAGCCAGGAGCGCTCGCGCCAGGATGCGATAGCGCTCACCAAAAAGCACAAGCTGGTCCGCACCGTTGAAGGCGTAGAAAGGCTTTGCTCCCGGGTCGGTAGCGTAGTGATGCGAAATAAAGATGTGTACTGCGAAAAGTAAAGCCGCAACCGCAATGCAGAGTAACCATTGATAAACGCGGCGCGGAAGCGTCTCCGCAATCCAAACATAAGCCGCTGCGCACAGCAACCAGATAAGTCCCAGCGGATGAGCGATGAAAACGACGGGCGCTATCAACAGCAAGCTGAGTCGCTCCCAGCCTTTCCCCCGCCACCACAGCGCAAGACCAAAAAACGAGAGACCCAGCGATAGGTAGTAATTGAAAAAGCCGAGATGGAATGTCCAGCCGTAGGTAACCAGCGCAATGCAGGGCAGCAAAGACCAGGGTGGACGCCGAACCGCGGCGGATATCAATGCGAAAGTGCCCCAGAAGAAGGTCAGCACTGCGAGAGATACAGCCAGCTTTTCTGCCGTCCGCAAGCCAAAGATTGAGCCAAGATTGCTCAGCAGAATGTCGAAGAGAATGTTGGTATGTTGGGGAGCGATCCAAAGGCCGGGCGCTTGGCCCCGATGGATCAACTGCACGAGCCAGGCATCGTACACATGGCTCCCCAGGTCTGACGCGACAATCTCGCGGTGCCAGAAACAGGGCACGAGAATAAGAACGGAGATTCCCGAAAGAGCTAGCCAGTGTTTGACCGCAAAACGAAATGCAGCGGCGAAGGCGGAAGAGTCTGCTTGGGTGAAACGAGCGCCGATGGTTTGCCGTGGCACGTAAGGAGAATCTGCGCTCACATCAAAGCCGTATGATCCAGATTCCTAGACGAGCCGCGATGGTATCTCGGAGACTGGCATTTGATAAAACAGGAAGTGCTCCCGTTTCATTCTACGCAAGTGAGCCAATACCCGAAAGTCGGGCGATTAAGCCGAAGTTTTAGCGACGCCGCGGCGGCGGGGCCGATGTCGCCGGCGGGCGAGCCCCCCCTGGGCGTTTGCGCTCAGAGGGATCCCAATCTTCCGGCGGGAAAGCGATACGCCAAAAGAGCGGCGACGGCTCGATGAATTCCACACCGATTTCTATCTTGCCGGCGTCTCTCTGTCCGATAAAAGTGACCGTGCAGGGTAGCTCTTCGGCCGTCTTTTTGTTTACGAGTGCAATTTCCTGACCGCGGGCCACAGGATTCGTCACACGCAAGTTACAGCCGTGCGCGCTGACGGACACGGTTAGAGAGGATTCCTCAAACCGCTGGGTGCCTCGATGTGCCGCGGACGAGGATGGGCATTGCGATGTTCACGCGGTGCGAGCGCCGGCGGTCCGCCGCGCCCTCTGCTGGCATAGGGGCCTTCATGTCCGCCATCAAGATCTCCTGGTCCGACGAGATGCGAACAGCATTCTACACCACGGCGGCCGTTGGGCGGGATGCCGGGTTCCGATAGCGACAAACTGGTCAATAGGTGGGCCAAGGATTTGAGAACGTTTCCGGGCCTGGAATACAGCCGGGCCGGTCAACGAATGCCGATCACGGCCATGAGGCGGCCTGTAACACGTTCACGCCTATAGCTGAAAAAGAGATCCCCATGGCAGGAGGTGCAAAGTCCCGATTGGAAAATCTGTGTGAGTGGCACTCCGGCCTCCGCTAGAATCCCGCGGTTTGCCGCGCCCCAATCAAGATGGACCCGCGGCGCCGGTGGCGCGTGTCCAGGCGGCTTCATGGTAAGCCACGGAAGCCAATTCGGATGGTTCTCGCCGGCGGCGAGCGTCTCGAATGGGCCGTCAAACCATTCGCGCGCATTGGGAAACTGCGAGTGAAAGGCCGCCGCGATTCGGAGCCGACTTCGTAGCAGCAACGGCCGATAGAAGGCCCGATGGCGGCGATCACGTCTTGCGGCGAAGTACCGAACTCCATACGCATTCGGCCCAGGGCTTTCGCGGCAATGCGGAGAAGCGTGCCGCGCCAGCCTGAGTGAATTGCCGCGACTGCCCGGCGCTTCTTGTCGGCCAGCACGATCGGCACGCAATCCGCGGTTTGGACCGCCAGGAGGACGCCCGGAACGTTGGTGAGAAGCGCGTCTCCTTTACCGGGCGCGGCAGTGGCGGGAGTCGCCGAAGAGATCTCGATGCAGCACATCCGAATGAATTTGCTCGATTGTGACAAGGTTCATTTCGTCGGCGCCGATCGCCTGAAGGAATCGCTTGCGATTCGATAGGACGTGCCTTCGAATATCCTCGCGCGTAAAGCTCAGATTCAGAGCTAGGCAGTCGACTTCCCGCCCTCG
>CAVPWV010000025.1:0-61534 GCA_963709445.1 uncultured Acidobacteriota bacterium
ATGTTGAGCCGGCGGAATCTTGATCGAAGTTGCGCGATCTGTCCGAGAAGGTTTAATTGCAGAGTGTCAGCCAATGTCAGGCGCACAATTTTGTCCAGCCGAAAGAGCACATCCGATAGGCAAGCCCGTCCCTTAATCGTGTTCCGGATGGTTTTGCCTTTGAGACGTCAGTCCCGCCTCGCGGAGGGCTTGCGACAACCAGTCACAGTCGAGATGAATTGAATGCTTCTTACCTAGTATTTTCTGGAAGGAACGTGGGTCGAGGTGAGAATACCTCTGTTGATAGAGCAGCAGAACTTTTTCCAAGTCCGAAAGAGGTACAGGCAGTCCACCTGGTTTTCGCGTCGCTCGCACCCAGAAGCCGTCGTAGCCTCTTCTCTGATAGAGGCCTCGCAGGCGCCACATCGCTGAATGCGACATTCCAAGAATGTCTGCGGCCTGATCCCAAGTAATCTTCTTCGCGATCGCTCTTAGAACCACCTCTCGCATTTTCATGTTTACCCGCCGCTCGCATGCGATTTCGTCAGTGGAGCACGGATTTGCATGCGCATTCGCTCCAATGATGCTCGCTCCCGGAACAACTGAGAGACGGGGTAGTGATCGAAAAACGTTGGAGATGCCGCTGACCTGGCATCTCCAACGTTTTGTGGGGTTGGGGGTTAAAAATCAAACTTAACAGCAAATTGAATCTGTCGCGGCGTCACCACCGGCGACTGCGAGAACGTGGTTTGCCCGGTGGTACCGCCGGGGGCATTGATTTCGCCGAGTATGCCCGCCCCTGTCCCCCCGACGTTGAAGTGATTCACGCAGTTGAAACACTCCGCGCGGAACTGCATGTTCAGCCTCTCCGTAATCTTCGTGGTCTTTGTTATCGAAATGTCCGCGTCGAGTGTACCGGGCCCGGGCAGACTATCTCGCTTTACGTTACCCAGGAAGCCCGGAGCCGTTGCCTCGTAACATGAGGGATCGAACCACTGGATGGTTGTCGCGTTGAGCCTCTGCTTGAGGAGGTGGTTGGGATGGCACCCGGGTGCGAAGGTGTAGTTTGCTTGTGAACCCCACTGAGTCCCCAGGAACGCGGGATCGGTTGCCGTGAGACTGTTGTTGTAAACGTTCAATGGCAACCCTGTGTGAATTCCGACGATTGACGAGATCTGCCATCCCTCGATGAACCGGTTCCCCTTGAAAGGGAGGGAGTAAAGGACATTCGCGCTGATGTTGTGGCGGATGTCGAAGGTGCAGTCCCCGTAGGCATACCGCTCGTTGTAGCGATCCACGACCAGTTGGGCAAATTCCTCGAGAGATGAGGCAAAAGATCCGTCGTCAATGCACTGGGACCAAGTGTAGTTGAACTGACCGACAAAGTTTCGCGCGAACTGGTGGTTGAGGGCGACTTGCAGGGAGTTGTAGGATGACGCCCCTGTGTTGTAGGCCTGAATCAATGATCCGAACGCCCCGTTGATTCGCGGGCCGGTTTGAGCGAAGGGTGCAGGCAATGGGAATTGCACGCCGCTTCCATAACAAGTGGTCTGGGTGGGAAACTCACAGGCATTCGTTACGGTGAAGGTCCCATTCGAGGTGGTCGGGTACGACGCTGGGATCTGTGGCAGTGCCGTGCAGTTCGGATACGTCGTGCACATTGGTGGATTGATGTCCCCCTGCGTCCAAAGGTGCCGCGACACAGAACCGACATAGCCGACCGACAAAACCGTGGCGGGCCACAATTCACGCTGCACGTTTAAGTTGTACGTGATCTGGTACGGAGATACACCATCAGGCTGATACGTCACGCCGGCAAACTCGCTTACGGCGCCCGGAGGGTTACACCCGGTTGCGCAAATATTCGGGAAGCTGGGGAAAACAAGAAACGAGGACCCGGAAGGAGCCGTATTGATAAAGTTCGACTCCCAGAGTCGGCCCGACGTGGGATCATCGAAAACGCCGACGCCTCCGCGGATCGAAGTCTTGTGGTCCCTGAAGGGATCGAAAGCGAATCCAATCCGCGGCTCGAAATTGAGGGCATTGATGTTATGGGCGAAAACGTGCCTGACGTTCGTAAAGACAGGAAGGCCCGCCGGAGGCGCAACGGGACCTACGGGAGGAAGGAACGAGCCGACAAGTGTTGTCATGGGCTGATGAGGGAAAGCCCAGCCCACCGGATTGGTGTCGCCATCGTAGCGGAAGCCGAGGTTCAACGTGAGCCGCGAGCTTACTTTCCAGTCATCCTGGATGTACGGAGCGAACATGATTTCTCGGAAGTATCGGGTCGCGTTGTTCAAAGCTGGAACTGTTGGCACGGCGAACGCCAGGAACGGCGTTCCGCTAAGCCAAAATTGGCCACCATAGACCGGGCCAGGTACGGCGTAGGAAAGAAACACACCGCCATTGGAGTAAGCCGTCTGGAGATTCTGGGTCTGTACTCGGGTAACGACTACGCCGATCCTCAGGCTATGGGCACCATGAGTCCAAGTAACGTCGTCGCCGCCGCTGAACTTGTTTTGAACAATCTCATCGGGCCGATTCGGGTCAGGGCCAATAGGGAAGATGACCAACTGGAAGCCACCCTGCTGGCCGTCCTGGCGCGCCAATTCGCCAGGCTGGGTGTCCACGAAGTGCAAAGGATCACTGGTGATAGCCGGCCCGCCTAGTGCGGAACTGAACGCATTCGCCTTCGAGATCTGGGCAGCCGTAAGGGCGGGCTGAGCGGAGGAGTTTTCGTTGTTCCGAACGAAGCCGAAGTGAATCGAGTTTACCAGCGTGGCGGAAGCAACGTGCCTTTCCGTGACCGTAAGAAACTGGTTCCGAGTGTGATCCGTTTCAGGGAAGATTTCGTACGGATCGCGCGGGTCCCCGATGTTTGCGTTATCGAAGGTGAAGCGGGCAAAGAGAGAATCATTCGCCCCGAGCGTGTAGTCCACGCGCCCCATGTAGTAGCTTTCATCGATGGTCAGGGGCGGCGCTGCCGCGGTCTCGTAATATCCCCCCAGATCGCAGCCTATCGTAAGGCAGTTCCCGGGGAGGTTCGTGTTGACGCTCCCTATCGTCGGCGTAATCGGGCGGCACCCTTGGCAAAGGCTATACAACGACGCGATCTGCTCGCTTCTTTGGTTCGCACCTGGAACGGCTCCAATCAAGATTCCGGCCTGTGTACTATTAGCCGAGGTCGAAGGAGTGCAGGCCCCCGGTGTTGGCGTAATGAGAGTGCATGGAAGCATTCCCTGCACCGTATAAGGCTCGGGGAGAAAGATGTCGGTCGTCGTAGCAAGACTTTGCCGGAGGCCCTCGTAGTTTCCGAAGAAGAACAGTTTGTCCTTCTTGATCGGACCGCCCAGATCACCGCCAAATTGGTTGCGTCTGAAGGGTGGCGGGCCGGTGACCGGGTCGACTATATCGCGAGCGTCCAGAACGTTGTTGCGAAAGAACTCATACGCGCCGCCATGAAGATCATTGGTTCCGGAGCGCGACGTCGCGTTGATCACGGCGCCGTTGCCGGCGAATTGCGCGGTATACGTGTTGGTCAGAACCTGAAATTCGCCAATGGCTTCGACGCCGAGAGACGTGGCAGCGTAGCCCGACCCGGTGCCGTGCTCCCAGAAGTCGCGGATATCGGTATTGTCCAGCAAGAACATTTGCCCGGTGGGCCTGGAGCCGGCAACTGAATAATTGTCCTGCATACCATACAGTCGGCCGGTGACGGCGTTGAGCGCCGCACCTACCGTCGACACGCCAGGAGCGAGAGTGATCAACTGCTCGAAGTTGCGGCCATTGAGCGGAAGATCACGCATCTGCTGCGGGCTGATGAGGGTGGAGACTTCAGACGTCTCCGTTTCTACGCGCGAAACGTCGCTTTCGACATTGACGGTTTGATTTACCTCGCCGACCGGCAGCGAAAAGTCGACAACAAGGGTTGAACCGACGGAGAGGGTGACGCCGCCATGTACGACGTTCTTAAAGCCGGACAGCGAGGCCTCCACACGGTAGGTGCCGACCGGCAGCTGGGCGATCGAGTAACGCCCCTGAGCATCCGTGGTGGTCGATTGCGAGATGTTCGTTCCAACGTTTGTCACCTGAATACGGGCCCCGGCGAGCGCACCGCCGGAAGGATCCGTCGCGGTGCCAGAAATCGTGGCCGTCTCCGCCTGCCCTTGCACCCGTCCCGCGCTAACCAGAAGCGCAAGCACGGCCAGACACACATACATCCAGGCACACTTAGTCGTATTGGAGCCCTTTGACATTTACCCACCCTCCTCGATGACGCAGGAACCTTGAAAGTCAGGTGTGTCGCACCCCGACGCCACACTCCCTGTGTGGCGGGTGATACTACCAAAGGAATGTCCTTGTCAAGATAAATGTGTATACATTTATGTTTGATTTTGGTGCACAGGGGCATCGCTTCGGTTCTGATATTTTGCTATTAAGTCTAGTACTATCTGAAGTATGTGCCTATATAAACCAAAGCCTAAGGCCGTTGGATCGAAATGATTGTGGCCACAGCGGTATGCAATGGAGATACAATTGGATTGACAGGGTTTCGCTAATCCCTTATCTTTCTGCGGACTTCATCGAGACCGAGGAGAGATAGTGAGCCACAAGAGCCTGGAAGACCTTTTGCAAGCTGTCGGGAATCCGGTAACGCTGTTGCGAAATTCGCAGACCGGCCCTTACGTATATCCCGTGGTTCCCCCTGAATATTCCAACTGGCGAGACGAGCAGCGTGCCTGGCAACAGACCTGCGTTTTGTTCAACCAGTCGTATCACATGGAGGACATGTACGTCTCGGGCCCCGATGCGCTCAGGCTGCTTTCAAACCTGGGCATCAACAGCTTCACGGGTTTCGAGCCAGGCAGGGCGAAGCAGTTCGTCCCCTGTAACTACGATGGCTACGTGATCGGCGACGTAATCCTCTTCTACCTTGACAAGGATCTGTTCAATCTTGTCGGACGTCCCTCAGTTCACAATTGGGTTCAATACAACGGCCAAATCGGAAAATACAATGTGAAATTCGAACGCGACGAACGAGCAGTCGCACAGAAGGGTTCCGTGGTTCGGAAGGTGTACCGCTATCAGCTCCAAGGCCCGAATGCAATGAAGCTGACGGAAAAGGTGATGGGGAGACCCGCGCCAGAGCTCAAGTTTTTCCACCTTACAACGATCGAGATGGCAGGACGAAAGGTACACGCACTCCGGCACGGGATGGTTGGGCAACCGGGGTGGGAGTTGTTTGGCCCCTGGGAAGACGGCGAAGCGGTGAAGGCCGCGATCGTTGAGGCTGGAAAAGAATTTGGCCTCCGGCTGGTGGGCGCGAGGGCATATTCGTCGAATACACTCGAATCAGGATGGATTCCCTCTCCTATGCCCGCAATTTACAGCGGCGAGAAAATGAAGCCATACCGGCAGTGGCTCTCCGCAAACACTTACGAAGCGATCGCCTCGCTGGGCGGCAGCTTCGACTCGAATAATATTGAAGATTATTATCTGAATCCCTGGGACCTAGGATACGGTCCGATCCTGAAGTTCGACCACGATTTCATCGGGCGAGAAGCACTTGAGAAGATGGCGAAACAACCCCAGCGGAAAAAAGTAACGCTTGCGCTGGATAGCGACGATGTGACCCGTGCGATCCACACCATGTTTCAGAAGAAGGATCGGGCAAAGTATTTCGATTTTCCGTCCGCCGTTTACGCCACCCTGCCGTACGACAAGGTCATGAGCGACGGCAAACTGGCGGGAATCTCAACGTGGTGCGGTTACAGCGCGAATGAAGGCAAAATGCTTACGTTGGCGATTCTGAAGGAAGAATACGCCGAGCCTGGCACCGAGGTGACGTTCGTCTGGGGCGAGGAGGGCGGTGGATCATCGAAGCCAACCGTCGAAACTCATGTGCAGACGAAAATTCGCGCGATAGTGAGCCCTGTGCCTTACTCGGAAGTTGCGCGCACGCAATACGCCGAGGGCTGGCGCACAAGCCAAGCGCAAGTTCATAAGTGAGCCGGGAGAAGCCGGTACGCCTGCCGCCCAAGCTTGCCGCCATCTAGTGTCTTATTTACTGGGCCGGCTTTTTCTTCGGGAGTGGCGGCGGGATCGGCATATCTTTTAGCTTCAACTGGTACTCCGGATACATGGTTTCCGCACCGCCCCTAGTGGCCTGAAAGGGAACTCCATATCTCCGCGCGAACTCATCGAGAAATTTGTTCGTGCCCGGTAAGTGGTTCGGTACGACGCCTGGCGGGCGGTCCACCTCGTCCACAGGTTCACAGGGCCATGGCGCCATCTGCTCTTGCGGGTTATAGAGAAAATCTGTCGTCCGAACCAGAGGTTCTGTCAGGTACACGGGATCATACGTAATCGCCGTGACCGCCAGATAATTCCCATGCCTCATAATATGAGCGCTAGCCGTGGCCAAATCGCTGCGGGGTACGCCGTTTAGCCCAAGCCAATTTTCTTTGAGGTGCGTCGTTTCGACTACGAGCGTATCGCCCTCCCAATGCCCAGTCGAAAATCCCTCCCAGGTATGGCGCGCATAAGCCGGCGGCTGCGGGCGCCCGTCCATCCAGATCGTTTGCTCGGCACCATAAGCGGAGAGGTGCGTGTGATACGCGATCACCTTTTGCGTAGCTTTGTCTACTTCCTTCCAGATTCTCAAAGCCGAGGGACCGCGCCATCCGTAGTCTGACCCATGCTCCCTGCACTGATTCTCTGGCAACTCCACTAGCGTGGCGTCCCAGGTGTCGGCCCTCAGTCTCGCCGCCGCATTGATGGGAAGCCCCAGGTAGTCGCCAATCTCGGCTCCTGCCAGCCGTTCAGGGACGTCCACGTAAAATAGAGGTGCCCACATTCCCGACGGATCCATCTGTCCAAAAGCAGCGCCGGCAAACACGCTGGTCGAGAGCAACAGCAGCAAAATCGGCATGGCAATCCGTGCTCGGATGATGGCGGTCATTGCTGCTCCAGAGAACATCCCTACCTTCATGTGATCCCCTCTTATCTACCGCGCCAAAACATA
The DNA here is from genome assembly GCA_963709445.1 of uncultured Acidobacteriota bacterium. Taxonomy (GTDB): domain Bacteria; phylum Acidobacteriota; class Terriglobia; order Acidiferrales; family UBA7541; genus Palsa-295. The sequence goes on from CAVPWV010000025.1 coordinate 7,004, forward strand.
GTAACTTTCCTTGTGGCTGTCAATGCTTGCGGCTGTCAATGAATGTATGCAAGGATTCTTCGTGGCACCCTGAATCGCCTTGATATACCGAAAGATCGGCCACGGGTAGCCAGTTTGTATGCACTTGGTGTTGACACCAAAAGGAAAGTTGTAGTAAGTAGCGCAGCGCGCTCAGTCCCCGCTGGGCCGCAAAACAGGACCGTCTCACAGTGAATCCAACGAATCCGTCGGAACCCATCGCGACCGATCCCCCAGCCAGGAGGCCCCTATGAACTATCCGGCTACCGGATATCATCACATCACCGCCTGTGCCGGCGGCGCGCAAGAAGACGTGAATTTCTTCACCGGAATTGTAGGTCAGCGCCTAGCCAAGCAGACCATTTTGATGGATGGCCGGTTCCCGCATTACCATTTGTACTATTCGAATGCGAATATCGAACCTGGGTCGATCATGACCACCTTCCCCTACAATCGCCTCGTGGGGCGTCGGGGGTCCGGCCAGGTGCAATCGATTACTTACACCGTAGCCAAGGACGCACTCTCGTTTTGGCAGCAACACTTTAAGCGCCACAAAGTCGACCACGGTCCCATTGAGGAGCGCTTCGGACAGCGCTTCATCCGGTTCAACCACCCAGTTGGAATGACCTTCGAGGTTTTGGAAGACAAAGACGATCAAAGAATTGGCTGGTCGACGCCGGAAATCGGGCAGGCCGAGTCCGTGCGCGGATTTTACGGGACCGTGCTATCCGTGCGCGATGTGAGCGAACAGGAAAAATTCCTCACCGAAGCGCTCGGTTTCCGCAAGACGGGCGTGGATGGTCGCTATCATCGTTTCGAGATTGGCAGCGGCGGCGCGAATAAGACTCTGGTCCTTTTGCATGAGCCGGATCGTGCTCCGGGTAGTTGGACCTTCGGTGCCGGCACGGTCCATCACATCGCGCTGTGGGTCGCCGACGATGAGGCAATGGCCGCGCAGAAGGCTATTTACGAAGAACTTGGCTACACGGACGCGTCCGAGATCAAGGATCGCTACTATTTTCACTCGATGTACGTTCGCTCGCCCGGCGGCATTTTGGTCGAGTGCTGCTGCAATGTTCCTGGCGGCTTTGAAAAAGACGAACCCGCGGCGACCTTGGGTAAGAAGCTTCATCTTCCTCCATGGTTCGAAGATCGCCGCGAGGAAATTCTCGCGACACTTGAACCGATTGTGGCTCCTGAAACGGCAACGGCTCGCGCCTGAGATTCTGGCGAAGATCGGAAATCCGAATCCATGAAACGAAGCGAAAATCGAATTCTCACCACCCACGTCGGCAGCATCGTCCGTCCGCAGAAGCTTCGCGATCTGGCCGAGGAAGCGCCGAAATCTCCCGAAAATCAGAAGCGCTATGAGGATTTCTTGCGAGATTCCGTCGCCGAGATCGTGAGGATGCAGGCCAAGGCTGGCATTGACATCGTCAACGACGGTGAATTCGGCAAATCCAGCTGGTCAAATTACATTCTCGAACGGATCACCGGGTTCGAACATCGGCCCGATCAGTTGCACCCTGTTTATTGGCTGGGACGCGACCGTGACCGGTTCCCCGAGGTGATGGCTGCTGAATTCCCGTGGATGTCGAAAGGCGTGCCGACCGAAGCGTGCATCGGACCGATCAAATATCGCGACCACGCGAATATCGATCGCGATATTCGCAATCTGAAGGCCGCGCTGAAGTCGGTCAACGTCGAAGAAGCGTTTCTTCCCGTCGTCGCTCCAGCGAGCTCCGCGTACGACGGCGTCAACGAATACTATCCCACGGAAAAAGAGTACGTGTACGCCATCGCGGACGCCCTGCGTGAGGAATACCGCGCCATTTACGAGGCCGGCGTGATTGTGCAAATAGACGACGCTGTGCTCGCCAACATGTACGACCACTACGTCGAGCAAAGTCCGGAAAAGTACCGCCAATGGGCCGGCCTCCGTATTGAGGCCCTCAATCATGCTCTACAGGGTATTCCCGAAGATCGAGTTCGCTACCACGTTTGCTTCGGCAGTTGGCATGTTCCGCATCTTGCGGACGCGCCGCTCGAGGAAATTGTCGGGTTCATCCTTAGCGTTCGCGCGGGTGCGTACTCGATCGAAGCGGCAAACCCGCGGCATGAGCACGAATGGCGCGTTTGGGAAGAAAAGAAGTTGCCGGCTGGAAAGATTCTAATTCCCGGTGTTGTCACTCACCATACGATGACCGTGGAGCATCCACGTCTCGTTGCCGATCGCATCCTGCGGTTTGCCCGGATCGTTGGACGCGAAAACGTTATCGCCGGCACAGACTGCGGATTCGCACAGGCGCAATTCATCCAGCGTGCGGCTCCCTCCGTCATGTGGGCGAAATTCGAATCGCTGGTGGAGGGCGCGCGCATAGCCAGCGCTGAACTTTGGCAGAAAGGCAAGAGCGCCCAACCTTCGTAAGCCGCGCGTTGCGGAGCGGCAGAATTTTGCCGGTGACGAAACCAAAAGCGTGAGCCTACGTCCATTCTTCATAGGTTTGATCGTCAAAATCGCGACAAGCATTGCCGCTTGTGCGGCGTGAATGGGGGAACACTATTGAGATCCTTAGCTAAAGCAGTTGCGTCCCTCGTTGCTTTGATCGGGAATTCTGGCCATTGCACAGCCGGCAAAAGGCGCATCGGCTCAGTGCAATCGCGCCTGCCTGAAGAACACCGTGGACAAATACCTCGCTGCGCTCGTCGCCCACGATCCCTCGCAAGTTTCATTGGCTCCGAACGTCAAATTCGTGGAAAACACGGTCCCCATGCATCCGGGCGACGGTCTCTGGAAAACCGCATCCGCTGTACCGACGACCTTCAAGATCTACGTGCCGGATCCTGTCTCGGAAGAGGTCGGCTTCCTGGGCGTCATGCAGGAAAAGGGCAAGCCCATAGAGCTGGCTCTGCGGCTAAAGATTCGCAACGGCAAGATTACTGAAGCGGAGCACCTGATAGCGCGCAACCTCATGGCAAGAAATCTGGCTAACTTGAAGACGCCGCGCCCCGGCCTGCTGGCTACAGTGCCTCCCGACCAGCGCATTCCGCGCGACCAGATGCTGAAGATCGGGGCATCGTACTACGAGGCGCTCGTCACTGCTGATGCCAATCATGCGCCGTTCGCCGACGATTGCGTCCGCCATGAGAACGGAATGCAGACCACCGGGAACCCGCCGCCGGCAAAGCCAGGCTTCGGAACACTGGGCGCTATGGGATGTGAGCGTCAATTGCATACCCACACGTTCGACTACATCAAGCGCATCGAGCCGCGCCGCGTGGAAATTGCGGACCCTCAAACCGGTCTCGTATTTGGCCTCTCACAATTCCGCCAACCGATGGATGAGAAAGTGGTCAAAATCGTCGGCGTGCCCGGCGTCGATCACGTAGACATGAACTTCAAGCCGTTCGATCTTCCTGCCGCGCACATCTTCAAGATTCGAGATGGCAAGATTCACGAGATCGAAGCCATGGGTTTCTTGATGCCGTACAACTCGAAGACTGGGTGGGAATAGCCAAGCGCAACGTATCACCCGGCGTTCCTGCGCACCTTGCGGGCCCACACACCATCCAGTCTACAATAGCCTGCACTTCTCTTCCGGTGATGCCGCAGCTGGCACCATCACGTCCGAGAAACCAGCGCCCGGGTGTCCTTCGTCGAAGGGCGTGTATAATGCGGCCGCCCCAGGGAGGGGCTGAAAATGCGCATGCTACTCAAGATTTCGATACCCGTGGAAGCCGGAAATGCCGCGGCTCGAGCTGGCAGCCTGGAGAGCACGATCAAGAGCATTCTGGACGAGCTGAAGCCCGAAGCTGCGTACTTCGCCGAAGACGGTGGGGAACGCACCGGATACATATTCTTCGACATGAAGGAATCGTCGCAGTTGCCAGCCATCGCCGAGCCGTGGTTTCTTGCTTTCAATGCGAAGATAACGGTCCGGCCGGCCATGACTCCGCAAGACCTTGCCGCCGGAGCTTCCGGCATGGAGCGAGCTGCGAAGCGCTATGGCAGGGCCGCAACTGCCTAAGCTAACGGCGAGACGCTCTGAGGAATCGCCCGATTGACATGGACGTGGGGCCTAGGCATAGTCTTTTCGGGGTCACCTCTGTCGATGGTTTTTAGAAGCCGTCGGGTTTCGGACGGGTTTTGGGCGAAGCCTTTCTGGTTGGCCGTTGTCTGCGTGGTGGTTTTCTTGCCGGCGGCTTACTGTCAGAAAACGGACGAAACCCCTCAACAAACGAACCAAAAGATCCAGCAGCTCGCTGCGCAAGCTCAAGCTCACCCGACGGATACACCCATCGGGAGCGGAGATCTGCTGCACCTCGACGTCTTTGATGTGCCGGAGCTTTCTCGCGACGTTCGAGTAAGCGACACCGGGGAGATCAGCTATCCGCTTGTGCCCGGCAGAATCCTGGCGGCGGGGAAGACTCCGTTTCAACTCGAGATGGAGATCGAACGACTGTTGATCGAGAATGGCCTAGTCTCGCACCCACAGGTCTCCGTATTCGTAAGAGAGCAGAACAGCCAGCCGGTATCGGTCGTGGGCGCCGTAAACCACACCATGGTGTATCAGGTTGTGCGGCCAACGACGTTGCTGGAGGTTTTGGCGGCGGCCGGAGGCGTCTCGGATACGGCGGGGGACGTCGTGATTGTCACGCGCCCCAACAAGCCGGATGTGGCGAAGGTTGAGCCCGCGAGCGCCACCGCCAACTCGCAGCCCGACGAGCAAAAAATAACCGTGCGCATCCGCGATTTGCTCGAGTCTGGAGATTCCGTCTACAACATCCCGATCCTCGGTGGGGACACAGTGACGGTCCCTGCGGCCGGCATCGTCTACGTTCTGGGATTCGGCGTGGCCCAGCCCGGCGGCTATGTGCTGCAGAGCCACGGCGAACAGGTGACCGTGCTGAAGGCGCTAGCCTTGGCGCATGGCCTCACGCCATTTGCCAAGTCCAACTCTGCCCTGATCATGCGTGACAACCCGGCCACTGGACAGCGCGATTTAATTCCCGTGCGCATCAAGGAAATGGAGAAGCACAAGACAAGTGATGTGCCGTTGAAGTCCAACGATATCTTGTACGTTCCCGATAGCGCGGGAAAGAAGGCCCTTGCAAAAGGAGGCGAGGCCGCGCTGGGAATTGGGACGGGAGTGGTTCTTTATCGCGCGGCATACCAGTAAACAGACTTGACGGTACGAAGACAGTCGTCGGCCAAGGATGATGATGGAAGACGCTTCGAGATACGCGATTCGTAAGCCGGCCGAGCCGCTGGCCGTAATCACACCGCCGAGGAATATCAGTGCGTGGGAGCAGATGCCGCGACAGGCTCATCTGCTTGATTACGTCATTATCCTGCGCAAGCATCAGTGGCTGATTCTCACATTTTTGCTCACCGTGGTAACCGTGGTCACCATCGCTAGCTTCAAAATGAAGCCCGTTTACGAGGCGGCTGCGCGCGTGGAGGTGGATCGCGAAGCCCAGAACGAACTTCCGTTCCAGCCGACCAATTCGTACGATGAATACGAGGACATGGATACTTACATCGAAACGCAAACCAAGATTTTGCAGAGTGAAACTCTCGCCCTGCAAACCATTAAGACAGTGGATTTAGCACAGTACCCTGAATTCGGCGGGAATCCAGCCGCGGGAACCTTTGGGCAAAGCGGCTCGTCGTTAAAGCGTCCGGCTATTTTGGGAGCGTTTCTGGGAAGGCTAAGCGTTGTCCGGGTGCCGAACAGCCGCCTGATTGAGGTCCGGTTCGCAGCTCAAAATCCTCAGCTCGCGGCTCAGGTTGTTAACGCACATCTGCAAAATTATATCGAGCAGAACTTTCGAAGCAAATACGACGCGACCACCCAGGCGTCCAATTGGCTTTCCTCCGAGCTCGAAGAACTGCGAACAAAGGTGGAGAAGTCCGAGGACGCCCGTCTCGCGTACGAACGTGAAAATCAAATATGGCAGATTAACGAAAAGCAAGACATCACCACGCAGAAGCTGGGCGACCTCAGTAAGGCGGCGACGGACGCGCAGACGGAAGTCGCCCAGAAGGAAGCTTTGTACCGAATGGCAATCTCGGGGAACGTGAATGCGTTGCCCGCCGCTCTTAGCAATGGCGTGGTGCAGGATCTATTGAGGAGGAAGTCCCAACTCGATCAGGACTACGCCGAAGCCGTAAATCAATACGGACCAAACTTTCCCAAGGTCTTGCGCCTGGCAGCGCAACAGAAGGAAGTCGAATCCGATCTCGCCAACGCGCGGAAGACCATGGTGGAGAGCGTTGAGGAGGATTACAACACCGCCCGAAGCCACTTGGCCCTCTTACAAGAGGCGCTGGATAAGCAAAAAGCGGACGCCAACGACCTCGCCGAAAAACTGGTTCAGTACAATATTTTGCAGCACGACGCCGACTCCAATAAGCAGCTTTACGATGGACTTCTACAAAAGTTGAAAGAGGCCGGGATAACCGCCGGACTGCGATCCAGCAACATCCGCGTGGTCGATCCGGCGCTCGTGCCGACCACTCCCTCGCGGCCTCAAAAGTCCAAAAATATCCTGCTGGCATTGCTCGTGGGGTTGGTTGGTGGCATTGGCCTGGCCATCTTCCGCGAGTACCTGGATAACACCGTCAAGTCTCCGACCGATATTGAAAATTTGACCGGTTTACCCTCCCTGGCAGTTGTGCCTTTCTTGCCTGGATTGAATGGTCATCACGGTAAGTTATCGCGAATTGCCCGCGAGGCGACCGGACACGGGGTTTCAGGCCCTCGCGTGGAATTGCTTGCCTACGTTCAACCGAAGTCCCAAATCTCAGAGGCGTTTCGCGCACTCCGGACGTCCCTGCTGCTGTCCCAAGCAGAGCACCCGCCTCAAGTGATCTTGGTAACCAGCGCCCTTCCTCGCGAAGGAAAGACCACGTCCGCCGTCAATCTAGCCGTCACTCTCGCGCAGTTAGGCGACCGCACGTTGGTGATGGACGCTGACCTTCGTAAGCCCGGCATTCGCCGAGCCTTGAATCTTACTTCGGGTAAGGACGCCGGCCTGAGTTCGTATCTAGCGGGCGTCTCGTCTCTGGATGAAGTGACCACGCCGCACCCGGCGATAAGCAATTTGGCGGCTCTGACTACCGGTCCAGTGCCGCCCAGCCCGGCAGATCTCCTTTCCTCTCATCGCATGCGTGAGACCATTGCGGACCTGCGCAGGCGGTTCAAATTCATTGTGATCGACTCGCCACCGATTTTGGCCGCAACCGACGCGGTTATTCTTTCTTCCCTGACGGATGGCGTCCTCTTGGTCGTGCGGAGCGGCGCAACGCCTAAAGAGGCCTTCACCCGATCCAGGGACTTGCTTGGCGCGGTGAAGAGCCGGCTCCTTGGCGTATTGCTCAACGCCGTGGATTCTAGTGCCCCGGACTACTATTACTCTTATAGATACTATCCGTACGCATACGGGTACGGCTACAGCGAGGAAGCCGGCAAGCCGCCGGAACACTCTGGTGGTTTGGACTAAAACGTGCGGGAGTCTTAAGCTCAGGAGGCACCCGTGCGTTATCTTATAACCGGTGGTGCTGGCTTCATTGGATCGCATTTATCTGAGGTGCTGCTTGCTCGAGGCGATGAAGTATTCATCGTCGATGATCTCTCCACGGGCAGCGTCGAAAACATCCGGCATCTTAAGGCTCATCAGCGATTCCATTATTTCTTCGATTCGATTACCAACAAGCAGTTGTTGGCCGAAGTTGTCGATGAAGCCGACGTGGTTTTTCACCTGGCGGCTGCAGTGGGGGTGCGCCTGATCGTGGAGAGTCCCGTTCGCACGATTGAGACAAACGTGTACGGCACGCAGCTTGTTCTGGACGCCGCTTCGAAGAAAAAGAAGTCTGTTTTTGTCGCTTCTACTTCCGAAGTGTACGGAAAAAGCGACAAGGTTCCTTTCCGCGAGGACGCGGACTTGGTATTGGGGCCAACCAGCAAAGGCAGGTGGAGTTACGCCGCATCCAAAGCACTCGATGAATTTCTCGCGCTATCTTATTGGAAGGAAAGGAAGCTCCCGGTAATCGTGGCCCGGTTGTTCAATACTGTGGGACCCCGGCAAACGGGCCGATACGGAATGGTCCTCCCCAATTTCGTCCGCCAGGCTCATGAAGACGCGCCAATTACGGTTTTCGGGTCTGGGCAACAGTCGCGCTGCTTTTGCGACGTGCGAGATACCGTTGAGGCAATCTTGCGGCTAGTTGCGAATGATCGCGCCGTCGGCGAAGTGATCAATATTGGCAGCAACGAAGAAGTCTCAATTGAGCAACTCGCTCACTTCGTCAAGGAGCGCACGAATAGTAAATCGCCCATCACCTACGTTCCGTACGATCAGGCTTACGAAGCAGGCTTCGAAGATATGCTGCGGCGCGTGCCGTGTCTGGAAAAGCTCGAGCGGCTGACCGCCTTTCGTCCGGCAACTCCACTTTCAAAAATCATCGATCGCGTTAGCCTGAGCCTTTTGCACCCGCAGGCTCGTGAGCGCATCGCAGTCGCCAGTTCTGCCGCGGGGGCCTCGACGCCTTAGATTCGGAGGCTGCCCCCCGGCTGCATTGCATAGGCGCTGGGCTATATCTGTGACGCTTCATAATGAAAATTGAACGCCGGATCTCTATCTCCACTACAATTGGAGTAATCGGAAGGGGGCATGAACTGCGGCAACCATTTGATTCATGTCGCATTCGAGAGGACGAATTATGGGTACAACTTCAACATCCCGTTCTCCGGAACGCGCCGAGTGGAGGCGCGGCGCGACGAAAGCATCCGGTACGTCCCAGCACACCCCGGAGCATCGGCGGGCAAGCACCACTCTCTCGGTGATTGTTCCTGCTTACAACGAACAATTTCTAGTTGAAGCGAGCCTAGCGCGACTGATGATCCTGGCGGATTCGCTGCTCTTGGATTTGATCAAGATCATCGTGGTCGATGATGGCTCATCCGATCGCACCTACGACGCCATCCAGAGCTTTCGTGGGTCCGTTGAAGCGGAGCGCCAATCGAGCAAAATCTCCTGGGTATGGTTGCGGCACGAAAAAAACAGCGGCAAGGGGGCGGCCATTCGGACCGGCCTGTTGCATGTGGATACCGAACTCGTGGTCGTCCACGACGCCGACCTTGAATATCATCCCCAGGATCTTTTGAGGATGGTGGAGGTGTTTCTCGCTGAGGATGCGGACGCTGTTTTCGGCTCTCGGTTCATGTCCGGTGGTTACAAGCGCGCTCTTTTCTTTCGTCATGCGCTCGGAAACAAGCTGCTCACCTTTCTGTGCGACATCGTGTGCGATCTGAATCTCACCGATATGGAAACCTGTTACAAGATGGTGCGAGCAGATCTGTTGAAGAGCATCCCGCTCGAAAGCTCCACGTTTGACGTGGAACCCGAATTAGCCATCAAGCTCGCGAAGCGCGGCAGCAGAATCTTCGAGGTGCCGATTAACTATTCGGGCCGCACTTACAAAGAAGGTAAAAAAATTGATTGGAAAGATGGCGCCCGTGCGCTGTGGGCCATTTTCCGTTACGCGACCTCGGATCGCATTTACGCCGAGGACGAAACCGGCGGCGAGATTCTCGAACGCCTGAACCGGGCGCCACGTTTCACGCGATGGATGGCCGACGTTATCCTGCCGTATATGGGTGACCGGGTTCTGGAGCTTGGGGCGGGCAGGGGCAATATGTCCGTCCACCTGATGCCGCGCTCCCTATACTGGGCGACTGACGTAAATTCCCACTATCTCAACTATTTGGCCACTCTCCAGGCGACGCGCCCATACATGCGCGTTGCCTACACGAACGCGATGGACGCGGCAACTTTCCCCGCTGGCCAATCCTTTGACACAGTAGTGTGTCTCAATGTCGTGGAGCACGTCGAGGATGACCGAGGCGCGCTGCAAAATATTCGCGATGTCCTAATTGATGGCGGTCGCGCTGTCATCCTGGTTCCTTGCGGCCCCAAACTGTATGGCAGTCTAGACGAAGTACTCGGGCATTTTCGTCGCTACACGAAGGAGCAGCTCGTGAGCGTGGCGGCGCAAGCGGGATTTCATGTCCAAGAAGTGTTGAAGTTCAACCGGCCGGGCGTAGCCGGGTGGTGGCTCAACGCGTGCGTGTTGCGCAGAAGGAAATTCGGACTTGGCCAAATCCAAATGCTGAACCTCTTAACGCCACTCTTCCGCAGGATCGATTCGTGGTTCCCTCTCCCGCCGCTCTCTATCATTGCGATTCTCGAAAAACCGGGCAGCCCCGCCTCCGACATAGAGGAGCCGCATCGCACCGCGGCCCTCTAGACGTCCAAGCGGCGAGATGAAACTTCCAACTAACGAGACTCAGTCAGCCGGGGAAACGATACGCCTGCACAAACTCAGCGGGTACGAAATCTCTTTGGCGCTGCTCTTTGCCCTCACCCTTCCATTGTGTAATCCCTGGGTGCGTGGCGACGGCGTCGGCTACTACGCTTTCGCGCGATCGATGTTGATCGAACACCGTTTAGATTTCGCGAACGATTGGCTCCATGGCAATGCGAGTTTTAGCATGGGTCGCATCGACGCGAAGGGACACATCAACGCGAATCAATACACGTCTACAGGACACCTGGATAACCATTTTTCGGTAGGGCCGGCGATTCTGTGGTCGCCCTTTCTCATACTCGCCCACGCGGGTGTATCGCTATACGACCATTTTGGCGGAGAGATTGCCGCGGACGGTTTCTCCAAGCCTTACCTGATAGCGATGGCTCTCGGCACTGCAGTTTATGGCTTCCTGGCCGTACTCATTTCGTTCAGCTTGGCACGGAGATTCGTCCCCGAGAACTGGGCATTTCTAGCTGCCCTGGGTATTTGGTTCGGAAGCCCCCTGCCGGTGTATATGTATTTCAATCCCTCGTGGTCTCATGCTCAGGCGGCTTTTGCCGTGGCCCTTTTTTTCTGGTATTGGATTCGTACCCGCGACAGCCGCGCCTGGTGGCAGTGGGCGATTCTCGGAGCGGTTGGTGGCCTAATGATGGATGTTTATTACATAAATGCTCTCTTGCTCCTGATCCCCTTGTGCGAATCAGCAGCTCTTTTGTGGTCGGCGTTTAAGAACAACCGGCCCCACCCATTTGGCGCGGTCGTGTTCAAGAACATCGCATTTTGCGTCGCCATTTTTCTCACCTTCCTGCCCACTTTGATTACAAAGAAGATCATCTATGGAAGTTATCTGAACTTTGGGTATACCGAGCACTGGTTCTGGAAATCCCCTGCATTTTTCCGCGTTTGCTTTTCGTCCGAGCATGGACTCTTCAGTTGGACGCCGATTCTGGCTCTCGCAGTCGTCGGCCTAGTGTTTCTACGCGAACACGATCGGACCGTGGCTCTGTATCTCCTGATGGCCTTTATGTTGTATGTCTACGCCATCGGGTGTTATCAGAACTGGCACGGAATTTCGTCGTACGGGAGCCGCTTTTTCGTGGCGCTCACGGTCGTCTTCGTTATTGGACTGGCGGCCTTTTTCGATTGGTTCGCCCGCGCATGTCGCCAACGCACCGCAGCGAGATACACCGCCACCGCCGCGACGGCCATTCTGATTCTCTGGAATCTCGGCCTAATCTTTCAGTGGGGCATGCACTGGATTCCCGAGCGCGGGCCAGTTTCCTGGCGCGTGGCGGCGCACAACCAAGTTGCCGTTGTCCCCGAGGAAGCAGCCTCAATTCTCAAAACGTATCTGACTGGCCGCAGCGCGCTAATGGATCGCATCGAGCAGCGCGACATCCAGCAGCTCAAGCAATCGCAGGGAGCCAAATGACCGAAATGACCCCGGCCCCCGGCGCCATCGAAGCCCGAGCCCACTCGGCGCCGCCAGTTTTGCGCATCACTCCTCCCGGACGCTGGTGGGCCATCCCCTTCGCCGAGCTTTGGGAAAACCGCGAGCTGGTCTACTTCTTTGTCTGGCGGGAGATCAAGATCCGCTACAAGCAGACGGCCATCGGCGCGGCCTGGGCCGTCTTGCAGCCGTTCATGAGCATGCTGGTCTTCACCCTCTTCTTCGGACGCCTCGCCCACATTCCTTCCGAAGGCAGCCCATACCCGATCTTCTATTACAGCGCGCTTCTTCCTTGGATGTACTTTGCTAACAGCCTGCAAAACGCCACCAGCGCCATCGTGCAGAACCAGTCCATGATCACCAAAGTTTATTTCCCGCGTCTGGCGCTGCCGTTGTCCGCGGTTCTCTCGGGAATCGTCGACTTCGGCATCGGTTTCCTGATGTTCGTGGCCATGATGATCTACTACGGCATCCGGCCGGGCATTCCGCTGCTGTTCTTCCCGCTTTTTCTTCTGCTTGCCGTGCTGACGGCCACCGGCATGGGCCTGTGGCTCGCCGCCATGAACGCACTCTATCGCGACGTTCGCTACGTCGTCCCCTTTCTCGTTCAGTTTTGGCTCTTCGCCTCGCCGGTAGCCTATCCGGCGTCGCTGGTTCCCGCGAAGTGGCGCTGGCTCTATGGCTTGAATCCCATGGCGGGGGTGATCGAGGGTTTCCGCTGGTCGCTTTCAGGCTACGGCGCCGCCCCAGGACGTCTCATCCTCGTTTCCGTACTGATTGTTGTGGCGGTGCTCATTTCCGGGCTATTCTATTTCCAGAAGATGGAAGCGACGATTGAAGACGTGGTGTGAGGCAGACAACGCGGGTTACGAGGCGCGTCAAAGTCGCGCGGAAAACCCTTCTAGTTCGCCGCATTTTTCCCTTCTAACTCGATGCTTTTAGCGAGCAAAAACGGCGCGTTTCTGCCACGGAAAGGACACTTGAGGGGCTAACGATGACCGACACCGTCATTCGCCTGGAAGGCATCGGCAAGCTCTACTGGGTGGGCGAGCGCGAACGCTATCGGCATCTCCGCCACGCCCTCGCCAACGCTTTCCGCGGTTCTCGTAATGGCAAGCGCCGCCGCAAGGACTCCATCTGGGCCGTCCGCGACGTTTCCTTCACGGTTAACCAGGGCGAAGTGGTCGGCCTCATCGGACGCAATGGTGCCGGCAAGAGCACCCTCCTCAAATTGCTTGCCCGCATCACCCGCCCCACCGTCGGCCAGGCCGAAATCCACGGCCGCATCGGCAGCCTCCTCGAAGTCGGGACCGGCTTCCACCACGAGCTTACCGGACGCGAAAACGTCTTCCTCAGCGGCGCCATCCTGGGCATGAAGAAAGCCGAAATCCGCCGCAAGTTCGACGAAATCGTCGCCTTCGCCGAAGTCGAGCGCTTTATCGACTCCCCGCTGAAGCATTATTCCAGCGGCATGCAGATGCGCCTGGCCTTCGCCGTCGCCGCCCACCTCGAGCCCGAAATCCTTCTCGTCGATGAAGTCCTCGCCGTCGGCGACATCCAGTTTCAGAAGAAATGCCTCGGCAAGATGCAGGACGTCTCCCGCACCGGACGCACCATTATCTTCGTCAGCCACAACATGGCGGCGGTAAGAATGTTGTGCGAGACCGGCTACCTGCTAAGGAATGGAGTTGTTGCGACATCCGGCTCCATCGAGAGCGTTATTTCGGCTTACATGGACGACGGTTCACAGCCGGAGAACGACGCTACTGTACGCCTCCCGAAGCCTCCGGAACGCTATAACCTTTGGATGGACTCCGTTTCGATACTCGCTAATGGCCAGCCGACCTCGAGATTGGAAGTGGGTGACCAGATTAGCCTCGAAGTAAAGTTCTCTTCGCGTGACCCGATCGAGCGGCCGATCGTCGGATTTCTGATTCGTTCCTCTCGGGGGGAAAACGTCGTAAGCGCTAACAATTATTTTCTGCCCTCCGGAAGCTACCAAGCACCAGTCACGAGGGGCGCAATCGTGTGCGACCTCGGGGAAATTCCGCTAATGGCTGGCTCGTACTCGGTTTCGTTTTGGCTGTGCAGCAATCCCCTCGACCAACATCATGTGGAAGACGCGTTGCATTTCAAGGTCGAAGAGAAAGACATCTGGGGAAATGGTGCGCTGCCAAATAAACACCTGTCTCCTTTATGGTGGCCCACGCGATTCAGATACACAGAGGCGGAGGAGATTCTCGCCGGAAATTCCGTTTCCTGAGAAGCTTTGTGACCAGCGCTCGTCGGATCTTAGGCTCCTTGTACCAGCGGAAATATCCGCGCTCGGCCCTGAAATTCTTCATCCCAGCCGCGTACCTCGATCGGATAAGGCAGTGGCTGAGAAGGGACGCGGAGGTTCAGTGGTGTCGCGTGGTAATGAACCGCGAAATCGGAGCGTTTATTCAATCCTTGGATTGTCCGAGCATTGACGCGCTGGAGATTAGTGGTACCGGTTCGCAAGGGCGGTACGAATTCAGGAGCTACGAGAGCGTTGCGTTCCCCGAATACGACGTTTGCAAAGGGCCGCTCGCCCGGGAAAAGTTCGATCTCGTCATTGCGGAGCAGGTTTTCGAGCACATCCTGCGCCCGGACTTAGCCGCGACAAACGTGCTGCAGATGCTCCGGCCGGGCGGGACGTTCGTCATCGGCACTCCATTCTTGCTAAAGATCCACGGCCACCCGCATGATCTCTACCGCTGGACGGAGCACGGAATGCAGCAACTTCTAGAGACTGCAGGGTTCAAGGTCACGCGCACCGGCTCCTGGGGCAACCGGGAATGCCTGCTTGCCGATTTGAAGCCGGGCTTGGGCTGGACGCTTTACCATCCACTGATGCACAGCCTTCACAACGAGCCCCAGTTTCCTATCGTCGTTTGGGCATTTGCGGAGAAGCCTCGCGGAGAGGCCTACAATCATGAGTGAGCCGTACACAAAAGACTTTTTCGCGGACCTCCGAGCCGGATCAATGAGATCTGCCGAAGAGATCGTGCCTTTAATCCTCGAAGTGGTCCCCGCGCGCAGCGTGGTGGACGTAGGCTGCGGCGAGGGCGCCTGGTTGGCGGCCTTCACAAAGAATGGCGTTCTCGACGTGTTGGGCGTGGACGGCGACTATGTGGACCGCGATACATTACAAATATCGCGAGAACGGTTTCAGACGGCAGATCTCTCGAAACCTCTGGAAATCGGGCGCACCTTTGATCTGGCAGTTTCGCTGGAAGTCGCGGAGCATCTGCCACCCGAATGTGCCGCCTCATTTGTCGAGTCGCTTACTCGGCTCGCCCCAGTCGTTCTGTTCTCGGCCGCCATCCCATTCCAAGGCGGCACTCAGCACTTGAACGAACAGTGGCCCGACAAGTGGGCTGAACTCTTTCGAAAGCATGGGTACCTTATGGTGGATTGCATACGAAAACGAGTTTGGCAAAACAATGCCGTCGAATGGTGGTATGCGCAGAACGCGCTGATTTTTGCGCGCTCGAGCCACCTGGAAAATAACGCATTGCTAAGGGCCGAGTTCGAAAAGACAAACCCCGGCCAGATCCGTCTGGTTCACCCCCGAAACTACCTTGATACCTTCCAGCCAGTCCGGCCTCTGGACTGGAGGCTCGGAACCGCCTCTCAGCTTTTTTTTCTTTGCCTGCGCAACGGTATCGCCAGGAGGCTCCGGGTAATACTTGGCAGGAGACCATCCCCAAACGAGCTACAGAATCCTCCAAACTTTAACTTGATGCTTCAGAGCGGGCCGTATTACGGCACGGTCAGGCGGCGCGGTTTTGACCAAAATGGATAAGCCGCCCAGGGTTTCGGTGGTGATCCCGTGCTTCAATCACGGCGAATTCTTGCCCGAAGCCGTCGCCAGCGTTACCAGTATGGGCCGCCAAGATACCGAATTGATCGTTGTGGACGACGGTTCCACCGACGACCGGACCCGCAAAGAAATGGAAAAACTTTGTGCGCACGGAATCCGAGTGATCAGGCAGGAGAACAAAGGACTGGCTGCCGCCCGCAACGCTGCTATCGCCGCCTCAACCGGAGGATACATTCTTCCTCTGGACGCGGATAACCGTCTGCGCCCCGCCTATATCGACCACGGAATCCGAATCTTGGACTCGAATCCCAAGGTTGGCGTTGTTTATGGCGACTCTCACTTCATGGGAGCCCATACCGGACGCTGGAAGGTTGGGCCGTTTGACGAGGTCCGCCTGCTGACGTGGAACTACATTGATGCCTGCGCCGTCTATCGGCGCTCGATCTGGGAACAGAACGGCGGATACGACGGCACCATGCCGGTTCAAGGGCTTGAAGACTGGGATTTCTGGCTCGGCGCTCTGGAGCACGGCCGCCAATTTGCCTATGTGCCCGAAATCCTCTTCGACTATCGGACGGCCGAGGATTCCATGATTACTCGTACGCGCGGTTTTGAAGATCAGATTGGAGAATTCGTGGGCAGAAAGCACGGCTCCTTGTACCGCCGCCAGTGGGTGCGCCTTGCAACGGAGCGGCAGTCGGCTACAAAAACCAGTCGTAGGCTTAGGGTGTTGCTCAAGGCGCGCCTAAAACAGAAACTCAGTAAGACCGTCGGCAACCTCTGGGTAAACGGATAGCGCAATGCCCACCGTCAGCGTCATCGTGCCGAATTACAATCACGCGCCCTACCTGCCCCAGCGCATCGAAAGCATCCTGCGCCAAACCTACCAGGACTTCGAATTGATTCTGCTGGACGATTGTTCCACTGACGACAGCCGCGCTGTCCTCTCGCAATACGCCTCCGACCCTCGCGTCCGCATCGAACTCAATGAAGTCAATTCCGGCAGCACTTTTAAGCAATGGAACAAAGGCGCCCGCCTGGCAAAAGGGAAATACATCTGGATGGCGGAGTCAGACGATTACGCCGACCAGAAATTGCTTGAATGTTTGGTCGCGGTCCTCGAGCGCGACGAGAAAATTGCTTTCGCCTATTGCCGTTCCTGGCGAGTCATGGAGAACGGTCGGACCGATGGCTTTATCGATCCTTTCTACACCTTAGACCCTCTCTGGAATTCGGACTTCTGCGTGGATGGTCGCGAGCACTGCCGGAAATTCTCGGTGCGTTCGCCCGTAATATGCAACGCTAGCGCGGCCCTGTTTCGAAAGTCGGCATACGAAATGACGGGCGGCGCGGATGAGAGCCTGCGGCTATGCGGCGATTGGAAAATTTGGGCCGCCATGGCTTTGGTTGGCAAAGTCGCCTACGTGAACCAGCCGCTGAACTATTTCCGTCACCACTCCTCCACCGTCCGCACAACGACGGCCCGCGACGCAACGGACGTGATGGAAAAGCTGCACGTTATCCGCTGGATTCTGGATAGATCCGATCCATCTCCGACCGACATCCAGCACAGCCGCCAGGCAGCAGCCTATCAATGGGTGCCTGCTGTAATGAGCCTGCGAATTCCATGGAGCACGAAATTGGCGATTCTGAAAAGCGCCAGAAAGATCGATCCGTATCCATCGCACAGGCTTCTGCGTCCCGCGGCTGGCACGATTCGGCTAAAATTCCTGCGCCACTGGCGCTCACGGCGCCCGGTGCCGGAACGACCGGCCTAACTGTGAAGATCATTCACCTTGCATACCTAGCCGGACTTGGTGGATTGCAGAATTCGGTCTGGCGCCTCGCCGAAGCGCAGGCCAGGCGGGGATTCGAGGTCCAGTTGATGCACACTCCATGGGATCACTCGGCGCCCGAAGTTCATCCGGGACTTCCCGTGATCCCCTGGGATTTGGATCGGGTCCGCAGCTTCGATCTCATTCATTCGCACGGAGGCGCGGGCTTTCAGAACAGCAGGATTCGCCGCGAAACTAAAAAGCCGATCGTGCACACCTACTATGGCACGACCGTGGGATGCCAGATCGCCTTGCGTTGGTTCCAAAATCTCGTGGGATGGGATGGCTTCGGTACTCTGCGCAACATCCGTTGGGAAGCTCTCGGAGGCCGGCACGCGGACGCCGTGATCGCCGTCAGCCCGATGGTGGGGTCGGAGGTCAGAAAGTTTTACCGGGTTCGAAGCGGGAAAATTACCGTGATTCCCGCCGGCTGCACGCATGATGGTAGTTACGCTCCTCGCGAATCCCTGCGCCAGGGACTCGGTCTGCCCGAGAAAGGCTTTTTGTTTTTGTTTGTGGGGCGTCCCGGCGATCCCATGAAGAATGTTCCGGCGGCGATCGAGGCGTTTCGCCGCGTGCGCCTGCGGTTTCCCAACGTGCATCTTGTCCTGGCGCCAAAGCCGAACGTGAGCCTCGGGGATGGGATTACCGGCGTCGAGCTTCCGTCGCAAAAGATGAACCTGCTCTATCGCTGTGCGGATGCCTTGGTGCATCCTGCATTGTATGACCCCTACCCATTGGCGGTTCACGAGGCGCTCGTGAATGGTCTGCCCGTGATCCTCGGCCGAAATACTGGTAACGCCGATTACTGCACCGATCGGGTGGACGCTCTCATCCTCCCCCGGAAGCGGGGCGCCGCGCTGATCGCTTCGCTTGTCGAAATGATGTGCTCGCTCATCGAATCAGAAGAGCTACGTGCGAAACTGGGCCAGGAGGCGGGGCGTAAGTTTGGTCCGATGGATTGGGATTGGGTCGAATCGGAAACAGCGAAGGTGTATTCGCGCTTATGAGAAGTGCATGATGCCGAAACCGCTCATCTCCGTTCTCATCGACACCTACAACCACGAGCGCTTCATCGAGCAAGCCATCGTGAGCGCTCTCGAACAGGATTTTCCGCTTGCGGAAACTGAAATTCTTGTGGTCGACGACGGCTCGACCGACCGCACTCCTGAAATCGTTCACAAGTTCGCGCCGCGCGTGCGTCTGCTCAGAAAAACAAACGGCGGCCAAGCTTCTGCCTTCAACGCCGCCATCCCCGAAACCACAGCCGATCTCGTTGCATTTCTCGATGGCGACGATTGGTGGGCCAAGGAAAAATTGACCGCTGTCGCGCAAGCCTTCGAAGCCAATCCCGATATTCCCGCCGTCGGCCACGGCTTCTACGAGGTTTACGACGGCGAGCCGCGCATCTTGATGGTTCCTCAGAAAACGTGCCGCATCGGCCTCGGCAATCTGGAAGAAGCTCGCATTTCGACGGTCGCAAAAAGTTTTATCGCCACCAGCAAGCTCACCGTCCGCCGCTCGGTCTTGCATCGGGTGGGCAAAATCCCCGAGCAGCTCGTTTTTTGCGCCGATGAACCAATTTTGAACGCCGCTCTCGCGCTCGGCGGCGCACTTCTGCTCGACCGCCCGCTTTGCTACTACCGCTACCATTCCAATAATCAGTTCGGTTTTGACTCGCGCGATCTCGCTCCGAGCAAAAAGAAACATCAGGTTCAACTGCGCCTCACCGAGTATCTTCCGAAGCTCCTTTCGGACTTGGGAGTATCTACGCAGGCCATCGAAATTCTAATGCAGCGACATAAAGTGGATATGGAACGCTTCGAAGGTTTGCACGGCGTCGGCGGACGCCTGCAAGTGTTCCGCGCGGAGACGCGTTATTTTCGCACCGAATTCAAGAACCCCAGCGCCGGGTATTTGCTCTTCAAAACGGCTGTGGCCGCCCTCACCCTGATTTTGCCGCCCGCGCGCTTCTATCAGGTGCGAGACTGGTACGGCAAGCGAGGCCTCAGCCGTTTTCGGCAGGTAGTGGGCACCGCCGAGAACACCTATCCGGAAATGTACAAGCGAGTGCCGCTTTGAGGGCCAAAAATTGCAGAATTCGAGCGCTTAGTGTTTCGAATTAGAAGCATATTCGAAGCATAAATGTTGCAGCCTAGAAGTAATTTTGGCGTGAATTAACCGCACGATGAATCCAATTTCCACGTCGCAAACGAGCTCAAACGGCCGCCCGCGAGTCGCAGTTTTAGCCCCGCGAATGTGCGTCCTTGGCTACGATCCCTGCGGCGGCTCCGAGGTGATGCTCTGGGAAGACGTGCGACTGCTTCAAGGTGCAGGCATGTCCGTGAAGGTTTACGGCAGCGCCGCCAAGGAAACAGCCCCCGTCACCACAATCCCTCTGCGCACCAACATGCCGCTGATCACCTCGCTCGAATATTGCGCCGCGTTCGTGCGCCGCGAAAAAAATAGCATTCTGATGGCGTGCAACGAACCCTCGGTAGCCGGCTTTGTCCCAGACAGGGCCGTAGTTAGGTTCGAATGGGAAACTCCGCTGCCGCGCTACTGGAAGCTGCCCGGATGGTTGCCGCGCTTTCAGCGCGCACGTTATTTATTCCTGAGCGAAAGCGACCGCGAAGAATTCCTTCGCGCGCATTCCTTAATTCCCAGGGAGTCTACGAATGTGATTCCGTATTACGTCGACTCCGAATTGTTTAAGCCCGCTCTTACGCGCGCGCCCGCCGCCTCAAACGCCGCGACGGGGCTGCGCGTCGGCTTCGCCGGCCAGTGGGTGCCTCGCAAAGGAATCTCAGAGTTGTTGCAAGCGTGGCTACAGGTCAAAGCGCAGGTTCCAGCCGCTCAACTAGAATTAGCGGGCGGCCCAGCTATGTGGAAGACAGCTCGACCTGTTACCGGCGCGGAACACTCGGCTGCGCTGGTCAAGAGCATGGAGGACGCGGGCTTGCTGCATACTGTTGGAGCTCTGCCGCGCGCGCGCATGCGTGATTTCTGGAATTCGTTGGATATCGCGGTGGTGCCTTCGCTCTACGAGCCTTTTGGTTTGGTGGCGCTGGAGGCGATGGCCTGCGGCGTACCAGTGGTGGCAAGCGCGGTTGGTGGCCTGAACGAAATCGTGGAAGAAGGCGGAAGCGGTTTGCTTGTTCCACCGGGCGACTCTCTAGCTCTTGCTAACGGATTAGTTAGTCTGCTTACTAATGAGCACCTACGGCTTCGTCTCGCGGAGCGCGCGCGCCGCCGAGCCGAGGAGTTTTCGCAGACGCGCCGCAGCGCCGAGCTTGTCCGTTTATTCCATGAGGCGGGGCAAACGTGAACTCCGGCTGGTTTCCCCTCAGGCGTTGCGACTGATTTGCGAGGCCCATCGCGCTCAGGCATGCGCCGATGTAACGGAATGGCTGGAGCAACGCGATTATTGATGGGAATGGGTGAGCGCGGAACCGCGATTCCCGCGACACCTGGTTGCACAAACGGGAAACTGAGGCTTCGAATGTCCTCTCTCACAGAAAGGATGACGTCGTCTCGCACACAGCAAAAATACTTTTGGTTCTTAACTTCGGTTCTGATTTTCCTTCACTTAGCTTTCATTCTCGCGGCTGGCGGTCACAAACTGCCATTTCTCAGCGGGGGTAGCGACGCACCCGCCTACGCGCTGTTGGCGTCGAACCTGCTGCACCATCTTGGCTACACCTATTCGGGGGAACCTACGGCATTTCGTCCGCCAGGTTACCCTGTTCTTTTGGCAGCGATGTCCCTACTCTTTGGTCGGTTCTATGTGGCTGCAACTCGAGGTGTACAGTTTTTTGTTTGCATAGCTACCGCTTGGATATGCGGACGTTCTGCAAGGGTCCTATTTGGCACGCGAGCTGATCGAGTTGCGTTCCTGCTCGCGCTCGCTCTACCGACCCAGATTTTTGCAAGCGCACAGATTCTTACTGAATGTACCGCAACCTTTTTTGTTGCAGTGTTCTTCTACTATTTGGCCCGCGAGTTGAAATTTCCAGCATCGACAAGTGAAATTGGAATGGGGTTCGCTGCAGCCGTGGACTCGTACCTCAGATTCAACGCAGCGGCGCTCCCTCTAATAGCAGGTCTAGTCGTAGTTCGTTACAAGGGCCGGAGGCGTTGGAAGGCATTGGCCTACACGATGATTTTGCCCTTGCTCCTCATTTCTCCGTGGCTAATACGCAATCTGGTGGCTTTCAACGGGACGGTCCTTTTCTCTACACAAGGTGGTTATAACGCCCTGCAAGGTATTTTAACGCCGCAGGGACGCACCCAGCCTGGTGACTCCACGAGGATTCATCAAGCCGTGGGGTGGGTGATGAGTGAGTTGGAGACCAACAATGCGTCGCGGTTGTCTTTACCTTCGGAATCGGTTCTGGATAAGCAATGCATCGCAGTTGCCTCTAGTTTTTGGAGAGTCGAGGGGTGGCATGCCGTGCCTCTCTTGAGCAGGAAAGTCGCGGACTTCTGGCTCAGTGCGGATCAAATCCTGGACACGAAATCCTTTTCATTCCCAATAAGGATTGTGCGGTTTCTGGGCGTGATTGTTTACTGGATTATTCTCGTGATGGCCATCGCGGGGTGGAGACATCTACACAGGAAGTGGCCTTTAGCTGCGTATGTTTTTCTGGGATACGCAGCAATGTACACGGCTTTGCATCTTCCACTCGTGATGAGCACCCGGATCAGATTCCCGCTCATGGACCCGCTTGTTGCCATTCTAGGGGGAGGAGGGTGGGGCAAACCACGCTATGATGAGCGCGATCAGGAGCGCCATGGGTGCTAGCTGGTAGCTGGCACGCGCACCGGCGCGGCGTATCGGCTCTCGTCCAAGGTTACAATTTTGCTTGTACACCCATTCGGCGCCACCAATTTTCTCCCTGCACAGCAGAGTCGGTCACGCTCAGTTTTGTCCTAGTAAAATGGTTCCCGTGATCGCACTGCTTGGCCGACGAGATACCCCCGTTGACGGAGTGGAGGATTACTGCGCTTTTTTGGGTGAGGCGCTGTGGCGGCGCGGCGTGCAGCTCACGCGGGTTCGCGTGAACTGGGTTGACCAAGGCTGGCTGGTCGCTCTGCGGCGGCTGCGCCGCGAAGCAGCCGAGTGGCGGGGCCGGTGGGTGCTGCTGCAATACACGGCGCTGGGATGGTCAGGGCGCGGATTTCCGTTTTGGGCGCTCATCGTGCTGCGCACACTTCGACGAAGCGGCGCGCGCACTGCGGTGGTATTTCACGAACCCTACCGCCAGCGCGAGCATCCGGTGAGGCTGATCGATCGGATTCGCGGCGCCTGTCAGGATTGGGTGATCCGCAAGCTGTACGAAGGCTGCCAAACCCCAATTTTCGTAGACCCAGTTGCCACAATTACCTGGCTGCCGAAAGGCGATACCAAATCCATTTTTGTCCCGATCGGGGCCAATATTCCCGAGCCGACCGTGCATTCGGAAACTCTGACCGAAAAACGCGGCGCGACGAAGACGGTGGCTATTTTCTGTCTTACCGAGCCTCCCAAGCAGGAAACCGAGATCGGGGACATTGCTTTTGCAGTTCGTTGCGCTGCAAAGCACATTCCGCAGATGCGGGTTGTCTTCCTTGGACGAGGAACTGCCGAGGCCAGAGAAGAAATCGATCGCGCCTTTAGCGGCACGGCGGTGGAAGTTGGCAATCTTGGATTGGTAAGCGCCGCCGAGATTTCTGAGACCTTGGCGGGCGCCGACGCGATGCTTTGTGTGCGCGGGATGATCACGCCGCGCCGCGGAAGTGTGATGGCCGGCATTGCCTGCGGAGTGCCTATTGTTGGTTACGGAGGCGCGGCCGAGACCACGCCGCTCGGGGAAGCCGGCATCGAGTTCGTTCCCTACCGCGACAGGGAAGCTCTCGGCGGAGCGCTGACTAAAATCCTCGAGGACTCCGATTTTCGCGTTTCCTTGCGCGAAAGGAGCCTGCTCGCCCAGCAAAAATATTTCTCGTGGGATGCCATCGCGGCATCTCTCTGCGCGTCTCTTGGTCTGGAGACGAACACCACTGATAATGTGCCTGGCAGAAAATAGGCGCGACTTTCGGAGCAGCTTTGTCTGGCAACCTAACGATCGATCCACCAAGAACCGCGGCTAAGATTTTTCGTCCGCGCACCCTCGCCCCGATGCCGTCGGCGCACCTGGATTTAATGCGGGGCATCGCAGCATGGGCCGTGATGTGGGGCCATGTGCGAGGGAATTTTTTTGTCGACTTTCATGCTCTGCAGCATCCGGATCTTTTCCTGAAAGCTGTGTATTTCGTTACCGGATTCGGCCATCAAGCGGTGATGGTATTTTTCGTGTTGAGCGGATTCCTTATATCGTCCAGCGTGTTTAATGGCCTAGTGGCTGGAACCTGGTCCTGGCGAGATTACTCGATTAATCGGGTGTCGCGCTTATACGCGGTTTTAATCCCCGGGCTATTGCTTGGTTTCATTTGGGATAAATCGGGCAGTTCGCTCTTTGCATCCACGGGGCTCTATACGCAGCCGCTTCGGGGCTTTGGAGCGCTCGTCGCGCAGAAGCAACTGACGGCCGGAGTGTTTGCGGGGAATTTATTTTTCGTGCAGACCATTCTTTGTCCTGCATTCGGATCCAACGGTCCCCTTTGGAGCTTGGCCAACGAATTCTGGTACTACGTGCTCTTCCCTGTGGGGCTTCTGGCCTTGATCGGCTGGCGCCGAGGCGCGCTCCGGCGCGCGGCGCCGCTGACGATTGCAGCCATTGTCTTGGCCGCTTTTCTTGGCGGGGCGATGTTGATCGGCTTTCTGGTTTGGATGGCGGGATGCGTTCTTCTTGTGGCCTACTCCAAGTTACGGGAATTTCCGAGGCGATGGGTGGCGCCTTATATTTCGGTTACTTCGATAATCCTCATTTCGTGCTTGGTCGCGGCGCGTCTCGGAAAATCACGAATGCTAGGCACTGATCTACCGGTGGGTTTGGCTTTCGCGCTGTTTCTTTTTGGGATACTTCAAATCGATTTCCGAGTGCGGTCCGATGCGTACGCGAAGCTGTCCCGTTTTTTTGCGGGATTTTCCTATAGCTTGTACGTGTTGCATTTTCCGGCGCTACTCTTTCTGCGAGCGTGGCTTGCTCCTTATCGATGGCGGCCGGACTTTCGGCATTTTGTGTTCGTTATCGCCATTGGAGCGGCGGTGCTCGTGTTTGCGTGGTTCGTTTCGCTTTTTACTGAAAACCAGACGTCCGCGCTGCGGCGCTGGATGAAGGCTGTGATTCCAAGCGGCGTGGGACGTGCCAGACCGGCTGAGGTAAAATGAGCGGAAGCCCGCTGACGATGGATTGCCGGGAGCCACGAAAAGACCGATGAACGCGCGCGCCCCTGCCTTGCGAAATCAGATGTTTCTCAGCTTCGTGTTAGGTGTGCTCGGAATGTGCGTGGCCTGGGAAGCGGGCAACGTCATCGTCGCGGGCAATCTGCGAATGCTCTTTCTCGCCGGTTTCGGTTTCGCCGGCTGCATAGTAGTTGTCGCCATTCTGCGAAATTGGCGCGCTGGTTTTTATCTGTTCCTCGGCTGGCTGCTATTCGAGGATCTGGTCCGAAAGTACATGGGCAACGGCGCGGTGTTTTTTTTCGGCAAGGATGTTCTTGTGCTGGTCGTATACGTCTCGTTTATGATTGCCCTCGTACACGGCCGCGAAAAGACATTTCGTCCGCCATTTTTGCTCTTCTTCAGCTTGTTTTTCTGGCTCGGAGTGCTCCAGATGTTCAACCCGCACTCCCCCCACATCTTGTACGGACTGCTGGGCATCAAGGTTTATTTTTACTATGTTCCGCTTTTATTTGTGGGATACGCGCTGATCCGCAACGATGCGGATTTGCAGAAATTTCTAGTGGTCAACGCCGTGTTTGCGGGGGTGATCGGGACGCTTGGAATCATCCAAGCGATTTTGGGCAACAGCTTCCTGAATCCCGCCAAGCTGGACCCCAACTTGACCGACCTCGGAAACCTTAGCAAGGTCACGCCGCTCTCCGAACAAATGTTTTCTCTGCCAGACTCTGTTTTTGTCAGTTCGGGCCGATACGCGCTTTATATTGTGCTGACAATGATCCTTCTGTTGGGCGCGGCAGCCTACTTTCTTCTTTCGGGCAGACGACAGCGCAAATTGATTTTTGCCGCGATCGGCGTGTTGGCTGGGGCAGCTCTATTGAGCGGTTCTCGTACCGCCGTGGTGGGCAGTAGTGTGAGTGCCGCCGTTCTATTTGTTGGTTTTCTATGGGGCGCTAAATGGAGACAAGAACAGTCGCACCGCCTCACTCGAGCAATTCGCCGTTCGATGATCGTTGGCGCCCTAGGCTTAGGCGTTCTTGTCCTGCTCTTCCCGGCCGAAGCGGGGTCGCGCATTGCTTTTTACACCGAGACGTTAAATCCCGATAGCTCAGCGTACGCGGGAGAAAACCGGGCCTGGGACTACCCAATAGGAGAACTGGAGCTCGCTTTCCAGAGGCCCAACTGGGTGATGGGGAATGGAATTGGCACCGCCTCCCTCGGAATGCAATACGTCGCTCGGGCACTCGGGCAAGCGCAACCAGATTTGTGGGTTGAGGAGGGATACGGAGTAATGATCGTGGAAATGGGGATCATTGCTCCGTTTCTGTGGATTCTATGGACGGCCGCGCTTCTTTACTACTCCTGGAAAATTGTGCGGCGGCTGAAGGGAACCCGGTTTGTCCCGATTGCTATCGCAATTTTCTGGTACGCCTTCTTCTTACTCTACCTGCTCACCTATGTCGGCCTATCGCCTTATCAGAATTACATTTGCAATGCCTACCTGTGGCTTTTGGTGGGAATCCTTTTCCGGCTGCCGGAGATACTAGCAACGTCGTCACCTATTCTCACGCCGGTTGAGTCTCCGTGAAAGGTGCCGACGCCACGAACGCGGAAGGCGAGAAGCCCAAGCTCGCCGTGGTTTCTCCCTTTCTCAACAAAAGCAATGGCACCGAGCGCACGGTAATCGAGTGGCTGGCGCATCTTCCTCATGTATTTGAAATTCACATCTACAGCCAACAGATCGAAGACATCGAAACGCTTGATTTCAAGTGGCATCGTGTTCCGAAGCTTCCCGGGCCGCATTTGTTCAACTTCTTGTGGTGGTTCGCCGCCAACCATCTTTGGCGTGCTTGGGACCGGCGATTTCGCGATCTTAATTTTGACGTTGTCTATAGTCCGGGAGCGAACTGCCTGAATGCGGACGTTGTTTCGGTGCATATCGTTTTCGCTGAATACGCTCGGGCGGTTCGATCGCAGATGAAACTGACGAATAACCCCGTGAAGCTTTGGCCAAAAGTTTTGCATCGCAGACTCTACTACAAGGTGGCACTGTCGCTGGAACGCCAGGTGTACACAAATGCAGATACCGCGTTGGTCGTCTACGCTCAAAAAACGAGTGAGTCGCTCGAAAGACTCTATGAGCGGCGTGAGCGTCTCCCCGTCCTCTACCTAGGGATTAATCACGATACTTTCAACCCTACCCGCCAGGCAGCGCTCCGCGAAATTGCTCGGCAAACGACTGGCATTCAAAATGGACGCTTCGCTCTTATTATAGTTGGCAACGACTGGCGCAATAAAGGCGTTCTCGTTCTTCTGGAAGCTCTGGCACGCCTTCCAGATCTGCCACTTGATTTGCTCATCGTAACCCGAGAGGATGTCGCGGAAGTTCGAGCCATGGCTCGTTCGAGGCACATCGAACATCAAGTGCATTTCCTTCCATCGCGTAAGGATGTCGAGTTGTACTATGCCGCCGCCGATGCCTATGTCGGGCCGTCACTCGAGGACACCTTCGCCTTGCCGCCTGCAGAGGCCATGGCCTGTGGCCTCCCGGTTATCGTCTCCCTGGCAAATGGGACATCCGAGATAATTACCTCCGGCGTGAACGGGTTGATCCTTAACGATCCAGCGGACGCCACGTCCCTGGCGGCAATGATTCGCCGGCTATGCGAAGATCGGACGTTTCGCGAACAGCTCGGTCAAAACGCCGCCGCGAAGGCGCGCGAGTTTACCTGGGAGCGTAACGGCCAACAACTGGCGGCGATATTTGAAGAGAGCATGCGTCAAAAAAAAGGCCGCACCTCAAGCAGCTAAGCACGCATGAAATGCTCATTTGTCATATCGCTATGAGAGCCTACTCGCCGAAGGAATATTGGGCCGGCCTCGCGGACAAGTTTCATTCCACCGACCCTGCCGGATTTGCGCCCGTTTTGCATCCGGGCACCCCCGCGTGGTTTAACCTTTCCATCGACAGCTTGCAGTTTTGCGCCATGCGCCGAGCTTTGGCTCTGGCAAAAGTCGTGCCCCGCGCTCGCGTTTTGGACGTGGGCTGCGGCACTGGCCGATGGCTTCGGCGATACTTGAGCCTCGGGTTGGATGCCACAGGGGTGGATGCCACTCCCCAAATGCTTCGAGTAGCGCGCACGCGCGGAACCACCTCGCCTCTGGCGGCCGGCGAGGCCAATCATTTGCCCTTTCGGGACGGGGAGTTCGACGTGGTATCGGACGTGACCGTCATCCAGCACATCCCGGCGGAACAGCAACCGCAGGCGCTGCTTGAAATGACCCGGGTGCTCAAGCCAGGCGGCCACCTGATTTTATTTGAGCTTATTCGAGGGGATGACTCGCATATATTCCCAAGGAGTCCGCAGGGGTGGATGGACCTTGGCACGTCACGCGGCCTTCGCGCGAGAAGCTGGTTTGGCCAGGAATATCTT
Source organism: uncultured Acidobacteriota bacterium (assembly GCA_963709445.1). Classification (GTDB taxonomy): domain Bacteria; phylum Acidobacteriota; class Terriglobia; order Acidiferrales; family UBA7541; genus Palsa-295. The sequence goes on from CAVPWV010000025.1 coordinate 35,287, forward strand.
TTCTTGGACAGGCTTTTCGTTCGAGCCGCGCAAGGAGTGATGAAGAGGCGCGAGACTGCTGGCGCCGTTGGTGCGGATTCTGGTGAAATCATGCCGCCACGCCCGTCAATGCTTCGCCGCGCCTACTGGGGGCTTCGGCATGCAACCGTTCCGCTTTCGGCATGGGCGGAGCCAGTCGTCAGCAGACTGTGCCCCGGCGGGCTGGCGACTCACGGTGTTTTCATTTTTGAAAAGTGAGCGTGGGAAAATTCACTCCATCCACGAAGCGAATCATTGGCCTGTTTCCGGACTTGCTTGGAGTTGGCGGGATTCAAGAGGCTGGAAGACTGACTGCGGCGGCACTCGATGAAATCGCTCGCAGGCACGATTGGTATACAAATTTTTTGAGCCTGAACGATCCTCCGGGCAGGCATTCGCTGCCCGTGGATGACCGGGAGATTGAGGTTCGTGGCTTCGGGCGCGCCAAAACGCGATTCGTGCTATCGGGAATGGCTGATGCGCGGGCTGGAAAGGGTCCGGCGGCGGGCGGCGTCATCCTGGCGCTGCACCCGAATCTGGCGCTGCCCGCGCGGTGGATTCAGCGGACAGCTCGCTCAATGAAAACCATCGTGATATGCCATGGCGTTGAAGTGTGGAAACCGCTTCCGCGCTTGAGGCGCCGGGCGCTAGTGGCTGCGAATTTGGTCCTGGCGCCGAGCAGCGACACGATCCGCAAGCTGATTTCCGTGCAGGGCGTTCCCCAGGAGAGAATTCGCAAGTTGCCTTGGTGCATGAGTCCCGGCTTTCTTGCAATGGCGGATGATCGGGGCAAGCTAGCAGAGCTGGCTGACTTCCCACGAGGCCGGATCGTGCTGACTGTGGGACGCTGGGCTGCATCTGAGCGCTACAAGGGCGTTGATCTGCTGATCGGCGCGATCGCACAACTCCGCGGAACTCACTCGGATTTGCACTTGGTAGCGGTGGGCTCCGGCGACGATCTCCCTCGGCTGCGCACTCTTGCGGGTAGTCTCGGCGTTTCCGGCGTCATACACTTCTTTGAGAATCTTTCCCGCGAGGAAATTGCCGTGTGCTACGCGCGAGCCGATTTGTTCGCTTTGCCCAGCACAGCGGAAGGCTTCGGGCTGGCTTTTTTGGAAGCAATGGCGTTTTCCAAAGCTGTGGTTGGCGCGGCGGTCGGAGGCAGCGTGGACGTGATTGAGGACGGCGTCAACGGCTTGCTTGTTCCGGGCAACGATTCGGAGCGTCTCGCTCAGGCGCTCGACCGGTTGCTGCGAGATGAGGCGCTTTGCGCGGAACTAGGCCGCCGCGGCGCGGAAATCGTCCGCCAAAAATTCCAGTTCGGCATTTTTCGGGACGAGCTCGAACGCATCCTAACCGATTGCGTGCTCGCGGCGGAGAACTTGGCTTCGTCAAAACGCGCATAGTATTGTGAAAAGTGTCCACTACAATCCCGCCGATTCGATTTGGTTTCGTGGCGTGAAAGCGAATCCGCCGTGCGCATCCTGAAGATCGTTCAGGCCTACTATCCATTCCAGGAAAAGGGCGGACCCGTGGTAAAGGTCGGCGCGCTCGCGCGAGGTTTGGCCCAAAGAGGCCATCGCGTGACGGTTGTCACCGCCGATCTCGGGGTTCGCAACTATCGAGTAACGGGCGCTAAGTTCGAAACGTGCAAATGGGGCTGGCGCTCGGAACAAGATGGCGTTGAGGTGATCTACCTTTCCACAGTGGCGCACTACCGTGCGGTCACGCTGAATCCGCGCATCGTCGGATTTTGCCGCGAGTCCATGGATCGCTTCAACGTTGCGCAAATCTATGGACTGTATGATTGGCTGGGGCCGGCCGCGGGTTTCTTCTGCCGACGGCGAGGCGTTCCGTATGTACTTGAGCCGATGGGGATGTTCCGTCCGATTGTTCGCAGCCTCGCACTGAAGCGGCTTTACCATGGCGTGTTCGGCAATTCTCTGGTTGGCGGCGCGCGTTTTTCGGTTGCGACGTCTGAGCAGGAGCGCCGAGAAATGATCGAAGGAGGCGTCGTCGCTTCCCGGATCGCCGTCCGGCGTAATGGGATCGACCTCCCGGAAAAAATTCCCAGCCGAGGCGAGTTTCGCAGGCAATTCGATATTCCCGAAGATGCGCGTTTGGTGCTTTTCCTGGGACGCGTAGTGTCAAAAAAGAGTCCGGACTTGCTGCTTGATGCGTTTTCGCGATGGCATGGAAAGCCTGGCAACGAAAATAGTCTAGTAGTGATAGCCGGTCCCGCCGAAGACGACGGCTTTCTTCCTCGGCTCAAGACGATGGCTCAGCAGCTGAATCTGGGCCAGAGTGTGCGCTTCATCGGACCGCTCTACGAGGCTGCGAAATGGCAGGCTTATCGCGATGCCGATGTCTTCGTGCTTCCCTCTCAAAACGAAAACTTTGGCAATACGGCGGCCGAATCCGCGGCTTGCGGTACGCCGGTGATTGTCACAGACCAATGCGGCGTCGCGCCATTCGTCGGCAACGCAGGCCTCGTGGTACCCCACGATTCGCGTGCTATTGAGCACGCCCTCGGGCAAATCCTCGAGGACTCTGCCTTTCACCGGCGCTGCCAAGAAGGTTGCGCCGAAATGGCGCGCTCGCTTTCCTGGGACGCTCCTCTTCGCGAGAACGAGCAGCTCTTGGAGCGATGTCTGGCGAGCAAGAGATCCGAATAAATCAGAGCAGCATCAGTGCTTCGTGTCGCGGGGTGGAAAGAGGCGTATGAATTCGGGGTCGTCGTGCAGACATTTCAAGTCCGGGTCCTGATGAATCCAGTCCTCGTTTGAATAGCCGGCTTCCTTTGAACGGTGCAACATCGCAAGGGCCTCTGCTTTTCTACCTAACGCGCCGTAGGTACACGCCACGTTGTACAGAACGCCGGAGTCCTTGGGGCGAAGGGCCACGGCCATTTCCGCGTGGCGCACAGCGTCTTCTACGCGGCCGATATTCGCGTAGTCCGCGGCCAGCAGGACGCGCGCGCGGACATCTTCCGGCACGGCTTCGAGTTGCCGCTCGAGCACGAGCATTTCCATCTCGCGAAAACGGCGCGAAACATCCGTCCTGCCGAGCCGGTCGAGTGAATTGGTATAGGGAACGTAAACGTTATAGTCATCACCGTTGGCTTCGACTGCCTTATCGATGAGGTCGGCGGCTTCCTGAAAACGGCCCGAGGCAAACAGGGCTCGGCCGAGAAGATCGTACGCGCCCTCGCAATCCGGCTTCCGCGCGATGGCGAGTTTGGCGAATTCAATCGCCTTCTCATACTGCTCTTGCGCATAGTACATGCGCCCGCGTCCGGCCAAACCTTCGGCTAGCTGTGGATCCACCTCCAGGGCTCTTTCCACGGCTCCTTCGCCTCGCTTGATCCATTTCGGGTCGCGCCCGTAATATTCGTAAAACATTCCGCTCACTCCGGCGACACCCGCATGAGCGGCGGCGAATGACGGATCGAGCTTGATGGCCTGCTCGAACATCTGTAAGGCAAAGTCTAGACTCTGGCGACGCATATAGCTTCGGCCGCGAAGAAAATAATCATAAGCGTCGGAATTTCCGGTCGGCTTGCGGGCAATGGTACGTTCTTCCTGGGGAGTCAGGCTGATGCGAAACGCTTGCGCGATGCTCCGAGCGATCTCGTCCTGGACATCGAGGACATCCGCTAGTTCCCGGTCGAAGCGCTGCGCCCAGAGCGTGTGGCCCGTGTTGGTCTCAACCAACTGCGCGGTGATTCGCAAGCGCGTCCCAGATCGGCGCACGCTTCCGCCGAGAACGTACGCGGCTCCGAGTTCGTGGCCCACCTGTGGAGCAGTGACGGGCTTGTCGCGGTAAGCCAGCATGGCGGGGCGGGGGAACAGCTTCAAGTCCTTGATACTGGCGAGCTCGGTGATGATGTCTTCGGTCATCCCGTCGCGGAAGTACTCGTCTTCTTTGGTGCTGCTCAAGTTCTCAAAATAGAGGACGGCGACGGATTTCTTTTCAGGCGATGCCGTAGGACCGATGGTGTCCCTGGAAGCCTCCGCGCGGACGGCGGAATCCCGGTCGCGCTTCAGACGCTTTAGATCCGCTCGCACCTCGGCAGCGGTCTGATAGCGCATGTCGCGATCCTTTTCCAACGCTTTGCTGATGATGCGGTCGAGCTCGGCCGGCACTTCGGGATTGGCGCGCATGGGCGGCTTCGGGGTGCCGTTCAGGATGCCGTCGAAAATCACTGCGGAGGTATGGCCTTCAAAAGCGGGCTTGCCCGTAGCCATCTCATAGAGCACCACACCGAATGAAAAAAGATCCGCGCGCGCGTCCAGATCCTCGCCCCTTGCTTGCTCGGGCGACATGTAGGCAATGGTTCCCAGGGCCGTGCCGGGACTGGTCAGATGTTCGTCGGCGATGGCCGTTACCTGGCCCGAAGCTCCGACGGCTTCAGCGCTCATCCGGCGGGTCGTTGTCAGCTTGGCAAGACCGAAGTCGAGTATCTTCACCTGGCCGGACTTGGTGACAAAAATATTGGCCGGCTTAATATCGCGATGCGTAATTCCCTTTGAGTGTGCGGCGTCCAGCGCTTCCGCAATCTGCGCGGCCAGATCGAGAAGACGGTCCATCCTGAGCGGTTTGCCTTCGATCAGATGCTTGAGGGTGTCGCCTTCCATCAACTCCATGACGATGAAAGGCTGGCCCTGCTGTTCGCCGATTTCGTGGATGGTGCAGATATTGGGATGATTCAGAGTGGCGGCCGCCTGTGCTTCTCGATGGAAGCGCTCGAGGCTCCCGCGATCGGTCGATCCTTCGGGGAGAAACTTCAGGGCCACTGTGCGGCGAAGACGGGTATCTTCCGCCTTGTAGACGATCCCCATTCCCCCGCCGCCTAGCTTTTCTACGATGCGGTAATGAGCAAAGGTTTTACCAACCTGAGATTGAAGTTCCGGCACGGGAAGCTCATTTTAGGGTGCGCTCCGGGACAAGTCAACGCTCGCGCGGAATCGCTAGAACGGCCTGAGTTCGATGCCGGCGTTTCGTAGCGTTTCCCCGACCGTAGCGGCAATTCCTGGGGCGCCCGGAGTGTCTCCGTGGATGCAAATGGTCTGCGCGTTCGCGGCGATTTCGGCTCCGCCGACGGCAACTACCATCTCTCGTTCTGCGATGTTTAATGCCTGTCGCCCGGCTTCTGCAGGATCGCGTATCATCGCATCCTCAAATTTCCGCGAGCGCAGGCTGCCATCGGCCTCATACCGCCGGTCCGCAAAAGCCTCCGCGGCAACACGAAAGCCAGCTTCTTGAAAGACATCCAGCATCAGCGATCCAGCCAAGCCCACGAGTGTGACGTCCCGACTCCAGCGAACAACCCCATCGGCAATCGCTTGGGCCAAGACGCGACTCGTTGCAGCCTGATTGTAGAGTGCTCCGTGTGGCTTGACGTACGTCACGCTGGCGCCGCAATCGGCGGCAATTTCGGCGAGCACTCGAACTTGCTCGAATACGGAATCAGAGATTGTTTCCCGAGGCAGGTTCAAGTTCACCCGGCCAAAATTCACTCGATCCGGATATCCGGGATGCGCGCCTACCGCCAGGTTCCAACGAAGCGCCTGCTCGATGGTCGCTTTCATGGTTCGCGCATCGCCGGCATGGCCGCCGCAGGCGATACTGACCGACGTGAGATAGGGCATCAAGGATTCCTGGGTGCCGTCGAAAATAGCCTCCGGGATTTCGCCCATGTCGCAATTCAGGTCGATGTATTTCATTCCAATATCGACTCCTCGAATGCCAGCAGTTCCTCCTGCTCGATGAGCAGCGATCGCGCGGTTTCAAAAGTAACTTGCTCAAAGCGGATCTCATCGCGGGGGCGAAGCTGTCCTACGCGATGGAGGTCTGCAGAAATCACGTTCGCGATCTTGGGATAGCCGCCCGTGGTTTGCTGATCCACAAATAAGATGATGGGCAAGCCTCCCGCTGGTACCTGAACGGCGCCGAGGGAGACGCCTTCGGTAATCATCTCACCGGTCTGACGCGGTGCCACAGGCGTTCCTTCCAGGCGAAGGCCCATGCGATTGGATTGCTCGCCAACTCGATACGTGCCCTCATAGAACGAGTGCAGCGACGACTCGGAAAACCAGTCAACCTGCGGGCCGGGAGTGACGCGCAAAACCTTGCGAGATGAAAGACGCTCTGATATCTGAGGGGCGATGGCTCTTTTGCGGAAAAGATTGGTCGCCGAGCCGATGCGCAGCACATCTCCTTCCCGGAGCGGCCGGCCATCAAAACCGCCGAGTCCGCTTAGGATGTGTGTCGAAGCGCTCCCCAGAAAAGGCGGCACGGCGATTCCGCCGCGAAGGCATAGATAGCAGCGCGCTCCCGAACGCGTGGGACCAAGGCGAAGTGTCTGGCGGGGCGCAACTTCAAAGGATGTTCCCAGAGCGACGGCGGCACCATCAACGGTGGTGCCGAAATCGGAGCCAGTCAGCGCCAGGATTGCTCCCTGAGGAAAAAGAAATGTCCCGCCGAGCAGCGTCATCTCCAGGCCAGCCGCACTCTCCACATTCCCGATGAGCCGGTTTCCCAGGCGCAGTGAAATCGGATCCGCCGCACCTGAAGGCGAAACGCCTATGGGACCAAAGCCCGCTCGTCCCAGATCCTGCACCGTGGTGAGCAGGCCCGGCGCTTGGACCTGAATGACGCTCACGCATTCTCCAGTGTCGCGAAACGCGCAACCGATATGGGTGCAAAGCGTACGCGATCTCCAATTGAGAGAAAGCTCATGTTTTTTCGGTCCGGGCGGAACATCGCGAACGGGGTGCGGCCGATCAATCGCCAGCCGCCGGGCGTCGCAAACGGGTATACGCCGGTCTGGTTGCCTGCAATACCCACACTGCCGGGAGGCGTGCTCCGGCGAGGGCTCACCAAACGCGGCGTCACCAGCGCTTCGGGCAATTCACCGAGATACGCGAAGCCGGGAACGAATCCGAGGAAGTAGACGACGTAGGTAACCGAGGCATGCAATTCGACGACTTGAGCCGGAGTTATGCCGCGCAGGGCCGCTACTTCGTCGAGGTCCGGGCCGAAATCCCCTCCGTAACAGGTTGGAATTTCGCGTTCTCGGGGATTTGGGAGGGTTACAGTATTGAGTCGGTGAATGTAACTCTGCAGAATCGCTTCCAATGCTGCGTGACTCAATTTCAGCGCGTCGAAGTCGACAAGAAGAGAGCAATACGCAGGGTGAAGATTTCGTACGCCGGGGACGGGTTCCAGCTCCAGCAGGCGCAGCAGTTTCCTGATGCGCAGATGAACATCGAGCGTGACCTGCTGTCCGAAGTAAAGCAAAAGAGATTGATCGCTCGCCGGTTGGAATTGCACGCCCTCGGTCCTTTGCAAGGTATATCTCGGCCCAAAGAATTTCAGGGATACGTGGCGAGCGGGGTGAGAGTCTTGAGTGCAGGTTCTTCGAGATGAAGAAACCAATCGTCCAGAACAAAGTGGCGTGAGAACCAGCGGTTCGCCAAGATCTGCCGCGAAATCGCACTGAGCAGCTTGACTGGAAGCCGGCGTCCCATGGAGACGGCCAAACCGCCCTGGGATTTTCCGAAGCGCAATTCAAGGCGCGTCCGATAGCTCTCCAGATTCACCGCGCTGTATTTTCTGTTCGCAGCGAGGATGGCCTCGGCCGCCATCAGCCCCGATTCAATCGCCGGACGGATACCTTCGCCACTCTGCGAATACGCGAGACCAGCCGCATCCCCCGTCAGCAACACGCCCTCGTCGACAATTTTGTGGCGCATGTCGCGAAGGAGCAGATAGGCGTGTCCTGCCATCGGGCTGGGCACATCAAAACCGACCTTTCCTTTTTTCTTAAGGAACCGCAGGAAATTGGCGACATGTCTTGGCAGGCCGTGCGAATCGAGCCTGCCCAAGCCGATATTGAGAAAGTTTCCCTTTCGAAAGCACCACCCATAACCCCTCATGTCCGGACAAAAGTAAAGTTCGGGGATTTCTCCGCGAATCGAGCAAGCGTCCCGCTCGGAAGAACTCATTTCAAATTCTGCCTCCTGGGCAACCACAGCTGTTTCTTTGCGAGCGTCGGCGCCCAGCAGCCGAGCGACGGGACAGAAATGGCCTCCCGCACCCACAATCATTTGGGTACGGATTTGTCCGTTTATAATCCGCGATGTTCCTGATCGCTCGACGCTTGCGAGGCTCTCTCCACAATAGAGGCGCGCCCCCGATCGCTTCAGCAGGTAGTCGTCAAACTCACACCGGCGAATCCCGTAACTAATCGGCTTGCCGTAGGTGATTTCAACCTCGCGAGCGCCCATGCTGCTGGTGCGGAAGCCGGTGATTGGCTGAAGGGTGCGACCAAGCCCGTACTGCTCGGGCTCTATATCGAGTTCGCCAAGAACGGCGGGCGTGATCCATCCGCCGCAGACTTTGTGGCGCGGGAAACAGCTCTTGTCGAGAACAATCGTGTCCAGCCCTCCGCGCGTCAACTTCCATGCGCAGGAAGACCCGGCCGGCCCTCCGCCCACGATCAGGACATCGCACGAATCCATTCAGGATCCTTCTCTTCGACCGGTCTCTCCGAATAAACGTGACCACGGGTCCAAGGAATTTTCTGGCACTTCGCGCCGGCAAAAACCACCTGAAACAATTGCAGGTTGCCCACGCGAAAAGCGGCGATCGAGCCAGCGAGGTATAGTCGCCAGGCTCGGGCGGTTTCTGTTCCGAGCAATTTCACGACCTCGTCCCAAGAGCGCTCGAAGCGGTCGAGCCACAATTCGAGAGTCCTTATGTAGTGGTTTCGCAGATTTTCAACGTCCAGCACGGAAAAATTAAAGGGCTCAAAAACAGCCATGGCTTGGGCCAAAGACGGCGCGCAGGCGCCCGGGAAGATGCGTTTTCGAATCCAAGGGCTGAACGAGTGCGGGAAATTTCGCCCGATAAAATGGAGAATTCCGCGTCCGGCATCGCCGATGGTCCGATGGATGACCCGTCCTAAATTTTCGTAGTTTTGACTCCCGATGTGTTCCAGCATCCCGACGGAAACAAACGCGTCGTAGCGTCCACTGATGTTTCGGTAGTCATCCTCGATGAACTCCACCTGGTGTTCCAGCCCCTCTTGCTTTGCGCGCTCGCGAGCAATCAGGATTTGTTCCTTCGAGATGTTGAATGCCCGAACCCTGACTCCGTAATGCTTGGCCATGTGAAGAGCGAGCGCCCCCCAACCGCAGCCTGCTTCCACAACCCGGTCGCCGGGCTGCAGCCAGACCTTGCGGCAGACGTGATCCATCTTCGCGGCTTGTGCCTGCTCGAGGGTGGAGAATGGCTCGGGGAAGTAAGCGCAGGTGTAAACCAGTTGGGGGTCCAGCCACAGCTTGTAAAAATCGGCGGTCAGGTCGTAATGATGGCGAATATTTCGGACCGACCCGCGAAGCGAGTTGGCCTGCGCTCGGTCAAGCCATCGCGAGACTAGCTTGGAGTACCAGCCGATCGTGTTGGCATCTCGTATCGACGCCAGGATAGCTTCAAGAAGCCGGACAAGATCGCCCTGTACCTCAATTTGCCCCTTGCTATAGCCTTCGCCGAAGCCCATCTCGGGACTTAGGGCCAAGGCCGCGAGCGTCCGCCTGTTAGCAATTTTCACTGTTGCCAGGATATCGGTAGCGGCGGGCGGAAATGCTTCGTCTCGCCCCAATGAGAGTCGCACGTTAGGATGGCCAATCGACTTGTGGATTTTCCGCAGCAACCAGCTGCTCCCTGAGCGGGAGAAAGGCAAGCTTGGCCGAGCCATGGTAGAACGCTCCTGCACTGTGAGATAGGTGCCAAACTTACCACGCATCCTACTTCAGCTTCCAGCGAGACAGGGCCGTGCGCGTCAGTGCGGTTCCGCATTCAAAGTACGCAGGAGGATGTCGTTGTTTTCGCGGCGTCGAAGGCGACAACGGCACTCGCACCGAGCGATTACCTGAACGCAGAAGCCGCAGAAGTTTACATGTTGTTAATCACTACGAATAGACAGACATCTAGACTTCAAACCTTTGGCACTGTTTCTTCGCGTACCGCGTACGTACGGGGATTACCTGATTGTGCTGCGTGCCAGCGCCAATAAACTGGGCGAGGAGGGAATTATGGCTCGGAATGAGATGTGCGTTTGCGGGCATCCGCAGTCGCAACACAGAACGTACGGCTGCACCGCCCTGCGGCCTAATCCAGACCCCAAAAAAACCGATCGCGTTTCGTGCCCGTGCAAAGCCTTCCAGGCGCAAAAAGCTGCTCACGCCGGTTAGCGGAGCGAACGAGCGGGCGCTCAGTGGTTGCCGCCACGCCTTTACTCGCGAGTCGAACCGAATGACGCGTGGATGGAATAGAATTAGGCGTCTAATGTAGTGGGGCGTGGGAGAGTCGAAACTACCGACACCTTTAGGAAACAGAGGGCGCGTGACCGAAGCTTTTGAATCGTTTTTTTAAGTTCCGCGCAAAATGCGTTTTTTGACCTTCACTTGGTCGAGATATTCGCGATGCGCTTCGCGAAACCACGGCTTGGATTCCACAGCGGATTTCATCTCTTCGCAGACGGAACACAGCACGCTATCGATGGGCACGTAAATCAGGTGTCCGAGCAGAACGGTTTTGCTATTGTTCTTTATTAACCGCACGCCTGCTGGCATTTTGCCGATATCCGGCCATCCACATTCCGGACAGTGCATGCAATCCTCCCGCGACGGTTCTCGTCACCAAGGCTACCGTGAGTCGCTTTTCCTCGGTCCTTTATGCCAGGGCTGAGCGGAACGGCGAATGGAACGACAGTTGGGATTCTGTTCCCATCGGTACCGCCTAGTTTCTGGCACTTTAGTACTGGCAAAGAACCCCACGAAGCTTGCTGAAAAGCGGTGGAGCGTTTTCACTGCCTGGCAGCAGAGCTTTCTTCCCCCGGCTTCGAAAGACACTGCGACCTGCTCGCATCGCGAGAGCTAAAGGTGTTCAGTTACCGAGCCTATTTCTCCTCTATGGACCCTTCCGGCCCGATGCACTATCCATTACCTATGGTCGCCGTTCAAATGATGGGAAAGAGAATTCTTAGTAAGATAGAAGCAAGCTAAGATCACAACGAGGTTGCAATGACCAGGATCGGAAGGGGCAACGCATCACTCGTCAGAGCTTTCGCCCTCATCATAGCGCTCGTTTTGTTTTTGGGTTGCCCGAGAGAGAGCGCGGCCTACGCCGTCCTTGCGCACGAAGCGGTTATTGACAGCGTGTGGGACGCCGACATACGCCCGTTGCTCTTGAAGCGTTTCCCCGAGGCCACTAGAGAACAACTGAAGGAAGCGCACGGCTATGCATACGGCGGCGCCATTATCCAAGACATGGGGTATTACCCGCACGGAAGTTTCTTTTTCAGCGACTTAACGCACTACGTGCGGAGCGGAGACTTTGTCGTGGCGTTGCTGCGCGATTCCAAGGACCTCGACGGCTACGCGTTTGCGCTTGGGGCGCTCGCGCATTACGCCGCGGACAACGAAGGCCACCCCATCGGCGTGAATCGCGCTGTCCCGCTCCTTTATCCCAAGTTGAAAAAGAAATACGGCGACACGGTTACCTATGAAGACGACCCCTTGGCACACGTAAAGACAGAATTTGGATTCGACGTTCTGGAAGTCGCACATGGACGTTACGCACCGGATAGCTACCACGACTTCATCGGCTTCGGAGTTTCTGTCCCCCTACTGGAGCAGGCCTTCCAGGAAACCTACGGCTTGGATCTGAAAAAAGTTCTTACCGACGAAGACAAAGTACTCGGTTCGTACCGTCATGATGTCAGCCAGCTTCTTCCCAAGGCGACGCGTGTCGCCTGGAGCCTTAAGAAAGGCGAAATCATGAAGGATCAGCCTGGCATCACGAAAAGGAAGTTTCTCTACAATCTCTCTCGCGCAAGCTATCAAAAGAACTGGGGAAAGCAGTATTACCCGCCCACCTTTGGCGAAAGATTTCTTGCCTTTCTCGTTCGGATTCTCCCAAAGATAGGTCCCCTGAGGGTTTTGGAACTCAAAACGCCCACGCCCGCGGCGGAAAAGCTCTTCGAAGCGAGCTTCAATACGACTTTAGATCGCTACCGGCAACTCCTGACTCAGGTCGACGCCGGTCAACTGGATCTACCCAACGACAATTTTGATACCGGTGAAATCCCAGAGCCGGGAAAATATCGACTCAACGACGTGACACATGCAAAATTGCTCGACGCGCTGGCCAGGCAGAATTTCAGTGGCGCTTCTCCCGAGATCCGAGCCGAGCTTCTGGAATTCTACGGGCATCCGGATGCTCCTTATGCCACCAAGCGAAAGCCAAAGGATTGGGCGAAGCTTCAGGCCCAGCTTGAACAATTGAAAAAGGCGGATGTGGTCCCTTCGGCGGCTGGCAGCGGTGCGCCGTGATGCGGAAGTTGCTGATCGAACCAAACCCTCGCAGGACGAACGTGGCCGCGTGCGGATAATGAACCCTTGCGAAATTTCTCTCTTGGAACCTGGAACTTATGAGCCAACAATACCAAGACCAGCTCGCAAAGGTGCACATGACCGAGACTTGGGAGCAGTGGGTAGGACAGTCGGTCAACGGGAAATTCCGCCTGCGCCACTATCTGGGCGGCTCGGAGCATAGCGCCGTTTTTTTGACAGACTACGATGATCGCGAGCCTCAAAGCGCGGCCATCAAGCTGATCGCTGAGAACGCGCCCGATGCAGACCGCCAGCTGGATTCCTGGCGCCTCGCTGCCACGGTTTTGTCTCATCCTCACCTCATCCAATTATTTCAGGCGGGACGTTGCAAGATCGGCGACGTCAAGCTCGTGTACGTGGTGATGGAGCGCGCCGACGAGGATTTGTCCCAAATCATTCCCCAGCGGGCGCTGACTGAAACGGAAGCGACCGAGATGCTCAAACCTGCGCTGGATGTCCTCGCATATATCCACGCAAAGGGTTCCGTGCACGGCCGCATCAAGCCCGCAAATATCATGGCCTGTGGCGATCAGTTGAAGCTCTCGAGCGATGGCCTACGCCGCACCGGTGATCCAATCATTGGCCGGGGTCGTTACGGTCCGCCCGAAGTAGTAGCCTCGCCCGCAGGCGATGTGTGGTCTCTTGCGATGACGATGGTGGAAGCTCTCACGCAGCATGTGCCCGCATGGGACAGGAATGCGCCCGCCAACCCCGTCATACCGGACACGCTGCCCGCCCCACTTTTGGATATTGCGCAACACTGTTTGCGTCGCGATCCGAACCAGCGATGGACGATCGCCGACATTACCTCCCGTCTCGATCCCACTGCGGCCCTGCCCCCGCCCCGGCAGCAGCTGCTCGAACCGGTTGCCTCGCCCGCGAGTCCGCGTTATCTCATTCCTGCCGTTCTCGTCCTTTTGCTGATGGTGGTGGCGGTCGTAGGCCTGAAAGTCCTAAACCGCGAGCCCAAAACCCAGGCGGAATCCGGCGCCGCGATTGAGAAGTCAGCCCCGACGACGTTGCCGGAACCGCGCCAGGCAGAAAACACCGCGGCATCGGAGAAAGACCAAGCTACAAGCAACGAACAGAAAGACCTCCGCGATGTCCCGGCAGCTGCTGCGCCCATTCAGTCTACCGCATCAGAGAAAGCGCCTGTGGCCGCACCCTCAGGCCAGGATGTGGTCCATCGAGTCATTCCAGACGCATCGCAAAGCGCTCTTGATACGATCCGGGGAACGGTGAGAGTCAGCATCAGGGCCCGTGTCAATCCCTCCGGCGATGTGTCGGAGGTAGCCATCGATTCGCCGGGGCCAAGTAGGTATTTCGCAAGGCTTGCGCAGCAAGCGGCGCAGCAATGGAAATTTTCGCCGATCGGAACTACAAGCGATTGGGTTTTGCGTTTTGAATTTACAACGACCGGCGCCAAGGCCTTCTCCGCGCACGCAGCCCCATGAGCAACCTGTTGGCCGGCACTTTCAGATAGCGGCGTTAGAACGCCTCGATGAAAAAGACGCGAACACCGAAGTTTTCGCGGTGCACTTTTTCCTCTGGGACCTTACAATAGTTTGCTCTGCTCCTCCGCACGCACCTAAAATCGATCTCGAGGGAAATATCGAATGGCAGTCGAACGCACTCTCGCAATCATTAAGCCGGACGCGGTCGGTCGGGCGCTCACCGGGGAAATTCTCAGCCGCGTTCACGCGGCGAAATTTCAAATTGTTGCCATCAAGTCGGTGCGGCTCACCAAATCCGAAGCGGAAGGCTTCTACGCCGTTCATCGCGCCCGGCCGTTTTTCGGCGAGCTGACGGAATTCATGAGCTCCGGAAAAGCGGTGGTGATGGTTCTCGAAGCTGAAAACGCTATCTCAAAGTGGCGCGACGCCATGGGCGCCACGGATCCGGCCAAAGCCGCGCCGGGTACAATTCGGAAAGAACTTGGCTCCAGCATACAATTCAATTGCACGCACGGTTCCGACGCCACAGATACCGCCGCCTTCGAAATCGGTTATTTCTTTGCAGGTTTTGATCTAATCTGATTGATACTAGCTGCTGGGCTGCTCTGTGCAAAAAGCCGGACTTCTCGATCCCGTGCGGCATTGAAATCACAGCCCCGATTGCTGTTCTGCCGGTCTATGTCATCGTGAAATTTGCCTGCGACCAAACCGGAGCCCCTTCATCTCATAAGGGCTGTTCTCTAGGCGACCCAGAAGTCTAGAATTACCCCTATACCAAAAAACGGGAACTGATCGTGGCGAAGCCAGTTTTGCTGAGCGTGGATGACGACTCCGATGTCCTCCGAGCGATCGAGCGCGACTTGCGCTCGAAGTACGGTTCTGAATACCGCGTCATAGGAACGGATTCTCCCGAAGGCGCGTTGACCCTTCTAAAGCAGCTACAGCTGCGGAATGATAGCGTGGCACTGCTTCTTGCCGACCAGCGTATGCCTCACATGGATGGCGTTGCGTTCTTACAGGAAGGAATGCGTATCTTCCCGGAGGCAAAACGCGCGTTGCTCACTGCTTATGCCGACACAAGTGCGGCGATCTCCGCGATCAACGAAGCCAGCATCAACTACTTTTTCATGAAGCCGTGGGATCCTCCATCTGAGCATCTGTACCCGCAATTGGATGATCTGCTCGATGATTGGCGCGCTTCGTTCAGGCCCAAATTCGAGGGGATTCGGGTCTTAGGCACGCGGTGGTCGCCACAATCGTATGCGATGCGTGACTTCCTCGCGCGCAACCATGTTCCATATCAGTGGATTGACGCCGAACTCTCCGCCAACGACCCTGAGACGAAACGCCTTTTGGCGGCCCTGGGACCGGAGGCTGCGAACTTGCCGATAGTGCTCTTCCCGGACGGCACTAAGCTTCTTGAGAGTGTGCCAGCGGACGTGGCGCAGAAAGTGGGATTGCGCACACGGGCGCAAACGAATTTTTACGACCTCGCAATCGTGGGTGGCGGACCGGCGGGATTGGCTGCCGCTGTCTATGGCGCATCGGAGGGACTGAAAACGGTGATGGTCGAGCAGGAAGCGCCGGGTGGACAGGCGGGGATGAGTTCCCGCATCGAGAATTACCTCGGATTTCCAACAGGGCTTAGCGGGGGCGATTTAGCGCGACGAGCGGTGGTGCAGGCGCAGCGTTTCGGAGTGGAAATCCTCTCGCCGCAAGAAGCCTGTGGCGTGCGCATCGAAGGGCCCTACCGGATCGTCAAATTGGCCGACGGAAGCGAAATTTCGTGCCACGCCCTGATGATCGCGACCGGAGTACAGTGGCGGCGACTCGAAGCGCCTGGAATCGCGCGGTTGCAGGGCGCGGGCGTCTATTACGGGGGCGGGGCCACCGAAGCGCTCTCCTGCAAGGGCGAAATTGTTTACGTAGTAGGCGGCGCGAATTCCGCCGGTCAAGCCGCGATGAATTTCGCAAAGTACGCGGAGCGTGTCGTCATTGCCGTGCGCGGAGCCTCTCTGTCGAGCACCATGTCGCAGTATTTGATCGACCAAATCAAGGAGACGCCCAACATTCAGCTTTGGCCCAACGCCAGCGTGGCCGAGGCCCACGGCGAAACTCATCTGGAAGAAATTTCATTCCTTTGTTCGGATACCAACAAGATAGAGCGCGTGCCGGCGAGTTCGATGTTCATTTTTATTGGAGCGCTGCCGCGAACCGACTGGCTCGCGGGCATCATCGAGCGCGACGATTATGGTTTCATCCTCACAGGCCCCGATCTTATACGTGAGGGACAGCGCCCAAAGGACTGGGCGCTCGAGAGAGATCCCTATCTGCTTGAGACAAACATTCCCGGTCTTTTCGCAGTCGGCGATGTGCGGCACGGTTCCGTGAAACGCGTCGCTTCCGGTGTCGGCGAGGGGTCGGTAGCCGTGCAATTCATCCATCAATATTTGAGCAAAGTATAGATGACTGAAAAAGCTGAACTACTTCGCGTTCCGGCGTTCACTGGTCTGCCTGACGATCAGATCGACTGGTTTCTAAGCCAGTCACAGGAGATGGAACTGAAGGAAGGCGACATGCCGTTCCACGCGGATGATCCCGCCGATGCAATGTTTGTGATCCTCGAGGGACAAATTCAGGCCAGGGGCGAACTCGGCGGTGAAACAGTTGTAATTGCGATTAAACCAGGTGCCGTCACCGGTCTGCTACCCTTTTCGAGAATGAAGCAGTTTACCGTTGGGATCCGCGCGCTCACGGACGCCCGCGTTCTGCGCTTTCCAGCCTCGAAGTTTCCGGATCTCGTGCAAAAGATGCCGGAATTGACGCAACGTCTCGTGGGTTTGATGTCGGACAGAATTCGCGAAACCACGCGGCGAGAGCAACAGCGCGATCGATTGGTTTCCTTGGGAAAGCTTTCGGCAGGGCTCGCGCATGAACTCAATAATCCGGCCTCCGCCGCCAAACGCGCCGCCAGCCAGTTGCGCGACGCTCTTAAAAAAATCAAAGACTCCAGCCACGAATTGGGCAGGCGCGACCTGACCCCTCCTCAGAAAGCCGAAATCGAGAAACTGGAAGCGTCATTCGTGCAAAGCGGCGAAGTTCCGTCTGATCCGCTCGCCATCAGCGACCTCGAGGACCAGATCGATTCACTTTTGCGAAGTCACGGGCAGAACGACTTGTGGCAGATGGCCGCTGAATTGGCGCGTAGGAATGTGAAGCCTGAGGCATTGGAATCTCTCTTCGCAACCCTTGACCCGCAGACCGCGCGAGCGGCGCTGGTTAGGATCGCGGCGTCCGTTGAAGTGGCGACCTTGCTCAACGAAATCGAGAGCGGCACTTCGCGCATCTCTGATTTGGTCCGTGCGATCAAGGAATATACGTTCATGGACCAGGCGCCCCTGCAAAATGTGGATATCGTGAAGAGTCTGGAAACGACGCTAGTCATCATGAATCACAAGCTCAAGCAGGGAGTGACCGTGCTGCGCAATTATCAAAAAATTCCCCTTCTCGTGGATTCATTCGGGAGTGAGTTGAATCAGGTTTGGACCAACCTGATCGACAACGCTATCGCAGCTATGGGTGGCAAAGGAGAGCTTCGAATTCGAACCTATCGCGAGGACAAGTGTGTAGTAGTGGAGATCGCCGATAACGGTGCGGGAATTCCGCCCGATGTATTGCCGCATATTTTCGAGCCCTTTTTCACCACAAAAGGAGTAGGCGAAGGTACAGGCCTCGGCCTAGACACTGTCCAGCGAATCGTGAAAAAGCACAGAGGCGACGTCCAGGTCAGCTCGAAACCCGGTGACACGCGCTTTCAAGTGTGGCTACCGCTAGCGGACGCTTCTGAGGCGCCTCCAGCGTCCAAGTCCTCTTAAGTAAGCAGCCGTCGCAACCCCTGAAGCAACTTTTCGAAGTTATTTGATTCCCTTTATCCACGTGAGTATCGGACCGGAAACGGTCTTGTCCGCACTGTCTATCGAAAATACCATGGACATGTGACTCTCGCCCTTCGCGAGCAGCAGCTTCGGGCAATGTGCCGGTCCTTCCTTGCATAGCTCGTCGTGCAACATCCGGTTGAATGGCATCAGTCCTCCATCCACCGATGGATCGGCGCCGATGTCCAGAGTCCCGTTGGCCAGCATAATTTTCACGGAAGTCGTCTTCAACTCAGGCAGGTTCGATCGTGCCAACTGCGTCGCCGCATCCACAGGCGGCCCGAAGCCGCCAGGACCTCCGGCAGCCGGCGGCCCGCCGGGTTGGCCCGCGGCCCGTCCCGGCAGCGCGCCCTCGGCGCTGAAAGCTCCTCCCTTTACGCCACAAGTTTTGCCAGCATCGGCAAGCATGGACATCGGATTCGACCCACCTATCGGCGGCGGCTTCAGCGGCGCGATGTCGAATGCAGCCGCGGACATGAAAATCACTCCCTTCACGCCCGCTCCCTTTGGTCCGTAGAGATCTGGATGGCCGATGTATGTCCCCAGCGGCATATTGCCGGCCGAATGAGCCCAGATGAACATGCGGTCCGGATTGCCGTGATACTTGGAAATGTTCGCTTCCACCCATTGGAGCATGGTCGAAATGTCCTTTGCGCCGCCATCCCAGCTCGCGCTGCCATGGCGCTGCATCAGGACGCCGACCATGCCGTTCTTCGTCGCCCATCTTGCGATGTTGTCGTAGAAGGCGTTTGCTTCCTTGTCCTGAATCTCGATCTTGTTGCCCACGCCGCCGGGCACGTAAATCAGCACCGCGCGCGAAGCCGGTCCTTTATCCGCAGTGAAAATATCTACAACGTCCATCGGACTCGGGCCGAATGACTGATCCCGCACCACAGTAATTCCGGGATACAACGGCGTCTTGTCGCTGGTAATGTCGTTCGCGGGCATCAGCGGCCGGTACAGCTTCGCAGTGCAGGGTGGATCGACGATGTGGCCCATCTTCACCAATTCTGACTCGATGTTCGCAGGCACCTGCGCCGTGGCAACTCTGGCCGCGAGCCAGTTCGCCAAAAACGCGCCAAACACCAACAGCAACACTCGCACTCCATATGGCCGAACGCTCATTTTCGTTTCTCCTCGAACGCCACTTCAGGTGAACTCAATAACACGGCTGCGCCCTTTCTCGCCAGACTTTTATCGCCACTCGTGAAGGCACCGTTCGAAGTCTTCGATTCGGGTAGAATGGCCCTGGTGCGATCGGCATGGACCCGATGCGCGAACTCGGCAAATTTCTCCTCATCGCCGGCGTCATAGCGGTTGGCGCGGGGTCGCTGCTGCTCTATGCGGGCAAGCTGCCATTCCGCCTCGGACATCTTCCCGGCGACGTCGCTTACCGTGGCCGCCACGGCAGTTTCTATTTTCCCGTCGTCACGTGCATCGTGCTGAGCGTCGCGTTCACTTTGATTCTATGGATCGTCGATTCCTTCCGCCGCTAACGCCATGAGCCAAGCCTCTCTCTTCGATCTAATGCCTCAGCGTCGCGTCTGGAAAGTCAGCGAGCTGACGGAATGCCTCGCCGAACTTCTCGAACGCGCCTTTCGCGACATATGGATCGAAGGCGAAGTCTCCAATTACCGCCCGGCGCAATCGGGACATCTCTACTTCACTCTGAAGGATTCCACCGCCCAAATTCGCTGCGTCTGCTTCCGCGACCAGGCCCGCACCTTGAAGTTCCGCCCCGAAGACGGCTTGCACATCACCGTTCGCGGCTCTCTGGGCGTCTACGAAGTGCGCGGCGAATACCAGGTTTACGTCACGCACATTGAGCCGGTTGGACTCGGCGCGCTGCAGCTCGCCTTCGAGCAGCTCAAAAAGAAGCTGCAAGAAGAAGGCCTCTTCGACGAATCGCGCAAAAAGCCGCTGCCGGTGCTGCCGCGCTGCATCGGCGTGGTCACTTCGCCTGCCGGAGCGGCGATTCGGGATATTCTCCGCGTCCTCAAGCGCCGCTTCGCGAATGTTCACGTCCAGCTCTATCCCGTCAAGGTGCAGGGCGAAGGAGCGGCCGGCGAAATCGTCGCGGGCCTGCGTTATTTTAATCGCGCCAAATTCGCCGACGTCGTGATCCTCGCCCGCGGCGGCGGCTCGCTCGAAGACCTTTGGGCCTTCAACGAGGAAACTGTCGCCCGCGCGATTGCCGCTTCAGCTGTGCCGGTGATCTCCGGCGTGGGACACGAAACCGATTTCACCATCGCCGATTTTGTGGCCGACCTGCGCGCTCCCACTCCTTCCGCTGCGGCGGAAATTGTGGTCCGGTCGCGGCAGGAATTCGACCGCCACATCGCCGACCACCAGCGCAATCTCGTCCAGCAGATGCGCTACTTGCTCTCGCAGCGCCGCCACCGCGTCCGCGACCTTCAGTCCCATCGCGGCTTCCGCCAGATGGACTTATTGGTGCGCCGTCGCCGCCAGCAACTGGACGAGCTTGGGTCCTCTCTCGCCGTCATCCTTCGGCGGCGGCTCGCCGCGTCGCGCCAGCGGACCACTCGCGCCGGGGCCAGAATCGCCTCCTTTGATTTGCGGGCCCGCGCCACCGTGTTGCGCCGCCGGATTCATCAGCAGCAGGAAGCTCTGCGCGCCGCGCTCGAACGCGTTGCCACGCGAAAGCAGCGCCGCTTCGCCGCCGTCGAAATTCGATTCGCGGCGCTCGACCTGCGCGCCCGCGTCGGCAAGCTCCGCCGCGCGCTGGATGAACGCTCTCGCAACCTCCGCGCCCAAATCGACCGCGCGCTGATCGCGCGGCGCCGCAAGGTCGAAGCCGCCGCACTTCAGCTCGAAGAGCGCAGCCCGTTCCAGCTCCTCCAGCGCGGCTACGCCATCGCTTACGACTCCTCTGGAAAAGTGTTGCGCTCGCCCGATCAAGTCGCCCTCGGCGACGACATCTCCATCCGCCTCGCCCAAGGCGCCCTCGACGCAGAAGTACGCGGAAAACGCAGTGAATAGCGAATTCGGCCCTCTCGCGGTTGTGACGAGTAGAGTGTACCGTCGGCCTTTGTTTTCTATGAGTTGGATCATGTTCTACTCGCCCAGTGTTGCGATTAGAATTGCGCGCCGAGTGGCCGGCAGGAGGGCGCGGGGCGAGGAGTGCCGATCCGGGGTGGGACCGAAAATCCTCACCCCAGAAAGGCTGGGGTGAGCTACATAAGTTCGCGGAGAGGGGACGCACGCCGATCCCTGCCCTTGGAAGGGCTGCCGACTTCGCCACGACCGCGGTCTTTTGGACCATGCTTCGATCTTTGTTGATGGGAGGGATTGCGTCAACGGTGAGCGCCTGTGGACTGTTCTAGAGGCTTGAGGCTAGAAGCTAGAGGCTAGAAGGGCCGTGGTGAGATGCTGGAATTTCCCGAGGAGGTAAGGCCAATTAGGGAGGAAGTGCGAAAGTGGCCAAGGCTGCCGGCATTGAGCGCGAGAGCCTCTATCGAGCATTGTCACCTCATGGCAATCCCCGCCTATCCACGTTAGCGGCCGTCACTAGGGCAATTGGTTTGAGGCTCACCGTCGAAGCCGCTTAGCGGATAGCGGCGCACCCTTCGCAACCGAGCGCGAATGATGCCGCACCTGGCCTCCCACTGCAGTAAAGCGATAGGCTCTCGCCTTTTTTTGACTGCAACGCCGGTTAATGATAGGTACACTTAGCGATCATCGTTATATTAAGGTATCCGACGAAACATCAGTGAGCGAACATGTCATCAAAGACGTCGATTTCCTCGCGCGCCAAGTAGCGAAGGAAGGCTCGAAATACGTCTTCTGGCTTGGCGCTGGCGTTTCGGTGACGGCAGGGATTCCGACGGCTGCCGGCGTGGTCGACCGGCTGCTGGATAAACTGTGGCGGCAGCCTGGCGGCAGCCACGTTGGCGAGAAGACAGCAACCCCGTACGCCTCCCTTTCCGAACCTGGCCGCGCCGAGAGAATGGGAATAGTGCGAAAGTGGGCCTTGCAAAACATTCCGGAAGTAGGAACTTGGCGCGCGAAAAACTACAATGACGACGAAGCGTCAATCACCGCGTTGGACTGGGGCGCATTTTATTCGACTGGTCTTGGACTTCTGCCCGGAGAGGAAGACCGGCAGGAGTTCATTGTCGAGTGCTTCAAGGAAGGAAGAGGTCACCTTAATGTCGCACATCTCTTGATGTGCCAGCTGATGGTCAGCGAGTTTGTCCGAACCGTCATAACGACGAACTTCGACGACCTTCTCCTTCGGGCCCTGCAGCTTTACCTTGAAGTGCCTGCGTCCTTAGACTCGGACTCGCTCGACACTCTAATGACAAACTCTTCCTTCCTCCAAGTGGCATATCTACACGGTAAATTGAGCTCATATCGTCAGCGGCATACTGGCAGGGAGCTCCAGCAGCCCATTTCGCATTTCGAAAAGTTCCTCACGCCAGCGCTAAAAGATCATGGTCTCGTGGTCATAGGTTACAGAGGCGGCGATGAACAGCCCATGGGCGTACTTGAGAAAGTGCTCTTGGACAAACGCGCCGGTCCCGGGCGAGGCCTCTTCTGGATAAGCTACGAGCCGGATTTCGAAAAGTTGTCGGACGGTGCTAAGCGAATACTCCAGCTTAAGGACACATATTGGCTGCCGGGCTGGGACGCGGACGCATTCTTCGAAAAGCTCTGCGCTGGTCAAGGAATAGGATTGAGCCTTCCGGACCCAAGGGAACTCTCAAAACGACTCGAGGAGATCCTGCCAGAGAAAGCGCGCGCATCCTGGAGTGCAACGCGTGGCACAGGCCTAGTAACAGACGTCTCCGCGCTCGATCTGACTGTTCAGACCACGAAGGACCAAGAGGGAAAAGTAACTGCTTCGGAAGGAGAGTCGGCGGCAGGCGAGCTCCAACAACATATCGAACCTATAACCGATCTCTGGGCGGCCGAAACGCCTGAGGAGGCAATCCGTCTCTGCGAGGAAGCCCTTGCGCGGAACCCGTTGGATGGTGAAGCGTTCCTACGCTGGGGCAGCGCTCTTTCCGAGCTAGACCGCAGCGAGGAGGCCCTGGCGAAATATCAACATGCCACCGAGTTAGATCCGACCGATGCCCGGGCTTTCGCCGCATGGGCTGAGACGCTCCAGAGTCTTGGTTGTCACGAAGAAGCCATTGGCAAATATCGCCAATCTGTGGAGCTCGATCCGGGTTCCGGATGGGCTCTAGGCCAGTGGGGCAGCTCGCTTCAGGATCTTGGCCGACACGAAGAGGCCGTCGACATGTTCCGCCGCTCAGCGGAGATCGATTCCGATTCCGCATGGACCTTTGCTCTGTGGGGCCGTTCGCTCAGCAAGCTTGGTCGACACGAGGAGGCGATTGAGAAGTTCCACCGGGCTACTGAGATCGACCCGGACTCCGCATGGGCCTTTAGCCAGTGGGGTGACTCGCTTCAGGGTCTTGGTCGACACGAGGAGGCGATTGAGAAGTTCCGCCGCTCTACGGAGATTGACCCGGATTCCGCATGGGCCTTTGCTGCATGGGGTCGTTCGCTCAACAAGCTTGGTCGACACGAAGAGGCCATCGGGAAGCTCCGCCGTGCTACGGAGATTAACCCGGATTACGCATGGCCCTTTAGCCAGTGGGGTGACTCGCTTCAGGATCTTGGTCGAGACGAGGAGGCGATTGAGAAGTTCCGCCGCTCTGCGGAGATTAATCCGGATTCCGCATGGACCTTTGCTGCATGGGGTCGTTCGCTCAACAAGCTTGGTCGACACGAAGAGGCCATCGAGAAGCTCCGCCGCGCTACGGAGACTAAGCCGGATTACGCATGGGCCTTTAGCCAGTGGGGTGACTCGCTTCAGGATCTTGGTCGACACGAGGAGGCGATTGAGAAGTTCCGCCGCGCTACGGAGATTAAGCCGGATTCCGCATGGGCCTTTGCTCTATGGGGCCGTTCGCTCAACAAGCTTGGTCGACACGAGGAGGCGATTGAGAAGTTCCGCCGCTCTACGGAGATTAACGCGGATTACGCATGGGCCTTTACCCAGTGGGGTGACCTGCTTCAGGATCTTGGTCGACACGAGGAAGCGATTGGGAAGTTCCGCCGCGCTACGGAGATTAAGCCGGATTCCGCATGGACCTTTGCTCTATGGGGCCGTTCGCTCAACAAGCTTGGTCGACACGAGGAGGCGATTGAGAAGTTCCGCCGCGCTACGGAGATCGACCCGGACTCCGCATGGGCCTTTAGCCAGTGGGGTGACTCGCTTCAGGATCTTGGTCGAGACGAGGAGGCGATTGAGAAGTTCCGCCGCTCTACGGAGATTGACCCGGATTCCGCATGGGCCTTTGCTGCATGGGGTCGTTCGCTCAACAAGCTTGGTCGACACGAAGAGGCAATTGAGAAGTTCCGGAGCGCTTCGGAAATTGACCCTAATTCCGGATGGGTTTTCCTTCTGTGGGCTGGCGCCCTAGACGAGCTTGGGCGAACTGGCGAGGCAGAAGAGATGCGCAAGCGCTACAACGAACTCCAATCCAGTGGCAGTGCAGCAATTGATCTCCCAGTCTAACAGTTCACAAGCTCTCGCCCTTGACGCGGTCGCTCCCACCGAGAAACAGACATCGGACTCGAGGACAGAGCGAGAGGCCGACCCCCGGCACAAAGCCTCACTCCGGAAAGGCCGGGGTAAGCCAGATAAACCCCGAATTACTAGTCGTCGTCGGGGGTGGCGGCTACTTTGAGGACGGCGAGGAAGGCTTCCTGGGGGATGTCGACGCGGCCGACGCGCTTCATGCGCTTTTTGCCTTCCTTTTGCTTTTCGAGGAGCTTGCGCTTGCGCGAAATGTCGCCGCCGTAGCACTTGGCGAGGACGTTTTTGCGGATGGCGCTGATTGTTTCACGGGCGATGATGCGGCTGCCGATCGCGGCCTGAATAGCAACTTCGAACATCTGGCGCGGAATCAATTTGCGAAGGCGGCTGACCAGATCGCGGCCGCGTTCGTAGGATTGATCGCGGTGGCAGATGATGGTGAGCGCGTCCACCGGCTCGCCGCCGACCAGCACATCCAGCTTCACCAAATCCGATTCGCGGTAGCCGGAAAGATGGTAATCGAGCGAGGCGTAGCCGCGCGAAACGCCTTTGAGCCGGTCGTAAAAATCGAGAACGATCTCATTGAGCGGCATCTCGTAGGTGAGCATGATGCGCGTGGGCGAAAGGTATTCGAACTTTTTCTGCACGCCGCGCTTTTCCTCGCACAGCGCCAGCACTCCGCCCACGGATTCTTCCGAGGTGATAATCATGGCGGTCAGGATCGGCTCTTCGATTCTTTGAATCGAGGTGGGAGGCGGAAATTTCGTGGGGTTATCGACTTCCTTTACTTCGCCATCGGTGGTGGTGATGCGGTACTGCACGCTGGGCGCGGTGGTGATCAGGTCGATATTGAACTCGCGCTCCAGCCGCTCTTGCGCGATTTCCATGTGCAGCAGGCCGAGAAATCCGCAGCGGAAGCCGAAGCCCAGGGCGACGGAATTTTCCGGCTCGTAGAAAAAGGCGGCGTCGTTCAATTGCAGCTTGCCGAGCGCGTCGCGCAGCATTTCGTAATCGCTGGAGTTCACCGGAAAAAGGCCGGCGAAAACCATGGGCTTGATGGCTTCGAAGCCGGGAAGCGGCTCGGCGGGGCGGCCGGCTTCGACGACGGTATCACCCACGCGCGCGTCGGCCACGCGCTTGATATTGGCGATGATGAAGCCCACATCGCCCGCCGCCAATTCCTCGAGGACGATGGGCTTGGGCGTGAGGACGCCGAGATTTTCCACTTCGTAGATTTCGTCGCTCGCCGAAAGGCGAATCTTCATGTGGGGAGCGATGCGACCTTCCATCACGCGCACCAACACCACCGCTCCGCGATAGGAATCGAACCATGAATCGAAAATCAGGGCGCGGAGGGGCGCGTCGGCCGAGCCTTTCGGCGGCGGGATGCGCTTCACGATGGCTTCGAGGACATCTTCCACGCCGAGGCCGCTTTTGGCGCTGATCAGCAGCGCGTCGTCCGCCGGGATCGCTAAGACATTTTCGATTTGCTCTTTGGCGTAGTCGGGCTGCGCGGCGGGCAAGTCAATTTTATTGATCACGGGAATGATGGTGAGATTGTGGCGCGAGGCGAGGAAGGCATTCGCGACGGTCTGCGCTTCCACGCCCTGGCTCGCGTCGACTACCAGCAGCGCGCCCTCGCAGGCGGAAAGCGCGCGGGAAACTTCGTAGGAAAAATCAACGTGGCCGGGAGTATCGATCAGATTCAGGCGGTACTCGTTGCCGTCCTTCGCGCGGTAATGGAGGCGGATGCTTTTGGCTTTGATGGTGATGCCGCGCTCGCGCTCGAGGTCCATGGAATCGAGCAAC
>CAVPWV010000026.1:0-198429 GCA_963709445.1 uncultured Acidobacteriota bacterium
CGAAGAAGGGTCGCACGAGGTGCTTATCCGGATCGGCGGCCGGTACGCACAAATGTTCGACCTGCAGGCGGCCAACTATCGCTAGGCAAGTCCCGATTAGCCAGAAAACCGGGACCTGGCCCGGCCCATTCCCGCGACCGATTCTACATGTACGAATAGCGTTAATCGTCCAAGGTCGCTGCTCGCCGACAACGTAAACGTCCCCAATTGACTGCTACTTCTTCGAAAGCTCGCCCTTGAAATGGCTTTCGACATCCTCACGACTCAGCGGGTTTCTTGCGTTGGTCAATATGACCGAATAGACGACTTCATTCCTTTCAATCTGCGCGCTGATAAATGCCCCGTCTTCCGGTAGCTCTTGATAAATGAATTTCACCTTTCTGCCGTCTTCAAGCGTTGTGATCCACTCTTCGGCTGGCATGTTCGTGGCTCCTCAGGAGAGGTCCGTGTCCGTCGCGAGTATACGTGATTCGATGCGGGAAATTGCGTATCGGGAATGAGAAGACGGCGTTGCGGAAAGCGCCCGCTAAACTCGCCGCCGAATCCTCACCGGAGAAGTCAATCTATGCGGTCCCTCGACGAGATTCGTGGCGGCGTAGGCTTGCCGGATTCCTGAGGACGTCCGAAGAAGACTATTGGGTTGTGTCTTAGGGTAGTTGCTGCGGCTTACGTCTTTGATCCGGCGGTCACGGTAACTTCTACGTGAGCGCCCTTTTTGAGCCTTACGTCGTCGCCATGTTCGTCGGTCAACATGTTGTCAATACGGAGGTTTTGATACCCTCGGTCGGCCCCATCGACAGAGATTTGTGCCTTATCCGGTCGGCTGAGACGGGAAGATGGGATGATTCGGTCGACGGTTCCGGGCATGGTGACGCTTGAGTCTTCTGGAATTCGCGCTCTGTCTAGATTCAGTTCCGCTATTCTTACGGACCTAGCCATGCGTGGCTTCGCGATCTCCTTCATGACGCTGGCACGCGTCGCGTCGTCGGATTCTCTCTTACCTTTCTTACGCAGCATGCACCCATGATGGCATCAAGATAGAAGCCATGCAGTCCCATTTAGCACAGGCGGCATCCTTTCCCTCCGTATTTTCCACCATTGGCATCAGAGCGCGGATGAAATCACACCGGATTCAGGCAACAGACTGGATCCAATCCCGAAACCCGTTCCCGGGCATGAGAACTCAAGTTCTTTTGAGGCAGGTTGCACGCAGGGGGAATATTGCACGTCGATGGGACGAGGGTGTACGTTATCGGTCGGCTGGAAGTCGATAGGGGCCCGGGAATAAGTTGGCCAGCAGTGGCATTGGAGCGATCAGTTGCCGAGTGACCCGAACGGATCCACGGAAAAACAGCCAGCGCCCCTGAGCGGAGGCAATGCACTGCCAAGACTGCTGGGCGTTGGAGTTGTTATTCTGTGCGTTGCGGCAGGTTTTCTCTATCTGGGTGGCTGGTTCAGTCCAAAGGCACTGACGCCCGCGCGGTTCGTCGACCAATTTGAACGGGACGACGGAGTCCATTCCGGTTTCCGCCGCAACCATGCCAAAGGCGTTGGCGTGAGCGGTTATTTCGAGAGCAACGGGCAGGGAGCACGTCTATCAAAGGCTGTAGTTTTCAAACCGGGGCGTGTGCCCGTCGTCGGGCGGTTCTCGTTCGGCGGCGGCAATCCAGATGCTGCTGACGCGCCTACCCAGGTCCGCGGCCTGGGGCTTTTGTTCCGGCTGCCGGATGGCGAAGAGTGGCGGACGGCGATGGTCAATCTGCCGGTATTTCCGTTCCAGACGCCGCAGGCTTTCTACGACAATCTGGTTGCGTCGCAGCCCGACCCCAAGACTGGCAAACCCCATCCGCAAAAAATGGCGGCGTTTGCCGCAAGCCATCCCGCAACAATCCGAGCGTTGGGCATCATCCAGAGCCATGCACCGTCGTCTGGTTTCGACAACGCGGCGTTTAATAGCCTCAATGCTTTCTGGTTCATCGACGCAGCAGGCAAGTCGATCCCGGTGCGCTGGACGCTGGCGCCAGTGCAGCCCTTCGCAGCAGCCAGCGCGACGGCGACGGCTCAGACAGACAAGAACTACATGTTTGACGACCTCATCGCCAGCATCATGCGGCATCCGTTGCAATGGCATTTGATCGTCACTATTGGGCAACCCGGGGACCCGACCAACGACGCCACCGTGGCGTGGCCCGACGGGCGGGAGCAGGTGGACGTGGGAACGCTGACACTCGATCATATCGAGAGCGAGGAAACCAGTCCCGCCCGAGACATCAATTTCGATCCGTTGGTTTTGCCGAGCGGTATGGCGCCCTCCGACGATCCCCTGCTCAGCGCGCGATCGGCGATTTATTCACAGTCGTTTACACGGCGGGCGGGCGAAGCAAAGACGCCGAGCGCGATATCGCCTGCGGAAGTGCGAAAGTGAATATGGCGAGCCAGCAGACGCAATTCACAGTCCTGATGCGAATTCTGCACTGGCTGATGGCCGCGATGGTCCTGACCATGCTGGGGATTGGCGTCGCCATGGTCGCATCGCTGGGCGACTACCACCGCTTGGTTTCCATCCACCGCCCGTTGGGGATCGCTATCCTGATTTTGGTCGTGATTCGCTTCGTGAATCGCCAGTTCAGCACTCTGCCGCCATTTCCCGCCACTATGTCGTCGCAGGAGCGCTTCGTCGCGCACGCATCCGAACTATTGCTCTACACGTTGCTGTTTGTGCTGCCGCTGGTCGGCTGGGGAATGTTGTCAGCGGCGCGATTTCCGATCGTACTGTACGGGTCGCTGCATCTTTTCCCGATTCTTCCGCACAGCGTGATGTTGTATGCGTTTCTGAGGAGGACGCACACCGTTCTCGCTTACCTTTTGTTCTTGGCGTTTATCGCCCATTTTGGGGCGATTTTGTTCCACACGCTCGTCGTGCGAGACGGGTTACTCAGCCGCATGGTGCCGTGGAGAGTTCGCGCGCGCTAGGCGCCTATCGCCGCGCCACGGTAGTGAACAATCCGGTTAGCCCAAGGGCGGCGAAAAATCCGTCAACCTCAGAAACGTCGATTCGACCCTCTCCACTAATTTCCCATTCGCTTCCGATTTCTCTTTCACGCTCTGCCATTCCGGATCGTTCTGGAAGGCTTTCCAGTTCGCCGCCGCTTCTTCCCGGCTTGGATGCTCCAGCATGTAAAAGAAAGTAGTGCTTTTCACGGGTTCGTCAAGCGCCGTCCAATACGCCACGCTCTTGATTCCATGTTTCGCAAAAAGGCTCATTGTGTGGTCTCGGAAGCGCGCCACCAAGTCCTCAAGCTTTCCGGGAGACACGTGGTAGATGCGCAATTCGTAGACCGCAGTTGATCCCGGCACCGCGCCACCTCGCTCTTCCCCCGAGGCGAACGCCAACTTCATCGCCTCCGCTGTCCCGCCGGGCAACAACAGCGCCAGCGGCACTACTCCCAACAATGTTCGCCTCTTCATCCTGCGGATTCTACCAGAGATGATTCAGGACTTGTGAACTTCGACGCAATTCCCAATCTCCGCCACCTTGACGCGGCAATCAAGCGGGGACTGGGTTCGTCGGAAAATTCTCGGGAGCGCCGAAACATCGAGGGAGAGCTATTTGTGCGGCCTTGCGACCACGAACGGCTCAAGGATGAGGGGCAATTCGACGGGCACGGTTTCCGGCGCCTCGCAGACGGTGTCGCTGCATTGCTGGAAACGAACCTGACCCGATAGCACGGTCTTGCCTTCTTCGAGCGGAAATTTCAGCAGCAGTGAACCTAAGCCTTGAAATGAGCCGCTGTAAACGGGAATCGTTTCTCCAAGCGCGGCGATCCGCATTGGGACAGCCGGCGGAAGTTCGAAGGATCGGCGGATGATTTTCGGATCTTCGAATGCGACCGACGTGGCTGTGTAAGCTTGGGGCAGAGGGGAACCATAGACGTGCCACCCGGGTTGGAGCGTGAATTTCGCAAAGAAGCTGATTTCCTGGCCGGCGAAGGCTCTTGCGGCAGAAAGTCCAACCTCTACGGTGAGCGCCCCGCTTCGCAGAGTTACGGTTGGCGCACCATCGTTTGCAACTCCGAATTCTCGAAAAACGATAGCAGACGCTGTGACACGGTGCTGGTAGTTGGGCACGAAATACTTGCGGATCACGACGCCATCCGGAGCGATCAGATACTCGACCGGATGCGGAACGCCGTGCGCGCGCAGGCCCGGAGCAATGTTGGTGTTCAGGATGCCGAAGCTGCGGATTACAGCGCTATCTCGATCGGACAGCAGAGGGATTCGAATCTGATACTTCTCCGCAAAACGCTGGAGAGTTTCCTGGGAATCGTAGCTGATTGCGGCGACGCGGAGACCTTCCCTTTCGATCAGCGGACGTGATTGCTCCAACTCGACGAGTTGGGAACGGCAGTACTGTCACCAATCGGCGCTTCGATAAAAAACGAGAAGCAGGCCGTTGGGACCGGCGAGATTTGCGAGCGATCTCGAAACGCCTTCCTGGTCTGGAAGGGAGAAATCGGGTATGCGCTCGCCAGGCTCCGGACCCGTGGTGTAGCGATCATTGGTAGCGTTGATGTGCCTGGCGTGCAATTCGGGGGGAACGTGCTCTCCGGCGGCGCGAAGGCGTCCAAACTCCCGCATGATCGCGGCTTTTTCGGCGAGATCTTCCGGTATGTTATTTGCCATCGGCTATCCTCGACCGCAACTATACTACTGCTCTCTTGGCTGCATCGATCAACTAGATTCTTCTACGGGGATTTGCAAACGAAATTCGCGGCGTCGTCAACGCTGCCGGAGCCTTTGTAGGCGGCGACTTGTGGATAGGCGCAGATCGGACGCGTGCGATCCACGACGCCATTGGCACGATGAGATGCGAGGACTTGATTGGGTGCCTGTCCCTTCTCAAACCACTGCGCGAGCGTGCCGATAGAGTCGAATGTGTTGGGACCTTCTCCTCCGCCGCAGTGTCCCATCCCCGGAAACATGAACAGGCGGATCGAATCGGTGGCCGCGCTTCCCATCGTTTTCAGCACGCTTTCGTAATAGTGGATGGTGTTGAGCGGGGAGATATTCGGATCGCTCCATCCGTGATACATCAGCAGCTTTCCGCCACGACTGAAAAATTCCTTCAGGTTCGGATCCATGGCGCTGGTTGCGCCGTTGTCCACTTTGTCGGCAATGGCCACGTCGCGATCGAGATTCAGAGTCTGAAAGTCCCAATTGGGATTGCTGAAGGTTACGTACTTGAAGCCGTCGGTGGCGAACGACAGCGGCTGCGGACCTGCGTGAATCGCCCAGCCGAGTTCACTTCCGGGCTCGAGTCCTGGATAGATTTCCTTGCCGGTGCGCGGATTCTTTGCCGGAGAGTAAAGCCTGCGGGCCGTTTCCACTTGCGGGGCGGTGAGGCAAGACGGCTCGTCGCTGCCCTTGCACGTGAGAACTTTCGGATCGAAATGGCAGCGGAGGGGATCGCCGATCAATCCGTCCTTGAGGCCGTCGAGCGCGTCGCAGGCGTCGAGGGCGGCTTTGTGAATCACGGGGTATTTGCTCGGCGGGATGTAGCTGGATTCGTCTTTGTGAATCGCCTGCGCAATCGAGAGAGACCAGGCATAAAGGTGCGTCCGATTGTTCGCGGGCGCGCCTGCGATGATGGCGTTGTAATCGGTGGGATAGCGCTGTGCTTCAGTGAGACCCTGCCGGCCGCCGGTTGAGCATCCGTTCCAATAAGAGACGGCCGGCGCTTTTCCATAAAAGGCGGCGACAATCAACTTCGCCGCGACAGTCATCACATGCACCGAGCGATACGCGAAATCAGTCATCTTCTCGGGATGACCGAGGGCAAAACTTCCGCCGCTGGTCGAATGCCCGGTATCAGTGCTGGCGGCGGCGTAACCCTCCGCCACACCACGCGCCAGGGCGGTGTAACTGATGATCCCAGCCCAGCCACCGTTGCCGACCGATTGGAGCTTGCTATTCCACCCTGACGCTGGCAGCCACACTTCAATTTTGATATCGGAATCGCTCGAGGGCGTCAAAGTGGCCTTTACCCGACAGAACGCGGGCAGATGGGCGAAGGGAGAGCCGGAGGGTCCTGCGCCTCCTTGGGCGTTCGCCGGTGCAGGTAGCGCAAAGGCTCCGGCCGCTACGTCCGCGGCCGATGTAATTCTGGTGTTAGGCAGCGAAAGATGGGCCAGGCGTTCGCACGGAGCAGCGGCTGCCGGTGAATTGCCGAATGAGACCGTCGCAGCCAAGGCTAAGAAAAATGCTAGAAGAATGGAACGATACGCCGCGGCCCTTGCAAACATGGCGACCCTCCTCTCGGAAATTCATTTCAACCAGCAACGGGAGATCTGACGTTGCTTTTCAACTGCCAACCCGAAGAGGCGCGGCACACTAATCTCAGAAGAAGGCGCAAATTCAAAAGCATACGTGATGCCAGAAGGTCTTGCGGCGCGGCGCTGCAAGACGGATTGACCTATTGCTCGCCAACCTGTTTCGTGTCGCTC
Source organism: uncultured Acidobacteriota bacterium (assembly GCA_963709445.1). GTDB lineage: Bacteria > Acidobacteriota > Terriglobia > Acidiferrales > UBA7541 > Palsa-295. The sequence goes on from CAVPWV010000026.1 coordinate 6,504, forward strand.
GGGGTTTCAGTTGCCACTGCGGCGTCGAGGACTTGGGCCTTAATTGTGAGGCCATTCTTCGCAGCATCGAAGCGAACTTTGCGGTCCATCTTTTTCCATACATCGCGAAGCGCCTTTCCGATGCCCACGGGTAGACTGCCTGCTTCCACACGCACTTTACCGGCAACCGTCGGCCCACTGCTGCGATCTTGATATTCGATCTCGACTTGAATGGTTTTGCTCATCAGTCTCCCTTTTGGCCGTGATCTGCGCTGAGCGCGCTCATTGGGCTTAGGTGAATGGCGGCTGGAATCAGTTTCGGGGCGCGCCAAACTCTATTGGTGTCTTGCGGGTTCATGCCACGAGAGCGCGGGCTCCTTTTTCGCGATGTGGGAATAAATGAAAAGAGAGGCGTCTGGCTAAACTCACAAGCGCCCCTCTAGTTTGCAACTAATTATCCGTGTACCTCAGGGATCACCTCCTTCTCGGCAAGAACGCCGATGTAGCGATTGTTATTGTAAACGATGAGCGGTCGAATTTTGAAGAGGAGTTCGCTTTAATTTTCGGCTTTCAGGTTGATTTCCGCCGTACCGCCCTTTATCTCAAGCGTTGTGCCAAAGAGTTTTGACGCGTCGGCGAGGCGCTGGAGGATGTAGACCGCTCTGGCGCCGGTGGCGGGCGACGGCAAGCCGCGCGTATCAAGGAACTGGTTGTTCGCGTACTCGTTATGAACATCGGGCTGACCCTGGCCCACGTTGTTTAAGACAATCGGGCGGATCGAAATCGATTGCAACTTTTTTCCCTGAAATTGGACATAGGCGACGGCGCTCTCCCAACTCATGGGTTCGTCGATGTAGGTGAGCGTGGGAGGGACGTTGTAGATGAAATTGCCCAGATCGTAGAAAATGGGCCGACCGTGATAAATCTCTACGCCATGAATTAGAGGCGCGCCATGCATCACCACGATGTCCGCGCCCGCGTCAACTTCGGCGTGTGTCCACTTCCTTAGCCAATCATTGGGAGCGAGCCGCTCCGGCATCCCTTCGGTGAAAATCGTTGAGAAGGAGTGATTGCCGAAGACGTGGTTATGCTGGTAGACGATCACGAGGTCCGCGTGCTGGCTGGCGTAGCGAATGCTTTGGAGGATGCGCTGCGAATCCTCCTGATTGGGCGTGTTAGGGGGCGCGCCGGGCAGATCGTCAGTGGCCTCATTTTCCTTGTCGCCAGCCTCTACGCGAAGCTCATTCACTCCCGGGCGGTTGGCCGTGGCACTTGCTTCTGGCGAAATCAGACCTGACGCGCTCGCAATCAGGGCAACCGTGCCTTTTGGCGTGCGGAGATAACCCGGCGCCACGGCCTCGGCCACATTGTTCCCAGTTCCGGCATAAACAATTTTCCGGCGGTCGGCTTCGCGGATGGTGTTCTGAATGCCCACGACTTTCAGATCGAATGCGTGGTTGCCGGCGAAGGACAACAAGTTAAAACCGAACGCCTTCAGGGCATCGAGCGCTTCAGGCGGAGTAAGAAATCCCCTTCCCTCATGAACCGTCTGACCCTTTTCCGCGACCGCGGCTTCCAGGTTGGTGAACACGACATCGCCACTCAGGAGGCCCTTTATAACTGGGACCGCTGTGGGTGCGGTGGCGCGAACGTCCGACCGGATCATCGATTGCCCCGTTAAGGTAATCGTTATCGCAGGCGACTGCGGCCGCGCGGCAGCACTGAGCGCGCAGGCGATCGCGAACAGAAGCGCGAGGCGCGCCGCCCTGGGCGATAGCCGGTCAGACTTCGAACTTGTTGCCATATGCGCGATGCTGCGAGCTTGCGTCATGCCTGCGTGTCACTTTCCGAGAATAGGGTTTATCGGGAACCGTGCGCCCTGGCAAGTGTTTTATGCGGGCGACCAATGCTTGAGGATGGATTTGAAACCTTGCGCTTTGAGTTCGTCCTTGATTCTGTGAGCGGAATCGGGATCGCTATACGCTCCGACGGCCACGCGGTAAAAAGGATTGGCGCCACGCTTGAACACAAAGGCGGGAAAATTCCTTTCCTGCAAGGTCTTCGCAAGGGCATCCGCGTTGTCTTCATTCTTCATCGCGGCCACTTGAAGGACGAAACCGGGAACGCTTAAGGGGAGCGTGACAGGAAGAGAGGGAGTTGGCGCGGGTGGCGGCTCAACCGATGCGGTTGAGCTAGGGGCGGGAATTTCACGAACTCTGCCCGCGGCCATGATCTCTTTGCCCTGCCAGCGATTCGCCACGCCGGGGTAATGACGGATAAAGGCGATGCCCGAGAATAGGGACAATGTGCCTAGGGCGAATAACATCAGGTAGGGAGAGGTGGTATAGCGCCTAAACTCTTGATTAATCGCCGCCTGCTGCGCAAGGAGCCGGACCGAATCCCCTTCGCGGGTGAGAAAGACTTGTGGTTGGGCTGCCTCCTCTGCGGCCACGATCGAGTCAGTCGTGTAGACATTGGCAGATATCCATTTCCTTAGCTGCTGCCGGTAGGTGTCGGCTAACTCCACAAAACGCAAGCCGACGCGATTGTCCGAGTCGTTCGTCCAGGCAATTTCACCTTTCGCTTCGATACGGCCGTAACCGTCCGGCAGATCAAACAGAAGGGGGATGACTTCGGCCGGGCGCTCGGCAGCAAGGCCGTCGATGGCCATACCTTCTTCGCAAAGATCGAAGAGGAGCCGGCTTTGGGATTGGCCGCAGCAGACTGACAACGGCCCATCGGGAATCACCCGCTGATATTGCCGGCGGTCCGGAAGCATGTGTGCCCTCAGTGAGAGGCTAAGAACTTGAGGGCGATAATAAAACGAAGCTTTGCAGAAGGCTTCTATTCGACATGGGGAACTTGTTCAAACGGGTAACACATGAAGGCTGGTGTCAGGCGCTAACCTTGGCGGAGCGGGTTGCCGGAAAGGGTTCAGTATTGTTCCCAGGGCGTACTTTCGAGTCGCTCGCGCTGCTTTCAAATTAGGATACGTCCGCCGGTGATTTCGATACAATTGGGAACCACCCCATCGCGTAAGAGCATTGCAAAAGTAGTCCGGAATACACGGGGCTTCAGTGGAGAGCGAGCACAAATTAGAGAAGGAACGCGCGCGGCTGCTGCGATCGGCGCGGCGGGTCGTGATTAAGATTGGAACGGCGACCGTGACCGGCCAGGAGGGAAACCTGTGCCATGATCGGGTGGAGCCCGTCGTTCGTTCGATCGCCGCTTTAATGAAAGAGGGGCGGCAGGTGGTGCTCGTTTCTTCGGGGGCGGTGGGACTTGGGCGTGGCTGGCTCGGGCTGCACAGGTCACGCTTGGAGGATATGGTAACAAAACAGGCTTGCGCAGCCGTCGGCCAAAGTCTTCTGATGGATGCTTACAAAAATCTGTTTTCGAAATGGGGCATTAAAATTGCGCAGGTGCTGCTGACGGAAGAGGACTTCACGAATTGGCGCCGCTATTCGAACCTTCAGCACACAATCGAGAAGCTGCTGGGGTTCGGGGTGCTGCCAATCGTGAATGAAAACGACACGGTTTCCACGGCGGAATTGGAACCGGTGACGCCCGAATCGCGCACGCCTGCGTTCAGCGACAACGACCGGTTGGCAGCGCTGGTAATGAGCGGATTGGAGGCGGATGCGCTGGTGCTGCTCACCAACGTGGATGGATTGCTGGAGCAATCGCGAAACGGCGTCCAAAGCAGCGCTGACGGCGAGGTGATTCCGCTGGTCGCGGAAATCACGCCGGAAATACAATCACTGGCAGCTGGTCCGTCGGAGAGCGGGCGTGGCGGGATGCGGACGAAGCTCGAGGCCTCGGAGATTGCCATGAAGTGCGGCGGAATCGCCGTGATTGGCAATGGCAGCCACCCAGACACGCTGGATCGCATTTTTGCGGGCGAGAAGACCGGGACTGCATTTTTGCCCGCCAAGCGGATGCCGGGAAAACGTCGCTGGATTGCCTATGCAGCAAATGTTCGCGGACGCGTGGTAGTTGACGCCGGCGCACACCGAGCAATTACTCAGGGAAAAGCGAGCCTGTTGGCATCGGGAATCGTGCGCGTGGAAAACCGGTTTGCATCCATGGACGTGGTGAGCATCGTGGATTCCGAGGGACGTGAATTCGCGCGGGGTATCGCCAAGTGCGCCAGCGAAGAGGCGGAGAAATTTTCTGCGAAGAGGAGCAATGCTTCGGGGGGCAAAGCTAACTCTTCGCCTGTTTTGGTGACGCGCGATAATATTGTGTTACTGCAGAAAACATGAGCCGACCAACGACAGCATCGGCAGTGCAAGCGAACGATACTTCCGTCGCGGCGACAGCGCGGCGAGCCAGAAAGGCTTCGCGGGCGCTGGCCAAGCTATCGGCGGACGCTCGTGTAGAAGTTCTGATGGCGGCAGCACAAGCGATCGAAGACGCGCAGCAGCGAATTCTCGATGCGAATGGGCGCGACTGCCGCACCGCAGAGCCGGCGGTGGCATCCGGAAAAATGACCGCGTCGATGTTGGCGCGATTGCGCGTGACGGAGGCTGGCGTCGCGCAGATGGCCGCGCAGATTCGAGAAGTCGCGCGTCTTGAGGATCCTCTCGGGCGGAAGCTATCCGCCACGGAGTTGGATGACGGATTGGTGCTGTACAAGGAATCGTGTCCCTTTGGAGTGGTGGCCGTGATTTTCGAATCGCGGCCGGACGTGATTCCGCAGGTGGCTTCGCTGTGCCTGAAATCGGGCAATGCGGTGATTCTGAAAGGCGGCTCGGAAGCAGCGGAGACGAATCAGGAGCTCGTATCGATCTGGCGGGAGTGCTTGATTCGGTTTCAAGGCGTTCCGGTAGATTCGATCAGCCTGCTGGAATCGCGCGCAGACGTCATGGAACTTTTGACGCAGGACCGCGACGTGGACCTGATTGTTCCTCGCGGCTCGTACGAGTTGGTGAAGCACATCATGCAGCACAGCCGGATTCCAGTTCTGGGGCACGGCGAGGGAATTTGCCACGTGTACGTCGATCGCGCGGCAGACATCACGAAAGCCGTGGAAATCATTTACGACGCCAAAGTGGAGTATCCGGCGGTGTGCAATGCTGCGGAAACTTTACTGGTGCACGAAGCGATCGCGGCTGAATTCTTGGCCCCGGCACTACGGAAATTGAAGGCTTCGGGAGTAGAAATTCGCGGCGATGCGAAGACCGTCTCACTGCTGCCCGGCGTGGCAATTTCACCGGCCACGGAAAAAGATTGGGCCACGGAGTATTCGGATCTCATTTTGGCGGTCAAGGTTGTCGCCAATCTCGATGAGGCCATCGAGCACATCAATACCTACGGCTCCCGTCATACTGATGCGATCGTGACGGAGGACTCGGAAGCCGCCACGCGATTTATGAGTGAAGTAGATTCAGCGGGTGTTTTTCAGAATGCCTCCACGCGTTTTGCGGACGGTTTCCGCTATGGGTTCGGCGCCGAGCTAGGCATCAGCACTAGCAAATTGCACGCGCGAGGGCCAATGGGTCTCGAAGACCTAACCACGTACAAGTACAAGCTGTATGGCCATGGTCAGACTGTGGCTGAATACAGCAAAGGCGGGAAGAAATTCACCCATCGCCGGTTGCAGTAGCTGTTGATTCCCGTCTTCGACGAAAGACCCAGGCAATTCCCAACAGCGTTACCGCCAAGCCCGAGATTGCATCTCCCGCGCTGCGATCCCACGTTCGCCGAAAGCGAACCTCGACACGATGATTCCCCGCGGATAAAGGCAAAAGTATTTGCGATGTCGCTGGGCGTGCGGTGACGCCAACGCGGCTGGCATCTACCTGAAATTCCCACGAGGGGTAATCGGCAAGTCTCAACGCGAGGGTGACAGGCGTGGCGCTCTCCGCCGTGAACATCTTGCGTTCGGCCGTCCAGCGCTCAACGTGGAGCCTGATTCCTGCGGCTGGTTCAAGAGCATTGGAGGCATGGTCGAATTTTTCAAACATGGGCACCGGATTTGGCGAGACGCTGGCGGGACGCTCGGTATCATCCGGGTTCCCAGGGAGGTCGAGACGAGTGAGGCCGATTGGCGCATATTCGTCCGTTCCCTCATAGCCCCGGCGCGACGCTATTGCGGCTGCGATCGAGGGGACGTCCTGGTCGTCCCAATACGCGTCTCGGACGATGGTTACGGCAGTGGCGGCGATGGCCATGAAACCCACGGCGGTTAGGGCCCACGATAACTGCCGGCTGCGGAGGCTGAATATTGCGACGGGCAAAACGAATGCGAAAGAGAGAGCCAACATCTCGAGCCAGCGCCACGGGAATTGGATGAATCGCAATTCGGGAAGCGCGTTCCATAGCCACAAGCTGGTAGGCAACATCAGGAACGCCGAGACTACGGCCGCCGAAATTAGAATCCACCACAACGCTCCGAACTCTCGCCGCTTTCGCGCCGCGAAAATTGCGGCGATACCGGTGACAGCAATCACACCGACCGCTATCCAAGAAATCTTGCTATTGAAAAGCACGAAGTCCGGCACATTTATTCGGGTAAAGAGAAAATTTCGACTGGGGTGAACTTCGCCGGAGACGGCTTGCGTAATTTGAATCCAGCGCCGTTCCCAGGCGGCCGGCAAAATGTAAAAGGCTGCAAGGGCGAAGCCGCCAGCCATGCCACTCGCGCCAAGGAGCAGAGGACGAAGGCTTTTTCGCGCAATGCATCCGACCAAGATCATGAGGACCATCGAGTACGTGGCGATCACGGCCGCAGGCGCGTTGGTGAGCCAAATGGCCGCAAATATCGCGGCGAGGGAAGGGACGCGACGCCACTCGCCGGCAATGACTCGCAAGACTCCCCAAACGAGCAGCGGAAATAGAGCGCCAGCCAACAGCTCGGCAAAATCGCTACGATAATAAACGACGACGAGATTATATGGATTCACGGCGTATAGAAGCGCGGCGACGACGGCTTGCGGCGGCGGTAGCCATTCGCGCGAAAGGACCCACATCGACATACCCGCGAGGACCAGCGCAAGCCAGGTAAATGTCCCAGGAACCATTCTCCACGGCAGCACGCAGCCTAGAGCGGCTCCGGCAATCCACGAAGTGGGCGGATAGAAGACGAAGCGGGGCTCGCCGAATCCCCAGTTTGCCCACTCGGCCCAGCGAGGATAGACGATTCCTTCGCGCCATTGGCCCGCCACGTCCATCCAGGAGGCCACGTGGAAATCGAAATCGTGGCCCGAGGCATTGCCGAGGAAGAGCATGGGCATTACCACGAAAGCTGCGGCGACACACAGACAACCAAGAGGAAGAAGCCACGATGAACCTACGGGTCTCAGCGGAGGCTGCAGTATGGATGCGGGCGCCAGTGGGGTCAGAATAGTCTCCGCTGTGAGTGCTCGGTCCGTCGAGGATACAAAATTAGGCGAGGCGCCGCCACTGCCGTTGTTCTTTTCGGTCAGGAAAGCGATTACGAAATCTTGCCAGGTGCTTCTTGAAAAGCTAGAGTGATGTGGCGGCGTCCCCGAAGCGAAAGGTGCGAGAGACGCGTCGCAGCCCCTCATATAACGGAACCGAGGAATGACCAGCGAAGAAGAGAGGCTGCGAGCGAATGCGGAACGAAGCGTCAACTGGAGACGCTGGGGTCCATATCTCGCCGAGCGGCAATGGGCAACAGTTCGCGAGGATTACAGCCCGAACGGCGACGCGTGGAACTATTTTCCGCACGACCAAGCCCGGTCGCGCGCCTACCGCTGGGGCGAGGACGGCATCGGCGGAATCTGCGACCGCCACCAGCACATCTGCTTTGCTCTCGCGCTTTGGAACCATAGAGATCCGATCCTTAAGGAGCGCCTGTTCGGCCTCACGAATCCGCAGGGAAACCACGGCGAAGATGTAAAGGAATACTACTTTTATCTCGACGCCACGCCGACGAGTTCTTATTTGAAGTTCCTGTACAAATACCCTCACGCGGCATTCCCATATGAGCAGCTTCTCGGCGAAAATGCGAAGCGAACGCGACTGGAACCGGAATATGAGCTGATCGATACGGGAGTTTTTCGCGAGAACCGCTATTTCGACGTGTTCGTGGAATATGCGAAAGCAAGCGCCGAGGATGTCCTGATCCGCATCACGGCCTGGAACCGGGGGCCGGATCCGGCGCGGTTGCAAATTCTGCCAACGCTGTGGTTTCGGAATCGCTGGTCTTGGGGCGAGAACTACGATCCGCCGCAGGCGTATCGCATCGATGCTCCGCTGGAAACATCGCTGATCGAGATGTCCGAATATCATTACGGCAAGCGCTGGCTACTCCTGGAAGGGGCGCCCAAGCTTCTTTTTACCGAGAATGAAACAAATGCGGAGCGTCTTTTCCAGGCTCAAAACCGCACACCGTATGTGAAGGATGCGTTCCATCGATACGTGATCAACGGCGAGGAGTCTGCCGTGAACCCCGCGCGGAAAGGCACCAAAACCGCCGCCCTATACACTGCAGAGATCGCACCCGCAAAAAGCTGGACCATTCGCGCTCGCCTGATGGATCAGAACCCAGCGCAAAATCAGGCGGCCGCGAAGCGACTCTTCGGGGCAAGCTTCGATAAGGTATTCGCGCAGCGAATTAAGGAAGCCGATGAGTTCTACGCGCAACGCGCCCACGTTGGAATGAGCGATGATGCTCGGTTGGTGCAGCGCCAGGCGTTTGCGGGACTCTTGTGGGGCAAGCAAAGCTATCACTACGATGTGCGTCGTTGGCTTCAAGGAGATCCCACGCAGCCAACGCCGCCCCCCGAGCGGCGCAAAGGGCGAAATCACCAGTGGACCTACCTGCACAATTCCGATGTGATCTCCATGCCCGATACCTGGGAGTACCCGTGGTACGCCGCTTGGGATCTGGGGTTCCATTGCGTGGCGATGGCGCTGATCGATCCGGATTTTGCGAAGGACCAGCTTGTCCTGTTCCTGCGCGAATGGTACATGCAGCCGAACGGTCAACTGCCCGCGTACGAATGGAATTTTTCGGACGTCAATCCCCCGGTGCACGCGTGGGCCGCTTGGCGCGTCTACAAAATTGCGGGACGGATTCAGGGCAAGGAAGACCGCAAGTTCCTAGTGCGCGTTTTTCACAAAATGCTCCTGAACTTTACCTGGTGGGTGAACCGGAAAGACCCAGACGGCAAGAATGTGTTCGAAGGCGGTTTTCTGGGCCTCGATAATATCGGAGTTCTTGATCGTTCGCGGCCTCTTGCTCCCGGCACCACGATTGAGCAATCCGATGGCACGAGCTGGATGGCCATGTTCTGCTTGAACATGCTCGCGATGGCGATGGAGCTGGCCCGAGAAGACCCAGCTTATGAGGACGTTGCCAGCAAGTTCTTCGAGCACTTTGTGTTCATCTCGCAGGCCATGAACGACATGGGGGGCGAGGGCATCGGGCTGTGGGACGACGGCGACGGTTTCTACTACGACGTCTTGCACCGGGCGGACGGCGACCACACTCAGATGAAGGTGCGCTCCATGGTCGGTCTCATTCCTCTTTTTGCCGTCGAAACTTTCGATCCGGAGGACTTGGCACGATTGCCCGCTTTCACGCGCCGCATGCAATGGTTTCTGAATCACCACGCCGAAGTCTCGGAGCACGTGGACATGAGCCGGCGGAACGCAAATGGCGCGCGGTTACTGCTCACCATCGCCAACCGGAAGAAACTCGAGCGCATCTATCGCTATGTCCTTGACGAAAAGGAATTCCTCTCTCCGCATGGGATTCGGGCGCTATCGAAATTCCATCAAGATCATCCCTTCATGCTCAACGTGGATGGACAGTCTCATTCCGTGGACTACGAGCCCGGCGAATCCACCACCGATCTCTTCGGCGGAAATTCCAATTGGCGCGGGCCCATTTGGTTCCCACTGAACTATCTGCTGATCGAGTCGATGCAGCGCGTTCACTTCTATTACGGAGACGAATTTCGAGTGGACTTCCCGACGGGTTCCGGCCAGAAAAAGACGCTTTGGAATGTCGCGGGCGAGCTCTCGCGCCGGCTCTCGCACATCTTTCTCCGGGGAAATGAAGGCCGGCCCGTATATGCCGATACGACGCTGTTTCAGCAGGATCCCTTTTGGCGCGATCTAATTTTATTCTACGAATATTTTCACGGCGAAACGGGCGCAGGGCTGGGCGCAAGTCACCAAACCGGTTGGACGGCTTTAGTTGCGAAGCTTATCGAGCAGAGCGGCGAATAATCCAGCGACCAGACTTATGTTTTCGGGGCGGGTTCCACCAATTCGATTAAAACGCGCTTGCCTTCTGCCGCCGATACGAGAAAGAAATTTACGCGCGCGCCGTTGGCACCCGCGTGCGTTTCTAGATACACCGGTGTAAGGCCGAACCGGGTGCGCAGGATTTCCGTGGCCCGGTTTACGCTGGTCACGTTCACTTCAATTTGCTGAATGCCTTCGCCAAACTTCTTGAGGTATCGCGCAATCGCACCGGGGCCGCCGGGATCGCGCGTGGTCAGAATGTCGAATTCCTCGTGCTCACCCGAGCGGAGCTCGAATTCCATCGCGTCCTGGTCCGGCGGAACTTCGGCCAGCCGGGGCGAGCCGTTCGCGGTGCGGATTCTCTCGAAATTCTCGGGCTGTACCGCGATGCCTATGCTGAATGGGATATTTTCTGAGACTTGGCTCGCCTGTCGCATTCGCGAAAACGGGGCTTACGAGGTTGCGAAATTCAGGGTCCTTGAGCCACTCGCGCGCTGCGGAGAGAAAGAGCGTGGCACCTGCCGAGTGCAGTTGCGCTGCGGCCGCACGCCTTTCCCCCGGGTCGGAATCGGCTAGGCGGCGTATCCACTCGGCAAGATCGCGGCCTTCAGCCATATTTGCGTCACTGATTATGGGGAGTGCGCGACGGTTGTACGGAATTAACGTTCGAGAGCGAGACGTACTCGGTTTGTCCCGGCTGCACCGTTACGGGTACGTCCCATCGCGGCCGCGCGTCGCCCACGTCCGCGGCGACATCGAGAGTGCTGATCCAATAGTTTCCTGGTGGCACATCGCGCAAAAATCCTTGTCCTTGAAGGTTCGATTCCGCGCGTGCGACCAAATATTTGGACTGCGCCAGATCGAGAGCCCGGCGATGAATTTCCGGAGTGCGTTTTCCGAGCAGAGTGTTCCACTTGGGTCCGGGGTCTATCTCGGCAAGGTTTAGATCGATCCCATCCACGCTTTGCGGATGCTGCTCGATATAGTGGCGAATCGTGTCCATGTACTCGGCAGTGGCTTTCGCGTATTTTTCTGGATTCTTGACTTTATCGGAGGCTTTGACTTTGGATTTCGGAAAATCCGCGGATTCATCGCCGGCATTCCTATCCATGTACGCCGAGAAAAATTCGGGAATGTCCATGACGTCCGCCGGATGCAGCTTGCGAATGAAGTCTTCCCCCGCCAGGGTCACGAATTGGTTCTTCTTCATCCAGGCTTTCAATTGGGGCGAATAGGAACCGGAATCTAGTTTGTCGATGAACGTGCTCATCTCCGGTTTCGGATCATCCGCATCCGCTTCCTTCCCAATTTCCTCGAAGCTTTTGCTCAAGAGATAAAAAGGGAAGCCGCGTACCGGTTCTTCCAGGCCTCCCGAGGGAGTGGCGCGCGCCACGAACTCGATCGAGCCGTCTTGCGCGGTCGCTCGCGGCACGACCGCGATCATCGCTGCTATCAGGATCGTGAAGAAGAGTGATTTTGCTTTTCATGCCGGTCATCGTAGCAGAGCAGCGCAACAGGAGGGCGTTGCGGCACGGAGCGATGGGACCAGTTGGTTAACGTCCGGCCCGGCTGATGCGCGGTGGAAATTAGATCGCCGGACAACGCGCCATGCGGGCGCCTTCAGAACAATTGGAACGCGACTTCGATAATCTGTCGAACGGCAGCGGGCCTCCCATCGGGACCGCGCGCAGGCGTGAGCCGCCAGGTCCGCACTGCCTGGATGGCTTTTTCATCCAGGCCAAGACCGAGTCCCTTCGCGACGTGAATGTCAGTCACTCGGCCATCCGCGGTGACGACCGCAATCAGCTCGACCACACCTTGCACCTTCACCTTCATGGCTTCATCGCTATAATCGGCTCGTGGACAGTAGAGGCATGCGGGAACGCCATAGCCGCCTGTCCCCGCATTCGGCGCGCCGCCGCCGGTATTCCAGCCCTCGCCGGGGCCGACGCCGGCGCCATTTCCATTTCCGACGCCCGAGCCGTGACCTTGCCCCATCGAATCGGTCAGGGACTTGCCAAGCGGGTCGCCCCAGTTCGGCAGATTCTGATTCGGCAGTTTGATATCCGGATTGCCAACAACCGTCGGCGTCATCGCGATCTGCGGGTGCTCCACGGGATGCGCCATCGGCGCCGCGAATTGCGTCCATGAAAACTTCGGCAATTTTCCCTTGGCAGCCGGGGCCATGTCGTGCGCGCCGCCACCACCACCCGCCGCCTTAGCGGAGGGCTTGAACTTCGCGAGATAAGGCGAAACGCTCACATCTACTGGCGGCTCGGGGTTGTAAGGCTTTCGTGGTCGGCGGCGAAATGAGCCCCGGAAACAGCAACGGAATGATCACCACAGCGCAATCGCTACCGCGTGGACAAGGATCGAAACCGTCTGCACGCGGTTGAATTGCGTGTTCTTCGACCAAATTTCGGGAACGGGAATAGGCTGGCTCGTGGTCTGGAGCGGGGGCAGTTTTCGCGGCGCGATCCAATCACGCAGGTTTTGCCAAAGAGTCGGCTCCTCTTTCCAATTCACCAGTAGTGCTGACTTCACACTTCCACGGGGCGCCGCACGGAAGAATTCCTGCAGGTTGGCGCCCAGGCCGGTGCCAAACCTAGGCATGTCAAACGCCGTGGGGGTGCCGGGGCGAACCTTGGCGGGCCGCTCGGTGAGAAAGTCTCGTAGATTCGAATACAAGCTCTTGAGGCTGGATTCATGAACGGGCGCGGCCAAGCGCCCTAGCTGCAGTCCAGGTTCGGTTGATCCGCCCGTTGGGCGGTCAGCTTTGTCGCGTCCGGTGCTAAGATCGAATGTTCGCATTACTTGCATCTCATCCGCAGGGGTACCTCATCTTAGACGCACGGCTGCGCAAAAGGATGTCTGGCCCCGGCGGCTGACACACTTCAAGATTCATTGTAACATTACGTGGCGCGATGCCAAATTCCGGTTTCCACCGCGCGAATTCGTAGCACAAGCTAACATATCCCAGCCACAAAATGCCGGGGTCTTTCCAGAAAGGGTTTAGCGAATCCCGAAAGATGGCGAAAACTGTGGACCTGAAAAGCACCCTGAACCTCCCTAAAACCGAGTTTCCTATGAAAGCACGGTTGCCGGAGCGCGAGCCCGAACAGCTTGCGGCCTGGGAAGAAATGGGCCTCTACGCCCGCATCCTTGAACAGCGCGCTGGCGCGCCCCTGTTCGTCCTCCACGATGGCCCTCCTTACCCGACGGGTGAGATTCATCTCGGTACGGGCCTCAACAAAATCGTAAAAGACATGATTGTGAAATCGAAAACCATGGCCGGATTCCGATCACCCTACATTCCGGGCTGGGATTGCCACGGTTTGCCCATCGAGACTCAAGTGGAAAAGGAATTGGGAGGAAAAACCACAAAAGTCAGCGCCGTCGAATTTCGCCGCATGTGCCGTGAATTCGCCGCGCGCTATGTGGAAGCGCATAAGCGCGATTTCAAGCGACTGGGTGTCTTTGGCCAGTGGGACAAACCCTATCTCACCATGGATCCCAGTATGGAAGCTTGCATCGCCGGCGCATTCATCGACTTCTTCGAAAAAGGGTACGTGTATCGAGGGCTGAAACCTGTGTACTGGTGTATTTGCGATCGGACTGCGCTTGCCGAAGCGGAAGTGGAATACGAAGATCACACCAGTCCTTCGATTTGGGTGAAATTCCCGATTGTACCCGGGCCGAAAACATCCACACTCGCCAGCGATGTGAACGCTCTCATTTGGACGACTACGCCCTGGACGCTTCCTGCCAATCGGGCCCTCGCGTTTCATCCCGATTTCGAATACACCGTGGCGGAGACTCCCGCCGGCAAACTCCTGCTTGCGAAAGAGCGCCTTGCAGCGATCTCCGACGAACTGAAGCTCGAAATCGGCGAGGTGCACGGCTCGTGGAAGGGCAAAGATTTGGAAGGCATTCAGTTCGAGCATCCGTTTCTGGACATGCGCGTGCCCGCCGTGTTGGCAGATTACGTCACGCTCGATCAAGGGAGCGGCATCGTCCATACCGCCCCCGGTCACGGCGCTGAGGACTTCCGCACCGGCCAAAAATATGGCCTCGAGGCATATGCCCCGCAGGACGATGACGGCCGCTTCATCGAAGGCCTGCCAGAATATAAGGGCAAGACAGTATGGGAGGCGAATCCGATCATCATTGAGCTGCTGAAGAAGCGGGGCATGCTCGTCGGCGAACGCAAGCTCACGCACAGCTATCCGCACTGCTGGCGTTGCCACAACCCGGTGATTTTTCGCGCCACTGAGCAGTGGTTCGTGGGACTTGACCACGATGGCCTGAGGCAAAGTGCCCTCGCCGAAATCGCCAAGGTCAAGTGGAAGCCCACCTGGGGTGAGGCCCGCATCCGTGAAATGGTGGCCGAGCGGCCCGACTGGTGCATTTCGCGCCAGCGTTTTTGGGGAGTGCCGCTGATCGTTTTCACGTGCGCGTCGTGCGGCAAGACGCTCAGGGACTTCCAGGCACTACGACACGTACTGCCCTTTTTCGAACGCGAAGGCGCCGACGCTTGGTACGCCCACACCGCCGAAGAGCTGCTCCCAGCGGCGACAAAATGCTCCTGCGGCGCCGCGCAGTGGCGTAAGGAAAATGACATTCTCGACGTCTGGTTTGACTCAGGCTCAACCCATCTCGCCGTGCTCAGCGAAAAGGACGGCACCTGGCCCGCGGACGTTTATATGGAGGGTCCCGATCAATATCGCGGATGGTTTCAAAGCTCTTTACTCATCGGAGTAGGCACGCGCGGGCGCGCGCCATACAAAGAAGTTGTAACGCACGGCTGGACGCTGGACGAAAAAGGCGCGCCGATGTCGAAATCCCTCGGCAACGCCATGTATCCGAAGGAAATTTCGGATAAGTGGGGCGCTGATCTGCTCCGCGTGTGGGTCGCCTCCCAGGACTTCACGCAGGATGTGCGCCTTTCCGACGCAATGATGACCCAGCTTGCCGAGGCCTATCGCAAGATCCGCAACACTTTTCGTTTCGCGCTGTCGAATCTTTTCGATTTCGAGCCCTCACGCGACATCGTGCACGATGCGGACATGTGGGAAATGGACGCCTGGATGCTTCGTCGCACTGGAGGGCTCATCCGCCAATGCAACGAATGGTACAAGGAATTCGAGTTCCATCGCGTCTATCATGCGATTCAGGATTTTTGCACCGTCGATCTAAGCGCCTTTTATTTTGACGTGCTCAAGGACCGCCTCTACACGTTCGCACCGAATAATCACGGACGCCGCTCCGCACAAACGGCGGTCTATCACATCGCGCGGGCGCTGGTCCGCCTGATTGCGCCGATCCTCGTTTTCACATCCGAGGAAGTGTGGAAATATCTGCCGCGCGGCGCTTCGGCTCAGCCGAGCGTGCACATGGCCTCATTTCCCTCTCCCGAACCGTTCGAGAAGGCCCTCGACGATGCTCGCACAAAAGAATGGAATCGTCTTCTCTCCGTGCGCGAAGAAGTGCTCAAAGCGCTCGAACCTCTGCGCGCCGCAAAAACCATCTCTGCGGGCCTTGAAGCGCGCGTTACTCTTGCTGCTCAAGGCGAACTGTCCAGGATATTGCGTAAGCACGCCGCCAGCCTTCCGGCCTTTTTCATCGTCTCGCAAGTCGAAATCGCCGCAGACAATGCGGACATCGGCAAGCCGGCCGGCAGTGCGGATGACGGACTGCGGATCAACGTCGAGCGCGCCCACGGCAAAAATGCGACGTTGCTGGAATTATTCCACGCACGTCGGCGAGAGTGAGGATTATCCGAATTGTGCGAGCGCTGCGTCGCCGCAATGGATGAAATTGAGCGCGGCGGAGGCAGCGTGGCGGGGAGTGCCGCCTCGTAATGCGTTCCGCCTCACTCCCAGGATGGCTTCTGACCGTTCTCGCCATGGTCGTTCTAATTCTGGACCAAGCGAGCAAGTACGCCGTGCAGAATTTCACTCAAACCGGATCGAGCCGCGTCTTGATTCCCGGCATCCTGAATCTCGTTCATTCCAGTAATCCGGGCGTGGCGTTCGGACTGTTGGCCGACTCCCAAATGCCCTGGCGCGCGCCTTTGCTGATCCTGTTTTCGGTGGCGGTGATCGGATTGATCGCGTGGTTGCTGGTAACGGATCGCGCCGGGGGCCAGCTCGGCCAATGGGGTATGGCGTTGATCCTCGGTGGCGCGGCAGGCAATGTTCTGGACCGCATCGTCCGCCACAGCGTTACCGATTTCATCGACTTCTACGTCGGCAGCCACCACTGGTACACTTTCAACGTGGCTGACTCCGCGATTGTGGTCGGCGCTGCCTTGGTCCTCCTCGAACTCCTTCGCGATTGGCGCCATCCGAGCCAAGAACGGGCCTAACAATGCATCCTGTCCTTTTCCAAATTGGCTCCATTACCATCTACACGTATGGGGTGCTTGCAGCGGCTGGATTTTTGGTTGGACTTTGGCTCGCTTACCGGCAAGCTCCGCGAGCTGGCCTGAATCCGCACAGCGTGTGGAATCTTGGAGTCTACGGAATCCTCCTGGCTCTGCTGATGTCGAAGATGTGGCTGATCTTCAGTAGTTGGGACTACTATCTCGCCCACCCCGCCGACATTTTCAGCATGGCGACTTTTCAATCGGCGGGAACGTTTTACGGCGGCATTCTCGGTGGAATTCTTTGGGTAGTTCTGTACACCCGCTTCCAAAAAATGCCCCTTCTCGCGGTGCTCGATGTCGTCGCCGCTCCCGTCGCGCTGGGACATGCGATTGGTCGCATCGGATGCTTCGTGGCCGGTTGCTGCTATGGCAAACCAACGTCACTCCCGTGGGGCGTCACTTTCACCAGCCCGGTCGCGAAAAAAATTGCGGGAACGCCCCTGCACGTTTCGCTGCATCCCACGCAGCTATACGAAGCAGGCGCTGAATTCCTGAATGTTCTTCTTCTGATTTGGTTAGGCGCCAGGCAGCGATTCGCGGGTCAGTTGATCGGCGCCTATTTTGTTCTATATGGAATCGAGCGCGGCGTCATCGAATTTTTCCGCGGCGATCCAGGCCGCACGATGATGTTCCACGGTACCGTGTCGCTGATGCAGATTGTCAGTGCCGTGCTGATCGTCGCTGGCGCCTCGCTCTGGTGGCGCGGCCTGCGTGCTCGTTCGATGGCGCCTGTTCCGATGGCGGGCGCGATAGTGAGCCGTTCCTAGCAATGATCGTTTGATCTGATGAAGCGACAACATGCCCGCGAGCCGCTCAGGCCAACACCTCGAATTTATCGTACCGCCTGACTGCTCCGGCCAGCGCCTTGACCGTTTTCTCGTCTCGCAACTCCCCGAGCTGAGCCGCTCGCGGATTCAATCGTTGATGGACGAAGGCCATGTGCTCGTGGACGGTGTCGCGCGCAAAGCCTCGCATCACGTAGCATCGAGCGAGACACTCACCGTGGAAATTCCGCCTGCGCGGCCTGCGGGAGTCGAATCCGAACCGATCCCACTCGACATTCTCTACGAAGACGAAGACCTCGCCGTCATCAACAAGCCTGCCGGAATGATCGTGCATCCGGGGGCGGGCGACGATGCCGGTACGCTAGTAGCCGCGCTTCTCAACCGCTTCGGCGGCAGCGCCGGTCTCTCAACCATCGGCGGACCGCTGCGCCCCGGCATTGTGCACCGCCTCGACAAAGATACTTCCGGCGCCATCCTGATAGCCCGCACTGATGAGGCTCACCGAAAACTCGTGGACGGTTTTCGCGAGCGTCAAATCGACAAGACTTATGTCGCTCTGCTCCACGGAAAAATCAAGGGCGACTCAGGCTCCGTCGAATTGGCCATTGCCCGGGACTTGCGCCGCCGTTCCCGCATGACTGCCCGCCGCCGCGTGGGCCGCGAGGCGCGGACGGATTGGCGCGTCCTACTCCGGCTAAAAGGCTACACCCTTATCCAAGCCCGCCTGCACACCGGCAGAACTCACCAGATTCGCGTTCACTTTTCCGCGCTGGGGTGTCCGGTGGTTGGTGATGCGCTCTACGGGGCCCCGCGCCAGGAACGCGCCTCCTCTACGCTGCTTCCGCCGCTCAACCGCAATTTTCTCCACGCGGCCCGCATCGCCTTCGTTCATCCGCGAACAAGTCAGCGAATCGAAGTTCGTGCGCCGCTGCCGGCCCAACTCGTGGACTATCTGGTCGCTCTCGCTCATGCGGTCCAAGCTGATCGAGGTTCGGTTGACGCTGCCCTCCGCGAGTTCCTATAATCCTTGTCGTGAAGTGCCGCTTGACGAATCTTCCTAGCCTCCTCCGCACAGTAGCGTTTGTGCTCCTCGTCGGATTCGCAGTCTCCGGGATTTTCGCTCGTGCGCAACAGGCTCCGCCCGATTCTGCGGGCCCGGCCACCTTGTCCCCTCAGCAAGCCCCAGCTACGCCGACTCCGCAAGCGGGGGCATCTCCCCAGCAGCCACCAATCGTCAGCACCACCGGCCTTGTCCACCTCGTGGTCACGGTTGTCGACCGGCATCACGACTTCATCACCGATCTCGATAAGACCGATTTCAAGGTTCTCGATAACGGCACCCCGCAAGTCATTCGTTTCTTCGGCCGCGAAACCGATTTGCCATTGCGCATCGCGTTGCTTCTGGACACGTCCAATAGCATCCGTCCGCGCCTGAAATTCGAAAAAGATGCCGCGATCGATTTCCTCGACAAAGTAATTCGCCGCGAGAAAGATCTCGCCTTCCTGATGACCTTCGATAATGAGCCGCAGGTGATTCAGGACTACACGTCCAGCGTCGATCTGCTCACTTCGGCAATCGAGCAGCAGCGCGCCGGAGGCGGCACGGCTTTGAATGATGCCATCTACATGGCCGCGCAAAAGCTGGCGCACCCGCCCGTTCCCGTGGGTCCGGAAACGGAGGTGCGCCGCGTAATCGTTGTCATCAGCGATGGTGACGACAACCTCAGCGACCGCGCGCTCAGCGACGCAATCGACGCATCCATTCGCTCCGAAGTCGCAGTCTTCACGGTCAGCACCAGCACCGATTGGCTGGCCATCGACGACGCCACCCGCCCCAGCAAATATCACATCGAGGGAGGCGACAAAGTTCTGCAAGAATTCGCGGACCAAACTGGCGGCCATGCCTTCTTTCCCTACCGCGTCGACGATCTCGCCCAGTCCTTCCTCGACATCGGAACCGAGCTCCGCAGCCAGTATTTCATCGCTTACGCTCCCGCCAATCCGCCTCCCGTCGGTGTATACCGCAAGATCCAGGTCGAGACAGATCGCAAGGGCCTCACCGTCCGCACCCGCAAAGGCTATTACGCCCCCGGCTCTTCTGGGGCGCCTGCCGCCGAATAGCCGAACCCCGAACGAGGAGAGAAAAGTCATGACAAAGTGGCTGAGGGTTGCGCTGACCCTTACGATTTGTGCATTCGCGGGAAGCGAGGGACTAGTTGCGCAGCAGGCCATCGCCGACGGAAGGTGACTACGTCGCGAAAAATTTCGTCTTCCGCTCGGGTGAGACGTTGCCCGAGCTGCGTCTCCATTACACCACGCTTGGAAAGCCGGTGCGCGACGAGCAGGGGCGTGTGACCAATGCCGTGCTGATCTTGCACGGGACAGGCGGCACCGGTCGAGGATTTCTGCAGCCGATCTATGCGGGCGAGCTATTCGGACCGGGACAGCTTCTGGACGCCAACAAGTATTACATCATTCTTCCCGACGGAATCGGGCACGGAAAATCCTCCAAGCCGAGTGACGGGCTCCACGCGCATTTTCCGCATTACGACTACGACGATATGGTGGCCGCGCAGCACCTGCTTCTCACAGAGGGGCTGGGCGTGAACCATTTGCGCCTGGTCACCGGGACTTCGATGGGTTGCATGCATTCCTTTGTATGGGGCGAGACGCACCCGGACTTCATGGACGCGCTGATGCCGTTGGCCTGCCTGCCCGTGCAGATTTCCGGCAGGAATCGCTTGTGGCGCAAGATGGCCATGGACGCAATCGAAAAAGATCCCGCATGGAACGGCGGCGACTACACCACTGAGCCGCAACAAGCCCTGCGAAGCTGGATCAATCTTCTGCTAATTGCCGGAAGCGCGCCCCTCCAGATGCAGAAAACGATGCCCACCCGAGATGCCGCTGACGAATACCTGGAGAAAGCCTACGAGACGCGAGTGAAGGATCTCGATGCAAACGATGTTTTGTACCAATTAGATGCCTCGCGGAATTACGACCCTTCGGGAGGCCTCGAGAAAATCGTGGCTCCGGTGATGTGGATCAACTCCGCGGACGACTTCATCAATCCGCCGGAACTGGGCATTGCGGAAAAAGAAGTGAAGCGGATCAAGAACGGAAAGTTTGTGCTGCTGCCGGTCAGCGAACAGACCTACGGTCACGGGACGCACACGCACGCAGCGGTATGGAAGCAATATCTGGCGGAACTGCTGAAAGAGTCGGCACCTGATTAATGTTTGCCTGTACCGCCGCGGTCTTCAGACCAGCGCAGGCCCGGCGCTATCTGGATGGCGCGTAGTATCCTTTGCGAGCCAGGATTTTGAGGTCGGCGCGGTCCACGTCGACCCGGATCTTTCGAAACGTCCCGTCATGCTTCGTGTTCGCAGGGTAGTAGCCGATCACGTACTGCGACCGCAGTTCTTCGGCGATCGTATCAAAGGCTTTCCGAAGTCCTTCGTCGTTGCGAACACTGATAACGCGCCCACCGGTTTCATGCGCCATCTTTGACGCCACTCCAGGACCGTAGCCTTCCGTGGCATTGGGATCCGTGATCAAAATGAAATGGAGCACCGCGTCGGCGCGCTGAGCGGACTCGATCGCGTCGTTCTCGCTCAACTTGCTTCCGGTATCCTCCGCGTCCGTCAGCAAGATGATGGCCTTGCGTCCCGCTTCCGAAGTTAATTCATCGTGCGCCGCCAGATAAACCGCGTCATAAAGATTCGTGCCGCCCCCGCGCGATGGCACGGTGCCACCGGTCCCGCCAATCCCGCTGGCATCCACATTGATTTCCGCCCGCCGGATGGCGTGCTGAAGTACCCCCGGATCCTCGCTGAAATCCGCCAGCAGATTCACGTCGGTATCGAAGCTCATCACAATCGCTTCGTCCTTCTTATGCATCACTTCTTCGACGAAGTTCGACGCCGCTTCCTTTTCGGCGTTAAGGATTTCCTGCATGCTCCCGCTGGTATCCATCAAGAGTGCGAGTGAAAGCGGCAGATCTACTTCCTTCGTGAAATAGGAGATTTTCTGCTCCACTCCATCTTCAAACACTTTGAAATCGTCCTTTTTCAGGTCGGAAACAATTCCGTTGTGCCGGTCGCGAACCGTAGTGAACACGTTCACCACCGTCGTTTGCACTTGAAGGGGCGCGGACGATTGCGGCGGTTCCTGCTGCTGCGGAGCCTGCGATTCTTGGCTCCGTGCGGAACGGTCGATCAGCGGCCCGCGTGGGCTTGACTCTTGAAACGCGCTGCGGCCCAGCGCGGATGCGCGCGACGCGACCGGTCTCGCCAGCGGGTAGGCGCTGGCTGCCAGAACAACAATACCCGCCGCGATGCTGGTCAGCCGCATTGTATAATTCCTCCGAGGACGGGAACAGACTGATACGATGCGCGGTTCGCGTTTACGGATGTTCCGGCCCAAACTCCCGCCCCCAGGTCCCCGGCGAACTCTCGCAGTCTAGACTGCGGAGAAACGAGACTTACAGATGACGCGAAAACTTTCACTTCTGGGTATGCTCCTGTTGCTCGGCCCTGCGGGCCAAGCGTGGCCGCAGGCGCAGCGTCCGGCTGCCCCCGGCGCTCCAACTCCAACCGCCCCGGCGCGGCAGCAGAATCCGCCGCGCATCATTGTTCCAACATACACCGTGATCGTTCCCGTTACTGTAAAAGATAATCGCGGCCAGTTGGTCGGAGATCTTCAAAAGAATGACTTCCGAGTTTTCTCTGATAATGTGGAACAGAAGATCCGCCAGTTCTCCTCCGAACCGGTGCCGCTTTCGGCCGTCGTTCTTATCGACAACGATCTCGATCAGCGGCAAGTCTCGCAGGTCCAAAAGAGCCTCACGGCCATCTCTGCCGGCTTCGGACCTCCCGATGAAGTTGCCGTGGTAACTTACGACGAGTTTCCCCAAACTGTCGCTGATTTTTCTTTTAACAACGATCACTTGTTCACCCAACTCCAGCGCCTCGATCTCGAATCGCACAATAGCCAGGTGATTGCCGATCCGACCACAGCCGGGCCCGTGATGAACGGCCATCAGCCCGTGGACACGGGGCGCGGCGTCCCGCAGCACGGCTCGAAGCGATACAAGAACGACAATGCTCTGGATGATGCCGTCTTCGCGGCGTCGAATATGCTCAAGGATCGCGGCCGCGACCGCCGCAAAATCATCTTTCTGATCTCCGACGGCACCAACGCGAAGAACGAGCACACTTTCGACGAGACGCTTCACTCCCTCCTTGCCAACGATGTTGCAGTGTATTCCATTTCCGTCACGCATTCGCTGCCGATCGGTAAGGCCCTTATTCAGCGCGGAGCTTCGGAACTCGAAAAGTACGCGTTGAATAGCGGCGGCGACACCTTCTACGCATCCAAGCAACCCGAGCTAGAGCGCCTTTATTCCGATGTCACCGAACAAGCGCGTAATCAATACACCCTCACCTTTTCGCCGGAGAATATTCCAAAAGGTCAGGACTTCCATGAAATCGAAGTGCGCGTTGAGCGGCCCGGATTGAATGTCGAGACTCGCCGCGGATTTTATTTGAGCGCCATCAACGCCGGCCACTAGCGAATATTTTCAAAACGACAATCGCGCCGAAGTTTTTCTCCTTGACTTCATCCGCTCCTGCTTCTATAGATGAACGAAGCGGGACCAGCTCCCGAATTTGAATTCGGTGCCGTCCCGCAGAGAAAGTTCCGGTAAGTAAATGCGCGGAACCCACTCCAGGCTTTGAATCGAAAAGTCTGGCGAAAATGAAGCGGGGCAATCGACAAAACGATTACCCCGCTTTTTATTTTGTGGCGCGTCTTTCGTTTTGCAGTTGTAGGGGCGCAGCATGAACCTCTCTTGGATGTACCCTAGATAAGCAACCTCACCGGCAACTACCGTGATGCGCTCACTGCGGGCTGAATCGTAATCAGCTGTTCATGCTCGGGGCAAAGCGGCTTGAAGTCGCAATATCCACATCCAAAACCGGGCTTCGCGCGAAAATTTCCAGCGCGAATCTGGTCGGCTATCTCCGCAATTTTTTCCTTCGCCGCCGCCAGAGCTTTTGCGTCGCGCGTGGTCGCGACAACCTGATTCTCCGTCAGGTTGTAAAGCACCAGGCGCGCCGGCTCCAGGCCCAACACCTCGCGCGCCGCCAGCGCGTAGATACTTAGTTGCAGATTTTCAGCGGCCTGTCTTGTGTCCCGGGGCCTTCCGGTTTTGTAGTCCACAATCTCCACTTCGTCGGCGCTCAAGCGGTTCACCTGGTCCATCCGTCCCGTCACGACGATGTCGTGGTCGAGCGGCAGCTCAAACCTCTTCTCCTGATAAATAACGTCGGGTGGCACGTCGTGGTAGGAGCGATGAAAAGCTTCCAGCTGCTCGCGGCCGGCCTTGCGATATTCATCTTGCTGGTATTCGTCGGGAAAACCTGCTGACGACCATTGCCGGTCGTAAATTGCCAGCACTTCCTCGAAGGGAACAGCCGCCCCCTTGCGCATCTCGCCCACAAATTCCCCAATCGTCGCATGCATCACGTTTCCAAATGTTTTCTGCGCGTTCGGGCCGCCGCGAACATTCCATACATACTGAAACATGTACTTCATCGGACATCGATCGTAAGCATCGATCCGCGACGCGCTCAATTGCAGGGGTTCGGGCTGCGGTGGATGGTAGGCCTTGGCCCATAGCGCGACGCGCGAATACGCCTTGGCGGATTCTCGCGCCACTCGAAAGAGCGGAGGCTCGTCCTCGGAATCCCACAAAGGCCCGGCGGTTTCTTCCACGGGCGGCACTTCCACCTTCGGCTGGCACTGGTCGGTGTCAAACTTCTGAATCTTCGGATTCGCCAGACAATCAACTAGAAATGGCGACTCTCTTTTCCACCGATTGACGACCGTGGAAAGCGTCAGCCGCTTTTGGGCGCGCGTCAGCGCCACATAGAAGAGCCGCCGCTCCTCTTGCTTCTGAAAATCAAATTTCGGCTGTTCTTCCTTCATGAGCTCCGGCGGAAATTCAAACGTGGCCGGGCGCGGCTTCGACGGGAAATCGTTGTTGCTAAGGCGCAGGACAAAAACGTGCGGGAATTCAAGACCCTTGGCGGAGTGAACCGTCATGAGCTGTACCGCGTCGTCGGAAAGTTCCTCCTCCAGTTGGATATCTCCGTCGAGTTCATAGAAGAAACCGAGATACTCGGCGAAGTCGCGAAGCTGCCTCTTTTCGCTTTTGCCCTCCCACTCCTTCACGAACGCAACCAGCTTTTCCACGTGCTGGCGGTCGATTGCCGACATCAGCACTCCGATGCCCAGGTTCGCGATCAGTTCGTCGAGGACCTCGACTGCTCTTTTCTTTGCGGCCGTTTGCCTCAACTGATGGAAGAACTGCACCAGCTCCGGCAGGCGGACACCCCGGCGGTCCAGAGGAGCTTCACTTTGCGACGCTTCCACTTGATCCCAAAGCGGACGCCGGCTTTTTTCCGCGCGTTCAGCCAGACGCACAACGTCGCGCGCTTCCAGTCCCCAATACGGAGCGCTCAGCACGCGCGCGCAGGCTACGTTATCCGCCGGCACTGCAATCAGCCGCATCCACGAAAGCAGGTCGCGGACAAGCGTACTCGATAAAATCGAGGACTTGCGTATC
Organism: uncultured Acidobacteriota bacterium; assembly: GCA_963709445.1. Lineage (GTDB taxonomy): Bacteria > Acidobacteriota > Terriglobia > Acidiferrales > UBA7541 > Palsa-295. The sequence goes on from CAVPWV010000026.1 coordinate 31,549, forward strand.
ACGAAGGGAATTCCCCTTCGCCGCAAGGCTTGTACAAGTCGTCCCCGGTGCCTGTGCTTACGGTACAGCACTGCAAAACTTCGCCACGGGGCCCCTGCCTCATGCAGCCGCTCGATTTCTCCGGCTATCCACTCCCCTTCTTCGTCGAACCCGCCGAATTCAGCCACGCGAATCTTTTCGCCATGGGCGTTTTCGGTAACAAGCTTTTTGGGCGGCAACAATGGCGACCGCTCGTTCACGCCGATCACCTCGCCTGCCACCCGTAGGATTCGCTGCGTCGACCGGTAATTCTGCGACAGCGACACGAGGAAATCTTTCGCCGCGGCGTCCTGCTTCCCGTTCACGCCGCAAAACCGCTCCAGAAAAATCGTAAAGCTGCCAAACGATGCGCCCCGGAAGCGGTAAATCGCCTGATCGTCGTCTCCCACGGCCAGAATATTGCGGCGCTCCCCGGCCAACAGCCAAAGCAACTCGAGCTGCGCGATGTTCGTGTCTTGAAATTCGTCCACCAAAATGTAGCGGTATTGACTGCGCAGGCTTTCCAGGAGTTCGGAATTGGTCCGCAAACATTCCACCGACTTCAACAGTTGCGCCCCGAAGGTATAGAGGTTGCGCTCCAGCAGCAGCCGCTCGCTCACGCGATAGACTCGCGCCACTTCCTCCTGCTTCGCTAGTTCCTCTTCCGCTACTTGCAGCGCGTCCGGCTCCATCGCGTTCTTCCGCGCTTCGTGCGCCCGCCGAAGCCCGCTGACGTATCGCTGGTAATCGTCCGGAGTGACCAGCTCGTCTTGGCAGCGCGAAAAAAAAGCCACGAAGTCTTTCAGGAACTGCGCCGGTTCCGCAAGCCTTCGGAAGATAACCAATCCGAGTTCGGCGAGATTCCGCCGCAGCAAAATCTGATGATCGATTTCCTCGATGGCTTGAATTTCCGGTTTGGACGCGCGCAAAACTCTTTCCAGGCAGAACGAGTGGAAGGTGCTGAGCCAGATGCCTTCTGCCCTTTCCCCCGCGGACTTCAGCACCCGGCTCTTCATTTCGCCTGCAGCTTTGTCCGTGAAAGTAAGGCCCAAAATATTTTCGCCGCTCAGTGACGCGTCGCTCTCGAGCAACCGCCGAATCCGCTCGGTGATGACGCGAGTTTTTCCGGTTCCCGCGCCCGCGATTACCAGCAGCGGACCTTCGCCATGTTCGACAGCGGCGCGTTGCTCCGCGTTGAGCGGAAAACCCAGCGCCGTCACTTCTTTCGAGTTTGCGACTGGATTCATAAGCAGTACTGCCGCTGATTATAACAGGTTCCACCTTAGGGCGAATATAAAGCGAATGTCTACGCTTCACTACGCAACCGCGCGACCTCCGCGCGGAGTTCACGCAATTCCTTCTGCAATTCCGGCAAATGGTTGAAGACGGCCACCGATTTGCGCCAGTCCAAATTGTTCATCGCGGGATAGCCGGAAAAGACCGCGCCCGGCGGAACATCGGTGGGGACGCCGCTTTGCGCCGTCAGAGTGGCGCCATCGCCAATCGTCAAGTGGCCCGCTGCGCCAACTTGCCCTGCGAGAATTGTGCGGTTGCCGACGTGCGTCGTGCCCGCCAAGCCAACCTGGCCGCATAGCAGCGAGTCCTCTCCTACTTTGCAGGCATGGCCAACCTGTACGAGATTGTCGATTTTGGTGCCGCGGCCTATCTGAGTTTCGCCGACTGTGGCGCGGTCGATGGCGCTGTGAGCCTGGATTTCCACGTCGTCGCCGATCACCGTGACTCCGGATTGGCGCATCTTGTACCACCGTCCGCTGGCCTCGCGCGCGAAGCCAAATCCGTCGCTGCCCACCACCACGCCGTTTTGCAAAATCACGCGATTGCCGATGCGGCAGCCTTCGCGAACGCAGGCGTGGGCGTGGGCGAAAAAATCGTCGCCAATTCGCGCGCCGCGATAAATGCAGACGAAGCTGTGCAGCACCGCGTTCGCGCCGATCTCCACGTCCTCAGCCACATAACAATAAGGCCCGATGTGGGCGCCCGCCCCAATTTTTGCGGACTCGCCGATCACTGCCGTGCGATGGATGCTGGGGCCGTAGCGCGGCGTGGGATGAAACAGCTCGATGGCTCGCGCAAAATCGAGATACGGATTCGCCGAGCGGAGCACCGCCATGCGAGGACGCGTTACGTCGCGTCCTACAAGAATCGCAGAAGCGCGCGTGGTCTCCAGCGCGGAGCGATACTTGCGGTTGACGAGAAACGTCAGCTCGCCCGGCTGCGCTTCTTCAATTCCCGCGACGCCGGTGATTTCGATGTTCGCGTCACCCTCGACTTCGCAGCCCAGCTTCTCGGCAAGCGCCAGCAGTTTCATGGTGATCTCCTGAGCATTTGCAGCTTTCCTGTGCCTCACCGCTCCTTTTCCCCTTGTTAAAAAATGTCGAGTAGATAGTACGTCGATCTTTTTGAATGAGTTACGTAATGTTCTACTCCGCTCTATTGTCGATTAGAACCGCACTGCGCGCGCCGAGTGTTGCGGGGCCGTGAGTCCGATGCTCGTTGGCCCTTTTAGCCCGCGACTTTCTCGAAATAATTCATCGTGTCCATGTTAAGCGCTGGGCTGGCGAATTCAAGCGGTTGTTGGTGTCAATAATTGGTCCTCGTTTGGCGAGTCTTGGGTTAAGGGAGTCATCCTCGTGGCAGGTGCTGAAAGCTAACAGTCAAGAATTGAAAATTCAAAGAGTAGATGAACGTGCGGTTGGCGGGAAGCCGGGTTAGCGCCGGCCCTCCCTGAAGAGAGCCGGCGTCAACGTGAGGGTTAGTGCTGGTGGTCAGACTCAGGCTTCTTCTGCTGGGGCTCGGCTTTGCGCTCCGGTTGGGCCTGACGCTCGGGCGCGGCTCTTTGTTCACGTTGCGGCTGGGTTCTGGGTGGTTCCGGACGGACGTTGAGATTTTGCTGGACATTATTGTGCGGCTGACTACGCGGCTGGTTTTCGGTGTTCGGCCGGTTCACTTCGTTCGGGCGCGTCTCGTTTGGATTGTTCGGGCGAGTCACATTCCTATTTTCCGGCTGGCTACGGTTCACGTTATTGGGAGGATTCACGCTCCTGTTTTCCGGCCGGTTACGATTGGTGTTCGTTGGAGGATTCACGTTCTTGTTTTGCGGAGGGGCCATGTTTTTGTTTTCCGGACGGTTCGGGTTCACATTGTTCGGGCGGCTCTCGTTACCGTTGCCGGGCTGGATCGGGCGGGTGGCACCGCGATTGGTATTCCCGCCATTGGCCGGCGGATGGATCGATTCCCTGGCCGGAACTACGTTGCTTCTGAAGTCACCAGCCTTTGCGGTGGCGGCTATCGGCGGGCGGCCGTGATTCTCGGAGGCACGCAGCGCGCGATTGCGACTGGCGGCCTGCTCCTGCTGCGTTTGTCCGCTGGTTCGTTCAAAATGGCGGTCGTGTTCCGCAGCGAGTTGTCTGGAATTAGGGCTAGCAGAAATGCCTCCGCGTCCGCCATTGAAGCTGACACGGTTCATCGTGCGTGTTGCGGACCACGGTCCTATTGACGTAGGTATTGTGGATTATGGTGGTGTTCACGCGGGTCACGGCGGTGTTGTACTCAAACCGGTCGTGATTCCAGCGTCCGCCTACGTAGCCGTCGCCATAGTAACCGAATCCGTAGTCGATTCCGCCATAGAAGCCCACTTGCGGCCCCCAGTAGCCGGCATGCCATACATACGCGTCGTTGCCCCAGCCCCAGTATCCCGGGGTCCATAGAAGGCCAGGCTGCGGCGGTAAAACCCATGTGCCGGGCACCCAGTAATAGCCATCGTCGCTATAGGCCCAATAACCGGGAGTCCAAAGGTAACCAGGCTCCGGGCAAACGGGCTGCTCGTAAACTGGTAGAGCCGGAGGACCGACTCTTACCGATATCCCCACCGAGATCTGGGCCAGAGACCGAGCTGGGAAGGCTAAAAGCAGAAGGGCCAGCAACCCCACAGAGACCAGGGCCGTTTTGCGCATGTCAATCTCCTCTCTATACTTAGATTCACGAAAGCCTTGCCGGGTCACGCAGAGCAGGGCGAATGGCGCGCATCGGGCCAAGGAAAAAGCATGCGGGCCCGTTGTGGGAACTTGAAACTCCCACGCCCTAAATCGGCCTACTTGCCCAGGAGCTGGCGGGCGATGACCATGCGCTGGATTTCGCTGGTTCCTTCGCCGATGGTGCAGAGCTTCACGTCGCGGTAATACTTTTCGGCGGGATAGTCCTTGATGAAGCCGTAGCCGCCGTGAATCTGGACGGCTTCGTTGGCTACGCGGACGGCCACTTCTCCCGCGTAGAGCTTGGCCATGCTGGACTCACGAGTGATGCGAGATTGGTCTCCTGAGCCCTCGGCGATGGCGCGATCGGCGAGCCATGCGGCGCGATACGTGAGCAAACGCGCAGCTTCAATCTGAGTGGCCATGTCGGCGAGCTTGAATTGAATGGCCTGAAAATCGGCGATGGGCTTACCGAACTGTCTGCGCTCCTTGGCATACCGGACCGAGCACTCATAGGCGCCCTGCGCCATGCCCAGTCCGAGTGACGCGATCGAGATGCGGCCGCCATCGAGGATTTGCAAGCTGTTTACGAAGCCCTCGCCATCGGGGCCGAGGAGATTTTCCGCGGGCACGCGGCAATCGGTGAAGACCACTTCGCTGGTGTCGCTCGCGCGCAGGCCGAGCTTGTTTTCTTTCTTGCCGGGACGAAAGCCCGGAGTTCCCTTCTCGATGATGAATGCGGAAATACCGTGGTGCTTCTTGGAAGCGTCCGTGACGGCCATCGCGACGCACACGTCGGCATAGTGTCCATTGGTGGTGAATGTTTTTGCGCCATTGATGATCCATGCGCCGTCTTTTTTCCCTGCGATGGTGCGCGTGCCGCCCGCGTCCGATCCGGCCTCTGGCTCGGTGAGTGACCAGCAGCCCAGCTTTTTCCCTTGCGCGAGCGGAACTACGTATTTTTGTTTCTGCTCTTCGGTGCCGAACTTGTAGATGTGATTGGTGCACAGAGAATTGTGCGCGGCGACGATGATGCCGACCGATCCGTCCACACGTGAGAGTTCCTCGATGATGATGGCGTATTCGAGATAGCCCATTGCCGCGCCGCCGTATTTTTCGGGGAAAATCACGCCGAGAAAACCCATCTCAGCGAGCTTGGGAATAATTTCTGAGGGGAATTGGGAGGCTTCGTCCCACTCCATCACATGCGGAGCGATTTCGGCCTCGGCGAATTCGCGGACGGTGCGGCGCAAGTGCTGCTGTTCGTCGGTGAGCGAGAACTCCACGACATGTTTATATCATGGGCTCCAGCGCTAAAGGGCCAAGGAGGCGACGCCAGCGCGGCGGCCTACCGCGCGGAGGACAAGGTCGGCGAGAGCGCGGATGAGGAGCGGCGAATCGTTGAGCGCGGGCATCATGTGAAAGTCGCTCACGCCGAGCGACTCGGCCTGTTCCCGAGCTTCAATGTTGATTTCATAGAGGGTTTCGATGTGCTCAGTGAGGAAGGAAACGGGAACCACCAGCATCCGCCTGATTCCTTCGGATGCCATTCTTGTGATGGTGGCGGTGAGCGAGGGCTGCAGCCATTTCTGAGGGCCGACCTTGCTCTGAAAGCAAAGCACGTAGGGATTGGCCCATGCTCCGAGCTCGCGAACCAGCCGCACTGTGGACTCAATCTGGCGCGGGTAAGGGTCGCCTTTTTCCACCAGGGCCATCGGAAGTCCGTGCGCGCTGAACACCAAGGGCACTTCCTCGGGATAAGGCAACTGCTGGAGTATCCCGTTAATGCGCTCGACGACTCCGGCTATGTAATCCGGATGATCGAAAAAGTGGTCGACAACATGCACGGGAACTCGCGGAGTGTAGAGGCGATTCCATTCCTTGAGGCTGCTGCCCGTGGTGGCCAGCGAGTAGTGCGGGTAGAGAGGCAGCAGCACGAGTTCGTCAAAAGTAGTGCGCTGCAAAGCAGCGATCGCTTCCTCGGTATTCGGATGCCAGTAGCGCATGGCCACAAAGGTGCGCGCGGAAATATGCGGGCGCAGGGCCACATCGAGCGCTCGCGCCTGCTGCTCCGTGAGGCGACGGATGGGCGAGCCGCCGCCGATTTCGGCATAGTGCTGCCGAACCGTCTTCGATCGCGTGGTCGAGATCAACTTCGCCAGCGGTTTGCGGGCGAGAAACGATCCAGGAAAATTGATGATGTCAGGATCGCAAAACAAATTGTAGAGGAAGGGCTCGACGGCGCCTTGCCGGTCGGGTCCTCCCAACTGGAAGCAAACAACCGCGATCTTTTTGTCTGCCGACATCGCTTCCCCACCAACCAGTAAGATGCCACAAGAAGCCGCTCGACGCAAAACAGCTTCGTACCGAGCGACGTCCGGTTCCGCACGCGCTCGCGCATCGCGAGTTGACGCATAGCGGGAATCTGTTTACATTCATACCGTGCCCACCGGAAAGGTACAAGTTGGTCAGGTCTGGAAGAAGGACGGGAGTGACGATTCCTTTTTGGTCACCAAGATTTACAGCGAGGCGCTGGCCACTTATGCCGTCTTGCGCAAGACAGGAGCGGAGGGCGAGCCGCCGATCCGCATCAGAGTGGCGAAAAGCGGAGCTGCAGTAAGCTTGCCCGGATATACCTTCACGCAACAGTCCGACGATTTCTAAGGTGGCGCGCTTAGAAATCCTAGAAACGCTCAAAATCGAAAAATCAAACCCAGATTCGCTTGAAACTGTTGGGCGTAATTATTGACGTTGGCGTTGTAGAAACCGAAAATGGGATCGAAGAACGTCTCGACCTGGGAAGTGGTGCGAGAAGGCACCCAGCGCACGTCGAAGCGCACTCCGGCATGCGGAACGACGAAGTACTTCACCCCACCGCCAAGATTAAATGAGAGTTTGTTCTCGAACGGCAATGTCCCCCCAGAACTGAAGTGCGTGAAACCCATGCCAGCGGCGATGAAAGGCTTGAGCCGCGATCTCCGACCCAAGTTATAGTCGATGCCCCACTGATAGTTATTCAGCGTCAGCTTGCCTACAGACGAGGTGACGCCGGTAATCGCGTCGTGCGCGCCGAGCTCGGTAGGCTCTTGGCTCCACATAAATTCGGCCTGGAGACCAGGCAAGGAGTCGGGCAGCAGATCGACGTCGGCGATAGCACCGTAGTCCCAGGTGCTTTTGATGGTGAACTCGTCGATGGGGCTGATTCCCCCCGAATTCGTGTTGATCACGCCACCGAAACGGGAACCCCCAAAGGGCGTAATTTCAATGTTGCGATTAGGTTGGGTGGAGCTCCACTGCGCATTGGCGCTCGATGCGCCGCACGCGGCTAGCATAAGACCTATTAGGACTATTTTTACTGGGTGCATGGGCCTCTCCTTCGACAATTCGATGATCCATACGCGCGGGGCGCGCCAAAAAAAACATGGGCCCCGTTTCTTTAGAACACTTAAGGCGGCCGAGAGTTGCAAAGCTATCAGCGATGCATGCCAACGAATCGAGGCAGCCACAAAGGGATTCCGCCGGAACGCCCAGAAAGTTCCGATGGCAGGCGCGAAAAGCGGAGAGAAAGGCAACAGCACGCCCTCTGAAATAAAAAATGGAAGGCAGTTTTCCACCGAGGGGGCGCGGCCCACCCGAGAAAATCAATCGCGGAGCTTGCCAGCTAGATTAGAATAGGTCTGCATGGCTTCCTCAGCTTCACCGAACTTCGTACATCTGCATCTGCACACGGACTACTCTCTTCTGGACGGCGCCTGCGAAATCGGCGAACTGACGGCCGAAGCGGCGCGACGCGGCATGCCTGCGGTCGCGGTGACGGACCACGGCAATCTTTTCGCTGCCGCAAACTTCTATCATCAAGCCACCACGCACGGAGTGAAACCCATCATCGGATGCGAAGTGTACGTGGCGCCGGACAACCACAAGAACCGGGGCGCGGAAGCGGAGCGGTCCAATCATCTTGTTCTGCTGTGCGAAAACGACGAAGGCTATCGGAATCTTATTAAGCTGGTTTCAACCGGGTTTCTCGACGGCTTTTATTACAAGCCGCGCGTGGACCATGAGTTGCTCGCGCGGCACAGCAAGGGACTGATCGCGCTTTCCGCGTGCCTTCGCGGCGAAGTGGCCGATGCGCTGCTCACAGAAAAATACGAGCGGGCGCGGACTAATGCGTATCGCCTGCGCGACATTTTCGGCAAGGGTAATTTTTTCCTCGAGGTGCAGGACCAGGGCTTAGAGGTGGAGACGCGAATCAACCGTGATCTGGTCGCTCTTTCCCGCGAAACAGGCATCCCGCTGGTAGCAACGAACGATTGCCACTACCTGACTCAATCCGATTCTCATGCGCAGGAAGTGCTGATGTGCATACAGACGGGCAAGACCATGAGCGACGCCCAGCGGATGAAGTTCGCGACCGATCAATTTTATTTCAAGACGGCGGAGGAAATGGCGCAAGTCTTTCGGGAGCTTCCCGACGCGGTATCACGCACTGTTGCGATTGCGGATCGATGCAATGTGAAAATCCAGCGCGCCAGCAACCCATTTCCGGAGTTCAAGATCCCCGAGGGACATACGGCCGATTCGTATTTTGAGCGAGTGGCGCGCGAGGGGTTTGCCACGCGGGCCCAGCAATTGGAGCGCCTGGCGCAGGAGAATCGCCTTCGCCATCCGCTTTCGGAGTACGAGAGCCGCCTGAATGCTGAAATTCAGATGATCCAGAAGATGCGTTTTGCGGGCTACTTTTTGATTGTCTGGGATTTTATCCGTTACGCTCGCTCGCAGGGAATTCCCGTGGGGCCGGGGCGCGGCTCTGCGGCGGGCAGCCTGGTGAGTTTCGCACTGCAGATCACGGACGTCGATCCGTTGCAATACGATCTACTGTTCGAACGCTTTCTGAATCCCGAGCGCATTTCAATGCCCGATATCGACATCGATTTCTGCATGCGGCGGCGCGGCGAAGTGATCGAGTACGTCCGGCAAACGTATGGCGCGGGGAGCGTCGCGCAGATCATCACATTTGGGACCATGGCAGCGAAGGCCGCGCTGAAGGACGTGGGCCGCGCCATCGACATGCCCTATGGGGAAGTCGACAAGATCGCGAAAATGATTCCGACCACGCTGAACATCGAACTGGAGGATGCACTCAAGCAAACACCTCAACTGGATTCACTGCGCAAAACGGACGAGCGGGTGAAGGAGATGGTGGAGGTGGCGCTGCGACTCGAGGGACTGGCGCGGCACGCGTCCACACACGCCGCCGGAGTGGTGATTTCTCCGCAGCCGCTCACCGAGATCGTGCCTCTGTACAAGTCGAACAAGGATGAAATAACCACGCAGTACGACATGAATGCGCTCGAACGGTTGGGTCTGCTGAAGATGGATTTTCTCGGCTTGACGACGCTGACGGTGCTGGACGATGCGGTCCGGTTGATTCAGCAGAACCGTGGTGTCTCGGTGGATCTGGCAACGTTGCCGCTTGACGATCCCGCCGTGTACGCACTGTTTTCGCGAGGCGAAACGACCGGCATCTTCCAGTTCGAGTCGCACGGCATGCGCGACATTTTGAAGCGCTACCAGCCTACGCGGATCGAAGACCTAACGGCTCTCAACGCGCTGTATCGTCCTGGTCCCATCCAGGGCGGAATGATCGACGAGTTCATCGCCCGCAAGCATGGCAAGAAGAAAGTTTCTTACGACCTGCCGGAGCTCGAGGAAATTCTTTCCGAGACGTACGGAGTAATTGTCTACCAGGAACAGGTAATGCAGATCGCGAATCGTCTGGCCGGATTTTCACTCGGCGACGCGGATCTGCTGCGCCGCGCTATGGGGAAAAAGAAACCCGAGGTTATGGCGGCCCAGCGAGAAAAATTCCTGACGGGCTGCCTAGCGCGTAAGGTGCCCGCGAAGAAGGCTGAAAGAATCTTCGATCTGATGGAGGAATTCGCCCTTTACGGATTTCCAAAGGCCCACTCGTGCGCGTATGCGCTGCTGGCTTACCAGACGGCATGGCTCAAGACACATTACTCGGTGGAATTTGTGGCCGCCATGCTCACTTCAGAAACGGGGAACACGGAAAAAGTGGTGAAGTACATCAACGAAGCGCGCAGCATGGGAATAACCGTGCTTCCGCCCAATGTGAATTCGAGCGACATGAATTTCACTCCCGTGGGCGGAGACATCCGCTTTGGCTTGGCTGCGATAAAAAACGTGGGCGAGAACACGGTAAAAGGAATTTTGGCGGCGCGGGAATCCCTTGGGCAGTTCACTAATTTCTTCCAGTTCTGCGAATCGGTAGATGCACGGCTGATCAATAAGCGCGTTCTAGAGAGCCTTGCGAGAGCGGGCGCACTTGACGGCCTGGGCGCGCATCGAGCGCAGATGATCGCGGCCATCGACCGCGCGGTCGAGCGCGCGCAGAAAATCCAGCGGACGCGCGAGTCTGGCCAGCACGGTCTTTTTGGCGGTGAAAGGGCATCGGCGCACACGCCGCCCCCAGAAGTCTTGCCTGACGTCCCAGAATGGATGGAGCACGAGCTTCTATCAGCCGAATATTCTACGCTCGGTTTTTACATCTCCGGACATCCACTCGACAAATACGCCGGGCGACTGCAGGATCTGAAAGCGGCGGAGCTAGCGACTCTGGAAGGCCGGCGGAATGGCGAGGAAGTAACGGTAGCGGGGATTATCGTGCAGTGCCGCCCGATGCGTTCGCGGCGAGGCGCCCGCTGGGCCATCTTGACTTTGCAGGACCGAACCGGCGTGAGCGAGGCGCTGGCGTTTCCCGAGGCTTTTCAGAAACTGGAAGGAATCTTAAAGGGCGCAACTCCGCTGCTGGTGAGGGGCCGAATTGCCGTGGAGGACGTTGGGACGCGAGTGATCATTTCCGATGCGCGGCTTCTCGATCAGGTACGGGAGCAGCCTAGCGCGCCAAACCTCTTGCTGGTCCGCGTGAACCACAGCGCCATGGACGCGGGGATCATCAATCGGCTGCAGGAACTATTCGCCAGCAGGCCGGGGCGGTGCCGTATTGCGTTCGAACTTGTTCACGAGGACGGCACTGAGGCAACGATTGATGCGGGCAGCGCCGTGCGTGCTGATCCCGATTTTCTCGATCGGGTCCGCGAGATTTGTGGGGCGAATTCCGTCGCGGTGATGCAATGACGGATTCTCTGGAAAAGCGCAAACTGGCGCGCAAGCGTTTGCGCCGGATGCGAGCACTGGCGAAACAGCGCAAGCTTCAAGCGGGAACAGGCGCTGTGCAGAGCACGGGCATCCATACTCCCGGCCAGCCGCCTAGCCCCGAGAAAGCGGCGCGCGCGACGAAAGCTCTCGCGAATAACACCGGAGTGAAGGAGGCCGACGCGCGCCGGCTGGAAATTGACGCACTCGAACGCGATATTAGCGAGCTCAGCCGCCTGACCGAACCTACCGATAGTACGACGGAAGAGATCAGCCGAATTCGGCGTGAAGTCGAGGAACTAAAGCGGGACTTTTACTCGCATCTGGATTCCTGGCAGCGTCTCCAGCTAGCCCGACATCCCCAGCGACCCTATACCGACGATTTCATAAGCCTCCTGTTTGAGGACTTCAGCGAGGTTCACGGTGATCGGTACTTCGCTGACGATCCTGCCTTAATCACGGGCATGGCGCGCTTCCAAGGGCGCCCTGTCCTGGTCGTGGGAAACCAAAAAGGACGCGACACCAAGCAACGCCTGGCCCGCAACTTCGGCCAAGCCAAGCCCGAAGGGTACCGCAAAGCTCTGCGCGTGATGCATCTGGCCGCGAAATTCGGGCGTCCCATCCTTGTTTTTGTGGACACGCAAGGCGCCTATCCTGGCATAGACGCTGAGGAACGCGGCCAGGCCGAAGCCATCGCTTACAACATTCGTGAAATTGCCCGGCTGCCGGTGCCGATTCTGGTCACGATTACCGGCGAGGGCGGATCAGGCGGGGCCTTAGCGATTGCGATCGGCGACCGTATTTTCATGCTGGAGAATTCCGTGTACTCGGTGATTTCTCCTGAGGGCTGTGCGTCCATCATGTGGCGGGATTCAACGAAATCGGAAATGGCCGCAGATGCGTTGAAGATCACAGCGCGCGACCTGCTCGATCTAAAGCTGATCGATGAAATCGTTCCCGAACCAGAGGGGGGCGCTCACACGGACCACTCGGCCTGCGCCAAACTCGTCGGGGACGTTCTCGCGCGAGCGCTCAATGAGCTTTTGCCGGTGCCCCCGGAACAACTGCTCCAGCAACGATATGAAAAGTTCCGTAACATGGGCCAATACTTCACCTGATACCGCGAAAATATGAATATACAGGTTTCATCGTATTGCCGACAGCGCCGTGGGAGCGCATCTTTCCTACATGATATTCGCAATCTCAGGTCCGGCAGCAGGCTGGCCGATGAGGCCCATGGATAAACCGCAGGGGAGATTAGGCACCCTGTGGACCATCTATGGCTTAATCTGCCTGGCCGAGGCTGTGTGGATTGTGCTGAATGACGCGGCTCTGACGACCATGTGGGGCACAGTTGTTTCGCGTGTGGCCAATCCTTTTGCCTGGATGAGCGCTTTTCGCTTTTTTCTGATGGGAATAATTGCGCTGGTTATTGTCACGGGTATTTTGTCGCTTCTGGCAGGATTTGCGCTCATCCAGCGCACTTCCTCAAGCCGTACGCTGGCGATGGCCACCAGTTTTTTGGGAATCCTCAACGGTCCCCTCGGTATTGCCCTAGGTGTGTACACACTGGTCTTACTGGTCCCTCGCGCTTCTTGGCAAACACACGAGCGCCTTCCTAACGCCGCTTAGCAACCGCAAAGTCGGCCTCCTCCGGCACCGTTTTTTCTTCCATTGCGGTATTGAACACCGAAAAACTTAGTTCTCATTGCCCGTTACGACGCCGTGAACTAGCGTGAATTCACGGGGGAACCACTAAAATGGCGGAACAAGAAGTACCTCTGATGGCAGACGTGTTCAGGCCGTACGAACGGCTAGTGGAAATCACGATTCTGGGAAAAACTTTTCTGGTGCCCGAGAGGAATTCCTTGCTCCGCGCTTTTCAATTCATCAGCCCGGAAACCGTTCCGTACGGACGCTTCTGCTGGAACCAGGAATGCCAATATTGCCGCGCGGACTGCAAACTCCCCGATGACAATGCGGCGCGCCCCATTCTGAGCTGCAAATTCATTGTCTCAGAGGGTATGGAAATTTCGAATCTCGCGCCGGAACTGATCGGCTGCTTGCGCACCAAGCTCGGCCAAACGCAAGCCATCACCCCGGAAGTTGCGGACGGCCCCAACGATCACTAGGAAGGTCTTAGGTACGCACCAGGGGCTTAGATGAGCGGTTTCAAAGTCTTGGTCGTCGACGATTCGCCCGTCTATCGCAAGCTAGTCGAGCACGCACTTTCCCAAGACTTCTCGGCGGTCCTGTTCGCAACGAGCGGTCACCAAGCTCTTGAAATCTTCGAGCGGCAGCACCCGGAGGTCGTCATCACCGATTGGCTGATGCCCGATCTTACGGGCATCGACCTTTGCCAGCGCATCCGTGAAGGCACCCAATCTTCGTACACGTACGTCATCATCCTCACCAGCAACGCGGAAAAAGAAAATGTGGTGAAAGGCCTTTCTGCCGGGGCGGATGATTACCTCACCAAACCGTTTCACGCCGCCGAGCTGCTCGCACGCGTCCGCGTGGGTCAGAGGCTGATCGACCTGCACAGGCAGATCGAGACGAAGAACCGACTTCTGGAGGAACTGGCGCTCACCGATGCGCTCACCGGCTTGCCAAATCGACGCGCGATTGAAACCTGGGCGCCCCGCCAGCTCAGCGGGGCCGCGCGGCATGGCTTTCCCTTCTGGGTTGTGATGATCGATCTCGATCACTTCAAGCAGGTGAATGATGCGCACGGCCACGATGCCGGAGATATGGTCCTGCGGAGGTTCGCCGAAATTCTTAGATCAAACACACGCTTCTCCGACATCTCGGGCCGCATAGGCGGCGAGGAATTCCTTCAAGTGCTCACTCACGCGGATGAATCAAGCATTGCTTTGGTGCTCGAGCGCATTCGCAGCCACTTCGAAGCCGAAAAATTCCTTGTGAGCGATTCGGAATTCATCGTAACCGCAAGCTTCGGCGTGGCCGGATTCTCGGGGAAAAGGGCTCCCGAGTTCTCCGAGTTGGTCACGCGAGCTGATGCCGCGCTGTACCGAGCAAAGCATCGGGGGCGAAATTGCGTCGAAATCGAATCCGTCGCTGCGCCGGTAGAGTTAGCCGAGTAGCCGCCAGTTTGGGTGCGGCTTGTCGTTGCTCGCCCTCGAAGCGGAGAGAAGAACGGGGCAGCTCGAAGTGTGCTGTGTTAGAATTCGCCTTTCGGGATCATAGAGTGGGAGCGCAAGAATGAAGGCCCGTGGGAAGTTTCTTATTGGTTCGGGAATCATCGTGGCCACGCTCTTGGTGCTGGCTTACATCGGTTTCACGCAAAGCAAAACCTATTACCACACGATCTCCGAACTCCCCACGCTGTCTGCTCCGGCTCTTCATCAGCGCATGCGAGTTTCGGGCAATGTCCGCGCCGGGTCGATTTCGCATGTTGGCAACCGCATCAATTTTGTCCTCGAAGAGCAGGGTAAGGACCTGCCAGTCAGCTACGTTGGCCGCGATCCCCTTCCCGATACTTTCAAAGACGGCGCACAGGCGCTCGTCGAAGGCAGGCTGATGCCCCAGGGGGGCTTTGTCGCCGAGCAGGTGCAGGCGAAGTGCGCATCCAAGTATGAGGCAACGCCACCAGGCACAGCAGGCGGCGCGAGGTACTCCGCTCCACCAGTTGACCAATCGACAACCGAACCAAGCGTCCCCCCGTCGGGGCGCAAGAGCTAGCATTCGGCAGGGGGAAACTCGTTGGACATTTTTGGTTCCTTTGCGCTTCTCCTCGCACTACTTGCCGCCGGTTATGCCTTTGTAGCCGGCATAGCCGCTATCCTCACACGACGCACGCTGCTCTCGAAAAGCGCGCGCAATGCTGGAATGGCGATCTGTGGTCTTGTTACGCTTGCGGTCGCCGCGCTCGAATACTTCTTTTTCACCGACAATTTCTCTCTAGCCTATGTGGCGGAGCACAGTAATCGCGCTCTGCCCCTGTTTTATAAATTCGCCGCGCTTTGGTCCGGACAGGAAGGCTCCTTGCTTTTCTGGAGCTGGCTGCTCTCGATCTATGCGTTCTGCGCGCTTTTCCTGAATCGCAAAAAACACCCCGAACTAATGCCCTACGTGGGAGTGACGCTGGCCGGCGTCCAGATTTTCTTTCTGGTTCTGAACGTTTTCGTGGCGAGCCCATTTCACATCCTTGCAGGCGCCGATGCTTTGGGCGCGATGCATATGGCAAGGGTGTCCGAGGGCAGCGGACTGAATCCGCTTCTGCAATATCCCGAGATGGTGATCCATCCGCCGATGCTGTATCTCGGCTATACCGGTTTCACTGTCCCGTTTGCTTTCGCCATGGCTGCACTGCTTGGCCGGTATCCCGGCGAAAAGTGGATTCACATCACCCGGCGCTGGACGATGGTCGCGTGGGGTCTTCTAACAGTGGGCATTCTGCTCGGCGCGCACTGGGCATACGCCGTGCTCGGCTGGGGCGGCTATTGGGCATGGGATCCGGTCGAGAATGCTTCGCTGCTGCCATGGATCACCGGCACCGCGTTTTTGCACTCCGTAATGATGCAGGAAAAACGCGGCATGATGAAAGTTTGGAATGTGTGGCTGGTGTTCGTTACATTCATGTTGTGCATTCTCGGCACGATGCTGACGCGCTCCGGCGTAGTCAGTTCAGTGCATGCATTCGCGGAGTCGTCTATCGGCGGATGGTTCGTGGCCTTCCTCGGAATTGTTTTTGTGGCCTGCCTCGCCGCGTGGTACAAAAATCGCGACTACTTGCGAAGCGACAATCAGCTGGACTCACTCGTTTCGCGCGAATCCAGTTTTCTTTTCAACAATCTGATTCTTCTCGCCGCCTGTTTCGCCGTGCTGTGGGGAACGCTTTTCCCGGTCCTTTCCGAATGGGTGACCGGCACTAAGATCAGCGTGGGGCCGCCCTTTTTCAACAAAGTGAACGTACCCATCGCCCTATTTCTGCTCTTTCTCACCGGAGTGGGCCCACTGCTGGCCTGGAGAAAAACCTCCTATGACGCGCTGCGCCGCAATTTCGCATGGCCGCTTGCGGCAGGACTGGCTGCGGGCGTAGTGGCATTTGCTTTCGGATTCCGGGAATTCTATCCCCTCATCTGCTTGATACTTTCCGTGTTCGTCACGCTGACAATCGGATCCGAATTCTATCGTGGCGCGCGCGTGATCTCCTCGCGCGATGGAACCAATATCCTCACCGCCGTGGGCGAACTCACGATGCGCAATACGCGCCGCTATGGTGGTTACATTGTCCACTTCGGAATGGTATTGGTCTTCATCGGCATCACTGGCTCCGCATTTAACCAGGACATTCAGAAGGAAATGGGCCCCGGCCAGTCACTTTCGATCGGTCCGTACACGATCCTTTGCCAAAATTTCGATCAGCTAGCCAACAACAATTACGAATCCGAGCGCGCTACGCTGGAAGTGTTTCGCAAGGGTAAATCGGAAATGATGCTTTATCCCGAGCGTCGCTTCTTCTTGGCCAGCCAAGTCACCGAGACGATTGTCGCCAATGAGAGCAGCCCGCTGCGCGACCTGTACGTCGTCTATGCCGGCCGCAGCCCGGACACAAATAAGCCGGTGATCCACGCCTACCTGAATCCGCTTGTGAAGTGGATATGGTTCGGCGGCATCGTGGTAGTCCTCGGGACGGGCCTGGCCATGATTCCCGATCGTCGGGTAGCCCTGGTATTGCGCGCAGCTTCGGAAAAGTCCTGGGGCAGCTCGGTTGCCCAAAGTGTCGGTGGGTCGCCGGCTTCCAGTCCCATGGCAACGCGCCCCATCCGCCGATCGTCTCCGGAATAACCTCGCAGTAGTGCAAAATGCGAGTCCTGACCACTTGTTGGGCACACCGCGGCAAATCAGGGTTTCAGACAGCCGATCACTTGATGGCAGAATCAAGTTGGGGATGGTGGGCGACCAAGGACTTGAACCTTGGACCTCTCCCGTGTGAGGGGAGCGCTCTAACCACTGAGCTAGTCGCCCGCAAAGCGTGACGAGAATCAGCCTCGTCTAGGCGCTTCATTTTTGCAGAAGGCTGGGTCAATTGCAAACCGCCACCAATACGAAAACGAGCGCCTTTCGCGAACGACTCGCCGACCTGCAGCGGTCGATTGCTCAGATCGTCAAGGGCAAAGAGACCGTGATTCAGCTTGCTTTAACGGCGTTGCTGGCACGGGGGCACTTGCTGATCGAAGACGTTCCGGGCGTCGGCAAAACGACCCTGGCGCAGGCACTGGCGCGCTCGTTCCAATGCTCGTTTCAGCGCATTCAATTCACATCGGACATGCTGCCCAGCGATGTGATCGGCGTCAGCATTTTCAATCCAGCGTCGCAGAACTTCGAATTCAAGCCCGGCCCGATCTTCGCCAACATCGTGGTGGCCGACGAAATCAACCGCACGACTCCCAAGACTCAGTCGGCATTGCTTGAAGCAATGAACGAATCGCAGATCACGGTGGACAATCACACGCATCCGCTGCCGGAGCCGTTCATGGTGCTCGCCACGCAGAATCCGATCGAGCACCACGGCACGTATCCGCTTCCCGAGTCGCAGCTTGATCGGTTCGTGATGCGGATCCGCATGGGCTATCCTTCGAGAGCCAGCGAAAAGGAAATTATTCGCAATCACTCCGCTGCAGGACACGCGGAACAAGCTGCGCCGCTAATGGACGCGAGCGACGTGGCCAAAATGCAGAAAGCCGTTTCCGACGTAAAGGTCGACGACAGTTTGCTCGATTACGCGATGGAGATCGTTGAGCGCACGCGTCAAACTGAGCAGCTCAGCCTCGGTGTTAGTCCGCGCGGCACTGTGATGCTGCACCGCGCGGCACAGGCACGGGCTTTTATCGAAGGCCGGGATTATTGCTTGCCCGACGATTTCAAACAGCTGATCGTGCCGGTCTTCGCGCACCGAGTTGTGGTGAGTTCCCGTTACGTCTCGACCCAGAAAAAGTCCGAGCAGAGCGAGGCAATTCTGGGCGAAATTCTAGAAACCACACGCGTACCACTATGACAGGAGCTCGTTCCCGGTTGTAGCGCCATGCGACCTCGGTCACGTACGAGCCGAGAAGGATGTCGCACAGATGCACCTCGGTTTCGTCGCCTTCCTCGTGCGTCATTTGGGGTAAGCCGGAGCCACTGGTCGAAGAATAAATGATGCAGGACTCGATTACACGCTCGCGGCATCGGCGGGACCGTCCCAGTTGGCGGAATTTTGGCATCGCCATGTTGGCGCTTTCGATTGCTTTGGTTCTTGCGCTTTTTTCCGCCGCAGTCGCTCAGGAAGGACGCATTTGGCTCGCAGCCATTACCACCCTGATGGCCCTCGGAATAGCCGCCTGGGTGGCCATGACGATCGTGCCAGCACTTGCGAAGCGGACCAACCTGCGCTGGATCGCCTACCAGGTGGATTACCGCATGACGCGCGATGGCGTCATTTATCTCGTCGCTGTTTCCATCCTCGCTTTGGCGGCGGTCAACACCGGAAATAATCTCCTTTTCCTGGTCCTCGCTTGCTTGCTTGCGGGCATTTTGGTTTCGGGAGTGCTTTCCCGCGTGGTCCTAACAGGCGTTGCGGTCAAATTCGATTTGCCTGAGCACATTTTTGCCGGCCAGCCGGTGCTTGCAGAGATCGAGTTGCGAAACGAAAAGCAAATATGGCCGTCCTTTTCTCTTCGCGTGGTCGGCGGCAGCAAGAAATCCCCCGACGAAATCCTGAGCCACCCTGTCTTCTTTCCGTATATCTCTCGAATTAGCGCTGCGCGACAAAAGGTGGAACTACGTTTCCAGCGGCGTGGGATGTACCGGCAGGATACGTTCGGTATTCGCACTCGCTTCCCTTTCGGCTTCTTCGAAAAGACGCGGAGGGTGGAGTCGAATATGGAAATCACCGTCTATCCGCCCGTGGAGCCGACGGACCAGTTCTACGAGGTCTTGCCACTGCTGAGCGGAGAGATGGCAAGTCATTTTCGAGGCCGCGGGCACGAGCTACATTCCTTGCGCGATTATCAGCCGACCGATAGCGGGCGGCTCGTCGATTGGAAGGTTACGGCAAAATCGGGCCGGCTGATGGTCCGTGAATTCGCTCGCGAGGATGAACGGCGGGTGATGCTGGTGCTTGATCCCTATATCGGCAAAGTTGCGTCAGATAAACATGTGACGCAGTTCGAGCAGGCTGTCTCCTTGATGGCTTGCATCGCGTGGCACTTCAACGAAATTCACTCAGTAATGCAGTTTCGCACTGGGAATTACTCAACTCCTATGGCTCCGGCAGCCGAGGTTATCTACCATGCGCTCCGCCAATTGGCGCTGGTCCAGCCGGAAATGTCGGACGCCGCCGGACCGTTTCTCGATAGCATGGGGAGCGATCGGGAGATTTTCAAGATCATTCTCACCGCGCGCGCGCAGAAGTCTATTCCAGCGGCACTTTGGTCCTCCTCGTATTTCATTTTTATCGACCGGTTGTAATTAAATTTCAGGGCTCTCTAATCGGCCTGAGACCTGAACTGTGCGGTCGTGGCAGAATAGGCGCGATGCTATCCCCGCTAACCGTCGGTCACCGGTCCAAGATCCAGCGGAGCATCCTCGGGTGGTTTCGCGCGCATCGGCGCGACCTGCCTTGGCGGGCGAACCGCGATCCCTATCGAATATGGGTTGCGGAGATCATGTTGCAACAGACGCGTATCGCGGTAGTGAGGCCCTATTACGATCGCTTCCTGAGAACCTTTCCTTCAATCGATGCGCTCGCGCGTGCGTGTCCCCGTGACGTTTTGCGTCTCTGGGCCGGGCTCGGTTATTACAGCCGAGCGCGAAATCTGCATCGGGCGGCGCGGGAAATCCTTACACGACGCGGCGGATCTTTTCCTCGAACCCATGATGAGGTGCTCGCACTCCCTGGAATCGGCCGATATACGGCAGCAGCGATTTTGAGCATCGCATACGACATGCCTCTCGCGGCCGTGGACGGTAATACCGCACGCGTGCTGGCAAGACTGGGCGCCGTTCGGGGCGATCTTCGCGAGCCGCGACGCTGGCGGAACCTTGCGTCGTTTGCCCAAGAACTGCTTGAGACCCATAACCCAGGCGATTGGAATCAGTCCCTGATGGAACTCGGTGAAACTATCTGCACGCCGCAGATTCCGCGTTGCGGATTATGTCCGGTATCGCGATGGTGTATCGCCCATCGTCGCGGTCTCACCGACAAGATTCCCGCCGCGCGCCGGAAGCGCGCCACCGTGAAAGTTCGCATTGCCGCAGCGGTTCTACGGGATCCCCGCGGCCGCACCATGTTGGTCCGTGACCCGGGCATCCATGACGATGTGCTTTTTTCGCGGATGTGGCAATTTCCCGCCGTCGAAGTGATGCATGACGCGACGGCAGAGCTTAAGGCTCATCTCAATGACGCGCTGCAAATCGATACAGGATCTTTGGAACTCAAGCCCCTTCGAGCCGTGCGCCACGCAGTCACATTTCGCAGCATCACCCTTATGCCGTTTTTGGTGAGGGTACTGCGAATTTCAAAGACTTCCCCGCACGCGAATCGTGCCGCTTACCGGCCTTGGGCACATCACCACTTCCAGCGCCACGCGCAAAATTGCAGCTACGGCTTTGCCGTAGCAACGTCGAGCCCTCCGTTCTCCGTTATGAGCCCTTGTTACCCCATTGACATCGTTCGGCGCGGCTTGAATCCCGAACAGAGCGCCGGGTGATAACATCGTAAGGACGCGATGGTTTCTGCTTCTTCGCCAACGACGCCGCACGATCGTACGCTCGCCGGCAGACTTCCTGCGGTAGAGCGATATTTTGAAGTATCGCTCTACCTGCTGGTAGCTACCGGACTGCTAGCTATCATCTCGACCGGCAAGCTCGACGTCTTCTCGACCGTGGCCCCGGCAGCCGCGCTAGTCTACAAGGGCATCCGCATCCACCGGGGGCTCGGCCCCGAACTTTCGTCGCGCGCGGCCACATGGTGTGTGCTCGGATACTTTCTTTTTTTTCCGCTGGACCTTTGGGTGCTCTCGCGCGGCCTGGCCGTCGGAGCCCCGAATCCTCCGCTGTACGCCGCGCTGCTCGCTGCAATTCATTTGGTCATTTTCGCGACGGTAATTCGCCTCTACTCGGCGCGTACGAATCGTGACTTTGCTTTTCTCGCCGTGCTGGCCGTTGCATCCATGCTGGTTTCCGCCATTCTCACGGTCGAAACCGGGTTTCTGATTGCTCTTGCAGCGTTTCTAGTCTTATCCGTATCGACGTTCGTCGCCCTCGAAATTCGGCGTAGCGCAGCGGGTGCCGTGTCACCTCCTCTCGAAGTCGATTCCGCAGCCGCCCATAAACTAAACCGAGCGTTAGGGATCACTTCGGTCCTCGTGGCCTCCAGCGTGCTGATTTTGGGCCTCCTGATTTTTTTGCTGATCCCTCGTTTTACCACCGGATATCTCGGCACGCTCAACCTGCAACCCAGCTTGATGACCGGCTTTAGCGATAATGTCGCTCTTGGCGAAATCGGCGAACTGAAGAAGAACACTGCGGTTGTAATGCGGATCCGCGTGGATGGCGATCCCGCCCGCGCGTCTGATATTCACTGGCGCGGCATTGTGCTTACCAACTTCGACGGCAGCCGGTGGTTTACACCGGCGCAAGATCAAACGGTCGTGATGCCAAACCCCGACGGGGACTACTGGTTTGAGGCGCCGCGCCTTGATCGCGAGAATTTTTATTCGCTGCACTATACAGTGCTGATGGAGCCGATCGCTACCGACGCGATTTTCGTCGCGCCCCGCGTGGCGACTCTCCGCGGCCGATTTGGCAATGAAGTGAGCCGGCCGGACGCGTGGTTGCGCAGAGGTCTATTGTTCGTTGACCGAACCGGCTCGATTTTTAATTCGGCCCACAACAACGTCAAGCTTCGTTATGAGGGGCTGTCCTATCTTCCGATAATCCAGCCTTCAGACCTGCGAAGGGCTCCATCCGCTTTTCCTGAGACAATTCCCGCCGCTTACCTGCAATTGCCGGTGCTTGATCCGCGCATCCCAAAGCTTGCCGCGGACCTGACCGCCTCCTCGAAGAATGAATATGACAAAGCCTCCGCGATCCGAACCTATCTGATTTCGCACTACTCCTACACGCTCGACCTTTCCGGCTCTCATGGCACCGACCCACTCGCCAATTTTCTGTTTGTTCGCCGCGCCGGCCACTGCGAATACTTTGCCTCGGCGATGACAGTGATGCTCCGTTCCGTCGGAATCCCCGCGCGCTACGTCACCGGCTTTTTACCTGGTGAGTACAACGATCTCGGCGGCGATTACATTATCCGGGAAAGCGACGCACATAGCTGGGTGGAAGTCTACTTTCCTACTTACGGATGGGTGACGTTTGATCCCACGCCTTCTGGCAATGACAATCACACGGGGCTTCTCTCCCGTATGGGCCTCTATTGGGACTGGCTTCAGCTCACCTGGGGCGAGTGGATAATCAACTATGACTTTTCGCACCAGCTGACGCTAGGACAAAACATCCACAAGTCCTCACGGGGCTGGAGCGATCGCGTCCGAGAGATTTATCATCAAAAAGAAGAGGCAACGATGCGGAGCCTTCTTGCTCTGGATCGCCGGGCAGAGGCATCGCCCTACCTTCTGCCAGCCGTATTGATTTTTCTTATAGGCGTTCTCCTCGCCATGCGTGGCCGCTCGATCATTCGCTACGCGGTTGCACGTTGGGCCCTGCGCGCAAAGCGGGGAGGAAACCTCACGGCGTCTCTCGCTGCCCTTGAATACGCCGAAATGCTGCGCATGCTGGAAGCACGCGGGTGGAAGAAATCTCTTTCGCAGACTCCGCTCGAATTCGCGGCGGTGATCCCTGCGAATCTTTCGGCGCCTATCTTGCAGCTCACCGAAATCTATCTGTCCGCCAGGTTTGGCAGTCACCCTGCACCAATTGAGCGAATGTCATCGCTGTTGCGGCTTATCAAGAGCACGCTACGGTCTGCCGCCCGTTCGCACTAACTACTGGGAATGGTGGAGGCGGGGGGAGTTGAACCCCCGTCCGAGAAGCCTTGCCACCCGAAGACTACATGCTTGTCCCGTTCCGAGGGTTTCGCCGGAGGAACTCAGAG
Source organism: uncultured Acidobacteriota bacterium (assembly GCA_963709445.1). Lineage (GTDB taxonomy): Bacteria > Acidobacteriota > Terriglobia > Acidiferrales > UBA7541 > Palsa-295. The sequence goes on from CAVPWV010000026.1 coordinate 54,853, forward strand.
CGGGCAAGACGCGCCCCCGGCTAGTCCGATGGTCTCGCCGCCGCATTACGGACCGAAATGTGACGGCCAGCCTACTGTGTGACGCCTCATCTCAAGCGCGCAGGCGACGCTTAAGGAGACGCGCTACCTACTTTTGGTTAGGCAGCGAGAGCCAACTGTGAGTTGCCAGTTGTGTTGTTCCACCCGATTGCGGGCAGGTGGCGCCCGGCATGCCTTCGGGCCGCGACAGCTTCCGTCGAAACCGTGTCGCCCCCGTTGGACCACCAGAATATCATTCTCGCTGTGTGACGCGCAAAGAGCCTGAATTGTACGCCGCCAAAGGGAGACCTGGCACTCGGAATGCCGGGCGTAGGTACGAATACAAACCTGGTGTTTTTACGACTTCAATGATGCTCAGAAGGTTACCACCGTCTACATGTATTACTGTATTTCCCGTCTGTCTTAAAGCAACTACCATGTTTCGTTAGGTTTAGTGTTTGAATGGCACCTCGGGGGTCCGCCAAAAATCGTGCTCATGCGGCTCGGCGTCTGTTTGCGCGAGAGCTGAGTTTCCGGCGGAATGGTGACGAGTGCGTGTCCTAATCGTTGACGACCACGAGATAGTCCGACGCGGAGTCCGTTCACTTCTCCTTTCCCAGGCTAACTGCGACGTTTGTGGCGAAGCAGTTGATGGCCAGGACGCTGTCGAAAAGGCCAGGGAACTGAAACCGGACGTCATAGTGATGGACGTGAGCATGCCAAATCTGAATGGTTTGGACGCCACTCGCCAGGTTCGCCGCATTCTCCCTCAGACTGAGGTGTTGATTCTCAGCCAGCACGATTCCGCCGAGATGGTGCGCCAGGCTTTTCATGCGGGGGCCCGCGGATACGTCGTAAAGTCGTCGATTTCCCGCCAACTCGTCGCGGCTTTGGAAAAAGTCAGTCGCCACGAACCTTTTTTTGACAATGGCGTTGCGGAGACACCGGCGTCATCGCCCCCCCTCGGCATGCGAGATATCTTGCAGCGCAGCGTTGCCTTGGAACACGCGCTGCGTGAGAGCGAGGAACTCTACCGCTCCACGTTTGAGAACGCGCCTATCGGGCTTGCACACGTTAGTCCTGAAGGCAAGTGGTTGCGGGTGAATCGGCAGCTTTGCGACATTTTGGGCTATTCGCAGGAGGAGTTACTCAACCTAACTTTTCACGATATCACTCACCCTGAAGATTTAGCCCAGTCAATAGCCGCAGCTGAGGATTTGCGGGCTGGCCGCTCCGATCGATTTTCGGGTCGTAAGCGCTGCCTTCGCAAAGATGGCCTGATCGTCTGGGTGAATTTAACTGTTTCGTGTGCGTGCGATTCGAATCACAAAGTAAAACATTTCATTTCGATATTCGACAGCATGACTGGACGCATGGATGAAGCTCCCTTGGGACCAGCGGGTATCGTCGGGTCTTCGGATGGCGCAATCGCATCCAGGGATCTGGGCCGCGCCGAGGAAAAAGGGTTCAGGATCGCCTCCACATTGGAGGAAAGCGAAAAGCGCCTGCGTGCCGCGTTTAGCCAGACGTACTCAGTTTTGCTATTGCTGCGTCCAGACGGCACTGTTGTGGAAGCAAACCGAGCAGCCTTAGAGGGTATGGGCTTTACCCGAGATCAAGTAATCGGACGCAAGTGCTGGGAACCGTGGTGGTCCGCTCTGCCCAACGAAGTGGAGACTCTTAAAGCCAGCGTCGCACGCGCCGCACAGGGGGAGGTGGTCCGCGAAGAGTGCTCCTACTGCACATCGAATGGAATGGTACGTTTTGCGGACCGCACTCTGGCACCAGTCCGGGACGACAACGGTGTTGTAGTGTTGATTGTTGCCTCCGGCCTCGACATCACCGAACAGAAAGAACTCCTGGACAAGCTGGAGCAACGCGTTCAAGCGCGCACGCAGGAACTAGAACAGAAGAACGCCGAACTCCGCAAGCTATCGGCGCGTCTGCTTCAGATTCAGGATGAAGAACGGCGCCGCATCGCGCGCGAATTGCATGATAGCGTGGGGCAGTTGCTCGCCGCTATTAGTATGAATATATCAAACGTTTCCAGGGAGAAAGGAAAACTCAGTACTTCGGCGGCATCCGCCGTATCGGAAAATATGAAGCTAGTCGAGCAAGTCTCCAATGAAATCCGCACACTGTCTCACCTTTTGCATCCTCCCCTGTTGGATGAAATCGGGCTGCTCTCCGCTCTCAAATGGTATATAGAGGGTTTTTCCGAACGCAGCAAAATCAGGGTAACATCCGATATACCTTCCGACCTTGGGCGCTTGCCGCGAGATGTTGAACTATCTCTGTTTCGCATCGTCCAGGAATGCCTCACGAATATTCACCGCCACTCAGGAAGCCTTACTGCGTTTGTGCGCTTGGCTCGCTCCCGGCAAGGAGTGACGCTTGAGGTGAAGGACGAAGGCAGGGGCTTTTCCCCGAACGGCGAAACGATCGTCTCCGGCAGCGAGACCCCCGGCGTGGGATTGCGCGGAATGAGGGAGAGAGTTAGGCAGCTCGGTGGTCAATTTGAGATCACATCGAGCGGTATAGGTACTCTCGTGTTCGCTAGACTTCCGCTTGTCGAAGGTTTTGCATCGGCCGGCCATGACCCAACGGAGCTAACGTCTGGCCGAAGCCAGTGGAAAAACTAGCGCGCCTGCCCGAGCATCAGGTTAATCGGTGACCTCTCGAACGGATTCCATCAACCCAAAGAGTCCTTCAGTCAGCGTCGGGTGGATGAAGACTGCGCCTTTGAGGATTGTGTATGGCGCGCCGGCTAGCATCAATGTTCCGAGAAGCTGCACCACTTCGCCGCCTTCAGCACCCAGGATTGCGGCGCCCAGGATCTTGTCGCTCGCCGCATCTGCAATAACCTTCATGAATCCCGCCGTTTCGCCGCGCTCGATCGCGCGAGCCACGTGCGACATCGGATAGCTTCCCATTTTCAACCGGCGTCCCGTCGCGCGGGCCTCTTTCTCGGTCATGCCAACGCGCCCGAGTTGTGGATCAGTAAAAAGCGAATAGGGCACGTAGCGATTTTCGATGGTCACATTCTTGGATTCGACGAGATTCGCGTACACAATTTGGTAGTCGTTGTACGAAATATGCGTAAATGCGGGCCCTCCTTTCACATCGCCCAACGCCCAGATTCCCGGAACGGTGGTTTCCAGTCGCGCATTCACTTTTACGTAACCGCGCGAGTCTGTCTGTACTCCTGCCTTGTCGAGAGATAGCTCATCGGTGTTTGCCCGTCTTCCTGTAGCCGCAAGAATATGAGTGCCACTTACCGTGGCTGTTTGGTTTCCGCTGGTGAGCGTTAGGCGAACCTGACTTTGCTTTCGTTCAACCTCCACCGCATTCGAACTCAGTCGGAATTCGATTCCTTCTGCTTCGAGCGCCTTTTGCAGTTCGGTCGTGACGTCGGCATCCTCGTGCGGCAGTAGGTGTTCCGCGCGGTGAATCACCGTCACTCGACTGCCGAAGCGGCGAAACATCTGCCCAAACTCGAGGCCGATGTAACCTCCGCCCAGAACCAGCAGATGTTCCGGTACCTCTTGTAATTCCATCATGGACTCGTTGGTAAGATAACCTACCTCAGCAAGACCCCTTAACTGAGGTGGGTCCGGACGAGTTCCTGAATCTATGAATATTCGTTCGCTTTCAATCACATCATTGTCAATTTGAACCGTTCGCGAAGAAAGAAACCGCGCCGCGCCGCGATAGAGGTGCACGTTAGCGTGTTTGGCGACCCTTTGCTCGATGCCGGCCCTGAAACTCTCCACGATGGTTTTCTTCCGGGAGACGATCGCCGGCAAATCCACGCTCACATCGCCAGCCTTGATGCCCCATCGAGATGCATTCCGCGCGTAGTATGCGATCTGTGCCGACGCGATCATTGTCTTCGTAGGCGTGCAGCCCGTGTTGATGCAAGTGCCGCCCAAATGGGACTTTTCAATAAGGGCCACGGTCCAGCCGCGTTCTGCCAGAGCGTTGGATAGTGGGTTCCCTGCCTGTCCCGAACCGATAATGATGGCGTCGTATCTCATCGCTCACCTCGAAAGTTTATTCGGCCGGTTAGTAATTTGGGTAACCGATGGAGGTCTGAAACGAAGCCGCAAGTCCATCAGGACTGTTGGGATCTGCAAATTTCAAAAGTGCCTGAATCGCGAGGAAAAGATCGTTAGTCTCCGGCAGACGAAGCCTTTGGTGCGTAATATCCAGTTCGCGTTCGCACCAAAAGTTTGCCCCGCCCACCCGGAGGAAACACCTTGAGGGCTACCTGGCGAAAGCTGCCGTCCTTCGCCGTATCGGTCGGATAGTAGCCAATGGTGTACTGATTTCGAATTTCTCGTGCTATCTGCTCGCATACGGGAGTTACATCTTCCAAATTGTCGGGAAAAAAGGCTTGGCCCCCGGTCGCTTCGGAAAGTTCCGTCAGAACCTTTTTTGAATGCCGAACCATTTTCTTGTCGGTTTTCAAATCGTCTTCGCTGAAGACTCCCACCGCATAGATTGTTGCGCTGGATTGCTCGGCAGCCTTCACCGCATCCTCGAACGACTTCTCACTTGCGTCATCGTCGCCGTCGGTGATCACCAGGAGCACCCGCTTGTCCTTGTGTCCCTTCTTTATGTGGCCGAGCGAGCCGATTACTGCGTCATAGAGAGCCGTGCTGCCGCGAGTATCGATCCGCGAAAGCGCTTCATTCAGGTCTCGCTGATCGCTTGTGAAGTCGCCGTCCGTATCCAAATAGTATTCGTCGTTAAAGTTCACCACGAAGGCTTCGTCCTGCGGATTGCTTGTGCGCACGAAGGTCATTGCCGCGGCATTCACCTGCGCTCGTTTTTCACGCATGCTACCGCTGTTGTCGATCACCAAACCCATCGTCACGGGAATATCGTCGCGCGAAAAAAAGGAAATCTTTTGTTCAGCCTTGTCCTCAAACACTCTAAAGTTGTCCTGCTTAAGGTCGGAAACAAATTCGCCTTTGTCGTCCGTGACCGTCACGTGCAGCACCACCAAGTCCACGTCCGCCTTCAGACGGTGGTCGGGTGATTGCGGCGTGTTCGGGGGTGGCGGGGGACCCGACGGTGCCAGGATCGGCGGTGGATTCTGCGCCAGCGCGCACGGGCACACTGCAAAAAGCGCGATGAGCAAAATGCGCAACATGGGACTGAACCGGCTACTGTTCGGGCGCAAAATACCCGCTCTTCGCCGAGACGGTAAGCGGCGGCAAACCCTTGGGCGGGCGCAGCTTGACCTTAATCTTTCGCCACTTACCATCGTGCATGCGCTTAGACGGCCTATACCCGAGGACATACTGATTTCGTAGCTCCATGCTTATTTTCGAGGCGATGTCGGGAAGCTCACTCAAGTTCTTCACCACAAACGCTCTTCCTCCCGTCATCGTGGTCAGGTCCGACAAAAGTGAAGGCCCGCCGCGCTCTTCCGGAGTCGGACCGCCATCCGGTTCGAACAGTCCGATCGCATAAATCTGTACATCTGCTTCTCGCACAAACCTTCGAATTTCCGTCTCGGTATACCGGCTGTGATTATCTCCTCCATCCGATATGATGAGCAAAGCTTTCTTTGTGTTGTGTGCGGATCTCATCTGGCTCAAGCCCAAATAAACTCCATCATAGAGGGCGGTCAGCCCGCGCGCGCCTACGTACATCAGCCGGTTCTGGAGATCGTCCACGCTCTCCGTAAATGGGCTTACCAATTGGGCGCGGTCGTTGAAGTCCACCAGAAAAAATTCGTCCTGCGGGTTTGCCGTGCGGAAAAACTGCACCGCTGCCTGCCTTGATTTGTCGATCTTATCGGCCATGCTCCCGCTCATGTCGAAAATCACGCCGATGGAAACGGGCACATCCTCGCTCATGAAACTGACAATCTCTTGTTCGGTACCATCCTCGAACACTCGGAAATCCTGCTGCTCCAGCCCCGTAACAATGCGCCCCAGCGGATCGGTCACCGACGCACCGACCAAGGTTAATTCCGTTTCCGTTCGGATTGGGCGGCCCCGATGAATTTTGAAGCTATCGCCGGAGGATGGCGGAGGAGCAACGGGCCCGGGAGGTTCAACCTGCGCACAAATGAAAGATGGCGTTAACAAGCAGCCGAGGAGACCTAGTGCCGCGCGCAGCAGCCCGTACTTGCGGCTTCCACCTCGAATCGCGGCGCGCTCACCCATACTGCCCCCAACGTCTGCGAAGCATTCTAGCACTTCGAGCCCACCTGGGAATCAATTCTTGCTCCGAATTGTTGGCACCTTGACACCTCATCCCGAGCCTCACAAAATACTCGATGCTACGCGGCATGCCGCCCGCGCCGCAGAATAAACCGCTAATTCATTTCGCGGCGGCGCTCGGAAGTTTGCTCACGGGAGGAATCCTGATGACTCGGTTGTCTGGCTTGGCATTACTCGCGTCGCTGGCGTTGCTCTTTCCTTTATCTCTCCCGTCGCAGCCTCCCGGCTCGCATCGCGATGCCGCTGCTTCTCTGGAAGCCGGCCTCGTTCCAGGCTGTGCCGGATTCGTCGCCGAGGCCGCCGGCGGTTCCTCGACCACCGAAGACGCCAGCGCCCGCCACGGTTTTAATCTTGCCAATCTTGACCGTTCGGTTTCCCCATGCGAGGACTTCTACCAATTTGCCGATGGCGGCTGGATGAAGAACAATCCCATCCCGCCTGATCGCGCTTCCTGGGCCACTTTCGACAAGCTCCGCAATCGCAACGACGCCCTCCTCCATGAAATTCTCGAGGAAGCTTCCAAGGACACCAAAGCTCAGCCCGGCTCAAACTGGCAAAAGATTGGCGATTTCTATGCCAGTTGCATGGATGAAAGCCAGGTCGAAGCTGCTGGACTCAAGCCCATCCAGCCCGAGTTGCAGCGTATTGCGGCGATCGACGATATCGCCTCTCTCCAGGATGAAATCGCGCGCCTTCAACATGGCGGCGCCAACGCCGTTTTCTCCTTCGGTTCCGAACAAGATCTAAAGGACAGCACCCAGGTAATCGCGGGCGCGGGCCAAGGCGGCCTCGGCCTCCCGGACCGCCAGTATTATCTCGATGATGACGCCCGCTCAAAACAGCTTCGCGACTCTTATATCCAGCACGTCACCAATATGTTCAAGCTGGCGGGCGACGATCCTTCAGCCGCGGCCGCTGAAGCCAAATCCGTGATGGATGCCGAAACCGCCCTCGCAAAAGCTTCCAAAAAGCGCGAGGATTTGCGCGACCCGGAAACGAATTATCATCCAATGACCCTGGCGCAACTCCGCGATCTCACGCCTCACTTTTCCTGGACCGCCTATTTCAAGGAAGTCGGCGCCCCTGCTCTCGCCAGCGCCGATATTGGACAGCCCGACTTCTTCAAGCAAGTGGATGCAGGCCTCGCCAACGTGCCGCTCGACGACTGGAAGACGTACCTCCGCTGGCACCTCATCCATTCCGTCGCCCCGAGTTTGCCCGAAAAGTTCGTCGAGGAAAACTTTGACTTCTACGGCCGCACGCTCACCGGCGCCAAGCAGATGCTTCCTCGCTGGCAGCGCTGCGTTCAGGCCACCGACCGCGAGCTCGGCGAAGCCCTCGGCCGGTATTACGTCCAACGTTATTTTCCGCCCGAAGCCAAAGCTCGCGCCCTGGCCATGGTTCACAATCTCATGGACGCCCTCCGAGCCGATCTCTCCGCGCTGGATTGGATGAGCCCTGCCACTCGCGAACAAGCCATCAAGAAACTCGACCTCATCAACCTCAAAATCGGCTATCCGGATAAGTGGCGCGATTACTCAGCCTATAAAGTTGATCGGGGTCCCTATGTGGAAAATGTCCTTCGTGGCAACTCTTTCGAGTTTGCCCGTGACCTCGCCAAGATCGGCAAGCCCGTTGACCGTACCGAATGGGACATGACTCCGCCAACCGTCAATGCCTACTACCATGCCTCCTTGAACGAAATCGTCTTCCCCGCTGGAATCCTCCAGCCTCCTTTCTTCAATCTTCACGCCGACGACGCCATCAATTACGGTGGCATAGGCTCGGTCATCGGCCATGAAATGACTCATGGCTTTGACGACCAGGGCGCGAAATTCGATGGCCACGGCGACTTGAAGAATTGGTGGACGCCCGCGGACTTCAAGAATTTCCAGGCTCGCGGCGAGTGCATCGTCAATCAGTTTGGGTCCTACGAAATCGAACCCGGTTTGTACGGAAACGGCAAGCTCGAGGAGGGTGAGAGCATCGCCGATCTCGGCGGCCTCACCATTTCTCACGCCGCGTTCGAGAAAACTCTTGCCGGCAAGCCCGCTCCCGCCCCTATCGATGGTTTCACCGCGGAGCAGCGCTTTTTCCTGGGCTGGGCTCAGATTTGGGGCGCCAACCTGCGGCCCGAATACGCCCGCCTCATCGCCAAGACGAATCCACATCCGCTGGATAAATTCCGCGCCAATGGCGCCCTATCGAATACTCCAGCGTTCGCGAAGGCCTTCGGCTGTGCGGCCGATTCGAAGATGGTCCGCCCCGCGGAACAGCGCTGCCGTATCTGGTGACGTTCCACTACCGCTTTCAGCGCCGCAACGATGCCGAAATGTTCTGCAGTACCAATTCGGCCATCTCGAATGCTTGGCAGGAACTTGCCGCCCGAATGCCAGTTGACACTCCTCCGCGCCGTTTCCATAATTCAACATGCGGGTATTCCCTTGAAAGAACGTCAGAAATCGCTCGAACTGGCCCTCGAAGAGGCCGTTTCCCGGGCCTTGCGCGACAATTTGGCTCCGCTGCAGCGCACTGCCGACGAGCTGCATCAGGCCTACGCCGACCTGGTCGCAGCCTGCTCGTCCAGCAGGCCCAGCAACGCGCTCCCCGCGATGCTGCGAGCGCAAACCGCTGCCTCGGCGCTAGCCGCGGGCTTGTCCGTGCTTTCCAACTTCGTCGCCGTTGCCTTGAACCCGCGTGACAACCTGTATTCTGACGAGCTCCCGCTTTCGAAGGCATCCGCCGTCGCGGTCGAGGAGCCGGCCGATATTCCCGAGGTGCCCCAGCTCGGACGATGCCGCGCCCGCTGCGATTGCCGAGGACGCCGAATCGGAGTGGGCCGAGGCCGCCGAAGAAGTTCAAGAAATCCCGGTAAGCGAGCCGATACATCCCCCGGCAACCGCTCCGCCGCCAATTGCCACCGCTGAACCTCCGGCCACTGCTGTGCCCGCATTCGACGTTGCGAGTCTCACGCCCGATTTGCAAGATCTCCATCGCCGCGCGAATCGCGTCGCCAAAGTGGCCATGCAAGATATCAAACTATTGCGGCCCAAGGATGTTCGCTTGGGCCGGGAAAACAAAGACATATGCATTCGGTTGCGCAGTGATCTCGATAAAGCCCGCAAAGAATACGACCGCCGCTTCCGCGCGATTCAGGATCACCCGGTGGATTATTTCCAGCGTTGGATGGTGGAAATTCTCGCAGGGGGAGATGTTGCAGCCCTCGGAGAATATCCCTACCCGTCGCCCGTCCTGCGGCATTAGATCCAACGCGATGAAATTCGCGCCACGCTTGGTGTGCGTGGCCGTTTCCCTGCTGATGGTGTGCTCGCTTTGCTCCGCTGGCACCCTGCCGGCGATCGAGTTCTGTGCGCTCCGGTGCCTTGACAGCGCAAAGCCTCGAAAAGCTGTCAAGATCCCTCAAGGACAACGAAAAGATTGCTTCCGCGGCTTATGCCAGGCTTGCTTTGCTTGCCAAGGGCTCTTCCGGCGTGTTGGCCATGCGTGCAGCCTTGGCTCTGGGTTATTTCGACTATGGCAAGGGAGACTACGCGCAAGCGCAAGAGTGGTTCGCACGGGCTAAGGCAGACCCGCTCCTCGCCGACTACGCACTCTACTGGATTGCTGAAACGCATATCGCTCAGGGACGCAACGCCGACGCGCTCGCCGAACTCCAAAAATTTCACACCGAATTTCCAGAGTCCGCGATGACGGAGCAGGCCCTTCAGTCTCTCGGCAACGCGGCCATTGCAGCCAACCAGCCGCAGGCCGCCGTGGCTGCCCTGGACGCTTACGATCTCACTCGTCAGCGGCCCGCTCTCCTTTTTTTGCGCGGTGAAGCCCACGAGCAGGCAAGCCAGCCAGCCGATGCGGCGACGGATTACGCGGCTCTGTACCTGCGCTTCCCGTCCAGCGAGCACGCCCGCGAGGCCGGGGAGAAGCTCAATTTTCTGCGCGGCACTCTCGGCTCTGCGTTCCCGCTTCCGCCGGAAAAACAGTTTGAACATGCCTCGATCCTCTTCAACGACCAGCGATTGGATGGACGCCCGCGATGAATACGCCGCGATTTTGCCCCAGCTTTCCGGTGCCAACCGCGAGCGTGCGCAATTGCGGATTCTCGAATGCGGACTTGCGTTCGGCGGAACTCCCGCCGAAATTTCCGCGCTGGCCATCACCGATGCCGATGTGGACGCCGAGCGTTCCTACGCTCTCGCCAATTATTATCGCGGCCTCCAGCAAGAGCCCCAGATGATCGCTGCCGTCGAGTCTGCCGTTTCTCGGGCTCCCTCCAGCCACTGGACCGAAGCCGCTCTTTTTCTGGCTGGAAACTACTATTGGGTGCAACTCGCGCGCGATCAGGCTTCCAGCTACTACAAGAGAGTCGAAGAAAAGTTCCCGGATTCGCCCGACGCGGATTACGCTCACTGGCGCGTCACATGGACCGCGGTTTTAGAACGCGATCCGGACGGAGCGAAATTGCTCCAGGAACACCTCCGCCGCTTTCCCGGTTCCCAGTACACCCCAGACGCCCTCTATTGGCTGGGCCGCCTTGCGGAAGAGGCCAAAACTCCTGCACTCGCTAGGGACTACTATCGAAAATTGGCGCAGCGCTACCCGCAGAACTATTTCGAGATCTTGGCCTCCAAGCGTCTCCGTACTCTGGGCCCGGGGCCGGTACAAGTTTCTGATGTCGAAGTATCCAATTTGTTGGCAACCATTCCGCCGGTGTCGGCGGCTCCCAAATTAGATGGAGCTATCCCCCCCGGAGCGGCAAAGCTAAAGGCGAGAGCTGATGCGCTGCGTTCCATCGCCTTCGACGCTTCTGCGGAACTCGAATTGCGAGCTGCATATGCGGCCACCGGATCGGCGCGCCTTCTCCTGGAAGCCGCACAAGAAGCCGTCGCTGCGAAGCAATACGGAGCGGCTATTGTCGCCGTGCGAAAATTATTCCCCCAGCTCGATGGCCAACCTTTTTCCATCGTGCCGCGCGACGTGTGGATGACGGCATATGCACTGCCTTATAAGGATTTGATCCGGCGCTGGTCGCCCGAACCTCCCTGGATCCCATGCTCGTGGCGGGCTTGATTCACCAGGAGTCGGCCTTTCAGATGGATGCCACCTCGGTAAGCAATGCTCTCGGCCTGATGCAGTTGCTTCCTTCAACCGCCCGCCGCCTGGCGCGCCACGTCCCGGATTCGATATTCGCAGTCGCGCCTCTTCGATCCGGATTACAATGTGCGGCTGGGGACGACTTACCTCGCCAATCTGCACAAACAGTTCGGAAGTGTGGAAGAGGTGCTGGCCGCGTACAATGCCGGGGAAGACCGCGTGACGGCGTGGACTGTGGGCCAGAACTACCGCGAGACCGCCGAATTCGTCGAGTCGATTCCATTTACACAGACGCGCCTGTACGTGGAAGTCATCTCTCGAAACGCGGCTATCTATCGCAAGCTCTACGGGGCACAGCATGAATCCCGCACCGATCCAACGGGCAGCGGCAATTAGCCCGGCTCTTTCCTCCAAAGCTGGCCGTTTCACCGAATCGGTGATCCGCGAAATGACGCGCCTGGCGTTGCGCCACCAGGCCGTCAATCTCTCCCAAGGTTTCCCGGACTTCCCCGCCCCTGCTGAAATCAAGCTCGCCGCGCAACAGGCCATCGCAGCGGACGTGAATCAGTACGCCATCACCTGGGGTTCGAAATCGCTCCGCAACGCAATCGCCGGGAATTTCGAACGCACCTGCGGAATGTCGATCGATCCGGAAACCGAAATCACAGTTTGCTGCGGCTCAACGGAAGCGATGATTTCCTCGATGATGGCCATCATCAATCCGGGCGACGAAGTGGTGGTCTTCGAACCCTTCTACGAAAATTATGGACCCGATGCGATTCTCTCCGGTGCCGCTCCCCGCTACGTCAAGCTGCACCCACCCGGCTGGACCTTTGATCCGGACGAATTGGCAGCCGCCTTTGGGCCGGCCACCAAAGCGATCATTGTAAACACTCCGAATAATCCCACGGGCAAAGTCTTCGAGCGCGCCGAACTAGAATGCATCCGCGATCTCTGCGTTCAGTGGAACTGTTTCGCCATCACCGACGAAATTTACGAGCACATGCTCTACGACGGCGCCAAGCACATTTCTCTCGCCACACTCGATGGCATGCGCGAACGCACTATGACAATCAACGCCCTATCCAAAACGTATAGCGTCACTGGCTGGCGCGTAGGCTGGGCAATTGCCCCCGCGGAAGTCACCGGCGCAATCCGCAAAGTTCACGACTTCATCACCGTCGGCGCCGCGGCTCCTCTACAGGAAGCGGGCGCAGTCGCCTTGCAATTTCCATCGAGCTATTATGAAACTCTGGCGCGCGATTACACCGTCCGCCGCGATCGCCTGCTAGGCATCCTGAGGAGCGCCGGCTTCCACTGCTTCAAGCCCCGCGGCGCCTACTACATCATGACGGACATTTCCGCATTCGGCTTCCCCGACGATATCGCCTTCGCCAAGCATCTCGTCACTGAGATTGGCGTAGCCGCCGTCCCCGGCTCAAGCTTCTATCGCGATCCCGCCGACGGCCGCGCCCACCTCCGCTTCACCTTCTGCAAAAAAGAATCCACCCTCCAAACCGCCGCCGACCGCCTCGCTAAACTCCGCGGGACGACCTAATCTTCAGCTGCGAAGATTACCCATGAGCAGACTTCTAAAGGGACTGGCCATCACCTCTTTAGCGATTGGCGCATTCCAACAGGCTGCCATCGCAAGCGTCAGCGCCAAACTCACCAATGCGGATCGCGTCATTGTGTTCGCGGTTGAGCAAGAGATCCACGCGACTCACCTAGAAAATAGAAGAGACATGTGCGTCGGCTTTGCGCGAGGAGTCGCCGTCGACGAGAAGGGAATTATCTCTCAGTTGCGTCGGAGTAATTTTCACGTTCACTCTGACGGCTGGTGCAATAGTGGCCCTCGTGGGCTTGTAATCTCGGTCCTTTCACCCGTCAACCGATCCGCCCCGGACGAATACGAGCTCGTGGCGGAACTAGGGGATTCGTGGCCGATCACGCGAGAAGGCGCGCACTTTGGCACGCTCGTTCGCCGGGGGACGTACAAGATTAAAATTAGCAATCACGGCGATCCTCAGCTGGTTAGCTATCATCAGGCGTGCTGCTCTCAAACACGGATCTCCAAACCCTGACAAACGAGATGCTGCGCGAAACCTAGCTCAGCTCGAATGACTCCAGGTAATCTGGAATGGTTACGCCCGGCCAGTGATATTGGGCCGCGATCGCATCGCGCAGCCCGTTGAGCCCGCTCGGCTCGCCGTGAGTCAAGAACGTCTGCCGAGGCGGCGCCTGAAATCCCGAGAGCCAGCGAAGTAACTCGCTTCTACCGGCGTGCGCGGAAAGCTGCGTAAGCTCCACGATTTCCGCCTTCACCGGAACTTCCTCGCCGTGAATCCGCAAGAATTGCGCATGGTCCTGTAGCACCCGTCCGCCAGAACCCTCTGCCTGATAGCCAACGATCAAAACCGAGCAACGCGAATCCGGCAAACGTCGCGCCAGATGATGCAAAATGCGGCCTCCGGTAATCATGCCGCTCGCCGAGATAATGATGCAGGGCGAAACCACTTCATTGATCTTCTTCGAGTCTTCCACGGAGCGAGTCATGTGGACTTCGCTAACATTCAAAGGATCGCGCTTTCCGGCGCTCTCCTCGCGTGAGAATTCTTCATCATGGTCCTCGTGATGGCTCGCGTATAGGCCCGTGACGTCGATTGCCATCGGGCTATCTACGTACGTCGGCAGAACCGGAATGCGCTGCTGCTCCTGAAGCTCGCGCAGGTAATACATGATGGTTTGCGTCCGCCCAACCGCGAACGCGGGGATCACCATCGCCCCGCCCCGCTTGGCCGTCCGGTTAATCACGTCCGCCAGTTCGTCCGCCACGGAGCCCGCAGGATGATCGCGATCGCCGTAAGTTGACTCGCACAGCAAAATATCCGCATGCGACGGCGATTCCGGGTCTTTCAAAATGGGCTGATCGTAGCGTCCCACATCTCCGGAAAAAACTACCAGCGTCCGCTTTCCGTTTTCCGTAATCGTCAATTCGAGCCAGGAGGAACCGAGGATATGACCTGCGTCATGCGGGCGAACCGAAAATTGCGAGCTGATTTGGAAAACATCCGCGCGCGGAATTTCACGGAACTGCGCGAGAGCGGTTTGCGATTCCGCCACAGTGTAAAGCGGCAGCGGAGGCTTATGCCTGCTGTAGCCTTTCTTCGCGGCGTATCGCGCGTCCTCTTCCTGCAAATGCGCAGAATCGGGAAGAAGAAGGGCGCAGAGTTCGCGCGTGGCCGCATTCGAATAAATAGGCCCCCGGAAACCGTTCCGCACCAGCCGCGGGATATAGCCGGTGTGATCGATGTGCGCATGCGTCAGAATCATCCAATCGATTGTTGCCGGATCGACCGCCAGCCGCTCCCAATTGCGCTGTTTGAGATCCCTGGAGCCCTCGAAGAGGCCGCAGTCCACCAGCAGCCGTTTTCCTTCCGCCTCGATCAGATATTTTGAGCCGGTAACCGTGCCTGCTGCGCCAAGAAAGGTGATTTTGGGCATGGGGCGGTATTTTAGTCGGAAGCGCTCCCGACGCCACTGTTTTTCCGTCCTTAGGCGTCGGAATTTGACGTCGAAATGTTTCTAGCTGCAAGGATCTTTGCGGCAAACTAGAAGGTATTCTTGCGGCAATCTCGAAGGAATTTTGGTCTTGGGCGCAGGCAGGGGAAGCATGCGTTGACGCTCGTTGTTCGCGGGTGCTATAAGAACAAGCAGAGTTTCTTCCGGTGGGGCCGTGGCGCAGTTGGGAGCGCGCCTCGATGGCATCGAGGAGGTCGTGGGTTCGAATCCCATCGGCTCCACCACTTCCATCGCATGCCATTTTTTGTTTACATCCTACAGAGCCAATCGACGGGCCGATTTTACGTTGGTCAAACGCAAGACGTCGAGCAACGCGTTGCCTATCACGACGCAGGTTACTCTAAATCTCTGAAGAATCGTGGCCCATGGAAGCTCTTTTACCGCGAGGGGTATGCGACTCGCGCTGAAGCTGTCGGCAGGGAGCGTCAAGTCAAGTCGTGGAAGGATCGAGCCATGATCGAAAAGTTGGTTAACGCGTCCCGGTGAAACCGGGAAGGTCGTGGGTTCGAATCCCATCGGCTCCGCCAGCCCATGGCTTTCTGCGTCCCCAGATTTGCGACCCCCGGATACGTCCCGGCGTTCACCCTTTAGTAACCCTCAGATTCGAAAGCGTTTCGGCTGTGATTTTGGAGTGGTACGTGGGCTTTACGCCTTGGGCACAATTTTCTGATATGCTTGGAAACATAGCCGCGAGGGTGGTGTCTAACAGATATAGCGGACGCCCCGGGGAAGCGGCGGAGCCTATGTCCGAGCTGGCACAAAGTTTGCCGTGGGGACGGGACGAAGACGGGTTGATTACGGAGCTGCAAGCGGGTTCCGAATCGGCATTTGATTATTTGGTTTCGTCCTATCACGCGAGCGTATACAACCTGGTGTACGGGATTCTTGGGGACGCGGCCGACGCCGCTGACGTGACGCAGGACGTATTCCTGCGAGTGTTCCGGGGGATACGGGGATTTCGGCGTAGCAGCTCGCTGAAGACATGGTTGTACCGGGTTTCGGTGCGGCAGGCGCTGAATCATCGACGATGGTGCTGGCGCCACCACCGGTTGCAGATTTCGATCGATTCGGATGAGGAAGAGAAGAATGCCACGCTCGAGCTGAGGGATTCGGAAGCAACGCCCTACGAGCAGTGCGCGGCGCATGAAATGCAGGCGACGGTGAGGCGCGCACTGGCGGCGTTGCCCACGGTTTTCCGGAGCGTAGTAATTTTGCGGGATTTGGAAGGACTTTCTTACGAGGAGATTGCGGAAGTGGTCGAGGTTTCGGTGGGAACGGTAAAATCGCGAATTTTGCGGGGCCGCCGAATGCTGAGAGAAATTCTCGATCCGGTTTTACGTTCCGCCCAGGCGCAAGCCAGTCAAACGGCGAGCCGCCAGAGTGCGCCAAGCCGCCTGCAGGCTCGCGAGAAAGCCGAGCCGCCAACGCCCGAGACGATTCGCGTTTCCAACGAAGGAGCCGCGAGCTTCACCGAAGTCCATGGAGTAGAGTCATGAACTGCAGGGACGCCCAGCATAGTCTGCCAGGTTATCTCGACGATAGTATCGTCGCGAGCGAGCGGTTGAACTTGCGGGAACATTTGCGTTCGTGCGCGGACTGCCGCCAGGAATTGAAGAATTACAGTTTGTTAGCAGCTCATCTGGCCCATGTGGAACCGATTCGCCCACCCGCAAACCTGGCGCTGCGGATTCAAGTGCAGGCATCGCGACGGCGTTTGCCGTGGGCAACGCTAACGCGAGTGTGGAATCGCGTACTGCTGATTTCGCAAAATATTCTTGAGCCTTTGGCGGTTCCCGCGACGGCCGGCGTACTGACGGCGGTGGGAATTTTCTTACTGGTGGTTCAGGGCATGCTGGGTGGAATGCCGGCAGGAGGCGTTTACGCCGACGATTTGCCGCTGAATCTGGTGCAGCCCGCGGAGCTCGAAAGCCTCGCGCCCTTTCCCGTGCCCGGAATCGACACGAGTGACCGGGCAAGCTCCGGAGCTTTGTTGCTTGAGGCGACGCTCGACGCCCAAGGGGGAGTCGTCTTTTACAAGATCCTATCGGGTCCCACGGACGTCGCGGTACAGCATCAGATCGATCAAGTACTTTTGTTTTCGCGATTCCGTCCGAAGCTTGGTTTCGGGCGACCGATGGGCGGCGGGCATGTGCTTCTGAACTTTAACGAGGTTCACGTGCGCGGCTAGTCATGTGGACGTCGTGCACATTCAAGGGATCGCGGTTCCCCGCGATCTCCTCGCGCGAAAACTCCTCGTCGTGATCCTCGTGATGGCTGGCGTAGAGTCCCGTCACGCCGATTGCCATGGGACTATCCACATATGTCGGCAGAACCGGAATTCGGTGCTGCTCCTGAAGCTCGCGCAGGTAATACATGATGGTTTGCGTCCGCCCAACGGCGAACGCGGGGATCACCACCGCCCCGCCGCGCTTGGCCGTCCGGTTAATCACATCCGCCAGTTCGTCCGCCACGGAGCCCGCAGGATGGTCGCGATCACCGTAAGTTGATTCGCACAGCAAAATATCCGCATGCGACGGCGATTCCGGGTCTTTCAAAATGGGCTGATCGTAGCGTCCTACATCTCCCGAAAAAACTATTAGCGTCCGCTTTCCGTTTTCCGTAATCGTTAATTCGAGCCAGGAGGAACCGAGGATATGACCTGCGTCGTGCGGGCGAACCGAAAATTGCGAGCTGATTTGGAAAACATCTGCGCGCGGAATTTCACGGAACTGCGCGAGAGCGGTTTGCGATTCCGCCACAGTATAAAGCGGCAGCGGAGGCTTATGCCTGCTGTAGCCTTTCCTTGCGGCGTATTGCGCGTCTTCTTCCTGCAAATGCGCCGAGTCGGGAAGAAGAAGGGCGCAGAGTTCGCGCGTGGCCGCATTCGAATAAATAGGCCCCCGGAAACCGTTCCGCACCAGCCGCGGGATGTAGCCGGTGTGATCGATGTGCGCATGCGTCAGAAGAATCCAATCAATTGTGGCCGGATCGACCGCGAGGCGCTCCCAATTGCGCTGCTTGAGATCCTTGGAGCCCTCGAAGAGGCCGCAGTCCACCAGCAGCCGTTTTCCTTCCGCTTCGATCAGATATTTTGAGCCGGTGACCGTGCCTGCGGCGCCAAGAAAGGTGATTTTGGGCATGGGGCGGTATTTTAGTCGGAAGCGCTCCCGGCGCCAGTGTTTTTCCGCCCTTAGGCGTCGGAATTTGACGTCGAAGCGTTTCTAACTGTAAGGATCTCGTGCGGCAAACTAGAAGGAATTCTCGCGGCAATCTAGAAGTAATTTTGGTCTTGGGCGCAGGCAGCGGAAGCATGCGTTGACGCTCGTTGTTCGCGGGTGCTATAAGAACAAGCAGAGTTTCTTCCGGTGGGGCCGTGGCGCAGTTGGGAGCGCGCCTCGATGGCATCGAGGAGGTCGTGGGTTCGAATCCCATCGGCTCCACCACTTCCATCGCATGCCCTTTTTTGTTTACATCCCACAGAGCCAATCGACGAGCCGATTTTACATTGGTCAAACGCAAGCACTCCATGGCTTTCTGCGTTCCCAGATTTGCGACCCCCGGATACGTCCTGGCGTTCACCTTTTAGTAACTCTCAGATTCGAAAGCGTTTCGCCCGTGATTTTGGAGTGATACGTGGGCTTAACGCCTTGGGCACAATTTTCTGATATGCTTGGAAACATAGCCGCGAAGGTGGTGTCTAAGAGAGATAGCGGACGCCCCAGGGAAGCGGCGGAGCCTATGTCCGAGCTGGCACAAAGTTTGCCGTGGGGACGGGACGAAGACGGGTTGATTACGGAACTGCAAGCGGGTTCCGAATCGGCATTTGATTATTTGGTTTCGTCCTATCACGCGAGCGTATACAACCTGGTGTACGGGATCCTTGGGGACGCGGCCGATGCCGCTGACGTGACGCAGGACGTATTCCTGCGAGTGTTCCGGGGGATACGGGGATTTCGGCGTAGCAGCTCGCTGAAGACATGGTTGTACCGGGTTTCGGTGCGGCAGGCGCTGAATCATCGACGATGGTGCTGGCGGCACCACCGGTTGCAGATTTCGATTGATTCGGAAGAGGAAGAGAAGAATGCGACGCTCGAGCTGAGGGATTTGGAAGCAACTCCCTACGAGCAGTGCGCGGCACATGAAATGCAGGCGACGGTGAGGCGCGCACTGGCGGCGTTGCCCACGGTTTTCCGGAGCGTAGTAATTTTGCGGGATTTGGAAGGACTTTCTTACGAGGAGATTGCGGAAGTGGTCGAGGTTTCGGTGGGAACGGTAAAATCGCGAATTTTGCGGGGCCGCCGAATGCTGAGAGAGATTCTCGATCCGGTTTTGCGTTCCGCCCAGGCGCAAGCCGGCCAAACGGCGAGCCGCCAGAGTGCGCCAAGCCGCCTGCAGGCTCGCGAGAAAGCCGAGCCGGCAACGCCCGAGACGATTCGCGTTTCCAACGAGGGATCCGCGAGCTTCACCGAAGTCCATGGAGTAGAGTCATGAACTGCAGCGACGCCCAGCATAGTCTGCCAGGTTATCTCGACGATAGTATCGTCGCGAGCGAGCGGTCAAACTTGCGGGAACATTTGCGTTCGTGCGCGGACTGCCGCCAGGAGTTGAAGAAATACAGTTTGTTGGCAGCTCATCTGGCCGATGTGGAACCGGTTCGCCCACCCGCAAATCTGGCGCTGCGGATTCAAGTGCAGGCGTCGCGACGGCGGTTGCCGTGGGCACGCTTACGCGGGCGTTTAACCGCGTACTGCTGATTTCGCAAAATATTCTTGAGCTTTGGCGGTTCCCGCGACGGCCGGCGTACTGACGGCGGTGGAAATTTTCTTACTGGTGGTTCAGGGCATGCTGGGTGGAATGCCCGCAGGAGGCGTTTACGCCGACGATTTGCCGCTGAATCTGGTGCAGCCCGCGGAGCTCGAAAGCCTCGCGCCCTTTCCCGTGCCCGGAATCGACACGAGTGACCGGGCAAGCTCCGGAGCTTTGTTGCTTGAGGCGACGCTCGACGCCCAAGGAGGAGTGGTTTTTTACAAGATCCTATCGGGTCCCACCGACGTCGCGGTACAGCATCAGATCGATCAAGTGCTTTTGTTTTCGCGATTCCGTCCGAAGCTTGGTTTCGGGCGACCGATGGGCGGCGGGCGTGTGCTTCTGAACTTTAACGAAGTTCACGTGCGCGGCTAGCAACTCGCGGCTGTTTCCTCTTCACAGTCCTCGACTCTCCTGAGCCGTGATCGGACGGCAAAGTGGAAATCCCGGATGAGAACTTTCCAGAACGAGTGGATCTTTGAAGGCTTCGAAGACTACCCCAGCTTTCTCACCAAAAGGATGTTCTGCGGACTGGCCTGTACCTGTTCGGCCGCATGATGAGGGTCTTGGTCGACCCACTGCTGGCCGAGAGCAAGATTTCGGCTCGCGATGGTAATGGCTGCCTGATCAATCATCCGGAGGCGTCGGACCCGGCGAAACGGCTTCCGGAATACATCGCGATCTCGGAAGCGATGCGGGCAGAGTTCACGGAGCCGCCGTAAGAACGCCGCTAATGCACGCCGCAGAGCCTGTACCTCCCGAAAAGGCTACGGTTCCACTTTGCCTGACAATTTGCTTTGCTGCTCTTCTGTCGGAGAAGCGGGTTCGACGATGATTTGGCCGTAGTCCCACGGATACTCCTTGCAGTGGTAAACATACGTCCCAGGCTTATCGAAGACCACAGAGTCAATGTCGAGCGGCTCCATGGGCCCGGTCGTCCATGATCCGTCTTCGGCAACGATGGTGTGGATCATCGTGCCGTTATTTCTCCAATAGACTCGCGTGCCGGCTTTGATCCGCGCGCGATAGGGGTTGAACTCGTATTCGTCGATGATGTAGTGGGAGCCTGTGATGCCCATATCTCGCGCGAGCGTGGTGGTCTCGATTGTCGCAGTATCCTTGATTTGTCCGGAAAATTCTTCCTCAGGCGGAATGGCAGGGGCTGGATGCTGCGGGAGCGCTCCGCCCACCTTGAACGCCCACACGTTGCCGCCGACAACTGTGGCGATGTACTGTTCGCCCGCATTTTCAAAGCTGATCGGCGGGCTCCCGCCGAGATCGCCGGTTTGAAACTGCCACAGAAGAGATCCGTTTGAAGCATCGTACGCCTGCAAGGTGCCGTCGCCCGCCATCTGAAACACGAGGCCCCCGGCCGTGGCGAGAGCGCCGCTCGGCCGCACGTCGTGGAATTCCTTCTTCCAGGCGATCTTGTCCGTACGAGTGTCGATCGCGGCGAGGACACCGAAACCCAATTTACTCAGCCCGGGAACGCGTGACGTGAGGCTGAGAGTGAAAAAATCGGGATCCTGCGAGCGCCGGAACCACTGGAGTCCCGCGTTGCCGGTCGCGTAGAAAAAGCGCGTCTGCGGATCAAAGGCCATGGGAGTGGCGCGCATGCCGTAGACCGGCACAAGAACATTCGGCTTCTTAGCGGAAGCAGCCGTGAAGAAACATCCCACGTCGAAGCCCTGAGCTACCGGTTGCGTTTTCCAGTACCCACAATCCGGAAGGACGGGCTCGGCGCCCACCGGGTAGGGTTGAGTTGGAACCGTCTTCTGAGACGGCTCTTGCGGTACGGGGCGTTCTTCGACGCGGTCGAGCGGCTTTCCGGTGACACGGTCGAGCATGAAGAGATAGCCATCCGTGCGCATCGCCGCGATCGCCTTGCGAGACTGACCGTTGATTTGTGCGTCAAAGATCACGGGAGCTTCAGCGACATCGGCTTCCCAGATGTCATGGTGGACCATCTGGTAATGCCAGCGAAGCTTGCCGGTCTTGGCGTCAAGCGCGACCACGCAGTCGGTAAACAAGTTATCGCCGGGCCGGTTTTCGCCGCCGTATTGCGGGACCGCGTTTCCGGTCGCATAGAACACCAAGCCGAGCTCGGGATCGGTCGCTCCAACCAACCAGATGGCTCCGCCACCGTGTTTCCACGAGTCATTGTCCTTCGGCCACGTCTCGGAACCCGGCTCTCCAGGCGCGGGAACGACAAAAAAGCGCCAGGCCTCGCGACCGGTCTTTGCGTCGACAGCGACAATCTGGCCTCGGTACCCGTAGTCCGCATTCAAGCCGACGGATACCAATCCATCGGCGTACAAGGGCGCACCGGAAGCGCCTTCGGAGGGCGCGTGCACCGGATCGCCGAGGTAGGTTTTCCAGACAAGCTCTCCGGTTTCCTCGCGCAGCGCGATCAGATTCGCGTTCGTAAGCCCCACATATACGAGCCCGCCGCCTACTGCCACGCCTTCCCGCCCGGGCGAGCCGGGAGGACCCATGAGACCCCCACCTTCAGCTGCGGTCGTGCGATAGCGCCACGCGATCTTTCCCGTGCTGATGTTCACGGCGTACACAAATGGCGCCGACGTCAGGAACATCAGATCCTTGTCAATCACCGGCACTCCACGAGACGATGGAGGCGGCGAGATCTTTTCGGACATCCATGCCGCGCCCAATTTGGCGACATTCTGCGCGTTGATTTGCTCAAGCGATGAATAGCGCGTGTTGCCCGAATCGCCGCCAACTGTGGACCATTGGCTCGCGGCAAACGCAGGAGCGGCCACCACGATGAGTGCGAATGCGAGTGCCATAATTCTCTTCATATGAATTCCTCTCTGCCTTGGCCGTCTCGAACCGGACGCCGCGAAGACCCATGGATTGCAGCGCGAGTGTAGCGCAACTTTCGGCCGTATTCACCAAGTTCGCTAGGACTGAGGATGGGATTTCAGAATAAGGAACGGACTGCGACGCGTCAGCAAACCATTTAAGATTTTTCGGCTTCTTTGTTAGAGTTTGAGAACCGCTCGGCGCCCGCTCGCACATTCGAAAGCCAGCCACGCCAGGCGGACAGAATTCCCGCGAGAGGTTTGGGTTGAAAATTTCGCGTGTCCGAAATCCGATTCGTTTTTTCGCGTGGGTATTATCCGCCGCGATCTTTTTCGGCGCTTTCGTCGCGGCGCGATCACCCGAGGCGCAGGAGGAGACGGCTCCTCAGCGGAATTTCGGCATCAGCGTGCAAGCCAGCCCGCAAATTTTCGCCACGATGTGCGCGCTAGATGCGGCTGGACTTGACGCGGACGAAAGCACCCTCTCGGAAATGCCGGCCAGGCTCGCGTTGCGCAGCGATCTACTAAAAATGCATGGAACCGCCACCGAGGCTTTGCGGCAATTCTACAAAGACCACGCGCTGGAAAGTCCTACGGAGACGCTCTCCCGCTACATTACTTTCGCTTTGATTGCGGGCCCCCCTCCAGCATTCGAAATGCCTGGCGATCCCCAGCAGCTTCCGCCGGACGTCCTAACGATTGACGGGTTCCAGAAAGTGCTCGAGGACTTCTACCAGGAAGCGCATCTAGATTTGCGCTGGGCAAAGATTGAACCGGAGTACGAGCCCGCCGTGGAGCGCTATCGGGCCTTGGTGCGCAGCACTGTGACCGTCTCGGATGCTTACCTTCGCGAGATTTCCAAGACGAATGGGCGCAGCTTTACGGTTTATGTGGAACCGCTGGTTGGCGCGCGCACGAATTTCCGGAACTTCGGCGACCGCTACGCGATCGTGGTGGGCGGAGATCCTAGCGCGCGCGCGAAGGCCATCCAGCACGCGTACTTGCATTTCATGCTCGACGGGCTGGTGCTTCGGCACCGAAATTTGCTGGATCGGAAAAGCTCCGTGCTCAACGTTGCCGCTGCCGCTCCCCGGCTGCCGATCGAATACCGAGACGATTTCGTGGCGTTTACCGACGAGTGCCTCATCAAGGCGGTAGAGCTGCGGTTGCGCCGGCTTACGGGCGCTCCGCTTGACGCAGCCCTTCAGGATGAAGATCAATCCGGATACGTTCTGGTGCGCCCGTTGGTTGCGGGCCTGCAGAAATTCGAGAAGGCCGAGCCGGCGATGTCGTACTATTTCCCGGACTTGATCACCGGCATCGACTTCGATGCGGAGCACAAGCGCGCCCAGGGCATCAAGTTCGCGGCTGCGCAACCGAACGCCGAAGCCGACGAATTTCATGGCTCGGGGAGCAGCCACGCTACTGAACTGGAGCGTTTGCTGGCCGAGGGCAACCGCGAAATCGCCAACAAGGATGCCGCCGCCGCGACAGCAACATTCGAAGCGGCGCTGGCAAAATATCCGAACGATGCGCGCTTAGAATACGGCCTGGCGATTGCGTCGGTGATTTCCGGGAATGGCGACCGCGCCCAGGAGCTTTTCGAGAAGGTGGTGTCGGCTCCAGCCTCGACTGGACAGGGTGCGCAGGAAAGGGGATCATCCGATCCGTCGGCGATCGCCTGGTCGCACGTGTATCTTGGACGCATACACGATCTGGGGGATGAACGCGACCTGGCGCTGAATGAGTATCGCGCGGCGCTGGCCGTGAATGGAGCGCCGGAGGCTGCACGCGTGGCCGCGCAGAACGGCATCGCTGCGGCCTACCAACCGCCGGCGGGCGCTGCTAAAAAGAGGGAACCAGAGTAATGACTTTGGCGTCGCATGAAGAGCCGAAGCCATATGCCGACAGAAGGAGGCGCAATTCCAATGAGGCTTTCAGCTCGTAAGATTTGCGACTAGGGGCCTAGCAGTTGCGCTCGCCTGCCTTCCAGCGGCAGCATCTTCTTACGCTCAGATGACCAGCAGAGGCCAACAAGCCACTGCCGGTTCCACCGGCACAGACTCGATGCAGACCGAGTTGCACATGCTGACCGACGTGCAAAAGCAAGGGGTCGATCGGAAAGAGGAAAACGCCTACAAGGCTTTCTATAACCAGAAGGATGAATTGGACAAGAAAATTCAGCTCGGCCAAGCGTTCCTGCAAAAGTATCCGAAGAGCCCGCTCGCGGAAGCGGTGGACGCCGGACTCGTGAATGCGTACGTTGCCAAGCAGGATTGGAAGGACGTCTACGCCTCAGCGGATAGCGCTTTGGCGTTGCAGCCGGACGACGTGGACGTGCTCACTACGGTCGGCTGGGTGATCCCGCATGTTTACCAACCCACTGATCCCGATGCGTCCGCCGAGCTGGACAAAGCGGAAACGTATGAGAAACACGCGATGGAGGTGATGGCAACTATGCCGAAGCCTTCCCACTTATCCGACGCGCAATTTGCGGCGGCGAAAGCGCAAAAGGCTTCGGAGGCGCACAGCGCCTTGGGGCTTGTCTACTATCGACGCGAGGATTTCGCGAATTCGGCGAAAGAGCTCGAGCAGGCCATGCAGGGAAACCCCAATCCCGACGCGACCGATTTGTATGTTTTCGGAATGGACCTGCAAAACCTGAAGCGGTATCAAGAGGCGGCAGACGCGTTCAATCGTTGCGCCCAGGCTGCGGGCGCGTTGGAGGATGCCTGCAAGCAGAATGCGGATGTAGCCAGCAAGCAGTCCGCGCAATCAAAATGAAGGACAGCAATAAACCATTGAGGAGCAGAGGATAAGCCACGATGAAATTTCAATCTATGAACATGAAAATTAAATTGCTGATGGCTGGTCTGGTGGTCGGCCTTGCGTTCGGCGCCCAGTGCATGGCGCAAGGCAACAATGGGCCCGAAACCAGAGAGGAAAACAGGAATATCGATCAAAGCAACCACCAGCAAGCGCTTCATGAGGGGAGCGCGCAGACGGCCAAAATTGATGCTAAAGAGGAAGCGGCTTACAAAGCGTTTTTCGATGCCAGTCCGCAGGACCCGGACAAGAAGATCGAGCTTGGAAAAGATTTCCTTCAAAAGTATCCCATGAGCCGGTACGCCGAATCCGTGGATGCCGGCCTTGTGCAGGCTTATTACCAAAAACAGGACTGGAAGGATTTCTACGCCACAGCCGATCAGGCGCTGGCCCTGAGTCCGGACGATGCTGGCGTGCTGACCGTGGTGGGCTGGGTGATTCCCCACGTCTACAATCCGAACGATCCCGACGCGGCCAAGAACTTGGATAAAGCCGAACAATACGAGAAACATGCCATGCAGGTGATCCAGACCATGCCCAAGCCCGCGGCCATGACCGATGAACAGTTCACGGAATCGAAGACCGCTTTGCTATCGGAAGCTCACAGTGGCCTCGGTCTCGTGTACTTTCGCCGGCAGGAGCTCGATGATTCAGTGAAAGAGCTGCAGCAGGCCACGCAGAGCGCGCCGAAGCCTGACCCGACCGACTACTTTGTGATGGGGATCGACTTGCAGAACTTGGGTCGCAACGCCGACGCACTGGATGCTTTCAACAAGTGCGCCGAAATTCCCAGCGGTTTGCAGGATCGGTGTAAACAGAGCGCCGATACCGCAAAAAAGCAGACAGCGCCGCCCAAGTAAGTTCATGGCAATTCCAGCATGACGCCTGAGGAGATTACAGCGCTCGAGGAGACCCTTAGCTATCACTTCAGGAATACCGAGCTGTTGGGCCTCGCTCTCACCCACCGCTCCCATCGCCAGAACGCCGCTGGATTCGACAACGAGCGCCTGGAATTTTTGGGCGACCGGGTTTTGGGGCTCGCGGCCAGCGAACATCTCTTTGCATTTTTCCCGCAGTGGGACGCCGGTAAACTCTCCAAAGGGCTGGCGCGGCTGGTCAGTTCAGCCTCCATCTACGCTGCTGGGCGGCGGCTGAAGCTTGGCGATCACCTGCGCCTCGGTCCGGGCGAGGAAAAAACGGGAGGGCGGCAGAAGAAACGACTGTTGGCCGACGCATACGAAGCAATTGCAGGCGCGATCTACTTGGATGGCGGTTTGCGAGCCGCCGAATCTTTCTTGCGCCGCACCTTGCTTGAGCCCGCGCTCGAGAGCGGGATCGAAGGCCTCGACCACCCGGATCACAAGTCGGCGTTGCAGGAACTGTTGCAGCAGCGGGGGCTGGAAGTTGCGTCGTACCGTCTTCGCCAGGCGTCGGGGCCGGAGCACCGCAAAGTTTTCGAAATCGAAGTGTGGTATCAGGGACGCAAACTCTCCGGCTCGGAAGGGCACAGCAAAAAAGAAGCCGAGCAGGCCGCAGCCAAACTGGCGCTGGCAATGTTGTACTCCGATAGCGAGACCCGCTGAATGCACCACATGGAGGATCAAGCGCCGCAGCGGCAGCGAGAGCCGGAGCCCGAGGCCGCGTTGTTGCCGCCGGCCGGGCATCAGGCTCGCAGCGCTGCCGCCGATTTAGTTGAGTCACTCCTCGTCACCATTCTGCTGGTTCTATTCGGCACCACGTTTGTGGTGCAAGCCTTCAAGATTCCCTCGGAATCGATGGAGCCAACGCTCCTGGTGGGCGATCATTTGCTCGTGAACAAATTCATTTTCGAGGGAACGGGAGCGTGGTATGAAAAACTGCTCCCTTATCGGAGCATTCGCCGAGGGGATGTTGTCGTCTTCAAGTTTCCGTACGACGATCATGTGGACTACGTGAAGCGCGTGATCGGGCTGCCGGGCGACCGTCTTCGCATGGCAGGCCGGAAGGTGTACGTCGACGGAACGCTCTTGTCCGAACGCTATACGATTTACGATCCGTCTCTCTACGATCCGTTCAGCGATTTCCCGCCGCACGATGAACGCATTATTGCCGAGCAATTGCGACCGGAGTGGGCCGGCGAAATCATGAATTACGTCAAACATGGAGAACTGGTTGTTCCGCTGGACCGTTATTTCGTGATGGGCGACAACCGGGACAGCAGCTCCGATAGCCGGTACTGGGGTTTTGTAGACCGAAGCGCCATCATTGGCAGTCCGGCGCTAATTTACTGGTCGGTGGACGCGGACGCCGGAGATTACAATGACCGGAGTCTCGCGGGCACCGTCCGCGGTATCGGCCACGTGCTCGCCCATATTTCCACGAAGACGCGCTGGCATCGCATGCTGCGCCTCGTGAATTAGCAGAGACACCGCGAACTGTTTGAGCGCAGAATGTCCCTGCGCTTCCCATAATCCGTCATGTCCGACACCATCACAGATGCGATTGCGAGGCCCGAGGTCATTGAGGCGAGCCGTTCGCGGCGCCGGCCGCGAAGCCGGTGGCTAAAAGGCATCATTCTGGTACTGGCCGTATTTTGGATTGTGAGCGAGGGTCTCTCTGTCACCATCCGGTACACTCCGCTGCAGAAAATTTTGGCATCGCGGCTCGAGGCTGTTTTCGGCAGACCTGTGGAAGTGGGCAGCTACGATTTCAGTTTATGGGACGGCCCGACGCTGAGCGCGCGTTCCGTTACCGTCGGGGAGGACCCGCAGTTCGGACGCGAATACTTTTTGCGCGCCGAATCTGTCTCCGTTCGGCTGTGCTGGCAGAGCCTTTTGCGAGGACGGATCGAAGCGGGAACTGTCTCGCTTGATCGCCCCAGTTTGAATATCGTGGTGGCGCCCGACGGGCGTTTGAATGTGGCGGAGTGGCTGCCGCGCGCGGCTGAGTCCGCACCGCAAAACGGCTTGATCGCGTCACCGGCTGCTTCGCCGGCATTGCGTTTTCGCCGGCTCGAAGTAGAAGAAGGGCGTCTCAACTTCAAGCGCGGCTATCAAAAACTCCCATTCGCCTTCGTCGGAGTCACCGGCGCAGTCGAAGCAAACCGGCCGGGCCGCTGGAGCATAAATCTGCAAGGCACGCCCTGGCGCGCCGCCGCGATGACGCAGCAAGCGGGCGTGCTCCATTTGTCGGGCGAGGTGGGAGGCACGTCATCGCGGCTTCGCCCCGCCGCATTGAATGTGGAGTGGCAAGGCGCCTCGCTTTCTGACGTGCTGCGGCTGGTCCGCGGCGATGATCACGGCATCCGCGGCTTTCTTTCCGTGGCGGTGAATGCGCGCACAGAGGGTCAAGACGGCCGGTGGTCGCTCCAGGGACGCGCGGCGCTGCGCCAGATTCATGGCTGGGATATCCCGCTCCGGTTTGATAATCCGTCGTTGAATTTGGCCGGCACGCTCGATTGGGATCCGGCCTCGCCCGTTGTGCAATTCACGAATATTGCGCTGGACGCTCCGAATTCGCGCGCGCGTGCCTCGGGACGCATTCTTTGGAATCGCTCCGGCGAAAAATCTCCGGGTAGCATGCAACAGCCGGACGAAATCGCGCTGTCGTCGGCTCGAGTCGATATGGGCGACGTGGTTGCATGGATCCGCGCCTTTCACGCGGGAATTGCCGATAACCTTTCGGTGCACGGAAGCGCCCAGGTGCAGGCAAGATTTGCGGGATGGCCGCCCCATGTCATCAATGCCGAAGCAGAGACGGATGCGATCGAGGTGGGAGCTACGGGCGTCCCTCGTACCGCGCGCCTGGATCCGGTGACATTTAGATTTGTTCGCGGGAAGACCGCTACCTTCGCGGTGAACCTGGCGTGGGGAGCTTCGCACGATCCCCGTGGCACATTCCGGCTGGAAGCGTCCTTTCGACCCGCTCCAGTGGGCTTGGCAGTGTGGCACGTCACGGGGAAAACGGCCGAGACGCGCGATCTGATTGCGGGAGCAAGCGCTCTTGGCTGGAATATTTCGCACGGCTGGGATTTGGCAGGCCCATTCACCTGCGATCTGCGGTGGAATGATATTCCATACTGGTGGTCTCTTCCGCGGTTAGCAAATTCAATCAGCACTGTAGCGTTTCAGCCGGTCGGTTGGATTGAAATCGGGGGCCCAGGTAGAACATCGGAGGGTGCGAAGCTGCGAGTGCCTTTCCTGAATCAGCCAATCGACCAAATCGGAGCTCGCGCGGAATTGAAGCCAGGCAGCGCGCACGTGAGCGTATCCTCGGCACAAGTCTTCGGGGCCCAGTGGAGCGGTACATTCAACCGTCGCGAGCCGGATGGCGAATGGCAATTTTCCCTTTCGGCGGATCGCCTCGCTACGGCGGACCTGGACCGGTGGCTGAACCCCGCGTGGAAGGAAAGTTTTCTTGACCGCATGCTTCCCTTTTTGAGCGCGCGGCCTGCGACGGCTTCGCCGGAAAATCTCCGCGCAGCGGGCCGAATCGCGGTTGGCGAATTCGTTCTGCCGCCTTTACATGTCTCTCATTTGCAGGGAAACCTGGAACTTGATGGGCGCCAGATTGCGCTCTCCAATGCCTCGGGCCAGTTCTACGGCGGGCGGCTTGGCGGCTCGGTTGATGCGATCCTGTCCGCCGCGCCGGTGTATCGCACGAGCTTCGACTTTTCGGATGTGAGCTTGTCCTCGCTGGCCTCTGCATCTCCCAAACTTGCAAAATTGTTGAGCGGCTCAGCCTCCGGTCAAATTTGGCTGGAGGCACATGGTGCGAGCCGGGCCGACCTGATTGGCTCGCTGACATGCCAGGGCCGTGCGCGCTTGTTCAATGCCGAATTACGAAAATTTGATATTTCGATGCCTTTGGGGGACTCCGGCGAAAATGAAAGCACGCTTTTCCCTGACGGCTCGGCGACGTTCTCGTGCGGCCAAGGAAAAGTCGCGTTCCAGAAATTGGACCTCCTTTCCGGAGTAGGCGGCTGGATTCAGGGAGCGGGCAGCGTCGATTTCGCCCGCAACATCGATTTCCGTTTGCGCGCATTGTCCACGCTCCCCGACAATCCCGATCAGCAGTTGGCTGCGTTTCATCTTGGAGGTTCGCTGGCCGCGCCTGAAGTCTCGCTGGTTCCGGCTGCTCCAGTGCGCCGCTCGGGGCAAAGATAGCGCATGAACACCGGCACGCATTCCCGATCGTTGATGTGGAGGAGAGGGGCCGCCAGCAAGCTCGGACTGCCTTGGAGCGTTCTCATTGGCTATTTTTGTTTGACGGCGTTGGCGCTCACCGCCATTGCCGATCAGCGGATTCGCTTGACCCCGAAATTCGTCGCCGGCGAATCGCTCCGCTACCAAATCGATTCCCGCACCACCACTACGGGAGCAGTCACAACTCCTCTATCAAATCCCGAGGGAGGTTCTCGATCAAATCAGGCGATCCACTTGCTTGTTAGGCTGGACGTAGTTGGCGCGTCCGCCACTTCGGCATCCGCGCCAGGCGGCGTCCACCTCCGCGCCACATTCGAGAAATCGAGCGCTTCGTCGGAGAATGATGCGCTTGATCCCTCCACTCCGTCGTTAGGCAGCCGGTACACTCGCATGGAAGGGCACTCCATTGAATTCACGCTCGCGGCCGATGGGCAACTTACCGGTTTCAAGGGCCTGAAGGAAATCTTTCCTGAAAGCTCGGCCGCGCAACCGATCATTTCCTGGCTCAGCGCGTTGTCGCCGGACGCCGGAATGCCTCCGAAGGGCGTTCGCCTCGGCGAGAAATGGAAGAGCGAACATCCGCTTCAGGGGCAGCCGCTCTCCGATTTGCTCTGGCGCACTGAATCAACCTACGTTCGCAACGAGCCCTGTGATTCGACCGGCGCCGCGGTCGCGCGGTCAAATCGGCCGGCAAGCAACCCATCCGGCTGCGCCGTGATTCTGACGCACTTTGACATTTCGCGGCAGGGTTCGGCGCATTCCGACGCAACTCCGGAAGATTATCGCCGCAACGGATTGCGCACTTCGGGCACTTGGCTCGGGTCGGGTGAAGCGCTCGAGTCAGTTTCGCTCGCGACCGGGCTACTTGTCAGCTCGACGCAAACCAGCAAAGAAGATGCCGACTACGAAGTAGTGAGCGTGGCCACGGGCTCCCGGATTCACGAGCAGGGACACCTCCAGAGCCAGTCCGAAATCACGTTGGTTACCGCGCCCCAAACTCCCGTGAAACCCTAGCCGTTTTCCGCCGTTTCGCAGCGAGATCGCGCTGGCGAATAGATATACACTCCAGTGCATAAATATACTATGATCTTCAGAATGCTCGTGACGCGACAGGCCGTTTTACCCGACGTTCCGGAAATTCACGGAATCATCCAGCCTCATGCCGACGAAGGCACGCTGCTTCCTCGAAGCGTGGCGGAACTTTCGGAAAACGTCCGCGACTTCATCGTGGCGGAAGAGCATGGCCGGATTCTCGGCTGCGGCGCCCTTCATCTTTACGGAATGCACCTCGCGGAAATTCGCTCCATCGCCGTCTCTCCGCAAAGCAAAGGGCGGGGCGCGGGAAGAGCGCTGGTCGAGGCTTTGATGGAAGACTCGCGGCGGCACGGCGTGACCTGCGTGTGCCTTTTCACGCGAACTCCCGGCTTCTTCGGTCATCTGGGATTCGAAGTTGCCAAGCGCGAAGAGCTGCCGGACAAAATCTACAAGGATTGCCTGCACTGCCCCAAACTCACCGACTGCGACGAAGTGGCCATGGTGATCGGCAAAATTCCGTCCAATACGAACGGATTGCACGATTCGCGGATTTTGATTCCGCTCGTACGGCCAAAATCCTAAAAGAGCGAGCGGCACCCTGCGCTCCCGCCTATAGACAGCTGCGGTATAATAGTAGTTTTACGCGTTTGCAGCATTTTGCGCCTGGAGGCACTGTGGCGACCAAGTTCAAGCTTGCCAGCGATTACGATCCGCGCGGCGATCAGCCCGAAGCGATTTCACAGATCGTTCGCGGCCTGAACGACGGCGATCGCCATCAAGTGCTCCTGGGCGTAACCGGCTCGGGAAAAACATTTACGATGGCCAAGGTGATCGAAGAGGTCAACCAGCCTGCGATTGTTCTGGCCCACAACAAAACGCTGGCCGCTCAGCTATTCCACGAGTTCAAATCGTTCTTCCCGCAAAACGCGGTGGAATATTTCGTCAGCTACTACGATTACTACCAACCGGAAGCGTACGTCCCCGCGAGCGACGTTTTCATCGAAAAAGAAGCGACCATCAACGATGAGCTCGATAAGCTGCGAATGAGCGCCACGCGCTCGCTTTTCGAGCGGCGCGACGTGATCGTGGTGGCCTCCGTTTCCTGCATCTACGGCATCGGCTCCCCTGAAGCGTATTACGGCATGATGCTCATGCTGGAAAAGGGCCAGTCCATTGCGCGCGAAGCGATCCTTCGCAAGCTCGTGGAAATTCAATACGATCGCGCCGAGGATCTTCGCCGCGGAACCTTTCGGGTTCGCGGCGATACGATTGAGGTCTACCCGCCCTACGAGGATTTCGCGCTGCGCGTCGAACTATGGGGCAGCCAGATTGAGGCTATACGCAAAATCGATCCGCTCACCGGAGAGATTCGCTCGCGCGACGGCGAAATCACGCGGTTGCCCGTTTATCCGAAGTCGCACTACGTGCTGCCTGCCGCGCAACGGGAGCGCGCGATTCAGACCATCTACGAAGAGCTGGATTGGTGGAAGGGCGAGCTGGCGCGGCAGGGAAAAATTGTGGAATCGCAACGCGTGGTGCAGCGCACTCACTTTGATATCGAAATGATGCGCACCATCGGCTACTGCCACGGCATCGAGAATTATTCCCGACATATGTCCGGGCGGCTTCCCGGCGAAGCGCCGCCAACGCTGCTCGATTACGTTCCTTCCGATTATTTGCTTTTTATTGACGAATCGCACCAGACGGTTCCCCAACTCCGCGGGATGTATGCCGGCGATCGCTCGCGCAAGCAGACGCTGGTGGACTACGGTTTTCGGATGCCTTCGGCTCTCGACAATCGCCCGCTCAATTTCGAGGAATTCGAGCATCGCACCAATCAGGTTGTCTACGTTTCCGCCACGCCCGGCCCATATGAGCTGACGAAATCCGGCGGCGTGGTGGTCGAGCAGGTAATCCGGCCGACGGGCTTGGTCGATCCGGAAACCGAGGTTCGGCCGGTTAAAGGGCAAGTGGACGATCTGCTCGAGGAAATTCGCGTGCGCGCGGCGCGCAACGAGCGCGTTCTTGTTACCACGCTTACCAAGCGGATGGCGGAAGATCTGGCGGAATATTTCGGCGAGGTTGGCGTACGCTGCCGGTATCTGCATTCCGAGATTGAAACGCTGGAGCGCGTGCGCATTCTGCGCGATTTGCGGCGCGGCGAATTCGACGTCCTGATCGGAATCAATCTTTTGCGGGAAGGGCTCGATCTGCCTGAAGTTTCGCTGGTTGCGATTCTGGATGCGGACAAGGAAGGCTATCTTCGCAGCGCAACTTCGCTGATTCAATCCATGGGCCGCTGCGCGCGACACCTCGAAGGTCGCGCGATTCTTTATGCCGACCGCATGACCGATTCGATGCGACAGGCAATCGGCGAAACCAATCGCCGCCGCGCGAAGCAGCAAGCTTACAATCTTGAAAACAACATCACACCGCAATCCATCGTGAAATCTGTGGACATGCAACTGGCTCGGATCGTGGAAGCGGACTACGTCACGATTCCGGCGGATGACACCGTGATCGGGGACATCACCAACGAGGAGCAATTGCAAAAAGCGATCGTGCAACTCGAAACGCAGATGCGCGAAGCCGCTAAGAATTTCGAATTCGAGCGCGCCGCCGCGCTGCGCGACCGCATTCGCGCACTCAAGCAGCGCGACCTGGGCGTGATTGCGACGACTGAAGTCGCAGCAACGATTGACCCGGTGCAGGCGGAATCATCCAGCCCGTTGCCGACAGCGGCTCCGGGCCCGGCGGGGCGGGCTAGGGTCCGCAGCCAGCAAAAATAGGGGCGCTTTTACCGGATTCCTAGGTCCGAAAAGTGTGACGGGGTAGAATGGTCCTTCACCTTTTATTTTCTATGAGTTAGAGGCATTTCTACTCGCCTAGTGTGACGAGCTGCGCAGCGAGTCTGGAAGCAATTCCCCTCTCAGCAGATCGCCACGACACTTATTCAGTTTTCAAAGAGCATCGGACCCTCGTCGAGAGGGCGGGCAGCACCTATCAGTGCGATCAGGCTGCACTGTCGGTCCGCAAGGGGTCAAGAAAAAATCCCCGACTTACGCTAATTCATTTCGCACGTGATTGTCTACTGTGGGAACTACGTAGGCGATAAGATCTGACTTATCAGGACTTACGCCGTATCGGGAGAGTCATTTCTCGCTACGTTTTGCTCTTCTCGTGTTCCCGAATACGCTGAATCTGTTCCTCGGAAAAACGCAGCCAACGGCCTTTTTGAGGATGCACCATGCGGCGGATTGTCGCGTAATCCATTTTGTCGATGTCGTGTTCGTCGCTCGGCTGCAGCTCGGGTGAGTCGGTCTGTCGGTTGATCTCCTCCACCAACCGTTTTTCTTCCTCCGGGTCGGGCACCGGTTTCGGCATATCTCTTATACGACGCCAGCCAGGCAGGTATTTATCCCAGAGCCGCGTAGTCAAGAACCCGCTATCGTCTGGGGGGTATGCGGCGAAATGGATGAGCCCCGTTCTTAGCACGTCATGAGGCAGCCGTTCGTAGTGCTCAACGAGACGTTTTAAGTCTTCCTTGAGTTCAGCGCCGTTAACGAACGTCTGCTCCGGCGAAAGGAATAACGGAACGATATCCGCGTGAAAGTTATCCTTCGACGTGAAAACGGAACAGAACGGGAGGTAATAAAGATAGGCGAGATCGATCTTGTGGCTCGGCTTAACGTTGCTCAGCAGATGAGTCGGCAGCACAAGACAGAAGAAAATATTGATCTTGAGCATGAACATGAAATATGACAAGTGATCGCGCAGCGGCGGTCGTCGTTTCTGTACCCACGCGTTCACGACGTATTCGACGGTTTCGGGGGCGCCCAGTAGGTTCAGGCCGAAACGGATCAGCCATTCCGGGTCCATGTTGTCGATGATGGTGTCGGCCATCGTCCGCGCGTCCTGTAACGAATTCGGCGTTCGCCATGGGCCTAACGCGCTCGCAACGCTTTGCACCATGGCCTTGAGGTCGATGCCGGTGAGTGCGCGCCGCCATTGCCTAGCGATGTTCCGCTCCAGTTCGAGAAATTCGCGTTTACTCCAGCGGCTGACGGCTTCTGCTTCTGGGCTATGCTCGAAAATAACGCCTTTCTTGTCGCCAAGCTGGACGTGCCTGCCACCGGCCAGCACTAGTCGGCCGCGTACGGTCTTGAGATCGAATTTCCCGGCCAGTTCGCCGCGCAGGATAGTTGCGTGGTGGACGTTCGGGTACGACTGAGATTCAGGCCTGCGTGCTGCTAAAGAGCCGACAAGTTGCTCCGGCGTGCTGTTGCTGCGGATTGCCTTTTCGAGATCCGCAAGACACTCCACGAAAAACAACGGAGTGATGTTCGACATATAGAAATTATCGAGCATGACGGCCTCATCGAGATTCAGGCTCTCGAGCGACGATTTATCGAATATCAGAAACGGCCCTGCGGCATGAACTGATTCTATGCTTCATGCTCGGACGGGCGCTAGCATACCGAAGGCCCATTACCGTGGACGCGGCACTCGATCCTCTGCAGCATGAGGTGTTTTGGAGGAAGCGCTAAGGTACAAGCCGTGATGGCTACATCGTGCGGAACGAAATGCGTAAGTGAGATTCGTGAGGTGTTGCTCGAAAAACTAAACCACGCCGCGCTTCAACTCTTTCAGCGGGTAGAAGGTGCCGCGCCAGACGATTCCGCCCTGCCACAGGGTGACAATTGTGGAGCGCGTGAGCATCCACGCGAAAATCAGAGCGCCTATCGGGTAAGTGAAGGCGTAGATAGCCGAAATGTTGAATACGATCGCTACGCCGACCGCCATTATCAGCGGCACGCCGACCGCAATCGCGGCGAACAGGCGAGCCCACCCGTGGACAAATGGCAGAGCGACCACCGGAAACACGCACATCAGCAACAATCCCAGAATTTGCGCGCTCACCAGCCACAGCTTGTATCCCGCCGCCGCAAAGAAATTCTTGGTGGTGCCGCGAATGGTGTTGCGCAATCCTGCGTGCCAATGCACGCTCACCGCGTCTCCGCCCTTGGCCACGCTGGAATGCAGTCCCGATTCCTTCACCAACTTTCCGAGTTTCATGTCGTCAATCACTTCCATGGCTAAGCGGCGGTGTGTCCCAATCTGTTCGTAGGCGCCCCGACGGATCAACTGAAAAGCGCCGACGCCGTTGTATCCAGTAGAATCGCGGTTGCTCGCGCTCCAGGGACGCGTTCCAATCACGAAAGCCAGACCGAAAAACGTCATCACGATTTTTTCGGTAGGCGTAAACATTTTGGGCGCGCCGAGCAGCGTCATATGGTCCAACTTTTTCACTTGCGCCAGCGCGATGGCTCGGCGCAGCAGGTCCGGCTTGAAGTGAACGTCCGCGTCGGTGAATACCAGCCACTCGCCGCTGGACTGTTCGTACGCTTGCTGCAAGGCATGCGGCTTCCCCAGCCACCCGTCAGGCAGGGCGGACACGTGCACCGCTTTCAATCGTGCGTCGTTTTGGGCCGCTGCTTCGAGAATCGCCCGAGTGCCGTCAGTTGAACGGTCGTCGACCGCAATCACTTCGTAACGGGGATAATCCAAGGCTAAAAAAGTTGCGAGCGCGCCGGGCAGTTTGTCGGCTTCGTCGCGCCCGGCGAAGAGAATCGAAACTTGAGGGCACTCGGAATCTGCGAGTATCGCTGCGTCTTCGAGCGAGGGAATCGAGGGCAGCCCGATCGCAAGTTCAATAGACTCGGCGACCCACAGAAATGCAATTGAGCACAGGACGGCGGCCCAAAAAATGTGCACCGGGCAATTTCCCCAACGCTAGAAGTAGTAACAAGTTATGCTAGCACGCTCGATGGCTCAAATGATTTCCATCATCGGGGCGGGACGCGTAGGGAAAGCGCTGGGCCGACGTCTTCGCGGACGAGGCTGGCGAATCGGCGCAGTTGTCACGCGGTTTCCCGCAACGGCGCGCGCGGCTGTGCGAGCCATCGGTGGCGGGACCGCGTTTAGTCGCATCACCGGCGAAGTATTCGCGGCAGATTTGATTCTGCTGGGAACACCTGATGACGTGCTGCCAGCCGTCGCGCGCGCGCTCGCTCGCGTCGGGGGCTTCAAATGCAAGGGCAAAGTGATTCTGCATACGAGCGCAACTCTTGACCGCACTGTCCTCGCACCCCTCGCGCGGCTCGGTGCCGCCACGGGCTCGCTTCACCCGATGCAGGCGTTCGGCGGCAAAGTGATTCCAAAATTGAGCGGAGTGGTCTTCGCGATTGAAGGCGATGGCAAGGCGCGCAGGATGGCCCAATCGATCGCGCAATCCCTGGGCGGAATTACGGTGACCATCGAGACTCGCGACAAGCCGATTTATCACGCGGCGGCGGTTCTCGCCGCGGGCAGCGCTTATCCCCTAGTCGAAACGGGCATCCAGATGCTGATGCGAATCGGCTTTACGCGGCGGAGTGCCACGAAAACGCTTTTACCTTTAGTGCACCAAATACTCGATAATATACAGCGGATGGGGCCCCGCGCCGCGTGGACGGGGCCGCTATCGCGCGGCGATTACGGAATAGTCGCGAGGCATGCAAAGGCGCTTCGCGGCTATCCCCGCGAATTTCGGGAATCCTATGCCGCGCTTGCGCTTTTGGCCGCCCGGATCCTTGCGAAGAAACCGGCTGCCGCGATCAAGAAGAGCAAGCGCGCGCTAGAAGGCCGTTGAAGGTTTAGATATGGCGCTGCGGCCGGTCCGAAACGGCAACTCAGAAAAAATCCTCGGAGGCAAT
Source organism: uncultured Acidobacteriota bacterium (assembly GCA_963709445.1). Lineage (GTDB taxonomy): Bacteria > Acidobacteriota > Terriglobia > Acidiferrales > UBA7541 > Palsa-295. Next base: position 93,228 of record CAVPWV010000026.1, read on the forward strand.
CATTGAATCCATCGCCCAAAAAACTTCATATTCCCGTCGAACACACCAAGCTTGCCAACGGCTTGCGCGTGGTGGCGTCGCCGGATCGCACGGCGCCGGTGGTGACCGTGGGCGTCTATTATCAGATCGGCTTTCGCCTGGAGCCGCGCGGACGCAGCGGCTTCGCACACCTTTTCGAGCACATGATGTTCCAGGGATCGGACAACGCAGGAAAAATGGAACACATCCGGCTGATCAATTCCTCCGGCGGCGTGCTGAATGGCACGACGAACTACGACGTGACCAATTATTTCGAAGCGGTGCCGTCGAATGCGCTGGAGCGCGTTTTGTGGCTCGAAGCGGATCGCATGCGCGCGCTCAAGGTGGACGATGAGAATCTTCGGAATCAGCGCGACGTGGTGAAAGAGGAAGTCCGCGTGAACGTGATGAATCAGCCCTACGGTGGATTTCCCTGGCTCGATTTGCCGCCGGTGGCCTTTCGCAACTGGCCCAACGCCCACAATTTTTACGGAGACTTCGCCGATTTGGACGCCGCCACGCTTGCCGACGTGCAGAACTTCTTCCACACCTATTACTCGCCGAATAACGCCGTGCTGGTGATGCTCGGCGACTTCGAACCGTCAGAAGCCTTCACGCTGGCCAAGCGCTATTTCGACGATATTCCCGCCGCGCCACTACCGCCACACGCCGATGTGAGCGAGCCTCCACAGACTGAGGAACGCCACGGTGAGGTGACCGAGAAATTCGGTCCGCTGCCGGCAATCGCGATCGGGTATACGCTTCCGCCACGCGAAAGTCCCGATTGGTGTGCCGCGGCGATTATTGAGCGCGTGCTGCACGGCGGCCGCGCGGGTCGCGTGTACCGCAAGCTGGTGCTCGAAGAACAAATCGCCGTGGACGCCGATGGCAGCGCGGATTTGTTCGATACCAACGGCCCCACGCAGATGGTCACGCGCATTTTTCATAAGCCCGAATTCACTTCCGAAGGCACGGTCGCAATCTACGACGAAGTGATAGGCGAATTGGAGGAGAAAGGAATCGCGCCCGAAGAACTTGATCCGGTGAAGGTGAAGTTCCGCTCGGATTATTATTCGATGCTCGAAGGCGGAATGGGCTCTTATATGCCGCGCTTCGGCTTGATGCACTACCTCGCGTGCTTCACGTTGTTCGACGGCGATCCCGATCGAGTGAATACGATCCTCGACGGGTTTCTCGGCGTGACGCCCGAACAGGTACAATCTATCGTCAGAAAATATCTTGTGCCGAGCAATCGAGCCGTGCTGGTGCGGCGTCCCGTGGCTCTCGGAGGTGCGCGATGACGCCAACGAGCGCGCCCGCAGCTCCTTCTTCCCAACGCAGCTCGGCTCCCGCACTCGCTCCCGAGCGTCCAGTCCGTTGGCCGAAACGCGCGGTTCGGCAACTATCGAATGGCATGCAGGCGGTACTCGTCGAATCGCGAACATTTCCCAAGATTTCAGCGCACCTTTATTTTCGCAGCGGCAACGCTGTGGTCGCGCGGCGGGCGCCTGGGCTCGCGGAAATGACCGCGACCGTTGTCCGCATGGGGACGGCCTCGCGCCCCAGCCGCCAAATTGAAGAGGATTTGCGCCGCATGGGCGCGGGCCTTGGCACGCATGCCGGCGCGGATTCAAGCTCGATTTCTGCAGCGGGCCTCGCGGAATTTTCGGCGGACATTCTGGAACTAATTGCCGATCTCGCGCGCAACGCTTCCTTTCCCGACGAGGAATTCGAGCGCGAGCGCCGGCAGAAGCTTGAAGAGTTGAAGATCGAACGCACTACACCGGGTTTTCTCGCGAGCGAACGCCTGCGCGGAGTGCTTTTCGGCGCGCATCCCTATGCTGTGGTTGCACCCAGGGAAGAACAAGTAGCCGCGTTTCGCCGCGAGCAGCTCGAGGAATTCTATCGTCACCACTATGTGCCGTCAGATGCGCTGCTGATTGTTGTCGGCGATTTCTCCACCGATGCGATGTTTGAGCAAGTGGAGAAAGTTTTTGGGAGCTGGAAGGCCCCGCAACCGGTGGCGTCCGCGTGGTCCGCGCCGCCGCGCCAATCCGGCCGCCGCGTGCACCTCGTCCATTTGCCGGGGACGGTGCAGGCGCAGGTGCTGCTCGGCAATCTGGCGATCACCCGCCGCGATCCCGACTGGTATCGGCTGATCCTCGCGAATTCGATTTTCGGGGGCGCGTTTCATTCGCGCCTGGTCATCAACATTCGCGAGCAGAAGGGTTACACCTACAGTCCGGGCAGCGGCGTGAACGCCTTGCGCCAACAGGGATATTTCACGGTGCGCGCGGCGGTGCGAGACGAAGTCGTTGCAGCCACGCTCACCGAAATGTTTTACGAAATGGACAGGATTCGCTCCCTGCCGGTTACGGCGGAGGAGTTGGATAGCGCCCGCAGCTATTTGACCGGCGTCTTTTCACTGGGCGTGGCCACGCAGGACGGCCTGCTCGGACAGCTCTCGACTGTCTATCTTGACCAATTGCCGGAAGACTATTTGGAAACATATCGGGAGCGGATTCGCCAGCTTACTGCGGAGGACGTGCTCGCCGCCGCGCGCCGCCACTTCGATTCGGCGAATGCGCAAATCGTTCTCGTAGGCGACCGAGCCAAGATCGGCGAGCAAGCCGCTCTCTTCGGGCCGGTGACGGAGTATGACGCGCATGGCATCGCCGCCGGCGTGTAGGGGAGCCTTGGCGCCCGCGAGACAGAGCTTTCTGTGCGCGAGTGGAATCGGATGACGTGGAGTTTCGCATCGCGTTGGCGCTGTGCAGCCGTTATTCTGGCCGGGATTTTGTTTTTCTCCACGAATTCCCTGGCAAAGAAGACCCTTCCCGCGCACCCGATTGATCTAAATACGGCGACGGTGAAGGAACTTGAGCAACTCCCCGGCGTTGGCCCCACTACCGCGAACGCGATCGTGGATTTTCGCGCCAAGGGCGGACATTTCCGACGCGTGACCGATTTGCTAGTGATTCGCGGCATCTCCGAAGCGAAGCTGAAGAAGATGCGGCCCTACATCACGGTCGGACCCGCTCCAAAAAAGTCGCCATAGAAGCCGGTTTTGCGCGGCTACTTTTTTTGCGGCTGGGGCGCTGCTAAATGCGCCTCTCATTCGCGGTCCAATCATTAGTAGATATTAATCTTTGGTTCATTTGACGATCCGCGCTACTGGCATTACGATGTCGGCGCAAAAGCTTTGACGGCCATGCCGTCCCAGGAGATAGGAATGCTATCGCGTCGATTTTCGTACGCTGGCCTCGCGGGGTTCGTCGCGCTCTTTGCGGTCGCAGCCGGATTGGGAAGCCACAGTCGCCTAACACGAGAAGTGGAAGCCGCGGCGCCGGCACCGGGACCGTCGGGCTACCACCTCGTCAAGAAGATTAGAGTTGGCGGCGAAGGTTTCTGGGATTACATCACTTTTGATTCGCCCACGCGGAGGCTTTTCATCTCGCGCGGCGCGAAGGTGGTGGTCCTCAACGTGGACACTGAAAAGGTGGTCGGCGAAATCCCGAACACGGCCGGCGTGCACGGTATCGCGCTCGCCCCCGACCTGGGCCGCGGTTTCACGTCTAATGGACAAGCCGGCACGATAACGATTTTCGACCTGAAAACGCTTGCGGTGATCGGCGAGGCCAAAGCGGAAATGAATCCGGACGCGATTATTTACGATCCCGCATCCAAGCGCGTGTTTGCGATGAACGGGCGCAGCGGCAGCGCCACGGCAATTGATGGCGCCACCGGAAAGGTTGCCGGCACGATCCCGATCGGCGGGAAGCTCGAGTTCGCGGCGGCTGACGGCAAGGGCCACGTCTTCGTCAACGTGGAAAACAAGAGCGAGGAAGTGGAGCTCGATTCGAAGAAGCTAACGGTTCTGGCGCACTGGCCGCTCGCGCCATGCGCCGAACCCTCTGGCCTGGCGATTGACGCGAAACACCACCGCTTGTTTGCCGGTTGCGGCAACAAAATGATGGCAGTGATCGACACAGATTCCGGAAGAGTGATTGCTACACCGGCGATAGGAGTCGGTGTTGACGCCGACCGCTTCGATCCGGGCACCTCGTACGCTTTTGCTTCTTGCTTTTCGGGAGTATTGACGGTGGTACGCGAGGAGTCACCTGATAAATTCAGCGTCGTCGAGGACGTTCCCACGCAGATGGGCGCACGGACCATGGCCCTCGACAAAAAAACGCATGAAGTTTTTCTCGTAACCGCCGAATTTGGCCCGCCGCCCGCAGCCACCGCGGACCATCCGCATCCTCGGCCGACGATGGTCCCGGATTCTTTTGTAGTGCTGGTTTTCGGCCGCTAGATCTGCGGAGGCATCTCGTAGGCGCTGGCGACACGTCGGCTTTTTGATTCGCGCGGGGGGCTCCTACAAAAGCTGGTGACTCTGCTTGGCCTGTTGAATGCTAAGCGGTACCTGATCCGCAATCTCCAATCCGTAGCCTTCGAGCGCCACAACTTTGCGCGGCAGGTTCGTCAGGACTCGGATGCGGCGCAAGCCAAGGTCTTTCAGGATTTGCGCTCCGATTCCGCTTTCGTGCTGGATCACGCGCTGCACGCCAGGATCGCGGTCCACGTGCTCGCGATGGTGGTAAATGATTTTGGGCAGCGCGGCCCCTTCTTCGGTCCGGGAGTCGATACGAAAGCCGCGCCCAGTGTGGTGCAGATACACGAAAACTCCGCGGTTCTCCCCGGCAATTGCCTTCAGCGATCCCTCCAGCATTTCGCGGCAATCGCATGTGCTCGAGCCGAGGACATCTCCCGTCAAGCAGTGCGAGTGGACGCGGACGAGCGGCGGGCCATCCTCCGCCAACTGCGGGAGCGTCTCCGGCATGGCATTGCCACTATCGGCAAGGCTCGGCATGTCCGACGGGATCGCACCGCGAACCAGCGCCACGTGGATTTCGTGGTCCACGTCGCTTGAGTACGCAATCATTCGAAAATTTCCATACTTCGTGGGTAAATCGGATTCCGCGATTCGCCGGATATTCCGTTCGTGGTGCATGCGGTAACGGATCAGGCTGGCAACTGTCACCAATTTCAGCCCATGAATTCTGCAGAATTCCGCGAGCTGCGGAATACGCGCCATGGTGCCGTCTTCATTCATCACTTCGCAGATGACGCCTGAAGGATCGAGTCCCGCGATGCGAGCCAGGTCCACGGAAGCTTCGGTCTGTCCCGCGCGCACCAGCACTCCGCCGTTGCGCGCTCGCAGCGTGTATATGTGGCCCGGACGCGCCAGATCTTCGGACCGAGTGTGAGGATCGGTCGCAGTCAGAATCGTGGTGGCGCGATCCCAGGCGCTGATGCCAGTGGTCGTCCCGCGGCGCGCGTCGATGGGCTCGCAGAAGGGAGTGCCAAATGCCGACGTATTTCGCGCCGAGATTGGCTTCAGATCGAGGGCATCGCAACGCTGCTCGGAAAGCGAGAGGCAGATCAGGCCGCGCCCGTATTTGGACATGAAATTGATGGCTTCGGGCGTGATTTTTTCCGCCGCCATGGTCAGATCGCCTTCGTTTTCGCGGTCCTCATCGTCCACAAGGACAATCATGCGGCCCTGGCGAATCTCCTCGATCGCCTCTTCTACAGTCGCAAATGGCGCTTTCGGATCGGTCATATATCCCCGTTCAAATATACCGAAAGCCTTGTCTGCGGGCAACGAAACGCAAACCGGCAGTGGGCCAATCGCGTCAATCTGGATGACTTCAATTTCGGCGCAAGGTATTCTTTCGCGTGCGCTTAACGCATCCCGTTCTTCTGTTTTTCGCCGCCTTCGCGGCCGGATCGATCAATTCTGTGGCTGGCGGCGGCAGCTTCATTTCATTTCCTACGCTTATTTTTACAGGGGTTCCGCCGATCGACGCGAATGCCACGAATACAGCCGCGCTTTTTCCGGGGACGCTGGCAAGCACCTTTGCCTATCGCAAAACTCTTGATGCGAAGGCCCGCCGACTGCTATCGCCTCTGATCATCACCGGCATCATCGGCGGAGTTCTCGGCGCTCGAATCCTGCTCATCACGCCACAGTCGACCTTCCTTCACCTGGTTCCATGGCTGCTGCTTGCGGCTACGCTGCTCTTCGTTTTCAGCGGACGCCTGACCACATGGGTTCGCAGCCGTGCGGGGCTTGGAACGAGTTCCCCTCACGCGAAAACTCCGCGCCTTCTGTTGACTGCCGGATTATTTTTGCAGCTTCTAATCGCGATCTATGTGGGCTATTTCGGCGCGGGCGTTGGCATTTTGGTGCTGGCGTTGCTCGCATTTCTCGGCGTGGAAAATATTCACACGATGAACGGCATGAAGTCGCTGCTGGTGAGTATTGTAAACGGCGGCGCTTTGGTGACGTTCATCGTCGCGCACATCGTACTTTGGCCCCAAGCGTTGTTGATGCTCGTCGGGGCCGTCGCCGGAGGCTATGGTGGAGCAAATTTGGCGCAGCGTGTGAATCCCCAATACGTCCGCTGGGTGGTGATTGGAATCGGCTTTGGAATGTCAGCCTACTTTTTCATCCGCTACTAGGTGAGGGCCTGCCTATCGGGTGAGCATAGCAATGAGCGGTGAATATCGCGGGTACTGAGCGCTCAGTTGATCGCGGTTGCCTAGCTCAAAATCGGCGGGATCGAAGCCGGGCGCCATAGTGCTGCCCATCAGCGCGTACTGACCACCTGGAGCGAGCCGGGCTCCCTGCCATGTGCCTCCGGCAACCACTTGTTGCAGGTGCATTCCGGCGGCGATATCGGGTCCTTCGAGGACCGCTTCCGCGCTTCCATCCTGCTTCAGCAGAAGCATTTCCACCGGATCGCCCAAATAAAAGTGATACACCTCGTCTCCACGCAGCCTGTGCATAGCGGAAAAGTTCTCCGGCGTCAGCAAATAATAAATTGCTGTAGAAAAGCTTCGCTCGTCGAGATAGCCGGAAGGTAAGGCGCTTGAGGGCAGCTTGTGGGTGGATCGGTAAACCTCCGCAAAAAAGCCGCCTTCCAAAGGAAGGGGCTGGAGCTTCAGCAAATCTTTTATTTGCGGGACGGTGAGCATAGACCTTTCGCTTCGTGGAATCCACGGAGCCACGGCTACGGACGCGGAACCTGTTCGTGTTCCACGGGGTGTCATTGTGGCACCGAAGATACGAACCGCAGCGAAGGAAAGCAAGCAGAAGATTACGGCGCGAAGGTGGGGCAAAGATGGGCGGCAAAAGCGCGGGCTAGTCGACCGCCGGGGCAATCCGAGGCGACTCTTGCAGTATTCAGTTGTCAAAGAGCGATTAGGCTTTCGTCGAGAAAGCCGAAGTAACACCCGAAGCTCTGGCTGAAGATGAGGGGCCTTGCCAGAAGTGTCGAGTAGGCGTGGCCGCGATCCTTTGTTTTCTATGGGTTGGATCATGTTCTACTCGGCTCATGTGTCGATTAGGCATCTGCTCTCTTTCGATATATTTTCTGCCACGTCTCCACGTTAGCAGAGTAGGAGGGACCGTCAAGCGCTGGGACCTGTGGACTTCCGGAGGACAAACGAAAAGTCAAATGTCCGATCGCCAGACTCGACCGGTTCGGTGATCCCGGCTAGGGGATAACCGCCGAAGCCTGCGAGGAAAAACCGCTTTCAGAGGCACTACTAGTCGACCCCACTGCGGTTGTCACGTAGTAATAAGTCTGACCAGACTGAACGGTCGTATCGGTGTAAGTCGTGGCTGCCATTGGGGTCGGGTTCAGTTTGACGTAGGGCCCGCCTGAGACGAGACTCGAATACACGTTGTAGCCGATCACCGAGGAAGTGCTGGCCGTCCAGCCCAAGCCAACGGAATGCGCCTGTGCTGCGCCCGTGCCGGTGAGCGCGACGGTGATGGGTGAGTTTGTGGCGTTGCTCGTCACCGTTACGGTACCCGAGGCACTGCCTGCGGCCGCGGGGGCGAAGGTGACGCTTAAAGAAGCCGTTTGTCCAGGCGATAAAATGAGCCCCGCAATTCCGCCGCCCGCATTAAAACCGGCACCCAAAACGGTGACATTCGAGATAGTGACACTGGAATTTCCGGAGTTGGTAATCGTTACGCTCTGGACGCCGTCGCTTGAGACATTGACGCTACCGAAACTTAGATGCGTGGAACTGGCTCCAAGAAGTACAGTTCCTGTGCTCACCGCTAAGGCGGCGGAGCCGCTGGTAACGCTACCGGCGGGGTTAGTGACAACCACGCCGAACTGAGATCCGTTATCGGAAAGTGTCTCGGCTGGAGTCTGATAGGTGGAGGATGTGGCGCCACTGATCGCACCACCATTTTTCTGCCACTGATAGCTCATCGGCGGCGTCCCCGTTCCCGCCACAGAGAACGTGGCCGTCTGCCCCGGGGTGATCGTCTGGCTTACCGGCTGTGTGGTGATCGAAGGCGGCACCGCTGATATCGTGACATTGCAAATGGTCTGGCTTCCCGGTGATGTCATTGACGCAAGGTTGTTCAGTGACGAAACCCCGGCTTGCTCGGTACGGAATGCCAAGGTCGTTCCGATAACCACCGGTGCCCCATTAACCACCACAGAAGCGTTGTAAGTGTGGGCGGTTACGTTGACGTCCAGAATGAAATGGTAGGTAGTGCCAGCCGTGTAGGTGACCGCCGTTGCTGCCGTATAGGCGGCGCCATTTCTGGCATCGATAGTCCCGGCAGGATTGAACCGGACAATCGCGGCGAGACTCGTGAAGGCGCCGGCCGGTCCCGAGGAAAGGCCTACAACTCCATCGATTCCGGTAGACGCAGGCGTGGCATCGAATGCGAGTCGAAACATTCCCGTTTCCACCTGCGGCAGAGACGAATTCACCCAGGCCCCTGACGATACTAGACAGCCAGCGGCAGTTACCGTCAATGTAGCGGCACTGCTGGTCACGTTGCCAGCACTGTTGCTCATCACCACAGTGAACTGAGATTCGTTATCGGAAACCGTTGTGACCGGAGTCTGGTAAGTAGCCGACGTGGCACCGCCAATCGGAGCCGCGTCCTTCTGCCACTGGTAGCTCATCGGCGCTGTTCCGGTGCCCGCCACCGAGAAGGTGGCCGTTTGTCCGGCGGTGACCGTCTGGCTTACCGGCTGTGCGGTAATCGCAGGCGCCACCGCTGGAGGTTTGACGGTCAGAGTCACACCGCTGCTGGTTACGCTGCCCGAAGAGTTGCTTACCACTACGGTGAACTGCGACAGGCTGTCGGAAACCGTTGTGGCTGGAGTCTGATAGGTAGAGGACGTGGCGCCGCCGATCGCGGCCCCGTTCTTCTGCCACTGATAACTCACTGATGTTCCGGTTGTCGCCACAGAGAATGTAGCAGTCTGCCCGGCGGTGACCGTCTGGCTTAGCGGCTGTGTGGTGATCGAAGGTGCCACCACTGGGGCATTGACGGTCAGGGTCGCGCCACTACTGGTCACGCTGCCCGAAGTGTTGCTTACCACTACGGTGAACTGCGACAGGCTGTCGGAAACCGTTGTGGTTGGAGTCTGATAGGTAGAGGATGTGGCGCCGCTGATCGCACCACCATTTTTCTGCCACTGATAGCTCATCGGTGCCGTCCCAGTTCCCGCCACAGAGAACGTGGCCGTCTGCCCGGCGGTGACCGTCTGGCTTACCGGCTGTGTCGTGATCGAAGGTGCCGCCGCTGATACCGCGACATTGCAAATAGTTTGGCTTCCCGGTGATGTCATTGACGCAAGGTTGTTCAGAGATGAAACCGCTGCTTGCTCGGTACGGAATGCCAAGGTCGTTCCAATAACCACCGGCGCCCCGTTAACCACCACAGAGGCGTTGTAGGTATGCGCGGTTACGTTGACGTCCAGAATGAAATGGTAGGTGGTGCCAGCCGTGTAGGTGACCGCGGTTGCTGCCGTATAGGCAGCGCCATTTCTGGCATCGATGGTCCCGGCAGGATTGAACCGGACAATCGCGGCGAGACTCGTGAAGGCGCCTGCCGGTCCCGAGGAAAGGCCTACAACTCCATCGATTCCGGCGGACGAAGGCGTGGCATCAAATTCGACTCGAAAGGCTCCCGTTTGTGCCTGCGGCAGAGACGAATTCACCCAGCTCCCGGACGATGACAGACAGGAAGAGGAAGAAGAAGGCAAAGTCACTGCAACGTTGCAAATGGTCTGGCTTCCCGGCGATGTCATTGACGCAAGGTTGTTCAGAGATGAAACCGCTGCTTGCTCGGTACGGAATGCCAAGGTCGTTCCGATAACCACCGGCGCCCCGTTAACCACCACAGAGGCGTTGTAGGTATGCGCGGTTACGTTGACGTCCAGAATGAAATGGTAGGTGGTGCCAGCCGTGTAGGTGACCGCGGTTGCTGCCGTATAGGCAGCGCCATTTCTGGCATCGATGGTCCCGGCAGGATTGAACCGGACAATCGCGGCGAGACTCGTGAAGGCGCCGGCCGGTCCCGAGGAAAGGCCTACAACTCCATCGATTCCGGCGGACGAAGGCGTGGCATCAAATTCGACTCGAAAGGCTCCCGTTTGTGCCTGCGGCAGAGACGAATTCACCCAGCTCCCGGACGATGACAGACAAGGGAGTGTAGCAGCGACGCGGTTCGCGGCGACCACGGTGGGCGTCGCTGTACCGATTGCGAACAGCAGTCCGGTCACCAGGGCGAAATGCAAGACCTTCGTGCGGCTTTTGCCAGCAGTGCACATTTTCGGGCTCCATCTGAACTCTGTACCGGTTGCCCAAGCTGCGCCGGTTCGCAGAATGCTTTCGGATTCGACAGAGAGAGGCGCCGAAACACTTGGAGACTAACGTGAGAAGAGAATGTGGGCTACTGGTCGGTAGTACAGGAAATGGACGCCTGGAAATTGGAGTTAGGCCGCTGCCCAACTGACCACTCGCGGATGAAAGCCAAGCGGCGCGCCGCGGACAGGCCCGGGGAGAGAGGATTTTGAGCCGGGAGCGGCCCAAAATTGGGTACAGTTTTCATCAAAGAAAAGCGGAGGAGGCTAACTTGCTAAAGAGAAGTGGTGAGCCGCGGAGGACTCGAACCTCCAACCCGCTGATTAAGAGTCAGCTGCTCTACCATTGAGCTAGCGGCCCGGCGAATCCCGATTCTAACACGACGATCAAACTGCTTCCCAATGCGCCCGGGACGGCATGGGTCAAGCTATTAGTGGCGCAGTGACGACGCGATTTCCTTCGCGACCTGGCGGGCGCGAACAAGATCGCCGGGCCCCAGCGAGATGGCCGCCACGCGCGCGTGTCCCCCTCCCCCATATTTTTCGCACAGCGCGGCGAGGTTTACTTCTGCCGAAGCTTCCTTCCACGGGTTGGTGCCGACGGAGATTTTGGCGCGAACGGGCGACGCACTTACTCCCACGGAATAAAGAGCGTCCGGATACAGATAATACGGCACGAACTTGTTGTAGCCCTCGAGATCGAGATCGCTCAAGTCAAAGTAAATGACGCCATCCCTGAAGTCGGCGCGCTCGCGCAGGATGTCAATGGAACGGCGATGCCGCTCAAGCAACGGGCCGAGGTGTTTCTTGACCAACGGCAGTTCGACAATTTCAACAATCGGAAGTTCAGAAAGGTAGGGAATCAACTGGGGAACCAGGTTGGCCTCCGGCGCGGCTTCGATCACCAGCGCAAGCTGCATGGCCGGCTGCGCGAGTCCCACGGCCTCTTCCGGAGATGCGAATTGGGCTCCGTCAATGATGTCGGCCCAATGAATCAAGTCCGCCAGGGGTCGCGCATCGAATCCGAATTTCTCGGAAGCAATGGTGGCCAGAAATTTGGTACAGGACTTGTAAGTAGGATCGTAAAACTTCTTGCCGGAATGATCTTGGCGGAAGTGCTCGGCGTCCTCCGGCTTTAAAAAAGCACTTTGGTGATGATCGAACCACCACGTCAATTTCGGAGAACTCGAATATTTGAAATCGACGACTGCGTTTTCGTCGCCATCGAAGATGCCTTCCTCGAAAGGCTGGGAAGCCTTGTGAGTCATTCCGGTGTAGAAAAACTGCACATGCGGCTCGATTCGTTCGCGATAAAAGCGGGAAAATACCGCGGCAGAGGAAGCGCCGTCGAAACATTTGTCATGAAAACATACACGAATCTTCAACGATTTCTCTCCATCCACCGTGGGGCAACAGCAAAACCTGCAAGGGAAAGTCAACTAAGATGGCGGGTCCATCTGCTCTTGTCAATAGCGAACCTGGAATTGCGTTGCCCTCGCCGTCGCCATCAATGCCATCTCGGGCGAAATTGTCCTAGCCCATGCGGGCGATCACAACCGTCATATCGTCGGCTTGCTCCGCTGTGCCGGACCACCGTTCGGCGGCGTCAATAAGATTTTCGGCGAGTTGAGGAGCAGGGAGGCCGCGCTGGCGGAGCATTTCCGCTTTCAATCTCCCTACGCCGAATTCCTCTCCGTAAACGCTCTCGGGTTCGACGAGGCCATCGCTGAACACGACTAGCAGACTACCGTGCGATATGTGGATCGTACGCTGCTGGTATGTGGGATCCTCGAAAAGGCCCACCACCGTCCCGCCCTCGTCCAGCGACTGGACGCTACCATCACATAGAAAAAATGGAGCCGGATGGCCAGCGTTGGTGTAGGTAAGCGTTTTGGCGTCTCCATCGTATATGGCGTAGAAAAGCGTCGCGTAGCGGTCGTCCGACGTGTTTCTGAAAAGATGTCCGTTGAGCCGCGACACGAGATCAGCGGTGTTGCATTGGTCGCCGAGCGCGGCGATGCTGCGCAGAGCCGCTTGCAGGCTGGCCATCAGGAGGGCGGCAAAGATGCCCTTGCCGCTGATGTCAGCCAAGGCGATGGCAACGCGTGCCGGCCCAAGCTGAATAAAATCGTAGTAATCGCCGCTGACAACGCGAGCGGGCCGGCAAATCGCAGCCAGATCGAGTCCGGGCACGGTGGGCAGGGCATGAGGAAAAAGCTGCTGCTGGACCTCGTGGGCAATGGCGACTTCATTTTCCAGGCGCTGGCGCTCGCGTTCCCCTTCGATGAGTTCGGAAATCGAGCTGGTCATGTCGTTGAACGATTCGCCGAGCGCGCCAAGCTGGTCGCGCTTCGTGACGCGAACACGATAGCTGAAATCGCCTCGCCGGACGTGCAGAGTGGCATCGTAGAGGTCGGCTACCCAGCGAGTGATCGTTCGCGTGAGAACCGTACCTGTTGCCAATGCGGCGATTTCGAGAAGCAAAAATATGATGGCAGCGATAATGAGAATATCCACGAGATAGGGCCCGAAGGCGCCCATCGACGTCAGCAGATCCTTGTTCACCGCCGATAATCGCAGCGAAAAACTGGCCAGGACGGGCCGGTCCACCGTGTCTGGGCCAAGATCGGCTCGGACAGCTTCCAAGGTGGCCACGCCATCCACCGGAATATCGAACCAGTTGGCAGGGGAACCGAGGGTTCGGCTGCGGCTGGCAATCTGCTCCCCCAGCACGTATCGAGATTTACCGAATTCAACAGTGCGCGAATTGCTGGAAGGATGAGCCGTCGGGTCAAGCAGGGTCAGTTGGATTGGACCCAATTTGGAAGGCAAGCTATCGAGAAGCGCGGGAGTGATAGGCGCGATCACGAGCACCGTGGCGTGGCCGCCTCGCACTGCCAGCTCTTCGGCCGATGCGAACCAGAGCTGCCCCCGAAATTCGGCGAGGCATGAGTCCGGACAGGTCTTGGGAGTTCGCACGAGCTGCTGGCCGTGATTCAAATAGACGCGCAGGTCAGGCCATTCCGCTTGTGCGGCCGCGATCACGCTGGCGACGCCGGGACGCAGCAACGCAGGGTCCGTGGTCGGGGTGGAAGCCGGCGAAACCGGCTCATCAACCTTCAAACCGGACTCATGCCTAAGCGCCGCGGCGATGGCATTTCTGTCGGCAGCGATCACCGTGAGATGCCGTCCGAGATCGTCGCGCAGCAGATGCGCTCCGATTTGAAGTTCCAGCAAAATAAACGAAACCCCGACCATGGTCAGCAACAGCACCACCGGAATCACCGCCATAAACACGTACGCAACGATCAGGCGATTCCGTAAGCCCCAGAGAGCGCGCAGGCGAACCCAGAGAATCAGACGCACAGCCAGATAGACGATCGCCGCAAAACCGAGAAAGCTAATGAACGATGAGAAAGGGAGTTTGCGAACCCCAAGGTGAAGAACAAGGCCCTCAATGGCATCGAGGATCACTAGGGCAACGGCCACGCGATCGAACAGCGAGGTTCGCCGCAGCCATACCGAGAAACGACGCGGAGAGAATCGGGCCATAAAAGAAGCCCGAATTATGTCATGGAATCCTATTCAGGGATGCCTGGCGGACTTTGCTGTGGGTTCGTCCATAAAAAAAATATATGAAAAGTCCGATGACCAGCCAGATCAGCAGGCGCCACCAGGTTTTCGCCGGCAGGCTCAGCATGGCAGCCGTAGAGGTGAGAATACCGAGAATGGGCACCAGGGGAACCAACGGCGTCTTGAAGGGCCGCGGAAGATCCGGGCGTTTCCTGCGAAGAATCCAAACACCCGCGCACACGATCACGAACGCCAGCAGCGTCCCAATATTCACGAGTACGGCGAGATCGCCGATGGGAATAAACGAAGCGAAGCCCGCGACGCAGATGCCTACTACAATTGAAGAGATCCACGGCGTCCTGAAGCGCGAATGAATCGCTCCCGCCCATTTCGGAAGGAGCCCGTCGCGCGACATGGAGTAAAACACGCGGGACTGCCCGAGCAGCATCACCAGCATAACACTTCCGAGACCGGCGACGGCACCGGCCTTCACTAGCAAGCTGCCCCAGCGCACGCCGGTAGCGTCGATAGCGATGGCCACGGGATCGGCGACATTCAGGTCCGTATACGGAACCACCGCCGTCAACAGACCGGACACCAGTATGTAGAGAACGGTGCAGATGACCAATGAACCGATAATCCCGATGGGCATGTCCCTTTGGGGATTCTTGGCTTCCTGCGCAGCAGTGGAAACGGCATCGAATCCGATGTAGGCGAAAAAAATCACTGCGGCGCCCCGGGCCACGCCCGAGAGGCCAAAATCGCCGAACTTTCCGGTGTTCGGCGGGATGAAAGGGCGCCAGTTGGCTGCTGCCATCGAAGCGTGGTGGAGGACGAAAGCGCCCGCGACAGCGATGAAGACTAGAACGATGGCCACCTTCAGTATCACGATTGCGGAATTAAAGTTGGCCGATTCCCGGATGCCGACCACCAGAATAAATGTAGAAATCGCAATCCCAATGAATGCGACTGCATTGAAAACGCCGACCCCGTGAGGAAGCGTTGCCGGATCGACTCCCGCCGTTGCAAGCGCTTGTTGTAGCGAGCCGATCGCAGCCCAGTGGCCTTTGTAAAAGACCATTTCCGTTCCTGGCGTGGTGATCCATTGCGGACCGATATGAAGCCCCAAATCGTCGAGAAGGCTCACGACATAGCCGCTCCATCCGGAGGCCACCGTCGCCGCGCCAAAGGCGTACTCGAGGATCAGGTCCCAACCGATGATCCAGGCGAAAATTTCTCCTAGCGTTGCATAGCCGTATGTATAGGCCGAACCCGCGATGGGAATCAGGGAGGCGAACTCCGCGTAGCAGAGGCCTGCGAATGCGCAGATAATGCCCGACAAAATGAATGAGACCACGATCGCGGGCCCTGCGCTGGTGGCTGCGGCCTGGCCTGTCAACACGAAGATGCCAGCCCCGATGATGGCGCCAATGCCAAGCGTGATCAGGTTGACCGGCCCCAGGGCGCGGCGCAGGGAGGACTCACCCGTTTCCTTGGCCTCCTCCATGATTACATCCAGCGGTTTGGTGGCAAGCATTTGGCTCGCCATGCTTTGTTTCCCCGTCTCGGAGTCGACCGCCGGCATATCCGCAATTCCCCTCGTAAAATCCGGTTACGCTCTAGTTGTGCGTTTCCCCGCCCAGTTCCAAATGAAGTAAACCGGCAACCCCAACAAAACGACGATTACCCCTGGCCAAGTGTACTGTGGTTTATACCTCAACAATTGAATTTCAAGAAAAACAGCCATCACGATGTAGAGCGCCGGCAAAAAGGGATATCCAAAGGCGCGATAGGGACGCTCCAAGTTCGGACGATTCCAGCGCAGCAGAAATAGTCCCATCAAGGTCAGAATGTAGAAGATCACCACCGCGAAAATCAGAAAGTCGAGCAATTGGCTGTAAGTTCCCGAGAGGCAAAGCACGGACGCCCACAGGCATTGCACCACGAGCGCGATTCCAGGCGCGTGATGGCGGTTCACCGTCCCCGCGGATGTGAAGAAAAGCCGGTCCTTCGCCATCGCATAGTAGACCCGGGCGCCGGAAAGAATCAGTCCGTTATTGCATCCGAAAGTGGAAACCAAAATTGCAAGCGCCATCAAGATCGCTCCCGCCGGTCCCAGCATCGCTTGGACCGCGGCAGTCGCCACGCGCCCGTCTGCTGCAAATTCGATTCCCCTGGAAAGCACAGTTGTGCCGTGCGGGTCACCGGAGAGCGGCAGCACTCGCAAATACGCAAAGTTCGCCAAGGTATAAAGCAAAATCACAGTGCCTGTGCCCAGCGCCAGCGAAATGGGCAGATTGCGGCCGGGATTCTTCACTTCGGCCGCGGTGAACGTGATGTTGTTCCACGCGTCCATCGAGAAAAGCGATCCGACCATCGCCACAGCAATCAGCGTAACGGTTCCAATCATCCACGACGGCGCATCAGGAGGATAAGGATGCCTCAGTGACAAGTTCGCGTTGCGCCAAAAACCGCTAAAGTTTGCGGTGCGTGCGATTGAAGTGCTGAGCCAAAGTCCCAGTAGAACCAAGAGCGCGAGCGACGCGATTTTGGTGACGGTAAAAATATTTTGGACGATCTTGCCCAAGCGCAGCCCGCGCGTATTGATCCACGTAAGGAGCACAATCGAAGCGATCGCCAGCAGGTTTTGCCGATTTAGCCCCACGTTGTACGGGCCAAGCGAGCCAAACCAGAGATGCCAGGGACCAAACGTCCCAATCTTCCATATCCAGTGAGAAGCCGAAAACCAGGGTGCCAGGACGGCCGTGAATTTCGAGAAGGCGATGGCCACGGCAGCGATCGTGGCCGTCTGAATCACGAGCAGCATTGTCCATCCGTACAGAAATCCTGCGAGCGGCCCGAAGGCCTCGCGCAAATACACATACTGTCCGCCTGCATGCGGCATTGCGGCAGCGAGTTCGCCGTAGCTCAAGGCGCCTATCAGGGTCATAAGCCCCGAAAACACCCACACAAGAATCAGCAGCGCCGGACTCTGTACTTGATGAGCAATATCAGCTGAAACGATGAAAATGCCGGAGCCGATCATCGACCCGATAACAATCATGGTCGAATCGAACAGGCCGAGCCCTTTTACCAGCTCGGCGGGGGGCCGAGCAGTTGCGAATTCCATTGTCTGCGATTGATCTGCCATTCCGCCCGTTATTCGGAATGCCCTCGATCCCGGTTGGTGCGTTCCCTGCCGGCAATTGCCAAGTACGCGGCTGCGCGTTGCGCGGGATCGGCTGCGGCAATCAGATCGCTTATAACCGCTAGCGAATCCGCGCCCGCCCGGAATACTTCCGCCGCCGATTCCAGCGTAATCCCGCCGATCGCCACCAACGGCTTGCGAGTCAGTCGGCGTGCCGCCTTTACAAACTCAACGCCAACCACTGGATCAGGATTTGCCTTAGTGCCTGTGTGGAATACCGGCCCCACTGCAATATAGTCTGCCGAAGTTCCTTCCGCTTCGTGCAATTGCTCGAGGTTATGTGTCGAAACGCCTACCCACAGCGGCGGGGCGCAGAGCCGCCGCGCGTCGTCGACGGGAAGATCCTCCTGCCCCACGTGAACGCCGGAGGCTCCGGAAAGCGCGGCAACATCGGCGCGGTCATTCACGATGAGCCTCACACCCGTCGGCTGCAGCAGGCCGGCTAATTCGCTGGCCAGGGCATGCATTCGAGCGGCTGAGGCGTGCTTGCAGCGAAGTTGCATCAACTGAACGCCCGCCGCGGCAAGCGATACGCCAAGCTCTGGCAGCGGGAGGGTTGTGAAGTCGGGATCGAGAATCGCATACAGCGGTGGAAACAAATGCACCTCGCTGGAACGGCTTCGGGTAATTTCCGGTTAGCCCGTAATCCAGGACTTGACCGCCAGCCGAGGCAGCACGGTCACTTCGACGGGATGCCGACGATACGACCGACCCGCGGCCTTCCTGCAGATTCTAGAGCTTCGGTAAAATCGCGCGGGCGATAGCAATTGTTTTGGCATTCGCGTCGGGCACGGGACCCGGTACGAGTCGAATAAGTGCGTCTCCCTTGAGCACGTTCAGACCTAGATTCGCTAGGCGCACGGCCCGGTCACCCAAATCGGGAACATCAGCGCCGAAACCCTGGGTTCCATTGCTGGCGGCTTTTCCAATTCCACCGAAGATAGCTTTGGCGGCGGTGAGGGCGGTCATCTGCGATTTACCGTCCTCACCATCGATAACGAATGTGAGAAGAGGAACATCGCCACTACTCCCCGCCGGTGCCCCGACACCCGCCGCGCCCGCTTGCGCGGCGAGGGCGCCCGTGAGTTTGCTCAAAGAATCCGCCACGTCGTTTCCGTTGACCTGCGCGCCCGGTTGTTGGATTTGCTTCATGAGGTTTGCGGCGCCTTCCTGGGCGAGCTTCCCGCTCAAGCCCGCAGGGCCGTAGTAAAGGCAGGTAGTTCCTTGGTCCTCGATGCGCTCGATGGGCTCGCCGAGCATGGTTGCTGCGTCTGTCTTGGAAAGAAGCTCGCAGGCTTTGTAGGTGCGCATTTTCGGCGCAGTACTGGAGGTTACAGGAGACGAAATCGAATTGAGGTCTACACCAGCGCTCGCGGCTTTTTCAACCACAGCTTGCTTCAGCCTGTGCGCCAGGTAATACAATCCACCCACCGTCGCAGCCCCGGCCAACACAAAAAACACCAGAACAAAAGCAAGAATCTTTAAGCCCGACCCCTTCCTTGCCGGCGGCAAGGGCGCTGGCTGAGAGCCTTGTCGATTGGAGGGCGGTTGAGTAGAGGATTGCTGACTAAAATTTGACTCTGCAATGGGCGGTGGTTGAGGGGTCGCCGAACGAGGATCAGGCTGCGATGGAGCACCGGCAGGTGCTGCCTGCGGTGCTCCGCAGTGGGGGCAGAAGGGACTACCGCCAGGCTGTGCAGCCCCGCAGCTAGTACAAAAAGTGGCCATTTCCCATCGCCTCCGCTACGGCAATTCCACATTGCTAATGGCGATTTCGCAGTCCCACTGGAAGTAAGCTCAGGGCCTTACTCTACCACGAGGAGAAGGAGGAGTAGGCCCGAACGCTCACGGGGCGATTTGATCCGAAGGTTCGCGGAAAATATTCCACCCTCTTCCGAATCTGAAGCCCCTCGACGCCAAGCGCTCCTCGCGTCGCGCAATGCCTTTCAGTGCACTCCATTCGCTGGGTTCCACGAGCCCTGCTCTTTGCGGACGAGGACCATTTCGCCGATGTGATACGCGTTGTGCGTGCTGATGTGCGTGAAGGCCTGGGCGTGCTGCGCCAGTTTCGCGTCGGGTGCGGTTGCAACCCAATCTTCAAGCCCTTTCATCACGTCGTCGAGCTGCCGCACCGTTTCAGTCCACTTCTTCGGGTCGTAGTTGTTGAACGTGTCGTCGTTGTTGCCGCTGGTTTTCTCCAGCTTCTCGCCCCTGAGGCTCTGCAGGCTCCGCCGGTCCCAATACCACAGGTGATATACGAGCTGCCCGACCGAGTGGTTTCCCTTTGCGTCTCGCCACGCAGCTTGTTCCGGCGTCAAGTCCTTCACCGCGACATCCACCGGCACAAACCATTCTTCGCTGTTGTGTGTCGATTTCAGTTCCGCAAGCAACACGTCACGCAGCGTCACAGGCTTCTTGCTCTGCGCAGTCTGTGCCGGTACCGCCCCCGCCAACGCCGTGGCCGCCGCGCATAGCAGCACTGCCTTCATCACCCACCTGGTTTGCAAACTTGCCTGTCGCATACCATTCGCTAATAGGCTAGCCATTCTAGGACACCCCCCTGCGCCCCCTTTGCGCACTCAGACGCGCCTGGCATCATACCGCACATGCTTTTGCCCATCGTCGAGGGGTTGCGGGTGTTAGGAATTCGGGGTTCCGGTGGAAGTGTCGAGTAGAGTGTACCGCCAGCCTTTATTTTCAATCAGTTGCGTCACATTCTATTCGTCCGTCGTGTCGATTAGAACCGAGATAATGCGAGCCGGACGGAGACCCGGCAGCCGCTGGGAGTGCGGATTTCTTTCGAACTTGGCGCGGCCGGTCGGAATGGCAGCGAGACGCAAAATGCGTCCCCGCCCTCATCCCGGAGCTCGGTCTGCGAGTCCTGTACCTCTCGCTGGTGCGTATTCAATTGTCAAAGAGCAACACTTCCGGCCCCGTCAACAGGGCGGATTCCTTCAACATCATAATTAGGCTGACAGTTTGCGGAGAGGGGTGCAAGCGGTTGTGGTGTGGACTTTTTGGGGGACGCGCCAGGGCGGCGTCACGGTTCCTTTGTCGAACTAGCCTTTGACTTCTAGCCTCCAGAACCTAGCGCCATCCCTTCAGGGGGGCATCTTGGGGTGCCAGGTGCGGAGGTGCTAGGTTTTCGCGGCGGAAGGACTTGGCTGCGCACTTACGGGCGCGTTCGCGACGGCCGCGTCGGGAGACGACGGCACCGCCTCGAGTGGGACGGGAGGGCCATAGACGTGCCAGAAGTCGCCGGTGCCCTTCGCAAATTCGACGGCAACCTTTCCTCGACCGTGCTCTTTTGAATCGACGTATACGACGCGGCTCTCGCGTTCTTCCTCGGTAAAGCTGTTGACGATGGTTACCCTTTGGCCGAGCTCTACTCGCGGCTCCATGTCAAGGAGCCCCCCGTATAGGCTCACAGCCATCGAGGCGGTTACGTCGCGGAAGGGATGGTTCCGCGGAGTGCGTCCGTAGACCTTCACGGGGATCGTAAGTGGGAAGCGCTCGCAACGGCGACGCTCGTCCATAGCAACCTCCTCAAGAGCGTCAGGAATCGCGAATCAGCGCGATGGAGCGGGCCTCGGGGGGCCAAGCGTGTCCTGACGCCTACCAAAGCTATGCCTCTGACGGCACGGCTTTAGTAGGCTAAACACCTTATATCTCGGAAGTATTGCCTGTAGTTGGTCAACAATTACATCCAAGAGTCCGATTTACCGAGCCTTGATGCTTAGGCAGTTCATTCTGTGCTACTCTCTGGTCGCTCAGCCCCCGGTGCTTGGGGCTCCGACTCTCGTCCTTCGCAACTTCAAACAAACTTCCCAACCCCTTGGTTAAGAGAAATCCAAATCTATTCAAACGGAGGACGCCATGACCGAAGGCATTGCCGTACAACGAGCCAGTGAGATTCGTCCGTTCCATATGAACGTTCCAGAAACCGAACTTACCGAGTTGCGCAGCCGCATCAATGCGACAAGGTGGCCTGAACGAGAAACGGTCGCGGATGCTACGCAAGGCGTGCAGCTGGCAACAATGCAAGCACTCGCGCGCTATTGGGCGACGGACTATGACTGGCGCAAATGCGAAGCTAAACTGAACGCCCTACCGAACTTCATTACCGAGATCGATGGGTTAGACATTCATTTCATTCACGTACGGTCAAAACACGAAAATGCGTTGCCCCTCATCGTCACGCACGGCTGGCCCGGCTCGATCACCGAACAGTTGAAGATCATCGATCCGCTTACCAACCCCACCGCGCATGGCGGAAGCGCATCCGACGCCTTCGATGTCGTGATTCCGTCCATGCCGGGCTACGGTTTTTCCGGCAAGCCGGCCACGACCGGGTGGGACCCCGCGCACATTGCGCGTGCCTGGACTGTGCTGATGAAGCGCCTCGGCTACAACAAATTCGTAGCGCAAGGCGGCGATTGGGGTGCAGCCATCACCGAGTTGATGGGTGTGCAAGCGCCTCCGGAGTTGCTCGGCATTCATACCAACATGCCCGGCGTCTTCCCGGCGGACATCGACAAGGCTGCTTTTTCAGGAGCGCCGGCGCCATCGGGTCTCTCCGCCGACGAAAAGGTCGCTTACGAGAGTGTACAGTTCGTCTATCAAAAGGGAATCGCCTACGGGTACCAGATGGGGCTGCGCCCTCAGACGCTTTACGGAATCGCTGATTCCCCTGTCGGCTTGGCCGCTTATTTTCTCGACCACGACGCGCGCAGCTACGAGATGATCGCGCGTGTCTTTGCCGGAGGCAGCGAAGGCCTCACACGAGACGACGTCCTCGACAACATCACGCTCACTTGGTTGACGAATACGGCGCTCTCGGGGGCTCGTCTCTATTGGGAAAACAAGGGTTATTCGTTCTTCGGCGTCAGAGGCGTCGTTGTCCCGACCGCCGTGAGCGTTTTTCCCGACGAACTCTATCCTGCTCCACGAAGCTGGACGGAGCAGGCGTTTCCCAAGCTGATCCATTACAACAAGCTCAACAAAGGCGGGCACTTTGCGGCGTGGGAACAGCCGAAGCTCTTTTCTGAAGAGGTTCGCGCGGGTTTCCGGTTGCTGCGGTAGGGTTCTTCAAAAAGGAGGCATTATGAAGCTCACAGGGAAAAAGGCTCTTATCACCGGCGGTAACAGTGGCATCGGTCTGGCCACAGCCCGACTTTTCATTGCTGAAGGCGCACTGGTCGCCATTACCGGTCGCGACCAGAAGACGCTCGATGAAGCGATCGCCGAACTTGGATCTAGCGCGCGTGGCTACCGCGTTGACGTCACCATTGCGGAAGATCGCAAGCGGCTGTTCGCAGCCCTGGCCAAAGATTTCGGGAAGCTCGACATTGTCTTCGCCAATGCCGGCATCTCCGGCCGGACTCCTACCGGCTCGACCGACGAGGCCATTTTTGAGAGCGTGATCCGCACCAACCTTAATGCCGCTTTCTTTACGGTGAATTCAGCGGCGCCTCTGCTGAACGACAACGGCAGCATCATCTTTAGTGGGTCCGTACAGAACTATCTCGGCCAACCTGGCGTCGCCGCATATGCAGCCACCAAGGGGGGTCTCGTCTCGATGGCGCGTTGCATCGCCGCCGACCTTGCACGGCGCAACATTCGTGTGAACGTTGTCGCACCAGGCGCGATCAAAACTCCCATTTGGAAGCGCGGGCCCGGCGCCTCTGCTTCCGCAGAGGATTCCGCTAAGTTGGCGAAGTTCTTTTCTTCTGCGGTTCCGCAGGGCCGCTGGGGCGAGCCGGAAGAAATTGCCAAAGCCGTGCTCTTCCTTGCGTCGGACGATTCCTCCTACGTCAACGCGGTCGAGCTGATAGTGGATGGCGGATTCACGGGTGCCCCGTTTGGAGCTCCCATTTTTCAGGACGTATTTAGGCCGCTTGGTAGCGAGGCGAAGTTGGCAAAAGCTCATGCGGATTGAACCGCTAATTGAACTTCGGCCGGTACCTCCCTGCGTTCGGGCGGGCGAACGTCGATCACACGGATACGCAGCCCGGCTGATCGTTGCCATGGATTTCTGAACTCGGTACCGAGGTTCGACATCCGCCGGCTCCCCATTAGGATTTTTGAGTCGCAGCGAGTCGCTTATATTGAGCAGAATTCCAAGTCCTGGTAAGTCGTGCCGGCTCGGGACAGGAAGGTAGACATGAAACCTTGGAAAGCAGTTTCACTGATTCTGTTTGCGCTGGTGGCTGCAGCCGCGGTTTACGGAATCATTCTCGTGCGACGAGGCTTCAGCGCACTTGGGACACCATCAGCGCTTGAGGTGTTCGCGGCCACCACGGCACGCAAAATAGCCGTGCCATCTTCGTATCGTCAACTTCGCAATCCCATCGTGGCTTCCACGGAGAACATTCGGGGAGGCATGGAACATTTCTCCTATCATTGCTCGGAGTGCCATGGGAATGACGGAGCGGGCCAGACGGTATTCGGCAAGGGCCTCTATCCGAAACCGCCCGACTTGCGCGCCGCCCAGACCCAGAACAAGAGCGATGGTGAGCTCTACTACACCATTGAAAATGGCGTTCGTTTGAGCGGCATGCCCGCCTTCCACGGAACGCACACTGTGCCGCAAACCTGGCGCCTGGTTTTGTTCATCCGGCACTTGCCTCAGATCACGCCCGACGAACTCAATGACATGAAGGGGTGGGACCCCAAGAATCAGGCCGATCCAGCGCATTTCTAAAGGGCGGCGAACCGCCCCAGAATCCTGTAGGGGAAACACACCACTAAGAGAAGGCACGTCGCATGAGGCTGAAGAAGCTCGCGACGCTAATTGACGAATCCCAGAGCGCGAGCACGCGGTAAGAGTTGCCGGCGATCCGGAAACAACACCGCGCCTCCTAAGCTTCAACGCCAGGCGCGATGCGACCCCGGCCAGGGCAGCTCAGCGCTACTTCGCTCCAGGCGCTCCAAGAAGGCGCTCCAGAAAATGCGTATCGAATTTCCCGGCGACAAACGCGGGGTCAGCCAGAATGCGCTTGTGCAAAGGTATCGTGGTCTTGATTCCCTGAACCACAAATCCGTCCAGGGCGCCGTGCATGCGCGCGATTGCTTCCGAACGGTCGCGCCCGTGCGCGATCAGCTTTGCGATTAGCGAATCGTAGTAGGGCGGAATCACGGCGTCCGCATACGCGGCCGTGTCCACACGAATTCCTGGGCCGCCGGGCACTCGGAAGGCTGTAATGTGCCCCGGCGACGGCACGAACGTCTCGGGATCTTCCGCGTTAATCCGGCACTCGATGGCGTGGCCGCGAAGATCGGAACGAACCAACAGCCTTCTCAATATTCTCTCCAGCCGCGATGCGAATTTGCGCCTTCACCAAATCTACTTGCGTGACCATTTCAGTTACGGGATGTTCGACCTGGATGCGCGCGTTCATCTCTATAAAATAGAGATCGCCAGAAACATCTCGCAGAAATTCAACGGTTCCGGCTCCGGTATAGCCGACTTTGCGAAGCGCTTCCACCACCTGACGTCCGATTTTTTCGCGCACTGCCGATTCGAGAACCGGTGAAGGCGATTCTTCCAGCACTTTCTGATGGCGGCGCTGTAGCGAGCATTCGCGCTCGCCGAGGTGAATCACGTTGCCGGCTTTGTCGCCCAGCACTTGAAACTCGATATGCCGGGGACGCTCGATCAGCTTCTCCATGTACACATTCGGACTGCCGAAGGCCTGCTGAGCCTCCGTGCGCGCAGTCTGAAAAGCGGGAATCAACTCCCGCTTGGTGCGGACCATCCGCATGCCTCGCCCGCCGCCTCCCTCAGCCGCCTTGATCATCAGGGGCAAGCCGACTTGCGCAGCGATCTTCTTGGCCGCATCTTCGTCCGGGACGATTCCGTCGCTGCCGGGTATCACCGGCAGGCCCGCGGCCGCCATCTCCGCTCGCGCGCGATCCTTTTCACCCATCATGCGAATCACTGCCGGGGTCGGCCCTATGAAGGTGATGTGCGACGCCTCGCAAACTTCGGCGAAATTCGCGTTTTCAGATAGGAAGCCGTAACCAGGATGAATCGCGTCGACGTTGGCAATCTCCGCCGCGCTGATCACCTGCGGAATGTTCAGGTAGCTTTCCGAACTGCGTGGCGGGCCGATGCAGATCGCCTCGTCCGCAAAACGCACGTGCAGCGAATTACGGTCCGCCTCGGAATACACCGCTACGGTGCGAACGTCGAGTTCCTTGCACGCAGACAGGATGCGCAGCGCGATTTCCCCGCGGTTGGCAATCAGGATTTTTCGGAACATGACCTTGGAAGCGCCTGTCGCGGAAACTATCCGGCGATCGTCTCAAATTTCTTCGCGGTTCACGATCGGCTATTTCTTCGCTTGCGGCCGAATGCCGAAGAGCCGTTCGCCATACTCCACGGGCTTACCATTTTCCACAAAAACGTTTACGATTTCGCCGGCTGCGTCGGACTCAATCTCGTTCATCAACTTCATCGCTTCAATGATGCACAGCACCTGCCCAACATTCACCTTCGCTCCGAGCGTCACAAAAGGCGAAGCCTCCGGACCGGGCGCTGAATAGAACGTTCCGACGATGGGAGACTTAACGATGTGAACGTCGGCGCCGATAGCGCTCGCGTCTGCAGCGTGCTTGTGCGCTGCGTGACCTGGTTGGGCAGAAACTGCAGCTGGAGCTTGCGCAGGCGGGGCGAATGCCGCCTCAGCCGTGCCGGAAGCCGCAATAACGGCCGGTTGACGTCCAACGGATCCTGCGGAGGCCTTCTTCAGGCGGATGTGGACGCCGGCTCGCTCGTATTCGAACTCCTCGAGCTCATGTTTCTGCATAAATGCTAGCAGTTGCTCGACTTCCGCCAGCTCGACACCGCGGACGCCGCCACCCTGCTCTGGATTCTGCTTTTTTGGCATTTAGAGTTCGAGAAATTCTCGGGGTGCTGTCGTGAGATTGGTCGCGCCGGCGGCTGTAACGACCATTTCGTCCTCAATTCGTACACCGCCAAGCTTCGAGATATAAACACCTGGCTCAACAGTAACAACCATTCCTTCGCGGATTATTGTTCGCTCGTTTCGGCCAAGCCTTGGCATCTCATGTACTTCCAAGCCCAGCCCATGACCAGTGCTATGTGTAAAATATCCGTCAAGCTTGAAGCGCTTCAACACGCCCCGCGCCGCTGCGTCCACCACCTCCGCCCGAACCCCCGGCCGGAGGGCGTTTCTTGCCGCAGCTTGGGCTTCCAGGACCGCAGCGTAGATCTGCCTCACCTTTTGCGTCGCTCTTCCCAAAAAGACTGTGCGCGTCATGTCGCTGCAATAGCCGCGAATTATAGCACCGTGGTCTAGTACGACAAACTGGCTTTTCCCCAACAACTTCGACGTTGGCCGGGCATGGGGCCAGGCAGAGCGCGGGCCGGAGGCGACAATTGTGTCAAAGGATGGTCCGGAGCCGCCGTATCGCTTGATTTTGTATTCGATTTCGGCGGCCACTTCGATCTCGCTCATTTTGGGTCCGATTACACGGATCAAATCTCCGAAGACGCGAGTAATCAGGTCAGCTGCGGCGCGCATCCTTCCCAACTCGTCAGCGTCCTTCACAGCGCGAAGACCTTCGACGATGTTGCCATCGGCAATCCAACGGATGCCGGTGCCGCTACGGGCGTCAAGAACCTTCTTCTGGGCAACGGTGAGGCCGTGCGGCGAATACCCCACTCTGAGGGGCCTTTTATGGCCTCGGAGTGCCTCAGCAACCGCGCCGATCAGTCCATGTTTGGCAATGTGGAGGCGGGTCCCGGAGACTTCTTCTCGGGCCTGCAGGGTGTAGCGGCTGTCGGTAAAAAGCGAGCTGCGCGATGCTTCGACGAGCAACAGCGCGGCGCTGCCAGTAAAACCGCAGAGGTACCGAATGTTGGGGAGAAGAGAAACCAGCAGTACGTCCGCGCCAATTCCGGGAAGGAGGCACCGGAGCCTGTCCATCCGATCGGACGGGCCGCTCCGGGTTACGGTACGCGGTATCGACTTTGCCCTCACGCTCACAAAGTTCCGGCTTGGCGGCCGGAACCCATCATAACCTCTAGCTCGGCAAAATCCGAGGCGTGAGGAAGAACAACAGTTCCTGAGATGTAGAACTCACCGTCGTGTGTTTGAAGAGATTTCCGAGTAGCGGAACGCTCCCGACAAACGGAACTTGCTGAATGTCCGTCCGCTGCTGGGTGACGATGATGCCGCCGATCACGACGGTCGAGCCGTCGTTCACAGTGACTTTCGTTTCCGCCGCCTGCGTGTCAATTGCTGGAATTCCCTGAACTCGGGGAATCGCCGCGTCGATCTGATCGTTCTCAACCGTGACGTCCATATAGATTGTGCCATCGGCCGTAATCTGGGGCGTCACGTCGAGTTCCAGCACGGCATCGACGAATTGCACTGAAACGGTGTTGTTGATGATCGTCGATACGGGAATTTTGGTTCCCTGTTTCACCGTGGCCTTTTCATTATTTTGCGTGATCACCTTCGGTTTTGAAAGCAGCTTTCCTACTCCGCGATCTTCCGCCGCGGTGATAATCATATCCAAAGCAAAATTAGCCGAAGAAAACGAGTATTGAATGCCGCTGGTCGGAACGCTCGCTCCCAAGTTTGTAGCAAGGGGGATGGATCCGCTGGTCGATGATGAACCGCCGCTGCCGACAATAATTGGAGGCGCCGGAAGCGGAGGAAAATTGCGAACAACAGGGCTGGTGCCGACCCCGGACGTACCGCCCACAATATTGCTGCCGCTTGGGTTTGCGCCGGCAAAACCAAATTGAGTGCCGATTTCGCGAGAGAAGGAACGATTGGCCGCCACGACGCGAGCCTCGATTTCCACCTGCTGCGATTTTCGGTCGAGCTGCCTGATCAAATTATCCATCACCGGCAGTGTGCTCGGTATATCGCGAATAATGAGAGTGTTCGAGCGGTCATCCGAAATAATATCTCCGCGCGAGGAAAGGAACTTCTTGAGCGTGGTAGCCATATCCGTGGCCTTCGCGTAGCTGAGGACGCGGGTTGTCGTTACCACGTCGGCTGCCTCCGCCTGAGCTTTGGCAAGATCCCGGTTTTCCTCGGCTTCCTTCCGCAGCGTGTCCTTCGTCGCAATGCGGAGCACGTTCCCGTCAAGTTGCTTGTCGAGATCGTTGTTCCGCAGAACGATGTCCAGAGCCTGGTCCCACGGCACATCGTCGAGAACAATCGTCAGCGTGCCCTTAACACTCGGATCGACGACCACGTTCAGGCCGCTGATCTCATGGATGAGGCGGAAAAAATCATGTAGGTCCACGTCTTTCAGGTTTACTGAAATCGGCTCGCCTGAGAACTTCTGGGCAGCTCTGGGCGCCTCTTGGGCGGATGCAGGCCGGGCATTTGTCTCAGAAACCGGAACGGCCGGTGACGTCTCGGTCGTTGGCGAGGTCGCATTCGGCTGACTCGCTGGAGTAGACGATACATTGTGCGCGAGAGTCATCGCCGCGGGGCCTTCCTGACGCGCAGCAAGCGCGGGCATCGCGAGTCCCGACGTCGGCTGCGTCAACGCAACAGGTAGAATGGCGGCGGCCGCGATGCTCGTTGGCATGACCGCCGCGGATTTTAACTGGGCGTCCGCAACCGCTGGAGTGACGGACTTGGTGCTGACAATTGGCGCACCATCGGACGCAGGCGAAACTGAAGCTCCGGCTTCCTCTTTCGTCGCAAAGGAGACCGTGACAGCACTCCCGCTTCCGTGAATGGCATAGTGAGCAGGCTCGCGCAGATCAATCACTACACGCGAAACCTCGGGGCGGAACTGTGCCAACCGAATTTCCCGCACGGGATTGAGATTGCTAGCAATGTGCGTTTCCGGTGTGGCAAGACGCGAGCCGGCAAAATCGAGAACCAGACGCTCCGGATTCCGAAGCCTCTGGGAGTGGTAAGTCAAGGATCCTGAGCCCGAGATAGTAACTTCTGTCTGGCTGCCATTCCGCGCCAAGGACACGCGGCGGATGGCTTCCACGCCGGGATTTTCTTCCGAAGCCCTAGCTGCCGCCGGAACCATGGCCGGTGCACTAGCTGGAGGCTCGGCCTTCGCCGGAGCGCCCGTTGGCAAACTGGCATCCGCGATCTTCGAAACCACAAGCGTGAGGTCCCGGTTATCGGTACGCTCAATCCTTGGCTCGACGCCCTGTGCGAGAAGAATTTCCACGCGGACGACGGGTTTCTCTCCCGAAGAGTACGAGAGCACGCGATAGCTCTTCACCAGATCCGACGCAACAACTCGAGCGCCGGAGGAATCGCCGGCCGCCACGCCGCTCAGGTCGACCACGTAGAGGGTCGAGCTCGGACGATATGTGGTGTACTCGAATGGGCCGTTCGCTTCGGCCTGGACGCGCACACCTCCGTCCGCCACCGCTGCACTGACGTGCACCACCGGAGCGTCCGCTGCTCGCAGCGATCCATTCGTTAACATCAGGCTAGCCGCAATTAGTGCGCCTAGCGCCCCCATCCACCACTTGATCCTCATTGCTGCTCTCCTGCACTGGCGTAGATTCGCTTCGTCACCATTCGCTCGACAGGCTTGCCGAATGCGTCCTTCGAGTTTTCGCGAAACGTAACTCCATCCAACCCGATCTTTTCAACATCCCCGTCGTAAAGTCGATCGCCCTCATGGATGAAGTAAACGCTGTTCTCCGGGTTCGAAACCACGGCGATCATCCCCGAGGGAGAATGCACGGCGCCATCCACGCGCACCGTCGAAATCACAAGCCCTGCTTTTCCGGGAGGAAGATGTAGTCCGCCACCCGCTTCCTTCCTCTCGCTGATGAGCGGCGCAAACGGATCCCGCTTGTTCGCACTCTCACGCGCCGGAGCGGCCGGGGCTTCCGCCGGTTTTGCGACCGGTGCCGGGGCCTTCACCATGCGTGCGGCCCGCGCCGCTTTCGCTTTGCGGGCTACCTTCACTTTTGCAACCGGCTTCGTCTGCGCAACTACTTGCGGTCCCAGGCATGCTAATGCCACAAATATCAGCCCCAGCAGCCCGGATGTCCTTATGAATCTCATCGTCATAGCCCTACCGTTTTGCCTGTGCGTGAGCCGTAGGCGCCGGCTGTTCCGCTGGATTGGTGAAAAAAGTGGTAATCGTGAACGTTCCGGTCACCGATGTTCCGGGTACCATGTGAAACTTCCCGGCTCCGCCCTGCTGTTGCCCCACGGAGGTGAGCTTCAGGTCTCCGACATTGATAATTCGAGAAAGGCGCCCGAGGTTTGAGAAAAAGTCGAGCACTCCATAGTAGGGACCGTCGGCCTGTATCTGGAATGGCATCTCGAAGTAATACGGCTTTTGAGCAATCGGCTCTGCAGTTAACGTTCGGATAGCAACTCCGGAACCCAGGGCCGACCGCTGTACCATCAAAATGAATTGATCGGCTTCTTTCTCCTCCGGCACGATGGCTTGCAACGTGGCGAGCTGCTTTTGAAGCGCGTCCATTTCAGATTCCAGTTCGGCGCGGCGCTGTTTGTAAACTCGCAAATTCTGCACCTCGGAGTCGAGCGGTTTCAATTCGCTCTGCGCAGCCTCCAGCTGGTTGCGAACAGTGGCCAGCGGCAGTCCCGGCACATACAAGCCCACTAGCACCAGCACGACCGCCACCCCGACATAAAGGAGCGCCTGCAGGGGCCACGGCCATTCACGGAAACTCGTTGCCATGGTTAGCTCCTCCCCTTGCCCGCGGGCCGAGTACCGGCTGGCGCCCCGGTTGTTTCGGTTTTGGGTCCGCCGTTCGCCGCTGCAATGCCAGCGGTCATTGAGAAGCTATAGGTCTCCACGCCCGGAACGAGGTCGTTCTCTTTGGCGTCTTTGATTTCAATATTGTCGAAATAACCGGAGCGCTTCAGTTCGGTGATGAAGTTGGCCACGGAGTTGATCGATCCGGCCTCACCCTCGATTGCCAGCGAGCCCGCTGTCTCGGTCATGGACGTCAGCCACAAGGAATCGACTCGTACCACCGTATTGGCAACCATCTGAAGCAGATCCTGACCACCGCTGCGATTCTTTTGCAGCGTTTCAATCACGTCGATGCGCTGTTGCAAAACGCTTTTTTGGCTTTCAAATCGAGTAACATCCTGCTTGATCTGCTGCAGGCTGGCCTTCTCGGCTTGCAACTGTTGGATTCTTCGATTGGTGTCTTCCAGCTGCCGCTTCTGCGAGAAGTAGACTACGGACAAAACCACGCAGGCAACGGCCACCGCTGCCACTCCCAGCACAATTTGGAGCGTCGATTCCAGCGGCACCGCTTGTTTCGCCGCCTTGGGACGGGTTTGCCCGAGTAAGTTGATCCGAATCATGGCGTGTCAAAACTCCTCAGCGCCAGCCCCACAGCGATTGCCAGGCGGGGCGCCAGATCTCGAATGTGGTTTTCATCGTGGCGGGCTGGATCGATGGCGATCTTGCGCAGCGGATAGAGTTCTTCCACGGGCATCGCGAACTCCTCCTTGAGCAGATCCAGCAGGCCGGGGACGCGTGCGGTCCCGCCGGCCACTACGATCCGGCGGATGTTTTCGCCGCTGGCCGTTGCACGGAAGAAATCGAAGGTCTTCTGAATTTCCAAAATCAAAATGTCGGATACCGAACGCAAGATTCCCGTCCGCTGCTCATCGCTCACGCCCGGCAGCGTTCCACCCATCTTCAGCTTCTCCGCGTCTTCGAAGCTCAGATCCAGTTCCTTCTGAAGCGCGTCCGTGTACTGATTGCCTCCCACCGACACGTCGCGTGTAAAGAGCGGCGTCCAGCCGCGAATGATGTTGATGTTCATCACGCTTGCGCCCACGTTTAGCAGGGCAACGACCTGCGAAGGGTCCGGGTCGTAATTCACTTCGAAACTGTTCTGCAGCGCGAAGGCGTCGATGTCCACAACGACCGGGGTCTTGCCGGCCTGCGCGAGTACGTTTGTGTGATTTAGAATTTTGTCTTTTTTCACCGCCACCAGCAGCACGTCCATCTGATTCTCGGTCGCTTCCAGGAGCTGGTAGCTCAGATTGACGTCCGCAATGTCGAACGGAATATGCTGGCTCGCTTCCGCTTGGATCCGGTCGTACAGCTCCTCCTCGGTCATCAAGGGCATGCTCACCCTCTTCACGATGACCGAGTGGCCAGAAACCGAAGTGGCCACGTCTTTCACTTTGATTTTTTGCGCGTCGAAGATCGCGATGATTTTTTCCGCAACCGATGGTGCGTCCATGATGGCGCCGTCCACCACCGTGTCCTGCGACAAAGGCTCCAATCCGAAACTAATCAACTCGTAGCCGTCTTTCACTTTCTTCAACTCGACGGCCTTCACCGAACTGGATCCGATATCCAGACCAATCAGAGATCGCGTCTTCCCCAGGTTAAACATCTTGCGGCCCCCGCATCCTCATCGCACCCCGCTGCGCAGGGGTGATCCCGGCAGAGCTATTCATTGGCCCTACTTTCCGGAAAGGCTTCACTTTTGATTCGTCGTGTTTGGCCCCCAGCCCCGTAAGAGCCCTTTTTTGTCAGCGTATCACGTTAGTACTGATAATCCCGGTACGCTGCCTTGTTCCGTTTATTGCATCCGGAGTCCGCAGTGTCAACCAACATGTTGCCCGCGTGTGCTTTTGGTAAAACCCGGCCGAAAGAGCAGTAAAACGCCAAATAGGGCCTAGAACATTGAGGAATTCTTCGAAAAGAGAGGTCCAGCTAGGGAGGGCAATGCGGCGGAAGCGTTAACACCATGCGCCGTCAAATTTTGCTCTTTACGCCTATTTTCGGCTATCGAGTTTGAGTTGGGACCACAGCGCATCCATGCGCCCCTTCGTCTCCGCGTCCATTTTTATTTCGTCGGGCCAGCGTCCCGAAAATCCTTCTTCGGGCCATTTGCGAGTTGCGTCGATACCCATCTTCGATCCGAAATCCTGCCGCCTCGCGGCATGGTCGAGCGTGTCCACCGGCCCGAGCACGAACTGAATATCGCGTTCCGGATCGATCGCGCAGAGCGCCTTCCAAACCACCTCGCGCGAGTCCTGCACGTTCACATCATGATCGACGATCACGACCACTTTCGTGAACATGGCTTGCCCCAGCGACCAAATCGCATTCATCGTTTTTCGCGCGTGGCCCGGATAGCTTTTGCGAATGGAGACAATCATCAAATTCTGGAAAATCCCTTCCGCAGGCATGGCCACGTCGACGATTTCGGGGTGCTGCATCTTCATTACCGGCAGGAAGACGCGCTCGATCGCGTGGCCGATAAAATAATCCTCCTGCGGCGGCGGCCCCACGATGGTCGTGAGATAGAGCGGATCCTTGCGATGCGTTATGCAGCTGAGG
The DNA here is from genome assembly GCA_963709445.1 of uncultured Acidobacteriota bacterium. GTDB lineage: Bacteria > Acidobacteriota > Terriglobia > Acidiferrales > UBA7541 > Palsa-295. Next base: position 127,050 of record CAVPWV010000026.1, read on the forward strand.
TGAAAAACCGGGTATTGCCCCTCGAGTGAATAAAAGCCCGTGTGGTCGCCAAAGGGACCTTCGGTGCGGAATTCTCCAAGCTCCACATGGCCCTCGAGAACGATTTCCGCGTTCGCCGGCACTTCGAGATCGACGGTCTTGCACGCCACTAATTCCACCGGATCGCGCCGCAGGAATCCTGCAAACAAAAACTCGTCCATATCAGGGGGCACCGGCAAAATGCCTGCGAGACACGTAGCCGGATCGGCTCCGATCGCAACCGCCACTTCCAGTCTGCCACCGGCATTCTTCGACCGCGCGCTGCGGAAGTGTTCCGCGCCATGCTTCTGCGTTTGCCAATGCATGCCCGTGGTGCGCGAATCGAACACTTGCATGCGATAGCAGCCCACGTTTCGCTTTCCCGTCTCCGGATTTTTTGTAATCACCATGGGCCAGGTGATGTAACGTCCGCCGTCCTGGGGCCAGCATTGCAGAATCGGGAAATCGAGGAGCGAGAAGTTTTCGGTGCGCGCGACTTCTTGACACTCGCCGCTGCGAACCGTTTTCGGGAACACGTTCCCCAGCTCGGCCAGTTTCGGCAACATTTTTACTTTGTCGAGCAGCCCTTGCGGCGATTGCATGTCTAGAATCGAGGAAATGCGGCCAGCGATCTCATCGAGCGAGGTCACCTCAAGCGCCAGGTTCATGCGACGTTCGCTGCCAACGAGGTTCGTCACCGCCGGGAATCGCGAGCCTCGGGGACGCTCAAAAAGAAGCGCGGGGCCGCCAGACTTTACCGCTCGATCCGATATCTCCGTGATTTCGAGCACCGGGATCCACCTCGGCCGAAATGCGCCTGAGCTCGCCCTCTTTGTCCAGCTTTTTCAGGAAGTCTCGGAGATCGCGATACGCCACTTCCCCTCCCCATTCAGACCAGCCGCTATATCCCCGCATTTTGAGGGAATTCTTGCGCGCCCACTCTAACACGGACCTTCGCGGCGTTCGCGTTTCGAATAGGTTGAAACAACCGGGGCATGTCCTTGAAACGTCTAACATTCGAGATGCATTATGGGTTAAGACGTGCGCGCGCCTTTGTCCAAAACATCGCCTAAAATGTGGCCTCTCGGCAGCGTAACCTACCGGCCAACGTTTGCGTCTTTATGTAAGAGGGAGAGAAGTCATCCGAAGCCAGGGTTTTCGGCCGAGACCACTTCCCGGTTCCGTTCAATTGGAGATTCATGCCGCTAAGCGATTCATACCGAAGCCATAGGAAGGCGTACCTCATCAGCGCCGCAGTTCTCGTCCTGATTGTGGGCTACTGGGTTTACGCGAGGCGTAACGCCTCGGACCCGAAATACACTACCGCCGTCGTTCGGCAGGGAGAACATCACTTCTGCCGTCCAGGCCACGGGAACGATCAATGCGCTTACGACCGTGCCAGTCGGCTCCTACGTATCCGGCACGGTGCAATACATATTCGCGGACTTCAATACGCGCGTGAAGAGCGGCCAGGTGCTGGCGCAGCTCGATCCGGCAATCTACGAGGCGCAGGTAACGGAGGCACGCGGCAATCTGCAGAACGCGGAATCGAATCTTGTCACTCTTGGCGCCAACGTTCAGGCCGCGCAAGCCAATCTGGCGAAAGCGCAGGCCAATGCGTCCTACGAGAAGGCCACGGCCAAGCGCTCGCAAGATCTTTTCACGGCGGGCGTCGTTTCGGCGGATTCCAATGATCTCACGCAATCGACTCTTGGCCAGTCCGATGCGGATGTCCAAGCCGCACAGGCCGCGCTGGCTCAGGCAAAGGCGCAGTTGACGCAGGCTCACGCCCAGATAACCTCGATGGAAGGCGGCCTCGAAGCGGCCGAAACGAGCCTGAAATACACCACACTCGTTTCGCCGATTGACGGCACCGTGGTCGCGCGCAATATCGACGTCGGCCAATCCGTGGCCGCAACTTTGCAGGCTCCCAACACTTTCACGGTGGCGCAAGATCTCACGCGCATGCAGGTTTACGCCGCCACTGATGAGTCCGATACGGGCAATATTCACGTTGGAGCGCCCGTCACTTTTCAAGTGGATGCTTTTCCCACCGACCAGTTCCAGGGCCGTGTCAGTGCTGTGCGCCTGAATCCCACCACGGTGCAAAACGTGGTCACCTACAACACCGTGGTCGACTTTAGCAATCCGGACGAAAAACTTTTGCCGGGGGAAACAGCGTACGTCACCATTCCGACGGGCCACGCGACGAACACACTTTTGATTTCCAACCCCGCGCTCACGTTCAAGCCGAACATCCCGAAGCCTCAGCTTCAGCAGCTCTACAAGCAATACAATATTTCTCGTGAGGCTTCCACGAGCCATTTGGGTGGCTGGCAGGTTGTCTGGAAAATGGGACCCAACAAAGATTTATTTCCCGTGGCTGTTCAGTGCGGCATCACGGACTACAGTAACACTCAATTGATTCAAGGCGACCTCCACGAAGGAGACGTCCTAGTGGTCGCCCAGCAAGCACAAGGCGCTGCGAATACCACTCGTCCCCCAGGTTTTGGCGGCGGACCCGGCGGCGGCCGCGGGCCGCGCTAAGTAGCGCGCATCTTATGGTTGCAGCATTGAGGTAAGGCTATGGACTTCAAAGAAGTGATACGCGTCGCGCTGAGAGCGCTGGCTCGCAACAAGCTGAGGACTATCCTCACCATGCTCGGCATCATTATCGGTGTCGGCGCCGTCATCTGCACTGTCGCCATCGGCCAGGGCGCCGGTCAGCAGGTCCAGCAGCAGATTCAGTCCCTCGGCAACAACATGATTATGATTTTCTCCGGCAGCGTGAATACCGGCGGCGTCCGCATGGGCAACGGCGCGAATAAGACGCTCACCGCTGACGATGCGGAAGCCATTTTGCAGCACGTCCCCGACGTCGTTGCGGTTTCTCCGATGGTCGGAGCGTCCGTTCAGGTTGTCAACGGCAACCAGAATTGGTTCACTCGCGCCAATGGCGCTTCCCAGGACGTCAACACCATACGCAACTGGCCCGTCGTCTCCGGTAGCATGTTCTCTCAGCGCGATGTGGACATGGCCGCTAACGTCTGCGTGATCGGCCACACCGTGGCGCAGCAGCTCTTCGGCGACCAGGATCCCGTGGGACAAATGATTCGAGTGCAGAATCTCCCTTTTCGAATTCTCGGAGTCCTCCAGACCAAGGGTCAATCGAGCAATGGCCAGGATCAGGACGACATGATGCTCATGCCCTATACGACCGTCCAAAAGAAAATCTCGGGGATCAGTTGGGTGCAGATGATTATGGTGTCCACTACCTCCCAGGAGGCAATGGCCCCCGTACAAGCCGCCATCTCCGCTCTTTTGCGTCAGCGGCATCACTTGCGTGCAAGTGAAGACGACGATTTCATCATCCGCAGCCCGAATGAAATCGCCCAGGCCGCTTCGGCCACTTCCTACGTGCTCACGCTCTTGCTCGCGAGCATCGCTTCCGTCTCGCTGCTCGTGGGCGGCATCGGAATCATGAACATCATGCTCGTTTCGGTCACCGAACGAACGCGTGAGATCGGTGTCCGCATGGCCGTGGGAGCCACCGAGCACGACGTCCAAATGCAGTTCCTCAGCGAAGCGCTGGTTCTGAGTTCCCTCGGCGGCCTGATCGGAATCGCGTTCGGCGTCGCCTGCTCCGCCGTGGTTTCAAACTTGTTTCACTGGTCCACCTTTGTCTCGCCCGTTTCCGTGATCGTTGCCGTCGTATTCTCGGCTTTTGTCGGAGTATTTTTTGGCTACTATCCCGCGCGCAAGGCCGCGCAACTCGATCCTATTGAGGCCCTCCGATATGAATGAGAAGTTTTTCCGTCGTTCGGCGATTTATTTGGCTGTCCTGGTTTTGGGCGCAGCATCCTTGGCGTCATACGGCGCTCAGACGCAAGGAAGAAGGTTTCCTCCGGGACACGTGCCGCCCGGGCAAATACCGTCCGGAGGCGCGCAGTTGCCTCCTCAAGCCCAAACCAGCCGAATTCCTCCCGACGAGCTAGCCGCGGCGACCGCGGGCAAAAAGACCCCCGCGGGAGAGCAGTTCTTTATCGTCGCCTCCGTCGATCTCCAAAAATCACAACTCCTCCTGAAGCACCCAACCGAAGTCACGCTCCTGGCCCACGTGGACGACAAGACAAAGTATCTTGACTCTGCCGGAAAACCGATCCAGCTCTCGAGTTTCCGCGCTGGCGACACCGTTTGGGTCACTCTGTCCAACGGCCCCTCAGGACCCACGGTTACGCGAGTCCGCAAAGGCGAAATGACCGTCGCTGAGCTTCACCGCTACTATCTCGACTACCCCGAAATAAAATAGCTGCTGCTGAATAAGCTTGGCGTGATCTCGCCATCCGCCCCGCACGTACGAACGCTTCATGTGGAGTGCGGGAGCTTGCTCCCGCCGTTTGCCGCGCGGGCTTGCCCGGGCGTGCTCCTCGCACTCGCTACATCCACGACCGCGCGGCTCCCGATCTAATTATTGCTGCCACCTGCGTGGGCCATTTGACTCTTTGCCGAAGGGATTCCGCTCCTCATATCGGGGCGGAACACGAGAGAATTAGGTTCGAGAGAGAAGACTTCCATATCCCGGCGCACGCCCGCTGAGGCCCAGCAGACGAACGCCCGCCCACAGCGCGTGCGGCAGGCTTGATACCACCGGCACTTTGCAGCGCTTTTCCAGCGGAGCTAGAATTTGCAGCGTCTTCAATGCCCCGCAAGAGATCAACAAGGCATCCGCTTTCGGCGCCGAATCCCGCACGCCCTCGCTGAACGTCATCAGCTCCTGCTGCGTCACCGGCGGCCGGTCCTCGAATCGTTCTATCCCCATGCCCTTCAGCGCCACCACCTCGAATCCGGACTCATCTAGAAATACCTTCAGCCGCGCGTTTACTTCATTGTTGTACGCGGTAGCAGCGGCAACTCTCCGCGCTCCTACTGCCCTGAGCCCTTCGACAATCCCGGTGCTCATCGTAGTCGATGGCAAGCCTGTGCTTTTTGTGATCTTCGCTTTCAACTGCTCGTTGAATGCCGCGCCCTTGTAGAATGTCAGCGACGTTCCCATCACGCAGATGGCGTTCGCGCCTTGCCCCGCCAGTTTCCCAGCCGCGGGCACGATGCGGTCGACCACGTGGTCGTATCCTTCCGGAGTCATCCGCTCCAGCCCCACTCCGAGCGCCAGAAACCGAACCCCCGATGGATACATCAGCTTCGCCTCTGGAGGCACAGGCAGGTTCGCGGGAGGGAAAATCAATCCCAGCACAGGTTCTTTGGCGGCTTCCGCAGGCATCACGCCCAAGGCTCCGCAAACAGCTCCGGCAGCGGCCACCCCAAGAAATCGCCGGCGCGAAGTATCAGTCATCACGTAGCTCCTTCCACTCCCCCCCGAATACACAGCCGGGCGCGATTGTAGCACCACTCTTTGAGAAGCGATCAGCCGTCAGGGGGCGCAAGGAAACTACGATGCTTACGGAAAGTTGAGGAGGGTCCGCGGAGGCGGACCCTCCCCAATTGAGGTTAGGAGGCTGGCTTAATGTCGGTTACGTGAATGGTCTTGGTTGCCGCGTCGTAAGTCCCCATTACCTTCACCTTCTGTCCGGCGAAGTCCGCGGGCTTTTCCTGATCGTCGAGCTTGTACGTCATCTTCCGCGTAGCGTTGTAAAGGACGTACTTTGCGCCCATCTTGACGCACGCCTCAGTGCACGCTTTCTTCACCGCCGGGTCGTTCGCATCCTTGCCTTTCTGCATCCCCGCGTGCGAGCCCATGCTCGCGCACGAGCTATCCATAATCTCGCCCGTAAAGGTTCGGTCCGCCGCCTGGGCCAAGCCGATCCCCAACAACATCATTGCTGCGATCGCTCCGATTACAATCTTTCTCACGGAATTCATGTAGTTCCTCCTGCCCAGTTGGATTCACTAGACGCCAAATTGTTACACAGACTCGATGATAATTGTGGGGCGATGGCGCCGTTCGCTCTACTAGCGCTCGATAGAGAACGGCCTTATTCCGCCCGCTAACACATTTCTCCGGCTGAAAAAAGTCCTCACCAAGCACCGCTTGCATCCCTCGACTGCTGTCCCTAAGATGGGCGCATGTTTTTGAAGCTGAATATCGCGGTCGGATGAAGGGGCCGGTGCCTCCCGGGCAGGGAGCCGATGCTTGAATCTCCTCGACACAGCGGTCGAGTAGAAAGCAGCGTAAATGACTGAAAACAAAAGACGGCGCCACAGTTTACCCGTCACAAAAGCGGGAACCCCTTTTGTGCGCCTCCTCGCCGCAGCCGTCTTCGTCGCCCTGCTGGCTGCTTCCGGGGAGCCGGTTCGGGGCGACCGTTCGGCCGAGCATCGCCACAACGGCACGTCGCCACACCTCGGCATCGGAGAAAAGCATGCCCGCGCAGTCCGCTTCGGAAAAGTTCGCCCAACTGAGCGACCAATTCATGAAGGATTCTCTGGCGATGACCCCCACGAACGCGTCCGCCGCCGGATATCACAAGCACGTTGACTCGAAAACCGGCAAAACCATCGAGCTCGATGCTCTGTTGGACGACATGAGCCTGGGAGCCTTTGCCAAGCAACGCGCTTTCTACGCCGAGTGGCGGCAACGCTTTCGCACCGAAACTCCGGTCGCGTCGCTGGCTCCCGAGGACGCCGCCGATTGGCATCTCATCGACGATCAGATTGGTCTCAGCCTGCTCGAGCTGGACCACATTCAAGGCTATCGCCATCACCCAACCCTCTCGGTGGAGCTGATCGGCAACGCGATTTTTCTTCCTCTCTCGCAGAGCTACGCGCCAAAGGACGTGCGGCTGGGCCACGTCCTTTCCAGGATCGGCCAAATTCCCCGCCTGCTCGACCAAGTGAAGGAATATTTGAGCGATGCCGATCCGATTTTCGTCAAGACGGCAATTCAGGAAAACGACGGAAATATCGACCTGATCCAAAATACCGTTGCCGGCGAAATCAGCCCGGGCTCTCCGCTGAAAGCGGAATACGACCGCGTCGCTCCCGGCGCCATCGCCGCGCTGAAAAACTTCAGTCAATGGCTCGCGGACAATTTAGGAAAACCCAAATCACGCCTGACTTGGCGCTTGGGCAAGGACTTCTACGATCAGAAATTCAAGTTGGTGATGGAAACGTCGGTGACGCCGGCGGAAGTTCTCTCCAGCGCCGAGCAGGAGCTCAAAGCCGTGCGCGCCGAAATGCTCCAGCTTGCTCTTCCGCTGCACGCGCAAATGTACCCGAGCCACGGAGACCACTCCGATCTCAGAGGCCGCGAGCGCGAAAACCGGATCATCGGCGAAGTGCTCGAAAAAATCTCGGAAGATCATCCGCGGCGGGATCAGCTCCAACAAACGATCGAGAACGATCTCGAAGGCATCAAGCAATTCATTCGCGAGAAAAAGATTGTCTCTCTCAGCACGCGCGACAACTTGAAGGTGATTCCCACTCCGCCTTTCATGCGCGGAATCTACTCCGTCGCGGGATTCCAGAGCGCGCCCCCGCTCGAGCCGAAGGCGGAGGCGCAATACTGGGTCACGCCAATCGACCCGAGCATGCCCGCTGCGAAGGCTGAATCCAAGCTCCGCGAATACAACTCCTGGGTGTTGAAGTGGCTCTCACTTCACGAAGCGCTGCCCGGCCATTACGTTCAGTTCGAGCACCTGAACAGCCTGGAGCCGGAGCGCCGCAGGCTGCTGCGCTCTCTGTACTCCAACGGAGCTTATGTCGAAGGCTGGGCGGAATACGCGTCACAAGTGATGATGGACGAAGGGTATCTCAGCAACGATCCGCGCTTCCGGCTCGAAATGCGCAAGATTCGGCTTCGGCTCCTCGCGAACGCGATCCTCGATGTAAAGATGCAAACGATGGGCATGACCGACGCGCAAGCAATGGACCTGATGACCAAGGACGCTTTCCAGACGCAGGCCGAAGCGGATGGCAAGCTCATTCGAGCCAAACTTAGCTCCACCCAATTGCCCACCTATTACGTCGGCCTGCGCGAATGGCTCGCCTTTCGCAAGCGGTATCAGGCGACCGCGGGCAAGAACTTCAACATGCTGAAATTTCACGACGCGGTTTTGGACGAGGGGCCGCTACCGGTTCCGGTGGTGGAAAAGCTCATCATGCCGTCCGCTACTCAAAACAAATAATAGCCGCGGAGAATACAGTTGCAGGATGAAAGGAGCAAATGAGCCCACGAGCTGACGCATCCCGGCGAGACCGGCTATTTGCGACACGAAACTGTATTTCATTCTGGCGCTTTCTTCGATTCGCGGTTGTAATCGCGCTTCTTCTAGCCGGACTTTGCACCTCGTCCGGCACCGTTCCGCCAGCGCGAGCCGAGCGGCCGTCTAAAGTTCCAGCCCAAAATACTTATATTGAACAGACTCAGGGCAAGGGATACCGCTTCGAGCGTGACGGATGGATTTACGTGCACCTGGAAGGCTCGCCCCTCGAGATCGGATACCAGCACGGTTACCTGCTCGCCCCCGAGGTTGCCGAGGCCTTCGCTGTGGTGCGCCTTGAGATGACACACGATACCGGACGAGATTGGGATTTCTTCCGCCGCGTCGCCCACCAGATGCTCTGGCCCAAAATCGATTCTGAATATCAGCAGGAGTTGCGCGGAATGGTGAACGGTTTGCGCGTGCAGGGCACAAATCTCGATCTCGACGATCTGGTCGCGTTCAACGCATTTTCGGAACTGCCCGATTATTATGTGCCCTGGCTAAGCAGTGAGGAACATAAGCGCCCTTCAACGCGCGAAACTCCTGAACACTGCAGCGCGTTCGTGGCGACGGGCAGTTGGACCAAGAACCACGACATCGTGATGGCTCACAGCAATTGGACCACGTACATGGAGGGCACCCGCTGGCGCATCATTTTCGATATCGTCCCGCGGTCGGGCTACCGAATCTTGATGGATGGCTTTCCCGGAGCGATCGCCAGCGATGACGACTTCGGCGTGAATTCCGCCGGAATGATGATCACCGAAACCACCATCTCCAACTTCCACGGCTGGGATCCCACCGGCAAACCTGAGTTTGTGCGCGCCCGCAAAGCGATGCAGTATGCGGATTCAATCGACAGCTACGCAAAAATCATGCTCGACGGAAACAATGGTGGATATGCAAACGACTGGCTGCTCGGCGACCGCAAAACTGGGGAGATCGCGCGATTTGAATTGGGCCTGCAACACACCAAAGTATGGCGCACCACGGACGGCTATTTTTCGGGCGCCAATTTCGCCAGCGATCCGGATGTTATCCGCGATGAGACCACGTATGATCCAGACAATCCAGCCAGTTCGATGAATGCTCGAAAGCTTCGGTGGGATCAACTGCTGACCAAGAATAAAGGAGCAATCGACACAGGACTGGCGGAGGTTTTTCTGGCGGACCACTACGACACTTACGAAAAAAAGGAAGATCCCAATCGCCGCACGCTTTGCGGGCACGGAGACAACGAACCGATAACGCTTCCAAATTCGATCTCTGCGCCCTTCACTCCGAGCGGCGCTGTGCAAGGCAAGGTGATCGACAGCACTATGGCCGCTAACATGGAATTCACGGCCAGAATCGGCCACCCGTGCGGGACCAATTTCGACGCAGCGAAATTCTTGTCGAAGCATCCCGAATTTTCCTGGGAGTCGCCGGTACTGCGCGACATGATTGCCGGCCCGTGGGCGCAGTTCCGCATCGGCGAGCATCCCGCGCAGTGAAGCCGCGCTTGCGGCACCCCGTTTATTTGCTGCTAGCGTTTTCGACGCGGAGATTGTTGGTAACCGAAAAAACGTTCGGTACACCGTTGGCCGCTATGCCAGCGGCATCTTTGTCCGCCTGCCTAGCCACCACGCCTTCGAGCGTCACATGTCCGTGATCGACGATGATGTGGATCGGCGGTACGCTCTGCATGGCGTACATCTGCAGGTTCGGCTGAGAGTATATGGCGCGGTACTCCGCACGCCGAGTTTGATCGTCCATCGGTGAGAGCGACAGAACCTTGATCTGGTTGTCGACGGTCTCGACGCCCCGGACGCGCTTGACCGCGCTGGCCGCATCATCCTTCAGGGTCGGTCTGACGACCTCGCCCATCAGAGTGACTTTGCTGCCTTCTACTTTGTATTCGAGGTTGTCGAATAGCGTGTAGAACGGGAGCATGACGAGTTGGTGGTGTACTTCGCGGACGATTGATGATTCGTCGGTGCCGCGAGCTTCGTTAGAAGCCTGGGATCGAGAGGTCCCCAAACTGGATGCATTTGCTCCAAACGCAACCAGTAGGAACACAGAAAGGAATAGGAGAAAACCCCTTAGAGAACTTGGGCTGTAGACTCGCATCGAAATCCTCCATGCCAACCTCAGTAGCCGCAAAAGGCGGCTACATGGTTAGATGCCCGAGCGGTCCGCTAGTGTCTCCCCGGATGGCGCCGGTTTGGAGTGCTATCAGATAAGCCGCACACGAAAATGGGAACCTGGAAAATCGCATTGGAAGATGCTACAAAACAAAGTGCTTGCCTGGGTGTCTAATGCCAGAAGGGTGCTCCTCGAAGGGATGCAAAAACGTGGTTCCTGCGGGACTCACCGCAGAGCACATGTGTGTGCTCCATTTCACCTTGTTTGTCGAGGACGAATGCGCGGAGATGCGCCGGGAAACGGCGCTTGGCAAAGCCAATCACGACCAGCAAGTAGAATTTATGGATAGGATTGCGGGCCGCGGTGAGTCCCTGGTTCGCACCGCCACCAGCGGCTTTGCGATGTCTGACGAACTCAAGGCTCGAATTCTGAGCACACTTTTAACGTTAATGAACTGCCGCGAGAACATGGACCGCGCCGCCATGCGGCAATCCGCCATCAGGCGTTTCGCCGGTTAGTCGTTTCTCCCTGTTAGGTCCCAATATAACGAGCGTAGAGAGAGCGCGCGACGGCTGGATCTTTTGTACCTTTTATGATGGCCCGGCCGTCTGCAAACACGGTTACTTCGTAGGGCGAAACACAAAAGCGCAAGAGAAAATCGTTATTTTTTACTCGCGTGTTTGCGGCACCGCGAAGGCGGCGGCCCAAGTCATCGAGATTGAGTTGCCTGCCCCGTTCGTGGATCTGGACGGAATCACGTCCGCATAATGTGATGTGCGGCTGAGCATCGCCAGCCAAAAAACGAAATTCACGCCGGGCACAAGCGCGGCAGAAGGGGTCGCGCTTGGTTCGGATGGACTGAAACTTCCCTGTCCACACATCGCAGGAAACAAGCCGTCCGTGTAGCGCGTCCAGCCGGCCGGAGAGAATTTTAATTGCCTCGGTCGATTCGATGGAGGCGATCACGCCGGCCGCGGCACCGAGCACGCCGGCTGTGTCGCAAGTCAGTTCGTTGCCCAGGCTGGAGGCGCCATGCTGCGCGCCGCTTTCGAGCAGGCAGGCAAGGCACGCCGTTTCAGTGGGTCGAATGGTCATTGTGACGCCGTAACTACCGACGACGGCGGCGTAAATCCAGGGGATGCCGAGCGAAACGGCAACATCATTCAGCAGAAGGCGCGTTTGGAAATTATCGGTCCCGTCCAAAATCAGAGGGAATTCCGAAAGAGATTCGAGCGCATTTTGCGGAGTGAGGTCGGCGACGATTCCCTCGACTTGCGCATCCGAATTGATAGCGCGTAAGTGGCGCTCGGCTGCGACGGCCTTGGGCAGAGCGTCGCGCGCGTCGGCCTCGTCGAAAAGCGTCTGGCGCTGCAAGTTGGAGAGTTCCACAAAATCGCGGTCGATGATACGGAGCCTCCCCAAGCCCGACCTGATGAGGAAGCCCGCCACCGCCGTACCCAGCGCGCCGCAGCCGATCAGGACAGCGCCGGCCTTGAGAATCTTTTCCTGCCCATCTTCACCGATTCCAGCGAAGAGGATCTGCCGCGAATATTTTTCGTAGAGTTCGGGGTTCATTCAGGGCGATCCAGACGCTGCGCCGACCCTTGCGGATGTTCTTTCCAAGAGAGATTCTTGAGTTTGGCGCACGGGCAGAAGGACAAGCTACCGCAGCCTATCATATCGCCTTTTCACACGGCGCATACAACCGGCTGTGCTAACCTTTGCTCTTAAATTTGGCGGAATGAGATCTCATCGTGAGCAAGTGTTGCGTTTAGCGCCGCATCCTATGGGGCGCTTGGTGGCGTTGGCCGCGCTACTTATTTTCGTGAGCGTTTTATTTCCCCGCTCCGCGCGTTCTCAAGAGTCCACGATCGAGGGCCTGAAAGTCACGCGAGTTCGCGTAGTGGACAAAAGTGGAATTGAAATCCCCCAGCAAATCCCAAAACTCCCTTTCGCGACGGGCGGGCGGTTCGATTTCGCGGATGAGCGCCAAAGTATCCGCGAAATCTATAAGATGGGCGACTTTTCGGACATCCGGGTGGCGGTTACGCGGCAGGGTGAAGGCGTCGAGGTAGATTTTGTCGTAAGCCTCAATTTCTACAACAATGTAGTTCGAATCGACGGGCTGAAACCGCCACCGAGCGAGCCGGCAGCCCAAGCGGCGCTGCGGCTCGGGCTGGGCGAGCCCTATCGCGAGAGCGCGCTTCGGGAAGCCATCAGCCGTTTGCAGGATTCGCTGCGGGACGATGGATTCTACGAGGCGAAAATCACCTGGTCCCTGAGCCCGCATGAGGACACTCGCCAGATGGACATGACGATAACCGTGGACTCCGGACCGCGCGCCCGCGTGGGCGGCATCAGCGTGCAGAACACCACGCGCTACTCCAAAGAGGAATTGTTGAAAAAGTCTAAGCTTTCGATGAAGAACCAAGTAACGTCCGCCCGCCTCTCGCGCACCACGGAGAGGATCAGGAAATTTCTGGTGAATCAGGGCTATTTGGGAGCGGGCGCCACAATTTCGCGGGGGGATTACAATTCGCAGACAAATCAGGTGCCGCTTACTTTGTCGATTACGGCGGGGTCGCGTGTCCAGGTGGAAATCGTGGGCGTGCGGCTGAGCAAAAGTAAAAGACGGACGCTGCTGCCCATTTTCGCTGAAGGAGCCGTGGACGACGATTTGCTGCAAGAGGGCCGCCGCAATATTCGCGATTATCTGCAGAGCCTGGGATACTTCGACGCGGCCGTCCAAGTGAGCTCGCGGCAAGACGACCAGCGGCACGAACAGGTAATCACCTATCAAATTACGAGAGGCGACCACTTTCGCCTTGCCGGCGTCTCCTTCTCCGGAAACAAATACTTCAATAATGATTTGCTCTCCCGACGTCTCGCGCTTCAGACGGCTTCTTTTGCCTCCAGCGGCCGGTTCAGCCAACAATTACTGCGAGGTGACACCGACTCGATCCGCGGGCTGTATCTATCGAACGGCTTTCAGGATGTTCAGGTTAGCTCCGCCGTGGATGACCATCATGGCGGAAAGAAAAATAATCTTTTTGTGTCGTTTAAAATTGTCGAGGGAGCCCAGACTCGCATCGCCGCCTTGCAAATCGATGGAAATCACGCTCTCAGCACGGCGGACTTGCTCAGCGTGATCGGATCAACGCACGGAGAGCCATACTCTGAGGCTGGCGTGTCGAGCGATCGGAACAATATACTGGCGTTTTATTACAATGACGGTTTTCCACAGGCTAGCTTCCGCAATGAGGTGAAGCCGACGGGAGCAGCGGACGAGGTTAATCTTACCTATCACATCACTGAGGGACCTCGAACAGACGTCGCGAAGGTGCTGATTACAGGCTACCAGTATACGCGACCGGGAATCATCCGACGTCAAGTGGCTATTGAGCCGAACGGCCCGCTGCGCGAAGGCGATGTCGCGACAACGCAGCGCCAGCTTTACAACCTCGGAATATTCGATCGCGTGCAGATCGCTCCGCAGAACCCGGATGGCACCGATCCCGATAAAACGGTGGTGGTGGAAGCTCAGGAAGGTGATCGCTACACGATTGGATATGGCTTCGGATTTGAGGTCCAGCGAATTGCGGGCGGCACATCGAATCCGAACGGCACCACGCTGGGCGCAAGCCCCCGGGGCATCTTCGAGATTTCCAGAAATAACATGTTCGGCCGGGCGCAGACGCTTTCCTTCAAGGCGCGGGCCAGCACTCTTGAATATCGTTTCGCTCTCGGATACACGGCGAACAATTTCCTCACCAACCGAAAACTGAGCCTCGGGCTGACGGGATATGCAGACAAAACCCAGGACATCAACACGTTCACGTCCACGCGATACGAGGGCGGGTTGCAAGTGGTCTACAAAGTCTCGCCATCGAGTTCCTGGCTTTTCGACTATTTCTATCGCCGGGTAGAAGCATCCAATCTGGTGAATACGATCAACGTGGAGCAGATTCCATTGCTCAGCCAACCGACGCTCGTTTCGGGTTTTGGGGTAACGTATGCGCGTGACCGCCGCGATAATCCCGCGGATGCCAGACACGGGACATTCAACACCATCGACGTGAGCGATGCAATTCGATCGATCGGTTCGAGCGCCAGTTTTTTCCGCGCATATATACAGAACTCGTCGTTTCATTCCTTCGGCCGCGCTTTTGTGTTCGCACGCTCGGTGCGCTTTGGCTTCGAGGAGCCCTTCGGGGATACGGAGGGCGAAACGCCGGGGCAATGCGGCACGACACCTGTTAGCACGACCGGGTCGATCATTCCACTCCCGGAGCGCTTTTTCGCAGGAGGCGGAACTTCTCTGCGCGGCTTCGGGTTGAACCAGGCCGGTCCCCGCGATCCGTGCACGGGATTCCCGATTGGCGGACTGGCGCTATTGATTTTCAATCAGGAGTTACATTTTCCGATGAAACTTCCGTTCGTGGGAAACCGCCTGGGTGGCACGATTTTCTACGACGGCGGCAACGTCTACAGCGACACGGGCCACATCTCGTTTTCCTGGAAGGCGCCGTCCCTGACGGACTTAAACTATTTTTCGCACACGGTAGGCTTCGGGTTGCGCTATCCCACGCCGGTCGGTCCTGTGCGGATCGACTTCGGCTATCAGCTCAATCCGCCCCGATACCAGGGAATTGTGTTTCCGGCCGGTTCCACCGTAGGCGTGAGCAAAGTTCTGCAGCTTCCACACTTCGGATTCTTCTTCAACATAGGACCGATCTTTTGATGAGGCGCGCGACCTTCACTTGCGTATTGATGCTAGGGCTTCCCGGGCTTGCGACCGCGGGCGCGGTGCGGACGAAGATGCTCCGTCAAACTTCTTCTTTACGCTCGAGTGTTGCGCAGGGGCCGCAAACCGTGGATCGAATCGCCGCTCGCATAGAGGACGACATAATAATGGAGAGCGATGTTCGCGAGCTGGCAGGATTTCAAGAGCTCGTGGATGGTCACTCCAAGGCTCGCGACGAGTTGATTCGAGAGCTGGCCGGCGAGTGGATCGTCCGCAGCGAGGCTGATGCGGCGAAATATCCGCAGCCGACTAACGACGACATAGAAAACGCCTATGTGCGGCTGGTGGGCCAGTTTGGATCGCCTGAGGAATTTCAGAAGCGAATGGCCGAGGCGGGACTATCGGAAGCGGCGGTGCGGCGGATGCTTGGCCAGCAATTGTATCTCTCCAGATTCCTCGATTATCGATTCCGGTCATCGGCGCAAGTGGACCAGAAACAGATCGAGACGTATTACAACGAAGAATTTGCGCCCCAGTTGAAGACTAAAGGGCAAACAGTCCCGCCCCTGGATTCGGTTGCGGATACTATACGCGAAGTGCTCGTGCAGCGTGCGATCACGGATCGGGCCACGCAGTGGATCGATGAGACTCGTGCGGGGTTGAAAATTGACGTGATACCCGATGGAAGTGAGCCGTGAGCGTTGTTTTCAAGCGGCTGTTGGCAGGGGCGCTGATCTTCATTGCGCTCGCCGTGTTGCTCGTGGCCACGATTCTGAAGTCGGGATTCGCCGAGAGGTGGATCCGACGAGAGATCGTGAGCCGGGTCCAGCAGAGCACTGGAGCGCGCGTCGAAATGGGCGGGTTCCACCTGAATGTGTGGCAGCTCAAGCTCGAAATTGACAATCTCACCGTGCATGGCCTCGAAGCGGCGGACATGCCTCCGCTGTTTCATGCCGACCGCGTGGATGTGGGCGTTCATATTATTTCGCTGCTGGGCCGCAAGGTTGCGCTTGATGAACTGATTGTCGAACGTCCTGAGGTTGCGGTTTGGATCGATCGGGACGGGCGCAGCAATGTGCCCGCTCCCCGGGCGCGGTCCGCAAATCGTCCCTGGCGGCAGACGTTATTTAATCTTCGCGTCAGGCACCTAGAGCTGAAGGACGGAACCGTTTCCTATAACGACCGGCGCACGCCTCTTGCGGTGGAGGGCGGCAATCTCGATTTCGTTTTGCATTACGATGCTCCGGCTACCGGTGCGGATTCTTACGCCGGCAATCTTGAGTGGCGGAACGTGAGAGTGGCGGCCAAACGCGATGTGCCGTTTCCATTCGATTTTTCCGTCAAGTTCCTGTTGCACCGTGACTCGTTCGAGGCCGACGAATTGATCGTCAAGGCTTTGCACTCCCAGTTGAGCGTTCGCGCCGAACTGCCCAGCTTCGCGCGCGGTGACTGGAATATCAAATATCGCGGCCGGCTTGCTCTGGCGGACATCCGGCACATCCTTCGGAGCCCTCACACGCCGGACGGCGATGTCGAATTTTCGGGACAGGCGCATTACGCGGCTGCTGGCGTGAATCGCAGCGGGGTTCCCGGGGCCGGATGGACGGCGAACGGGTATTACGGGAGCCGGGATATCAGGTTGCCCTATACCTACTTCCACGAAAGGGATATCCAGGCCGACGGCAATTTCGAGGTGGCAAATGGGCATCTGGTTGTACCCAATGTGAGAGTGCACGACCTGGGGGGCACGACTTCGGGGCGGCTTGAAATGGATTTCGCGGGGTTGGTGTTCCGCACCAAGACGCAAATGCGAGGTGTGAGCCTCCCACGGCTCTTTGACGCGCTGGATAGTCCCAAGCTCCCGGTTCGATCGTTGCACTGGGATGGAGTGATGGAAGTCGATTCGGTGAACACGTGGCACGCCAACTTCAAGGACTTTCGCACTACCGGCGAAATGAGGTGGTCGCCTCCAAGTGTGCAGGCCGCCGGAAAAATCCCTGCAACGGCGCGCGTGGAATTCGATTATCGCAGCGATCGGGAAACGTTTGCGATCAGCCAGAGTGAAATTTCGACTCCCACGGCGACCGTAGGTCTTGACGGAGTCCTCGGTGCAGATGATTCCGCGCTAGAAGTGCAGTTTCACGCCGCCGACCTGACTGTTTGGGATGACTTCATCAGCGCGATTCGAGGCCCCGACGCGGGAAGTCACCGGGTCGCCGGCGAGGTAACGTGGACTGGCCGGATTCTGGGCCCATTGACCGGCTCAACCTTCGCCGGACATCTCAGTGCCAGGGGCGCGCAGTATGACCGGCTTGCCTGGGATGAGCTGGATGGCGATATGGAGTACTCGCCGGATGGTTTTATTTTGAAAAACAGCGTGATGCGCCGAGGCAGCGCCGCGGCCACCGTAAACCTTTCGCTGCAGTTCGATGGCGACTGGAATTTCTTGCCCTCCAATGCCTGGACGCTGAATGCTCACATCGAACACGCTTCCGCAGGGGATGTACAAGCCATTCTGACAACTGGGTACCCTGTCTCCGGCTCCCTGAGCGGAGAAGTGAAAGGTAGCGGCACGCGGGCCGCGCCTTTGCTCGATGCAACAATCATGGCCGACGCCATCAATGCCGATGGCTGGAGCTTCAATCATTTCGAAGGCCAGCTGCATTGGCAACATGATGAAACACAGCTATCGCATGCGGAACTCGTGGGCGATTTCGGAACGTTTTCCGGAAGCATACTTTATCGAACCCAACAGCAGGAAACCGAGTTCAACGTCAGCGGAACGGGAATCTCACTCGATAAAGTGAAAGAACTTCAATCGGCTTCGCTGCCGATTCGAGGGCAGGCTGATTTCTCCCTTCGAGGCAACGGGCCGCTACGCACACCAATTGCCCAGGGCAATTTCCACGTTAGGAACTTGACGGTGGGAACGGAGACTCAGGGAGATTTTAACGGCCAGCTCGCGTCAGACGGCAAAATTGCCCACCTCACTCTGGCATCGGAACCTTCCGAGTCGAGACTCCACGGCGAAGTTTCTATCGGCCTGTCCGGAGATCAGCCGGTTTCCGGGCGTCTATCGATCGAACAGTTTGACCTTGATCCGTTTATTACCGCCGGGCTGCACGTTCACAAGCTGACCGGGCACAGCACCGCCGACGGCGTATTCACGATTTCCGGAGCCTTGCGGCGGCCGGACACCTTTGAAATGGATGCGGACATTTCGCGAATCTCATTCACATACGAGTTCGTTCAGCTTACCAATGACGGAGATATTCGCTTGGCTTATCGTCGCGACGCGATACGAGTCGAGCAGGCTCATTTTCACGGCCCTGATACCGATCTTCAGATTGGCGGGTCAGCGCGGTTCAATCCCAATAGTCGCTTGGATTTCACCCTGTCGGGAGGCGTGAATCTCCGGTTGCTCGGGGAGGTTCTCCCGGAACTTGACGCCCAGGGACGGGCAGACGCCAATGTGTCCGTGCAGGGGTCCATCGCTCAGCCAATTGTGGTCGGAAGGGCCAAGTTGCGTGACGCCTCCGCGCATTACGCGGATTTTCCGGCGGGTTTAAGCCATGTTGATGGCGATATCGTCTTCAACAAAAGCAGCTTGAACTTCGAGCAGATAACCGCCCAATCAGGAGGCGGACACCTCACGCTCAGCGGCAACGTCGCCTATGGCGAGGGTCCGTTGCACTATCAGCTGACGGTGGCTACATCAACGGTGCGCATTCGTTATCCCACAGGCATGAGCTGGCTGGCCGGTGGAACACTGCAACTTTCCGGTACGAGCAGCGCGGCGTTGCTCAGCGGACGCGTTGAAGTGCAGCGCGTGCTGTTTGCCCAGGGCGTCGACATGGCCTCGTTTTTTGCGTCGGCGTCCGACACAACTCCGGCCCCCAGCATGTCTTCCCCTTTCCTACAGAACCTGGCGTTCGATATCCAGGGGCAAACTACCCCCGGGGCGCGCATCGAATGGAGCGGAGCCCACGTGGAGATGGACGGCAATGTGCGCCTTCGCGGCACTTGGGATCGTCCTGTTCTCCTCGGCCACATACATCTTTTGGGCGGAGAGATGCCCTTCAGAGGAAATACATTTCAACTAACGCGCGGCGACATTAATTTTTCCAATCCCTTTCGATTGGATCCCGTGTTAAACGTCGAGGCCACCACCACGATAAGTCAGTACCAGGTTACGATCGATTTTTCTGGCTCCGCCAGCCATCTGGTGATGAATTATCGATCCGATCCTCCCCTTCCGGATTCCGATGTTGTGGCACTGCTGGCGCTCGGCAGTCCCGGCGAGGGTGCGGCGATCGGCTCGCAACCCGGCGCTTCGCAGAATTATGGGGCTACTGCTCTCCTCTCGGAGGCTATTTCCAGCGGCGTCGGGAGCCGAATCGAGCACTTATTTGGTATCAGCTCTTTCCGCGTGGATCCCTTCGTTGCAGGCGCCGCCACGGAATCGAACGCTGCCGCCCGCGTCACAATTCAAGAGCAGGTCAGGCATGATCTCACGATTACCTATTCCACCAACGCGACCACCTCGAACCAGTATCAGTTGATTCAGGTTGAGTACGCTGTCAATCGCGGCCTCTCCGTGGTTTTTCTCAGGGACATCAATGGAACCTACGGACTGGATATAAAGTGGGTAAGGCACTTCAAGTGATCTTGTCAGGGGAAAATTATCCCGGAAGCGGAAATAGAAATTCTGGCGAGAGGCGCACGTGCCACGGCATTGGGCGATCGCGAAATCGCTCCCACTTTTCCTTGTACACTTCAGCTTGAAGATCACCCGCCGAAAGATCGTCTGGCAAATCCTGGGAGTTCCGATCCAGCCGCAAATAAAGCGTTACGCGGAAGGGGGTCTCCGACGAGCGGATCACTCGGCAGGGAAAAACGTTTTCTCCCGCCCCGGTCGCGCCGGAAGCTTCTTCGAAATCGATGTGATGTGCCCGGATCCCGACGTGCGCGATCGACGGAGGCAGCGGTCGTTCGAAGCGTAAACGGCAACCCCAATCGACAGCCTCCACCGAATCTGCTGAAATAGCCCGAGCGCGCGAAAAATTCTTGCAGCCCGTGAGCCGCGCCACCTCTAAGCTCGGCGGGCGACGGAATATTTCCTCTTTGCCTCCCCATGCCGCGACGCGTCCATGGGAAAGAACGAGCAGCTTCTCGCCTAGCCGATATGCTTCTTCGACGTTGTGCGTCACCAGCAGTGCCGGGCACTGGTACGCTGTAAATGTTTCCTGAAGCTGTGCTTCCATTTGGCTTCGCAGGTGGGTATCGAGGGCCGAGAGAGGTTCATCCAACAACAGTGCGTCCGGATGGATTGAAAGGGCCCGCGCCAATGCGGCGCGCTGCTGCTCCCCTCCGGAAAGCTCGCGTGGATAACGGCGACGCAAACCCTCGGCGTGTGTGCGCTGGAGCCAAATGTTTACGCGCTCTGAGCGCTCGTCGCGCGGTAGCCCATGAATGCCGAAGGCGACGTTTTCCTCAACCGTGCGATGCGGGAAAAGGGTGTAATTTTGAAACAGCATCCCGATGCGCCGCGCTCGCGCCGGAACCTGCACGTTCCGCTCGCTGTCGAATAGTGTGCGGCCTTCCAGCGCGATGCGCCCGCGATCGGGACGTTCCAGCCCGGCGATGCAGCGCAGAAGCATGGTCTTGCCCGCGCCGGAAGGACCGAGGATTCCCAGTGGCCCGCTGCCGCTGGTAAATGACGCTTCCAACGTAAAATCGGGAAGCCTCTTAGCGATCTCGACCTCGAGGGCCATCTAGTGCCGCACCCATCGTGCGCGTTGTGGTGCGTGAGTCCAATAATATAGGGCGCCAAGCAGCGCAAACGAGATCACCAGATCAATCGCGCACCACGCTACCGCCACCCTCAGATCGTCCGCCTCAACGGCAAAGTAAATAGCGATCGGAATTGTGGCTGTCCTTCCGGGAATATTGCCGGCGACCATCAGCGTGGCACCGAATTCGCCCAGGGCCCTGGCAAAAGACAGGATCGTCCCCGCCAAGATGCCCGGCCAAGCGAGCGGCAATGCAACCTCGCGGAAGACACGCCACTCCGTGGCCCCTAGTGTCCGTGCCGCTTCGAGATAACGATGCTCTACTTGCTGCAGAGCGGCTCGCGCGGTCAAATACATCAGCGGGAAGGAAACCACTGCGGCGGCGATCACCGTCGCCGGCCATGAGAAAACCACGGTGGTCCCTAGGCGGAGCAGCAACTTGCCCATAGGACCCTGCCGCCCAAACAACAGCAACAGAAAGAAACCCACCACCGTAGGCGGTAAGACCAAAGGTAAGAGGAAAACTCCGTCGAGGAACGCCATCGCCGGGCCGGTGTGACGGTCGCGCCACGCCGCGGCCAGCACTCCCACAACTAAGGTGATCAGCGTGGCGACGAAACTGGTTTCGAGCGATATTCGCAGCGGAGACCAGTCGGACAAGGCGGGCAGTGCCATCGGCAGAGGATTGTAACTGGACAACCCCTTTTTCGGTCACATTTCAGGGCCAACGAATCCGGTGACGACCTGCCCCTATCCCAAGACATCAATTTCTAATCGCGGTGCGCGGAACCTAGCTACCTCATCGTTGAGGCGGAGCCGGAGGCGCCTCCGAGCCCGGTGTTGGCTGCCCGGTTTCGGGTGGGAGGATTTGCTTGAGTTCCGGGTACTCCTCGGTCATGCCTCGTAGGATGGCGAGGGCGGCGGCCTGTTCGATTCGGACACCGGCAGCCTGGGACTGCCGGTCCACGGCAGGAAGGTTTTTCACCACACGCTGTCCGAGCGGCGACTCGTAGAATTGGATCAACCCCTGAATATCTTCGGTTGAGAAAGCATCGGCATAGATCGGCACTATCGCGTCCGTTACCCTGGATGCTGGAGCGGCTGACACAAACTTTTGGTTAAATTCGTCCATGAATTTCGGCAAGGTGTCCGGCTTCAGCGCGCGAGCGAGTCCGGTGCGGACCTGGTCGGTAATGTAGCTTTGAATGTTATCGCCCAGTTTCGACGTCTGTGTGAGGTCCATGAGGTGGCGAATAGCCGCCTCTTTGGCGGGATCGGGCTTGACCGTCGCAGTGGCCGGAGGCTCGGCTTTTTGGGATTGATCGGAAGCTGACTGGCCAGGCTTATGCGGAGCCGGAACGCCTGGCTGATGCTGTGCGGGTTTCTCTTGGGTTGTTCCTGGCTGGGGTATCTGCGCCGCCACGGGAATGGCGAAACAAAAGATGGCTGTTACTGCGGTAGTTCGAACGTTCATGGCATTTCTCCTGGTTTTTGTCCGGGCGCGTTCCCGATGCGCCGAACTCTTTCACGCATCGTATCCAACGGCAACTTCATATGCAATTTTGGGAGTAAGACCTTTCGGTGGCGGGTCCTGAGTCGCTTGTGATAGCGTCGACAAAGACTAGAGGACGTTGCGGCCTAGAATCTTCGGTATCCAAGAGGCGCGCAGTACCGACCCTCTTGAATTCGAAGAGAACCCGTGACCGGCGAGAGCAAGATCATTCAAGGCGAAACCGTGGAATTGGAGGCCGCGCGCCACGAGATGGTTGCCCGCCAGATTCGCGACCGGGGCATACGCGACGAGCGCGTGCTGAACGCCATGCGAACGGTGCCGCGGCATTTATTCGTGTCCCCCGCATATGAATCCCGTGCGTACTCCGATGAGCCATTGCCTATCGGCGAAGAACAAACGATCTCCCAGCCCTTCGTGGTGGCATCCATGGCCGAGGCTCTGTCGCTTGGGGGGCACGAGCGCGTTTTGGAAATCGGGGGCGGATCGGGTTATCAAGCAGCGGTACTTTCCCAACTCGCTCTCGAGGTAATTGCAATCGAGGCACGTCCGGCGCTAGCCGCGGCCGCGGCGGATCGGATCGACCGGTTAGGGTATCGCAATGTGAGCCTGAACATAGGCGACGGCTCCGCAGGCTGGCCATCGCGCGCGCCGTACGCAGCGATTCTCGTGACCGCCGCGGCGCCCTCGGTGCCGCAGCCGTTGTTAGACCAGTTGGTTGAGGGAGGCAGACTGGTGATTCCGGTAGGACAAGATGAGCATCAGGAATTGCTTCGCTTGGTGAAAAAGGAAGGACGTATTGCCCGGCAGTCCCTCTATGCCTGCAGGTTCGTTCCGCTGGTCGGACGTTACGGCCAGCGTCAAGATACTCGGGAAACCAACCGCGGATGAACTCGGGCGCGCCGGAGCTTTCGATCGTTGTTCCGGCTTATAACGAGGAGGAACGCTTAGGCCGCACGCTCTCTCGAGTTCACGAGTATTTCAGCCGGGATCCACGGGTTGCGAATGCCTTGGAAATCATCGTCGTCGACGATGGCTCGACCGATGGAACGGTGCGCATCGCTCAGGAGTGGGCAAGAGCGGCTCCAGATCGCGGATTTCGACTTTTTTTGAACGAGAGGAATCGCGGCAAGGGATACAGCGTGCGGCGGGGAATGCTCGAAGCACGCGCGCGCATCGCACTTTTCACCGATGCCGATTTATCCGCGCCCATCGAGGAATCCGAAAAGCTTCTGGCCGCGATCGCCGCGGGTCACGACATCGCGATCGGCTCGCGCGCCCTTGATCGGTCGCTGATCTCGGCCCGTCAATCGGTCTTTCGTGAAACCGCCGGGATTATTTTCAATGCACTCGTGAGGCTTTTTACCGGGCTGGCGCTGCACGACACGCAGTGCGGTTTTAAAGCGTTCGTTCGCGAGCCGTGCCGGATTATCTTCGAGCAGCAGCGAATCGAGGGATTCGGCTTCGATCCGGAGGTGCTCTTTCTCGCGCGGCGTCATGGCTTGCGCACGGCCGAAGTGCCTGTCCGCTGGGCGCACGATCCGGCCACTAAAGTTCACGTGGTTCGGGACAGCATTTTGATGTTCGGCGACCTGATGTACATCTGCTGGAACCGCCTAGTCGGCCGCTATCCAATCAAGCGCTTGTAGCTTGTTGTAGCGCCATAAGGACCCGCCACCGACCACCATCGTTACCACCGCTATACTTTGCGTTACAAAGTACTTGACACCATATAGGCAGGTGCTAGCCTGCCTCCATCATGCGCTCCGACTCGCGGCGAACTGGCGGCAACCCTGTGGCGATGGACGATCGCGCCCGCGACAATATCCGCTTCATCCGCGAAACGATGGAGCGCGCCGCTTCGTTTACGGCCGTGCCGGGCTGGGGCGGCATCGCGATGGGGATTACGGCCGTCGGCGCGACCGCCATCGCCTCTCTGCAGCGGTCGTCTACCGGATGGCTGATTACCTGGGGCTGCGAGGCGCTCGTGGCTGTTGCGATCGCTACGTGGACTACCTGTTCGAAGGCGCGTGACGCGGGCACTGCCATCCTTTCCGGGCCCGGGCGACGATTTGTCTATAGCTTCGCTCCGCCACTTTTTGTGGGTGTGCTGCTGACGCTGGTGCTGGTGCGCGCGGGGTTGATAGGTTCCATTGCCGGTGTGTGGCTTCTGCTCTATGGAACGGCCGTGGTCACGGGCGGCGTGCTTTCCATACGCATCGTGCCCTTGATGGGCCTCTGCTTCATGGTTTTGGGAGCCGTGGCTCTTTTCTCGCCTTCCGGCTGGAGCAACGCCTTTCTGGCTGCAGGATTCGGCGGACTTCACATCATCTTCGGCGCGGTGATCGCGAGGAAATATGGTGGGTAAATCCGAAATGTTGCGTCTCCCGAAAGAGGAGAAGCCCAAGCGCAGTCTCCAGAGCGCCCTAAGCGCGAAAGTAGCGGCCGTCAATCTCGATCGTTTGATTCACGAGCGGACGCGCCTGGCAATCGTCAGCGCTCTGGCGGTCAACGCGTCGCTCACGTTTAAGGAGCTGAAGGACTTTCTTCGAATTACGGACGGAAACCTCAGCGTCCATGCGCGCAAATTGGAGGATGCGGGCTACATCGGCTGCAACAAGTCATTTTCCGGCCGAATGCCAAAGACTGAGTACCGGCTGATGCATGCCGGCCGTAAAGCGCTAGAGAAGTACTTGGAACACCTGGAAGCCCTTATTCGCGCCACCCGAGAGGGGTAGAAAGGATCATCAATTCGAGCCCATGGGCAACAGCGCCGCCAGGCTTATTCCAAATCCGAAAATTCACGTCGCCATTTTGCTCGACGGAAATGGCCGCTGGGCTGCTTCTCGAGGGCTTCCCCGAGCGGAAGGCCACCGTGCGGGTGTAACTGCCGTGCGCCGCATCGTCCGCGCGGCCCTATCGCTCGGCATAGGTACCCTTACTCTCTACGCTTTCTCCTCGCACAATTGGGAGCGCCCTTCCGGTGAAGTAACTTCCCTGCTGGGCTTGCTCGAAGACTATCTCCGAGTGGAAGCTCGTGAATGCGAGGCGCAGGGGATCCGCCTGCGCGTAATCGGCCGGCGCGACCGCATTCCCGCCACCCTTGTGGATGCGATCGAAGCGGCTGAGCGTCTCACCTTGGCTGGCCGCGCGCTGGAACTGCGTATTGCGCTCGATTATTCTTCGCGGGAAGCGATTCTTCGTGCGTCCTGTTGGATGATGTCCAGCCTGGAAGTCTCCGATCGGGAATTCGCGCGCCGGCTAGGACAAGTAACACATGGGGGCAATGCGGCACCGGACGTCGACCTGCTGATTCGCACCGGCGGCGAACATCGGCTGAGCGATTTCATGCTGTGGGAATGCGCCTACGCGGAGCTGCTCTTCACGCCCCGAATGTGGCCGGAGTTCGACGCCGCCGATCTAGAAGCCGCTGTCGAAGATTTCCTCGGCCGCGAGCGCCGCTTCGGTCGACTGCCCGAGGCTGCCGCCAGCTAGTTTTTCGTCTTTGAGGTCAAGCATGGACAAACAACCTTCGATTCAGACGAACACGTCCGGCCAGTTGCGGGAAATTTTTACCGATGCCATCGGGTATTGGGAACGGCGTCGGATCCTATACAACGGCATTTTGGCAACTGTTGTGGCGCTCTGGTTTCTGGTCACGTGGCCGCATTTCAAACCGGCGCTGACCCTCCAAACGCTTCTTTTCTTTTTCGTTCTCGCCATGCTGGCAAATGTCTGCTATTGCGCGGCTTACCTGGCGGACGTACCGATGCAGTACTCATTATTCCAGACGGTATGGCGGCGATGGCGATGGGGGCTTTGGACGGTTGGGATGATCTTCGCCATTGTGATCGCCAACTACTGGATCGCGGACGAGATTTATCCATACATCCGCTAATCGACTACGATTCCGCCACCAAAATTGCTCAATTGTATTTCGTCGGCTAGAATTTGAACTTGAGCAATTTCCCAAACGTATCGCCACTCCTCTCCGGGTTAAACGAGCGCCAGCGCGAAGCCGTGCTTGCCACGGAAGGCCCTGTCCTTGTGCTTGCCGGCGCGGGTACCGGCAAGACTCGCGTCATCACCTATCGCGTGGCTCACCTGATCGAGCAAGGTATTCCGCCCGAGTCGATTCTCGCTGTCACGTTCACGAACAAGGCCGCGGGCCTGATGAGAGACCGGATCAGCGAACTCCTTCGATCCAGCGGACGCGGCGCCGCGGACCCCTGGGTTTCGACCTTTCACTCTTTTTGCGCGCGGCTGTTGCGGCGTGAAGCGCGGCACCTGGGCCTCCCGCGCGATTTCGCTATTTATGATGATGAGGATCAGACCTCGGCCGTGAAGCGCGCGTTGATGCAACTTGGTCTCACGGCGGAGGACTATCCTCCGCGCAGCTTGCGCGCCCAAATCAGCCACGCGAAGAATCACGGCATCACGCCGGACGAGATGGAATCCCAGGCCGCGCAGGCGCGCGACAAAGATCGTCAAGATGCCGCCAACATTTTCCGGGTCTACAACGATATTCTCCGCAAGGCGGCCGCAATTGATTTCGACGATCTGCTTCTGCGAGCCGTGGACTTGCTTCGGGACTACACCGAGGTTCGAGCCGCCTGGAATAAGCGCTTTCAGTATTTGATGGTGGACGAATTTCAAGATACGAACCAGACGCAAGAGGAACTCGTGCGGCTCCTAGCCGGCGCGCGGAAGAACGTTTGCGTCGTGGGCGATGAAGACCAGTCGATTTATGGCTGGCGAGGCGCTCGGGCTGGAAACTTGAAGCGCTTCACGGAAGATTTTCCGGGCGCCAAGGTGATTCGCCTGGAGGAAAATTACCGTTCCACGCAGACGATCCTCGACGCCGCGGCGGCCGTGGTCAAAAACAATTCGGATCGGCTCGGCAAGAACTTGCAGGCCACACTGGGGTCGGGCGACATGCTGCGCTTTTTCGAGGCGCCAGATTCAATCGCCGAAGCGGAGTTCATTTGCGGGGAACTTTCGGGGTTGGTTCGCGGCGATGCGGATGTGCGCGTGGCTGTTCTCTATCGCACGGGCGCCCAGTCGCGATCGTTTGAAGAGGTACTGCGCCGGCTGGGGATTCGGCACCGCGTCGTGGGAGGATTCAGCTTCTACGAGCGCGCGGAAGTCCGCAACGCGCTGGCCTATGTTCGATTGTTGTTCCATCCCGAAGATGACGTGGCGCTGTTGCGCGTGCTCAATGTGCCCCCTCGTGGAATTGGTGCGGCCACTATCGCAGCGCTGGAAGCAGACGCGCGCGAAACTGGAAAATCACTGTGGAAAGTAATCGGCGACCGTAATTCTCTGGTTGGGAAGAAATCCGCGGGCGCGCTGAATTATTTCCGCCAGATGATAGAAGACCTCCAGGCGGAACGCGACGCTCTCGCCCCCGCGCAACTGATCGAGCGCGTGCTCGAACAATCAGGCTACCTCGATTGGGTCGAGCAGCAGGACAACCTCGAGCACACTTCGCGCGCCGAGAACCTGCGGGAACTCTCGAACGCCATGTCTGAGGCCACTGCGCAAGGGCAAACTCTGGAAGACCTGCTTGATCGCGCGGCGCTCACCAGCGATTCAGACGAATACGACGTCACCATACCCGTCTCACTGATGACTCTGCACAGCGCCAAGGGCCTTGAATTCGACGCCGTATATTTGGCCGGACTCGAAGAGGGCGTGCTGCCGCATAGCCGCTCGTTCAATACCAATGCGGATATCGAGGAAGAGCGGCGGCTGTTCTACGTGGGGATGACGCGCGCCAAGCAGTCGCTCGTGCTTTCGCGGGCAACCTATCGCAGGAGCTACGGTGAAGACCGTTTGCGCGCGTCGCTGCCTTCGCGCTTTCTAGCCGAAATCCCCGCCGACTTGATCGAAGCTGCCGCCGGCTCGCAATCGGAGCCCGGAGAAACGCGTCGCTACGAATCTGATCCCGAATATTCAGAGGGATATTCGTACCGCAGCCGCCGCGCTCCCTACGGCCGATCGGCCTATGCGCCATCCCCGTCTGGGCGTTCGGCCTATGGTCGTGTCGCAAAACCCCGCAGTTCCGCAACGGCTGGCCGCGCATCGGGTGATCCACTGGTGGGCACTCGAGTGCGCCACTCGAAATTCGGAGTCGGCACGATCATCGGCGTGGAGGGCGAAGGCGAGGACCGAAGACTTACCGTGAGCTTCCAGGATTACGGCCCCAAAAAGCTTCTCGAACGTTACGCCAATTTGCAGATTGCTTGACTGCCACCGCGAAGACCCGGTTCAGTCCCGTGACTCCCAATGAGCAATGAGTGCGTTCGCGCGTGCCCTGAGGCACAGGTTGCGTCGAAGAGTCTCTCAAGGTAGAGTTCTCTTCGGTCGCACGGGGAAGGTGGCGATTGGACCCACAGTTTTTCCGCACCAAGAGCATCGACCAGCTCATCTCTGACGCCGACCGGCCCGAAAAACGCCTCAAGAAAACCCTCGGCTGGCTGAGTCTCACCTCGCTCGGAATCGGGGCAGTGATCGGTTCTGGAATCTTTACCATCATTGGCACGGCCATTGCGGGCCAGAAATTTAAGGCCAGCTCCGTGCTGAATGCACCGCTGCTGGAATATCTGATCTACCACTCCGCCTCGTTCGGTAGACCGGGCGCGGGCCCGGCGATTGCGCTCTCGTTTGCGCTTGTGGGCGTCGTCTGCTGTTTTGCTGCGCTGTGTTACGCGGAGCTTGCGGCTATGATTCCGATCGCAGGCAGCGCCTACACCTACACGTACGCGACAATGGGGGAACTGATTGCCTGGATTATCGGCTGGGATTTAATCCTCGAATACGCGGTATCGAATATGGCCGTCAGCGTCGGATTCTCGGCGCACATGGTGGCGTTATTCGATTGGTTCGATTTTCATCCAAATCTCCGCTGGATCACTCCCGCATATTTGCCCGGAGGGCTTTCCGATCTGCAAGGCAACACGCTCTACGCGCCCGGCTGGCACTTCGGCTTCAACTGGCCTGCGTTCGTCATCGTGATGTTGCTCACGATTGTGCTTGTACGCGGAATTAGGGAATCGGCTGATACCAACAACGTCATGGTGTTGCTGAAAATTGCAGCAATCTTGATCTTCATCGGCGTCGCTTCGCCGCACATCCACACTGCGAACTGGCATCCGTTCGCGCCCAACGGCTGGCCCGGAATCCTCACCGGTGGCTCGATTATTTTCTTTACCTACATCGGCTTCGACTCGGTTTCGACTGCGGCGGAAGAGTGCCGGAACCCTCAACGTGACCTGCCCATTGGAATCATCGCCACGCTGGTGATCTGCACGGTGCTTTATATCGGCGTGGTAGTTGTGCTGACGGGCCTGGTGCCCTGGCAGACGCTGGTCGATGATGCGGCGCCCGTCGTCAACACGATGAAGCGCCTCCATTTCGGCAATGTGCGTTTGGCGGTACTGATCGGTGCGCTGCTGGGCATGATTTCATCCCTCCTCGTTTTTCAGCTTGGCCAGGCGCGCGTGTGGTTCGCAATGTCGCGCGATGGCCTCTTGCCCAGCATTTTTAGCCGCGTACATCCGCGCTACCGCACACCGGATTTTTCCACGTGGGTGGCTGGATTTCTGGTGGGCATCCCGGCCGGCCTGCTAGATATCGGTACGCTTGCCGATCTCTCCAATATCGGAACGCTTTTCGCATTCGCGTTGGTCGCGGGCGGCGTGCTGATTCTGCGGTACCGCGAACCTGACCGGCCGCGCCCATTTCGCGCGCCCGGCGGTCTGACTGCGCCAATTATGACCATTCTCACATGCTTGCTTTTGATGGCTGGGCTTCCCATTACGAACTGGGTCCGCTTTTTCGTTTGGCTCCTGATAGGACTGATCCTTTATCATTTCTACGGGCGCAAACATAGCGGGCTTTCCACGGCAAAAATTGAAGCAGCGTAAGGAGATTCCACTGATGCGGCCATCGATGGGCCCGTCGATGCGGTACGGATTTCTAGGCGCGCTTTTCCTGGCCCTCCTTGTGTTTTTGATCGCGTCGTCGTCGTTTGGCTGGGGCGAAAGTGCTGAGCGCACCGTGGTGGACGAGGCCGTCGATACGCTGCCCGCGGAAATGCTTCCGTTCTTCCAGGCTCACCGGCCATTCCTGGTGGAGCACGTTGCTGACGCCGCCGCGTCGGAAGCGAAGAACCCATCCGAGCGCCGCAACGATTTCATCCAGCTCGACCACTATGGGCAGTTTCCGTTCGCAAGTCTGCCTCGCTCCTACACCGAAGCGGTTGCGAAGTTTGGCAGGCGCAGCGTTGAAGCGCATGGGCAGCTTCCGTGGCAAATCGGCCTTTATAGTCAAAAGTTAACCGAGGCATTTCGCACCCACGATTGGAATAGTGCCGAACTTTCCGGGGCGATTCTTGCGCACTATGTGGCTGCAGCGCACGATCCTTTCGATACCACGACTAACAGCGACGGGAAACTGTCCGCTCAGCCCGGAGTTAACGAACGATTCAGCCACAGTCTGGTAGACCGCTATCAGCGTTTCTTTTATGTAAAACCCAATGAAGCCGCCTTTATTGCCGATCCCACCGATCACGCGTTCGAGATGTGTCTTAGCGCGCATTCATGGCTCGAAAACATCCTTCTGGCGGACCGGCGCGCTTATGCGGGCTTGTCCGCCTACAATGACGAATACTACGATCGCTTCTATGCTCAGGAAGGCGCAGTTTTAGTCCGACAGCTCACGGATGCTTCTACCGACATCGGTTCCTATTGGATGACCGCGTGGATCAATGCCGGACGTCCGCAGCTTCCCGGTTCCTGATTGAAATTGTGAACGAGCTCGCGCAACAACGCACCGTACTGGACGCCCTCCCCAAGGCTGAATTGCACCTGCATCTCGAAGGTTCCATCCGGCCCGAAGCCGCCGTTGAACTTGCCGCCCGCCACGGCACTCGATTGACGCTGGAAGATGTCACGGCACGCTACAACTATTCCAACTTTACCGGATTCATCGAGAGCTTCAAGTGGGTCACCTCTTTTTTGCGTGAGCCGGAGGATTACGCCTTCATCACCCGCAAACTCCTTGAAGAACTCATCCGGCAGCGCGTCGTCTACGCCGAAATCACGATTTCGGCGGGCGTGATGCTGCGGCGCATGCAAAACGTGGAAGCGAACTTCAACGCCATACGCGAGGCCGCCGACGGCGTGCTCTACCGCCGGCTTCGTACCGCATGGATATTCGACGCCGCACGGCAGTTCGGTCCAGAGGCTGCCATGGAAGTATCGCGATGCGCGTCCAAGTTACATCGGTCGGGCATCGTTGCGTTCGGCATGGGCGGTGACGAACTCTCTTTTCCAGCAGCCCATTTTCGGCCCGCATTCGATTTGGCCCGCGGTGAAGGTTTGCGGATCGTCTGTCACGCCGGTGAAATCGGCGGACCCGAATCTGTGCGCGAGGCCGTAGAAATCTTGGGAGCCGAGCGCATCGGCCACGGGATCGCCGTGGTCCACGATGAGGTCCTTGCCAAATCACTTGCCAACCGGCACGCGGTCCTTGAGATTTGCCCGTCGAGCAATCTGGCCACCGGAGCCCTTGCCAAGCAGACAGGCAAGCCAGATGCATCGCTCGCCGACCACCCCCTTCGCAAGCTTCTCGATCTAGGTTCGCTCGTGACTATATCCACAGACGACCCCGCGATGTTTCACACCGATTTGCTCGCGGAATATTCTCACGCCGCATCGTTAGGTATATCGAAAGAACAGCTACTGCAACTTGCCGAGCAGAGCTTTAACGCGGCGTTCTTGCCTCCGATCGACAAACGCAAGCTCCTCGAGGATTTTCGCGCCGCGGCCAAGCCGGATGCCCTGCTATAATCTTCCGGCGCCGGCACGTAGCCGCGCGCTCCCATCTTGCAGTTGAGAAAACGAAGCCATGAAAGCTCACGTCTGGGTCATGCTGAAATCCACGGTCCTCGATCCGCAAGGTCAGACAATCCAGCGCGCGCTTTCCTCTCTTGGCTATGCCAAGATCCAAAACGTCCGCCAGGGCAAATTCTTCGTCTTGCAGCTCGACGGCCTGAGCCGTGAGGAAGCGAAGAGTCAGGTCGAGCGGATCGCGAAGGACGTCCTCACCAATCCCGTCATCGAGGAATTTCGCTTCGAAATCCTCGAATAATTCTCAGTGCCGCTTGGATGCGGTTGCGCGGGCGGATTCAGTTGGTCCAGGTCGATCCCCGCGATTATCAGCTCCGAAACAAGTCCACAGGCATCTTCAGGCCGCTTGCCCGTCTTGTGCTACCCTACTTACAGCCCCGCTCCAGCGAACGGCATCAAAATTGCTCCATTTTCAGAGGGGTATCCAATGTGTGGAATTGTCGGCTATATAGGTCCTAAACGCGTTGTGCCGTTGATCCTCGACGGCCTAAAGCGCCTCGAATACCGCGGCTACGATTCGGCCGGAATCGCCGTCGTGGGCGACAACGGAAAACTCGAGATTCGGCGCGCGCCGGGGAAACTGCGTAATCTGGAGGAATCCATTCGTATCACTCCGCTCGACGGCCTGTATGGCATCGGGCACACGCGCTGGGCCACGCATGGGCGCCCCACTGAAGAAAACGCTCACCCTCATCGCGATTGCACCGGCGAAATCGTGGTCGTGCACAATGGAATTATCGAGAACTACGTCGAGCTCAAGAATCAGCTCCTCGCGGAAGGCCACAAGTTCGTCACTGAAACGGATACCGAAATCATCGCGCACCTCGTCGAAAAATTTTCAAAGGACGCGTCATTGGAAGACGCCGTCCTGAAAACCGTCAAGGTCATGACGGGGGCCTACGCCATGGTTGTCGTCTCCGCGAAAGATCCGAATAAAATTGTCGCCGCCCGGCTGGGACCGCCCATCGTCGTCGGCCTGGGCGATAACGAATTTTTCGTGGCCAGTGACATTCCCGCCATCCTCGCGCACACTCGCAGCATTTTCTTTCTCGGCGATGGCGAAATGGCCGTGCTCACCCCGCAAGGTGTTCGCCTCTTCGACTTCGAAAGTCACCCGATCAGCCGCGCCCCCCAGCACATCACTTGGGACCCGATCATGGCCGAAAAGGGAGGCTTCAAACATTTCATGCAGAAGGAGATCTTCGAACAGCCTCGCGCCGTTCGCGACACCCTGCTCGGCCGAATTTCGCAGGAAACCGGCCATGTTTTCCTCGACAAAATGGACATCACCGAGGATGAGTTCCGCAGTTTCCGCGACGTAAAGATCGTTGCTTGCGGCACTAGTTGGCACGCCGGACTCGCCGGCAAATTCATGATCGAGCGCCTCGCACAACTCCCCGTCGAAGTCGATTACGGCAGCGAATTTCGCTACCGCGATCCGATTCTCGATAAGCACAGCCTGATCATCGCCATCAGTCAGTCCGGCGAAACGGCGGACACTCTCGCGGCGGAACGCGAAGCCCGTCAAAAAGGAGCCAAGGTTCTCTCGATTTGCAACGTCGTCGGCTCCATGCTGACCCGCGAATCCAGCGGCACAATCTACACGCACGCCGGCCCTGAAATCGGCGTCGCCTCCACAAAAGCTTTCACCGGCCAGCTCACCGCGCTCCTGCTCACCGCTTTTCATCTCGGCCAGGTGCGCGGCAAACTCACCAACGCCGCGTCCAAAAGCCTGATGCAAGAAGTCACGCGCGTTCCGCATAAGATCGAAACCATCCTCCAGCACGACGCCGCGATAGAAGATCTCGCCCGTCAATTCTTCCGGAATACCGATTTTCTGTATCTCGGCCGCGGAATCCACTATCCGATCGCCCTCGAAGGCGCGTTGAAGCTCAAAGAAATTTCTTACATTCACGCCGAAGGTTACCCCGCCGGCGAGATGAAACACGGTCCGAATGCGCTGATCGACGAAAATCTTCCCGTGGTAATCATCGCCACGCGCGATGAATCCGATCCCGCTTCGATGACGCGCTACGAAAAAACTATTTCCAATCTCCAGGAAGTAAAAGCCCGCGACGGCATCGTCATCGCCGTCGTCACCGAAGGCGATAAGCTGGCGCGCCAGACAGCTGATCACGTCATCGAAATTCCCAACGCGCCCGATTTGATCGCGCCGATTCTCGAAATCGTCCCACTACAGTTGCTCGCGTACCACATTGCCGTCCGCCGCGGTTGCGATGTAGACCAGCCTCGCAACCTCGCCAAATCCGTTACCGTCGAATAACCTGCCCGCTCGCCCGCGGCGCGTATAAAATGTTTCCCATGCGCGTCAGTTTATTTCGGCGGCGCGGTATTCGACTGGCGCTGGCCCTGCTCTTCGGCGTGCTTTTCTCGCCCTTCGCGCGCGCGCAAGCGCCCGCCGAAGCCGGCTCCGGAAAACTCGCCTCCGTCAAAGTCACAGGCTCGTCCAGATTCCGATCCGATCAAATCGCGCCGGCCACGGGCCTCAAACCCGGCGTCACGGTCACGAAAGACGATTTGCAAAGCGGCGCCGACCGTCTCGCCCAGCTCGGCCCGTTTGCCGGCGTCCATTACCGCTACGGCGACACGGACGCGGGTGTGGTGGTCGAGTATCAGGTCACCGACGCTCCCACAGTCCCGGTCTGGTTCGATAATTTCCCCCGGTTTACTGACGCGGAATTGATCTCTGCCGTAAAATCCTCCGTGCCTTTATTTGACGGCACCGCGCCCGACCACGGCACTCTGCTC
Organism: uncultured Acidobacteriota bacterium; assembly: GCA_963709445.1. Lineage (GTDB taxonomy): Bacteria > Acidobacteriota > Terriglobia > Acidiferrales > UBA7541 > Palsa-295. Next base: position 162,140 of record CAVPWV010000026.1, read on the forward strand.
GACGACATTTCCGACGCGCTTCAGTTCGCGCTGGCCTCTCGCAATGTGCACACCAGCGTCACGCACGCGCTCGTCACAGCGCCCGGTGGCTCCGAACAGGTTCAGGATTTCCGAGTTGACGGCGCGGACCTAAACGTCGCCAGCGTTGAATTTAGCGATCCTCTCGCGCGAACTGACCGCGCAATCCAAGCGCGGCTTCCCGATCTCGTCGACCACGCCTATTCCCGCACCGCCATCGAACTTTTCGAGTTCGAGCAAGTTCGCCCCGTGTATCTCGCGCAGGGCTTCCTCCGCGTGGGGTTCAACCCGCCCAGCACTCGCCTCGTCGGCAATGGCTCGAACGCCCGCGTCGCCGTCACCATTGCCATCGAGCCAGGCTCCGCATTCACGTGGAACGGAGTTACTTGGAGCGGAAACACGGTGATTTTATCGCCGGAGCTAAATTCGCTCGTCACCCTAAAACCCGGTGACCCGGCCGACGAAATGAAAATCGAGCCGATCTGGGAAGCGGTCCACGACGACTACGCGCGGCGCGGCTATTTGGACGCCACCGTAACTCCCCATGGTCAATTCGACGATACGGCAAAGCGCGTCAGCTACACCGCGACGATCTCCGAGGGCCCCGAGTTCCGCATGGGCAAGCTGGTCCTTACCGGGCTTTCAATCGAAGGCGAGCGCCGCATACGCGCGGCATGGAGAATCGAGCCGGGCGCGGTTTTTGACAAAGAGGTCTACGATGACTTCGTCTCTTCCGGAATCAAAGAGGCCTTCACCGGTCTGCCCTTCCACTACGAGAAGGTCGGCCGCTTCCTGCAGGAAGATCCCAAAGCCGCCACAGTAGACGTCCTCCTCGACTTCCAATAATTGTCCGATCGCTGGTTTCGACGCGCCGAATGTCGCATCGCCTTCGCGGTGGAATTGGTAGGGGCACGGCATGCCGTGCCCGGCAAACATACTTGGCGTGACGTTAACCATTCGCCAGGCTGCACGGGCAAAGCCCCTCATCGAAGGCAGCCAAATATCATTTGCCTGAGGTTACGCTCCCGCCGGCACCTGCTTAGGCACTCGTATTACTATATGCGCGGTTAGAGCAACCAAGGTGTGGGGAGTGCGGCGGCTCGCCGCCGCTGTTTGCCGCCCGGGCGTGCCCGGGCGTGCTCCTCGCATTCGCCGCCGCTACGCTCCCGCCCGCGCCGATTGCTGAGCCGCGTCCCGCATCGCGACAACCGTCGCGGCATGGATGCTCACGGTATCCGCCACGCGCCGCGCGTAACCCCCCGCCAGCGCGCTCGCCACGGGAACCCCTTTTTGTCGCGCATATTCGAAAACCAACGCATCTCTCCGCGCCAGCCCTTCCATCGTAAGCGCCAGCCCGCCCAATTGATCTTCGCGATAAGGGTCGGCGCCCGCGATATAAAACACAATCTGCGGCGCAAAATACTCGAAAGCCTTATTCAGGTGCTTTTCGAGAATGCCAAGATAATCACTGTCGCCGATGCCGTCGGGCAAATCGATATCCACGGTCGAGGACGGCTTGAAGAATGGATAATTATTCTCCTGGTGAATCGAAAGCGTGAAGACCGTTTCGTCCCCGTGAAAAATTACCGCCGTTCCATTGCCGTGGTGGACGTCCGTATCAACTACCATCGCGCGCTCGATCGCGCCGTCGTGCTGCAGCCGCCGGATCGCCACGGCCACATCGTGAATCGCGCAAAAACCCTCGCCATGATCGGGACACGCATGGTGGAACCCGCCGCCGATATTCGCCGCCCAGCCATCTCTCAGCGCGCACTGTCCCGCTAGGATCGATCCTCCAGCCGCCAGCCAGCACGCTTCCACCAATTCCCTTGAAAACGGCACTTCGAGTCGTGCAATTTCGGCCTCGCTCAGCGTTCCCGTCTTCAGCTTCCGCACGTACTCTGGCAAATGGACGCGCAGCACATCCTCATCCGCCGCCGGCTCGGGCACCAAAAAATCGCCAGGCTCGGCGATCCCTTGCTCCAAGAGGCGGTCGCGTATCATTCGAAACTTTTGCGATGGAAAGACGTGCGCGCCCAGGTTCAAATCGTATCCGTCACCGTAAATCAGTTTGAATGGCAGCATAATTTCGCCAGCCTACCGCGAAGCCCTCCTCCGCGCAAACCCGCCTTAGCGTCTGCAACATCGGTGTGATAGGCTCCTAGGGATGCAACGCGCCAAAGCCATCATCGTTATCGTTGCCCTTCTGGCGGTCCCTCTGGCGCTGCTCGCCCGTGGCATGGCTTGTGGAGCCTCTTCTTGCCCTATGACGTGCTGCATGCACCGTGGTTCGAGTGGGAATCATCCGATGGTGTGCCACTGCGCCGGGAAATCTTCGAGTCATATCCCTGACTTCGGTTTGATTGCTCCGCTCCCGCCCACCGAGCCCGAAGCTTTTGTTGCTATCGCAGCTCCAAGCTCTTTGAGGCAGCCGATGCATTCGCAATCTCGGCTGTCGCTCCCCGGGTTTGTGCCCGTTCCATTCGAACCCCCCAAAGCCTGACCGCGCTACTCCCGATTTACGAAAAAAAAGTGAAAGCGCGGGGTTTCCAACCCCGCCGTCAGTGTTTGTCTATCGATACGGCTTTAGCCGCTCAAGCCATTTGTTCGGGATCATTTTTTAGGGTCCGAGAACGCAATAAAAAGGGAGAAGTCCATGCGGAAGGCTTACGTGTTTCTGCTCGCCGCGGCGCTGCTCGTCTTTGGAGGGCCCGCGCGAGCCACGGTTTTTGGCGGTGTGCGCGGCGTCGTCCACGACCCTCAGCACCGGCCGATTCCCGGCGCGCAAGTGCGGCTAAAATCGGCCACTTCGGATTGGTCTCAGCAAACGCAGGCCAACCAGGATGGCGAATTCGAATTTGCCACGGTCCCCATCGGGGACTACATCGTCACCGCCTCGGCTTCTGGGTTCCAGAATTTGCAGCAGAGCATCACGGTCACGGCGGATTCGTCGCCCATCCTCCATTTCCCACTCGCGATCGCATCCGTAAGCCAGACGGCAACCGTCTCTTCGCAAGCCCCGGTGGGAAATGTCGATTCGGCGACTTCAATCACCCTCCTGGACCGCAGCGATATTGCCCTGACCCCCGGCGCGGATCGCTCCAATAGCCTTGCTATGATCACTGACTTTGTTCCCGCTGCCTATCTCACGCACGACCAGTTGCACGTTCGCGGCGGCCATCAGGTGAGCTGGTTAATCGACGGCGTGCCCATCCCGAATACCAATATCGCCAGCAATCTTGGCCCGCAATTCGATCCCAAGGATATTGATTACCTCGAAGTTGAGCGCGGCAGCTACGAGGCCGATACCGGCGATCGCACCTATGGAGTCTTCAATGTTGTTCCTAGGAACGGTTTCGAACGGAATAATGAAGCGCAGCTCATCACTAGCTTTGGCAATTTTTATCAAACCAATGACGAATTCAATCTCGGCGGCCACACTCCCCGCTTTGCTTACTACGCCAGCATCAACGGTAACCGCAGCAACCTGGGTCTGGAAGCACCCGTCGCGCAAATCTATCACGACGCGGAAAATGGCGTCGGAGGCTTCGGTTCACTGATCTTAAACGCCTCCCCAAGGGACCAATTGCGATTCGTCACTTCGCTGCGCCGTGACTACTATCAGATTCCTTACGATCCCAATCCAAACGATTCGGAAAATCAGCAATTCCAAACCAGCGGCCTCCGCGACGGCCAGCACGAAACGGATGACTTTGTTGTTTTTTCCTGGGTTCGCACCTTCAATCCCAGTGCCGTTCTCACGATTTCACCGTTCTATCACTTCAACCGTGCCAACTATGGCGGCTCGCCAAACGACACACCAGTTCAAACGACGGATGATCGGTCTTCCAACTACGGGGGCGGCCAGGCAAGTCTCGTTCTAACACTGCCCAAAAACACCCTCCAGGTCGGCACCTACGCTTTCGCGCAGCGGGAAAGTGAATTCTTCGGCCTGCTCCTCAACCCACCGCCCACTCCAGCGCCGCCTGCGAATCCCATAACGGATTCCGAAACGTCTTCCGGCTCGCTCGAGGCGTTCTTTCTGAGCGACAAATTCCGGGTGACGCCGTGGTTCACGCTGATCGGCGGATTCCGGGCCACTCACTTCTCCGGAAGCATCACCGAAGATACGGTTGACCCAAGACTCGGAGCCGCCGTGCGCATGCCTTATCTTCACTGGGTTTTTCGCGCTTACTATGGACGCTACTACCAAGCTCCGCCTCTCGTCGCCATTACCGGGCCTCTGCTCTCCGAAATCAACAGTTTGGGCGGCCTCTCCTTTACTCCACTCCATGGAGAGCGCGACGAAGAGCACCAGTTCGGCGTGACCATTCCCATTCGCGACTGGTCGCTCGATATCGACGATTTCGAAACGCGCGCTAGGAATTTCTTCGACCACAATAACGTCGGCGAATCGAATATCTTTATCCCGGTCACCATCGACGAGGCCCGAATTCGCGGCCTCGAAGTCACGGTGCGCTCGCCGCGGCTCTGGGATCGCGGGCAAGTCCATCTCGCCTATTCGAATCAGACGGCGCAGGCGGCGGGAGCTATTACCGGCGGGCTGATCTGCTTTCCTCCCACTGATCCAAGCTGCCTTCCCGAACCGGGATTTTCCGCCCTCGATCACGATCAGCGAAACACGCTGAACGTCGGTTTCGATGCGAATCTTCCATGGCGGCTGTTCGGGGCGGCAAACGTCTACTATGGCTCGGGATTCAGTAATGGTTCGCCCGACGCTCAGTTCCCGGACGCATATCTTCCGGGGCATGCCTCGATCGATCTTTCGCTGCGAAAGGATCTCGGGGAAAAGTTTTCTGTAGCCGTGAACGCGCTGAACATCGCGGACCGTCACCTGCTGATCGACAACAGCTTGACCTTCGGCGGATTCCATTACAACGACCCGCGCGAGGTCTACGTTGAACTTCGCTACAAGTTTCATTACTGATGTAATGCGCTTTGCCGCTGGCGTACAATGAGCAATTCAAAAGGAGTGAAACACGTGAGACCGGAACAAGGAAGCACTCGCAATCATCGACCAACTCGAATCGCTTTGTTAATCGCCATCGCAGCTTTCGCTCTGATCCCCGCCGCGTGCAAGAAAGCGCCCGCGCCGCAAGCGAAACGTTACCACCTCGTCGGCACCGTCATCTCGGTCGACACGGCTCACGGCTCCGCCAATATTGACGGCCAGGAGGTCCCCGGCTTTATGGCCGCAATGGCCATGCCTTATCCGGTGCATGACTCCAAGGCGCTGGCGGCACTCTCGCCGGGAGATCAAATTACCGCCGACATCGTGGTCACCGACAACGACACCTATCTAGAAAATATCGTAGTCACTAAAAAAGGCACCGGTCCTGCGAACACCACGGGACCTACCCATTTGCCTCAGCCCGGCGAAAAGGTCCCTGATTTTGCGCTGGTCAATCAGGACGGGAAACGCATTCATCTGAGGTCGTATCAGGGCGATGTTTTGCTTGTCACTTTTATTTACACTCGGTGCCCTTTTCCCACTTTCTGCCCGCTCGTCTCCAGAAACTTCGCGCAGATTTACGCGCAGCTTCGCAAGGATCCGGCGATAGGTTCAAAAAAGATTCGCCTGCTGAGCGTCAGTTTCGACCCCAAACACGATACGCCCGCGGTCCTGAAGCGTTATGCGGAAACCTTCAACAGCACCACCGGTGGCAATCCGTTTGATCGTTGGGAATTCGCCGCTGTTCCCGCCAAAGAACTTCCGAAGGTCGCGAATTTCTTCGGGCTGTACTACAGCGTGTCCGGCGATCAGATCGTCCACTCATTGAGCACCAGCGTCATTTCGCCCGATGGCACCATCTACAAATGGTACGAGGACAATACTTGGAAGCCCACCGATCTTTTGCAGGATGCGAAGCAATCGTTGGAGCAAGATAATCGGCGCAACGCGGGTCCGCGCAACGCGGCGAGCGTTCCCACTGCCTAGCCTAATTCTGGCGATCGAGGATGAAGTCCGGGACGGCGAGCAGCGCACGGCGGTACTCGGTATCGGGTAGTTCTTCGAGGCAAATTTTTGCGCGCCTCACGTATTCTCGCGCCAGGTTGGAGGCGCGATCGAGCGCGCCTGTTTCCATTACAAGTTGAGCGATCTGCTCCGGCCGGACGCTCACAAAATCCCGCTCCTCCAGCACCTTGGCCACGAGGTGCCGCCCTTCTCGGTGAGAGCCCGCTCGTGCAGACCCGCTTTGCGAAGAGCCATTCTGCAGCGAGAAGATCAGCGGCAGCGTGACCTTTCCTTCTTTCAGATCGCTCAACACCGGCTTCCCAAGTTGTTCGGGCGACGCAGTGAAATCGAGCAAATCGTCCACAAGCTGAAACGCTAAGCCGGCATTTCGGCCGTATTCCGCCAGCGATTCCTCCACACTTTTCGGCTGCCGCCCGAGCACCGCTCCCAATCGGGCGCATCCGCTGAAAAGGCAGGCGGTTTTGCGATAGGCCAGTTCGGTTGCGTCCGCTTCAGTTACATCCATGCGGCCGAGCAGCGTCAATTGCAGCAGTTCGCCCTCGACCATGTTTTGAGTCAAACCGATCAAGATATCGAGAATCGCGAAATTCCGCTCGCGCAGGGCCATTTCGAACGACCGCATGTAGAGCCAGTCGCCCGCCAGCACGCTCATGTGATTGCCCCAGCGCGCGTTGGCGCTGGGCCGGCCGCGGCGAATCTGTGCACCGTCAATCACGTCGTCATGGACCAGCGTGGCGCTGTGAATCATCTCCACCACCGCGCCCAGCCGGATGGCGCTTTCGCCGCGATACCCGGCCGCGCCAGCGGCCATCAAGAGCAGCGCCGGGCGCAGGCGCTTTCCGCCACCCTGGTGCAGATAACTGGCGATCTGCTCCACCGGTTCGATGGCGGCGCTATTCTGGGCGGCGATCTCCTGTTCGACGAGCGCAAGGTCGTCGCGCACCAGATCGAAAATCCCTTTAGCGATTTGGACAGCGAAAGCCATCGCCCTGGCCCTCACCTAAGTCTTTCCCGGTCCGTTGGATGGACCGAGTCGAAAAAACCGCCGAAAATTAGCCGCGCTCGCCGCCGCAATTTCATCGGCGGCTAAGTCTCTCACACTCGCCAACGTTTCCGCTACATGAACCACGAAGGCGGGCTCGTTGCGCTTTCCGCGTTTTCCTTGCGGAGGCAAAAAGGGCGAATCCGTTTCCGTAAACAGGTTTTCCAGCGGGATTTGGCGGGAAACGTCGCGGAGATGCTGCATTTTCGGATAAGTTACGTTTCCGGCGAACGAAATCATGAATCCCATGTCCATTCCGCGCCGGGCCTCTTCCAGGGTGCCCGTAAAGCAGTGGAAGATGCCGCCTAGGCCCGTTGGCCGCCAGTCTTGGTCAAGAATCGCGAGGCAGTCGTCCCAGGCATCGCGGCAATGGATCACCACCGGCAGCTTCGCGGCGGCGGCCTGCTTAAGTTGTCGCCGGAAGACCTGTTTCTGCACGTCGCGGGGCGAATGATCGTAGTAATAGTCGATGCCCATTTCGCCCCAGGCAATCACGCGCGGATTCCTGGCGAGTTCGTCGAGTCTCACGAAGTGCTCATCGGTTGCGGCGCTGGCATCGTGGGGATGAATGCCAACCGTAGCGTAGATCCAATCGTGCTGCTCGGCGAAGGGAATCGCGGCATCGAGGCGTTCCAAGGGTCCAGTACCGCTGCCGATGGCCAGCAGGGTCTGGACGCCGGCTGCGCGCGCACGATCGAGCATTGCGTCCCGGTCTTCGTCGAATTGAGCGAATTCGAGGTGCGCATGTGAGTCGATTATTTCCATGGCCAATCTCAGTTACCCCTTTCGCGCCCTTCAAAGACTGTGACGAGTAGAATGGGTACCCATCCTTTGTTTTCTATAAGATGGATCATGTTCTACTCGGCTCCTAGTGTCGAGTAGAGTTGCCAGCTGCTTGGCCTATCCCGCCAAAGGCTGGGTCGGACCCGGCACCGCGTAGCTTCTCCTTGGGCCTATCCTTCGCCCCGATTCTTTTCGCCAGTTTGATCATGCGGTCAGGTTAGCAGGATGGGGATGCCTTGCAAGGACGAGTTTGTGTGGACTTTTTGGGGAGGCGAGACTAAGCCCTAATCTCAGGTTCTTATCCGGGTACTCATAGCGCTTTTTTCTTTCGTGCGGTGTTTGCGCGGCGCGGGACGGAGTCGAACGACCTCTCTTCGATTGATGACGTTGCTCGGGGTACGTCTTAAGAGAGGTTCTTCGACTGCGTGCGCCGGCGCTCGTCGCAGAAGGCGCGACAAACGGAAGGAAAAAACCGGCGCACTCCGCTCAGAATGACGGCGCTGGCGGGACGCCGAATGGTCACTTTACCTTGGAGCCGGGGGGAATGTCCTCGGCGAAGGTGCAGAGGACGGGGTTGCCGTCGGCGGTGGATGCGGCGAGGAGCATGCCGTTGGATTCGAGACCGCGCATTTTTCGGGGAGCAAGATTTGTGACCACCACGACCTTGCGTCCGACGAGGTTTTCCGGCGCATAGGCGAGGGCGATGCCGGCGAGGACCTGGCGGACTTCGTCGCCGATATTGACCATAATTTTTAGGAGCTTGTCCGCGCCTTGGATTCGCTCGGCGGACTCGATGAGGCCGACGCGGAGTTCGACTTTAGCGAAATCCTCGATGGTGATCTTCGCTCCTGCTGCCGCCGGTGTTGCGGATGCAGGCGCTGCCGCTGCTGCCGTTGTTGCCGCGGCGGGAGGCGTAGCTCCCGGATTGCGTATCTCGTTTTCCATGGTTTCGATCCTTTCCGATAACTCTTTTTTATCCGCTCGCGGGAAAACCGCTTCGGGTTTCCGGATTTTCGTTCCAGGTTTCAGCCCGCCCCAGTTCAATTGGGCGGTTTGGAAGTCAGCAAGTCTACCTGCTTGGCTCAGTTGCTCCCAGATTTTTTGTGTCGCATCTGGAATGACCGCATGAGCCATCACGACGATCCATCGAATGGCTTCCGAAGCATCGTAAAGCACATCCGCTAATTCTTGGTGCTGCGACGCGTGAGTCATCTTCCATGGTTGACGTTCCGTCAAGAAGCGGTCTACAACGGTAGTAGCCTCTGGTATGAATCGCGCCGATTGGCCGATATTCAGTTTGTCAAAGAAAAATTGAAAGCCCTTCCACGTTTCCTCAACGTACCCCTTCAAAAGGGAAATTCCTGGCGTTGAGGGTTCAGGGACAAGTCCATCGAAGTACCGCTCGATCATCGCTAATACGCGACTCGTGAGGTTTCCCAAACCGCTGACGAGGTCTGCTTCATAGCGGGTGATTAGGGCTTCGCGGGAGAAGTTGCCGTCCTGGCCGAAGACGGTTTCGCGGAGGAGGTAATAGCGCAAGGCGTCGTTGCCAACTTTTGCGCTGGTTAGCTCGTCGAAGGCTTTCACGATTGGCTCGGCGTAGGCGACGTTGCCCTTGGACTTGCTCATCTTTTCCTGCTCGAAGAGGAGCCAGCCGTGGGCGAAGATTTGCTTCGGCAACGGTAGTTCCGCGGCCATCAGGAATGCGGGCCAGTAAACCGCGTGGAAGCGTATGATTTCCTTGCCGATCATGTGCAGATCGGCGGGCCAATATTTCTTGAACTTTGGATTCGACTCGCCGTCGGCGCCTTCGCCGTAGCTGATGCCGGTCATGTAGCTGGTCAGAGCGTCATACCAGACGTAGAAGACGTGCTCGGGATCGTCCGGCCAGGGAATTCCCCATTTAATGGTCTTGCGGCTGATAGAGACGTCTTTCAATCCTGCTTCCACGAAGCTGCGGACTTCATTTAACCGAAAATCCGGCTGGACAAACTGCGGATGGTTTTTGTAAAGATCGAGGAGGCGGTCCCGGTAGGCCGAAAGCCTGAAGAAATAGTTTTCTTCGGAGATCAGTTCGGCTGGACGGCCGCAAATGGGGCAGTTTGCCGGCTCCGGTGAATCGCTCACGTAAAGATTGTCGTAAATGCAGTAGCGGCCTTCATATTTGGCCTTATAGATTGCGTTCGGTGTCCGCTGCATGGTGCGGCGGACGAGGGTTTGGACGGCGCGGGCGTGTTCGGGCGAGGTGGTGCGAATAAAATCGGTGGTGGATATGCCGAGCAGCTTCCACAACTCGCGGAAAATCTTTTCGTTGCGGTCAACGAGCTGTTGCGGAGTGATGTTCTGTTTTTCGGCGGCGCGCTCGATATTGACGCCGTGCTCGTCGGTGCCAGTGAGGTAGGCGACGTCATAGCCGCACATGCGTTTGTAGCGCGCGATCACGTCGCAGACGATTGTGGTATAGGCCGAGCCGACGTGGGGGCGGGAGTTCGCGTAATAGATGGGGGTGGTGAGGTAGAACTTCGGCTTGTCCGGCATGAACGGTCTATTTTATCTCGCTTTGATTGCTGAAACGGAACGCAGAGCAGCGGAAAAATGATAGTAGTCTGGCGTCTTGCGGGTGTCAAATGAGAGCGCTTTTTTAGAAGGTCCTGATTAGATTTTGGGACTTTCTTGGAATTGAACTGTTGCTTCAGGTTACATCGAAGAGAGATTCCTCGACTGCGTGTCCCGGCGCTTCGCGCAAAAGCAAAAGCGCGGGACACTCCGCTCGGAATGACGCCGGTTGCTGTCCGCGGGCGCAAAAGCCTCGTCCATCCGCTGAATCCGGTGGTAGACTCGCTCGCGCGCGATTGTTGAAATGGGAGGGGTTCGATGATTCGTACTCTTTGCAAGTGGACGGCGCTCTCGGCCGTACTGCTGGCGCCAATGGCGAGTTTCGCGCAGGTGGCCTGCACGCGGGACGGGCTGCAGGCTGCGACCGATCTATACATTGCGGCGCAGACCAAGGGCGATCCCTCCGGGATGCCGCTGGCGAACGGTCTTGGCTATATCGAAAACATGCAGGTGATCGATATCAAATCGGGCGTGATTCAGAAACCACTGAAGATCGATTTTCATCGAACGTTGATCGATCCGGCCACATGCCAGACATTTACCGAAGTGATCGTCACGGACAAAAGCCACCCGTATGTCCTCGGCACGCGCCTGAGGGTCAATCACGACAAAATCGCGGAAATCGAGTCCATGGTGACGCAGCAAGGCGACTGGCTTTTCAATGCGGACAACTACATGAAGTGGTCACCTAACGAGGATTGGGGACCGATCCCTGAGGGACAGCGTGATAGCCGCGATACGCTTGTTGCTGCGGCCAACGCCTACCTGGACGCTTTCCTGGAAAAGAAACTCGATCTCGTGCCGTGGGGATACCCGTGCGAGCGGACAGAAGGCGGCCTGCGCACCGGCAAAGGCCTCCCAACGGATAGCTGCTCGGTGGGGGTTCCGCAGGAGTCAACATCGTGGCTCGGCGATTCATTGTTGATGAGACGACGGGAATGGTTGTCGCGTTTTGTACTTTCGGTGTGGGCGGCATACCGGATACGCATCTGTTTCGCGTAGAGAATGGTAAGCTGCGCTATGTGCATACGCTGACGCACCTGCCACCCGGCTACCGAGTTCGCGTGGGTAACCGAACAGTTGGCCCCGACGGTAAACCCGCGCCCAACAATGCTGCGCCCAGCAACCCGCCACCCGAAACTCAGAAATGAACTGAAGATACCGGCAATCGCTCAGGGCTTCGGGATTCAGGGAAGGCGGCCGGTCTTATCGAGTTCGCGGTAAAAGCCCAGGTCCTCGCCGCGCACGAGCTTGGTGATAAAGAGAATCTGCCCGTAGTGCATTCCGAAATGCTCCACCACGTGGTAAATGACGCCCAAGCCTGTGTCCGTGTAGCCCTGTACATGGAAGGTGGCGAGCAAATCGGCTTCGGTGAGGCGCGCGAGACCTTGTGACGCGTCACGCAGGGTAGCGTCCAGCTTGTTCAAGAGAGCGGAAGCGGGTACGTGATGGCGCTCGGCGAACTCGGCAGGGCGGTCGCGAGCGTCGTCCACGCGGTTGAATGACGAAACGATCCACTGCCGAACGTTTCCGTTAAGGTGCAAGAGCAAATTCCCGATGCTGTTGCTGGCCTCGTTGGGCCGCCACCAGACTTGCTCGTCGGTGAGCGATTCGACGGAGGCGCGAAGCCGGGGCCAATATTCCTCGAGCAACTTCCGGCGGGAGAATTCAAGGAAAAGGGTGGTTGGAGTTGGGGCGGCCATGGTGGTTAGCGAGAAACTGAACCTCTCTTTGAAATCGATAACGGCCGTATTGTACACAGGTTTTAGAGATGCGACCCACGCGCTGCCGCAGACTTGATGGTATTTCGGAAACGCGGGCTAAAATGACGCCGCCGGAGGCAACTGCGATTCGAGGGGGGATCTTGCAGTACCCTTGGGGCGCCAACTCGAGAGATTACTGGCGTAAAGTCCGATGCAGAAGAGATTGGCAGGAACGAAGCCGAATTGAGCCGTCCGAACTCCGATCAAGCAAATGATCAGGCTATTTACCGCCGCGACGATCCAGCCATGCCAGAGCTTCTTTCCAACTAATACGGTGGAAACGATCGTTAACAGACAAGAGAGATAATCCAGCCTTAGCATGACGCGAGCAGAATAATCGCTGCGGCTGATTGTGGCCACTGGCCTGACGTACAGGTTTTCCAGGATGAGCTTCGAGGAGACGGAGATGAGCCTGATCCCTGAGGAAATCGAAGGGCATTACCACCAGGTGGTTGAAGCTGAGCGACTGGCGGCGGAGCAGGGCGAACTGGAGAGGTTTCGAACGCAGGAGATTCTTGCGCGCGAACTTCCCGCGCCGCCGGCTGTGATCTTCGATGTGGGAGGCGCGGCCGGGGTTTATGCCATCCCACTGGCAAAACAAGGATATCAGGTACACCTGATCGATCCGGTGGAACGTCATTTGCGGCAGGCGCGAGCAGCCGCTGAAGCAGCGGGCGTGGTCTTGGCCTCGATTGTTCACGGTGACGCTCGCAAACTGGACGTTCCAAAGGGAACGGCGGACGCGGCGCTGCTTTTGGGTCCGCTTTACCACCTTGTGGAGCACTCTGACCGTCTGCTGGCGCTTCTGGAGGCTCGGAGGATTCTGAAACGAGGAGGGATTCTCTTTGCGGCGGCGATTTCGCGTTTCGCGTCGCTGATCGACGGATTGTCGCGCGGTTTCTTCAAGGACCCCGTTTTCAGGAGAATTGTGGCGGCCGATCTGGCGTCGGGGCAGCATCGCAATCCGACCGACAACGCTCACTACTTCACGACGGCGTTTTTCCACCGTCCGGAGGAGCTGGAGGCCGAGATTCGCGCGGCTGGATTTGAGGAGGTGCGAGTTCTGGCAGTGGAAGGCCCGATATGGAGCGCGGCACAATTTAGCCACGCGTGGGGAGATCCGGTGCAGCGAAAGGAGCTGATGGAGTTTCTGTCGCTGGTGGAGCGGGAGCCGTCGGTGCTAGGGGCTAGCGGGCACTTGCTGGGAGTTGGAAGGCGAGCCTGAGCATCCCCAGCGCAGGACGCTTCGTCCGCATTAACGTTTCAGCGCGGCTCTCAGCACTTCCTGTACACCGTTGGAGGTGATCTGTACGCCGATGCACAAGAGCACGAACGCGACGACGCGGAGAATGCCGTGCGCCGTCTGGCGCGACACACGCTCGGTGATTTTCGGCGCGTATGCGTAGGTGTAAAACACCACCACGCTCAACACAAGCGCGGCTGCCAGAATTCCCAGGTGAGCGATCACATCACCCGTGACGTTTTCCACCGAAGCGCGCGCACCGAGCGTCAGCATCACTACAATGCAGCCGGGGCCGAGGGTCATGGGAAAGGTGAGCGGATAGAAAACCTTTTCCTGCAAGGATTCGAAGGTCGTGGGGGCAACGTCCCCTTGTCCGCGATCGGTCTCGGCAGCTGGCCGGTTTAGCAATCCCCACCCCATCGCCGCGAGGACCAGGCCGCCAGCCACCTGCACTACCGGCAGAGAAATACCGAAGAAATTCAGCAGCGCAGCGCCCACCAATTCCACCACCACGAACAAAAGGGCCGTCCGGATTGCGACCTTGCGCGCCAACTGGTGATAAACGGACCCAGGTGCGTCTCCGACGATGCCAAGGAGAAGCAGCGCAGACCCGAGCGGATTCAATACCGGTAACAGTGCGCTGAAAGCGAGGATGAAGTATTTGGCTAGAAGGGATAGGCTTCCCACCGGCGCAGCATAGCATCGGCGCCGATCTTTCGCTTAGCGAAGAGCGACGCTGAAGATGAGAATGGCGAAAGCGACGATGAGCCCGGCCGTTCTAAACCAGTGGTATTGATCCCAACGATGCTCTTGCGCTTTCCAGTCGTTGGGGAGCGATTGGGGCGTCCATTTGGCAATTCGATTATTGATAGGCACCGGGCCGACAAGCGAAAACACGACGGCGAAGACTTGGATCGCGAGAGCAATGGCAGCGAGGCGCCACGCGGGCTCCCTTAGGTGCTCGACAGGCAACAGCAAGAGAAGATTCAGAAGAGTGGAGAACGGCATCCAAAACGGCATCACCTTGCCAAACAATGCGGCTAGCGATGAGCGCACCGGAATGTGCACCTCCAGAGATTGGCGGTTGAGCAGAGGATGCGCGAAGGCCGCGACGTTTAGCTCGCTGCCGCACATCAGCCCGAGTACGAGCACCGCGAAAACGTGAAGGGGCATGAAGGTTACCTCCGCCGATTAGATGTTTTAGGAGAAAGGGGGACGCGGGGCGAACCCACGGAGATGTTTGCGGGGCACGGCATGCCGCGCCCCTAAGCGACCCGCGAGCTAGAAGCGGGAACGGGTGGCGCGGATGTATTCGCGCAGGGTAGTGACGTTGGGGCCGTAAGAGCCGACGCGGCCAGCATCAACAGGTAGGCCGAGGAATTCAGCCTGTTCGATGCTCAAGCCCGCATCGTCGAGTTCGGCGAGGCTATAGCCTTCGACCGGCACAAGGCGGTTGCGACGCGAGAGGTCGAGCGGTCGCGGTGGGCGCTGCATCCGTGATTTCTTCAGAACAATATTGAAGAACTCGTCCCAATCCCGGCGGTTCCACATGGTGCCCTCTCTTTCCTAGTGCGCCGTAATCACTCACTTGGATGCTGCATCGGCGATTTGGGTAGCGAGATTTTTTCGGGCCTCGTTGCGTCTCATTCCTCGAACCAGAACGATGCGGATTCTAACCCCGCAGGGGCGGGAAAGTCGCGTGCGAACGGGGCGTGTGGCTATCCAGTTATCGCATCTTACGCACAAGTTACTGGGGTGTTGCGGGATGAAGCCGCCCATGTAAGGCTCGGCGCATCGGGCGTTATCGTTGGCGGCAAAATCGTGATTCAATAGCGGTCCGTGTTTCGACGCAAAAAGTTTCGGCTGAGGTTGCCGTCACGAACGCTGATGCTCGGCGAGCGGACGTTGGTGATGGGGGTGCTGAACGTCACGCCAGACAGCTTTTCCGACGGCGGGTTGTACTTTGACGTCGATGCGGCAGTTGAGAGGGCAATCGAGATCGAGCGCGCCGGAGCGGATCTTCTGGATATCGGAGGCGAGTCCACGCGGCCCGGTTCGGAAGGCATTTCGGCCGAGGAGGAATTGGCGCGGCTTTTGCCGGTATTGGAAAGGCTCCGCGGACGACTGAAGATTCCGATTTCGGTGGATACAAGTAAATCGGAGGTAGCCGAAGCGGCGGCGGAGGCGGGCGCGGAGATTCTGAACGACGTGACGGCCCTGCGCGCGGATCCGAAGCTCGCCGAAATCGCGCGGAGGCGAAAGTTACCGCTGATCCTGATGCACATGCGCGGCGATCCGCGCACGATGCAGAAAAAGTCCTTCGCGCGAAACGTACTGCGCGATGTGACTGCGGGCTTGCGCCGCGCCGTAGCGGCGGCGCGCCGCGCAGGAGTGTCGAAATCGCAAATCGTGCTCGATCCTGGGATCGGTTTCGGCAAAAGCACCGCGCAGAATTTCGAGTTGCTGGCCAGACTGGATGAAATCGCGCGCCTGGGTTTTCCCCTGATGATTGGGACGTCGCGCAAGGCGTTCATTGGAAAGACGCTCGGCGGGGTCCCGGTGGCGGAGCGGGCGTGGGGCACGGCGGCAAGCGTGACAGCCAGCATCTTGGCGGGGGCACACATTGTGCGTGTCCACGACGTGCTCGAAATGGCGCAGGTGGCGCGCGTGGCCGACGCCGTTTTAAATCCGGATTCGACTCGCGCGGATGGAGCGAAGTGAGCAGCAACGCGTCCGCGGTTATCTCTGCCGAGCAGCGCGCCAACTCGCGCAATGCGCTGATCGCCGGGTTTCTCGGCTGGACGCTGGATGCCTTCGACTATTTCATTCTGGCGTATGTTGTGGGCCAGGTGGCGGTGGAGTTTCACCGCTCGATCGCGGAAGTTTCGTTTGCCCTTACGGCGAGCCTGCTAACGCGGCCGATCGGCGCGATTGTGTTCGGCTTGCTGGCAGACCGTTACGGCCGCCGCATGCCGCTGATGCTGGACGTTCTCTTCTACTCGATCATTGAGATTCTTTCCGGGTTCGCGCCTTCCTACCGGATATTTATAATTCTGCGGCTGCTCTACGGAATAGGTATGGGCGGGGAATGGGGCGTGGGTGCGTCACTCGTGATGGAAGCCGTGCCGGTGAAATGGCGAGGGATGCTTTCCGGGGTCTTGCAAGAGGGATACGCGTTGGGCAATTTGCTGGCGGCGGTGGCGTTCTGGACGATTTTTCCGCATTGGGGCTGGCGGGCTATGTTCTTTCTTGGGGGACTGCCCGCGCTGCTGACTCTCTTTATTCGCGCGAAGGTGAAGGAAAGCGAGGCGTGGAAGAGTGTAGCTGCCGCGCGGACGAGCTGGCGCGACTATTTCCAGTTGGTGAAGGCGAACTGGAAAAGGCTCGCATACCTGATTGTGTCCGTGGCAATGCTGACTTTCATTTCGCACGGCACGCAGGACCTGTATCCCACTTTTCTGCAGCGCCAACGACACTTCGACACGCGCACCACGGCTATCATCAGCGTGATTTCGATGGTGGGCGCAATCGTGGGCGGTATCGTGGTGGGGCGGATTTCCGACCGATACGGGCGGAGGCGGGCAATGGTTGCGTCGGTGCTGCTGGCGATTATTCTGATACCGCTATGGGTATTTGCGCCGACGGCCGCGCTGACAGCCGTGGGAGCATTCGCGATGCAATTCATGGTGCAGGGGGCATGGGGGATAGTTCCCGCGCATCTCAACGAGCTTTCGCCCGGAGCGCTGCGCGGATTTTTCCCCGGGATGGCCTACCAGACCGGGGTGCTCCTCGCGGCGGGCGCGCCGACGATTGAAGCGTTGATGAGCCGTCATCTGAGTTATGGGCAGGCAATGGGATTATTCGCGCTTACGGTTTGCGCGATCGGAGCGGTGGTGATTGCGTGCGGACCCGAAGCCCACCGCGTCTCGTTTGAATCTACGAGTCCTGCCCCAGCGGAAGGAAATATTGCGTCCCCTTGACGGGCTGGCGGAGGCGGCGCAAGAGTTCCTGCAGATCCTGATTGCGCTCGACAAAGTCGATTTCTGTGGTGTCCACGACGAGCAGATTCGAAGCGGAATAGCGGAAGAAGAAGTGGGAATAGGCATTGGCGACAGCCTCGAGGTATTCGGGCGAAATTTCTGTCTCGGCAGGATCGCCCTTCTTGGAGACGCGCTTTCGTAGGACGTCCGGCTTGGCGTGGAGATAGATGACCAGGTCGGGAGGGGGAATGGATGGCGCGAGCACATCGAAATATTTCTCGTAGAGCTTGAGTTCTTCGTTATCGAGATTCATGTAGGCGAAGATTTTATCTTTCTCGAAGAGAAAATCGCTGACGATGGTGGCTGCGCGGTCGTGGAGCTGAGCCTCAGAGAGGCGGCGGTGGCGCTCGTAGAGAAAGTACATCTGGGCGCGAAAGGCTGCTCCGGGTTTCTCATCGTAAAAATCGGCGAGAAAAGGATTGTCCTCGCAATCGAACACGCGGCGCGCGTGGAGTTGCTCGGCTAAGGCTTTTGCGAGAGTGGACTTGCCGACGCGGATAGGCCCCTCGATCACGATGTGGCGCGGCGCCTGAAATGAGGGCCGGTTGAGCGAAAGCTGGTCCGCCATGGCGCGCGATTATAGCAAACCAGAATGAATGAACAGCTCATGCTTGTTTATCGGTGAGGCGTGCGAAGTGTGGCCTACCAACTTTTTGCAATGACGGCGACGATGCGGGCGAGGGCGTCCACATCCCCCGTATCGATCACCTCCGCAGGCGAGTGAGAATAGCGGAGCGGCCAGCCAAGAGGAACGTCCACCGCTCCGTAGGGGACAAATGCGGCGCCGTCGTTGCCGCCTCCGGTAACACCCAACTGCACGGCGATCCGATTGGCTCGGGCCAGGTGGACGAGGCGATCGACAAGAGCCGCAGGCGCAATATTGGAGCCGTCGACGGCGCGAATAGCGAAGCCTTTTCCGATCTGCGCATCGCCGAAGCGTTTTGATTCGAGCGGCGAATCCGAGCTGACCAGCGTGTCCACGGCAAAGACGTAATCCGGTTCGTGATGTTCGGCGCCCAGCCGTTTTGCCAGCGCGGCCGCGCCGACGAGGCCCAATTCCTCGCCGGTGGACCATACGAATGTGACGTCGCGGTCAGGCAGTGAAGAGCCGAGCGACCATACTGCGGAGATCAGCGCGGTGTCGCCGACGCGGTCGTCGAAGCTGCGGGCGTTTGCGCGCGTGCCGAGCAGCGGGCGATATTTTTTGGGAATAGTGATCGAGTCACCTACCTTGACGCCGAGCTTGGCCACTTCTTCGGGACTGCGCGCTCCCACATCGATGCGGATGGGATTCTCCGCGTCATTTGGCCATTCGAAAGTAGTCTCATCCCAACCGTTCGGCAATTCGATTACACCTTGGAGATCGCGAGTGGACGTGTGAACCACGACGGGGTGGCCCTGATAAAAGCTCAATATCATCCCGCCCAGAAGTTCAGCCTCGAGCCTGCCGTCGTTCGAGATCGATTTGACCTCGAAACCGATTTCGTCCATGTGTGCAATCACGAGAATCTTGGGTGTTTTGGCGGCACCTGGCGCGCCGAGATGCAGGATCAGATTTCCGGCGTCGTCCGTCTCCGGTTTCGCCCACTTTGGGAGCAGGCTTTTTACCATTTCGCGGACGGGCTCTTCGTGGTTGCTCGCGCCGTATGTGGTTGTGAGGCGACTCAACAGTTCAGTGGTTGGCCGTGCGCTGGAGACTTCATGGTTGTCGGGGGAAGCGCCCCGGTCGACGATGGCTTCTTGTGGCAGCGCCGCTTTTCCCTGGGCGTAGAGCGCGAGAAGGCGCTCGAGGGCGGCGAAGTCTTGTGCGTCAATGGTTTCCGCCGGCGTATCAGACCAGGCGGTGGCAACAGCAAGATGCGCCCACTTTGCCGGCAAGTCCGGCAAAGAGAGATAGCTGGCGGGGATCAGCCCGGTGGAGTAGTCGGTGGCTAGCGGCACACTGTTGGCCGCGGCGAGCTGCTTGAGTTCGGAGGCGAGGCCGGAGAGTTCGTCGTTGGTTTGCGCGAGGCCGAGCAGAACTCCGCTGCCAGGCGCGCGTCGCGGCGCGCGATGCACGCCCTTCATGCCGGCAACGGCGCCTCCCGGAAGCAAGCGGCCAACGTAGATCATTTCTTCCGGCTGAATCGTGCGCAGAATTCGCTGCAAGCCGCGCGCACCGGTCCGTTGTTGGACGACAAAAGCGATCGTTAGCGTACCTTTGACGTTCGCTGGATCGATTTTGCGAAGGAGTTCGACCAGGGCGGCGGCGCCGAACTTATCGTCGACGGAAGCGCCGGCCATCTCTTGACCGGCAAGATCTTCCAAACCCCGGTCGATCGCCACCGGGCTGAGAATATCCACGCCAGCCTTGCGCGCCTCGGCGGCCGAACTCGCGCCGATATCGACGTACATATTGTCGATATCATTTGATTTCGGCGGATTCGCGCGGCCAAGTTGCAAATGGATTGAGAGGCCGGCGACGACGCCATCGATCCATTTACCGCCTGCCACACCGATCTTCACCGGCTGTGCGGAATACAACTCATTGAAGATTGGAGGCAGCCCGGACTGGGGTAATCGTTGCAAACGCAGATAGCCATCGTCCGTGATTCCGCTGACGACGAAGCCGGGCTCGTCGATCGGCGTCACGATCAGACGGCGCGGCGTGCCGGTCCCGACGGTGACAATCACGTCACCGAGGTTGTCAGTAACGGGATGGAAGGAAGCCACATCGTCGCGGACTTTTTTGCCAAGCAGGTTCTCGTATCCGGAGACTGCGGGAGTTTCGACGAAATCGCGCAGAGCGCTGGCCGACGCGCCAGAATCACCTTGCAGTTGCGGCCCTTCGGTAGCGCTCTGACCGCTCGTGGGACATGGGCGAAAAATTGGAAATACTAATAGAAAGAAAGCGATGCCTAGAAACAAAGAACTTGGCGTGTTCGACACCTCGAAAAAGCGATGGGTGGAACAAGCGGGAGTCCTTTGTTTAGAATCGATCACGGGCGATGCCATTCGACGTCGTGCGGGATTGGCTGCAAAAAAGTGAAATAATTTGAAGTGGCCACGTTGTCCTGGCCGGCGCCGGTTCGAGCTACTTTCAATCCGGACCTTGAAGGCATCATAGACTCAACTACCGTAGCACGATGCGAGAAGCTTGTCTGGAAGTGATTGGTGTAAGGAATGCGCTGATTGCGGCCGCGAAAGATCGCGGATCGAGACAGCACCGTCTTAGCTAACTTCGGCGAATTGACATGACACCGCGAAGTGTAAAAAATAATTGGCAATGAATGCTATGAGCACACCAGCCATTGAGATTATCGGCCTGACGAAGGACTATCCGGTCGGTTTCTGGCGCAAGCGAATGCGGCGGTCGCTCGATAGCCTTACCCTCCAGGTAGAGGAGGGCGAGATTTTCGGTTTTCTGGGACCGAACGGGGCCGGAAAGACCACGACGCTCAAACTTCTGATGGGTTTGATCTTTCCGACGGCCGGAACGGCGCGTATTCGCGGCTGTTCGATTGACGATGTACGCATGCACCAGGATATCGGCTACCTCCCGGAACAGCCCTATTTTTACGATTACCTTACGGCTCGCGAGCTCTTGGATTACTACGCGCGATTTTCGAATTACAGCGCCAGCGAGCGACGAGAGCGCGTGGAGCGGTTTCTCGACCGCGTTGGATTGGCGTCCGCCGGCAACGTTCAGCTTCGAAAGTATTCCAAAGGCATGCTTCAAAGGGCGGGAATCGCGCAGGCGATCCTGCACGATCCCAAAGTGATTTTTTTGGACGAGCCGATGTCCGGACTGGATCCGGTGGGCCGTCGCGAGGTACGGGACATCATCGTCGACCTGAAGAAACAGGGACGCACCGTCTTCTTTTCGACTCACATCCTTTCCGATGCCGAAATGCTCTGCGACCGGGTGGGAGTGCTGTCTGGAGGAAAATTACAGGGAGTTGGCGCACCAGCGGATATCGTGTCAGTCGAAGTACACGCCATGGAAATCCTTTTCGAGGAACGGGGGAAACGTCCGCTTCCGAAGGAACTTAAGGAGAAAGCAACGACAATGGGCGGACGTTACCGGGTGGAAGTGGCGGAGGCGGAGCTCTATCCGACCCTCGCACAACTCGAGAGCTGCAATGCACGAATACTCTCGATCTCTCCCGTGCGGCCGACGCTGGAAGATTATTTCCTGCGGCTGGTCGGCCGCGAAGAAAGCGTCGCTCCAGAAGTGGAGGTGAATTCGCGATGAGCGCGACGACGGGGCCGGTGGCGATCAACACTTTTCGCGAGGCAGTGCGCGACCGGGTGCTTTACAACTTAGTATTTTTCGCATTGGTGATGATCGGCGCCGCCATCCTTGTGGGGCAGATATCGATTGGAATCGAGCGGCTGGTGATCGTGAACCTGGGACTTTCGGCGATTTCGCTTTTTGGCTTGGTAATGGCCATTTTTATTGGCGTCGGGCTGGTGTCCAAGGAAATCGAGAAGCGCACTCTTCATAGCTTGCTTGCAAAGCCCATCCGCCGCTGGGAATTCCTGGTGGGAAAATATGCGGGCTTGCTGCTGACGCTAACGATCAATACTGCCTTCATGACGTTGGGTCTGGCGGCCGCACTGTTTTATGTGGGACGGCCGTTGGTGCGGCCGGATGTCTCCATCGTGATCGCAATCTATTTCATACTTCTCGCGCTCGCCCTGGTAACAGCGCTGGCACTCTTTTTCTCATGCTTCTCGAGCCCAATGCTTTCCACGCTATTTACGCTGGCAATATACATCACGGGGATATTTGCCAAGGACATTCGAGACTTCGGTGATCTCGCCAGCAGCCCCTTACTGAAGGCACTCGCGCGTGTGGTCTATTATTTGGTCCCGAATTTTCACAACTTCAACGCCATCGCGGCAGCGGCGCATGGCGAGGACATTCCATTTTCCCTGGTGGCCCAAAACACGCTGTACGCGGCGTGTTACGTGACGCTACTTTTGCTGGCGTCGTCTGCTATTTTTTCCACCCGTGACCTAAAATGAGCCGGCCGAAGCAAAGGGTAACGTGGATCGCGGCGGCATGCGTGCCGCTGCTATTCGTCTGCGTGGCAGCGCTGCAAGCGGGAATTGATGCGCGAACGCGGAGAGCCATCCAAGAGCGGGAAGAGCTGCTCCTATCATCGCCTTGCGCCGTGCAGAAGATCAGTCTGGGATACGACTCGCTGCTGGCCGATATCTATTGGACTCGCGCCGTGCAGTATTACGGCCGCCGAGTAGGAACGGACCATCCGAATTTCGATTTGCTGTGGCCGCTGCTCGATATTACGACCACGCTGGACCCCAAGCTGGTGATTGCGTATCGCTTCGGCGGCGTTTTCCTGTCGGAGCCGGGAAGGGCAGGGGCAGGGCGTACCGATCTAGCGATCAAGCTTGTAAGGCGCGGAATCGCTGCGAATCCAAACCAGTGGAGGCTAGGTGCGGACCTTGGGTTCCTCTATTATTGGCGACTGAAAGATTACCAGGATTCCGCCGCGGCCTATCTCGAAGCCAGCAAAGGACCAGATGCACCACTCTGGCTGAAGATAATGGCCGCCCGTGTGGCCCAAAAGGGCGGGTCGCTGGAGACATCGCGCATGATCTGGTCACAACTGTACGAATCCACGCAGAATCAGATCGTTCGAAAAAAGGCGTCGGAGATTTTGCGCGGGCTAAAGGCGCAGGAAGATGAGGCGCGTCTCGACGAATTGGCGGGCGAGTATCAGAAACGTTTCGGGCGTTTCCCCGCATCAATGATCGAGTTGCGCGATGCGGGGCTCGTCAGCGACATTCCGATCGATCCGGACGGATATCCTTACATCTTCGGGCCAAATGGAAGATCGCAGCTTAATCCGCAGAGTTCCGTAGTGATCCCGCCAGAGATAAAAGCGCCTCCTGGGCCAGCGAAATAGTATGTCTACAACCGGTTCTCATTCGACGGAATCCTATCCGACGACCGCCCAATGACCTCGAAACTCGCGGCAATTTCGTTTCTGGTATCGAGCACCCTGCTCGTGGGGCTGGCACTCGGCGCCGTACTGGCTGCCAATCGCGAACTCGAGCGCGACGTGGACGGCAGATTCCGTGGCGGATCCGCAGACACACGGGCAGCCGCCGTCGGCAGCGGAAATGCGCGCGCGGACCGAAAAACTGATGGCAAATCAGCATGCGGACGATCAGGCGTTGGACCTCTACCAGCGCGTCGAGCGCTACGTCGATCGCAGCGATGGCACTTCCGATCGCATTACTGACGACAAGACATATCGCGTGGTGCCGACCGGCGCAGGAACGCAGAAAATTCTCCTGCGAGACGACGATAAAGCGGTCGATTCGGCGAGTTACGGCCGGGAAATGCGTGTGCTTGCAGACGTGCTGCGCACTATGGCCGATCCGAACAACCCGAAGGCGAAGGCGGCGTTGGCGAAACGACAAAAGCGCGAACGCGATCGCGTGGAATTCGTCGATGCAATGAAGGAGGCGTTCTTACCGAAATGGCTGAGCGCCGATACAAGAAATGGTCGTGAATGCGACGTTTTCGAACTCGATCCAAACCCGGACTTCCACCCGCACTCGATGTTTCAGAACGCACTCAGCCACGTGACGGCGAAAATATGGGTGGATCATGAAAGCAATCAACTCGTCTGGGGTGAAGCCCATGTGATGACCGACATTTCAGTGGGCGGCGGAATCCTCGGTAAAGTCTATCGTGGCAGCCGAATTTCGATGGGACAGAGGGAAGTCGCGCCGGGCATCTGGCTGCCGACACATTACCAGTACGATTTCACGGGGCGAAAATTCCTATTTGCGTTTCAGGAGCACCAAACCATCGACGTGAGCCACTATCACCGGGTGGGGCCCCCCAGCGAGGCGCTCGCCATTGTCGAAGGGGAATTAGCGAGCGGGAAAACCTTCATGGAGGATCCGTAGCCATTCCAAGACGGTATTTTCAGCGCGACTCCTATCGTGGTTCAGGGAAGAAACGCGGGATTTCGTCCGCTGATCCGCCGGGGATCGCCGCTATCGCGCAACGGCTGCGAGTTCTTTCTCGATGGGCGCGCCCACGAGATTGCCCCATTCCGTCCAGGAACCGTCATAGTTCTTCACATTGTCATACCCGAGCAGATATTTCAGCACAAACCAGGTGTGCGAACTGCGCTCGCCGATACGGCAGTAAGCGATCACTTCGCCACCGGCGGTTATTCCCTTGCCTTGATAGAGCTGCTTCAGCTGATCGGCGGACTTGAAGGTGCCGTCTTCATTCGCGGCTTGCGACCAGGGGACGTTCGCCGCCGTCGGGATATGCCCCGCGCGCTGCGCGGTTTCGTTCATGCCAGGTGGTGCAATGATTTTGCCGGTGAATTCATCGGGCGAGCGGACGTCCACTAGATGCCCGGCGCCTTTCCTTTCGATCAAAGAGAAGACGTGCTCCTTTCGGGCGCGCAGAGGTTCGTCGGGATCTGCGGCATGATACGTCGTGGGTGTGACTCTTGCGGCCTCCTTGATGAGCGGGCGCTTTTCCTCGATCCACTTTTTGCGGCCGCCGTTCATCAACCGCACATCTTTGTGGCCATAATATTTGAGCTGCCAGAAGGCGTAGGCCGCGAACCAATTGTTATTGTCTCCGTACAGGATAATAGTCGTATCGTTTGACACTCCCGATTGGCCGAGGAGATTCTCGAGCGCGGACTTGTCGATCAGATCGCGCCGGATATTGTCCTGTAACTGTGTCTGCCAATTCCAGCCAACCGCACCCGCGATGTGGCCTTGATCGTACGCGCTGGTGTCCACGTCCACTTCAATCAGCCTGATCTTGGAGTTCGGGCCGCCGCTGCTGGACTGTTCGGCGACCCACTGCGTCGAAACCAAAACCTCGGGATGCGCATATTCAGCCATTGGAATCCTCCTTCAACATTATCGTTTGCGTCAGATCGGTCGCACAGAGCAAAAAGACAACGCCCGGTCGCTTACGGCGGCGGGTTGGAAAGCGCGGCTGGAGCCGCGCGTGAGCTCAATCTCTTCACGCCAAATGTGCGAGTTCGTGGCACAACAACAGCCTTGAAACTATTCTAGACGGTATACTTCACGAGCGGAGAATACACCCGAATCGTCGAGGCGACAATGGCGCTCGCGTCCGATCAGAAAGGTCCTGATGAAGATTCGTCTGCTAGCCAGCGATGCGGGCTTTCAGCTTGACGCGGCCGTTTTCAATGTTCACCGAATATTCGACATTGCGGCCACCCTTGTTTCTAAGATCCTTTGTTTTTTCCCCGACGAAGTTCTCGAAGTCCTTCAGGCTCGGCGCCCCCGATCTTTGTCCCGCCTCGGTGCGTGCCTCGATGAGCTTCTCGTATAAGGCATAAATCTTCTCTTTTTCGTGCTCAGGGTCGGAAAGAGAAAGGGCAAAGACCGTGGCCCGCTGCTCGGTGACGACCCTCTTGTCGGCCGCGCCGGAATTCGAGATGTGCGAAGGGTTTTCCGAAGTTATCGGTACCTGGTTGTCAGCCGTCTTTCGAGCGCGCTCGGCCTCAATGGCCTTTGCCGCCGCGCCGAAGTGGTGTTGCTGGCCGGCCGACTCCTTTTGGAGCACCTTCTTACGCCACATGTCCTGGTACTTAGCGTACGTTTGGGCCAAATTGTTGAATCTAAATCGCTGCGCGAAACTAAGCTCACCGGCGCGCTCGTTATAGCGGCGTATCAAGCTCTCCGTGCGCCATTGGGTATCCGCGGGAGGCCGCTTGCGCCCGCCACCGAAGAACTGCTCGTATTCAATCTTCAGGGTGCGGAGATCGCGCTCGATTTGACTGAGGTCTTCGTCAATGGTGGCCATAAGGTTCGCAAACTGGCGAGAATTCAGAGTAGAGGCATCCTGCCTGACCGTCAATGTGATCGGGGGCGGGATTGTCGCAAAGGGAAAGCCCAGGTGTCTGCCGAGTTCGCCAGCTGGCACCTTGACTTTGCAGAAAGGCACTGCATAGACTCGAAGATCCGATTGAAGATCATGGCGAAGACTGATGTCCGCGCGGTTACAATTGGAATCAGCGGAGCGAGCGGCGCGGTGTATGCGCAGCACCTGCTCCGCCTGCTTGACGGCGACCGGCGTGTCGAAATCGTATATTTGGTTGCCAGCGAAGCCGGCCTGCGCCTGATTTCGGCCGAGCTTGGCATCGTCGCGGCGAATGGCAAAAAGCTGCCTTCGCTCCTCACCGGAACATCCGCGAAGAAAATTGAATACCTACCGAATAAAGACATCGGGGCTAGCATCGCTTCGGGCAGCGCCGCAGCGGACGCCATGACCGTTATCCCCTGTTCGGCTGGCGCCCTTGGCTCGATCGCCGCAGGCACGGCGAGCGACTTGCTCACGCGCGCTGCGGACGTTTGCCTCAAAGAACGCCGCCCGCTGGTCCTTTGTTTGCGCGAAACGCCGCTGAATCGTATTCACCTCGAAAACATGCTTCGCGTGCACGACGCGGGGGCGACCGTGATGCCTGCAATGCCCGCATTTTACTATGAGCCGAAAACAATAGAGGATCTCGCCAAGCAGTTCGCCTATCGCGTTCTTGCGCGACTCGGATTGCCCCACGAAAAGCAGTATCGTTGGAAGGGTGGCAAGGCGGAAGAGAAGCGCGGCTGATCGGATGGAGGCGATTGGCCGCAGCCTGGGTCACAAACGGAAATTCTAGCAGCTCGACATAGCCGCTATGTCCAAAAGCCGCATACGAACCGTGCTCGAGATGATCAAGTTCGAGCATTCCATCTTTGCGCTCCCGTTTGCTCTGGTGGGAGCGCTGCTGGCCGCGCGGGCTGCCGGGAACCTGCCTTCTTGGCAACAGATTCTGTGGATTGTGGTTGCGATGATTGGCGCGCGCTCCGCCGCGATGACGATGAACCGAATCGCGGATATCGAATACGATCGCCGTAATCCTCGCACCGCCAATCGCGCACTTCCCGCGGGCGAGCTTTCAGTGAGCTTTGCCGCCGCCTTTACCGTCCTCGCTTCCGCCTTGTTAATCTTTGCCGCGTGGCGATTGAATCGACTCGCCTTCGAACTTTCGCCCCTGGCCCTGGCGATTCTATTTTTCTATTCCTATACGAAGCGGTTCACGGTGTGGTCCCACTTCGTTCTCGGCTTTTGCCTCGGAATGTCGCCTGCGGCTGCCTGGATTGCGATTCGAGGCTCTCTCGATTGGCGAATGTTGATTCTCTGCGCCGCCGTTACACTCTGGGTGGGCGGGTTCGATGTGCTGTACGCCTGCCAGGACGTCCAATTCGACAAGTCAGCTGGGCTGCATTCGATCCCGAAGACCTTTGGCGTCGCGAAAGCTCTCGTTTTCGCTCGCGCCATGCACATCGCGATGGTCGTCCTGCTAGGATGGCTCGCTTGGAGCTTTCGTCTGGCGTGGCCCGCTTGGGCCGGAATCGCAGTGGTCGCGGCACTGCTGGCCTACGAGCATTCACTTGTGAAGCCGGACGATCTGAGCAAAATGAATGCTGCGTTTTTCACTGTGAATGGCTATATTAGTCTTTTGTTTCTGTTGTTTTGGGGTGCGGCAACCATGATCACGCACCCGTAGTCTTAAGTGGCAGGTGCAGGCGGCCAGCGCGTGTTGGTGCGGCGAGAGAGGGCAATGTCAGAACTACAAATTACCGATGCGCGGCTCGATCCTATTGCGCAGAAAGTCCTGGCAGGCGAGCGCCTGACAGTCGAAGACGGCCTTGCACTCTTCCAGTCCCACGATTTGCTCGCCGTCGGCTGGCTCGCAAACCACGTGCGCGAGCAGCGTCACGGCAATATCTGCTATTTCAACGTCAACCGCCACATCAATCCCACCAACGTTTGTGTGGCCCACTGCAAGCTCTGTGCGTTCGGGCGTTCGCCGGATTCTCCGGGAGCGTACACGTTCGCCCACGACGAAATTTTCGCGCGCGCTGCTGAAGGCGTTGCCGAGGGCGCCACGGAGTTCCACATCGTGGGCGGCCTGCATCCTGATCTTCCTTTCGACTATTATCTCGACCTGATTCGCGGTCTGAAGCAGCGCTTTCCTCATGTGCACCTAAAGGCGTTCACCATGGTCGAGGTGCATTACTACTCGCGGCTCTCCAAGCTTTCGATCAGGGACACGCTTCTGAAAATGAAGGAAGCGGGCGTTGATTCGCTCCCCGGCGGCGGTGCCGAAATTTTCCATCCGCGTGTGCGCAGGATTATTTGCGATCACAAGGTCAGTGGACAAATGTGGCTCCAGATCGCCCGCACCGCCCATGAAATCGGCTTGCACTCGAATGCGACGATGCTCTTCGGCCACGTGGAAACTCTTGAAGAGCGAGTGGATCATCTGCTGCGCCTGCGCGAAACGCAGGATAAAACCCACGGCTTCGTGGCCTTCATCCCGCTGGAATTTCATCCCGCGAATACCGGCCTCGCGCATATTCCAAGGCCGACTGGCTTCGACGCCCTAAAGACCATCGCCGTCTCGCGCCTGATGCTCGATAATTTCGATCATATCAAGGCCTATTGGATCATGCTCACGCCGCGCATAGCCCAAATCGCGCTGGGCTTTGGCGCAAACGATCTTGACGGCACCGTCGTCGAAGAAAAGATTTACCACGACGCCGGCGCGACCACGCCCGAGCATCTCACTCGCGCCGAGCTCGAGCGCCTGATCCGCGCCGCCGGTCGCGTGCCGGTCGAGCGCGACACACTCTACAATCGGATCGATCGTTCAACCATGCCGCCCGCTACCCCAGTGCCGCCGCGCGGCTCGAACAGCCTGATCCCCGCCAGTTCCCTCACCGCCTAAAAGCCGAGCTTTCCCTGGGAACGCCAATCTCAGGATTGGCGTCTTGGTCGCGCCCGGCATGCAATCGTCATACACGCCGGGCGAACAAGAAGAACGCTATAGCGACCGCAGGAAATTCAGCAGGTCTTGCTGCTCTTGATTGCTCAGATGATTGAAATTAGTGATCACGCCGTTCGCTTCCGACCCCTGGCTCGCGTGCGCTTCTATCGCCTTCAGTAGTCCGCCATTCGCCGGAGTGGCGCGCCCATCGTGCAGAAAAAATAGGCGCTGTCCCACTCCCCACAAAGGAGCGGTGCGGAACTCATCGGGCCCTGCCGCGCCCTGCGAAACATTGTCCGCAAGCCCCGTTCCCATGTGATGAACCAGCAAATCGGAAAACAGCGCCGCGGTTTGATTGTTTAGGCCATCGGTAAAGGAGGAAGTGCCGGTCTTCATCGTGGGCGTGTGACACAGGTCGCAGTGAACTTGACTGAACACGTCCCGTCCATTCGCAATCGAGCGAGCGGTAGGATTTCCCGGAATGCCCTGCGTGGAAGGCGTCGGCGGCGCAAGAAAACGCATGAAATTCGAGAACCCCACTACGTCGCTCAGGATATTAGAACCCGAAGCGGGGAAATTCGTCGAATCCTCCGGCGTCGGATTGGTCATGCACGATGTGGGCGCTCCGAAACGTTCGTCGGGAAACATTTCGTTGGTAACGCCCATCTCCACGTTGTACGCTTCGCCCGAAAACACTTCGAGCGACTTGTTCTGGGCTTTCCACCCGAATCGCGTGATCGTCCCATCGTTGCCGCTCAGGTTTGGGTGTCCCGAAATTCCGAGCGCCCTTTTTAGCGCTGCGTTGGAGCCTTCATTGGCATAGATCGTGGCGTCCGCAATGTTCTCGATCAAGCCGGCCCCAAAGACCGGTGTCGGAATGCGAAAGATTACGTTGTTGAGCTGCTGCATCCGCGCAAAATTCGGCTGCGCCATGCTGCAGTTGGGTGCATCCCGCCTTCCCACGATCGTGAAGAGATCGTGGACGCCGCCGTCCGGAGTCTGGCTGACGGTGCCGTTGGAATTCAGCGCGTAGGGAAACCGCGCCTCGCGTATCGGACCATCCTCTGTAATAAACGCCGGCATCGAATTCGTCGCGCCATATTCGGCACCCACGGCGAATTGCGGATTCACGCTGGGGCTCGTCCCTCCGGTTGTTGGGTGGGCGTGGCAACCCGAGCAGCTATTTAAATTGAAAGTGGGTCCAAGTCCGAGCCCAGTTGCCCCCGGTTCAGTGCCGTCGACGGAGTCGACTTCGTTGAATCGAGCGAGACCGTCGTTGAAATACGCGAGTTCGTCCGCGCTCAGACTAGGAAGTGACTTCCCGGCGCTATCCGTTCCCGTCCGCGCTCCCGGATCCCGCGCCGTCGTATTCTGAAAGGTGTCTTGAGCAAGGTATCTTTCCTGACCGTGCTCTGCTGTTGCTCCCGCTGCACCCACCTCCTTCGTGATTGCGCCAGACAAAAGTAGCGCGCAGCCCACCGGAATTCCTGCATAAACCAGAGCCTTCACAATTCTTTTTCGTGTGCGCATGCCTCTCCCCCTTTTAGGAAGGCGGCAGTTCAAGGGGCTGGGAAGCCTGACCAAACGGAACATTCCCACGAATGCCGGACATTCGAAGGGTGCTCCGGCGACATGAGAATCAGCGTGGACTGCGACGCTATCCTGTTCTAGCTGGTTCGTTGAGACAGCAGCGAATCTGGGCGTGAAGGCTAGCTCGCGTGGGTTTCTGGAACAACTGACCCGAGGTACAGAATCGGCACAGGCGAAAGGATGCGTTGAACGTACAGCGAAAGAAATGCGTCCGAAATATTTGTGGATCGTGGCTTACAGATCCGAACGCGCCGGGCAACGGGGTGTGGCCTCGGTCGTTGAAGTATCCAACCCGGGTCAACTGCTCTTCGTTTGGATCGCGGCAACTCGACCGCGCCCGGTGATGCTGAGTCGAGTGAGTATGTAGTAACGATACAATAGCCGTGCAAGTCTTATATATCGGTGCGGCTACTGCGACTCTGAATGGCGTTAAAGCGGCAATCCACCGTCACAATGACGATTGTCAAGAATATGCACCTATCTGCGCTCGTGGCACTAACGATTTTTGCTGCGTTGCCTCTAGCAACCTTCGCGCAGACCGACGAGATTCAGGTCTACGACGCCTCCATCGCCCCGCAAGGAAAATTCAATCTCACCTGGCATAACAACTTTACGCCGGATGGCCTGAAGACCGCTGCCTTCCCTGGCGGCATCATCCCCAACCGATCATTCAACGGCGTCACGGAATGGGCCTACGGCGTAACAGACTGGCTCGAGTTGGGCCTATATCTGCCTCTCTATAGCATCTCGAAAAATCACGATGCCACAATCAACGGCGGCAAGATCCGCCTGCTCTTTGTTAAACCCCACGCCGCGGACCGCACTTTCTTTTATGGCGCGAATTTCGAATTCAGTTACAACGCAACATATTGGGAGCCCGTCCGTTTCACCTCCGAGATTCGGCCCATCATTGGCGTGCACTTGCATCCCGTCGATATCATCATCAACCCGATTCTCGATAATTCTTTCCGCGGCGGATTCGCGAGTCTCGATTTCGCCCCGCCGGACGCATAGCCTACAATTTCACTCCCAAATTTGCTCTCGCCGCCGAGTCGTATTCCGATGTTGGTCCGCTCCGCGCGGTTTTGCCCACCCGTTTCGAATCCCACGAAGTTTGGGGCGTCTTTGACCGTGGCACGAAAATCGGAAGTTTCGAAGGCGGGATCGGCTTCGGGCGTCACACCCGCATCAGACAAAATCACTCTGAAGCTGATGTTCTCGCGCGATCTGAATTAGCGGGGCGTCGCTGGTCACGCGTGCGGGTGGGACTTGTCGTACACTTCCATCAACTTCCGAATACTCGCCTGCGTGTATCGTTGGGTGGTGGAAAGCGAGACGTGTCCCAAAAGCTCCTGAATCGCGCGCAGGTCCGCGCCATCCGCCAGCAGATGCGTGGCAAACGCGTGCCGCAGCGCGTGAGGATGCAGGTCCCAGTTTACATTTGTCAGCCGCGCGTACTTTTTCACCAGCGTTCGAACAGAGCGCGCCGTCAGGCGCCCGCCCACGGGATTCAGGAACACGGCTCGCGTCACCGCAACTCGCCCGGCGCGAGCTAGGATCGCTTCGCGCAACGGCCAGTATGCCTCCAGCGCTTCCTGCGCCTTCCGGCCGTAGGGGACCTGCCGCTGTTTACGTCCTTTGCCCAGTACCCTCAGCATCTGTTCCTGACGGTCGAGATTTTCGATGTCCAAGCCCGAAAGCTCGCTCACGCGCAAACCCGAACCATACAGGAGTTCCAGGATTGCCCGGTCGCGCTTTAGCATAGCCTTAGCTTCCTTAGGCGACCGTCCTATCCGATGCCTGCCTGACCGTGATTGGGGCCCGCCGATTCCATGCCCTAGGCAGTCAAGGAATCCATTCAGTTCTTCTGCTGTCAGAACCCGCGGCACACGCTTTGGCAGCTTCGGTCTGGGTACGAAACGCGCCGGGTTCTCGCGCACCAGCTTTTCGCGCATGCAAAATTTGAAGAATGTCCTCAACGACGCCAGCCTTCGCGCAATCGACGTCTTTTCCAAGTGTTGGTCGTACATCCAACTCACGTACTCTCTCACCATGCGGTGATCGATCTCGGCCAATGTGGGCGTCTTTTCGCCCGGCGGCGTCAAAAATTCTGCGAACTGCTGCGTGTCCCGACGGTACTCCCGAATCGTATTGGGCGAAACGTTCCGCTCGTACCGCAGGTAGGCGATGAATTTCTCGATAATCCGCTTCATCAGCCAGGCTCCTGTCGCCATTATAGTTTGGATGGTCGAGGAAGTTTGCTCAACATCCGAGAGTGTGTTGCCAAAAGCCGTATTGTGAATCGCTGGGGGCCGACGGAGCGGTAGTCCTCATTGTGGCCGGTCCGCCAGTGAGTGCCTGGCCTCGGCCAGATCGAGTTCGCGTTCGAGCGCGCGCGCCACTTCGTCGTTGATCTCATTCTGATTTCGCAAATGCAGAATCGTGGCGCGCTGGATGGCATCTACCTGCCGCGAAAGAGCTCTCCAGCGCTCGTAGTCTTCGGGCCGGTAGCCCGCCTCGGCGGAGACATTCCTATCGATGGCATTCAGCCGGCGGCGATGGGACCTGACAAGTTCGTCGTAGAGCGCCGCGAATTCCGGGTGATCATCACGGCTGTGTTCGAGATACGCCAGCGTGGCCTCCACCATGGCGCGGCGCGCTGCTTCTTCTTCGATCTTCCCGTCTCCCGCGCTTGCCAATCCCAGGCGGCGAATTAGCGGCGGCAGCGTGAGGCCCTGCAAAACGAGAGTGACGAAGATCACGCAAAAAGTAAGAAAGATCATCACGTTGCGTTCGGGAAAGGGAGCCCCGCTCTCCAGCAGTTTCGGAAGAGAAATGGCCGCCGCCAGCGCTACCACGCCGCGCATGCCCGTCCAACCGATGATGAAGACCGCCCTCGAAGACGGAAACGGTTCGGGCTGGCGAAGCAGGCGGCGCCGAATGAAATTTGACAGCCATGCGCCAGGATAAATCCAAATAAGCCGAAGAACGATCACGACACCGCTAAAGAGAGCGCCCAGAAGCAACAGCCCGCCCAGATGGTGCGTTCGAATTCCCGACAGTATGTAAGGCAATTGAAATCCGATCAGCAGGAAGACGAAACCGTTGAGGACAAACGTGAGCGTTTCCCACACCGCCTGCCCCGTGAGCCGGGCGCCGGTCGACAAATAGAACGAACTTTTGTGGCCGAGATAGAGGCCGCAGGCAACGGTGGCGAGCACTCCCGAGGTGCGAGCGCCTTCCGCCGCGAGATAGGCGAAGTACGGTGCAATCAGACTGATCGTGATTTCGATCGGAGCGTCTTCGACTTTTAACGATACGAAATGAATCAGCTTGCCGACCACCAGCCCGATCACGATGCTCGCACCGATCAGATAGAGCAGCCTCCACAGGCTTTCTCCGACCGATGGCGTGCGGCCCGTGACCAGCAGGGCGGTCGCAAATTCCAGAGCCAGTAGCCCGCTCGCATCGTTAACCAGGCTTTCCGCTTCGAGGATGTCCACGATTCGCTTCGAAAGACCGAGGCGCCGGCCGATGGAAGTGGCGGCGATCGCGTCCGTGGTCGAAACAACCGCGCCCAGAACGAGGCCCATTCGCCAGTCAAAGCCCGGCAGTATCCAGCGCGAAGCCGCAGCCACGCCGAAAACGGTGAAGCCGACCAGGCCGAAAGCCAGCATCACGATGCTGACGATGTTGTAGCGAAAGTCTCGCCATGAGGTGACAAAGGCTGCGGAAAACAGCAGCGGCGGCAGAATCAGCAGGAACACAATGTCGGGGTCGAGTTCAATGTGCGGGCCATGGGGAAACAGACTCAGCAGCAGTCCGCCTATCACCAAAATGATCGGATAAGGAGTTTCCAGGCGCTTCGCAACCGACGCAAACGCCACGACGAGAATCATCAGCAGCAGAACGATCAGCTCGACACTGTGAATTCCCATCTCTTGCGCCTGACCCCTCGAAAACAAAGATACCGTAGCGAACCGGACCACGCATCTTTTTCGAGTGCGTTGACACTAAAAGAAAAAGGCCGTCCCCGCAAAATGCGGATGCGGCCTTTTAATTTTAATCCTGGCGGTGACCTACGTTCCCGCGCCGTTACCAGCGCAGTATCATCGGCCCTGCAAGGCTTAACTTCCGTGTTCGGGATGGGAACGGGTGTGACCCTTGCGGTAAGACCACCAGGAAACTGGAAATCGAAACTCGCACACCGAAATGCGAAATGCCCTACCGCGCATTTTCGATTCTCGGATGCCGAATTTCGATGAGCAACCGAAGGAAGTGGCAAAAACCTCAAATTCCACTTGAAAATAGTGTTATGTGGAAAGGACCTGACTCTCCAAACGCTACGCGTTGAGAAAGTTTTATGGTCAAGCCGAACGGCCGATTAGTACGGGTCAGCTACACGCATTACTGCGCTTCCACCTCCCGCCTATCAAAGTCGTAGTCTTCGACTGGCCTTCTTAGGGAACCGCAGCTCCCTTGGGAAACCTTATCTCGAGGCGAGCTTCTCGCTTAGATGCTTTCAGCGATTATCTCTTCCGGACTTCGCTACCGAGCTATGCCACGGGCGTGACAACTCGATCACAAGAGGTCCGTCCATCCCGGTCCTCTCGTACTAGGGACAGCTCCTCTCAAGTTTCCTGCGCCCACACCAGATAGGGACCGAACTGTCTCGCGACGTTCTGAACCCAGCTCACGTACCGCTTTAATAGGCGAACAGCCTAACCCTTGGGACCTTCTACAGCCCCAGGATGCGATGAGCCGACATCGAGGTGCCAAACCTAAGCGTCGATGTGAACTCTTGGCTTAGATCAGCCTGTTATCCCCGGCGTACCTTTTATCCGTTGAGCGATGGCCCTTCCACGCAGAACCACCGGATCACTAGATCCCACTTTCGTGCCTGCTCGACCTGTGTGTCTCGCAGTCAACCCGGCTTATGCTCTTGCACTCCACGGCGGGTTTCCAATCCGCCTGAGCCGAGCTTTGAGCGCCTCCGTTACAATTTGGGAGGCGACCGCCCCAGTCAAACTACCCGTCTGGCCGTGTCCTCCGCCCCGTCTAGGGGCGCAAGTTAGAGCGACAGAACTATCAGGGTGGTATTTCACCGTTGCCTCCCCCTCAGCCGAGACCGAGGGTTCCCAGGCTCCCACCTATCCTACGCAGACAGTACCGTTAATCATGACCAGAGTGCAGTAAAGGTGCACGGGGTCTTTCCGTCTAGATGCGGGCATCCGGCGTCTTCACCGGAACCACAAATTCGCCGAGCCGTTCGCCAAGACAGTCGTTCGATCGGTACGCCATTCGTGCAGGTCGGAACTTACCCGACAAGGAATTTCGCTACCTTAGGACCGTTATAGTTA
>CAVPWV010000027.1:0-21344 GCA_963709445.1 uncultured Acidobacteriota bacterium
ATCACCATTCCGTCGCAATTACTCCGACATCAATTTGAAAAGTCAGCTGTTTCAGGCCATTCTCGCCGGGGGCCTATGAGGCCCGCCGCGGAAAAGGACAGCCAAAAAAATCCCGCCAAATACCACAGTCAGACCTCCCGCCAACTGAAGGACTCGCGAAATCAGCAGGCCATATTTGCCCGTGTGAGGGTCGTAGTGGTAACAGAAAAGCAAGACCTGGTCTACTGGCGACCCAATCTTCCTTGAGAAGCATCCACGAGGCCTAGTCGCGAATCGCGTTCGGGATAGGAGATGCCGTAGAAATAGCGCGAAATCTTTCCGGCGGGCGTTAGCATCATGATGGCGCTGGCGTGCGCATACTGCTTCGAATCGGGATCGTAGGCGTATCGGAAACCAACGGCGGCGGTAAGCTGCTTGATCTGCGGCTCCTCCCCGGTTAGAAAATGCCAGCCTTGCGCCGCGCCAGGACGCCCGTACATTCCAAGATAAACGGCCTGCTTGGCTTCGGCGAGCACAGGCCTATCCGTTGGATCAATGCTCACCGTTAACACATTAAAATCCTTGCCAATGCTCATCGGAATCAGCTCAAGACTGCGATCCAAACCATTGAGCACTTGCGTACAAAGCATCGGACAGTTGAAATAGACGAGAGCTAAAATCACAGGCTTGCTACCGAAATACTGCCGCAGAGGGACGGAATTGCCGTGCTCGTCACGGAACATAAGATCAAGCGGAATCGAATCATTGAGCTTCTGATCCACGCCAACTTCTTTGAGCAACTCAGGACGAACGCCAATGCCTTGCGTGGGGTCTGTAAACTGAGCCGCTGCTGGCGACAACTGCAGGAACAGCGCCGACGCGATTGCCATTCCAATTAGCCAGCTTCGAATTGAGAGTCCGCAAAGTTTCATTCGCTGTCCCTTTCCCGGCGTTTAAATTACCCGCCGCGTTTTGCTGATGCGCGTTTAGCGCGGCTCGCCTTCCTCAGCAGCACCTTGTTCACGAGACGGCTCAGTGAGGTAACCGCACTGACCTTCGAGATCGGTTCCACTCGGAGGCACCGGTATTGCAACGGACGGCATGCTCGGAGGTGCCTCACTCGCCGCACGCGCCGGCAACCCCCCCTGGAGAGTCAGATCCATGGCGCGATCGATGGGAATCCGCACGATGCCGCTCTGTTGATCGACCCAGCCGTAGGTATTCACTTGTTGCTCTTGCACCGCACAGTAATTCTCCAGATCACTATGTGGATGCGCTTGCAAGAGCGGACTGGCCGGAATCTCGCGTTGAGTCGCGCTCGCCATCGGAGACATTGGCGGGCCGAGGGGCTCCATCTTGTTGAAAAAATCCAATGTCCATCTCATTGCAAAAAGAGTAACCACCAGCACCACCGCCATCCAGAACGCAAACTGCAACAGGCCTTTGATATTCGCGTCGCGTTTTTCGTACCCAGGGCCGCGATCGACTGGCTGGCCCGGGCCGTAGGGCTGCTAGTCTCCATGCTGATGCTCCATCAGAGCTTTTGCCCCTTCGAATCGCGGGTCGTGCAGCGGCAACAGCGGCAACTTCTTCAGCTCGCCAAGAAACATCCCGAACCAAAGGCCGCCGATTCCAATCACGGCGAAGATGTCGGTCAGATGAAGCTGCGGCCAGAGGGCTCATACGCTGGCACGACCAGCCAATAGACATCAACCAACGTCAAGGTCAGCAGGATCCCGGCCACCATACTCAGCGTTCGCACCCGCCTCTTAATCTGCCGCTGTAGAAGTAGGAAAAATGGAACGAAGAAATGGAAAACCAGCAAAATCACGGCAATCACAGCCCAACTTCCGAACGCGCGAGCCATATACCAAGGAATCTCGTTCTTGAGGTTTCCCGACCAGATGATCAGAAACTGTGAAAACGAAACGTAGGCCCACAGGATCGTGAAGGTGAGCATGAGGCTGCCGAGATCGATCAGGCGCTTGGGTTCGACAGAATCCTTCAGCGGCTCGTATTCCCACAGTTTCGCCAGAACTAGGACTGCGAACGTTAAACCCGCGAGACACTCAACGACGATGAATATCATTCCGTAGATCGTCGAAAACCAGTGCGGCTCAAGCGATAGAACCCAGTCGATCGCCGCGCCGGTTACCGTAAGGCCCCAAAGCACCAGGCCCGGCGCCGCCAAGGCCATCATGCGATCCTTGAAAATCAGGTCTCCGGTACGGTCCTGTTCGGCGGACCACTTATTCAACAAGTGCGCCAGCACCATCCAGATGGCGAAATAGATTACCGCGCGAACGATAAAGCCCCCGGGCTGTAAATAGATCTTCTTAAAATGATTGACCGGATCGTCGGGAATATCGCCCGGCTGAGTCCAGGGATAGACCTTTGACATGCCGATGAGAATTGGTATGAAGAGGATGGCCATAAACCAGATCGTTCGCGAGCCCGCCTCGAAAATACGTCGAACCGGAAAGCCCCACCATCCGCCCGTGCAGTGGTGCAGCATGAGCAGGGCGAGGGAACCGAGCGGAATCGCCATCGAAAAAACGTATGCGAAGACGTACGAACGGAAGAAACCCTGCCAGCCCGAACCGCCGGCCCGATGCGAATCAATGAGTCCGACAATCAAAGCGATAAGTATGCCGATCGCTCCGGCTGCCAGCGCCGGAGCACGGACCCGATCCATTTGCGACCGAGCTGTATCAGGAGAGTTCATTGCGATTGCCCCGCCGCTTGCTGCGCCACTTGTTGTGAGGACGGCTGTGCGGGCTGCTGTGCAAGCTTTTGCCGCTCCGCTTGTGGCACGTCCTGCACCGTAGCGCTTTCGCTCAGTTGAAGAACACGAATGTAGGCGGCGATCCTCCAGCGGTCCGCGGGATCGACGCGAGCGGCATAGCTATACATCGCTCCGAACCCATCGGTCATCACTTCAAAGAAGTGCCCCACCGGAGCCTCCCGGAGGCGCTGAATGTGATAAGACGGAGGCTGAGGAAAGCCCCGCTGAACGATCATCCCTCTGCCGCTGCCCGTATAGTCGTGGCAGGGCGTGCAATAAATGTTGTATCGCTCGCGGCCGCGGTCGAGATCCGCCCGCGTAATCGGGAAAGGAAACCTATTCGCGACGACGCCATTCTCACGGCCGGTGTAGAACAGCTCATCCAAGCGCAAGTGCCCGCGCGCGACAGTCCCTGGTACTGGCTGGCGCTCCGACCGCCCATCGGCAAAAAAGCTGGTCGGCTCATACGGCAAATATTTCGGCTGGATATGCATATCCAGCCGACAGCCGAAAACGAAGGTCATGGCCATAAGGCAGCCGACGCTCAGACATCGCGGAAGCGCCCCAACCCGCGATACCGACGCGGACCCGACCCCTGTGCCAGTCCCTGATCTAGTCCTCAATCTCATAAACCCCGTACGGATGCAGTCCTTCCAAAAAGGCTTTCGTTTGCGCAACATCGAATCGTTTGTCCCGCGCCTTCACGCACAAAAAGAAACGGTCGGTGGAAGCACGAGCGAATCGCTCAACATTGAACAGCGGGTGGTACGGTGTAGGCAGCCCGTTCAGAGCCAGCATGCCAAAAACTGCCGCGAGCGCCGCGCCCAGAATTGTCAACTCAAAGGTAATAGGAATCCACATGGGCCAGCTGTTGTAGGGCTTGCCGCCAATGTTCAACGGGAAGCTGATCACGTTGGCATACCAGCACATCCCGAAACCCGTCGAGCCGCCGACCAATCCTCCGAAGAAAACGATCACTGGAAGCGCCGTCCAATCAAAGCCGACTGCTTCGGCTAAGCCCTCGACTGGGATTGGAGAGAACGCATCGATTCGCCGGTAGCCCGCCTCGCGCGTCCGGCGCGCGGCTTCGAGAACCTGGTCGGGCGTCTCGAATTCGGCCATCAAACCGTAAATAGGCTTGCGATGCATATTTCCGACGATTCTCCCCATCGCGGCGTTAGCCGCGGATCTCCGGATTCGGATTTCGCACCCGCGCCAGATACGTAGTGCGCGGACGCGTATTCAAATCTTCCAGCAGACCGTAGTTGCGCGACTGCGCCTTCAGCTTCGAAACCCGGCTGGAAGGATCGTTAATATTGCCGAAGACGATCGCTTCCGCCGGGCACGCGGCTTGGCACGCCGTAACAATCTCGCCATCGCGCACGGTCCGGTTTTCCTCTTCCGATCGAATCTTCGCCGCATTGATCCGCTGCACGCAATACGTGCACTTCTCCATCACCCCGCGGCTGCGCACCGTAACATTAGGGTTGCGCATTCCGTACAGGCTCTGTGTCTTGAAGTCCGAAAACAGCAAAAAGTTGAAGCGGCGAACCTTATAGGGGCAATTGTTGGAACAATAGCGGGTGCCCACGCAACGGTTGTACGTCATGTCGTTGAGACCTTCGGAGCTGTGCGTGGTTGCTCCGACGGGACAAACATACTCGCAGGGCGCGTTCTCGCACTGCATGCAGGGCAGCGGCTCGTAATACACTTCGGGATTGTCGAGGCTTCCGCGGAAATAGGTGTCGATGCGTATCCAGTGCATCGCCCGCCCGCGCGATACCTGATCCTTTCCGACGACCGCAATATTATTTTCGGACTGGCACGCGACCACACAAGCATTACAGCCGACGCAGCGGTTCAAGTCGATTGACATACCCCAGGCGTACCCTTCGTACTTGTAGCCGGGGTAGATGGTCAAATCTTTGGTTTTCTCTTCCTCGGGATTTTTCGCGAAGTTCGGATTGTTACGGAATTCCTCGAACGTAGCCACGCGAATCAAGTCGCGATTGAACGCGGTGCCGCTTTCCTCCTCCGCCGGGTGCCCCTCTTTGTCGATCGTGTACTGTTGTTGCGTTGAGACAAAATAATACGATTTGCCGGTCTTCTCGATTTTGAGCCCTTTCGCTACCCAGGGCGCGTCGGAGGAGCGCAAGAGGTTTGCATTGAAGCCAGTACCTGTGCCCACGCGACCGGCCAAACGCCGCCCGTAACCCAGGTGCAGGGTTATCGAATTATCCGCATGTCCAGGAACGGTGTACACGCCGGCTTCCATTTGCTGGCTGCCTCGGGTCAGCTTCACATAGTCCCCTGAAGTAAGCGCCAATTCCTGCGCAGTGGCCGGGCTGATCATGGCGGCGTTATCCCAGGTAAGCCGCGTCACGGGCTTCGGAAGCTCCTGGAGCCAGCCATTATTCGCGAATTTGCCGTCGCCGATTGAAGGATCGGGACGGAAAACAATTT
This sequence comes from uncultured Acidobacteriota bacterium, assembly GCA_963709445.1. Lineage (GTDB taxonomy): Bacteria > Acidobacteriota > Terriglobia > Acidiferrales > UBA7541 > Palsa-295. Next base: position 5,228 of record CAVPWV010000027.1, read on the forward strand.
CCAGGCTGTTCGCATCAGTTTGCGCTGCCTGCCCTCCACCCTGGTTCACGAAATCTGGGCGCGGCGCCACCGAAATGGTTGGCAAGGCCGTCCCAGCCATCAATCCGTCGTGGAGGGAAGTTTCCCAGAGCGCCTCGAATGCCTTATCCTTTTCGGAACGTTGGCTCTGCCAGTAATCGCGAACCAAATCGTGCCCCGATTTCCCGTCGTCTCCAGTAAATAATGCAATCACTTCATGCGCGGTATGGCCGTCGTACAGGGGCGCAATGAGCGGCTGAACGATGCCGACTGTGCCGTCGAAGGCCCGGGCGTCGCTCCAGGATTCAAGGTAGTGCGCACCGGGCGCGTGCCAATGGCAAAGTTCGGCTGTCTCATCCTGGTAAAGTCCGGAATGGACACGCTCCCTGGCTTTTTGCATGGCTGACGTGAAGTCAAAGTCCGCGAGTGCGTCGTAGACGGGATTGCCGCCGAGAATCACAAGAAAATCGACGTGGCCGGCGTTCAAATCATTCACCAGGTCACGCAGCGACTCCACTTGATTGACCGGATTTGCCTCGATCGATTCGGTATAAACAACGGTCTTGCCGACGTTCCCGAGCGCAGCGTTAATCGCGTGGGCTAGGGCATGCACGAAAGGCGGCTGCTGCTCACCAGCAACCACCAGAGAGGAGCCGCGGTGTGCGGAAAGGTCTCGCCAAACGGCGTCAACCCACCCGGAAGGAATCTTCGCGCTAGCGTTCACGCTGGGCGCAACCGCAATTCCCGCGGCAGCCGCGATCTGCCGCGCCAGATCGTCGATATCAGCCGAGCGCACGGCCAACCGGTGGTCCGCCAGGACTCCTGTGCTCGTAGTCATGCTCTCTGCGACGTAAAGGCGGTTCAGTTTTGACGAAGGACCGGCCGAAAGATCGCGGCGGGAGGAGAAATCGCGTGCGTAACGCACATGTCCCGGTCCGGAAGCAAGAAAGTCCGCGTCCAGCGAAAGAATCACATCCGCTTGATCGAAATGGTATACGGAGTTAACGGGTTTGCCGAACGCAAGTCGCGCGCCCTCGCGAGCGCCATCTCCATTGCAGGGCTCGTATTGGTGCCATTTCGCTTCGGGGAACTGCGAAAGCAATGCGCGAATCTGAGCGCCGAGGGTCGGAGAGATGACGGTCTCCGTCAAAACCCGCAGCCCCGAGCCCTTGGGAGCAAGGCGTGTTCGAGCATTGCCCATGGCCGCCGCGAAGTCACTCCACGTGCTCACGCGCCCTTCGTGTATGACGGTCTGCGACCGATCTGGATCGTACATATTCAGGATCGACGCCTGCATGAACACGTCCGTACCGCCCAAACTTCCTGGATGCTCAGGATTCCCTTCGATCTTGGTGGGCCTGCCCATATGGCTTTCCACCAAAACCCCCGCAGCCGCTCCGGCGTGTGGCATAGAGCTGGCGTAGAAAAGGGGTCTGCCGGCGACGATCTCCTCCGGCGGGTGAACGTAGGGAACGATCTTCTCGGTGGGCAGCTTCGTGCATGCGCCAAGCCCCGCCATTGCCGCCGACGCAGCCATTAGCCTCAACACATCGCGCCGATTGATCCCCTCTGAATCTTTCTCCGCATTGCCCGGGAACTCGTTCTCGAGGAAGTTGCGATACTGCTTCGTGTCCGATAGCTCCTCCAGGCTTTGCCAGAAGCGCTTTCCGCCCTCGCCTCCGAGCTTCGCCCTCGCCGCAACTAGATCGATCGAATTCTTGCGCTCAGACTCTGGATTCATCGTTTCGCTTTCATCGGTGGCACGTGGAGCAGGATTCCATAAACTGCAAATTATGGACTTTGTATTCCTTCACAAGCTGCCGTCCGAGCGCCAATTGCTTCTCGCCCGATGGCGGCTGGTAAAACGGATTGAAAACTTCCGATTTCTTCCGGATATATTTTTCTGGTTGCCGGTGGCACTCCAGGCACCAGGACATGTAGAGCGTGCCCGCCCGATATGTCAGCGGCATCTCCGCGATCTGTCCGTGGCACGTCGTGCAGCCGATGCCTTTCGCCACGTGAATGCTGTGATCGAAATACACGAAATCAGGCAGCGCGTTCACGCGTGTCCAGGCAAGCGAAGTATCGTCGCGATAGCTCGCCCGTACTGGCTCTAGCATTGCGGCATTCGTCCATATTTGCGAATGGCAGGTCATGCACGTTTGCGTCGGAGGCACGCCCGCGAAAGAAGATTTCTCCACCGTTGTATGGCAATAGCGGCAATCGATTCCCAGTTCGCCGGCGTGGTGCCGATGGCTGAAAGGCACGGGCTGCTCCCGCGTGACGTTCTGGTCCGTGTACCACGGCGACAAGGCAATCGTATACGCGGCATAACCCAGCGCGCCGATGATCACCACGGCGCCATAAATGCTGACCCGCGAGATTAGGTTCGTGCTGCGATGAAATAACTGTCCCATCGTTTTTCAGCGTCGCCCTTGCTGCTCGATATGTTCCTCTTCGTCCGTTTCAAGCACCAACGAGCGCACCTCCACAATCGAGATCATCGGCAGGAAACGAATGAAAAGGTAAAACAGCGTGAAGAACAATCCAAATGTACCCAGATACGTAGCCCAATCCCACCTCGTCGGGATGTACATTCCCCATGCTGACGGCGTGAAGTCCCGGCTCAGACTGACCACCACGATCACGAACCTTTCCAACCACATGCCAATGTTCACCACCAGCGACATCGCAAATAGCCATGCCACGTTTCGTCGCAGCCGCCGAGACCACAGCGACTGCGGAATCACGATGTTGCAAGCAATTAATAGCCAGTAGAGCGGCGAATAAGGACCCTTCAGGCGATTCAACATCATGTAGCTTTCATACTTATCGGCGCTGTAGAACGCCATGAAGGTCTCCATGACGTAGCCGTAAGCGACGATGATTCCGGTCGCCAGCATCACCTTCGCCATAATGTCCAAATGGCGCTCGGTGACGAGATCCTCGAGATGGTAGATCTTGCGAATTGGTATCGCTAAAGTCAGCACCATTGCGAACCCGGAATAAATCGCCCCAGCCACGAAATAAGGTGGAAATATCGTGCTGTGCCATCCGGGCACGAGCGCAATCGTGAAGTCGAAGCTAACAACGGTGTGAACGGACACCACCAGCGGCGTCGCAAGACCCGCGAGCAGGACGGAAGCAATCTCGTAGCGCGTCCAGTGGACCGCCGATCCTCTCCAGCCCATCGAAAGCATTCCGTAAAAAATCTTGGAAGCTTTGCTCTTGGCGCGATCCCGCAGCGTGGCGAGGTCGGGAATCATGCCCACGAACCAAAACAACAGCGATACCGTGAAATATGTTGAAACCGCAAAGACGTCCCAGACCAGCGGACTCCGAAATTGCGGCCAGAGCCACATCGGATTGGGATAAGGCAGGATGTAATAGAAGAGCCAGGGACGGCCCATGTGGAGCAGCGGAAACATTCCCGCGCACATGACGGCGAAAATCGTCATCGCCTCGGCAAACCGGTTGATCGAGGTGCGCCACTTCTGATGCAACAGCAGCAAAATCGCGGAGATCAGCGTGCCGGCGTGGCCGATTCCGATCCACCAGACGAAGTTGACGATCGCGAAGCCCCACGCAACCGGTATCCGGATTCCCCAGATGCCCACGCCCTTCACCATCAACATGGTGACGACGAGGTTCAACAGCATGAGCATCGAAAACGCGATCAGGAAACCGAACACCCAGCCCGGCGTCGTGCCGCGCGTAAGTACGATGGAGCTGATTTTGTCGGTTACCGATTCAAAGGTATGACCTGGCCCGATGATCGGGTCGGGTTCGGCAACGCGGGTTACGCCTTCAAAGCGATCAGAATCCACGCAGTATCCCCTACTGCTCGCAATGCTGACAGCAAACCGTTAGAAGGGGGCGTTGTTTTATGTCGGTAATCACAGGCCCGCACCCCGCGAACGCCATGATTTGCATTTTGAAGTAACTTAAGGATTGCAAAAACTGCTGTTTCTTGTTTCAACTTCCCTTAATAAAAATCCACACGCCAATTAGGACGCCATAGAATAAGACCGCTTGTCCCGATACGCAAGTTCAAATCCGAAAAATTTGCAGCCAACTCGCCCCGGCAGGACCTGCAATTCTGCGTGACTGGATCTGCCAGTTCTGTCGGATCCGAAGCAACAGTACTGTTCAATTTAGGGCATTGCCCCGCAAGGTCGAACGTGCGGACGAAAGACCGATTGGTAAGATGATCCTGTGCGCCCCGCAGCGTCACTCGCCGTATGCCTTGTTCTTGCCGTGCCCTCGGCCACCGCAGCCGATACGATTGTTCTGAAGAACGGTCGCCGGATCGTGGCGGAGAACGTCACCCAAGACGCCAGCCATGTCACCTATCACACTCCAGCCGGAGAGCTATCGATTCCGAAATCTATAGTCGCGAGGATCGACCATGATGATTTCACCTACGCACCCGCATCAGCCAACCACTCTCAGCCGCCAGTTTCGGCGCCTCCGGTTGAGCCCGTTCCTGGATTTGAGGCCGTTGCGGCGTTAGCCGTTCATGGGGACACAATTGATTATGCCTATCTGGCGAGCCTCGATTCGGAAGCCAGCGCCGGGTCGGCCATGGCGGTCGCCAAGGATGGGGCTGCGCACCATGCCGCCGCTCAATTCCTTGAAAGCAAAGGTGATACCGATTCCGCCATCGATCAGTATCGTCAGGCACTGGTCTTTGCTCCACAGAATAACGGCCTCCTGCTGAATCTCGCCCTCCTATATCTGCAGGAAAGCCAGTTTACTGCCGCCCTCGACCCGCTGGAACGGGCCCGGCGCTCGTCTCCGGACTCCCCCGATGTTGCCAAGCTCATGGGCTGGGCCTACTACGGCGCGAACAAAATGGACCAAGCCATCGAGGAATGGAAACGCGCCGAGCGCCTGCGTCCAGACCCCCAAGTTGAGCAGGCATTGCAGAAAGTCGAGCGCGATAAATCCGAGGAGGAAAGCTATCGTGAAGGAGAAACAGCTCATTTCGACCTTAAGTACTATGGCGGAGCCACTCCCGACCTCGCTCGCGGCATCCTGCGGGCGCTCGAGGACGATTTCCGCGACCTCGAATCTCAGCTTGATTACACTCCGCCCGAGCAAATCGCCGTCATTCTATATACCCAACAAGCTTTCGCCGACATCACTCGCGCTCCTGGGTGGGTTGGCGCCCTGAACGATGGGCGTTTGCGCATTCCCGTACAGGGATTGACCCAGGTCACTCCTGATCTGGCTCGCGTCCTCAAGCACGAATTGACGCACAGCTTCGTGGGACAAAAATCCCGCGGCCGCGCGCCCACTTGGCTTCAGGAAGGAATCGCGCAATGGATGGAAGGGCGCCGCAGCAGCTCAGTGGCCGGAGCCTTAGTTGAAGCCGCGGCCCAAGGCCAAGCCCCGCCACTAGCGACGATGGAAGGGTCCTGGATGAGCCTATCAGGGAATTCCGCGGACCTAGCCTATGCGTGGTCTCTCGCGGTAGTCGAATCCATGATTGACGCGGGCGGCGTCAGCGACATCAGCCGTCTGCTCGACCACATCGCCGTGTCATCTTCCTCTGAAGCCGCTTTGGAGGAAACCTTGCACCTAAATTACGCGGACCTAAGTCAGCAAGCGGTGGCCTACCTCAAGCGCGCCTACTTGCGCTGACTTTGCGCCTCTTGCCAGAACGCAAAAACCATGCACGCAGCCGCGTTTCGCAGGCTTACATCACCGGGATCACAGTGTGAAAAGCAGCCCGGCCAGCAGCGCGGCCCGTTGCGGAAGCGAGCGGATCACTACATTCTCTTCCGGACTATGCGCCCCGCTGCCAACTGCTCCGAGTCCATCGAGAGTGGGCACGCCCAGCGCCGCCGTAAAGTTTCCGTCTGATCCGCCGCCCGTTGTGGTTTCACCGACGTTCACGCCAATTTCCCGCATCAGCGATTGCGCCTGGCCGAAAAGTTTGAGCACGTGGGATGTTCGCTCGAGCGGCGGACGATTGATTCCGCCGCGCACCTCGATTTGCGCTCCCTTCAAAATCGGCCGCAGTCCGCGCAACTTCTTGTTCAATTTTGCCGCATCCGCCAAATGTGAATAGCGAATATCCACTTCCGCCCGCGCGTGGGCGGGCACCACGTTGGATACGGTGCCTCCCTCAACCACCGTCGCCTGCACCGTGATCCCGCGCCGCGGATTGTTCATTTTTGTTAGCCGACGCGATTTGCAACGCCAACTCGTGCACGGCATTCACTCCCGCTCCGGGATCGGCGCCCGCGTGCGACGACCGGCCGGTAACGATGATCTCAGCCGTGCCCACGCCTTTCCGCGCCGTCTTCAGCCGTCCCTCCCGGCCAAGTGCGGGTTCGAGAACGAGTACCATATCGCTTCGCCGCGCTTCCCGCTCGATCTCGCGCCGAGAAGTTTCGCTCCCAATTTCTTCATCGGAGTTCCAGAAGAAGACAAGCCGTCTTGCGTGGCCGTAGCGCCGCCGCCCGCAAGCCATCAATAGCAGCAAGCGCGATTGCCAGCCCCGCTTTCATGTCAAACGTTCCGGGTCCCCACGCGCGTCCTCCCGACACGCGAAACGGCATCTTGGCCAGCGTACCCGGCGGATAAACCGTGTCGAGGTGCCCGATAATCAGAATCTGCCCCGCCGGACGCCCGCCGCCCAGCCAAATTTCCGCGCGCACATGGTTGCCTCGAGTTTTCTGCCGCAGCACCCGAATTTTCGCGCCTCGCCGTCGCCATTCGCTCGCGACAATCCGCCCAAGACGGTCCACCGCCGCCTTGTGATGGCTGGGCGATTCGCACCGTACAAACCGCCCAAGCAGCCCGACGATATCTCGCTCGCGTCTTCGCAAAACTCGCTGAAGCGCAAGCATCATCTCTCCGTTTTCTCTCATCGCGCCGGTATCCTAGCAGCCGTGCCGAACCACGGCAACACGTCGTTGCCCCGCCGATTCCCACCCGCTGAGGTTTCGTATAGAATTACTCGAACGGTATGTGAAGTTGCATCTGCAACATACACGGACTCCAACTCAATCGAAGGGCAGAGGCAATTCATGCTTCTCGACATCAACGACATTCAAAAAATTCTTCCGCACCGTTATCCCTTCCTCCTGATCGACGGCATCGAGGAAATGGAACGCTGGAAGCGCATCGTCGGAATCAAGAATGTCACCATCAATGAACACTTTTTCCAGGGGCATTTTCCCGGAAAGCCGATCATGCCCGGCGTCCTGATTATCGAGTCAATGGCGCAGACCGGCGGACTGCTCCTGCTCCAGGAAGTGCCGGACCGCGAGAAAAAGCTTCTCTATTTCGTCGCCATTGATAATGCGCGCTTCCGCCGTCCCGTGGTTCCCGGCGACCGCTTGAGGCTCGAAATGAATGTTCTCGCTTGGCGCAGCGGTTTCTGCAAACTCCAGGGGCGCGCCACCGTCGACGGAGAGATGGCCGCCGAGGCTTCGCTGATGTGCAAAATGGTTGATCTCGAAACCGAGCAGTCCCCGGCCGCCGTACCGGCCGAGAAGGCGCGATGAGCGAGATCGATCCCCGGGCTATCGTTTCACCTTCGGCTCGATTGGGCGTCGGTGTTCGAATTGGGCCTTCCGCCGTCGTAGGCGACGATGTCGAGCTTGGCGATGGCTGCGTTCTCGAGCCTCACGCGGTGGTCAAAGGGCCGTCGAAGTTCGGTCGCAACAATCACATTCATTCTTTCGCCATCGTAGGAGGCGATCCGCAGGACCTCACCTACACCGGCCAGTGCGTGAAACTCGAAGTTGGTGACTCGAATGACTTCCGCGAGTTCTGCACCGTGCACCGCGGCACCATGAAAGGCGGCGGTGTCACTCGCGTCGGCAGCAACAGCCTCATCATGGCCTACGCGCACATCGGCCACGACTGCCAGATCGGCGACCACGTGATCCTCATCAACGGCGCCCAACTTGCCGGCCACATCATCGTGGAGGACTACGCCACCATCAGTTCCTTCTGCCTGCTGCACCAATTCTCTCGCGTGGGCAGCCACTCCTACATCGGCGCGGGCACCATCATCACGCAAGACGTCCCGCCATTCTCGAAGATCGTCAGCGCACGCGAAACGCGTTGCTACGGAATCAACAAAGTGGGCCTCGAGCGTAACGGCTTCTCGCCAGAACGCATTCAGGCGATCGAGCAGGCTTACCGGTATCTTCTCCGTTCCAAGTTGAACACTTCGCAGGCCGTCGAGAAAATGCGCGGAACCCTCTCCAGCTCAGAGGACGTCCAAACTCTTGTGCGGTTTATCGAATCCGCCACGGACCGCGGCTTAACCAAATAGGAACTGCATGCCCGCCGGCGCGCGAAAATACGGGTGCATGGGGACTGATCGCCGGAAACGGGGATTTCCCCTTTCTCGTCCTCGAAGGCGCGCGAAGTCGCGGTATTGAAATGGCCGTGATCGCCATACGCGAAGAAGCGTCGCCCGCTCTCGAGCGCTCCGCGAAGCGGTTCCACTGGATCAGCCTCGGCGAGCTCAGCCGCGGCATTGATTTGCTGCATCAGGAGGGCGTGACACACGCGGTAATGGCCGGGCAAGTGAAGCACAACAAAATCTTCAGCTCCATCCGGCCCGATTGGCGGCTGGCCAAGCTGCTCTTCGCCCTTCCGGCTAAAAACACTGATTCGCTGATCGGCGCAGTCGCACGCGTGTTGCAGGATGAAGGCATCGAGCTTGTCGATTCCACCAAGTTTCTCGGCGCGCTGCTGCCCGAGGCAGGGGTTCTCACCCGCCGTTCGCCAGACCCGGCGAGGCCGCCGACATCGAATATGGCAGGGGGATCGCCCGACAGATCGTCGCTCTCGATCTTGGGCCAAACAGTTGTGGTTCGCGATCGTGCGTGCGTCGCGATCGAAGCCATGGAAGGCACCGACGAAACCATCGAGCGGGCCGCGCGAATCGCCGGCGGACAGCGCACTCGTGGTCGTCAAGATGAGCAAGCGCGGCCAGGACATGCGATTCGACGTGCCAGTTATCGGAATGAAAACAATTGAAGTGATGCGCCGTGCGAATGCCACCGCGCTCGCCGTTGACGCGGGCCGCACGCTGCTGTTTGACCGCGAAAACTTGATTCGCGCCGCCGATGAAGCGAGAATCGCGATTCAAGCATTCGCAACGGATTCAGTCGAGGTAAAAACCAAATCGTGAGCGAGAAGCCCATTCGAGTTGCCGTGGTCGGCGCCGGAGAATTCGGCAGGAATCACATTCGCGTGTGGCGCGAACTCGAAGGCGCCGAACTCGCCGGTATTGTTGACACCAACGCCGAGCGCGCTCGCCAGGCCGCTGCGGAATTCAACACGCAAGTGATTCCTGATCTGGACGCGCTCGCTGCCGCCGGCATCCATGCCGTTAGCGTGGCCGTTCCCACCAAGGAGCATGCGCGCGTCGGCTGCCATCTACTTGACGCTGGCATTGACGTGCTTGTGGAAAAGCCGATGGCTTCCTCGCTCGCAGAAGCCAGCCGGCTGATTGCATCTGCCCAGCATTCCGGCCGCATTCTGCAAATTGGGCACGTCGAGCGATTCAATCCCGCCGTCGGCGCGGCGCAAAAGGTCGTTTCGCGCCCCATGTTTTTCGAAGTCCACCGCCTCGGCGTTTTCACGCCGCGCAGCCTGGATATCGATGTCGTGTACGACGTGATGATTCACGACCTCGATATTCTGCTTGCTCTCGTGGACGCGCCGGTCGTGGATCTCAAGGCCGTCGGCATTCCGGTGATCACGGACAAAGTCGATATCGCGCACGCGCGCATCGAGTTTCAGACCGGCGCTGTCGCCAACGTCACCGCCAGCCGCGTCTCCACCGAGCGCGTCCGCAAAATGCGCTTCTTCCAGGAGCATGAATACATCTCGCTCGATTTCGCGCGCCAGGATGCGCTGCGCATCCGTGTCCAGCCCGGCAGTCCGCAACCGGGAATCGGATTTGACAAACTTCCTGCCACGCCCGAAGAGCCGCTTCGCGCCGAGCTTCGCTCCTTTCTCGATTCCGTTCGCACCCGCAAGCCTCCACTCGTGGATGGCGCTGCCGGGCGCCGTAATCTCGAGCTTGCCGACCGGGTGATGGCAGGCATCCTCGAACACGCTGGCCGCGTCCAACTCGGAGCTACCGCTCCATTGGAAACTCGATGATTCCCCGCACCCTGGTTCCGGTCGACGTGCGCCCCGTCTCCAAGGACGAGGCTCAGAAAGCGCCGCACCGCTTGACCACCTACATGGACGACCGCACCGTCGTCCCTTCCGGCCTGTCAGAAGCCCCGCCGCTCAACGGTAAGACGTCCATACCCGCGCACCTGCCGCTCGGCGTGCTCGTCAATCGCACTCTGGTGCAGCGCGGCATGCCCGTCACGCCTATCGAAAGGGTTGCGCACGTTTCGTCTTTCCCCCTCGACATTCTCGACTCGCGCGTCGTGGTGCCCGCGAATATCGATCCGGTCACGGAGGATTGGACCAAGGAATTCGAGCGCGGCATCGAGATGACCCCCGCTCTTCGCGAAGTGATCCAGCCGGACCTGTTTATCACCGGCGATGCCAATCTGTTGATCGAGCCGGAAGAAAAGCGCGATGCGCGATCGGATCTCATCACCAGAATTCTTTCTATTGCAGTACATGCTGCCGTGATTGCTTTCCTGATTTTCTCGCCGAAGATGTTCCCAGCGCATGTCCCCACGAAAAACGAAATCGAGCTGGCCCGCAAGCAATTGCAGTGGATTTACTCTCCGCCTGCGGTTCCGGAGCCGCCCAAGCCGGTTCCGAAAATTCACATCACTCCCAAAACTTTGAATAAAGTCGCGCCGCCGGTGGAGAAGCCGCAGATTCCCTCTCCGGTTCCTCCTACGCCTGAAAAGCCGCCTACGGATCTGCCGGATGCGCCAAGGGCGCGAATTCAGCCCACTCCCGCTCCGGCACCCGCGCAGCCCACGCAGCCAGCGCCCTCGCAGCTCCAGCCGGTGCTGCCGCCGAGACCGCAGAATCAGAATCATTTGAACCTGCAATTGCCGGATTCCTCGCCAGGCAAACAAATTGAGGATCAGATGAATGACGCGATTCGCCGCAGCCCTAACCGCGGCGACATCTATAGTGGCGGCGGGTCGGCGGCGCCTGGACAAGGCGGTCCAGGCCTTGGCACTGGCGTTTCGATTCTTTCGGATACGCAGGGCGTCGATTTTTCGAACTACATCACGCGATTGCTCGCGGCACTGAAGCGAAACTGGTTGGCCATCATGCCCGAATCTGCCCGGTGGGATAAAGGCGTGGTGTACACCGAATTCCAAGTGAACCCGGATGGCAGCATCGGCTCGTCGGATCCGCAGCTGGAACGAACCTCCGGAAGAGAGCCGCTCGACAATGCCGCCATGTCCGCAATTCACGCCTCGAATCCTTTCGAACCACTGCCTTCGCAGTTTCACGGACCCTTCCTGAAGCTGCGAATCGCATTCCTTTACAACCTCACGCCGGAACAAGTGGGCTTGCATTGAGGCTGAATCGCGCGCAAGTCGCGGGAGCCTTATTGTTGGCCGCGGTGGTCTTGCTGATTCTTTTGCTGCGGTATTGGAAATTCTCGGGATGAGCGACCTCGCGCGGCTCCTGGTAATTCTCGGGCCGACTGCGTCCGGAAAATCGGCTCTCGGAATCGAACTCGCCGAGCGGCTCGGCGGCGAAATTCTGGTCTGCGATTCCACGCAGGTCTATCGACATTTCAATATTGGAACCGCCAAAGTACGTCCCGCCGAGCAGCGCGGAATTCCGCATCACCTCGTCGACTTGGTGGAACCCCGGGAAGTCTTCACCGCCGGAGAATATCGCCGCCGCGCGCTCGATGCGCTCGAAGACCTCCTCCGTCGCTGCAAACTTCCCGTCCTCACTGCGGGCACCGGCCTTTATCTTCGCGCTCTTCTGGAAGGACTCGCCGATGCGCCCACCAGATCAGAAGAACTCCGTGACCGCCTTCGCGCAAAAGTTCAGGCGCGCGGCCCGGAGCATCTCCACCGCCTGCTCAACCGCTTGGATCGCGAAGCCGCCAATCGGATCGCGCCGCGCGACACTCAGAAAATTATTCGTGCGATTGAAATACGCATCCTCGCAGGAAAAGCGGTCGGCGAAATCCATCGCAGCGGAAGAAGCAGTCTACAAGGCTATGCCGTAACGAAAATTGGCCTCTCGCCTCCTCGTGCCCGCCTCTACGCGAAAATCGACGCCCGCGTGAACGCCATGATTGCCGCCGGCTGGCTAGATGAAGTTCGCGGACTTGTCGAAATGGGCGTGCCCGCCGATGCGAAGCCGTTTCAGTTTATCGGCTACTCGGATTTGCGCGATCAGATTGCCAACGGCCGCCCGCCCGCTGAAGTGATCGAGAAAATCCAGCTAGCCACGCGCCGCTTCGCCAAGCGTCAAATCACCTGGTTCCGCAAGGAGCCGGACGTGCACTGGCTCTCCGGATTTGGCGACGACCCGGACATAATCGCCGCTGCCCTGCAATTCGCGCGAGGCTCAATAGCCTGAAAACTTGGCGGCGCACCGCGCGCCTCCGGTATACTTCTGCTTCATCTGCAAGTCAGGAAAGGAAGCTGCACGATGATTCCGCAACCAGAGAGTCGCTCGATACGAAGTCTTATTTTGTGGATCTTCGCCGCGATTTCGATCTCGGCGCTTCATCCTGCGATCGTTCACGCGCAAGCAACAACCGAGACGTCGGTCAGCAAGACGGAAACAGCTCAGCCACCGGAGCACTTCCAGCCCGAGGAGCAGGCGAGCAAAGGCTCCGTCACCATAGGCGGAAATCCGATCGCTTACGACGCCTACGCCGGCACTCTCGTCGTTCATCCCAAGGGTTGGGACGACGTCCCGCAGAATAATCCTGACAAGGACCCCAAAAATCAGCCCGCCGAAGCCAGCATGTTCTACGTCGCGTACTTCAAATCCGATAGCAAGGACACGCAGCGCCCGGTGACTTTTCTCTACAACGGCGGCCCGGGCTCTTCCACGATGTGGCTCCACATGGGAGCATTCGGTCCCAGGCGCGTCGTCACCGCCGATGATTCGCACACGCCCGCCGCGCCCTACTCCATCGTCAACAATGATTTCAGCCTGCTCGATGTCAGCGATCTCGTCTTCATCGACGCGCCCGGCACCGGCTTCAGCCGCATCAGCGGCAAGGACCGCGAAAAAGCCTTTTACGGAGTCGATCAGGATGCGTATGCTTTCGCCGATTTCATCGTCCAGTTCCTCACGAAATATGGACGCTGGAACTCGCCGAAATATCTATTTGGCGAAAGCTACGGCACCACGCGGTCCGCCGTTCTTTCCAACGTGCTCGAAACCGATCGCGATCTCGACCTCAACGGCGTAATTCTGCTCTCGCAAATATTGAGCTACGACCTCAGCGCGGATAGCCCGCAGTTCAATCCCAGTATCGACTTGCCGTATGAGCTCGCGCTCCCCACCTATGCCGCAACCGCCTGGTATCATCACAAGCTGCCGGATGCGCATCCGCGAATTGGCGCCGCTGCTCACGGAGGTCGAGCACTTTGCGATGACGGAATACGCCGAGGCCCTCGCGGCCGGCTCCTCGCTCGCACCCGAGCAGCGCCAAGCCGTCGTCGCGAAACTCCATCAGTACACCGGCCTGCCCGTCGAATACATCGAGAAAGCGAACCTGCGCATCAATGGCGGCGAATTCGAGAAAACGCTCGAGGGCGATACGGATATGACTACGGGCCGCCTCGACACGCGCTTCTCCGGTCCTACCTTCGACCCGCTCAGCAAAGAGGCGGGCTACGATCCTCAAGCAGCCGCCATCAGCTCCGCCTACTTTTCTGCCTTCAATGATTACGTGCGCAAGGACCTGAAGTTCAACGCGAACCGGGAATATAAGCCGGAAATCGAACTCTGGAAGTCGTGGATTCATCTCCATCAGCCGCCTGGCGCCAGTCGCCCGCAGTCGCAGGCGACGAACGTGATGCCCGATCTCGCCAACGCGATGAAATATAACCCCAACCTCAAAGTCCTCTTGAACGCCGGCTATTTCGATCTCGCCACGCCCTTCTACGAAGGCATCTACGAAATGCATCACTTGCCGATTCCGCCCGACTTGCAAAAAAATATCGAATTCAAGTTTTATGAATCCGGCCACATGGTGTACGCGCACGCCGCTGCGCTGAAAGCGTTGCACGACAACGTGGCGGCGTTCATCCGCGAGAACGAGCAACCCAAGACCAAGTGAGCGGCGCGCCGCGAACTGTGGCACACTCGATTGTTTGCAGGACGCGGCCCGTATTCTCCGGCCTTTAGTTGCGGCCGCCCGGACCCGCGACCCGCACGAGAGCCCATGGATCCTCGTTTCATCCGGAATTTCTGCATCATCGCGCACATCGACCACGGTAAATCCACGCTGGCCGACCGCCTGCTCGAACTCACCGGCGCGGTCACCCAGCGCGAAATGACCGCGCAGTTGCTCGATTCGATGGACCTCGAACGCGAGCGCGGCATCACCATCAAGGCCAAAAGCATCCGCCTGCATTACCGCGCGGCGGATGGCAACGAGTACCGCCTGAATCTGATCGATACGCCCGGTCACGTCGATTTTTCCTACGAAGTTTCCCGCGCGCTTTCCGCGTGCGAGGGCGCTTTGCTGGTTGTCGACGCGAGCCAGGGCGTGGAAGCGCAAACCGTCGCGAATGCCTTTCTCGCCTCGCGCCACAATCTCACCATCATTCCCGTGATCAATAAAATCGACTTGCCCGCCGCGCAGCCCGATTACGCCAAAGAGCAAATCGAAAACGTCCTCGCCATTCCGGCGGACGACGCGCTGCTGATCAGCGCCAAAAGCGGCCTCGGCGTGGAAGACGTCCTCGAAGCCATCGTGAAGCGCATTCCGCCGCCGAAAGGCTCGGCCGACGCGCCGCTGCGCGCCCTGATTTTCGATTCGTGGTTCGATTCCTATCGCGGAGCCGTGGTGCTGGTGCGCGTGATGGAAGGCCGCCTCGCTCCCCACATGAAGATTCGCCTTTCGGCGAGCGACGAAATCTACGAAGTTGAAAATCTCGGCGTGCTCACGCCCAAGCCCATCGTGCTCGAAGAACTGGCGGCGGGCGATGTGGGATTCATCATCGCCAATATCAAGCGCGTGGCCGACGCGCGCGTGGGCGATACGGTCGTCGAAGCCGACCGCCCCGCCGAGCCGCTTCCCGGTTTCGAAGCCATCAAGCCCATGGTTTTCGCCGGGCTTTTTCCGGTGAACTCCAGCGATTACGAAATGCTGCGCGACGCGCTCGGCAAGCTGCAATTGAACGACGCCGCCTTTTTCTACGAGCCGGAAAATTCCGTCGCGCTGGGCTTCGGCTTCCGCTGCGGATTTCTCGGCCTGCTGCACATGGAAATCGCGCAGGAGCGGCTGGAGCGCGAGTTCAATATCGACCTGATCACCACCGCGCCCAGCGTGCAGTACCGCATCACCACCACCGACGGCGAAGTAAAGGAAGTCGATAACCCCACGAAATTTCCGCCGCCCACCTCGATTCAGAAAATCGAAGAGCCGATTCTGACGGCGATGATCATCACCTCGGAAGAATCCGTTGGCGGAGTGCTGGCGCTGTGCGAGGAAAAGCGCGGCGTGCAGAAAAAGTTCGAATATCTTTCGCCCACGCGCATCATGCTCACCTACGAGATGCCGCTGAATGAAATCGTCCTCGATTTTTACGACCGGCTCAAGGGCGTTTCGCGCGGCTACGCGTCGCTCGATTACCATCTTTCCGGCTATCGCGAATCGGATTTGGTGAAGCTGGATGTGCTGGTGGGCGGCGAGCCGGTGGACGCGCTCACCATCATCTGCCACCGCGACCAATCCTACGAACGCGGCCGCGATCTGGTGAGCCGCCTGCGAAAATTGATTCCGCGCCAGATGTTCGAAGTTGCCATTCAGGCCGCGATCGGCAGCCGCATCATCGCCCGCGAAACCATCAGCGCCATCCGCAAAAACGTCCTCGCCAAGTGCTACGGCGGAGACATCACCCGCAAGCGCAAGCTCCTCGAAAAGCAGAAGGAAGGCAAAAAGCGCATGAAGCGCGTCGGCCGCGTCGACATCCCC
>CAVPWV010000028.1:0-34454 GCA_963709445.1 uncultured Acidobacteriota bacterium
CAAATTTCTTGGTGTTAGCCCGCAAACTGTATATCTTTGGGTTGAGCGAAACAGATTTCCCATTTCGCGTAATGGGTAGAAACATCCGGTTTCTCAAATCGGATCTCGAAACATTCGCGCGTCTTTCAAACAGGAGATGGAGAATGCCTAGAGCACGAAAGTACGACGGAGTGGTTTATCGGCGGACTGGCACCGAAATCTGGTGGATTCGCTATCGGGATCGCAAGGGAATTGCCCGGAGAGAGTCAAGCCAGACCGCTGATTGGGAAGAAGCAAATAAGAAGCTCAGAGAAAGACTTCTAGCGAGAGACGCTAATCTCCTTGAGGTCGTACGAAAGGGCGAAACCTTGACTTACGGGCAATGGGCGGATTCCTTCTTGGAGAACTATTCCAAGCCGCCCATGCGCGCCGAAGGCACGCACCAGGCGAACGAACGGTGCATCAAACACCTGCAGGCTGCGTTTGGTGCAACCCGACTGGTGGATGTCACCGCCGATTCGATTGACCTCTACCTTCGCGAACGTCTTCGAGCGCCCGTCACCGTCAAGGCCAAGCTCGGTTACAAGCAGATGGGAATCGTCAAGTCCACCACGGTACACCAAGAGTTCAGAGTTCTCCGGCGTATGCTGAACGTGGCGGTCCGCAAGAAACTCCTAGCTGTAAATCCCTGTTCAGGTGTTGAGTTTCCGGTTGCCGTGAAGGGTTTGTTCAGACCGCATTACGTCTCGTGGTCCGAACAACAAAAGATCGAATCCCACGCTCCGCAATACTTGCGGAACATGGTTCGAATCATTACGGAGACCGGGTTGCGGATCTACAAGGAACTGATTCCGATGCGAAAAGACCAAGTTGATCTGCAAAATGCGGTGGTCTGGATACCGGATTCGAAGACTCCAAACGGCACGGCCGAAGTTCCCCTCACCTCGCTCGCCATCGAGGCTTTCAAGAATCAGATGGCGATTTCGGGTGAAGGACCGTATCTGTTTCCGAGCGATCTGAATCCGACCGGACATCTCAAAAAACTCAAGACCGTTTGGACGAAAACTCTGCGACGGGCAAAGATTCCCTATTTTCGGATTTACGACCTGCGCTCTGCCTACGCCACAAGGCTGAGCGCCGGAGGCGTAGCCGACGAATGGGTAACGCAGCTGCTCCGCCAGAGCGACGCGCAAGTCTTCAAGAAGTATTCCCAGATGAAGTTGCGGATGAAGCGCGAAGCCCTGGAGAAGCTCAACCGTCGAGCCAACGAAATGGCACCGGTGGGGGAGGCCGATGCTTTTTCGACCGCGCCATTGTGCACAGAGGTGCTCCAATGACGCATTCGTGCACAGTTCGTGCACAGTGTGCACGAATAATGGAGCGTTCGGGCCGAGGTGATTTTTCTAAGTCTTTTGCAATCAGGAAGAAGTTGGTGGACGTGGCCGGGATCGAACCGGCGACCCCCTGCTTGCAAAGCAGGTGCTCTCCCAGCTGAGCTACACGCCCACGGCGGGAACTACTTCGATTCTAAAGTATTCGCAGTCGCTCGAAAACTCCGAAAACCCACTTTGTTCCTCCTGCGTCAAAAGCGGTGTCGCCGGAACCTTGTTGTGTAGAAGAGCGGCCTCTACAACATCTACTTGAAGTCGAGCGGAGTAAAGGCCGTGGGCGTGATCGTAAGTACATTTTTTAGTTCTAGCTGCTCGACGGATTGGCCGACATAGACCGTGAATTCGCCCGGGTTTATCCGCCAGCCGTGGGCGCTCACATCGTAAAAGGAGAAAGCGCGGCCGTTCAAAGGAATCGTCACGTGGCGGGTTTCTCCGGGGCGCAGGTTCACTCGCGCGAAGCCCTTCAACTCCTTCGACGGACGGGGGATGCGAGGATGCGATTCGCCTACGTAGACTTCCGCCACGGTGGCGCCGGCGCGGGAGCCGGTGTTCGTCACGTCGAAGGAGACTTGATAAAGCGGAGCGGACGCGCGCGGCGTATTTCGATCTGTTGGACTTAAAATACCCGAAGCTGGGCGTACATTTAAGTTTCGATATTGGAACGTTGAATATGACAATCCCGAACCAAATTCGAAGCGCGTTTTGACGTTTTTGTACTCGTAACCCCAGTATCCGACGAATATTCCTTCCTTGTACACGACACGGTTGCTTCCCGGTTCCGGGTAGTAGCTGTCGTGAACGGGATTGTCTTCCCAGCGGCGCTCGAAGCTGACGGGCAGGCGGCCGGAAGGATTGACGTCTCCAAAAATGATCTGGGCGAGGGCAGTGCCGCCCTCCTGGCCTGGGTACCAGGCCTCCAGCAGGGCCGGAATCTGATCAACCCAGGCATTCATGTCCACTGCGCCGCCGGAAGTGATGACTACGATCACGCGCTTGTTCGCCGCTGCCATTTTTTCAATCAGCTCGTCTTGTCCCGGCGGCAGACGGAAGGTTCGATCGGAACCTTCACTCTCGCTTTCGGGTCAAAGCCCACGGCAACCACCACGGCATCGGCTGACGCAGCAATTTTTTCGGCGGCAGGGTCTACATAGCTATCCCGGCGGACAATTCCGAAGCGAAATCTGCTGCCAAGGAAACCTGGCCTGCCGTGGCGCTCCAGAACGATCTTGTGCGGCCCTTGACTCAGCGCGAGCGTGGAATAGCCGACCAGTGCTTTCGCGATGGTCCAGTTATCGAGATTCAATTTGCCATCAACGTATAGCCGATAGTAGCCACCGGCTTCACCAGTGGATTGCACGAAGAAATCGTAGTCGCCTGCATTGGAAGTGGTGTAGTAGCCGGTCCATCGCGCAGACACTGCGCCGGGTGGGTACGCGACGACCCCGAAGCCGAGGTCCGCGCCGGCGACTGCGCCGAAATTCACGTGCGCGTCGGTGCGACGGAGCATCGGCTCACCTTCCAAACTTTCGCTCGAGAAATATTCTCCAGCCAATCCCCTGCTACTGCCGGACTCGGTCGTTGAAAAATCGGTGTCTTGTGCCAATTCACCTAACTCTGGAATTCCGCGGCGGTAGTACGTGCGCACTGTTGGCCCGAGCTCGTTGGCAATACCTTCGAGGAAACTCACGGCGGCAAACGGCCGCACGCCAGCGCTGCCGCCTCCCACGGGCACAGCGGGATATGCATCCGGCCCGATCACCGCGACTGATTTAATCGCGTGCTTGTTCAGAGGCAGCAGGTTGCCATCGTTCTTCAGCAGGACCATGCCCTCCTCGGCGGCGGCGAGGGCGGCTTGACGGCCTTCGAGGTTGTAGCGC
This sequence comes from uncultured Acidobacteriota bacterium, assembly GCA_963709445.1. Classification (GTDB taxonomy): domain Bacteria; phylum Acidobacteriota; class Terriglobia; order Acidiferrales; family UBA7541; genus Palsa-295. The sequence continues at coordinate 3,248 of CAVPWV010000028.1, forward strand.
GGAATGGTCAGATCGGTCTGGTCCCTATCGAGCCAGTGCGATTTCACTGCCAGCCTAAGAATGCGGCGCACTTTATCGTCGATCATCGCAAGAGGCACTTCACCGTTGTGCACGGCGGGAATTAGAGTGGCGCGATTCATGAACGCGCCGCTCGGCATTTCCAGGTCAAGCCCGCTTTTGGCTGCCGCAACGCCGTCGTAGGTTGCAAACCAGTCGGACATCAGCACGCCTTGAAAGCCCCATTCCTTTTTAAGTATTTCGGTATCGAGGATTTCGTTTTGAGTCATGTGGGCGCCGTTCACCAGATTGTAGGAGTCCATTACGGCCCCGACGTGCGCGTCCTTGACGGCTGCTTCGAAAACTGGAAGATAAATCTCGCGCAGCGTGCGTTCGTCGATGATCGAGTCCGTGTTGTGCCGGTCGAATTCCGAATTGTTGGCCACGAAGTGTTTGGCCGTGGCGCTAACGCCCTGGCTCTGGACGCCATCGATGTAGCCGACGGCGATGCGCGACGCGAGGAAAGGGTCTTCGCCGAAGTACTCGAAGTTGCGGCCATTCAGCGGAGCGCGGTAGATATTGAGGCCCGGACCAAGGAGAAAATTCACGCCTTTCGCACGAGCGTCGCGCCCTACCTGCGTACCCACGCGCTCCGCGAGAGCCGGGTCCCACGTAGCGGCTAGATTAATTCCGGCGGCCATTGCCGTGGCGGGACCAAAATTGCGTACGCCTATGGGACCATCGGCCATGCGCAAAGGCGGAACTCCGAACTCCGGCATGGCGCGTATAAAAAACCCATCTGTGCCGCCTAGCAAATCAATCTTCTGTTCCAGGCTCATTTTGGCAAGGATTGCGTCCGCGCGGGCGTCGGCATCGGATTTCGCGGAGGATTGAACCTGCACACGTGCAGCAGCCAGCAGAATCACCGCGGTTACGCAAAGGATTTGGACGCCGCGCTTCATCATTTACTTCGCCTGGGGTTGGAACAACAGAGGAGCAAATTCAGTCAAGTTGCGTCGCCAGACCATCCAGGTATGGGCGCCCAGCGTCTCGATCCGGGTGAATCGCACGCCTTTTGATGTCAGCCAATCTTCGAATTGCCGGTTCGCTTTGATGAGCTGATCATCGGTGCCGCACGCGATCCAAAGGAGCCGCAGTTGGGAGTTGATTTTGGCGTCCACGGCAGGAAACGCCGTTGAAACATCGGCACCCGCTAGCATGACGGCGCTGCTGAAGCCGCCAACCCATGCAAATTTGTCGGGATGATTGAGTCCTGCCGAAAGCGACTCACCACCGCCCATCGAAAGGCCAGCTACCGCGCGGCCGTTGCTATCCTTTGATACGTGGTATTCCTTTTCGACTTGTGGAATTACTTCTTCAAGAAGCGCGTCGATGAATTTGTCATTGTTCGTTTTTGCCACGGCAGGGTTGATGTTGAATCCGCCCTTTATGATATCCGGCACGCCGTAGCCCAGCGTATTCACGATCAGCATGGGTTTGGCTTTGCCCTCGGCCATCAAGTTGTCCAGAATCACATTCGCGCGGCCTATCGTCGTCCAGGCGCTGGCATCGTCGCTGAATCCGTGAAGCAGGTAGAGGACTGGGTAGGGCTGCTTGCGATGAGGATCGTAATTGGGAGGAGTGTACACGTAGAAGTTGCGCTCGTCGCCGATGATGCCGGATTTATAAAAGTGATTCGTGATCGTCCCGTGCGGAACATCGTTCCATTCCCAGCTTAGCGATGCTGGGCCCGGCACGTGGACGATGCTCTGTCCCAAAGCGATCTTGTACATTGGCTTCAGCGATGGGTTGGCGGGATCGGGCGTCATTGCGCCATCCACGACGAAACTATACGGATAAAAATCCGGCGCGAGCGGCTCGGTCGTCGCCGTCCATACCCCTTGGTCATCCATCTTCATCGGCAGGGGTGATCCACCGTCCCGAAACACGACCACTTCCTTGGCGTTTGGCGCGCGGTAGCGGAACGTCACGCGCCCTTCCGAATCCACTTCCGGCGAATGAACGCCGGGGCCGATCGTGAAGCGCGGGCGGCTCTGAGAAGGCCCCTGGGCCCACGCCACCGCACCTGCCAGAAAGAAAACGCAAATTATGGCTATTCGCTTCATGGCCCGACCTTTCCTCGTTGCGATTTCCCGGTGAGCGTACCCTTTACTCGGAAGTGGCGCAAGACGACGAGGAGTCCGGCATGGGCGGCACGATAGCAGGCTCAATCGTCCCTCCGGGACTTTTGAATTTTTTCCCCGCGTCCCGGCACTCCGCTTCGCTTCGTGCCGGGCTATTTACAATCGCGCCTCCGGCGCTGTCAGCAAGAAGACGCTGGCACGACGGCTTCGGGTGCGGCGTCCTATAAACGTTCGCATTTTCACAGCCCTTTCGAAAGGGCACGGCCCCATCTCTTTCTCGGACTGCTACCCCGCTGCCATTTTGGATTTGTCGAGCAGACCCCTACACCAACAGCCGGTGGTGCAACCTTTCGCTGAAAATAAAGCTCGGGAGGCCGAACAGCAGATTCCTCGAACTCCGTCCCGCGCCCCTGCAAACCAGGGGAACAACAAAACCGCGCGGGACTTCGCTCGGAATGACAACTGCGGCCCGATTTCCGGTGTGTCAGGTGTAGCGGAAGAGGGCTTTGAAACCGTAATCCATGTGCTGCTGGATGTGGCAGTGGAAGAGGGTGAGGCCGGGCTGGTCGGCGGTGAAGTCTACGGTGGCGCGGCCGTAATAGGGGACGATTACGGTGTCCTTGATGATGCCTGAAGTTTTCTTGCCATTGATATCGACCAGCTCGAAACGGTGGCGATGCAAGTGAAGCGGGTGAGCGTCGTCGGTACGATTGCGAAAGACCAGCCGGTAGCGCGCGCCCTTTTTCAGGACAAATTCATTCTCGTGTGGATATTGCTTGCCGTTCACGAGCCATGCATTGAACCTTCCATTGCCGCTGGGAATTTTCGTGAACGCCATGTCGATCATCTGATCGGGCGCGGGTGGCGTCGATGCAGCCGGGACGGTACGGCCGAAAATGGTGTAATCCCAGATGGCCTTAGAGGGCGGGACCCATTGGGGCTGCTGGTGTTGGTTCGCATACTCGACGATGACGCCGAGGCCGAAGTTGCGGATGTTGTCCTGCGGCGCGCCAAGAATCCAGATTCCTGGCTGGTTCATGTCAACAAAAGCGTCGGCGCGCTCGCCCGGACCGAGAAGAAGAACTTCGACGGGTTGCGGCGAGGGTACGGCGTTGCCGTCGAGAGCGAATACGCGGAATTGGTGGCCGGGAAACGCGATGGTTTTGTTTTCAATCGCGCTGGCGTTGAGGATGTGCATGAGCAGGCGCTGGCCTTGCTTCACGCGAAGCGGCTCGCCAAAGCCGAGAGCTTTGTCGTTGATCGAATACATCGCCGAACTTACTTCGAGGCCGTTCGGGCGCGCGTCCAGCACGGCGGGCCTTTCGGGCTGCGGACCGCTCTGGGCTTCGTCGTCATCATCCATCAGCTGGGAAGTGAAGAACGGCTCCCAGTCGCGCAGCGCGAGAAATAGTTCCTGATCGTAGTGGCCGGGATCCTGGCCCGAGTCGACCATGACGAATCCGAACTGGCCCGTGTAGGTCCCTTTGTGCAGATCGTCCATCGCCATTGCGTGGGAGTGGTACCAACGCGTGCCTGCAGGTCCCGGCGTAAACCGAAACTGGCGGCTGCCATGCGGCGGAACGGGCGGCGTTTCCTCCTCTTCCACGCCGTCAACTTCGGATGGAATCAGAAAACCGTGCCAGTGGACAAATTCGGGCGTGTCCGTGTCATTGATAACGTCCACAGTGACGGGCTTGCCTTCGCGCATGCGGAGTACGGGGCCGGGAGAAGTGCCGTTGTATCCGATGGTGCTGATGATGCGGGTAGGGGCGAGTTCGACAGGAACCGGGCCGATGCGCAGGGTGAAGTCCGCTTTGACGCCTGATTGCGCGGACTGCGGCGAGGCCTCGGCGGGGGAAGATTTTGGAGGCATCCCCTGCATCTGCTGATCGGCAAAGGCCTTTGCCGCACTGAGGCTAAGCGCGGCCGCGCCACTCAGTTTTATGAATGCCCTTCGCCGCACGGCTCTCCCGCACCTTTCCTCGTGGTTGGAGATGGATACGCCAATCTGTTAGGCTCTCCTTGCGCATCAAAGTATCTCATGAAGTGTGATGCATGAAGCTCGCGCGGCGAATTTCGGTTGCAGCCATCCTGGTAGCCTTCAGCGGAAGTCTGTTAGCCCTCCAATCGAACGGATATCAATTCTACGGGTCGAGTCCCTATGCGCCCGTGACCCCGGAGCAGGCCAACGAGAAGGCCGAGTTCTCGTGGTCACGGCTGCGATACAGCGCGGCTCAACGGAGCTTTGGTGGTTACGATGGCGGCGGGTTTGGCTACAGAGGATATGGATATGGCGGGGGATGGACCTGGGGCCAGGACTACCCCAAGGCCGACCGACAATTCCTGCTGGCGCTGCGCCGGTTGACGCGGGTGAACGCGCGATCGACCGAGCAAGTGGTCGATCTCGACGACGATAAAATTTTCAACTATCCGTGGGTGTACGCCGTTGATGTGGAAGATTGGACCTTCACTCCCGCCGAAGCGAAACGGCTGCACGATTATCTGCTGAAGGGCGGCTTCCTGATGGTCGATAATTTCCACGGCACCGCCGACTGGGAAAATTTCATGAATGGGATGCGGCTGGTTATCCCCGACCGGCCGGTGGAGGACCTCAGCAACTCAGATGAGATTTTTCACGTCTTATATGACCTGAGCGACCGCTTTCAGGTGCCGGGAGAACAATACATCAACACCGGCCGCACGTACGAGAAGGATGGCTACGTGCCGAAATGGCGGGCTATTCGGGACGACAAAGGACGCGTGATGGTGGCGATTTGCCACAACATGCATCTGGGAGACGCGTGGGAATGGGCGGACAGTCCCGAGTATCCGGAGCGCTTTGCATCCATGGCTTTTCGCGTGGGCATCAATTACGTGATTTACGGGATGACGCACTGAGTATCTGAGGGCTCGGGTGCGATTCGGTCGAGCGATTGTAAAGAAATGTGCGACGAATGTTCCAATTCTTTTTCAAGTATCCGGCGCCGACGTTTTCGAAGGGCCAGTTCGTGTTGCTTGGCCCGTGGCCGAAGTGGGCGCTGTTTTTGGCGATCCTGGCAGCGGCTGCGGGGCTCGGATGGCTGATTCGTTCGCGACTGCCGCGCGCCGCGCCGAGATTGCGAAGCTGGCGAGCGGGAATTATTTGGCTCTTGCAAGCGGCGCTCGCCGCGCTTGTGCTGATCTTGCTCTGGCAGCCGGCGATTACGGTTGCGCAGCTGAAGCCTCAACAGAACATTATCGCGCTGCTGGTGGACGACTCGCACAGCATGTCCATTGCGGATGCGGATGGCGGTAACACCACGCGGCTCGCGCAAGGCGTGAATTTGTTGCAGGGCGGCGTGCTGGCGGATCTGCAGAAGAAATTCCAGACGCGATTGTATAGCCTCGATAGCCACCTCACGCGCGTCTCCAGTCTGAAGGGACTGCAACCCGCGGCACCCGCAACTCACATCGGTGAAAGTCTGAAGCAATTTGTGGCCGAGACTTCGGATCTGCCCGTCGGCGCGATTGTGCTGCTGACTGACGGAGACGACAATTCGGGCGGCATCGACTTGGACACCATTGCCGCGCTTCGTAACAGACGCATCCCAGTCCATACGGTGGGATTGGGAGCGGAGGAAATGCGGCACGATGTGGAGATTGACGATGCCACCGTTGCGCCGCGCGCGATGGCCGATTCGCGGTTGACCGCGACCGTCACTTTGCACCAGCAAGGCTACGCTGGGGAGAAATCGATGCTTGCGGTTCGCGACGGGGAGAAGCTGCTCAGCTCGCGCGAAATCACATTTGGCGGCAACGGAAAAAGCCAATCAGAGACACTTCTCTTCAACGCCGGCGATGCCGGAGCCAAGGCGCTCCAGTTTTCGATCGACCCGATGCCGGGCGAGGAGAATCGGCTGAACAACGCCGTGACGCGGCTGGTGAATGTGACGTCCGACAAGAAACGGATCCTTTACGTCGAGGGTGAGCCGCGCTGGGAGTACAAGTTCATCCGGCGCGCTGAGGACGACGACAAATTGGTGCAGGTAGCATCGATGTTGCGGACGACCGAGAATAAGATTTATCGCCAGGGGATCAATGACCCGAAGGAGCTCGCCAATGGTTTCCCCTCGAATACCGACGATCTCTTTGGATACCAGGCGATTATTATTGGCTCGGTCGAAGCGGGGTATTTCACGCCCACGCAAAAGGATCTGATCCGGCAGTTCGTCGACCGGCGCGGAGGCGGGCTGCTGCTCTTGGGCGGGCGATTTGCACTCGCCGACGGCGGCTGGGGCGGATCAGAACTTGCAGACCTTCTTCCGGTGAATTTGCCCAATCGAAAAAATACGTTTCAGCGCGTCCCGGCCACCGTCGAATTAACGCAGGCGGGCGCGGACAGCCTGATTTGCCGCTTGGTAGACGACCCGGCGCGCAACGCCGAGCGCTGGAAAACACTGCCCTACCTGGTAGACCATCAAGATCCGGGTACGCCCAAGCTGGGCGCTACCGTACTGGCCGAGATGAAAGTTGGCGGGCGCAAGATGCCGTTGCTGATCACGCAGAATTACGGGCGCGGCCGCACGGCCGTGCTCGCTACTTCGGGTACGTGGCGGTGGCAGATGAGCCTTCCGTTGGGCGACACGAGCCACGACATGTTCTGGCGGCAATTGCTGCGCTGGTTGGTCGCCGACACGCCGGATCGGGTGGTCGCGTCCGTGCCGCATCAGGAATTATTTGACGATGGGCACGTCACTTTTTCCGCGGACGTGCGCGGCAAAGACTATCTTCCCGCTGCAGATGCCAACGTCCAGGCACAGATCACGGGGCCGGGCGGCGTCTCCGCGAAAGTTGACATGACTCCGGTTCCCGATAAGCCGGGCACGTTCCAGGGCGAATGGACTGCAGATAAGCCCGGATCGTATCTGACGGAGGTGATCGCTCAGCGCGGCGGGCAGGAACTTGGGAGCGACGTATTTACGTTTCAACGGACGGACGGCGTGGCCGAAAACTTTCACACCGAGCAGAATCGCGACCTGCTTGAAAAACTTTCGTCGCAAACCGACGGCCGTTACTGGCGTCCGCAGGACGTGTCGAAACTCCCAGGCGAAATTTCCTATTCCGAGGCGGGAATTAGCGTTCGCGAGACAAAGGCGCTCTGGGATATGCCGATCGTGTTCATCGCGATTCTCCTGCTGCTGTTTTCCGAGTGGGTGTTGCGGCGGAAATGGGGCGTGATATGAGGCTGACATCAGCGGCCCTTGCTCTGTGCTGCTGTTTTTTGCTCTACGTGATCCCTGCGCGCGCCGGCATTTACTACGTCACGGTAGCAGGCTTGGGCGGCGAGCCGGACTACGAGCAGGAATTCACTTCGCTGGCGACTGATCTCGACCGACTGCTCAAAGCTTCCGGAAGCGATGCACACGTCTACACGCTGGTTGGCAACGATGCCACTCGAGCGCGACTGACGGACGTGCTGGGCAAGGTAGCGAGCCAAGCCAAGCCTGACGATGATTTCGTGCTGATTCTGATCGGCCACGGCACCTACGACGGCGTCGAATACAAGTTCAACCTTGTGGGACCTGATATCACCGCAGCGGATTTGGCGGCGCTGTGTGACCGCATTGCTGCCAAGCGGCAACTTATTGTTAATACAACCAGCTCCAGCGGCGGCTCCGTTCCCGCACTTGAGAAGCGCGGGCGCTGCGTGATCGCCGCCACGAAAAGCGGAACCGAGAAGAACGCCACTGTGTTTGCGCGATACTGGGTTGAAGCTCTGCACGATCCCGAGGCGGACCTGGACAAGAATGAAGCGATTAGCGCGCTCGAAGCTTTTCAATACGCCACAAAGAAAACGCCGCGTTTTATGATGCGCAAAAGCGCCTCGCCACGGAGCACGCCGTCTTCGACGATACCGGGCATCACGACCCGGTGCGTGAGCCCGCGACAGACACGGGCGAGGGCCTGTTACTTTCCAATTTCACGCTGATCCGTCTCGGTGCCGCACAAAAGGCATATAACGACCCTGCCAAGCGCGCATTGCTCGCGCAAAAAGAAGAACTCGAACGGAAAATAGACACTTTGAAATACCAAAAGCTGGCCATGTCGCAGGACGACTACAAGACGCAACTTACCGCCGCGCTGCTGGAATTGGCGAAGGTGCAGGATCAATTAGACAAGTGAAACACGCATACCAATTCGCGGCAATTTGCGCCGGATTGCTCGTCGCTGCAAGCGCGGTGTGGCCCGCCACGCCAGACGACTGTAACTTGCTGCGCAAACACGGCCAGCAAAGCGAAGCTCAAGCCTGCTACAAGTCGCTCTCACTCGCTGGCGATCCCTATCTCCGCGCTGAAGGATATTGGGGTCTTGAAAATTACGAACAGGCCAACAACGAATTTCGCCTCGCGGTGGCGCAGAACGACAAAAGCGCCCTATATCGTGTTCGATGGGGAATGCTCCTGCACGAGCGATTCAATAACACGGACGCCGAAGGCTTGTTCAAAGAAGCCTTGCAGCGCGATCCAAAAGACGCGCGAGCCTATCTGGGACTCGCGCTAGTCAGCGCCGACGGATTCGATAGCAAAGCCATTGATTGGGTCTCCAGCGCCCTCGCCATCGATCCTAAACTTGTGGAAGCCCATGAGCTGATGGCGAAGCTTGCTCTCGAAGACTCCCAGACCGATGAAGCCATCCGCCAGGCCGATGATGCGATCAATCTTTCTCCCGACGCTCTCGACGCAATGGCGATTCACGCGGCCGTGGAAGTGCTGGCGGACCGCTCGCCCGACGCTTGGTTTGCGAAAATCCGCCAAGTGAATCCGGCGTACGGCGAAGCCTACGCAATTGTGGCCCACCACCTGGTGCTGAATTACCGTTACGAAGACGCCGTCGATTATTACCGCAGAGCCATCGCCGCCGATCCGCAGCTCTGGTCCGCTCGGTCGCAACTCGGAATCAATTTGATGCGCATGGGGCAGGAGGACGAACCGCGCAAGCAGCTCGAAATGTGCTACGAGAATGGCTACCGCAACGAAGAGACGGTCAACAGCCTCCGGCTACTCGATAGCTACAAGAATTTCGTCTCGTTTCGCGACCAGAACACCATCATCAAACTCCACAGGAACGAAGCCGAACTTCTGCGCCCGTATGTCGAAGACTTGTTGAAGCGCGCCATGGCGACCTATGACAAGAAGTACAAAATGACTCTACCCGGCCCGGTCCAGGTGGAAGTCTATCCCGACCACGAGGATTTTGCGGTGCGCACCATGGGGATGCCCGGACTGGGCGCGCTGGGCGTCACGTTTGGAGAGGTAGTGGCGATGGACAGTCCCTCCGCGCGCAAGCCGGGTGACTTTAATTGGGCGAGCACGCTCTGGCACGAGATGAGCCACGTTTATATTCTCACCGCAACCAATCACCGCGTGCCGCGCTGGTTCACCGAGGGGCTGGCGGTGCACGAAGAAACCCAGGCTTCTCCGGAGTGGGGCGACCCGATCACGCCGGACGTGGTCGTTGCGCTGCACGACAAGAAGTTGCTTCCCGTTACCGATCTCGATCGCGGCTTCGTGCGGCCTGAATATCCCTCGCAGGTGATCGTCTCCTATTATCAGGCGGGCCGCATCTGCGATTACATACAGGACCGCTGGGGCGCCGATGAGCTGCTCGAGATGGTGCACTCGTTCGCGGCGAAGCAGACAACCGCGGCAACCATCCAGCAGGATTTGAAAATGACCCCGGAAGAATTCGATAAAGAGTTTCAGGAGTGGCTGTACAAAAGCGATGGCCAGGTCGCCGCGCATTTCGACGAGTGGCGCACAAAGCTGAAAGACGTTGTCGAGCAGGCTAAGAACCACAATTACGACGTCGTGCTTAAGGAAGGCACAGAAGTGGTCCAGTTGTACCCGCAATACATTTACGACGCGAACGCTTATCAATTTATCGCCGAAGCCGATCTAGCAAAAGACAACAAACAGGCCGCCGCCGCGATCCTAACTGACTATGAAAAAGAGGGCGGTCGGGACCCGGAGACATTGAAGCAATTAGCCAGTCTCGAGGAAACGCTGGGCTCGCCGAAGGAAGCCGCCGCAACCCTAAACCGCATCAACTATATCTATCCCGAGGATCAGCAGCTTCACGAGCGCCTCGGCAAACTGTGGCTTGCCCAGCAGAACTATCAGGGCGCCGATCCGTGAATATTCCGCTGTGCTTGCTCTGCATCCGCTTGACAAAGCTTCCGCGGCATTCGACTCTGGCGCAGGCCTACTTTGACGCCGGCCAAAAAGACAAAGCCGAGGACAACGTCTTGCAGGCGCTCGAGGCGGCTCCCGATTTTCGCCCCGCCCAAAAGCTTCTATTGCAAATCCATAGCTCCGAGAAAGGCAAATAACCGATGGCTGCCGCCGCCGAAATCAATCTTGACTCCGTAGAACTAAAGAAGCGCATCGAACGCTTTCAGGCCGCGCGCGAGGGCATCCTCGCGCAGGTCCGCCAGGTGATCGTGGGACAGGATGAGGTACTCGATCAGGTCCTTACGGCGCTGTTCGTCGGCGGACATTGCCTGATCACGGGGCTGCCGGGCACCGCCAAGACGCTGATGGTGAGGACAATCGCGCAGACACTCGGCCTCGTATTCAAGCGCATTCAATTTACGCCGGACCTGATGCCCTCAGACATCACGGGCACGGACATCATCGAAGAAGATCCGACCACTGGCCATCGCCGCTGGACATTCGTCCACGGCCCGATCTTCGGGAATATTCTTCTGGCCGATGAAGTGAACCGCACGCCGCCTAAAACGCAATCGGCGTTGCTGGAAGCCATGCAGGAATTATCGTGCACGGTCCGCGGCAATCAGTACACGCTGCCGTCGCCGTTTTTCGTCCTGGCGACGCAGAACCCCATCGAACTCGAGGGCACCTATCCGCTTCCCGAGGCGCAGCTCGACCGCTTCTTCTTCAACATCGTGCTCGATTATCTGAGCGCGGAAGAAGAGGTGAAAGTCGTCGATCTGACCACCACCACTCACACTGCCCAGGTGCAGCCGGTCACCAACGCCGGAGAGATTCTCGATTTTCAGCAACTCGTTCGCATGGTGCCGGTGGCCGAATCGCTTGCCGCGTACGTCGTCAAACTGGTGCGAGCCACGCGCCACAATAGCGGCGTCGCTCCCGATTTCGTGAAGAAATACGTGAACTACGGGGCTAGCGTGCGCGCTGCACAATACATCGTGCTCGCTTCGAAGGCGCGCGCGCTGGCAAGGCGCCGCTATCACGTTGCCTACGAGGATGTCGCCGCCGTGGCGATCCCCGTCCTTCGCCACCGCGTGCTTCTAAATTTTCACGCCGAGTCAGATCGCATCGATTCGGACGAAATTCTGCGGCGCTTGCTACAGCAGATGCCGCCTCCGCAGGGTGCCTGACATGCAACGCTTTCTCGATCCGGCTGTGCTGTCGCGCATTTCGGGCCTCGATCTCGTTGCTAAGACGGTGGTCGATGGTTTTGTTGCCGGCCTCCACCGCTCGCCCGATTTCGGCTTCAGCCAGGAGTTCGCCGAGTATCGTGCTTATTCCCCCGGAGACGATCTGCGCCACGTGGATTGGAATGTGTTCGCGCGCACCGAACGCGCCTATCTGAAGCGCTATCGCGGCGAAACCAACAGCCTGCTCACCGTCCTCCTCGACGCAAGCAACTCCATGACCTACACGTCCCACGGCGTCACCAAGATGGATTACGCGCGCTTCGTGGCTGCCTCGCTCTTCTATCTCGCCATTCACAACCAGCGCGACGCCGCCGGCCTGATCGTTTTCGATGACGAAGTGCGCAATTACATCCGCCCCTCGATCCGTCGCGGGCAGTTACACCGCCTGCTGAGCGGGCTCGAATTGGCCGAGGCTCGGGCACGCACGGATTTCGCCAAGCCGCTCGACCATTTCCAGCAGTTTCTTCGGCGCCGCGGAGTGGTTTTGATTATTTCCGACTTCTTCGAAGCGCCCGAGAAAATTGTGCGGACTATCGAGCCGCTGCGATTTCACGGCAATGAAGTTGTGCTCTTCCACGTCCTCGATCCCAAAGAGATTCGCCCCGAACTCGGCGAGCCCGTGATACTCGTCGATCTCGAAACCCAGCAGCGCATCGAAGTAACTCCGGAATACGCGAAGAACGAGTACCGCACAAAAATGGACGCGCACATCTCCGAATTGCGCGAGCGCACACAGGGCGCTGGGATGGACTATTTCTTGCTCGTCACCGACCGGCCTCTCGATAGCGCTCTCGCGGAATACCTCACTATCCGCCAGGGGAGAAACTGATGGGCGTTTTGGCTCCATGGTTCCTCGCGGGCGCGGCGGCGATTGCGGTGCCGATTTACTTGCACCTGCTGCGTCAACACACCTCCGCCCCGCAGCCGTTTAGTTCACTGATGTTCTTCGAGCCTCGGACGCAAACCTCCATCCGGCAGCGCCGCCTGCGCTACTTGGTGTTGCTGGCGCTTCGGCTCGCATTGCTGCTTTTTTTGGTGCTGGCGTTTGCCGACCCGTTCATCAATCGGTCGGCGGCTGGCGTGAAAAGCGAAAAACTGATGATGGTAGTGGTCGATAATTCCTTCAGCATGCGCGCCGGCTCGCGTCTCGCCGACGCTAAGCGAGAGGCCATCTCGCTGCTGGCATCGCGAAATCCCGCGGAACGTGCGCAAGTGATGGAACTTGGATCCAAGCTCGAGGCGCTCACTCAGCCGATTCAGGACGCGGGCGCCCTGCGCGCCGCCGTTCAAAGTATCGCGCCGGGTGATTCGCGCGGCAGTTTCGGCGAGCTTGCACGCTCCTTGCGATCGCTCGCCACAAATGTTCCCACTCCCATCGAACTGCACCTTTTCAGCGATATGCAGAAGTCCAACATGCCGCCAACTTTTAGCGACCTGGCTCTCCCCGCCAACGTCAAGCTGGTGCTGCATCCCGTGGCAAACGGCAATCCGGCGCCCAATTGGGTGGTCGAAAGTGTGAACGCCCCGGGTCAGGTGTGGCAGCCAAAGAAGGCGCGCGTGCAGGCCGTGATCGCCGGCTACAATACGCCGGAAGCCGCGCGCACTGTCTCGCTCGTCGTCAATGCCAAAACAATCGCCACGAAAAAGATCGACGTGCCTGCCAACGGCCGCGCCACCGTCGAATTCGATTCGCTCGACGTGCCTTACGGTTTCAGCCGCTGCGAAGTGCGCATCGATTCCGCCGACGTGCTTCCGGGCGACGATGCGGCCTTATTTGCCGTCGAACGCTCCGATCCCTCACAAGTGCTCTTTCTCCATGACGCGACGGATACTCGATCCCCGCTCTATTTCGGCGCAGCCCTCAGCGCCGCAGCCCAATCTGCTTTTACGATGGAAAGCGTGCCCGTTCTCCAAGCCGGAAACATTCAGTTTTCGAAGTATGCGTTCGTGGTTCTTTCGGACGCCGGCTCCCTGCCCGCTTCACTGGAGAATGATCTGTTGCAATACGTCCGGCGCGGCGGCAGCGTCTTGGTCGCGGCGGGAACTTCGCTCGGGCGCCGTTCGCGCATCCCCATCTTCGGCGCAAACATTTTGCAGGCGCGCTACTATTCGAACGACGGCGGCAGTTATCTCACGATTGGCGACGCCGATCCTTCATATCCATCCATCGCCAAGGCCGATCGCTGGTCCGGCGTGAAGTTCTACTACGCCACGCAAGTGGACGACTCCGGCTCTCACGTGGTCGCCCGGCTCGCGGACCACACACCCGTGTTGCTTGAGAAAAGGATCGGCGAAGGCCGCGCCCTGCTGCTCGCATCGGGCTTGGACAATATCACCAACGATTTTCCGCTCCATCCGCAGTTCGTTCCCTTCGTCGAGCAGACTGCTTTCTACCTTTCCGGTACCGAGCGCCGCAGCGGCTCGCGCGAGGTGGATTCCTTAGTCGAGTTGCGAAACGCGAAAGAGCAGGCGGTCGGTGTCGAGGTGATCGACCCCGACGGCCATCGCCCTCTCTCGCTCAAAGATGCCGCCATCGCGCAGTCCTTCCAGCTGACGCGCGCCGGCTTTTACCAGTTCCGCCTCGCCAACGGCAGGCAGGATGTTGTCGGCGTGAATCCCGACCGCCGCGAGTCCGATCTCGCCGTCATGTCGCCGGACGTCCAATCGCTATGGAGTGGAAGTGCGGGCACGCAGCCGGAGCAGGCAGTCGCGGCCGACGAAGGGCCCGAGAAAAATACGCGCTTTCCTTTGTGGTGGTACGTTATGCTGTTTGCATTAGTCGTGGCGTTGGCCGAATCCTGGGTAGCGAACCAGCACCTTGCCGCCCGGAGGGAGGATTTATGAGCGCAAGAAACGAGCTCAACTCCTACGTGGGTAAGCTGGAACGACGCCTTCGCCTTGCCACCATATTGCGCGGTGCCGCGATCTTTACCTCCGCCGCGCTGGTCGCAACTCTTCTTCTCGTTCTTATCGCGAATGCCTTTGCGTTTTCCGGGTGGAGCGTAGGCAGCGCCCGCTTTGTCCTTTTGATCGCGCTGGCGGCAGCCGCCGCGTTCGGGATTGCGTTCCCACTCTGGCGGCTGAGCCGCAAACGTGCGGCGGATGATGCGGAAAAGGTGTTTCCGCAATTCCAGCAGCGCCTCGTCACTTTCGCTGACCGCGCTCCCGATGAACGCGAGCCTTTCATCGAGCTGCTCGCTGCGGACACGCTTGAAATTGCCCGTCGCAGCGAGCCTCAACTGCTTGCTCCCAACACAAAGCTGCTGGCTCTGCTCGGCGGCGGTCTCGCCTCACTCGCAGTGCTTGTGTGGATGATCGTGGCCGGCCCCGGTTATCTCGGCTATGGCTCCGCGTTGCTTTGGGAAGGGTGGCACGTCAAGGCCAGCCCCTTTTACGATATTCGCGTCACTCCCGGCGATGCATCGGTTCGCCGCAATGCCGACGAACTTGTGACCGCGCAGCCGATTGGAATTCAAACCGGCAAAGTCCGCCTCTACGCGCGCTATCACAGTGCCTCAAAATGGGAACAGCTCACCATGCAGCCTCAGCCGGGCGGCTCTGCTTTTCAATTTATGTTTGCCGGATTGCCCGAAGGCGTCGAGTATTACGTCGAAGCCGGCGCGGTTCACTCGCGCCACTTCAATATTCGCGTTGTGGATCTTCCCGCGGTTAAACAGATTCGCGTCAACGTACCACTTCCCTTCTTGGACCGGCCTGAAGAATGTGGTTGACGAGCATGGCGGCGACCTTCGCGCTGTCGAAGGAACGCAGGCGGCGCTCGAAGTCGTCACCGATCGGCCCATGCGTGACGGCGTCCTGGTGCTCGACAATGGCCAGCAGATCCAGCTGACCGGCGGCACAAATAATCATTATTCCGGCGCAATTACGATGGACAAAGACGGCGCCTACCACGTCGCCGCAATCGATCAAGGACAGCCTGTTCGCCTCTCCGAGGATTTTTTCATTGCCGCGAATAAGGCCAACCCGCCCGAGGTTGAAATCGTCAGGCCCGGGCGCGATTACCGCGCCAGTCCCATCGAGGAAGTTACCATCTCCGCAAAGGCCACTGACGAATTCGCGCTGAACGATTTGTCGGTTCATTATTCCGTGAATGGCGGCCCCGAGCAGACCGCCAGCCTGCTGAAACAAAAGGGCGCAAAAGAAGCCGACGGCTCCACGACGCTTTATCTCGAAAACTTTAAGCTCGTGCCTGGCGATCTCGTCAGCTTCTACGCTTCCGCAAAAGATGCGCGTGCCGAATCCCATACCGACATGTTTTTTATCCAGGCCGATCCGTTCGAGCGCGAGTTTTCTCAGTCCCAGCAATCCGGCGGCGGCGGTGGAGGGGGCGGACAGGGAAACCCCAACGATATTTCCGATCGCGAAAAAGAAATCATCGCCGCCACCTGGAAACAACAAGGCAATAAATCAGCTTCGTCGCAACAGGCTGCCGAGCAGGGCAAATTCCTCTCCGAGGTTCAGTCCAAGCTTCGCGATCAGGCCATAGCGCTCGCGGGACGCCTCCAGTTGCGCGATATGACCCAAGCGAACGATGGATTCAGCGCGTTTCAAAAAGATATGAGCGCCGCGGCCGAGGCCATGAATCCAGCCGCCGATAAACTTCATCAGCAAAAGTGGCATGACGCGCTTCCCAACGAACAGAAGGCGCTCCAACATCTGCTGCAGGCCGAAGCCACGTTTCGTCAGATTCAAGTAGCGTTCGGCAACCAGGGCGGCGGTGGTGGTGGCGGCGCGGGACGCGATCTTGCCAGCCTCTTTGACCTCGAACTCGACACGCAAAAAAACCAGTATGAGACCGCCCAAACCGCTGCCTCCGCAGGCAATTCCCGGGAGCAGCAAATCGACGATGCGCTGAAGAAGCTCGACGAACTCGCGCGCCGCCAGCAGGAACTCGCGCAACAGCGAACCACCAACGGCCAGACTTTCGACCAGCGCTGGCAGCAAGAAATGTTGCGCCGCGAAGCGGAACAGTTGCAGCGGCAGATGGAACAGATGGCCCAAAATCAGCAGAACGGAAATTCATCCAGTCAATCTGCCTCGAGCCAATCTTCCAACTCCAGCGGCCAGTCTGCCTCCGGCCAATCCCAAAGCTCCGCCGACCCGCGCGTCCAGCAAGCTCTCAATGCCCTTCGCCAAGCGGATGAAGCCATGCGCCGGGCTTCTTCATCGCCACAAGGAAGCGCCGAATCTCGGGGCGCCGCCGATCGCCTCCGCGAAGCTGAAAATCTTCTGAATGGCGTGCAGCGGCAGCAAAATTCGGGGCGCCTCGATTCCATCGCACGCGAAGCCGATCGGCTGGCGGCTGAGCAACAAAATCAGTCCGATCGTCTGCGCCGCCTCTCCGAATCTCAGGACGCTTGGAACGCAGCACAGGCTCTGGCCGGGGATCGTCAGCACCTCGCGGACGATCTTTCGCAGCTCGAAAAGCAGATGCGCGACGCCGCGCGCGATCTGGCTTCCACGCAGCAGGACGCTGCGTCCAAGCTTCGCAATGCCCTGGGCGACATGGATTCGGACGATCTCCAAACGCGCATCCAGAGAAGCGCGGACTGGCTCCGCCGCGGCTACGATCCCAACTCGGAGTCCAGCGAATCTGAAATCGCCAAGGATCTCGGTCGCCTTGGTGGCGAGGTGCGCGATGCCCAGCGCGCTTTCGGTTCCGGCCAATCTCAGCAGCAGGATTCGCAGACCGCTCTGGACCGCGTCCAGCGCCTGAAAGATCAAATGGAAGCCCTCACGCGCGGCTTAGGCGCACGGGAATCGCAAAATCGTCAGCAAGCTCAGTTGGGACGCAACGGCCAGAGCGGCGGGCAGCAAGGCGGCCAACAAGCCGGCGGACAGCAAGGCGGTGGGCAGCAAGCTCAGCAGGGCCAAGCCGGACCTGGCGGCGCGTTCGGGCCGGGCCTGGACCGCTCGGGCGGCGCCAATACGCGCGGCTATCGCGATGATGGCTATTACACCGGCGGACAGCGATACGGCGGCGACGGTCGCGGAAACTGGTGGATCGATACGGGCAACAACTCAAATCTCCCTGGGGCCGTTCCTCCCGACCGTTCCCAGCTTCCGCCTGATCCGGAGCTGACGTATCGGCAGAGCGTCAGCAACTTGGACGAGCTTCTCCGCACCTTCCAGAACGATCCCGAGGAAAAGCGTGAGTTGCAAGGTCTGATCCAGCAAATGCAGCGTCTCGATCCCAAGCGTTTCCCCGGCAATCCCGCGCTTCTCGAACAAATTCACAACCAGGTTCTCACCGAGGTTAATAACCTCGAACTGCAAGTGCAGCGAAAGCTCGGTG
Source organism: uncultured Acidobacteriota bacterium (assembly GCA_963709445.1). Lineage (GTDB taxonomy): Bacteria > Acidobacteriota > Terriglobia > Acidiferrales > UBA7541 > Palsa-295. The sequence continues at coordinate 21,165 of CAVPWV010000028.1, forward strand.
ATCAATCCGGCCAGATTCGCAGCGCCGACCCGATCTCAGTTCCCACCGGCTACGAGGACGCCGTCGCCGAATATTTCCGCCGCCTCAGCAAAAACCCGTAGCTCGCCTCCCTAGCTACGACGAGTGCTCTTCTAAGGATAGAGGTGCAGCCGCCCGCGCGTGATGCCGCGCGAGCGGAGGAGCCTCTAGCCTCAGCCTCTTTTTGTTCTAGTGACGATCAGGTTGATTGCCCCCGTGACCCTCTTGGTAGCCGGACTCGTAAGCTCTCTGGTCTTCATCTTTCTTGAACTTCCTCTTCCTGGAGTGGTCCTTGTTATGCATTTTGTCATCCTTGCCATCACGCATGCCTACCTGATAGTTTTTGTTTTTCGAATAATCGTGCGTCTGAGCCTGGTCCTGAGCCCGGTCGCGAGACTGGTCCTGGGCTAACGGGGACGCAGCCCGTACCGCGCCTCCGGTGATACCAGTGCCCAGCGCCAACGCCAGAACCCACACACATTGCCTTAAATTCATTCGCACTCGCATAAGACTCTTCCTCCTCTTTCGTGTTGATTGATCGAATCTAGCTGGAATTTTCGGTTTGGATCTCCAGCTTGTGCTTTATTCTGCCGGTGATTTCGGTTCCATCCATCCTTCACGTGTTCCCGGCTCAGCTTTTTTTGAGCTTGAGACCGGAGGAACAGTTTGTTGGCCGGATGTTTTGATTGGCTCGGTCTTCTTCTGACGCTTGCCGCTCGCAGTGCTCCGGACCTGATATGACGGGCCCCAGTTGATTCCAGTGCGTCCAGATTCGTGGGTTCCCGTATCCATACCCTGATTCAAATCCTGTTGCTTGGCTCGCTCGTTCGCGCGGCGCGCTCCTGCGTGTTGCTCCATTTCCGCGTCCAACTTTTCTTCCGCCTTCAGGCTGCCGGATTTAGTTTTCGTTGCGTCTGTTTCAGCCATATCGCCCCCCTTAAGATTTAGAAAACTTGCGATCACCAGAAATATTAGAGCCGTCTTTGTTCGTACAAAGACCTGAGCCCACAGATTCCTGCTCGTTACGAAGCTCCGGCCTTGACCATAAATCTGGCTGGCAAGGGGGAAGCTACGACATCTATCTTCGGCGTCAGGAAAGTTTGTGTCTGTTCAATACCGCACACACTTCTCCCCCCAAGCGCTGCCGTCGGTCCTTGTGCCGCTTGACCACACCTGCTGCCGCAGTCGCAGCGATAAATGGCCTCCAGTACAACGGAGTTTAAAGCGATTTTCTGCGCGAACTTTCACCTATTCCGCTTGGTCCGTGTTCTGGTAGTTTGCAACTGTGAGCGCGCGCATGATTCCGGAGACACCCTGAACGCCAACCGGCGCATTTCGAAGCCGGAAATCTCGAAGTCGACGGCCCACAGGTGGAGAAAGAAGGATAAATGCGAACTCGATTGAGGGGCTGGTTGGACTCCTTGCGAACCGGTTTTTGGTTTATGCCCCTTCTCATGTTGATCCTGTCGGTTGGGCTCGCTCTATTGCTGCTTTACGCGGATGAGTTGGTTGACCCCGGAATAAAGTCATCATTGCCTTGGGCATACTCCGGTGGACCGGAGGGTGCACGGTCACTTCTGAGCACCATTGCGGGCTCCATGATCACAGCGGCAAGCATTACATTCTCGTTGGCGGTTGTGGTGCTTTCCATTGCCTCGCAACAGTACGGTTCGAGGGTGCTTCGGAACTTCATGCGGGACAGAATTACGCAGATCCTTCTGGGGACGTTCGTTGCCACTTTCATCTATTGCGTGCTCGTCGTACGCACAATCCGCGGCTCGGATTTTTCAGGGGGATTTGTGCCCGCAATCTCGATGACGGTAGCGATTGTCCTGTCAGTTGCCAGCTTAGTGTTGTTGATTTTTTTTATCCACCACGTGTCGGTTTCGATCCAGGCGTCGAGGATTTTACGCGTAATCTCGGACGAACTCGCGGTAGCGATACCTAGACTTTATCCGTCGCAAGCCGGGCAAGCGCCCGAGGGAAAAAAGGAAAGCGAGTGGCTGCGGGAGCGTGCCGCGTCAAGGTTTCTGTCAGCCGGAGCGGTTACCTACAGGCGGTCGATGTGCACGAACTGATCGAGATGGCAAGCGAGCGCGACGTTGTAATCGAATTCCTGATCAAGCCGGGAGACCACGTGATCGCAGGCACGGAGGTAGCCATCGTTTGGGGTGCCAGCGTGATGTCCAAAGGCGATCTCAGCCGTGCGGCCAGCGCCTTTGTGATCGCTGGCGAGCGTACGCCGGCGCAGGATATCCGCTATCAATTTCAGCAACTAACGGATGTTGTGATCCGGGCTTTGTCACCCGGAATCAACGACCCCTTCACTGCAATCAACGGAATTGATGAGTTAGAAACCGCAGTGGTATTGCTGGCTCGGCGAAAGCGCGTTCCGGAGACGAGGCTGGACAAGCATGGGATTGTGCGTCTAACTGTTCCGGTCGCAGGCGTAAGCGACGTATTGCAAGAGACGGTTGGGCACATCGCAATTTATGGTGCTAAAGACGCGTTTGTCATGGCCAAGCTCAGGCATCTGCTAGATGCGGTAGAGCGGGAAAACTGTAACGAGCTCGAGTTGAAGACGATCGCGCGTCTCCAGGCTCAGTGTGGGGCGGGTGGCCCGGGCGTTCGCATCTGACTTTGCGGGTACCCACGCTCGGTTTCTGAGCGTGGAGTCTTTTCTTGCCGTCTCCAGCTTCCAGCTTCTAGCCTCGATCCTCTAGAACGCGCCGTCATTCTGCCCCCCCTGACGAAGGAAAGGGAGCGGAGTGTTCCGCGTTTTTTCCTCTGCGCGAAGTGCGGGACACGCACTCGAAGAACCTCTCTTGGATGTAACATAAATAGCGGCGTTCGCTTTGAACGAGCACAAGGAGCACACGAACATGAAGCCAAAGAATACGATCTGCCTCTGGTTCGACAAAGAGGCGCACGAAGCGGCGCGCTTCTACGCCGCCACCTTTCCGGATAGCAAAGTAACCGCGGTTCACCAGGCTCCCGGTGACTATCCGGGCGGCAAGAAGGGCGATGTGCTGACGGTGGAGTTCACCGTCCTGGGCATTCCCTGTCTCGGTCTCAACGGCGGCCCGGCGTTCAAGCACACCGAGGCCTTTTCCTTCCAGATCGCGACTGACAATCAGGAAGAGACGGACCGTTACTGGAACGCGATCGTCGGCAATGGCGGAATGGAAAGCGCGTGCGGTTGGTGCAAGGACCGCTGGGGCCTCTCCTGGCAGATCACCCCGCGCGCGCTAACCGATGCGCTTGCCGCTGGCGGCGGTGAGGCAAAGCGTGCCTTCGATGCGATGATGCCGATGAAGAAGATCGACATCGCCGTCATCGAGGCAGCGCAGCGAGGCTGACGTGAACACGCCGACACGTCCTTATTCGTCCTGGATCACGCGCAAGCCGGAAGTCATCGGTCCGTGCGTCGGATTAGTACTGACGAACGCCCTAGATTTACGATCCAATTCCACTTGCAGATGAGTTGGCTAACCGGACATCTGACGTACCGTGACTCCACATGTCCGATAACCCCGTTTATCAGGACTTGGGCGAGATTCGCCTTCGTTGACTTGCCTCCTGCCTCAACCTAAGATGAGCGCCTAATGATGGATTCCTCGCCACTTATCGGACAGACCATCTCGCACTACAAGGTACTCGGGATGTTGGGTGGCGGCGGCATGGGCGTCGTCTACGAGGCCGAGGACCTGAAGCTGCGCCGCCATGTCGCGCTGAAGTTCCTGCCTCAAGAGTTGGAGAATGATCTTTCTGCTCGCGAACGCTTCCAACGGGAAGCCTTCGCCGCCTCGGCGCTCAATCACCCGAATATTTGCACGATTTACGATATCGACGAAGCGAACGGTCAGCACCTCATCGCTATGGAGTTGCTGCAAGGGCAGACGCTCAAACACTTGATCAGAGGCAACCCGCTCGATGTCGAAGAGGTCCTGGGCTTGGGAGTGCAGGTGGCCGATGCGCTGGACGCAGCGCATGCGCAGGGCATCGTGCATCGCGACATCAAGCCTGCCAACATCTTTGTCACCAAGCGGGGACACGCGAAAATCCTAGATTTTGGCCTAGCGAAACTGACGATCCAGCCGAGGCCGATCCCGGAGTCTGCTGCGTCAGCAGCGTCCACGGCGACGACGGAAGTTACTGAGATACACCTGACCAGCCCCGGCACGGCGGTGGGAACGGTGGCCTATATGTCTCCCGAGCAAGCGCGGGGAAGGGACTTGGACGCGCGAACCGACCTATTCTCGTTTGGCGTCGTTCTGTACGAAATGGCCACCGGTTCGCTGCCCTTCCGTGGCGATACGTCCGCTGTCATTTTCGAGGCGATCCTGAACCGCGCGCCCGTATCTCCGGTTCGGTTGAACCCGGACCTGTCACCCGAGCTGGAGCGGATCATCCACAAGGCCTTGGAGAAGGACCGCGAACTGCGCTACCAGTCCGCCAGTGAATTGCGCGCCGACCTCAAGCGCCTTAAGCGCGACACGGATTCGGGACGGTCCGCCACCGCAGTGTCTGTGGGGAGTGCTGAACTTTCATCATCAGCGGCAGGGACAGGCGGCCTTGCGGCTGCGACGGTCGTATCCAAACCCGCGCGGCCTAGATGGAAAAGGTGGGCAATCGCTGTCGGCGGCTTCGCTCTCGTTGTCATCGCGTTGTTCGTCTATTTTCAATCTCGCCCTCTCCCCGTACCCAAAGTATCGGGCTACGTCTCGCTCACTCACGACGGTAATGAAAAGCGTCTCGGCGGGACGGACGGGGTACGGCTTTACTTTGACTATTTCGCTTCCGCGGGTCTGGGCGTCGCGCAGGTGTCCAGCTCCGGAGGAGAGGTCGCACGCGTCCCTGTTCCCGCTCCGAGCGAGTCACTGCTGGCCGTTTCTCCCGACGGGGCAATGCTGCTCGTCGCGGACATGCTGGGTACGACATTCAAGGGGCCGCTTTGGGCAGTGCCTGTGCTCGGTGGGTCACCTCGCAGAGTTGGAGAGGCAGTTGGGCAGGCCGCCGCCTGGTCTCCTGACGGGCAAAAAATTGTTTACGCCGACGGACACGACTTATTCCTGACGAACAGCGGTGGCGGCGAACCCCACAAGCTTGTCTCCGCGCCCGATCAAGCTGGTGATCTCGCCTGGTCGCCCGACGGTAAAGTGATTCGATTCAGCGTTAGAGGCTCTCCGTCGTTTCAAGTGTCGCTTTGGCAGGTTTCGATCAACGGGACGAGCCTGCATCCCCTGTTCCCCTCTTGGCACACTCCTCCCGACGAATGTTGCGGCAGATGGACTCCAGACGGGAAATATTTTGTTTTCCAATCACAAGGCAACATCTGGGCCGTCACCGAAAAGGGAAATTTATTTGGAAAAGCAGATCACCAACCCTTCCAGTTGACCTCGGGACCGATGACTTTCTTTTCCCCTCTTCCCAGCAAGGATGGCAAAAAGCTGTTCGTGGTAGGAGCACTCGCGCGCGGGGAGCTGGCTCGCTATGACGCGCAGTCCGCAGAGTTCGTTCCATTTCTTTCCGGAATCTCGGCGGATAGCGTCAGCTTCTCTAGGGATGGGCAGTGGGTCGCCTATGTCAACTTCCCGGAGGGTACGCTCTGGACGAGCAAGTTGGATGGAAGCCAGCGACTCCAGCTCAGCTACCCGCCACTCTATTCTGTGCTGCCAAGCTGGTCACCCGATGGCAAGCAGATCGTTTTCTATGCCTTTTCGCCCGGCCAGAAGTCGAAGTTGTATATGGTTTCGACTGATGGCGGAACACCGCGCCAACTGATACCTGAAGACGCCCAGGAAGAATCTGACGCTACCTGGTCGCCCGACGGAACAAGAATTGTCTTCTCCGGCCCTCGATCCGATCCCAACACCACAATCCGGATCCTCGACGTTAAGTCTCATCAAATTTCGATGCTGCCTGGCTCGAAAGGTTTTTACTCGCCCCGCTGGTCGCCCGACGGACGCTACGTCGTCGCCCTGCCGAGCGATTCGCGTAGCCTTATGCTTTTTGATTTCGCCGCCCAAAGGTGGGAAGAGATCGCGAAGGTAACGGCAGGTTTCCCCACTTGGTCGAAGACCGGAGACTCTGTTTACTTCTTGCACTGGGAGAACCCGCCGTCCGTGATGCGAGTGCGCATTCGTGACCGGAAGCTTGAGCGTGTGGCCGATTTGAAAAACTTCCGGCAAACGGGCGTCTTCGGTATCTGGTTAGGCATGGCTCCCGACGATTCGCCTCTTCTGCTTCGCGACACGGGCACCCAGGAGATCTACGCCCTCGACTGGCAGGCCCCGTAACTCACACTCGCCGCCTTCCCGCTGGGCGGGTGGCCGAGCCTTCGGTTCCGAAGCGATTTCCTCGCATTGACTTTGGAGCGCGGGGGACGATAACACACCAAAAGTTGGCGGCCGCAGTCACTCACACAGCGGGGGTGCCGCATCCCTTCAGGTGTTGAAGGGTGCGAGCCTTTGAATGAAATGAAGCGTCGTGCAGAACTGTGCGGGATTCTATGCTCTCGGCTCTAACTGCGATGCGAGGTCCTCACTTCATCGAATCGTCGAATTCCCGCATCCAGTCTTTCGTCTTGAGGACTTCGCGCGGCTTCGATCCGTCGGCGGGGCCCACAATTCCGTCCTTCTCCATCAGGTCGATCAGGCGGGCTGCGCGGCCGTAGCCGATGCGCAATCTCCGCTGCAGCGTGGACGTAGACGCGCGCCCCATTTCGCAGCAGACGCGTACCGCATCCTGGTAGAGGTCGTCGTCCACTTCTTCGTCATCCTCGCCGCCGCCTCCGCCAGAACCGCCAACAGCGTTCTCATCCTTCGGCGGCTTCAGAAGTTCCTCGTTGTAAATCGCCTTGGCCTGCTCGCGCCAGAAATCGCAGACAGCCGAAACTTCATTCTCGTGCACATAAGGACCATGAATGCGGTGCAGCCGCGACGATCCCGCCGGCAAATAGAGCATATCGCCCTTACCCAGCAGCGATTCGGAGCCGTTGGTATCGAGAATGGTCCGCGAATCCACCTTGCTCGCCACGCGGAACGATATCCGCGCCGGAAAATTCGCCTTGATCAATCCTGTAATCACGTCCACGGAAGGCCGCTGCGTGGCGAGAATCAAATGGATGCCCACCGCGCGCGCCATCTGCGCCAGCCGCGTGATGGATTCCTCCACGCCATTTGTATCCACCATCATCAGGTCGGCCAATTCGTCGATCACAATCACGATGTAGGGAAGCGGGCGATGCTCGTCCTCGGCATTTTCAAAAAGTGAGAGCGACTGCTGCCTCTCGAATGTGCGGTTGTACTGCTCGATGTTGCGGACGCTGCGCTGTGCCAGCAGCTTCAGCCGCCGCTCCATTTCGCGCGTGGCATTCCGCAGGACGTTCGCCGCTACCTTCGCGTCGGTCACCACCGGGGTGTAAAGATGGGGAATGTCCGAGTAAAGCCCCAGTTCGAGGCGCTTCGGATCGACGAGCACCAACTTCAATTCGTCCGGCGTGGACTTGTAAAGCATTCCCATCAGCAAGGAATTGATGAACACGCTTTTGCCCGTGCCGGTGGAACCTGCGATCAGCAGGTGCGGCATCTGCGTCAATTCGGTGGCGCGAATACGGCCGATCAAATCCTTGCCCAGAGGAAGCGTCAGTTTGGAAGACGAATGCGAAAATTCCGGCGATTCGATGATGTCGCGCAGCGCGATCGTTTCGCGGCGCGCGTTGGGGACTTCGATTCCCACTGTCGATTTGCCGGGAATGCGCTCGATGAGAATCGATTCCGCGCGCAGCGCAAGGCACAGATCCTCGGCCAGCCCCGTAATTCGGCTGTACTTGATCCCGGCCTCGGGCTTGAACTCGAAAGTGGTCACCACCGGCCCGGGATTGATTTGCGTCACGTGGCCGCTGACTTCGAATTCCGCGCACTTTTGCTCGATGGCTCGCGCGCATTCCTTCAACTCGCTCTCGCTCATCTTTTCGCTGCGCTCGGAGGGATGCAGCAGAATCGTGGGCGGCAAGCGGAAGGCGGTCTTGTTGCGCGAAATTTTCGGCTCGGCGGCGTTCTTCTTCGGCGGAGCCGGCACCGCGTCGTGGAAATCTATGACGGCCGGACCACGTTCGCCCAGCGCCGGCTTTTGGAAATCCAGCGCCGGCTTTTCTTCCTCATCTTCGTCCACCACCTTGGGCGAGACTCGCTGCTGAATGATCGGTTTGCGCCCGACGATCTTGGTTTCTTCCACTCGTTTTCGCAGATACGCCGCTTCACGTTCTTCGCGCCATTCCTTCGCGCGAGCCACGAATTTTCCGAGCAGCCCTTGTCCCGCCATCGGTTTTTTCATCCACGCGAGCAGCGTGCGGAACGAAAATCGCGTGGCGAGCAATAGAGCGGCAAGCAAAGTCGCAATCGCCACCAGATTCGCGCCAACAGGGTTGAAGGCCGCGCGCAATCCGTCTGCAAAAACTCTGCCGAGCACACCGCCCGAAGGAAGCGAACCGCGCACCTCGGGCATATTTACCAGGCTAAACTCGGCGGAGAGCGACCCCACCATCAGCGCCCATCCAACCAGCTTGGCGATCGGAGTATCGATCGGCTGGCTGCGGAACCACCGCATCGCCAGAATAAACATGCCCGCCGGAAACAGAAACGCCGCGTAACCCGCCAGCTGAAATAACGCATCCGCCAGGTAGGCGCCCACAAGGCCGATCCAATTGTGTACCGAACCCAAGCTGGGCGCGGACGCCGACACGTTGAGCGATGGATCGGACGGAGAATAGGACAGCAGGCTCAGGGCCAGCAGGATCGCAACACTGAGTCCGACGAACCCGATCAATTCGTTGAGGCGCTTGTTTTCGCTTGGCGTCAAAACGCGCACGGAAATCTCCTTCGCCCTGAGAACGACCGTGGCCGTTCGAAGGGAGTGCCCCGGAAGTCCGCTCTTGGGATTGTAGGGGCTTTCTCGGGACAAAAAAAGGGGAAGGCTCCCGCTCAGCTTGGGTCGCGCGGGCGCTGTCGCGCGGAGCCCATGGGAGGAACGCGAGTACGAGGGTGACTATAGCAGAGAAAATTGCCGGGGCGACAGGGGTCTTCGGTAAGCGATGTGCTACTCCTGCAACTAGCGATTTTTTGCGGCGCTTCCCTGAGGATGACGACGCGCGCAAGCTCGGACTTGGCAGAAAACAGCTGACGGCCTATACTGCGTCTCGCGCACACGGATGCTCGAAGCGCACAGGTATTCCGTTGATTTCTCTCGACACTCCTCAGCGATCGGCCAGCCGCTCTACCGGCTTCACTTGAATTTCCGCCTAGAGGCGCCCGGCGGCCGCCTTCCGATTTACGCCGCACACTGCCATACCAAATTGAATTAGCCCGCAATCACGGAAATTTCCAATCGTCATAAAACTGCCCGATTGGGCAGAGGAGGGTCCATGGCGGACATCCATGCCGTTTTAGCCGCAAACGAAAAGCTTTCGCAAGAGCTGCTTCGCGCAAGCGCCGACTCGATCGATCAATCGAGGCGATTCCCGCGGGAAAATCTTGAGGCGCTTGGCAAGTCCGGCGTGCTCGGCCTGTTGATCCCGGCGGAATACGGGGGAACCGGCGCAGGACTCGCCGAAATGTCGAAGGTCCTGGAAGTGCAGGCGCAGAGCTGCGCATCCACGGCCATGGTCACGCTTATGCATTTCTGCGCAACTGCCGCGATCGTCGCCAAAGGCAGCGATGCTCTGAAGAAGGAAATCCTGCCGAGATGCGCCCGCGGACCACATATCAGCACACTGGCTTTCAGCGAGGCAGGCTCGGGGGGCCATTTTTACGCGCCAGTTAGTGAGGTGCGCGTAAACGGCGGGAAGAAAACGCTCAGCGCGGCCAAGAGTTTCGTCACAAGCGCAGGGGAGGCGGATAGCTACGTCGTCTCCGCACGCAAAGCCGGCGCCAGCGCGCCCACCGAGACCAACCTCTATCTGATCGCCAAGAACACAGCGGGATTATCAACACAGGGGCGCTTCGAGGGACTCGGGCTCGCCGGCAATGCCAGCGCGCCAATGTCGCTAACCGATGTGGCGATCGACGATGCCACGCGGTTGGGTCCGGAAGGCAGCGGATTTCAGAGCATGCTTGAGGTTGTGTTGCCGCATTTTCAAATCGGCGTTGCTTCGGTTTCCATCGGCCTGGCGAAGGCGGCGCATCAAATAATTGTCGGGCGCATGGGGGCACGCAAATACGAACACGCCGGCGGCGCAGCGCTCGCATCGATCCCGCGCGTCCAATTTCTCGTTGCGGAGATCACGCTGGCGGTGAATTCCGGGGAAGCCTACGTGCGGGAAACAATTCGCAAGGCGATGGCCGCTGATCCCGCGGCGATGCTCGATGTGCTTGGTGTGAAGGTTGTTGCTGCGGATGCCTGTCTGGCCGCTGTTTCCCGGGCGATGACTCTGGGCGGCGGATGGGCGTTCGGCCGGCGAGGCGGCCTTGAGAGAATTTTCCGCGATGCGCAGGCGGCCGCAGTGATGGCGCCTTCGAGCGACATTCTTAAAGATTTTATCGGCAAAGCGAGTCTCGGGCTGCCGCTATTCTAGCGGCGCGTCGAAATTTGCAGAGGGAGGAACAATGTCGAGATCATCCGCAGGTGAACCGCTGTACATTGGAGCCGTGGCGTACGATCCCAAAGTGGTGACGATTTGGGAGGGATTTAAAGAATATTTTGCCAAACATGAAGCGGAAGTCGATTACGTCCTCTATTCGACGTATGACGCTCAAGTGGATGCAAACCTTTCGGGCGCCGTGGACGTCGCGTGGAATTCGCCGCTGGCCTGGGTGAAAAGCCAGATCGTTAGCGGGGGAGCTTGCCGCGCGATCGCCATGCGCGATTCCGACCGGGACCTCACGACGAAAATCATTGTGCGCGCGAATTCGACTCTTTCCACGCTGGCCGATCTGAAAGGCAAGACGCTGGCCGTTGGCGCGTCGGATTCTCCGCAGGCCACACTGATTCCGCTGGGGATGGTGGCCGAGTCCGGGGTCGATCCGCGGCGCGATTGCCGCGTGCTCTACCACAATGTGATGGTCGGCAAGCACGGCGATCATGTGGGCGGCGAGCGAGACGCCGCAAAGGCGCTGGCTTCTGGCGCCGCAGACGCTGCCTGTGTGCTGGACGCCAATTACGCAGTCTTCATCAACGAAGGCACCCTCGATCCGGGAACCACGCGGGTGCTGGCTACCACTTCGCCCTTCGACCACTGCAATTTCACGACGCGGGCCGACCTGCCAGGGCAACGCGTGAAGCCGTTTCTCGATGCGCTGCTGGGCATGTCGTTCCAGGATCCGGGGGTCCGCGTCTTCATGGAAATGGAAGGATTGAAGAAATGGCTGCCAGCGCGGACCAGCGGTTACGCGCAGCTGGAACGGGCCGTCGAAGCGCTTCAATTTTTACGGTGCTTCCGCTTCGTCGGCCGGAAGCTGAAAATTCATCCGGCTTTCAGCCATGCCCGACTCCACGCCTAAATCGCGGATTGATCTGGAGGACCTGGCGCTGCACGAAGGCGCGACAGTTCTGCTGGGCCGCGCTCTTTCGCAATTGGCCGCGGGTGATTGGTGCGAAGTTCACGGCGATTCGGCGGAATTCGGCAGCCAGCTCGCGGCCTGGTGCCGAAAGGAAGGGCTTTGCTGCGAGCCAGTGCAAGGGGTCGCCGGAATGTACCGGGTCGAATCCGCGGGGCCCGCTCCGGCGATTCATATTTCGCGCGTTGAAGTTTGCGAAACCGCCGCGCTGAACTGGGGGCTTGCACCGCGCGGCGCGCGCATCGAAAAAGGCGGGCCAGACTTCGGCTTTACGCTGCGGCAGAAACGCGACGTGTGGGCGCGCGAACTGAGCACGATCTACTCGCAGGCGGCCGCGAATCAGTGGTCGGCTTCTCGCGATATTCCCTGGTCTGACCTCCCGAAGCTCTCCGCCGAAGTCGAATCCGCGGTCGGGCAGATCATGACTTTTCTCACCGAAAATGAATTCGCCGCGCTATACGTGCCGGCACGCTTTATACCCCGCATCCACCCGCATTACCGCGAGGTGGTGGAAGTGCTGGCTATGCAGATCGTGGACGAGGCTCGCCACGCCGAAGCCTTCACGCGGCGCGCCGAAGCAGGCGGTGCGGGCCTGGGCACTACCTCGACCAGCGGGCAGCTTTCTCTGAAGACACTGCTCGAAGAGCCAGATTTTACGACGGCGACATTTCTACTTTGCGTTATGGGCGAAGGCACATTTCTTACGCTGCTAAAATTTCTTGGCGAACACGCGCCCGATCCGGTGACCGCCACGCTCGCACGACTGGCGCATCGAGACGAAGCGCGTCACGTGGCGTTCGGGACCGAACACATGCGGTATGTTTTCGAGCGCGAGCCCGACATGCGGTTTCGATGGCCGCCGCGGTCGAGCGGCGCAGTCAGATGCTCGCGTCGATCTCAGGACTGAGCCCCTATGTCCACGATGCGCTGGTAGTTTTCGCCGGAGGCGGCGTTTCGGTCCCGCAAATACGCACAGGTTCGCGCCACGTGGCCGAGTTGCAGCGCGACATGGATCGGACCCGCCGGGAACGCTTGCAGTCACTGGGGTTTGAGCCTGCCGCAGCGACAGCAATGTCCGCGTATCACACCAAGAATTTCATGTGATTCGAGCCAAGTCTCAGGCGTGCGCCCGAAGTGCGGATTGTTTGAGCCAGTCCGCGAAACGCGTCTGGCTGAGCCGCGCGTCATCGGCCGGAACGAGTGCGCGCTCGCTAACCTCTATGCCGTAGTAGCGCGCGTGCGGGTCAGCGACAACCTCGCGCGGATCCTTCCATGCGGATAGAGCTTGTCGCGCGAGTTCATCGAGATGAAACTTTTCCGGCCCACCTACTTCAACGGTGCCGTTCACAGGCGCGCCCACCGCGATCTTTCCGACCGCACCGGCGACATCGTCGGCCGCCATAGGCTGGATGAGCGCAGTTGGCAGACGTACTGTGTTGCCGTCGGTGGAAAAATCGGCGATGCCCTTGACGAATTCGAAGAACTGCGTCGCGCGGACAATGGAGTAGGGGATTGAGGAAGCTTTGATCAAATTCTCCTGAGCGAGTTTTGCGCGAAAGTAGCCGCTTTCGAGCAAACGGTCAGTTCCTACGACAGACAACGCAACGTGATGTCCTACGCCTGCAGCCGCTTCAGAGGCGAGGAGGTTGCGGGTTGATGTCTCGAAGAACTTCATCACCGCCGCGTCTTCCCACGAGGGAGCGTTCGATACGTCAAC
>CAVPWV010000029.1:0-13655 GCA_963709445.1 uncultured Acidobacteriota bacterium
TCACGTTTGATCGCCACTGCTTGATAGCGAATATCGTATAAATGATGGTCGAAGCCGCTATGACGATTGTAGCGATGGCTATAGCCGTATTCGTGACTTCAGATTTTTTCAGAGGCGAGAAGGCACGGTCAGTTCCGCCGTTATTGGGATTGTCCTCATCCTTTTCGCGCGCTGGGTCCTTCATCTCGGCATCCACGTGTTGCAATTCTAATCAATGGCTGCGGGAAACAAAACTACAGTTTTCCACCCGCCAGTTGCGCCAATTTTCACAGCGGAATTATGAGCAAGTTACCGTTCCTTTTTGACGGGATTTCTGCGCGCCATATCCCAGCCCGCTGCCGTGTAATACAGATTGACATTAGAACGTTTAGTAAGTAGCATGCACCTCGGATTGCGCCTGATCGACTGATGCCAAGTCTTTCTTCCTCTCTGGAGGCTGCAATGCGTGCGTTAAAGCTAGCACTTCTCTTGCTCGTATTTGCTGTTCCCGCGAAGGCCGACACTGTTTGCGATGCCGCGAACTTCTCTTCCATCGTTGGGACAACCTGCAGCATTGGGAGCCTGACATTCACCTTCAATGGATTTTACAGTTTTGGCGGCGGCTGGACTGCCAGCAGCTTATTCTTTACGCCCGCGACAAACGGCTTCACCCTCGATTTCCTCGGCGGGCCGCAGTCTATCGCTGCAAACAACGCTGTACCTTTCGGCGGTACGGTGACCGATGGGGTACAGTTCGACTTCACGGTGGTTGCGCCGCAAGGCTATTACTTTAACGGTGACAACGTTTTCACGAGTGCAAGCTATGGGGCATCCGGCATCACTGCATACGCCGACCCCGGTGCAATCGGTTCATTCACAGCCGGGCAGGCTGGGAATTTCGAAGTGTGCTCGCAGCCGCCGTTCCCACCTTGTCAGGTCACAAACACTTACTCCCCCCCAAGCCCTCCCTTTTCGTCGACCGCGTCGGGCATCATCTTCCCATTCGGTCTGACGGCAAATAATGGGACTGCATATTGGGATGGGTCGCCCTCTACTTATACTTTCTCTCTCGACAATAATGTCCCAGAACCCAGCACCCTGCTGCTGCTCGCTACGGGTTTGCTTAGCCTGATTGGGCTGACTTCGCTCCGACGGCGGGCGGGTAGCGCAGTCTTCGCGCCGTCAGCGAAGGGTGCGGCGGTTGGGCTCGGACACCTGCACTTGCATACGTGCGGCTCAGGTTTCGTGACCTCATAGCATCGTCGAATTCCCGCATCCAGTCTTTCGTCTTGAGGACTTCGCGCGGCTCCGATCCATCGGCGGGACCAACAATTCCGTCCCGCTGCATCACGTCAATCAGGCGCGCAGCGGGCCCGTGGTATCATCCCTGCCGGAGGCTACCAGCCGTGGCAAATCATAAGGATTTGAAGAAGGGAGAGGAAGTTTGGATACGGCGACCGTCCCACATTTACGCGAAAGTGATAGGGCCGCGCCCCGGCGACGCTAGCTTGCCGCCAGAAGAGCAAACTTGGATGCTAGAAATCCTACCCTGCACTCAATACTTACGTCCCGAAGACTTCGAGCTCGTTGATCCGCCTAAGGACCCGAATGCACCGCACAAACATATGAGCAAGGAATGGGTCCACGAGCTTGAGATTTTCAACGACTCGGCGACCCGCTATCTTGCCAACCAGAACGATAAGGCGGCAATGCACGCATCTCTGGAATCGCTGAGGAAATTGGGCTTCGTCAGGCCGATCGGAGAAAAATGACAACTGACAAATTGAACGAACTTAGGATGTGGGCCGCGAAGCTGGAAAGTCAAATTCAGGACGAAGCGGCACGGAAACACTTATTGGGGCCTGCAAAGAATTATCTAGGCGACGTGGAACGAAAAGCAGCGCCCGGAATCGAAACCCACATGCTGCCGATAATCGATAAATTGCTAGCCAATGCCCAGGAAGCAGTTGACAAGTACGGACCTGGCGTGCGCGTGGTTGGCGGGAAGTAAAGTGAGGCGGGCCTCCCAGCTTTCGTTCGCAGTTGCTTGACGATCCTTGTCGAATCGTCACTTCATCGAATCGTCGAATTCGCGCATCCAGTCTTTCGTCTTTAGGACTTCGCGCGGCTTCGATCCATCGGCCGGGCCAACAATTCCGTCCTTCTCCATCAGGTCAATCAGGCGGGCGGCGCGGCCGTAGCCGATGCGCAGCCGCCGCTGCAGCGTAGAAGTGGATGCGCGGCCCATTTCGCAGCAGACGCGCACCGCATCCTGGTAGAGATCGTCGTCCACTTCCTCGTCGTCTTCGCTGCCGCCTCCGCCAGAACCGCCAACAGCGTTCTCATCCTTCGGCGGCTTCAGAAGTTCCTCGTTGTAAATCGCCTTGGCCTGCTCGCGCCAGAAATCGCAGACAGCCGAAACTTCATTCTCGTGCACATAAGGACCATGAATGCGGTGCAGCCGCGACGATCCCGCCGGCAAATAGAGCATGTCGCCCCTGCCCAGCAGCGATTCGGAGCCGTTGGTATCGAGAATGGTCCGCGAATCGACTTTGCTGGCCACGCGGAACGATATGCGGGCCGGGAAATTCGCCTTGATCAAGCCGGTAATCACGTCCACGGAAGGCCGCTGAGTGGCGAGAATCAAATGGATGCCCACCGCGCGCGCCATCTGCGCGAGGCGCGTGATGGACTCCTCCACGCCATTGGTATCCACCATCATCAGGTCGGCCAATTCGTCGATCACAATCACGATGTAGGGCAGCGGGCGATGATCGTCCTCGGCATTTTCAAAGAGCGAAAGGGATTGCTGCCTCTCGAATGTGCGGTTGTACTGCTCGATGTTGCGGACGCTGCGTTGCGCCAGCAGCTTCAGCCGCCGCTCCATTTCGCGCGTGGCATTCCGCAGGACGTTCGCCGCCACCTTCGCGTCGGTGACCACCGGCGTGTAAAGGTGCGGAATATCCGCGTAAAGCCCCAGTTCGAGGCGCTTCGGATCGACGAGTACCAACTTCAATTCTTCCGGCGTTGACTTGAAGAGCATTCCCATCAGCAAGGAATTGATGAACACGCTTTTGCCCGTGCCGGTGGAACCTGCGATCAGCAGGTGCGGCATCTGCGTCAATTCGGTGGCGCGAATACGGCCGATCAAATCCTTGCCCAGAGGAAGCGTCAGTTTGGAAGACGAATGCGAAAATTCGGGCGATTCGATGATGTCGCGCAGCGCAATCGTTTCGCGGCGCGCGTTGGGGACTTCGATTCCCACTGTCGATTTGCCGGGAATGCGCTCGATGAGAATCGATTCGGCGCGCAGCGCAAGGCACAGATCCTCGGCCAGCCCCGTAATTCGGCTGTACTTGATTCCGGCCTCGGGCTTGAACTCGAAAGTGGTCACCACCGGCCCGGGATTGATTTGCGTCACGTGGCCGCTGACTTCGAATTCCGCGCACTTTTGCTCGATGGCTCGCGCGCATTCCTTCAACTCGCTCTCGCTCATCTTTTCGCTGCGCTCGGAGGGATGCAGCAGAATCGTGGGCGGCAAGCGGAAGGCGGTCTTGTTGCGCGAAATTTTCGGCTCGGCGGCGTTCTTCTTCGGCGGAGCCGGCACCGCGTCGTGGAAATCTATGACGGCCGGACCACGTTCGCCCAGCGCCGGCTTTTGGAAATCCAGCGCCGGCTTTTCTTCCCTCTTCATCTTCTTCGTCCACCACCTTGGGCGAGACTCGCTGCTGAATGATCGGTTTGCGCCCGACGATCTTGGTTTCTTCCACTCGTTTTCGCAGATACGCCGCTTCACGTTCTTCGCGCCATTCCTTCGCGCGAGCCACGAATTTTCCGAGCAGCCCTTGTCCCGCCATCGGTTTTTTCATCCACGCGAGCAGCGTGCGGAACGAAAATCGCGTGGCGAGCAATAGAGCGGCAAGCAAAGTCGCAATCGCCACCAGATTCGCGCCAACGGGGTTGAAGGCCGCGCGCAATCCGTCTGCAAGAACTCTGCCGAGCACACCGCCCGAAGGAAGCGAACCGCGCACCTGGGGCATATTTACCAGGCTAAACTCGGCGGAGAGCGACCCCACCATCAGCGCCCATCCAACCAGCTTGGCGATCGGAGTATCGATCGGCTGGCTGCGGAACCACCGCATCGCTAGAATAAACATGCCCGCCGGAAACAGAAACGCCGCGTAACCCGCCAGCTGAAATAACGCATCCGCCAGGTAGGCGCCCACAAGGCCGATCCAATTGTGTACCGAACCCAAGCTGGGCGCGGACGCCGACACGTTGAGCGATGGATCGGACGGAGAATAAGAGAGCAGGCTCAGGGCCAGCAGGATCGCAACACTGAGTCCGACGAACCCGATCAATTCGTTGAGGCGCTTGTTTTCGCTTGGCGTCAAAACGCGCACGGAAATCTCCTTCGCCCTCAGAGCGACCGTGGCCGTTCGAAGGGAGTGCCCCGGAAGTCCGCTCTTGGGATTGTAGGGACTTTCTCGGGACAAAAAAAGGGGAAGGCTCCCGCTCAGCTTGGGTCGCGCGGGCGCTGTCGCGCGGAGCCCATGGGAGGAACGCGAGTACGAGGGTGACTATAGCAGAGAAAATTGCCGGGGCGACAGGGGTCTTCGGTAAGCGATGTGCTACTCCTGCAACTAGCGATTTTTTGCGGCGCTTCCCTGAGGATGACGACGCGCGCAAGCTCGGACTTGGCAGAAAACAGCTGACGGCCTATACTGCGTCTCGCGCACACGGATGCTCGAAGCGCACAGGTATTCCGTTGATTTCTCTCGACACTCCTCAGCGATCGGCCAGCCGCTCTACCGGCTTCACTTGAATTTCCGCCTAGAGGCGCCCGGCGGCCGCCTTCCGATTTACGCCGCACACTGCCATACCAAATTGAATTAGCCCGCAATCACGGAAATTTCCAATCGTCATAAAACTGCCCGAGTGGGCAGAGGAGGGTCCATGGCGGACATCCATGCCGTTTTAGCCGCAAACGAAAAGCTTTCGCAAGAGCTGCTTCGCGCAGGCGCCGACTCGATCGATCAATCGAGACGATTCCCGCGGGAAAATCTTGAGGCGCTTGGCAAGTCCGGCGTGCTCGGCCTGTTGATCCCGGCGGAATACGGGGGAACCGGCGCAGGACTCGCCGAAATGTCGAAGGTCCTGGAAGCGCAAGCGCAGAGCTGCGCATCCACGGCCATGGTCACGCTTATGCATTTCTGCGCGACTGCCGCGATCGTCGCCAAGGGCAGCGATGCTCTGAAGAAGGAAATCCTGCCGAGATGCGCCCGCGGACCACATATCAGCACACTGGCTTTCAGCGAGGCAGGCTCGGGGGGCCATTTTTACGCGCCAGTTAGTGAGGTGCGCGTAAACGGCGGGAAGAAAACGCTCAGCGCGGCCAAGAGTTTCGTCACCAGCGCAGGGGAGGCGGATAGCTACGTCGTCTCCGCACGCAAAGCCGGCGCCAGCGCGCCCACCGAGACCAACCTCTATCTGATCGCCAAGAACACAGCGGGATTATCAACACAGGGGCGCTTCGAGGGACTCGGGCTCGCCGGCAATGCCAGCGCGCCAATGTCGCTAACCGATGTGGCGATCGACGATGCCACGCGGTTGGGTCCGGAAGGCAGCGGATTTCAGAGCATGCTTGAGGTTGTGTTGCCGCATTTTCAAATCGGCGTTGCTTCGGTTTCCATCGGCCTGGCGAAGGCGGCGCATCAAATAATTGTCGGGCGCATGGGGGCACGCAAATACGAACACGCCGGCGGCGCAGCGCTCGCATCGATCCCGCGCGTCCAATTTCTCGTTGCGGAGATCACGCTGGCGGTGAATTCCGGGGAAGGCTACGTGCGGGAAACAATTCGCAAGGCGCTGGCCACTGATCCCGCGGCGATGCTCGATGTGCTTGGTGTGAAGGTGGTTGCCGCGGATGCCTGTCTGGCCGCTGTTTCCCGCGCGATGACTCTGGGCGGCGGATGGGCGTTCGGCCGGCGTGGAGGCCTTGAGAGAATTTTCCGCGACGCGCAGGCGGCCGCAGTGATGGCGCCGGCGAGCGACATCCTCAAAGATTTTATCGGCAAAGCGAGTCTGGGGCTGCCGCTATTCTAGCGGCGCACTGAAATTTGCAGAGGGAGGAATGATGTCGAGATCATCCGCAGGTGAACCGCTGCGCATTGGAGCTGTGGCGTACGATCCCAAAGTGGTCACGATTTGGGAAGGATTTAAAGAATATTTTGCCAAACATGGCGCGGAAGTCGATTACGTCCTCTATTCGACGTATGACGCTCAGGTGGATGCAAACCTTTCGGGTGCAGTGGACGTCGCGTGGAATTCGCCGCTGGCCTGGGTGAAAAGCCAGATCGTTAGCCGCGGAGCTTGCCGCGCCATCGCCATGCGCGATTCGGACCGGGACCTCACGACGAAAATCATTGTGCGCGCGAATTCGACTCTTTCCACACTGGCCGATCTGAAAGGCAAGACGCTGGCCGTTGGCGCGTCGGATTCTCCGCAGGCCACACTGATTCCGCTGGGGATGGTGGCCGAGTCCGGGGTCGATCCGCGGCGCGATTGCCGCGTGATGTACCACAATGTGATGGTCGGAAAGCACGGCGATCACGTCGGCGGCGAGCGAGACGCCGCAAAGGCGCTGGCTTCTGGCGCCGCAGACGCTGCCTGTGTTCTGGACGCCAATTACGCAGTCTTCATCAACGAAGGCACCCTCGATCCGGGAACCACGCGGGTGCTGGCTACCACTTCGCCCTTCGACCACTGCAATTTCACGACGCGAGCCGATCTGCCAGAGCAACGCGTGAAGCCGTTTCTCGATGCGCTGCTGGGCATGTCGTTCCAGGATCCGGAGGTCCGCGTCTTCATGGAAATGGAAGGATTGAAGAAATGGCTGCCGGCGCGGACCAGCGGTTACGCGCAGCTGGAAAAGGCCGTGAAGCGCTTCAATTTTTACGGCGCTTCCGCTTCGTCGGCCGGAAGCTGAAAATTCATCCGGCTTTCAGCCATGCCCGACTCCACACCTAAATCGCGGCTCGATCTGGAGGACCTGGCGCTGCACGAAGGCGCGACAGTTCTGCTGCGCCGAACTCTTTCGCAATCGGCCGCAGGTGATTGGTGCGAAGTTCACGGCGATTCGGCGGAATTCGCCGGCCAGCTCGCGGCCTGGTGCCGAAAGGAAGGGCTGCGCTGCGAGTCACTGCAAGGGGTCGCCGGAATGTATCGGATCGAATCCGCGGGTCCCGCTCCGGCGATTCATACTTCGCGCGTCGAAGTTTGCGAAACCGCCGCACCGAACTGGGGGCTTGCACCGCGCGGCGCACGTATCGAAAAAGGCGGGCCCGACTTCGGCTTTACGCTGCGGCAGAAACGCGACGTGTGGGCGCGGGAACTGAGCACGATCTACTCGCAGGCGGCCGCGAATCAGTGGTCGGCTTCTCGCGATATTCCCTGGTCTGATCTCCCGAAGCTCTCCGCCGAAGTCGAATCCTCGGTCGGGCAGATCATGACTTTTCTCACCGAGAATGAATTCGCCGCGCTCTATGTTCCGGCGCGCTTTATACCGCGCATCCATCCGCATTACCGCGAGGTGGTGGAAGTGCTGGCTATGCAGATTGTGGATGAGGCTCGCCACGCCGAAGCCTTCACGCGACGCGCGGAAGCAGGCGGTGCGGGTCTGGGCACTACCGCGACTAGCGGGCAGCTTTCTCTGAAGACACTGCTCGAAGAGCCAGATTTTACGACGGCGACATTTCTACTTTGCGTTATGGGCGAAGGCACATTTCTTACGCTGCTAAGATTTCTTGGCGAACACGCACCCGATCCGGTGACCGCCACGCTCGCACGACTGGCGCATCGAGACGAAGCGCGTCACGTGGCGTTCGGGACCGAACACATGCGGTATCTTTTCGAGCGCGAGCCCGACATGCGGCTTTCGATGGCCGCCGCGGTCGAGCGGCGCAGTCAAATGCTCGCGTCGATCTCGGGACTGAGCCCCTATGTCCACGATGCGCTGGTAGTTTTCGCCGGAGGCGGCGTTTCGGTCCCGCAAATACGCACAGGTTCGCGCCACGTGGCCGAGTTGCAGCGCGACATGGATCGGACCCGCCGGGAACGCTTGCAGTCACTGGGCTTTGAGCCTGGTGTAGCAACAGCAATGTCCGCATATCACACGAAGAATTTCATGTGATTCGACTCAAGTCGTCGAACGAGCTCTCCGACCGAACTCCCGATTAGGCGAAATAACCGGACAAATGCCCCTCTATTGCTCCACTTGTCCGGCAGCGTTAATCAGGAGTTAGCCCTATAATTTTGGCCTGGACGGAACTATGGCGTCGCCGTAGACTCTGGGAACATTTCAGCGAAAGCCACTGATTGTTTGTTTGATTTGCCGGCAGAGGTCGCTCAGCAGCCTGCGCATCGGGAACAGAGGAGAGAACAACGTGCTTCTCGAAATCCAGAAAAAACGCATCGGCGCGGATATCGTCGTTCTGGAGCTTGTCGGCAGAATTACCCAGGGCAACTTGTCCCAGCAAGTCGAGTGGGCGGTCGACAGTGTCATCCAAGACAACGAAAAGAAGGTCATCTTCGACTTGTCCAGGTTGGACCGGATCGACAGCACCGGGATAGGCATCCTGGTTATGTGCTCCAGCAAGCTGACACACGCTGGGGGTGAGCTACGCGTCGCCGGCGCGCACGGAATCGTGGAGCAAGTTTTGAAACTGACCAATTTACAAAAGATCTTGGCTTTGGATCCCACTCCGGAAGCAGCCGCAGAAAAATTCGCGCGCGGGAATGCGCTCAGCCAACCGACCTGAATTCGTCCCCCACGTTTCGCAATCTCCGACCCTCATTCCGGCTGTGAGCCATCGTAGACGAGGCGATGCAGAAAGATTCGGCCCGCTCGCAGGGCTTCGGGTGTATAAGTGTACCTGTCCGAAGGCCAACCGAAGATTCCAGTTCAAAAAGTCTCTGGAGGATAAATGAGAATGTTGAAGTACGCATCGCTGTCTCTAGCCATGGTGTTCCTGGCGGCATTTTGTGCCGCCGCACAAGGTACCCCGGGCAACATCCTGACAGCGGAATTTCAAACACCGAAATCCGGAATGACTCAACAATACGAACAAGGCCGCAAGCAGAAGGCGGATTGGCATAAACAACAAAACGATCCTGGCGCGCTGATGATCTTCGAAGTCGTTAGCGGAGAAAGGACGGGAACTTACATCGTCGTACGGTCAGGCTTGCATTGGGCCGATCTGGATCACCCGCCCATACCCGACGCTGCCGATGATCAGGAATACAGCAAGGCCGTTGGTCCCTACGTCGCGTCCATTCAGGATAGCTACTACCAGCTTCTGCCGAAGCTTGGCAATCCTGACAATTCCCCTTTGCCCCCCCAATACCAGGAACTCCTCACCCTCCGCGTCAAGTCCGGCAGAACAGCGGATTTCACGAGCGCCATTTCCAGAATCTCCGCCGCTGAGCGCAAGGCAAATTCTCCAACCCACGTTGAGATTTACGAACTGGTGAACGGCGGCTTCTCCGGAACATTCGTCGTCAGCCTAGCGCGTCCTCATTGGGCGGACTTCGAGGCGAACCCCAACGAGAAGCCCATGGAGCAAGTACTCACGGAAGCGTATGGTCCGGACGGGATGACCTCTACAATGGCGGCCCTGAACGACTCGATCGAGAGCGAATACAGCGAGATCCTCAAATTCAGGCAGGATTTGAGCTATATCCCCGCTAAGTAAGTAAGCACGAAACACGCTCCGAGCCGAGTCGTACGAATCGAGCGTGACGAAGGGCAGACACTCGCGGTCGCCTGCGTTTCCCTGGGTGACATTCCGCGAAGGCGAAGCTTGTCTGGGTGCCACCGCGCAGGTGAGGAGCGAGTGTGCCAAGAATAACTCCAATCGCGGAATTGCGCGAATCACGGCGCGCTCCGAAATGATTTGTACGCTCGATCAGTCAGCTAACCGTCGATTGGAAGTAATACTTCACTTCTCCGGAAACCCCGGTGATCAGGCATGCGCCCGAAATGCGGAATTTCTGAGCCAGTCCGCGAAACGCGTCTGGCTGAGCCGCGCGTCATCGGCCGGAACGAGCGCGCGCTCGCTAACCTCTATGCCGTAGTAGCGCGCGTGCGGGTCAGCGACAACCTCGCGCGGATCCTTCCATGCGGCCAGAGCTTGCCTGACGAGTTCATCGAGGCGAAACTTATCCGGCCCTCCGACTTCAACGGTGCCGTTCACAGGCTTGCCCACCGCGATCCTTTCGACCTCACCGGCGACGTCGTCGGCCGCCATGGGCTGGATGAGCGCACTTGGCAGATGTACTTTGTTGCAATCGGTGGAAAAATCGGCGATGCCCTTGACGAATTCGAAGAACTGTGTCGCGCGGATAATTGAGTAAGGAATTGAGGAACCTTCGATCAAATTCTCCTGAGCGAGTTTTGCACGGAAGTAGCCGCTTTCGAGCAAACGCTCGGTTCCTACGACTGACAGTGCAACGTGATGTCCTACGCCTGCGTCCGCCTCAGAGGCGAGGAGGTTGCGGGTTGATGTCTCAAAGAAGTTCATCACCGCCGCGTCTTCCCACGAGGGAGCGTTCGATACGTCAACGACCACCGATGCACTCTTCAGCGCTTCGGCCAGTCCCTCGCCCGTGATGGTGTTGACACCCGAATTCGGTGACGCCGCGACAGCCTCATGGCCGTGCTCCTTTAACTTCGGCACGAGTTTTGATCCGATAAGCCCACTGCCCCCGATGACTACGATTTTCATGGTTGTCTCCTTGGATGGATTATCGGGCTGGGCAGATTATCGACCTCAGCATTTCGAACCTGCGGTCGGACTCGCTAGACCGGCAAGTTTACCGCAAATCCAACTGGAAAAATAAGGCTCCAGGCACAGGGTTGGCTCGGTAGGGCGCGATTTCCCTGAATCCCAGCGAACGGTAAATCGCAATTGCAGTCGCCATCGATGGGAGCGTATCCAGCCGCATCAGGTGATAGCCGATCTCCCGTGCCGAGCTGATCAGCGCGTCGATCATTGCGCCGCCTACGCCCTTTCCGCGAGACGCTGGACGAACGTAGAGCCGCTTCATCTCGCAAACGTCACTGCCCAGCGGGCGCAAGGCGCCGCAGCCAACGACTTCGTT
Organism: uncultured Acidobacteriota bacterium; assembly: GCA_963709445.1. GTDB lineage: Bacteria > Acidobacteriota > Terriglobia > Acidiferrales > UBA7541 > Palsa-295. The sequence goes on from CAVPWV010000029.1 coordinate 11,140, forward strand.
TCCTTGCAACGCGAGCGCGAGACGCCCGGCAGGCCTCGCGTAGTCCCCGGGCAGCTTGGCCAATTCCTCTGCAAATCCCTGAAAGCAAAGGTCGACTTCCAGCGATTCCGAATACTCGACAAAAAGCTTTCGAATCGTGGCGACGAACTCGGGTGTTTCCGCGCTTTCGATGCGAATCACAAAACTGCCCTCAAAACGGGATCGGTCGTTAACAACGAAACCGTGGCACTGAAGCACCGTTCTGTAAACAGCCAAATTGATCGGAACGACGTTCGACCTACAGAACTTTGGCATAAGCGCCGATCCCGGTATGATCGGTGACCGAATTAAGATTCGGCTTGATATCGAGATGGTTCAGAAGTGAGGGCGACATGACGATTTGGGAGTTCATTACGACAGCTTTCTCGAAGAAAGCGTGGTTAGCATCTGTGGCGGTGGCTTTGCTTTGTTGCGCCACCGCCAGCGGTCAAACGAAGACGTGCGACGAAGCATGCCTCAAAGGGTTCATGGACGGATATCTGCAGGCTCTCGCCACGCACGATTCTTCCGCGCTGCCGCTCGCGGAGCACCAACGCTACACAGAGAACGGCGCTGAACTCGAGCTGGGCAAGGAAGGGCTATGGGTGACGTTTAATTCCTACGGGCCATACCGACACGACGTTTTCGATCCGTCCACGGGTGGTGTCGCAACTTACGTCAATCTGATGGAGAATCATGAGATCCCATTTCCGGACTTGCTAATGGTTCGCCTGAAGGTGGTGAATCGCAAAATCGTCGAGATCGAAACGGTGGTCGACCGACATGTGCAATCCGCGCAGAACTTGCCACCGAAGGATCCGAGCTGGATGGAGATCATGAACCGCGAAGAGCCCGCTGCTACGCGACTGGGGCGCGAGGAGTTGCAGAAGGGCGCCCTTGGCTATTTGCGCTCGGTCGCCTTTCGCGATGGCCATCTTGCGCCTTATGCAGAGTCCTGCATTCGCCTGGAGGACGGCAATGTGACGGCGATCGGCCCCAACGACACGCCTCCAGTGCCGATCGGACGACAACCGACCGAGGTTGCAGGCGAGGCGCCGCGGCCGAACATGCTGGGGATCGGCTGCGGCAAGCAGCTGGATTACGGCGAGTACTCGTTTATCACGGGATACGAGGACGCACACTTTCCCATCATCGATGAGAAGCGCCAGCTCGTTTTTGCCACGTTTGACTTCATGCGCCGCGGAAACGTCGAGAGTTGGACCTATGAGGGCCACCGATTCGCCATGCCGGAAGGAATGCGCGAGCCGAACGAGATTTTGAACACGGAAATCTTCAAGTTCGTGGATGGCAAGATCTCGCGCGTCGAGGCTGTATTCGAAGGCCCGCAGTCCTACAGGCGCGGCACAGGCTGGCCAGGCGGCACTAAAGCTGAATCTCGTCCGAGTGGGCAGTGAGAAATCGACTTGTCCGGCAGATGGGCCTAGGCCATTTCCTTAGAGCCTTGATCGGACGAGCATGACTGGAATATAGTTGGCGCCATGGCAGCCACTGCAATTCCTGGTTCGCAAAGCCGGCTGGATCTGTTTCGAATCGAGGCGGAAGATAAAGTTGGGCTAAACGGCCTGCTGTGGGAACCGCAGAAGGCCGGCGATTCGCTGGTCGTGATGGTGCCGGGCGGCACGACTGGCGCGGCGCTGTATCCGGCGCATGATTACTCACCCCTTGCCAACGCACTCACGGATAGAGGCTACGCGTTCCTGCTTGGCAATATGCGCGCCTCGTACAACAATCCCTACGCGGAATATAGCGACGCGGTGAAGGACATCGCGGCGTTTGTAGCGTACGCAAAATCGAAGGGTTACGCGCGAATTGCGATTCTGGGCATCAGCCTTGGCGGCCCTCGCATGGCGCAGTATATGGCTGAGCGAAACGACCCCGCTGTGAAGGCGGTCGGATTTATGGCGTCGATCCCGTCACCGTATCTGGAGTTTCAAGTTCGGAGCAGTGACGCGGACAAGCGGCGCTTGGAGGATACGCTCAGGCACGCACGCGAAATAGTCGCCCAAGGCAAAGGCCAGGAGCCAGTCGCGTTTGCGAACTGGTTTCCGGGCGCCGTGTCAGTGATGGGAAGCGCGAAGGGGCTGATCAGTTTCTTCGGAGCGCCGAGCGATCCGAGCGCGCCTAGCTCCGTCAAGTATGGGCCGAAGATCAAAGTTCCCGCCTTGGTGATTCACGGCGAGAAGGACGAGCTTTCCCTCCCGCCGAATGCTCAAAAGATTTACGACAGCCTGACGGCGTCGCCGCAGCGCGACTTAGTCTGGGTTAAGGGCGCGAGCCACTATTTGACGCCGGGCCCGCTCGCGGAGTCTTACGCCAGACTCACTGTCGATTGGCTCGTGAGAAACTTTCCCGCATCCGCTGGCCGGTAGGCGCTTTCCTGCGCCACCGTACGTAGTCCGCTCCCAGGTTTCAGACGGCGAGGTTCGTCAAATCCGACCGGCGTTGATCGAGACCCTTGCTACTCCAGATATGCGCTC
>CAVPWV010000030.1:0-90843 GCA_963709445.1 uncultured Acidobacteriota bacterium
TCTGATGTACTGCCAATTGTACGACCTCCCAGCGGGAGACAATAAAAAAGGCCGCAGGTGCAACCTCTTCTTACTTTACTGGCACCAAAGAATTTCGTCAACGGGCCGCGCCCAAGCGCTGTCAAAATTTCCTAATATCCGTTCGTTCGACTAGAATTACGGCACCGCAGTCCGTCCCGGAGGAAGTGATGGCTACCGCGATTGCTCGGCCTGATCTTTCCGCAAGACCATTTCGATTTACCTGCGAGCGCAATGCTGGCGGCACCTGGAGTTTTATTCCGTGCATGGACCGAGCAATTCGACCGTTGGTTCGCTGCGCCAGGGACGGTCTCGATGGGAAGGCGAAGTAAACGCCGCCTTCTTTTCGAGATGCATTTCGAAGGCGCGCGACATCCGCATTACGGCCGCTTTCTGAGGTTGGAACGCGATTGACTCGTCGAGATGACGTGGGTACCCGGCGCGACGCCTGGCGCCGAGACGGCGGTGACGGTAGAACTCACACCGAGTGCCAGTGGAACGCGATTGCGCCTGACGCACGCGGGATTTTCGGATGAGGCATCGATGAGGCGGCATGAGGACGCTTGGCCGAGGGTACTTGCTCACCTGGATCAGTCAGTAGCCGGTCAGCCCTAGATCTTCGAACGCCTCCCTGCCGCAGATTCCCGCCTTACCTTCTCATTTGTAACGTTGACGTCCCTTCAACTAGCTCCTCACGTTTATTTGGGGCGGCCTTTGTAGCCTTGGGCGATCATTTGGATTGAGTAGACTTGGGCGGCGTTGCCGATTTGGTTGCCAGCGGAATCGACGGCGCCGCGGGCTAGGATGAAAAGCGTTTTTCTGTTGACACCGCCGAAGGAGACGCTGATCACCTCGCGCGGCGTGGGAATCAGGCCGAGCCAGGTGCCATCAGCGCCGATGACTTGCACACCGGGGCCCGTGGTGACGTAGATGCGCCCCTCGGAATCGGTGGTGCTGCCGTCGCCGGCGGTTTTTTCCTGGAGCTTGGCGAAATCGCGCTGATTGGTGAGTGAACCGTCAGGCTGGACATCGAAAACGACCACGGCGTTTCTGTTGGTCACGAAGAGCCTTTTTTCATCGGGACTGAGGATGATGCCGTTGGTGAAAAGATTTTCACCGTATTTGGCGACCACGCCGGAAGGACTAGCGTAAAAAAGCCCGCCCATGGTGAAGTAGGCGCCGCCCTTTTTGTCAGCCGAAAGATCGTTGAGGACGCCGCCAATGCAATCCCACGACTCGCCTTGGTACTTATCGGCGAGGAGCTGGCGCTTGGGCGAAAGCTCCCAGATGGCGGGATGCAAACCGCGCTCGACGATAAAGAGTTCGCCCTTCGCGTTCATGGAAAGGGAGCCGCCGGTATGCGTGTCCGTGAAGACAACGGAAGGCTTGCCATTGCGATCGAGTTTCACGACATCGGCTTTATCGTTCTGCGCGATCAGCAGGCCGCCGTCTTTGGTGCCGACGATGCCGTCGCCATTGTTGCCGGCATCCTGCCAGAGAAATTTCCATTGCGCGCCCGCGGCGATGACGCCGGGAATCGCGGTGACGGTAACGTCGCGTGGAGGCGGGCCTGATGCGGGGAAATGGATCGGGGGCATCTTGCGCGGCGGATTCTTGCAGGCGGCAAGAGCGGCGTCATAGCCGGGATCGGCGTTGGCTTGAAGCGAAGGCGGAGCCGCGTTTGCGGGAGCGGGCGACAACGGCGGAGCCTGGCTTTGTCCCAACGCGGCGATCGCGGCGAGCAAACCTACAGCGAGGATGAGAGTCCATTTTGATTCCATAAAGCCTCCCGAAAGCCCGAAAAGGGCGACAGCGAGCGCGATTCTAGCTCGATTTCCGGTTGGGGAGTATAGCGTGAAACGCAGGTTCCGTTACGTGCCGCAGAATTTGCGAGGGCGCGGGGCGAAGGCTGTGAGCGCACAGTCCGAGGATACAAAGACAATTTTACCAAAAGGGTGTCTGGGACCGCAAGTACCTGCGGTTGTAACCAAAAATCGTCCAAGGTAGCGTTGCATACAATGCCGCCGCAGACGGGATTTTGGCGTCGGAGAAAGTTTTGCTCGTCCCGAGCAAAGGCCGGGACCGCAGCCTCAGAAGGCGGAGTATTGGACGACATGTTGCCAAGTATCTGCGCCGAGCACAGCATGCTGTGCCTCTACTGGAAAAATCGAATAGCCGCAATCTCGGTCGCAGCGCGACTTTGACTCCGATTACGAATGGCGGGATGAAAACGCAATGAGGCGCTTGTCGCGCACCAGGAATTGCTGGCCGCGCCAATGAATGCGCTGCGGGAAAAAACTGGCCAGCCAAACGATGAACGCGAAGGCGTCACGCACAGGAAGGGCCCAGAATTCGCGGCGCACGAGACGATCGTGCATTCCCCACGCGCCTACGACCCAGGCCATCGCTCCGCGCAGAAGCACATAGGCTGCAACATACTCGGCGGCAATGGCCGCTGAAGGCGCCAAGATGGCGGCGAGCACGGTCCACGGCAAGCCCTGGGAGAAAAGCAGGCCGAGATGTCCCCAGGGGCGCGAATAACGAATGCTGAGATTCCAGCGAACTTGGTGGCGAAACGCAACGGGCAAGCTCTCGCGCTGGTAGACGATTGAAACCGGGAATCTGCTGAGCTTGATGCGATGGCCGCGCGCGGCGAGGCGATTGCCGAGTTCGTAGTCGTCACAGAAATAGTCGACCAAGGCTTCGAAGCCGCCGATTTCGGCAAGATGCTTCTTGGTGGTCGCCATCACGGCGCCGAGCATGAAATCGAGGGCACGATTTCCGAGAAGCCACGCGACCAGCACGCCCGGCGCGAAATCAGTGCTGTTGCCGAGAGCTTCAAGCGTGGCAGCGAAGCATTCTTCGACCAAGCCGCGATAGAGACATGTGACTCCGCCGAGCTTGGCGTCGGCAAAAGACGCGGCGATGGCCCGCAGAAAATTCGGTCCGACACGGACGTCACTATCGCTGACAACTAAGATTTCATGCTTGGCTTCGCGCGCCATGCGCACGAGCTTGTTGACCTTGTCGTTCGCGCCCAGCGGGTCGGAGCCAGTAAGCAGGCGAATCGAGCGCTTGGGGAAATCGCGGATCAGGTTTTCGATCACTCGGATCGCGGGATCGTCGGCATCCGAAACGCAGAAGAGGATTTCGAATTCGGGATAATCCTGGCGGCAAAAACTGGCATAGTTTTCGTATGTTTCGCGGTCGAGCCCGTGGATGGGCTTCAGGATGCTGACAGGCGGAGGGGGATCGGGCAGAGTGGCGGCGGGGGCGAGACCTGCGCCGGGAAAGAATCGCCACGCGGCGAAAATGGCGAGCAGGTAGTAGGCGAAAGGCGCGACGGAAAGCAGAAGAAGAACATCGCGAATCGCCGTCCAAAAGTTCATCGGGCAAACCCTTCGCGCGCTATCCCTTGCCGATAAACACGAGCGCGACACCGACGCAGACCAACAGGACGCCGAACCACCGCTGGGGAGTCACGCGTTCGTTGAGGAAAAATCTTCCTCCGAGCGCACCCGCAGCGTAACTGAGGGCCGTCGACGGAAACACGAAGCTGACTTTGGCGAGCGACAGCATGCCCAGCAGCGCGAAAAACGCAACTGCCATCAGGGCAATTCCGGTCCACATGCGTGGGAGCGTCATAGCGCGCCCTACCACGCGTGCGATGGCGTCCGGGCGAAAGTCCGTCACTTCGCCGATGGTTTTCATCGCGCGTGAAACGCAAAGCTCGCCGCCGGTGCCGACGAAAACGATGAGGATATAGAGAACGGCCTGGGTCACCACGAGTGGTGCTCCGGCGTCTGCGGGTGCGTGTGACCCACGACGAAAACTCCGGTGCAGATCACGGCGACTCCGAGCCAGCGCACCGGCGAAATGGTCTCGCGCAACACGAAGTGCGCCAGCAAGGCGATCAGAACGTAGGATGCCGACGAAGCGGGCTGGACATAGCTATAGTCCGCCCAGGAAAGGACAAGAAGGTAAGCGACGAAATAGGCGAGGAGCAGTCCGATTCCAATCCAGACGTCGCCGGCGGTGAATGCGCGGAAGAAAAAATGAAAAAGATGGCCCGGCGCCCAACTGGCCATCGCGGGAAGGCGCTTCATGCCCTTGCCAAGAAAAACGTCGCCGAGGGGGGCGACGGAAATCATGATTACGATCAGAGCGATAGTTTTGAGGTGGAGGTCCTGCGCAGACGTCATGCGCCTTGCGACTCACCGACCCCGGAACTCGCGTCCATCGGTGGAACTGTGACGAGCGCCTTTTTGTCGACGCCCTTGCTGGCGCGCGACACTTTGATACGGTCTGCGCGGAGCTTCATGAAATCCACAGCTTCGTGATAGAGGCGCTTGCGCTCGTGCCCGTCCCAAAGGGCGTCGCGAACGATGCGCCAGGCGACCTTGGGCCGGAAATAGTAGCTGTCGTAAAAGCGGTTGACGGACTCGACCATGTATTCCTTCGAGAGGCCGGGATATTCGAGGTGAGGAAGCTGGTGGCCGCCAATATCAGTGATGGCTTCGCCGGCTAGAAAGCCTTCGCGAGTTCCCTGATCGTACAGCTCGGTGCCGGGATAGGCGTGGGCCATGGAGACTTGAATCGTTTCGCAATCGAGATCTTTAGCGAAATCAATGGTTTTCTCGATGGTCTCTTTCGTCTCGCCGGGAAGGCCGATGATGAAATCGCCGTGGACGCGAATGCCAACCTTCTTGCAGTTCTTCACGAAGTTGCGGCCCATCTCGAGCGTCTGGCCCTTCTTGATATTTTTCAAAATTTGGGCGTCGCCGGATTCGAAGCCGACAATGAGGAGGCGGCACCCCGCGTTGGCCATGGCTCTCAGAGTTTCGTAATCCCCGTGGACACGCGACGTGCAGGACCATTGAAAGCCGACGGGTTCGAATTCCTTGCAGAGGGCTACGACGCGATCTTTGCGAATATTGAAGGTATCATCGTCAAAGAAAAATTCCTTGGCCTGAGGGAACATCTTGTGCGCCTGCTTGAATTCGCGCGCAACGCTTTCGACCGACCGTGTGCGCCAGGCATGGCCCGAAAGCGTTTGCGGCCACAGGCAGAACGTACATAAGGCCGGACAACCGCGCGCCGTGTAGAAGGAAACGAACGGATGCAGCAGGAACGGCACGTTGTAATTCTCGATCGTCAAATTATTCTGATAGACGTCAGTCGCAAATGGCAGAGCGTCAAGCTCTTCGGTTTGCATCAGCGGACGCGACGGATTGTGGATGACTTTGCCGTCTTTTATGTAGCTGGCGTTGCCAATCTCCGAGACGGGTTTGCCCTGCGCAAATTCGACCACCGCATGATCAAATTCGCCGCGGACCACAAAGTCGAGGTCGGAGCTAGCGAGCAAGCTCTCAGCCGGCTTGATCTGCACGTGCGGACCGACAAAGGCGATTTTGATGTCGGGCTTCTGTTCCTTCATGGCCCGAGCCATACGCAGATCGCTATGGAAACCCACGGTGGAAGTGAACAGCACGACGAAGTCATAATCCTTCGAGGTGTTCACAACCTCAGCCGGAGTAATGTGATGAGGGGGGCCATCGAGCAAACGGCTGCCGGGCAGCATGCCGGCCGGATAGGAGAGCCACACTGGGTACCAGTAGGACTCGATCTCCCGGGTGGCGGGCCAGCGAGAACCTGCCCCACCGTCGAATTTCTCGAAGCTCGGCGGATTCAAGAAAAGCGTTTTCATTACCGACGACATCTTTTCACCACCCTCAGGGCTAGAGTGCAATCAGCCTAGGAAATCCATTCAATTCTACTCGATTTCAACGACATGCCCAATATTTCTCTGAATTTGTTGCTACGGAAGGACTTTTGCGAGTTGGCCAGTAGCCTCCAGCAGGGTGAGTTGCGCTTGTTGGCGAGCGAAATCGGCGTCCAGAAAAGCGACCCATTTGTCGTTCTCATCCAACCGAGCCTGCTCGATTTCCTGGAGGGTTATCCGGCCCTGATCAAACTTGGCTTGCTCGACCTGCACGGTTTCCTGGGCCAATTGGAGATCCAGGCGGGCCACTTCGCGTGTGGCGTCCAGCTCGCGTACGCTGCGGGCTTTTTGCTGAACGTCCAGGCGAACTTCTTGGCGCCTGCTCCCGAGGCTGAGCTGGGCCTCGGCGAGCTGAGATTTCGCCAGCGCAACATCGGCGGAAGTCTTGGCCGCGAAGATCGGAATGGTGACCTGCACGCCGACGTTGACATTATTGCGCTCGAATTTTTTGTAGAACTCGCCGTAGTTGTTGAATTTACTCAGAATATCGTATTGCCCGACCAACGCGACGGTGGGCCAGTAACTCAGGCGCGCGCCCCGGAAAATGTCTTCGCGCGCCTTGCGTTCGTGCTCGGCCTCTGCGACGGTGCGGTCATTTTGCACGGCGAGGCTAACCATTTGCGATTCGGACTGGACGGTTGCCACGTCGGTGGCAAGCTGGGCAGTAAATGCGGGATCTTCGGCTTCGACCTGAAGAGACTGACTGTCTGGGATGCCCGTAAGGTCGCGGATCTGTTGGTCGAGCATTTCTTCCCGGTCTTCCAGCTTCACGATGCGTTCCTGAATGCGAGCCAGCGCCAATTGGCTTCGCGTCCCCTCCATTGGTAACTCCTGATTCGCAGCGACCCTTTCGCGGACGACTTGAAGGATTTTTTCGCCGCTGGCTTGTTCGGAGCGCATCAGATCGAGGGAATGCCGCACTTTGGCCAGCTCGAGGTACGCGGTTGCCGTGCGGACCGTGACGGCGTCGCGGATACGGTCAAGCTCGATCTCCTGGGTTTGCGCCCTTTCTTCCGCCGCGTGCTGCTGAGCTTTCAACACTGGGTCAAACACGCTCTGCGTGTAGTCCATCTCGAAGACGGCAGGGGCCTGGCCTCCTGGCAAGGATGGAAAGCCGTGGGTATAGGCGGCGCCGGAACCTGTGTACAGGTTAGGCAAGAAGGCGGCCCGGTTTACCCGCGCCTCGCCAAGAGCCACGTTGTACTGCACCTGCGCGAGCTTCACGTCGCGGCTGTTTTGGAGCGCGAGTGTCACCGCTTGGCGGAGGGTCAATGTCGAAGACCCCTGTCCATGCGCGGGCGGTGCGATTAGCAACGCGAGCCCTGCCGCCAACACAAACGAGAAATTTCTGGCGTTACTCATTCGATCCCCACTCCGATTCGCAACGTTATTCATGGCGCAGCGCCTCAGTCGGCTGAAGTCTCGCTGCCCGATTTGCCGGGAGATAGCCAAAGATCAAGCCTGTAGAGCAAGATACTACGAACGCAAACACTACCGAGAGCCACGATATGGGTACGCTGATATCCTGCGTATCGGGAAAGAATCGCAGCAACAACCGAAGCACGGTAGGTATCAGAATAGCGATCAGGATTCCGGCAAGCGCGCCTGTCCCGCTGATGGCCATCGCTTCCATCAGGAACTGGTAGCGAATGGCGTCACCCGAAGCGCCGATGGCTTTGCGAAGCCCGATTTCGCGAGTCCGCTCGGTGACCGTTACCAGCATAATATTCATGATTCCGATTCCGCCGATCGCAAGAGCGATCAGGGCAATCAGAACGAGAACGACTGTGAGCGCCATCCCGATTGCCTGCGCTGTCTCAAGGATACCGCTGAGGTTTTGCACGCGGTATTGCGCGCCCGGACGGTGGCGGCCTTGGATAATCTCCTTCACTTGCTGAGTGACGGCCGCGACATCGTCCGGACTCTTGGCTTTGACATAGAGCGTCGCGAAATAATCGGCGCCGGTGTAATAACGTAGCAAAGAGAACGGGACGATGGCCGAGTCCCTGGTAATTTCCGTTGAGCCCAGGATGGCAAGGCGCTCTCGAAATACTCCGATCACGGTGAATTGGAGCTCGCCCGCGCTAATCTGCTTTCCATCTGGATCGTCGAAGGGGAAAACGCGGCGCGCGAGATCTTCCGTAATTAAGCAGACTTTGCTGCGCGCCGCCAAATCGGATTCATCGAAATAACGGCCGCGAACGATCGCCAGGTTGTGGATCGTTTCATAACCTTGAGTGACGCCCACCAGGTTAACGGGCCGCTCTTGACCGTTCATCGACACGGTCAATTCCCGGGCGTTCGTCCCCGCAACCTCGGTCACGAGTTGCGACAGGCCCTCCTTCACGGCTTCTAAATCCGCGGGCGTGATTTGGTCGGAAAGGTTTATGCCGCCCGGTTCAGCGGAATTGATCACATTGGCGTAGACAAGGTTGGCGCCCACGCCCTCGATCTGCGCGAGGGCGTATCGCTTTCCGGTAAGGGCTATCGTCACCACCAGGACGAGCGACGCACTTCCGATTACCACGCCGAGCATGGTGAGGATGGCGCGCATTCTGTTGGCGCGGAGAGCTTGCATGGCGAGCTTCCACGTCTCACCCCAGAACACCGACGTGTTGCGCGCGATGGCCATTCAAATCAACGCGAAGATTCAATTTTCCAGGAGCCGGGCCGCAGCAAAGGCGAATACACGAAAAAAGGCGGCGTTTTACGGCGAAGACTTTTCAAGTCGTTCGAGCTGCGCTCGCGCATCTTTATTTTTGGGATCCAGGCGGAGCGCGGCGCGATACTGTTCTGCCGCCTCGGCGGGTTTGCCCTGAGCCTCATAGAGCCTGCCCATCCATGTGCGGGCGGCGGCATGCGAAGGCCAATCGCTGCGTTCCGGTGTGCTTGCGAGATAGGCCTTTAAATCCTCGTCTGCAGCCGGCAAATTCGCATTGGCGAGCACACCAGCGACGCCTCGGTAGAACGCAAGCCGCGGATCACTGGGCGCCACCTGGGAAGCCGACTGGACAGCGGCTTGTATGTCCGCGGGTTTATTCTGAGTTTCGAAGAAATTGGCTACTTCAAAATACGGATCGGCTGTCTTTGGCTTGGCGCTCAGAACTTCGCGGATCTCGCTTTCCGCGTCAGCAAGCTTCTTTAGGCCTTCGCGGTAGTAGAGGGCGCGAGCCAAGTGGCCTTGGATAGGATCGAGTGCCGCAATGGCATTCACCTGATCGAGCGCTTCCGATTTGCTGCCACCGGCGATCCAGGGAGCGTCGAGGCAGTACTCTTCGAGGTCGCGCCGGGCGGCGACATTCGAAGGGTCAAAGGAGACCGCTTGTTGGAACTCCTTTTTCACCTTCTTGGCCATCGAAAAGCTGCGATCACGATCCGCTTTGCCTCCATCGGCACGGCCAAGCCATTGGTGATAAACGGAATTCTTCGGGTCGAGGGACACTGCTTTTTCCAACTGGACGATCGCATTATCGTAGTCGAAAATTTCGTAGTAGCAGCGCCCCAGCCAATACGCCGCCGCAGCGTTCGAAGCGTTCTGCGATGCCGTTGCCTGCAGTGTTGCAATCGCGGCCGCGTAATTACCGGCGTTGAACTGATGCTGTGCCGACTCGATCGCGCCGGGTGCGTCGGCTTGGAGCCGTAGCGCGTTGAAACCGGCTAGTGCAAGTAGAATGGTCGACAATACTAGTTTGGCAACCCTGCTCGGTGCTTTCAATAGGCTTCCCCTGGCCGCACTTCCATGCCGTTCTTCAGGTTCTGATCCACTGGCTCCGCTACGCGGTCGCCCACCATCAATCCGGACGTCACTTCGTATTTCGAAGTGCTGGCAATACCCACAGAGATGTCGCGCCGCCGAACTTTGTTGCCATCGAAAACGAAGACATAATGCCCACGTTTGTCTTCGCGCACAGCCGCGCGCGGCACGACTACGGCTCCGCGCCGTTCGTGGACCAGGATCATTACTTGGACGTTGGTGTTAGGCAAAAGCTCCAGCTTGTCGTTGTCGATCGAGCAAAGGACCTCGCCCACGCTGCGCATCCCTCGCGAGACCACTTGTTTCGGTACTTGCTCGGTGTGGCCAGTCCAAACAGTGCCAGGCTTGGCATCCCACGTGACTTGGACATCTTGGCTCGGTTCGAGAAGCCCTAAGTCCGGTTCATCGACGAAGGCCCGGACGCGTACGTGCCGCAGGTCCGCCATTTCAGCCAGTGTGTCGCCCACCTTGACGTAATCACCCGCGTGCACGGGTAACGAATATAGCGTGCCATCAAGGGGCGAGATTACGGTTGCCGAGCGCACCTTCTCGTCGAGAGACTGTACCTCGTCCTCAGCCTTGCTGACCCGAAGGCTCGCTGCTTCAATGCTTGCCGCCGACCTTTGCTGCAAGTCCTGCTTTCGAGCCTCGAGCGCGCTCAGATTGGCGCGCGCCTTGGCCAAACTAGCATTATTCTGTGCGAGTTCGTCTTGCGTTGCTGCCTGTTTGGCGACGAGTTCCCGCAGCGCTTTTTCGGCAGTTTCGAGATTCTTCGCTTGCACGCGTGCGGCCTGAAGATCGCCTTTAAGCTGCGCCACCTGTTCCGGAGGACCTCCGGCGCGCGCATTGCGAAGGTCGGTGTGGGCGGCAAGGCGATCGGCGCGTGCCTGCGCCAGCTGGGAGCGAATATCAGCCGCATCGAGCGTCAAGATCACTTCTCCGCGATGGACAGCCTGCCCTTCGGCGGCCATCACTTTTTTTACGAATGTAGGAAATTCCGCGTGCGCCACGGCCGGCGAAATAGGTTCTACTTTCCCATTGCTCGTGATATCCACATCCAAATCCTCGCGCGTTACCGTCACAACGGGAACCACGGGTGGCTGGCTACGTAACCCAAGGACGATCACAATGAGCGCGACCAGGCACGCAATCAGAACCGCGATGATCGTCTTATCCCGCTTTTTGCTTTGCGCCATTTAATCGACCGCATACGCGACCAGCCCAACTACCATCGCAAAATTGTAACAGACCCATTCCAGGCATGCTCATTCAAAGGGTTCCAGTCGACAAGACCGCGGCCCGCTTCTCTTCGTCTAAGATGCAGGATCGAAGGGTAACGGCCTCGGCGCCGGTAAGACCCCACTCTTCCCTTCGCCACGGAGGGCATGTGATATTCTGTGGCGCCGAGAAGAGGCCATCGAATGAGCTATATAGAACGCATCCAGAACGATCTTACCGCAGCCATCAAGGGAAAGGATGAATTGCGGCTAAGCGTGTTACGCATGGTAAAGAGCGCGCTGAAGAACAAGGAAATCGAAAAGATGCGCGCGCTTGAGGACTTGGAGTCCCTCCAGATCCTCCAAACGCTGATCAAGCAACGGCGCGAATCCATCGATCAGTTCAGGCAAGGCGGGCGAAAGGATCTGGCCGAGAAGGAGGCCAAGGAAATCGCCATCATCGAGGAGTATCTACCCGCTGCGCCCAGCGATGAAGAAGTTCGCCGAGCGGTCGAGGAGGCCATTTCCGAAACCAGCGCCGGTTCCCTAAAGCAAATGGGTGCGGTGATTAAAGCTGCCCGCGCGAAGCTGGAAGGGAAAGCGGTGGATGGCAAGGTTCTGAGCGACCATGTCCGCGAACGCCTCTCCGAGAAATCGTGAAAGCCCCGAGTGAGTCCGCATCGTTTTGCCCTCGAAGACGAAGATCAGAGCATTTCCGTTTGCAGACACGGGACATCTCTTCGCGGCAACGCGCCTGCTCTAAGCTTGCTTGAAATCGCGGGTAATGCTAACTTCCGCGCCTTCGGCGGGATGTGGCCGGGCGCGAAAAGCCCTGAGGCTGAGATGCAAGCGGAGGAGCAACGTGGAGACCAAGGTTTGGAGCTCGACCGCACCCGCCGCTGAATTCACTCCTTACACGGAAGCGGAAGGTGTGCGCGAATTTACTTTTCGCGCGGTAATGCTTGGCGCGCTCTTCGGCGTCCTCTTCGGCGCTGTCTCCGTTTATGTGGGTCTGCGCGCCGGCCTGACGGTTTCCGCCTCCATCCCGATCGCGGTCCTCTCAATCAGCATTTTGCGCGCATTCGGGCGTTCCACAATCCTTGAAAACAATATCGTGCAGACGACCGGTTCGGCTGGCGAATCGGCTGCAGCGGGCGTGATTTTTACTATGCCCGCATTGATCTTCCTGGGGTTCTCACTCAATACGGAATACTGGCGAGTATTCTTTCTGGCGCTGCTCGGCGGAACACTCGGCGTGCTCTTCATGATCCCGCTGCGGCGGCAGCTGATCGTGAAAGAACATGGCAACCTGACCTTTCCCGAGGGCACTGCGTGCGCCGATGTGCTGGTTGCTGGGGAGCGCGGAGGCTCCTTCGCGGGCCGTGTGTTCTGGGGTTTGGGCCTCGGCGGTGTTTACACAATCCTGATGAACACTTTCGGACTTTGGCCGTCCCAACCCGACTACCAGCCGAAATGGCTCCCGGGCGCCTCGATGCGATGCACGATCACGTCCGAGTATCTCGGTGTTGGCTACATCATCGGGCCGCGCGTTGCGGGAACGCTATTCGCCGGTGGCGTGATTTCCTGGCTTGTGCTGATGCCGGCCATTCGCTTCTTTGGCTCGCTCGCTCCGGGAGTAGCGCTATATCCCAGCACTATTCCCATCCCGCAAATGAGTCCGGATCAGCTTTGGGGAACCTATATTCGGCCCATCGGCGCCGGAGCCGTTGCCGCGTCGGGCCTGATTACCCTGATCAAAACGATGCCGACGATTTTCGCAGCGCTCGGCGCGGGCATGAAGGACATGCGTGCCAAACAGTCTGCGATGCCGGTGGAACGGCGCACGGAGCGCGATCTCTCCATGCGAATCGTCATCATCGGCTCCGTTGTGATCCTCGCGATGATCTGGGCGCTTCTGAGATTTAAGCCCATCCCCGGGGCGCAAACCGGAGCGTTGGCCAACTTGGTCGCAGCGCTCTTCGTTATCGTGTTCGGATTTCTCTTCGTCACCGTCGCCGCCCGTATCAGCGGCCTCATCGGAAACTCCTCGAATCCCATCAGCGGCATGACCATTGCAACTCTAATGGCCACTTGCGCCGTGTTTTTAGTAATGCACTGGACGGCAAATTCTTATGCCGTGCTCGCGCTTACGATTGGCGGCATCGTCTGCATTGCTTCCGCGATTGCCGGCGCCACTTCGCAAGATCTGAAAACCGGCTATCTAGTCGGGGCGACGCCGGCCAAGCAGCAAATCGCCCTGGTCATCGGCGTGTTGGTTTCCTCGTTCGCAATTGGGGGCACGCTGATCCTGATGAACTACGGCTTGGCGCAGTACAAGCCGATCCAGATCCCGCTAGATATCAGCCATCTGCCGGTGGGCGTGCAGCGCCAGCAGGATAACTACCTGCACGAAGGAAAATCGTACGTGCTGGTCAACGCTATTGGCTCCGCAGAGATTCCCGACGGCAAATATCTCTACGATCCAGCCACGCAGCAGATCGAAGTTCAGTGGGAGCAGGGAATTGGCAGCGCCCGGGCCGCCGCGCCGCAAGCGCGCCTGATGGCCACGGTGATCAATGGGATTCTCAACCGACGCCTACCGTGGCGCCTTGTTTTCCTCGGGGTGTTTCTGGTTATCGCTGTCGAGCTGCTGGGGATTCGCTCGCTGCCATTTGCGGTTGGTTCCTACATTTCCATCGGCACGACCATGGCGATGTTCGCCGGAGGACTTGTGCGGTTCCTTGCAGAGCAGGGCGCGGACAAAAAAGACGATGCCAACAGCGAAGTAAGCCCGGGCTCGCTCTACGCCAGCGGCCTTATCGCCGCTGGTGGCGTCTTCGGGCTGCTGGCCATAGCCATCAATCTGCTTCAGGACCCGGAGCTGACCAGCCATGTGCCGCACCGGCTTGCCGGAGCGCTGCATTTGCCCTGGCCGGAAGAACTATTTACCGCCTGGGGCGGGAAGCATATGCCGCACCTGCGTGAGGCGCAGTGGTTCGGGGTTTTGCTGTTCACGGCGCTGGCGGCAAGCTTGTTTGTCTCCGCGCGCAAGAAACTCGATCAGTCCTGACCTACTATCGGGCTCCGCGCAGAAACCGCGCCGCTTCCTCTGGCGGTGTGGGATTGATGTAGAAGCCCGTGCCCCATTCGAAGCCCGCCACTCGCGTCAACTTCGGCATCATTTCGATGTGCCAATGGTAGTGGTCGTTGATCTCTTCGCCGATGGGCGAAGTATGGATCACGTAGTTATATGAGGGAAACGAAAGGGCCGCATCGAGGCGCCCCAGAAAATCGCGCAGAATCTTGGCCAGATGCCCGTAGTACGGCGTTGGCATGTTTTCGAATGCCGAGCTGTGCAGCCGCGGCAGGATCCAGGTCTCAAACGGGAAGCGCGGCGCGTACGGTGCCAGAGCGATGAAGTGATCGTCGTTCAGGATCACGCGCGCGTCCGTTTCGATCTCCTGACGAATCATGTCGCAGAAGATGCATCGTTCTTTTTCGTCATAGTAGTGCTTGGAACTGTCCACTTCCTCGCGCACGCGCTTCGGCACAATCGGCATGGCGATCAACTGCGAGTGCGTGTGCTCGAGCGTGGCTCCGGCCGCTTCGCCGTGGTTCTTGAAAATCAAAATGTATCGGAACCGGCGGTCGTTCTTGAGATCCAGCATGCGGTCGCGATACGCCCACAGCGTTTCCTCGATCGCCTTCTCGGGCATCGAAGCCGGTGTAAGTTTGTGTTCGGGGGTCTCGATGATCACCTCGTGCGCCCCCACGCCATTCATGCGATCGAAGAGCCCCTCGCCCTCGCGATCTAGGCCGCCTTCGATCCCCAATGCCGGAAACTTGTTCGGCACCACGCGCAGTGACCACCCTGGCGTGTCCTTACCGCTCCCGTTTCGCCCGTACGCCAGAATCTCCGATGGAGTTTTCCCTTCGTTCCCAGGACAGAATGGGCACATCCCTACGCCCTTGATTTGCACGCTCTCCCGAATGAAATCCGTGGGACGCTTGGCTCGGTCCGTCGAAATGATTACCCATCGGCCTGTGATGGGATCCTTGCGAAGCTCAGGCAAACCTCCTCCTTATTTCGCCTTGCAGCGTAGAGCAGGGTATCTCGACAAATAGACAGCAATCACAGCAACCGCGGAACCATTCTGCCACAACCGTTGCAGCATCTTACATTTACGCATGCCAATCCCCGCGCGGAACAAACGCTCCCTTGTGAAGCCGCACCTCGGGGCGCCGACCCGCGCTCCCTTCAATTGCCAGCACGTCAAAGCGCCAAGATCCTTCTTCGATGTGTCTCGCGCGAAGAAATTGCCGAGCGATCCGCGTCAGATGTCTCTGCTTTTCTCCGGTCACAGCTTCCTCGGGCGTAGGCCGATCCCCGTCGCCGGGCTTGCGTGTTTTGACTTCCACGAAAGCGAGCACCGCCCTGTCGTAGCCGATCAGATCGATCTCACCTTTCATTCCCGTCGAGACGTAATTCCTCGCGACGATCGTGTATCCTTGGCGCCGCAGGTACCAATACGCGTAGGTCTCGCCCCGAATTCCGGTGCGACGCGCTTCCTGCTTGCGTGTATTCTCCCCGGGATTTGCCTCGCTCGATTCGCTGAGTCCTTTGCGAGCGGCAAAGTTCACCATTGCAAACATCAGGCGCGCAATCATGGCGAAATCCTTGAAACTAGCCTGCTCGTTCCGCCTCGCTGATGCAGGCATCAAGTGTGTTGATTGCAAACTCGGCTTGCTCCTCGTCGATAATCAGCGGAGGCGCAAGTCGCAGCGAATTTTCGCCGGCCCCAAGGGCGAGTAGACCTTTGTGGAACGCTCCCTGGAGCACGCGGTTCCGCAACTCGGGCGCTCTCTCTTTGGTTTTCTGATCGCGCACGAACTCAATTCCGATCATTAGTCCCTTGCCGCGAATGTCGCCCACGCTCTTGTGCCGCTCGCGCCAATCGGCGGTCTTGCGAAAAAGGAATTCGCCCATTCGCGCGGCGTTCGCCATGGCTTCCCGCTCCAGCACTCCGAGGGTAGCCAGCGAGGCGGCTATAGCGACAGGATTGCCGCCAAATGTGGACGCGTGCGCGCCCGGCTTCCAATCCATCACCTCCGCTTTCGCGATCACCGCGCTCAGCGGCATGCCGGACGCGATTCCCTTCGCCACGCAGATGATATCTGGCTCGACGCCGGCATGGTCCACGGCCCACCATTTTCCCGTGCGCCCCATACCCGATTGCACCTCGTCTGCAACCAGCAAAATGCCGTGCTTCCGGCACAAGCGTTCCAGTCCCTGCAAAAACTCCGGAGGCGCGGGAAGGTATCCGCCTTCTCCCTGAATGGGCTCAACGAAGATTGCGGCAACTTCTTCCGGATCCACCAACTTCTTGAAAAGTTCGTTTTCGATCTGCGCCAGCGCATCGCTCGCCGCGTGTTCCGGGCGAACTCCGTGAGCCCCCCGGTACGTATTTGGATAGGGCGCATGAAATATACCCGCCACTAGCCCGCCGAAGTGCTTCCGCTGAATCGCCTTGCTGGCCGTCAGCGATAGCGCTCCCATGGTCCGTCCGTGGAAGCAGCCGTAAAACGCGATGAACTTGTCTCGCCGGGTGTGATACCGCGCCAGCTTCATTGCCGCTTCAATCGCTTCGGTGCCCGAATTTCCGAAATAGAGCCGCTTCGCGCCTTTGCCTGGCGCAATCGACGCAAGCTTCTCCGCAAGTTGGACCGTTCCTTCGTAGTAGAAATCCGTGCAGGACATGTGAATCAGCTGCGCCGCCTGCTTCTGTATGGCGGCCACCACTTCCGGATGGCAATGCCCGGTTGCCACCACGGCGATCCCCGCGGCGAAATCTAGAAATTCGTTCCCGTCAGGGTCGGAAACGATAGCGCCACTTCCGCTCTTCGCCACCAATGGATAGTCGCGGGTATAGGAAGGAGAGATCACTTTGTGATCTCGTTCCACAATCTCGCGCGCCTTGGGGCCGGGCAAAGCAGTAATGATGTGCGGCAATTTCACTTTCTTTGCGGCAACTTGCATGTCTTCCTCCCGGAGTTTGGTTTCCTCCGGCGCTCGCGCACTGCTTGGTGCGCTCACAAGCCGGATACATCATCGGGAAAAAGCGTGAATTAATCTACGCCGAAAAGATTTGGGCGCGCGTGGGAAGGCTGGCCATGAAGGGGATTCGCGTGCTTTGGGGAAATTCTCATTTATACTTCCAGCGGATGCTGCCGTCCTTCATATCTTCTATCAGAATACCAGAATCCGCGAGTTTTTGTCGGATTTCGTCGGACCGCTTGAAGTCCCGCCGCTTCTTAGCTGCAGTGCGCTCTTCAATTAGCCCTTCGATTTGCTCTGAACTAATGCGCGGTTTTGCGAGTCCGATACCCAGTTTACGCAGTTTGTCCTCGTCGTCGTCCTCCAACAGCGCTAGCACACCGTCGAATTTTTGCATTGCCGCGACCGCGCGCGGAGCATTCTGCTGAAGGAACGCGCCGCGGTCCATCGCCGTGTTGGCCTCGCGCACCAGATCGAACACCGCCGCCAGCGCCATCGCCGTGTTGATATCGTCCGATAGGCCGGCGTCGAAATCGTTTTCCGCGGTCTCGATCTGCCGTTCGACCTCCGGGTTAGAACCTGCCGGGAACTGCTCCGCTTTCAGCCGCGTGACGAAATTGCGTAGCCGTTCCGTCGAATTCCGTGCTTGCAACAAGCCCTCTTCGGTGAAATTCAGTTGTCTCCGGTACGGCACCGAAAGCAGCAGGAAGCGGATCGTGGAAGGCTTGTGCCCCTTCGCGAAAAGATCGCGCAGCGTATAGAAATTGCCAAGCGACTTCGACATCTTCTGGCCTTCGATTATCAAGTGTTCGGCGTGAAGCCAGGTGCGCACAAACGTTTTTCCAGTAGCCGCTTCGCTTTGCGCAATTTCATTTTCGTGATGCGGAAACGCAAGATCCACGCCCCCGGTGTGGATATCCAGCGTGTCCCCCAGGTACTTCATCGCCATCGCCGAGCACTCGATGTGCCAGCCTGGCCGACCTGGACCGATCCTCGTCTCCCAGAAATGTTCCCCGGCCTTCGGCGCCTTCCACAGCGCGAAATCGCGCGCATTTTCCTTCTCGTATTGATCCACGTCCACGCGTGCTCCGGCTTGCATCCCGCTGACGTCGATTTTCGAAAGCTTGCCGTACGCCGGAAACTTCGAGATGCGGAAGTAGATCGATCCGTCGCTTGTGTAGGTCATTCCCTTCTGCTGCAGCTTCTCGATCAACGCGACCATGTCCTCGATATGGTCCGTGGCGCGAACGAGTTCCTCCGGCATCTCGATGTGCAGCGCATCGATGTCCTCAAGGAATGCCTGAATATATTTGTCGGTGTACTCTCGAATTCCCACTCCGGCTGCAGCCGCCGACTGGATGATGCGGTCGTCCACGTCGGTCACGTTCATCACTTGCAGCACGCTGTAGCCCCGCGCGCGCAGGAAACGCCGCAGAATGTCCTGAAACATGAATGTCCGAAAATTTCCGATGTGCGCCGACGCATAGACGGTCGGGCCGCAGGTGTAGATCCGAACCTGGCCTGGATGCACCGGATGGAGCGCCTCGAGGGCGTTCGTGAATGTGTTGTGAAGCCGTATCTCGTTCATTTTATGGTTTATGCAAAACGGGTATTGTAGCCGACGCTCTCCTCAGCGGCAAACGGCCGATTAGCCCAGAGCCCCCGTTTCCTGGTGCCTGCTTCGGGGATTTGCATGGTGCTTGACTGTTGACCCTTTGGCCGCATGCCGTACCGAGAGCCATTCGGATGCTATCCTCTAATGATTCCAAGCCGGTACAGCGCTTGCGCGCCTTTGTCCAGTGGACTACGGCGCATTTCCGAAAAAGAGTTGGAATGGTACAAAAGAGAGTGACGACTAGGCTTTGCGTACTATTTGACTAAGCCCTGATGAACGCTACCCTACCAACGATGAACAGCGACGCAGAGCGACCCGAACCGGAAGTCGCCGATCCCCAGGAGATCCGCCAGAGCTTGGTCCGCCTGGACCGGAGCACTTCCTGGTTCCGGTGGAATACCGTCGGAGGGCTGACCTTGCTCTTTGCGGCGCTGGTGATGCTTTCTTGGCCGAACGCGTTCGGGCACTACGCAACCGTGGTTGTACAGGGGTTGCTCGGTCTGATGTTGACTTCGAATGCTTATATGCTTTACCAGCACCGCCAGTTCAAGCACTTTCGCCAGCGACTGGGCGAACAGATGCAAACCGCGATCACGCAGCGACAGCGAGCAGACAAATTTTACGGCTTGGCTATTCTCGATCCCCTCACCGGCTTGTACAACCGCCGGTATGGAGAAGAATGTCTGCGGAAAGAAATCACGCGAGCGGAGAGGCAGAACTACGACCTGGCAGTCATCGTTTTGGATCTCGATCGGTTCAAAGAGATCAATGACCAGTTTGGGCACGCCGCCGGCGACATCGTGTTAAAGGAGTTTGCCAATCGTCTGCGGCGCTCTATTCGCGCCTGCGATGTGCCGGTCCGCATTGGCGGTGATGAATTCCTCGTCGTTTTGCCCGAATGCCCCAGAGAGAACGTGCACATAATCCTCTCGCGTCTCGAACCCTTCGAAGTCATCCTGAATCGTCGGAGAGTCCTGGTGTCGTACGCTCGCGGACGCGCCCAGTACCAGGTAGCCGACACCCTTGAAACGCTTCTCCAAAGAGCTGACCAAGTTCTGTACGCTGAAAAGGCCGCCCGCCCGGCCACTGCGGCTCGACCGGATGGCGATCAATCGATTCTGTCAGTCTAGCAACTTCCCATCCGTCTTTCTCATCCCGGCCAAGCTGCAAAATCTCTAGCGCAGCGGCTCGCGCGCCTTCCGCTATTTCGAAGCGTCGGCCCCAACCACGGTGAACCTGTACCACGCTGTGTTATCGGGATATAGCACGTCGCGAAATTGAGTGCTTTGCTCATCACCCGGAGCCAGGCTCAGCGAGATGTTCCCTTTGTTTTGCACCAGAACGCTGTTGTCGCTGCCGAAGTAGTTCGTCTGATAGCCAATGTTGCTGTACGTGTACACTTGGGATTGATTCCTAATGTCCACGGACCACACCGCCAAATTGCCCGTGTAGTCCTTCTCCATTTTGGCGCTTACGATATGCAGATCCTTAACCGGATCCCCCTTTAGCCCTGTGGATGTGGAGCCGGCTGCGGACGCGGACGCTTCCGAGCCCTTCGCGGAGCCTTTATTCAAATAGGCCAGCGTTCCGACCACCGCCAATACCACAACGATGCAGATGCCTATCAGCAGTCCCGATCCGCCCGATTTCTCCTTCGTTTGAGCCTCAAACATTTTGGTCCCTCCTTACCTTGCGTTACCCCTTTCCTAACGGCTCGAGTGGTATGCGATGGCTTCAGATTCGATAGCGGGTTCGCGGAATAGCATTACCACTCCCCCCTGTTTTTGCACTTCGTTGCGCGGAACTTAGCACGATGGCCCTTGCCGATTCAATCAAATCTATTTCGCCAAGTGCGATCACCCTGGCTCCGCGTGAATTCGGTCACTTCGCTTCGCATCTGAAACGTAGACTGCTATTATCAAACGCCGAAAACGGATCCAGCGAACAAATTGATTCACCCGGAGGCGATCGATCATGGCAATGATGAAAGCGGTTCGCATTCACGAATATGGCGGCCCTGAAGTTCTTCGCTACGAGGATGCTCCGCGCCCCCAGCCTGGACCCGGCGAGGTACTGATTCGCGTGCATGCTTCCGGCGTGAACCCAGTAGACTGGAAAGTTCGCCAGGGATTCGCCAAGGAGCGCCTCAAATACAAGATGCCTTTTATTCCCGGCTGGGACGTTTCCGGTGTGATCGAATCCGTTGCGCCTGGCGTCACCCGTCTCAAGCCCGGCGATGAAGTCTATAGCCGCCCTGACCTGTCCCGCGACGGCTCCTATGCCGACTACGTCGCCGTGAAGGAATCCGAAGTCGCACTCAAGCCGAAATCCATCGACCACGTTAGCGCGGCAGCCATCCCTCTTGCCGCTCTCACGGCCTGGCAATCCCTCTTTGACGCTGCAAAACTCACATCCGGACAGTCGGTCCTAATCCATGGCGCAGCCGGCGGCGTGGGCACCTTCGCGGTGCAATTCGCAAAGTTGAACGGCGCTCGCGTGCTCGGCACCGCTTCGAAGAAAAATCATGATTTTCTCCGCTCCCTCGGCGCCGACGAACTGATCGACTACAACACCACTAAATTCGAGGACGTGGTCCACGATGTCGATGTTGTACTCGACACGGTCACCGGAGAAACGGAATTCCGGTCGTATCCGGTGATGAAAAAGGGCGGGATTTACGTCTCAATTCTCAAGCCGCCGTCGCCCGAAAAAGCCGCGCAGCACGGAGTGCGTTGCGCCCACACCTTCGTCCAGGCCAACGCGGAGCAGCTAAGCGAAATCGCCAAGCTCGTTGATTCCGGCAAAGTAAAGCCAATCATCGAGAAGGTCTTCCCGCTAGCGGAAGCTCGCGCCGCTCAGGAGTCGAATGCCTCCGGCCACACGCGCGGCAAACTCGTCCTCCGCGTAGTCTAAATCGTGACCTTCTCTAAAACGTTATTCTGAGCGGAGTGTCCGGTCCTTTTGGTATTGCGCGAAGCGCCGGGACGCGTAGTCGAAGAATCTCTCTTGGATGTCAGCACGGGAGAAACGCCAGCAAGGTGAACCGCAGGCTTATCGATCGAGGGGCGATACCGAACACCGGAGGACAAAATGAAAATTACCTGCTTCATTCGCTACCAGATTGACCCGTTCCAGCGAGACGAGTTCAAAAAATACGCCGAGAACTGGGGCCGCATCATTCCTCGCTGCGGTGGCCACCTTGTCGGTTACTTCCTGCCGTATGAAGGTACAAATGATGTGGCTTGGGGTTTGATTTCATTCGATAGCCTCGCCGCTTATGAGGCCTACCGGGCACGCTTGAGGTCAGATCGAGAAGCGCGTGATAATTTCGCCATGGCACAAAGCAAGCGCCTGATCCTCCGGGAGGAGCGAAACTTCGTGGAAGTTGTCGATGGAACCTACGGCCTGCCCTCGACATTCGCATAGACTGGCGAGGAGACTTTCGGCCCAGCCGACTCGGGCTGGGCCAATTGAATGCTTACTTCACCAACCAATCGGCATAGCGGGCAGGCACCGCCAGGTTCGAGCCCCCGAAATCCGTCAGAATCGCGAAGTTCACACCGATCACTTTGCCCTCGCGATTGAAAAGCGGTCCGCCGGAGCCGCCCGAAGTTGTGGCCGCATCGTAAACAATCTTGTCCTTTAGGACATCGCCGATGTGTCCCTGCGTGGTCGTGGGGCGAATCAGGTGTTGCGCGGCCAATTGCGTAACGATCTCGGTCACATTCTTGGCGTTTTCCGCCAATTTCCGCGTCACGTCGCCTCCCGCACGCGCCAGGATGCCATCGATTCCCGTCGGATATCCAATCAGGACTACCGCATCGCCCGTCACGCTGGCCTGGCTCCGATCGTCGAGCCTCAACACTGCGGCGTGGGCTGGCGCGGCATTCTGCAGCTTCAGAGTTGCCAAATCGGCATCCGGCGAAATCTGTCCGACCTCGGCCGCGATGCCTTCCGACGTGTCGGGAAAGTACGCCGTGTAGGACACCGCGAACGCCGTCGCGCCCCGGTCGAGAAGCTGCTTCAGTTCCTCATTGCCCCACCAGGGTTCCGCCACATGATGATTCGTCAGCAAACGTCCATCGCGCCCTACCAGAAACCCTGTCCCAAAGACGTCAAGTTGCAGCGGCGCTCCTGTCCCCCCTGTCTCGAGAGCCATCATCCCCTTGTCGTCCACCTGCGGCTTGCCGTTGGCATCGGTCGAGATCCGAATCACCTGTCCCGAATTTTTGTCCCGAAACGCCACCACCACGTGCAGCAAGCAGACGCTCGGTCCGTACGTGCGAACGATGGTTTCCGCGATTCGGCCTTCACTCTCCAGGTGGTTTAGGCGATTCTCGGTCGCCTGCAGCTGCTTCTCAAGTGATTGGTTATCGGTTTCGCCGCCGGCGGCTATCTCCTTGCGGATCGCTTCGGTCTTTGCCTTCAACGACTCGCGCGTCCCCGCCGCTGCGCTTGCGTCAAGCGACGCGCGGTCCTTTTCCACACGGTCGAGCAGCTCTCCCTGTTGCAAGAGTCCGCCGTTCAGCCGCGCAATCTCCGCCTTGAGCTGCAACGTATCCTTCCGGCTGTGCCGGTTCGAAATCACCGTCGAAACTCCCGCCAGTACCGCGGCCGCGCCCAGAACGAGAATCGCTGGAATCAGCCAATAGCGCCGTTTGGTGTTCGCCCCGCTCAACGCTTCTGCGGCGGCCTCCGCCAAGCGCCCTCTTTGCATTGCCTCTCTGAGCTTCGCTTCGAGCTCCACCTCCGGTTGTCTCTCGCGAAACTGCGCCCGGATCCTCGCCGCGAACTCCAGCCGTTCAAACGGAAACGAGATCACGTCGTCAACGCCCAAATCCAGCGCCCGGGCGCGTTCGAGCGCCCCGCCGTGAACGATCATCACGATCCTGAGAGTCTGAGGATTCGCCTTGATCTGGCTGATCAGGCCGCAGCAGCTAAGGTCGGATGGTGTTGCTTCCGTGATCAGGACTTCCGGGGAAAGAGCGAGGACCTCATCAACCGCCTGCGTCTGGGTCGCGGCGACTTCATAGCCCTGGCCGGATAAGGCCTGCTTCACCGCCTCGCTAGATTCCGCACCCAGGTTGAGAAGTAGAACGCGCACGCTCTCAACTTATCATCGCGCAGTTTCAACCGTCAATTTCAGCCGCCTTCATAGCAGCCTCTCGGAAAGTCTCAACGTGAAGAATCGACAAAGCGTCGAACCAATGCTGCGATCTCATCCGCAGCCGTATCCAATGCGAAATGGCCGGCGTCGAGAACGTGCACTTCAGCGTTCGGTACATCGTTGCGGTAGCGTTCCGGCTCGCCGAGATCGAACGAGAGGTCGTACTTGCCCCAAATTACCAGCAGCCGCGGCTGCTTCTCTCGCATCCACGCTTGCCACTTGGGATAGGCGTCCACATTGGTTCGATAATCGTAGAAAAGATCGCTTTGAATGTCGGCCTGGCCAGGCTGGCTGAGAAACGCAAATTCGTCGGTCCAGAGATCAGGGTCATAGCGCTCCACGTTGGGATCGTTCCCCACATGGCGCGTCCGCGTCGTCGGCAGCGACAGAAGATTTGTGCGCAGCGTGCTTTCGTTGGCTGCGCGATCGGCCCAAAACGCCCGCCGCGGCTTCCAATTCGCTCCCAGGCCTTCGTTGTGCGCCACAGCGTCCTGGACGATGAGGGCCGCAATCCGGTCCGGGCGTGCCAGCGCCATGCGAAAGCCCACCGGCCCGCCGTAATCCTGCATGTAGAGCGTGTAGCGCCGGAGTCCAAGCGTTTCGGCGAAGTGGTTCATGATCTCGGCGTAGTGATCGAACGTATACGCGAATTTTTTCGGGTCTGGCCAGTCGCTGTGTCCGAAGCCCGGGTAATCGGGCGCGACGAGGCGATAGCGATCGGAAAGCCGGGCGAAAAGGGGCTCGAACATCCGCGATGAAGAGGGAAGTCCGTGCAGCAGGAGGATCGTCGGCGCGTCTTCGGTGCCGGCCTCTCTGTAAAAAATGGAGAGCCCGTCTATCTGCACCGTGCGATAAAAAGTCGGGTGTTCCACCTGACGCGTGTTCCTTTCCTCGGCTAGGGGCTATTGAATTACGTGGTAACCAACGTCCAGCGTGGGCGCCGCCGTCCAGCGTGGAGCACCTCTCCAGTTACTTGACCTGCCTCCGCCAGGTAGAGAACGGCGCCGACAATGTCTTCTATCTCGACGATTTTCCCCATTGGCTGGAACGTCCTAAGAACCTCCTTATCGATCATTCTTGTGCATAGGGGAGTCCACGACGCCGGGGGCGACGGCGTTGAAGCGGATACCTTCTTTTGCGTACTCGATCGCGAGGCTCCGGGTCACTGAATTCAGCCCTCCCTTCGTCATCATCGAAACCGATGCATTTTCGCCGGCCACAGGCTGATCGACAAGCGCCGCAGAGATCGTCACAACGCTCCCCGATTTCTGTTTCAGCATCTGCCTGACAGCGAGCTGAGTGATGTAGAGAAATCCCAGCAGGTTCACTGAAACCAATGCATTGAAGTCCTCGGTATTGAAATCGATGAAGGGCTTAGTGCGGAAGATTCCGGCGTTATTCACAAGAACATCGATGGCTCCGAAGTGCTCGATCGCCGCATCAACAGTTTTGGCAGCAGTCGCCTGCTTACCGATATCGCCATCAACGAGAACCAGTCTGGGTGAGCTAGTCGACGATTGGCTGGAATTAAGAGACGTTCCGACGACGTTATAACCCTCCCTCAGGAACCCTTCGACCAATCCCGCACCAATACCCCCCTGCGCTCCCGTAACGATTGCTGTTTTCTTGTCTGGCATACAAACGTCCTTATCTGAAGGTCCGCAACCCACACACAATCGTTATTCACCTTGTGATTTGATTCCTCGGGGGAGTTCACATCGTCAGAACCACGCGGAACTGTGCCTTGCCGCTCATCATTCGTGCGTAGCCCTCGGCCGCTTTTTCGAGAGGATATGTCTCGACCATCGGGCGCACGCCAGTAAGTTCGGCGAATCGCAGCGTGTCCTCCGAATCGGTGGGAATTCCTGAGGGCCACCCTTGAATGCGCTTGCGTCCAAAAATCAGAGGAATAGCAGAAAGCTCCAGCGGCTCCGCGGGAGCTCCGACTACGACCAGCACGCCATTCACGCCCAGGCCGCCGGCAATCGAAGACATTGCCTTGGCGCTCGGCGCCGTCGCGAGAATCACGCGCGCGCCGCCCAGTTTCTGCAGCTCTGCCGCGGCGTCCGTGGCCGCGCTATCGATGTAGACATGCGCGCCCAGTTTTTTCGCAAGAGCGGCGTTCTCAGGACCGCGGCCCACTGCTGCTACGCGATAACCGAAATTTTTCGCGAACTGAATCCCGAGGTGCCCGAGTCCGCCAATCCCTTGCACCGCCACGAGGTCGCTCGGAAGGGCGCCGCTATGGCGCAGAGCATTGAATGTCGTCACTCCGGCGCACATCAGTGGACCGGCCTCTGCGGCATTGAGAGACTCGGGCATCGCTGCCAGCGCTTCCACCGGCGCAACCATGTACTCCTGATATCCGCCGTCGTAGCTGACACCGCAGATTCTTAGGTTCGCGCACGTCCCGAAATCGCCGCGTCTGCACGAGGGACACGTATTGTCCTGGCCGCCGTGCCAGCCCACCCCTACGCGCTGGCCTTTCTTCCACTGCGTAACGCCGGCGCCCACTTCGTCGATCACGCCCACCACTTCGTGCCCAGGGACACGCGGATAGGCGATGCCCGGCAGAAGGCCCTCTTTAGTAATGACATCGCTGTGGCAGACACCGCAGGCCTGAACCTTGATGCGCACTTGCCCCGCCTCTGGATTCGGTACTTCGCGTTCTACGATCTCGAAATCACCGCCAGCCTTCGAAATCTGCGCCGCCTTCATGGGTGCTATACCGACTTTTGTCGTTGCCATAAAATCCTCCTGAGAATTTGCGGCCAGCTTGAAATGCACTTACTGCCCCTGCCGAAGCGAACGAACCTTGCTCAGCTCACCCCGCCACCTCGAAAATCACTTCCAGCTCAACGGGCGTGCCGAGTGGAAGACTTGCGACGCCATACACCAGGCGGCAAGGGTTCTTATCTTTTCCGAAGACGTCCTGTAACAATTCCGAAGCGCCGTCAGCGACCTTCGGCTGCTCGCGGACATCTCCCGAAGTGGCCACCGACACGCCGAGCCGGACGACCCGCGTCACTTTGTTGAGCGATCCCAAATGCTTCTGCGCGACAGCGAGGACGTTCAGCGCCGCGAGCCGAGCTGCCTTGCGCCCCGCATCCACATCGAGTTCCGCGCCGACGCGCCCAATGAATTTCGCCTCGCGGCCTTCCGTGGGAAGCATCCCGCGTCAGAAAAAGCAGATTCCCTGTCTGCACAGCCTCCACATAAGTGCCGAAAGGCTCAGGCGGCGCCGGGAGCTTGATGCCAAGCTCTTTCAGCCGCTCCTCGGCGCTGGCAGAGCCAGGAACCTCGGGGCTTACGATTTGCGCTTTAGAACTTGTATTCATGCTTTATGTCCACTCATCGGCGGATATCCTCACTTTGAGGGCGGCTTGGAGAATACCTGTTAGAGTAGGCTGCGAATCAGCTCACTTTGTAGAATTGTGGGAATCGGTTAGGGACGTTTCAACTCGGTGCGCCCAAGGAGCAGGGTGGCTTTGCTCTAAGGCGCTCATCATACGCCTCGCCCCTATTATTTCAAGCGCCCAACTCGCAATCGCGGCGAGCGTAATGCGCTGGCCGTGGAAGTCCACAGGGATTCGCGCTTGACCACTTCCCCTCCTCTGCTAATTTGGAAACGTGACAGAAGAGACCAAATTCGACGCGGTACAAGAAGGCTGGCTGGATCGGCAGAGTCAGTCGAAGCCCGCCCCACGCCTCAGACCGTCTAATCGACACAAGCGCCGAGTAGAATGTGACGCAAACCCTAGAAAACAAACGACCGCGACCATCTCTATTCGTCACAAAATCGAGACCCCCATTTTCGATCACTCGCCCCAAGGCATGACTTCTGGCTGCTTGCGCCTCCAGAAGGTTTGGGATATAAACGCGCGGCTGGCCGCAAAGCTACGCCGCAAACAAAAGAGAAACGGCAATTATTTCTCGCACGTCACATTAGGGCGGAAGTCGCGGCTCGAAATCGTCGGGGGGAAATCGGATGAGCAAAGGTTGGTGTTTATTCATAGCACTTTTGCTCGCACTAGCAATCGCGCCCGCCACTTTTGCGCAAGACGAGGCGGCGCAACCGCCGGCTCAAAGTCAGTCACCCGGTGCCGCCGCTCCGGCGCGGCCGCCGCAGCAGAGGCCGCCCGGAATGTTTATGGCCGGCCCGCTGCCCCACGGCACCGTCGAAAATTACAAGCCGGTCACGGATCGAGGATCTCTTGAATCCTAGTCCCGACGATTGGTTGCAGTACAGCCGCACCTACGATGCCTGGCGCTATAGTCCTCTGAAGCAAATCAACAAAAAGAACGTCAGCCACCTGCATATCGCCTGGGTGCAAGGCTTGCCCGCCGGCACTACCGAAACAATCCCCATCGTTCACGACGGCATAATTTACACCATCGCTCCCGGCGCGGACGTGATGGCCATCAATGGCGCCAATGGCGACATCATCTGGGAATACAAGCGCGAGTTCAAAAATCCGCAGGTTGCGGGGATGGAGCGCACCAAGGCCCTCGCCATCTATAAGGACATGATTTATTACACCGCGCCCGATGGTTACGTTGTCGCACTCGACGCCGCCACGGGCAAGGTCAAGTGGGAAACATACAAGACCGATACGCAGAATACTTCCGGCGCCATCGTCATAGGTGACGAAGTCATCTCGGGCGGCACCTGCGGAAAGGGACGCGAAAGCTGTTTCATCGAAGCGGATAACGCCGATACCGGCAAGAAACTCTGGCGTTTCTACAACGTCGCGGGACCCGACGACCCCGGCTACTCCTCATGGGGCGGTGCGGACAACACCAACTTCACCGCCTCCACCTGGGGCATGCCGGGGAACTACGATCCCGTCCGAAAAGTTCTCTATTGGGGCATCGCGAATCCTTCACCATACGAGCGCCTCGCTCGTCACGGTGGCAATCCCGATGGGACTTCGCGAACAGCGCCCGCCGATCTTTATAGCAACTGCACCGTGGCGCTCGATCCCGCAACCGGAAAGCTCCTCTGGTATTACCAATATCTTCCCGCGGATGACTGGGACACGGACCACACCCACGAGCGCACGCTCGTAACCACCACGTACGATCCCGATCCC
This sequence comes from uncultured Acidobacteriota bacterium, assembly GCA_963709445.1. Lineage (GTDB taxonomy): Bacteria > Acidobacteriota > Terriglobia > Acidiferrales > UBA7541 > Palsa-295. Next base: position 28,702 of record CAVPWV010000030.1, read on the forward strand.
AAGGCAGTGAAATGGTTCAACACGGAAGTGCCGCGCGGATCGAAACACGACGTCGCCGCCATTGTCGGTGAAAGCGGCATCATGTTCGTGATCGATCGCAACAACGGCCAATTTCTCTGGGCTGAGCCTGTTCCTGTTGATGCGTCGCCGAACATGGCCATCTCCAATATCGATAGCAAAACGGGCAAAACCACAATCAATTGGGACGTGGTCATGAAAAAGCCCGGCGATCATCACGTAATTTGCTACTGGAATGGCCGCAGCTACTGGCCGACCGCGTACGACCCAGTCACGAATTCTCTCTACACAGGCTATGTCGATAATTGCCTGGACATGACCGCGAATGGTTTGAGCGGATTCCGGAAAGGCATTTTGCGCCCGGGTTCCGATATCAATGCCATTGCCGGCATTGCCAAGGTCAACCTTTCGACCGGCGAGATGATGAAGTTCGGCGTCCAGCGCGCGCCAGGCACAGGCGCCATTCTTGCTACTGCCGGAGGTTTGATTTTCCACGGAGACATCAATCGGCGGTTCAGCGCCTACGATGCTGAAACGGGCAAGCAACTCTGGCAATCGATTCTTGGAGGGCCGATTTCCGTGAGCACCGTCACCTACGCGATAAATGGAAAGCAGTACGTGATGGTAATTACCGGAGACAATCTTGCCGAGCCGGTGCTCAGCAGGCAGAGCGGAATCGATCTCACCAGAGGTCACAACGCAATTTATACTTTCGCGCTGGATTAATCAGGGTGGAAGGGCGGGGCTTGAGCCCCGCCGCAAACGCCGCCACTAAAACGGCTTTCGCGCGGAATCTCGCAGGTTCAGAGGCGAAGTTTCCTACTGCCCCAGAGGCACTTCGAAAAACATCAGCGGCTTGCTTGCCGGAACTGTGGTCACATCCGGCACGTAAAGACTCGCGGTTTCCACCAACGACATATCGTGGTTCAAATCAAAAAACAAGAAACCATGAATCGTTCCCTTGGGCGGCACGATATCCGCGTCCAGTGACAGCGGCTTCAGGATCTCGGCCAGTTTGTCCGCTTTGGAATCCGCGCCGGAAGGTACGCCAATCGGAAAGCGACGCGCGGTTGGCGCAGCCGGGCCTTTCGGATGCGCCACTTGATTCGCCACCTGCTGAGCGGGCAACCAATCGATTTCCTGGTGCCGATCGTCCGAAAAATGCACTTCGAGCTGAACGGTGCTCAAGTCCACATGAATCGGGCGATCGGTTTCGTTGTGCATGGAAACTTCAACCGGCAGGATTCCCACCGCCAGCGGATTGGCTTTGCCGAATTTCTCCTTGGCGCGCGCCTGCTCGCTGTAAGGATCAACGGAAATACTCAGGCCGTCGTGACGGTCCTGCCGCGGAGTGGCGATCAGCGGAGTGGTCGCTTGCCCTCCCTGTTGCGGCGCCTGCAGCGGCCCATTATTCTGTGCCATCGCGCCCAGACACCCGAGCGATCCCAGCCCAACCACCGCTATCGCTATCAATCGCATCATTGGTTGTTTCCGATGCACACGGGATACGAGAAGTTGCGCGCGCATGCTTGGGAGCCTTCCAGCCGCACTATAGCGCAGTTAGCGCTGGCGCGCCCGTCATTCCAAATGCAGAGCCGGGGCACCGCCCAAAAACCAAATTCCGCTTGACACTTCAATTTCAACGTGACAAACTTCCACCAGCTTGCAGTTCTCCGCAACGATAGGAGCCGATCCAATGGCGAGCCGAAGAGAATTTCTGCAAATCGGAGTTGCTGCTCTGGCGTTGCCGATCTCGGCGCGCGGCATTTCACCCGCGATTGCGGGATTGGCCGGAGAATCGGCGCGCGTCCCGCTCTACAAGGTCGTGTTCGATGAAAGATTCCCGGCCAGCCGCAAATTCGCCGACGAGGCGAAGAGCCTTGGTGTCCCTGTCCACGGAATGAAGGGCGACATCACGGATTTGTGGTTTCACGATTTGTACGCGCGCTGGAAGCAGGGACCCGCTGCGATTGCGGGATTGACGGCCCATGGCCCGATTTTCTGCCTCGAGAGAATCGCCTGGGACCAGCGAATGCGCGTGGTGTTCCGCGCCGATCACCGCTACCGCGAGGATGGCACGATCGAGCATGCCCTCTCGGGACCGGAAAGCATGTTGCATGAGGCGGCATCGCTGCGTAATGAGGGCGCGAACTGGACGAGCCGCATGGCGGCCCTGGTAACCCGTTGCCCGGCCGACCGGTCTCAAAGTTCGCAGGCGAACATAGTGGCATCCACAGGAAGACACGCGGATGATCCGGATCACCTTATTTCCTGGGTTATCGCACCTGTCAACCGAGCGTAGAGCGGCCAGCTCTCAGGAGTTCCAATGAAAGTTCCCCCTGGCGTAAGCCCCGAAGATTTTTCCGACGCGCTCAAGCAATGGGAAGGAATCGTCGGCAAGGAATGGGTTTTCACGAGCGATGCGGATGTAGCGATGTACCGCGACGCGTATTCGCCATTTTATGGCGAAGAAGATGAACTGGTGGCATCGGCGGCGGTCGCTCCGGACAACGTCGACGATGTGCAGAAGATTGTAAAGATCGCGAACGACTACAAAATTCCGATCTATCCGATTTCAACCGGTAAGAATCTTGGATACGGCGGTTCCGCGCCGGCTTATTCCGGAAGCGTGGTGCTCGATCTGAAACGCATGAATCGCATTCTGGAAGTAAATGAAAAGAATGCGTACGCACTTGTCGAGCCCGGCGTCAGCTATTTCGATTTGTACCGCTACATTCAAGAAAAGGGACTGAAGCTTTGGGTCGATGTCCCCGATCCGGGATGGGGCAGCCCTGTGGGCAATTCGCTGGACCGCGGCGGCGGTTATTTATACAAGGAATATCGCAATCACTTCGATTCGCACTGCGGAATGGAAGTTGTGCTGGCCAATGGCGACCTGCTGCGAACCGGCATGGGCGCCATGCCCGGCGCGAAAACGTGGCAGCAGTACAAGTCCGGATTCGGTCCGTGGATTGACGGCATCTTCTCTCAGTCCAATTTCGGAGTGGTGACGAAAATGGGATTCTGGCTGCTCCCTGCGCCGGATTCCTACCTCGCGGGCACCGTCACCGTGCCGCGCTACAACGATCTGACTCCTCTTATCGAAATCTTGGATTACCTTGAGAGCACCGGCGCCACACAGGGAATGCCCTTCCTGGGCAGCCCGCTACTCGCGCGCGGACCTCTCGGCCAGGCTGGCCCGGTGCCGGACCCGGAACTGACCGCTCTGCTCGCCGATCCCAACGGCCCCTCTCCCGAAGCGATGGATGCGTACGCCACGAAGAAAGGCATTCACCACTGGAGTAGCACGCTGGGGTTTTACGGCGCTCCCAAAGCCAACGAAGCCAATTGGGAATTTTCCAAGGAGAAATTCTCAGCCATTCCGGGAGCCCAATTCAAAGACAGCGGATCGATGAAGTTGCCCTTGACTCCCGAGCAACAAGCGCATTTCAATCTGCCGGAGTTCGGCATCCCCAGCTTGCAAATGTTTTCGATCGGCGCTCGCTCGGCCGCAAATCCCACGCCCGGCGAGGGCCACATCTGGTTCTCGCCGATCATTCCCAGAAATGGCGAAGCTGTTTTCGAGGCCAATCGCGTGTTTCGCCAGGCCGCGAAGGATCTGGGCCTGCCCGTTCCGGCGTTCAGCCTGCCTACCTGCTATTGGAACCGCGCTTTTATTTTCCTTTTCGGTTTTCCAATCACTCACGACATCCAAACCAACAAAAAGAATCGCGTTGCGTTCCAAAAGCTGGTGAAAATCGCGGCAGAGCACGGTTGGGGAGAATATCGCACCGCGCCCGCCCATCAAGCGGCGGTGATGGATACCTACTCGTTCAACAATCACGCGCTCCTGCGCTTTCACGAAACGCTCAAGGATGCCGTCGATCCCAATGGGATATTGTCCGCAGGCCGGTACGGCATCTGGCCGAAGCATCTCCGGGAGTCCAAGTCATGAATAGCGCAAGCGCTCGATTCGTGGTGGTGGTCGTGCTGATTTTCCTAGGGGGAGCGGCCACCGCCCAAGAAGCTTCGAGGAGTTCGGCTTGGACTCGCATCCCTACAAAGAGCGAAGGCGAGCCAAAAGGCTACGTGCAATTCCAAAATTATTGCTCGATGTGCCATGGCGAAGGACCCGGACAACCCGGCACAATGGCCCTGCAAGCAAAGTACAAGGGCGCGCAACCGGCGCTCCTCTCGCAGCGCACGGATTTGACGCCTCAATTGATCAAGCTCTACGTGCGCAACGGCATTTCGATCATGCCGATTTTTCGCAAGACCGAAATCAGCGACGCCGATTTGGACCTCATCGCGGATTACCTGACGCGGAATAACAAGAAATAGCATCACGCAGCCTGATTCGAAGGGAAACGAGAGCTGGGAATGAGATTGCCGCCAGGCGTCAGCAGCCACGATTTTTCCAGCGCGCTCGATCAATTTGCCAACGCGGTGGGGAAAGAATGGGTGTTCACGTCCGACGATGACGTGAATACCTATCGCGATTCCTATTCTCCTTTCTGGCACGAACCCGAGGAACCGATTCCTTCCGCAGCCGTCGCCCCAGACGGGGTAGAGCAGGTCCAAGCGGTCGTCAAGATCGCCAACAATTTCAAAATTCCTCTGTGGATAATTTCCACCGGAAAGAATCTCGGGTATGGCGGCTCCGCGCCTCTGCTGGGCGGCAGCATGGTCCTCGACTTGAAGCGCATGGACCGGATCATCGAGGTCAACGAAAAAAATCACTATGCGCTCGTCGAGCCGGGCGTCAGCTATTTCGACCTCTATCGCTACATTCAGGATAAAGGGCTGAAAGTTTGGATCGATCCCGCCGATCCCGGCTGGGGAAGTTTGATCGGCAATGCAGTGGACCGCGGCGGCGGACGCACGCCGATGCGCGACCATTTCGACGCGCACTGCGGCATGGAAATTGTCCTGCCCAATGGCGAGGTGATGCGCACGGGAATGGGCGCGCTGCCCAATTCCAAAACCTGGCAGCAATACCGCTACGGGTTCGGCCCGTATGTTGATGGCCTCTTCTCGCAATCCAGCTTGGGCGTCGTCACCAAAATGGGCTTTTGGTTGTTCCCGCAGCCCGAAGCGTATCTCACCGGCACTGTAACGGTAATGAAACGCGACGACCTGATTCCGCTGGTCGCCGGGCTTGCCTACTTGATGAATTCCGGCATCGTGCTCGGCACCACGAGCGTGGCGAACCCGCTCGCGTTCGCGCGGCAGGATCCCGCGCTTGCGGCCCTTTATGCAAAGCCAGGCGGCCCTTCGACCGAAGAGCTGGAAAACTTTCGCTCAGGAGAAAAATCTGGGCTTCTGGAGCATCGAGCTGCCGTTTTATGGCCCGGCGAAAGTGGTTGCGGCGCAGTGGGATTACGCGAAAGATAAATTTTCCGCGATTCCCAGCGTGAAATTCAAAGACGGCGCGATGCACAGCTTCCCGCTCAAACCTGGCGAACTGCCACAATTCACAAATTCGGTTGCGGTTGGGATACCTAGCCTCTCCGTCTTCGGAGTGGGAGGGCAGCGCAGCGAAGGCCATGTGTGGTTTTCACCGATTATTCCCATGACCGGCGAGGCCATCCTCGAGGCGCAGAAAGTGTTTACCGACGCCTACAAGGAACTGGGAATGTTCATGGGGCCAATGTTTTTTCTCGGCCCTTCGTCGAACTATCCACGGTGCTTTCTGGTCCTTTTTGGTTTTCCGATCGAGCACGATATCGAGAAGAACCGCAAGAATCGCGAAAACTTCAAGAAAATCGTGCAAGTGGCGGCCGAACATGGCTGGGGAGAATACCGCACCCATACCGCTTTCATGGAAACGGTGGCGCAGACGTACTCCTTCAACAACCACGCGCTGCTGCGTTTTCACGAAACGGTGAAAGACGCCGTGGATCCCAACGGGATTCTGGCGCCGGGGAAATGCGGCATTTGGCCCAAACATATGAGAAAGGCAAGGGCATGAAAAAAGCGAGAGCCGTTAGAGCCGCGCTTGTGCTTCTATGCAGTTTGAGTTTCGCGGCGGCCGCATTCGCAGGTCCGGATGATGCTCAAATCGAGAAAGGCCACCAGGTTTACAACAAGTGGTGTTTTCCCTGCCACGGCACAGGCGCTGGAAAGCCCGGCACCGCATCGCTCGCTGCCCGTGGACAAAAGCCGGCCGTGCTGGAAGAGCGAACCGATCTCACGCCGCCGGTGATCAAGGGGTTCGTTCGCCACGGCGTGCTTTTCATGCCCACGTTTCGCAAGACGGAAATCAGCGACGCCGATTTGGACGCAATCGCAGCGTATCTGACACGCAATAACAAACCATAATCCATGAGAGTTCCCACCGGTGTAAGTCCCCCCGATTTTTCCGACGCGCTGAAGAAGTTTGAGGACGCCATCGGCAAAGAGTGGGTGTTCACCGCCGACGACGACATCAACACCTATCGCGATTCCTATTCGCCTTTCTGGCACGAAACTGAAGAACCCATTCCTTCCGCGGCGGTGGCGCCGGATAGCGTCGAGCAGGTGCAGCAGATCGTCCGAATCGCGGGCGCGCACAAAATTCCTCTCTGGACAATTTCGACTGGCAAAAATCTCGGCTACGGCGGCTCCGCGCCGCTTCTCACGGGCAGCGTGGTGCTGGATCTGAAACGCATGGACCGCGTGATCGAGGTGAATGACAAAAATCACTACGCGCTGGTCGAGCCGGGCGTCAGCTATTTTGATCTGTACCACTACATTCACGATCGTGGCCTCAAGGTGTGGATTGATCCTCCCGATCCCGGGTGGGGCAGCCTCGTGGGCAATGCGCTCGAACGCGGCGGCGGCTACACGCCCATGCGCGACCACTTCGATTGCCACTGCGGAATGGAAGTGGTGCTCGCGAATGGCGAACTCGTGCGCACGGGAATGGGCGCGCTTCCCAATTCGAAAACCTGGCAACAGTACAAATATGGATTCGGTCCCTACGTGGACGGTATTTTCTCGCAATCAAACCTTGGCGTGGTAACTAAGATGGGCTTTTGGCTCTATCCCGAGCCGGAAGCTTTTCTTTCCGGCAACGTGGTGGTTGGCAAGCACGACGACTTATTTGCGTTGGTCGAAATTTTTGCGAACTTGATGAATTCCGGAATCGTGCAAGCAACCACAACCGTAATAAGTCCGCTGGCGTACGGGCCCGATCCGGAACTGGCGGCGCTTCGCGCCAGCGGTTCGACGAAAGATCTCGAGGACTATGCCGCGCGGAAGAAAACCGGCTACTGGAGCGTGAGCCTCCCATTCTACGGGCCCGCGGACGTGGTGGCGGCGCAGTGGGAGTACGCCAAGCGAAAATTTTCCGTGATCCCAGGAGTGCGCTTCGAGGACCGCGCGTCCTATCGCTTTCCGCTGGACGCCGATCAATTGGCGAAGATCGTGAATCCCGTTCCTTTCGGCGTTCCCAGCCTGCAGACATTTTCGATTGGCGGCCCGCGCAGCCAGGGGCATATGTGGTTTTCGCCGATCATTCCGATGACCGGTGAAGCCGTTCTCGAAGCGCAAAAAGTTTTCGATCAAGTTGCCAAGGATTTGGGCCTCAACGGGGGCAGCGTGGGTGGATTTCCGGTCTGGAACTTTTTTGCGCGCGCCTTCGTGATCATCTATTTCTTCCCGATCGAGCACGACGTGGAAAAGAACCGGAAAAACCGCGAGGTTTTCAGGCGCCTGATCAAAACCGCGGCGGAACACGGCTGGGGCGAGTACCGCACGCACACGGCTTTCATGGGCGACATCATGGATGCGTATTCCTTCAATAATCACTCGCTGCTGCGCCTGCATGAAACGATGAAGGACGCGCTCGATCCGAACGGCATCCTCTCTCCGGGAAAGAATGGCGTATGGCCGAAAGGGATGAGAAAGGCGCGTGCATGAGAGCGAAGGGACCGCGATGAGGCTTCCGCCGGGAGTAAGCAGCGCCGCTTTTGCCGCCGCGCTGAAGGAATTTGAAGGCGCGGTCGGCAGCGAGTGGGTTTTCACCTCCGATGAGGACGTCAATCTCTATCGCGACGCCTACTCGCCTTTCTGGCACGAAGAAGAAGACCGGGTCCCGTCCGCTGCTGTCGCGCCCGACAACGTGGAACAGGTGCAGGCGGTCGTAAGAGCCGCCAACAAGCACAAAATTCCGCTGTGGACTATCTCAACCGGCAAAAATCTCGCGTATGGCGGTTCGGCGCCCGCGTTATCGGGCAGCGTGGTCCTCGATTTGAAGCGCATGAATCGCATTTTGGAAGTGAACGACCAGAATCACTATGCGCTGGTCGAGCCCGGCGTCAGCTACTTCGATCTCTACCGATATATTCAGGAGCACAAGCTCAAAGTGTGGATCGATCCGCCTGATCCGGGCTGGGGCAGCCCGGTCGGCAATTCACTCGAACGCGGCGGCGGGCGCACTCCTATGCGCGATCATTTTGCGGCCGAGTGCGGAATGGAAGTCGTCCTGGCGAATGGCGACGTCATGCGCACCGGTATGGGTGCTATGCCGGGATCGAAAACATGGCAGCAGTACAAATATGGCTTCGGGCCTTATGTTGACGGCATGTTCTCGCAGTCCAATTTCGGCGTCGTCACCAAGATGGGAATCTGGCTGATGCCCGAGCCGGAAGCGTATCGCGAAGGCACAGTGATGGTGCAGCACCACGATGATCTGATTCCGTTTGTCGAGACGCTCTCGTACCTCATGAATTCCGAAATTGTCCGCGGAACTATGCTGCTCGAAAGTCCGCTGCTCAATTACCGCGTGTCGCAAGGCGGCGGAGTGCTCGATTCTCCGGGCGGTCCTTCGATCACGGAGATGGAAAAAATCGGGCAGCAGAAAAACCTCCCCTATTGGAGCGCAGTGCTTCACTTTTGGGGCCCGCAAAAAGTGATTGACGCGCAGTGGGACTACACGCAAGAGAAATTTTCGGAAATCCCCGGAGCAACTTTCAAAGATGGCCGGGCATATCGCTTTCCGCTTGAACAGAAGTACAAAGATATGGAAGACACGCCCCTCGTCGCGTTGGGCGTACCCAATTTGGCGATATTCGGCCTTATCCAGGGCACCTACGGGCACATGGATTTCTCACCCATCATTCCGATGACCGGCGAAGCCGTGTTCGAAGTACTGAAGGCATTCGGTGACGCCTATGCGGAAATGGGCGTCGCGCCGAAGAATCAATTTTTTGCGCTGCCGTGGTCGTTTTTCCCTCATTCCTTCGTGCTGCTATTTGGTTTCCCGATCGAACACAACGTCGAGCAAAACCAAAACAGCCGTAAAATGTTCAAGCGCTTGGTGGAAGTGGCCGCCGAGCACGGCTGGGGCGAATATCGCACGCACGTCGCGTTCATGGATACGGTCTCGAACGTATATTCGTACAACAATCACGCGCTGCATCGTTTCCACGAAACTCTGAAAGATGCCGTTGATCCCAACGGAATCCTCTCGCCCGGTAAAAGCGGCATCTGGCCCAAGCGCATGCGCAAGGCGTAGGAATAAGAGCGCGAATCGCGCCGCTCTGGGTTTTTCCGAGTTTCATCTTTCACTGCCTTTCCTGGTAAGAGCTTTGTCATAGGCAGCCCGCCGCGCGATAATTAGGCCAGCATATGGACACACTGAAAATGCCGCAGCCGCAAGCGAGTTCAGCCGTGAGGGACACGAGCTGGACGCAGCAAGTTCCGCTAAGCAAACGATTGAACTGCATTGCGGCGGCCGAGGAAGTGTTTGCTCAGGCCGAACAGAAACTGGCGCAGGTCGAGAAGACCGGCCTCGACCGCGCGGAGATTCGCGTCGCGGCGTTCATGCCGCGGCTGCCGAACGTGGAAGTGGACCGCGGCTCCCGGCGGTACGCCAGCTATATGGGGAAGAAGTTCCGCGAGCACGGCCTCGATTTTCGCGTTGAGGAAGCGCAAAGCGCCGACGCTCTGGAACTGCTGCTGATGGGCGCGCAAGTCTACGAAAAAATCTACGGGACATTTATCTTCTTCCCCGCGCCGTTCGGCAAAACTGAAGATTATTTTCTGCGGCGCGTGCGGCCCGAGAAAGATATCGAAGGGCTCACGGTTGAGAACACCGGCCGCATGGCTCTGAACATCAAGACGGTCGACGAAGAAGAGAAGTACGAAGGCGTGGTGCCCTGCACGGCAAAGGCGATCCTCACTTTGCTGCACCAGCACGACGAAATAAAAAACATGTTTCCGCGCGATGCCCGCCAGAGCGGTCCCACGGTGGCGATTTGCAATAGTTCGGCGCGCATCGGCATTCCGCTGCAAAGTATGCTGATGCGGATCGGGGCCACCGCGCTCATGATCCATCCGCAAACCCGGCCGGAAGATCGGGAAGCGTATCTCAAAACTGCCGACATCATCGTGACCGCGTTCCCGGCTCAGTCCGAGGCGGACTTGGTGCGCGATGTAAAAGACGGTGCCGTGATCATCGACTGTTCAACGGAAGGAAACCTGCATCCGGACGTGCTACAAAAAGCCGCCTACCTATCCACCCACGATAATCATCTGGGGCAGATTACCACTGCGCTTGCGCTGTACAACACCGCCCTGTGCGCGCTCTGGCAGCGCGGAATGAAGGCCTAGCGCGCACTGCGCTTGTGCGCGGTTTGGCGTGATTCGCCACTGCCCGCGGGCCTCCTGCTCAAAGCGTGGGGTGTGTTGGCCCTTGAGCCGCTTGATCGCGACGATGCGATTGAGCCGCGTGTCGCGCGCTTTCCACACCTCGCCCATACCGCCCGCGCCGATCGGCACGAGGATTTCGTACGGCCCGAGTGTGTCGCCGCTCGCGAGCGTCATTGTGATTGCTTTAGCATGTTCTGCCAGTTCAGCACCACCGTGAACGCAGACTGCGTGGCTTGCCCCGCTGACACTAAGAATAGAAATCGCCTGCCATCCGGAGTAACGCCCCATCCGGACGGCCCGTCCGCCCCTGCTGGAAACAAAAGGGGAGGGCCCTGGAACAGCTCTCTTGGAGGCCCTGGCTGGAATGTCGGTTTCGTCGCGACTTCCGCGACCATCACTTTTCCATCGAGTCCGCGGTAATACAGCTCTTTCCCGTCGCTCCCCCATCGTGGATCCACTCCGCCGCCGGCTGAGATTTGCCACTCGCCTCCCAAAGTGAAACTGTTCCCGTCAGAGTTCGACGAAAACGCTCGGACAAATATTTCCGGCCCGCCGGATTCGTCGGACGCGTAAGCCATCCAATGGCCGTCGGGAGAGAGCTGCGGGCTGCCCACATCGAATCCAGCCTCCAGGACGGGCACGGGCTTTTTGTCGCCGCCGAGCGGAAGCGCCCATATCTCCGCGCGCCCCGTTTTGAGGTTGTACGCTTCGTAGAGCAGGGAGCGACCGTCGGGCGACCAACGGCGGGGGTGCTTCACGCCAGGGGATTTCAAAATGAGCCGCTCGTCCGTCGCCCCGCTGACCGGTTTTTCGTACACGGAGCTGAAAGTTCCGCCCTCATCTGCGCCGAAAATCACGCGACTGCCATCCGGAGACCAAACGGCGTCGCCATCATATTCCCCAGCGGGAGATGACGAGAACGTAAAAGGCGTCGTCGCGTTCGTCGCAAAATCAACGAGCCACAAGCGCGAGCTGATGGTGGCGCTGAAGATAAAAGCCCGCTTCCCGTCGGGCGATAGGTTCAGCGAGTCGTTCGAGCTTGGTGCGCCTGCCGTGCCCAGAACCTTGCCTTGCCGGTTGTACCACGTGAGACTGTGAAGCCCGCTCACGCCTGCCGTTGTGTACGCCAGAACGCCGTTGGCCGAAGCCGAGAAGGCTACGCCTTGCGCCAGCGGAACCGCCTCGCCCGTGAGTTTCAGGCGGCGCGCGTCGAAGGGCTGCGCCATCAACGATGTTTGCGTTCCACCAGTAATCGTGCTGAAGAGCAACTGCCCTTTATCCGGATCGCCCCCATTCGGACCAGACGGCACGTACACTGCGTCAACGCTGTTCGCCAGCAGCGGTTTCGAATCCTGTTTTCCAGGCGCAAGATCGAGTGAACCAACGTAAACGCTGTCCCCGGTGGACTCCGCGTGTGTGTAAAGGAAATGCCGGCCATCGGGAAGGAGCTGCGGGTATGCGTCTTGCTCGCCGCTCCGCACAACCGTGAGAGGCTGCGGCGAACCTCCGGAGGCGGAGACCCGCATCAAGCCGCTGCCGCTTCCGAAAATGACCATGCCGTTCGGACTCCACCAGCCTCGGCCCGAAATGCCCCCGGTGAAATCGCAGATCTTCTGCACAGGGCTGCCGGACGCGGCAACTTTCAGCAACTCCGCGCTTCCGCCGGCGCCAGCCTGCCCCGAGGAAAACACAATGTAGCGGCTATCCGGCGACCAAAAAAAATCCTCGATCAAGCCCGATTCCGTGCCAGCCAGCGGACGTGCTTCGAGCGCGTCGAGCGGCCGAACCCAGATTTGGTTGCGCCCTTCCGGCGCGCTGGCAGCAAAGGCGAGTTGGCGGCCGTCTGGCGAAACCGCGAACACGCCTGCCTCGGTGTGCCCGACCTGGGCATTCTGCGGCAGGGGTATTTCGAAACGCATCAAGGCGGTTTCGGTGTGTGTTGTCCCCGCGCGCCATGGCGCCCAGGCGAGAATCGCAGCCACGATCGCAGCAGCGCCGAACAGCCCCCACGGCAGAGCGCGTCGCCAGAAAGGCGCGGGGACCATCATTGCCGCAGCAGTAGACGACGGCTCCGGCGCACCGGAGAGAACTTCGTTGAGCGAGATGCGCGCGTCACCGATATCGCGCAAACGCTGCTTCGGGTCTTTTTGCAAGGAGCGCTGGAGCACAACGCGCACGCGCATCGGCGTCTCTGCCGGGAGCAGCTTCCAGTCCGGCTCTTCCTTGATCACCGCTGCCAGAGTGTCGCTCACCGTCTCGCCGTGAAACGCCATAGCCCCGGTGAGCATCTCGTACAGCACGCAGCCAAACGCCCAGATGTCCGCACGCCGATCCACTGGCTTGCCTTTCGCCTGCTCGGGGCTCATGTACGCCGCCGTGCCGAGAAGAACTCCCGCCTGCGTGGCCATCCGGCTGATCGTTGGCGAGTTGGCCATGTCCATCGACGACGCATCGCCTTCGATGGCTTTCGCCAGCCCGAAATCGAGCACCTTCACCGCGTCGTCGCTGGTCACCTTCACGTTCGCGGGCTTCAGATCGCGATGTACGATCCCGCGCTCGTGCGCGTACTCCAGCGCTTCGCAAATCTGCTTGGCGATGGGCAATGCTTCGCTAATTGGAATCGGCCCGGACTTGGTGCGGTCGGCGAGCGTCGGCCCTTCGATGAGTTCCATCACCAGCGCATGAGTGCTGCTGGAATCTTCCAGACCGTAGATCGGAGCGATGTTGGGATGACTCAGCGAAGCGAGGACTTTCGCTTCGCGCTGGAACCGCGCCATGCGTTCGGCGTCGCGCGCGAACGCTTCCGGCAGGACTTTCAGCGCGACATCGCGCCCGAGCTTCGCATCCCGCGCCCGGTACACCTCGCCCATACCGCCCGCGCCGATCGGCGCGAGGATTTCGTACGGACCGAGTTTGTCGCCTATAGAGAGCGGCATGAGCGATAGGGAATGTACCACGGGCTAATCGGAAACGAACCACCGCGCCAGAAGCTTGGCGCCCGGCCACCCCTGAGGTTCGCGCTATAATCCCGCCTTGTGCGCGGGTCCGGCCTTTTATCCGTCCCCGCTCTCGCTTCGAATGCTCCTCCTCTATCGCATACTCACAGCCGCGGGCATGCTCTTTCTCGCGCCATACTTCGCTTTTCGCGGCTGGCGCCGCGGCGAGCCAGCGCGCGCCTTTCGCGAACGGTTGGGAATGGTCCCGCCGGAAATTACCTCTCGAGCGCAACCCGGCTGGCGACGCTGCCCGCAGCGCGATCTGGATTCACGCTGTCTCGGTGGGTGAAGTTCTCGCGGCGCAACCTCTTGTCACCGGCCTGAAGCACCGCTTTCCCGAGCGTCCCGTTCTGGTCTCAACCACCACTGAGACGGGCCAGCGCCTCGCGCGCGAACGGATGCAGTGCGCGGACGCCGTCTTCTACTTCCCGCTCGACTGGGCGGTAGCAGTCCGCCGCGCACTGAGCGCGATTCGTCCTGCATTGGTGATCGTGATGGAGACCGAAATCTGGCCGAATTTCTTGCGGGAAGCGCAGCGCCGTCAGATCCCTGTGATTTTTGCGAATGGACGCATCTCGGAAAAATCGTTTGCGCGTTATAGGAGATGGGAATTTTTGATCGCGGAGTTTTTTGCACGAGTTCTTCGCGATCCCGAACTCTTCCTGGTGCAAACGCGCGAAGATGCCGACCGCCTGGCCGAAATGGGCGCTCCGCAGGAGCGGATCGAAGTGACCGGCAATCTGAAATACGACGCCGAGCCGCCTGTCGTCGGAGAATTCGGCGCGTGGCTGGGCCAGCAGATTCGGCAGCAGGAACGGTGGCCAGTGGTGGTCGCCGGCAGCGTCGCGAGCGAGGAAGAGCAAGCGGTCCTGGCCGCATATGACGTTGTACAGCGGCAATGGCGACACGCTTTGCTGATACTTGCGCCGCGCAAGCCGGACCGCTTCGACGCTGCCGCAGCAATTTCCGCCGACGGAGGCTGGAATGTTGTTCGCCGCAGTCGCATCGATCTCGCGCAGCAATTGCAGGAAAATGCCGACGTGCTAATTCTCGATTCGATCGGCGAATTGGCTGGCTTGTATTCACTCGGCGACGCGGTTTTTGTCGGAGGGTCGCTGATTGCAGCAGGCGGGCACAATATACTCGAACCCGCCTGGTTCTCGAAGCCACCCGTTTTCGGATCATCGATGGAAAACTTCAGCGAGATGGCCTCGCAGTTTCTCTCCGCTCACGCCGGCGTGCAAGTGACCAGCGGTCCGCAGTTGGGCAAGGTGTGGGTCCAGCTGATCGAAGATACGCCCCTCCGCGAACGGATGGGAGCGGCGGCACGCGCGCTCTCAGCACGCAATCGGGGCGCCACGGAGCGTTCTCTCGAACGAATCGCAGCCGTGCTGGATAGAAAAGGGCCGAGCGCGTGAACCTCGGCGAGTCACTCCTATGGCCTCTCACCTTGCCCTATGGAGCGGTCGTTCGTCTGAAGGCGCGTGCCTACGAAAAAGGTCTTCTACGGCAGCGCCGTCTCAATGGCGTCGTCATCAGCGTCGGAAACATCACCACCGGCGGCACTGGAAAGACGCCGATGGTTCTATGGCTCGCGGAACGCCTTCTCGCCGAGGGCAAGAAGCCCGGGATTCTCACGCGAGGCTATGGCGGCGAAACTTCGTTGAACGGCTCTACCAGCGACGAAGTCCAATTACTCCAAGCGCGCTTGGGAGATCGCGTTGCATTCGGCGTCGGCGCGGACCGCTTCGCGCGCGGCAATGAACTGGCCAAGCGCGGCGTTGAGTGGTTCATCCTCGACGACGGTTTTCAGCACATGCAACTCGCACGCAACGTCGACATCGTTCTGATTGACGCGACCAACCCGTTCGGCGGTGGACATTTGCTTCCAGCCGGCCGTCTGCGGGAGCCCAAGTCCGCAATTTCTCGCGCGGACATCGTCGTGATCACGCGCAGCCGCCACGCCCCGGCCGTCGAAGCAGCGATTCGTCGCGAGTCGCGTGCGCCTATTTTCTATGCCAGCGTCCGGCTCGATTCAGTTATGCCGTGGCGCCCGGAAAATGCAGAGCGGGAAATCCCACGCCTGCAAGAACGGAAGCTTTTCGCGTTTTGCGGCATAGGCACTCCTTCGGCTTTCATTGCCGACCTGCGCGAGTGGGGCTTTCAGATCGTGGCTGAGCGGTTTTTCCCGGACCATCATCGCTACACACTCGAGGATGTTCAGGTAATCGAAAGCGAAGCGCGTAGGGCTGGCGCGGATGCCCTCATCTGCACCGAAAAAGACACCTTCAACATGGCGAACGCGCCGTTTCAGTCATTCGACGCTTTCTACTGCCACATTTCTCTTCAGTTGGATCGCGCGGAAGAATTTTGGCAGGCGATTGCCGCAACTGTCGGAAGCGCGCACCGTTGACTGCCAAATTTTCGCTCGTTCGCTTCCAACGGATGTGCGACACTGCCATGTTTCCGCTGCCGCGGAAAAATCGCTTTCGTGAAACAAACTAAAAATTTCTGGGCGCGTTTCCGGGTGCGCGCGGGCTATCCCGTGGCCGCCATTTATTTGGTGCTTGCGGCGCCTACGCTCCGTTGGATGGCCATCGGCGCGGTGATTGCCGCCTTTGGTTTAATTACCCGCGCGGCCGCGTCGGGATATCTGCGCAAGGATCAGGAACTTGCGACTGGCGGTCCGTACTCGCGGACCAGGAATCCGCTGTATCTGGGGAGCGCGCTGCTGGCCGCGGGCTTCATTGTGGCGGGGCACTCTCTCTGGGCCGGGGCGGCGGTCGCTGTGTACTTCGTGGTGTTCTATTACGCCGCGATTCGCACCGAAGAGGCGCATCTCCGGGCACATTTTGGTTTCGAGTTTGAAGCATATGCTGCGCGAGTCTCGAAGTTTTTCCCGAGCTTCCATCCCACTAGTAGCGGGCCGTTGCATCCGAAAGCCGGACGCATCCCCGAGTTTTCGTGGTCACAGTATCGCCGGAATCGCGAATATCAGGCGTTGATTGGGACACTTGCGGGACTTGGAGTTCTGTGGCTGAGAATATGGTTCCGCGCCCGATTCGGTTACTAAGCCTGCGTGGCGCCGTAAAGGATTACTAATATCAAAGGAAAATTTGCATCAGGTTTAACATAGCGCTGTTTTTCGTTTTTCGGGCTCTTTTCCGTCCCCTTCCTTTAATCATCGCGCCGCGTAATCGTGCACCGAAATGGTTTGTCCGTCCGTTATTGCCGCGATTGCTCCATCACGGTCCGTACGCAGCAACTTGATGCCATCGTTTTCATAGCGGTTGACCACAGTTTCGGCGGGATGACCGAACGGATTTGCCTGGCCCACGGAAACTGCGGCCGTATGCGGGGCCACGGCAGCGAGGAAGGGGGCTGTCGAAGAAGTTTTGCTCCCGTGGTGCGGGACCTTCAGGAAATCCGCAGCGAGAGGCACGCCCTCTTCAACAAGTTTTTCTTCGGCATGTTGCTCGATGTCTCCGGTGAGCAGAAAGTGGATGCGGCCATCGGAAAGGCGCAGCACGAGCGAATTGTCATTCGCCGTTCTAGTGGCAAACCCGCCAGGTGGGGGCCAAAGCACGTCAACAAGCGCGCCGTGCCAGTTGAAGTCCGCACCTTGTGCTTGATGGACGACAGTTACGCCGCGAGATTTCGCTTCTGCAAGCAGACGTGTGAAGGCCGGGCGAGCATCGTCTTCTCCAACCCACAACGCGCCGATTCGAAAATTATCGAGCACAGCGTACAAACCGTCCAGATGATCGTGATCTGCGTGCGTGAGCGCGACCACGTCGATTTTTTTTAGTCCGCGCGACCAGAGATAGGGAGATACGACTTCTTCTCCGACATCCGCGCCCGAGCGCTGCCCGCCAACCCATTCCGAGCCAGCAAGGCCGCCGCCGTCGATCAGCATGGTGCGCCCGTCCGGAAACGCGGCGAAAATTGAATCGCCTTGTCCAACATCGAGGACATCCACCTCGAGCTTTCCCCGCTGCCGATTTGGCGAAAATGGGTAGGACGCCACAAGGAGCACGAGAACAGCTAGAACGATTGCCGATGTCCATTCTGCTGGCGCGATGGGGCGTGGCGGCTGGCGCCTGGTAATCCGATTTTGCAGCCGCGCCGCAGCAGCGCGCGCAGAGGCCGCAAGAATTATCAGCGCCGCAAAAAAGAGGAGGACGAGCCAGAGCGGAGGCCCCGGAATGCGATAGGAAACTCGGGGCAGTTGGCTAAACCATCCGATGGTTGCGAGCAGCAATCCCGTGCAAAAGCCAAGCGCCTTCGCGAGCAGCGCGGCGAAGCGCATCCATACGAAGGTTGAAAGCAAGGTGAGAAAACCAAAGGGCACGATCAGGCCAGTCAGCAGCACGGCGGGGATGTTGCTGAAGGGTCCTATGAGGCTGACGCGATGAAAGTCTTGCGCAAGCAGCGGGAGCATGCCGATTTGGATCGCAACCGATAACAGCACGATGTCCCACAGACGCAGGCCGGTGCGAATGGGCGAGGCCACAAGGAGGCTTGTGTGCGGCGCAAGGCGTTGTGGAAGTCTGGATTCGAGCCACTGCGCGGCGGCGCGCATTTCGATTCGAAACTGCGCGATTTTCGGGGGATATGCCGGATCGCGGGTCACATCGCCTAGGTGCCGCAGGCCCGCGCGGTAGGGAGCGCTGGTACGCTCCATCCAGGGCAGCGCGAGCGCAGCAATGACCGCCGCAGCCACAAACGAAAGCTGGAAACTCGAGTCCGCAAGCGACGATGGTTTCCAGATGAGAAGTACAAGCGCCGCCAGCGCGACGGTGTTCAGCAGCTCGATTTTGCGAAATAGAGGGCGCGCGCACAGATAGAGGGCGGCCATGAGCGCGGCGCGCAGAATGGGCGGGCGATCCTGCACGATGCCGACGTAGGCCGCGAGCGCGCTTAAAGTGACAAGGCTCGTGACGCCCATTGGGAATCGCAGCTTGCGGCAAAGCCAGAAAAGAAATACCACCAGCGCGCCTACATGCAGGCCTGCGACGACGAGCACGTGGTACGCAGAAGTTTTTTGGAATGCCGTTACGACATCTGAATCAACGAAGCTTCTATCGCCGAGAAGCATGGCCCGCAGCACGGCCGCGCGCTGCGGCTGGCCGGGGAAAAGGCTATCCAGGCGCGCCAGCATGTCTCCGCGAATTCGCGCGAGGCGCTGTGAAAAAGTGGGTTTCGGCCGGCCAATGAGTTGCAGCAACTCACCGCTTCGAAGAGACGTAGTCAAATCGATTTTTTGCCCGGCGAGATAGCCGCGCAAGTCGAACGCGCCGGGATCGCCGAAATTTCGCGGCGGCCGCGCTTTTACCAGTGCCTCCACGCGATCGCCCGCGCGAAGATTTGGAGGCGAAGCGGCCACGCTGGCTGCGCTCGGTTCTCCGTACAAATTCAGACCCATGCCGCCGCTGACCGGCATAGAGCTGCCGGCTATTTCCACCTGCTCGAGATTTATTTCGTAGCGCCGGCCCCAGGGGAGAGTCATGGGGTCTTCGCGAAGACGCCCCTGCCAGCGCAGCGGTTCGTTGGTATCCAGGCGGCCCGCAGCGATGAGGCGGGTCACATGGCTCGAAGGAATCGCGGCTCGCTCGACATCCAGCGCCACTACGCCGATTGCGAGCCAGGCAACGAGAGCGAGCGCCCATGCCGCCGCCAAACGGCGCCACCAGATGAAAAGTGCGGTGGCCGCCAGCGCCACCACCGCTGCGGCAACCCACAGCCGCAGCGGCCCCGGCAGCCATTTTCCTATTTCAAGGCCTGCAGCAAACGCGGCGACGATCCACACCAGCGGTAATTTCATTACATTCGCCGGAGGAGAACAACGGCCTCCATATGAAATGTTTGGGGAAAAAGATCGAAGAGATGGATGGCCGAGATTTCGTATCCCTTCAACAGTTCCGCTAGATCGCGAGCGAGGGTCGGAGGCTCGCAGGAGATGTAGGTGATCCGCGCGGGCTTGATTCTGACGAGCTGTTTTACGACCCCCGGTGACAATCCCGCTCGCGGCGGATCGGCGACGACGAGATCGGGCCTGTCCTTAAATTTTTCGAGAAAATCCTCAACATCCATCGCACGCGCTTCGATCGCGCCGCGATGAATCTCCGCGCGCGATGAAATATTGAATTCGAGGTCGCGCGCCGCCGCGGGATTCGATTCCACAGCTACGACTCGTCCAAAGCTCTTCGCAAGAGGAACGGAAAACAATCCAACTCCGGCGAAAAGATCGAGAGCCAGGCGTCCACCTTCTTCATTGCCGGCGACCTGACTGACCATTTCGTCCACGAGAAAGCGACTCACCTGGAAAAAAGAGAGGTGACCGACGCGATAGGACGAGCCGCCGCCTCGGTACTCGACAAAACCCGGGCCAGCGAGATCCATTCGTTCGCGGGTTGGATCGTGCAGGAGCAGGCTCTCCAGTTCGGGCACAATTCCGCGGACTTTCTCCGCTATCTCCTTGGCGGGAGGGAAGCCGCCGGCAAAAGTTAAAGTTATGAGCAGTTTCGAATCGCCGGCGCCGGCAAAAGCTTCGATCTCGCGCAAGTTGCGGGGGAATTGGCCCGCGGCAAGCGCATCGCGAAAAGCGAGCAAGGTTTTCAGCAGCAGCGGAGAGAGAATCGCGCACTGGTCAACGGGGCGAAGAGTGGTGGAGTTTGCGCCAAAGTATCCGATGCGAAGACTCGTCGGCTGCGGCTCGCTGGAAGCGGAGGCTGCGATCGGATCCAGGCTGGGTTGGTCGAGTGCGCGGACTTTCCACTGTGCGCGATTGCGATAACCCCACGGAGGCGAAGCATGCGCCGCTATTTCGCCAGACCATTCGATGCGCCCCAACCGCCGCAGCGTTTCGCGAAGAATCTCCGTTTTGTATTGAAGCTGAGCTTTGTAGGCGATGTGCTGGTAATTGCAACCGCCGCACACGCCAAAATGAGGGCAGGGGGGCACGGCGCGGCCTGCTGATTGCTCGATTAATCTTTCCACTCGCGCGCGGATGAATTTCTTTTTTTGCTCGACGGGCGCAGCGGAAACGCGCTCCGCCGGCAGCACAAAGGGCACGAAGACAGTGGAACCCTCGTGATGCGCCAGGCCGTCTCCGCCGTAAATCAATTTTTCAATGGTGATGTCCATCGTGGCCACTAAGAAAAGATTCGCTTAGCACTTACGTGAGATAGAAAAGGCTGAGCCTTGGCACGTCGAATCGCTCGAACAAGCGCTTTTGCGTGTACTGCCGCTCGAGCTGAGCCAACTGCCCGGCAGACATTTTGCGCCGGTAAGGCGCAAGGGAGCGATCCATCTCCTGGCGAATGGCGAGCATTGCACTTTCGTCCGCGTCGGCAGAAATCGCCGCAGTCAATTTGTCCTCGAGAACAGTCAGCCGCTGCTCCAATTCTTCCAGATCCAGCGCGCCTGGCGTTTCCGTCGCCGGCAACGTTTCCGCGAGCTTTTCCGCAGCAAGTTTGAGCCGCTCCGCCATCGCGGGATATGCGCGCCGGTGTTTTTCAGACGCTTCGCAGAGCCGCGCTGCATTGCGCTCGATATAGCTCTTCAATTCCTGACGCGAAAACGGCTCCGCGGCTGGTCGCGAAGACTGAACCTCGGGCCCGGTGCCAGCGGCGGCTTCCTGGGCCTCCTCAGCGGCGTCAAGTACGGCGTCCACGCAATAGGCGAGGCTTTTGAGCTGGCGTCCGCCTGCCGCGCGCCGCGACCGGGCCCAGCTTTCGAAAGCGCGATCAATTCCCTTCAGCACCGCGCCCAGCGGAATCCCCGCTTTCTGCCAGGTCTCGACAATCGCCCAATCGAGAGGCGAGACCAGCAAGTGCGCACCGCGCTTCCGCCAGAAATATTCCTCGATCTCGGTAAAATAATTGAAATAGTTAAAGGGTTCCATCGAGCCGAACACCGCCGGACGATTATTTCCGGGCCCGGTCTTGCCCATCCGATTGATTGCGCTCCCAAATAATCCGCAGTCCTTCAAGCGTGAGAAACTCATCGACGGTCTCGATATGGCGTGACGCGCGCCCGATCAGGGCGGCTTGCCCGCCAGTGGCAATCACTTTGGTTTTCGCCCCCATCACTTTTTTCATGCGGTCGAGGATTCCGTCCACAAGATCGATATAGCCGTAGTAGAGCCCCGATTGCAACGACGCGGCTGTGTTGGTACCGATGATTTTTCCCGGATCTTTGATCTCGACGCGAAAAAGGCGAGCCGCGCGCGCAAACAGCGCGTCCGCTGAAATCCCGATGCCGGGAGCGAGGACGCCTCCCAAATACTCGCCGCGCGCGGAAACAGCGTCGAAATTGATCGCGGTGCCGAAATCGACGATGATGCAGGGCCCGCCGTGCTTTGCAAATGCGGCCACGCTATTGACGATCCGGTCCGCTCCCACTTCCTGCGGATTATCGTACTGCACCGGCATTCCCGTCTTGATTCCGGGCTCGACGAAAAGAGCCTTGTGTCCGAAATATCGATCCGCCATACCAGCGAGAGTCTCATTCAGCGGCGGCACTACTGAGCTGATGATTACGCCGCCGATTTCGCGCGGCTCAAGGCCCGCAAGAGTGAAAAGCTCGCGCGTGAGAATGCCGTACTCGTCCACGGTTTGATCTCTCGCGGTGGTGAGTCTCCAATTGGCGACGAGCTCCTTGTCTCGAAAAACGCCCAGGACGGTATTGGTATTGCCGGCATCGAGCGCCAAGAGCATTACGAAGCCTCCGTCACGTCGCCGGAGAGGACGGAAACGATTCCCCGGCCGTCGTCGCGCGCAACGCGCAGCACTCCACTGGGATCGAGGCCTGCAGTAGCGCCGCTAAAACTTTCGGTGGCTGTGGTGATCTGCACACGCTTCCCCTTGAAATAGCTGGATAGCTCGGCGAAGCGTTGCAGAATCGGCGCCGCCCCAGCAGAGAGAAACTGATTGTAGTAGCGGTCGAGGTGGCGCAGCAAACGGATCAGGAGTTTGAGCCGCGAATGAGGCTTTCCCGTTTGAATGCGGAGAGAGGTAGCCGTATCCGCGAGTTGGTCCGGCATTTTTGATTGATTCACATTCATGCCGATTCCGACGACGGCATAATGAATGCGATCGGGCTCGGCGCGCATCTCGGTGAGTATGCCGCAGAATTTGCGTCCGCCGACGAGGAGATCATTCGGCCAGCGAATATCGGGGCGCATATCGAGATCTTCCGCCGCTGCGTCGTATGCGGCCAACCCAGCGACTAAAGTAAGAAGCGGGGCGTGAGCGGGAGAAATGGGCGGCCGCAGCAGAATGCTGCAGTAGATGCCAGTCGATTTCTCCGACGCCCACTTGCGGCCGGCACGGCCGCGTCCGGCGGTTTGCTCCTCGGCCACTACAACGGCGCCGTGCGGTTCTCCGGATTCGCCGAGGCGCATGGCTACTGAATTGGTTGAGTCGATTTTGAAGAAGTGGTGGATGCGTCGAGCGAACGGCGTGCCATGAAGCCGACTGGCGAGCATTTGTGGAACGAGAACATCCGGCACGCGTTCGATGTGGTAACCGGTGCGAGGATGACCTTGCACTCGAACGCCCAGCGTCCGGAGTTTTTGAATCCATCGCCACACCTGCTGCCGCGAGACACCGATTTCTTTTGCGACTTTCGCGCCGTTGATCACGATGGTGGAGTTTTCGGCCAGGAGAGTGAGCAACGCGTCGATCCGGCGGTCCGTGGTGGCCGGCAGGCCCGCTATTGGTTTGTTGCGCATGTGCTGGAGTGACGAAGCATACGCGAGCATCGCACGGCTCACAAGCGAAGCGTGCGGGGTGGTTGGCGCGCGCTGCGGAAGCGCGCAGTGCGGTAACTTAGCCGGAACGGCCCGCCGGAAAGCTAAATCGCACTTTCGGCCTGTGCCCGATGCCGCCTGCGTATACAATGGAAAATTGCGCCTGGCGTAGGGCGCATTTAAGATGGTCACACTTCAATCGATCAAGGCAGCGGCTGGCCGCATTCGCGATTCGATCTTTCTTTCGCCGTTCGTACGCTCGGAAACTTTTTCGCGGCTTACCGACAATTCGATTTTCTTCAAGCTCGAGAACTTGCAGATGACCGGCTCCTACAAGGAGCGGGGGGCGCTGAATAAAATTCTGTTGCTCACGAGTGATGAGCGCCGCCGCGGAGTGATCGCCGCATCGGCCGGGAATCATGCCCAGGCCGTAGCCTATCACGCTGCGAAGCGGGGAATCTCGGTGCAAATTTGCATGCCGTTGACTACGCCTCTGGTGAAAGTGTCCGCTACGCGCGGCTACGGCGCGGAAGTAATTCTTGCGGGCGCGAATTACGATGAGACTTGCCACGAGGCCTTGCGCCGCTGCGAAGAACAGGGCCTCACGTTCATACATCCCTTCGATGACGAGGCTGTGATTTCGGGCCAGGGCACGCTGGGCATTGAAATGCTGGCGCAGGAGCCTGAGATCGAGGTGCTGGTGATTCCAATTGGAGGCGGCGGATTGATTGGCGGGGTGGCCTGTGCGGTGAAGGAGACAAATCCAAAGGTGCGCGTGATTGGCGTGCAAACTTCCAAGTTGCCCTCGATGAAGGTTGCCGTCGAAAAAGGTGGACCGGTAACTCTGGCGCCTAAAGTCACGATCGCAGATGGCATCGCGGTGCGCTGCGCGGGCGCCGTCACGTACCCCATCGTGAAGAAATATGTCGATGACATTGTTACCGTTGATGACGAGGAAATCGCGAACGCCATTTTGCTGCTGCTTGAAAAAGAAAAAACGCTGACGGAAGGCGCGGGCGCGGTGGCCGCCGCGGCAGTCTTGCAACGGAAAATCCTGCAGACCGGGAAGAAGGTCGGAGTTCTCATCGGCGGCGGAAATATCGATGTTTCTTTGCTTTCGCGCATCATAGAGCGGGGATTGGTTAAAGACGGGCGCCTTGTGAGACTGAGGATTCACCTGCCGGACCATCCGGGCGCGCTCGAGAGCGTCGCGCACGTGATCGCCGCGCACAAAGGCAACATCGTTGAAACAAATTATGACCGCGCCTACTACGGCGTGCTGCTGGGCGATACCGCCATCGACATCACTATGGAGACGCGCGGCCCGGATCACGTCGCGGAACTGATGACCGCGCTCGACGATGCCGGCTACGCCCACGAGCGCATTCTCTGATGGCGTAGTCAAAATTGAATACTAGCGCGCCAGCATCGCCTCATGTTTTCGAAACGCACCAATTGGCCACGGGAAGAAAATGCCTACACGCGTGCGTTGCACCACCATCGCGCAAGCGGCAAGCCGATAATCGATCTCACCGTGTCGAATCCCACGGCATGCGGTTTTCAGTATGACGAAGCTGGAATTCTCGCCGCCCTCGCTACTCCCGCGTCCCTTCGGTACGATCCGGAGCCAAAAGGCCTGCTGGAAGCGCGCGCCGCTGTGGCGCAGTACTATCTCCAACAAAATTCCGACGCGCGCCTTGATCTCGAGCGTTTAATCCTTACGACTGGCACAAGCGAGGCATATTCATTCCTTTTTCGCTTGCTGTGCGAGCAAGGCGACGAAGTTGTGATCGCGCAGCCAAGCTATCCCCTCTTCGAGTTTCTTGCCGCGATTCACGACGTGAAACTCAGCCCGTTCCTTTTAGTCTACGATAATGGCTGGCAGATTGATTTCGCCGCTCTTGCTAAAGC
Source organism: uncultured Acidobacteriota bacterium (assembly GCA_963709445.1). Classification (GTDB taxonomy): domain Bacteria; phylum Acidobacteriota; class Terriglobia; order Acidiferrales; family UBA7541; genus Palsa-295. Next base: position 54,016 of record CAVPWV010000030.1, read on the forward strand.
GATAAGCTCGCGCACGCGGGCCATCGTCCTGGTCCATCCCAACAATCCGACAGGCCACTTCGTTTCAGAGAGCGAGGCCGAACAGCTGCAGAAGTTATGCCTGGAACGCGAAATCGCGCTGGTGGTTGATGAAGTATTTTTTGACTCTAGAATTCCCGTCGGGGACTCGCGCCCAAAACACGGAAGCTTCGTTTTCGACACCTGGGCTCTCACCTTTGTCGTCAGCGGCTTGAGCAAGATTGCCGGGTTGCCGCAAATGAAAATCGGGTGGATTGCGGCGGCGGGTCCTGATGCACCGGTCCGCGAGGCAATCGCCCGCCTCGAGGTCATCGCGGACACGTACCTTTCCTTGAACGCTCCCGTACAGCATGCGCTGCCGACGCTGCTCGCCCAGCGCGGCGTGATGCAGCCACAGATCATGCGGCGCATCGAAGAAAATCTGCGGAAGTTGGATGAGCAACTCAAACCGCAAAACCTGGTCTCGCGGCTCGAATTCGAAGGGGGATGGTGTTCAGTGCTGCGCGTGCCCGCGGTGCAATCGGATGAAGAACTCGCCATCCGCTTGCTGGAGGACTACTCCGTGCTCGCACATCCGGGACATTTCTACGATTTTCCGGAGGACGGCTACCTGGTCGTGTGCCTTCTTACGCCAGCAGAGGAATTCGCAGAAGGAATACGCCGGATAATTCAATGCGTGGACGTCTCGAATCGGAAAGGGAGCTCAGTAGCGGGAAAATAAAAAGCGCAGATGAGCCCAGCCATCCACATCGGGCCCATCCTCGCTGGATGCCAACCTGAAGAGCCTACTTCTTTTTGCCAAACGTAGTGCGAACGTACGTCACCACGTCTTTGATCTGGTCGTCGGTCAAAGTACTCTTGAACGGAGGCATGTTGTTTTTCCCGTCCGCGATCTGGGTGATCATCTGCGCCACGGTCATTTTTTGGACGGCGTCGGAATGGAGATCGGGGGCCATCAGGCTCTTTCCGGTTGCCGTGCCGGTTCCGTCCGCGCCGTGACATACCACACAGTTCGACTTGAAGGTCTGGGCACCCGCGTCATCGGCGGCACGCGCGGATGGAGCCAGGCCGAAAAGAAGTAGAGCGATCGCGGCTCCCGCCGCCAAAATCGCAAGACTGCCGACTCGAACTGCCCGCTTTGCGGAAGCTTCAGTGCTGGAATTTGTATCGGAAGTGGCTCGCGTTACGGATTTGCGCTTATCCATCGATCCTCCTGAGGCTTTTTTTACATCTATATCGATTGCCTAGGTCTCTTTCCAACCGCCGTCTGCCAAATCCCGTGCTTACTACACGAACGAGCATTATTTTGCACTAGCGCACTGCCGTCTGCAAAGCGAAACCTCACCTCAGCCTAGCCGATTTCGCTCGCGGCGGCTCAGCAAGCACCCAAATCCAAGCCTTCGATTATGATGCGCCAGCGAGGTCTTGCGACGTTTTCAGCTGGTTTCCAAACTGTTTGCTAACAAGCAATCAACGTCAAACTAATGTAGGATATGAATCAAGTTCGGGGCGTAGCGCAGCCTGGCTAGCGCGCCTGGTTCGGGACCAGGAGGTCGGTGGTTCAAATCCACTCGCCCCGACCATTCCTTTGGTCGGCGATTGCATCACGCGAAAACTAGAAAACCAAGCATCCTTTTTAAAGTCCCCTGGTGAGAACGCCCTCTCTTTCGAAATAATCAGTTTGCAGTAGCAGCCTCGCCCTCTCCTTTTGGGATCCGAGTTTCCTGGAATTCGGCACGGGAACGAGCTTTCGGGAAAGGAAATCGAAGAGTCCCGAGATATCGTCCCGTGACTGAGGGTAAATTCCCGATATCAGTTTCATTTCTTTTACTCAAAAGGTTAATGGCTTTAATGGATCGGTGGCCGATTTAGGGGATGACGCAGAGCGGGGGCGTAGTGAAGATGAGAGGGGCGCCCGCCGTGTTTCGGGAGTGCCTACAAAGGCAACGGCAGTACTTGTGTACCATTTGGAGGTGGCGTTTGTTGTTCCACTGTTAGAGCGAGCCGCCTCGCACAGCCCACGGACGCCCAATGGAACACTCACGCTGTCACGGAAAAGCTAGAGAGCGATTGATTCTTGGGAGTATAAGCCTTGGCTGAAAATATGGGTGCCATTGGGATGGCAATTAAAGGTTCTTACGACTACCGTCTGGTAGCTCTATCCGTTTTGATCGCGATGCTCGCCTCCTACGCCGCGCTGGATCTATCCTCCAGAGTAACCGCAGCGCGCGGCAGGGTCCGGTTCGCCTGGCTTTTCGGCGGTGCCGCGGCGATGGGGACGGGGATTTGGTCAATGCACTACATCGGCATGCTGGCCTTCAGCCTGCCGATTCCAGTGCTCTATGATTGGCCCACCGTACTGCTATCCCTGTTGGCCGCCATTCTTACGTCCGCCATTTCGCTGTTCATCGTGAGCCGTCAGAGAATGGGATTGCCGGCAGCTATGATAGGCAGCGGCATTATGGGCGCTGGGATCGCAACCATGCATTACACCGGCATGGAGGCGATGCGATCTTCGGCGATGTGCCATTATTCTTTCTTCCTCGTCACACTTTCCGTAGTGCTCGCAATCGTGATCTCTCTTGTGGCCCTTTGGCTCACGTTTCATTTCCGCAACGATGTGAAGGAGAAATGGCTACAGAAGATCGCGAGCGCCATGTTGATGGGGGCGGCAATTCCAGTGATGCATTACACCGGTATGGCCGCCGCTAGTTTTACGTTTACCGGTATGCCGCCGAACCTATCCCATGCCGTAAGCGTTTCGTCGCTCGGAGTCACGGGAATTACGATAGTTACGTTCATGGTCCTCGGTCTGGCCGTCCTGACTTCGGTGGTCGACCGTCGATTCTCAGTTCTGGAATCCAGTGAAGAGCGCCTTCGCTTAATTATCAATACGGCTTTGGACGCGGTGATCACCCTGAACGCGGACGGCTTGATCACGAACTGGAACTCAGAGGCCGAGGAAACCTTCGGGTGGTCTTCTCAGGATGCACTTGGCCGACGGCTAGCCGAGATCATCATGCCGCTACGGTATCAGGAGGATCCGAAGGGAGGCCTCCAACGCTTCTTGGGGACCCGTGAGGGAATGATGGTGCGACAACGGACAGAAACAACGGCGTTGCATCGCAACGGTCACGAATTCCCCGTCGAGGTCGCGATCTCGCCGGTCAAGTTCGATGGACAGTGGATAATCAGTGTCTTCATTCGGGACATCACGGAACACAAGCGGGCGCAGAAGGAACTACTCAGCGCAAAACAGGCCGCCGAGGACGCAAACCGCGCGAAGAGCGTTTTTCTCGCAAACATGAGTCATGAATTGCGCACCCCCCTCAATGCGATTATCGGGTATAGCGAAATGCTGGAGGAGGAAACGCAGGGATTAGTGAAAGAGGCTGTTGTGCAGGATCTTCGAAAAATTCAATCGGCCGGCAAACACTTGCTGGCGCTGATCAACGATATTCTCGACCTCTCAAAGATTGAAGCCGGAAAAATGGGGCTGCATCTTGAAACTTTCGATGTAGCCCAAATGATCGAAGAGATAGCAAGCACCGTTCAGCCGGCCGCAGCGAAAAACACCAGCACACTTCAAGTGAAGGCCGCAAAGAATGTGGGCGAAATGCACGCCGACCTCACCAAGGTTCGGCAGATTCTGTTGAACCTGCTGAGCAACTCCTGCAAGTTTACGGACCACGGCACTATCTCACTGAATGTGGATCGAAGAACCATCGATCGTCGCGATTGGCTGCAATTTCAAGTCAGGGACACCGGAATCGGAATCAGCGCGGAACAAAAGGAAAATCTGTTCCGGGAGTTTTCCCAGGCCGATGCTTCCATCGCCCGGAAGTATGGCGGAACCGGCCTCGGCCTGGCCATCACCCATCGCTTTATTCAAATGATGCGGGGAAGCATTACAGTCGAGAGTCAGCCCGGTCGGGGCTCCACGTTCACAATACAGCTCCCAGCCGAAGTTAAACTGGAAAGTGGCGAATCGGCACAATCGCAACCGCCCGTCGAGATTCCGGAGGCGCCTCAGCCCGTTCAATCGAATCGGGGGACGATTCTGGTCATAGACGATGACCCGGCGGTTCGCGATCTCATGCTTCGATACTTAACAAAACTGGGTTTCCATGCGGTCACTTGCGAGAGTGGCGCGGAGGGACTGCGCCTTGCGAAGGAAGTTCATCCCTTGTTGATCACGCTGGATGTCGTGATGACTGAGATGGATGGCTGGCGCGTCCTCAAACAACTCAAAGCGGATCCCGAATTGGCAGAGATTCCGGTGATCATGGTTACCGTGGTGGACAATGAACCCATGGGCGTTAGTTTGGGTGCTTCCAGCTATCTGATCAAACCCGTTGACCGTGACCGGCTGGCGGTTCTGGTCGAGCGGTATCGCTTAGCCCAGCCGTCCGGGCAGAATGCGGCGGCCGTCCCGGGCGCGACGGTTCGGGGTTGAAGGCAGCAGCCCACGACGGATGCCGCAGGCGGCGAGCAAGTGTAAACCCCCGGGCTCTTCCCGAGAAAACCACATGCCAAAAATCCTATTGGTCGAAGATAACGAAATGAACCGAGACATGCTCTCGAGGCGTCTGCAGCGGAGGGGATATCGCATCGTCACTGCTGAAACCGGCGAGCAGGGACTTTCGCTAGCCCGCTTGGAGGCGCCAGACCTGATCCTCATGGATATAACCCTTCCGGAGATGGACGGCTGGGAAGTGGCTCGCTTGCTGAAGGCAAGCGAAAGCACCCGCCATATTCCGATCATCGCTCTTACGGCCCGCGTGCTGATGAGCGATCAAGCGAAAGCTTTTGAAGTGGGCTGCGACGACTATGACACCAAGCCTGTAGACTTCGGCCGCCTGACTGAAAAGATCGGGAATTTACTGGGGGAGAAATAGCCGCCATGGAATCTCGAGCGTGCCGGGTCCTGATCGTGGATGACAACGAAATGAACCGAGACATGCTTGCCCGCCGGCTGGAACGCCAAGGCTATGCGGTCGGAGTAGCGGAAGGCGCACGGTGTTTGCTGGAGCGCGTCCGGGAAGCGGCGGTTGATGTGGTTCTCCTGGATGTCGAGATGCCGGGAATCAGCGGTCTTGAGGCGCTGCAGACGCTGCGCGGGCGTTACTCTCCGATTGAATTGCCGATTATCATGGTGACCGCGAAGGACCAGAGCGAGGATATTGTCAAGGCACTCAACTTGGGCGCCAACGATTATCTTACGAAGCCGATCGATTTCCCGGTCGCTTTGGCGCGCATCCGTACGCAGGTGTCGCACAAGAAGGCGGAGGAGGCATTGCGAGAGAGCGAGGAACGCTATGCTTTGGCGGCCCGTGGCGCGAACGACGGGCTTTGGGATTGGAATCTACTGGACAATCTTATCTATTTCTCCCCGCGCTGGAAAATCATGTTGGGTTACGACGAAGCCGAGATCGGAAACCGGCCGGAAGAGTGGCTGGATCGAATCCATGTTGCGGATCGTGAACGGGTGAAGGATGAGATCGCCGCTCATCAAAGGGGACTGACACCCCTCTTCGAGAGTGAAAACCGCGTGCAGCACAAAGACGGCAGCTTTCGCTGGATGCTCAGCCGAGGCCTGGCGGTTCACGACGCTTCGGGAAAAGCTTCGCGCATGGCTGGATCGCAGACCGACATCACTGGCGGCAAGGTCGCCGATGCGCTCACGGGCCTGCCGAATCGGCTGTTGTTTATTGATCGGCTGGAACGATTGATCGAACACACAAAACGTCATAAAGACTATTTGTTTGCGGTTCTGTTCCTGGATCTCGACGGCTTCAAGATGATTAACGACAGCATGGGGCACGTGGTCGGAGATCAGCTCCTGGTTGGAGTGGCAGAGCGCCTGGAAAAGTGCCTGCGAGTCAGTGACACGGTCACTCGGCTCGAGAAGCTTTTTACGATAGCGCGGCTGGGCGGAGACGAGTTCACCATTCTTCTCGATCAGGTAAAGGATCCGAGCGACGTCACACTGGTCGCGGAGCGGCTAATGAACGCATTAGCATCGCCTTTCAGCCTGGGTGGAAAGGAGGTTTTCACCTCTGTGAGCATCGGGATCGCGTTGAGCAGCATTGGATACGACAAGAGCGAGGATATCCTGCGCGATGCCGACACGGCCATGTATCGGGCAAAATCTCTCGGTAAGGCCCGTTATGAAGTATTCGACATGGATATGCGGGCGAGCGTGCTAGCGCGCTTGCAGTTGGAGACGGATTTACGGTGCGCCCTGGGCCGGGAAGAGTTTCGGAATTTTTATCAACCGATTATCTGCCTCGAATCCGGCCTGATCATTGGGTTTGAAGCTCTGTTACGCTGGCAGCACCCCACTCGCGGCCTGCTTCAACCGTTGGATTTCATCCCGGTGGCGGAAGAAACCGGCATGATTCGCGAACTCGGTTGGTGGAACTTGCAGGAAGCCTGCCGGCAAATCAGCGCTTGGAACCGGTGCCGTAACGGCAGTCCTCCCCTGACGATGAGCGTCAATCTCTCCGTGAAACAGTTTTTGCAACCCAACTTAGTGGAGGAAATCAGCAAGTTGTTGCACGAACTAGACCTTCCACCCGATATTTTGAAGCTCGAAATCACGGAAAGCACCGTTATGGCTGACCCCACGGGAGCCGTGGAAATGCTGTCGCAGATCAAATCTCTGGGTGTCAAGCTTTCTGTGGACGACTTCGGTACGGGTTATTCTTCGCTCAGCTACCTGCAACGCTTTCCGCTGGACACGCTGAAGATCGACCGTTCCTTCACCGAGGCAATAGGCCAGGGAGGAGATAGCATGGAGATCGTACGGACTCTCTTGCCCATGGCCAGGAGTCTCAGTCTCAATGTGATTGCCGAGGGCGTCGAGACAGCTGAACAACTTGCGATATTGAGGAAACTCCAGTGCGAATACGCACAAGGCTTCTATTTTTCGGAACCGCTAGCTGCTGACCAAGCCGCAGCTCTTTTGGCAAGACAGCCGAAATGGTAGCTTCGCCGTACTGCCTCTAACTGAGGGTTTTTCCGTCGGATACATGAGCAGCAGACCCTGGCTATTATTCAGCTTCATATTTGGATAGATCGCGGTGACGAACTTTGAGACCCAGGCCCCAGCGCGCCAAATCCGGGACCAGCTCTCCGTTCACAGGCTTCACGACACCATCAAAAAGAAGGTTCTCGATTCGCACGTGGTCGTGAAAATATTCAAGATGTATAGCGCTGGGAAGACTACAGCACGCGTGCACATGAACCGACGGGGCTGTATGAGCAGAGAGCGGCATGGAGTGTGCCGTGCATAAGGCGTCCGCTTGCAAGAATCCGGTGATTCCGCCGCAACGCGTTGCGTCTGCCTGTAAAACATCAACTGCGTCCGCGCGCAACATTCTGGAAAAATAGGCGGCATCGTATCCATACTCACCTGCTGCGATTTCGATGCCAAACGGGGCCCGATCGCGCATCATTCGAAGCCCATCGAGATCATCCGAACTGACGGGCTCCTCGAACCAGCTGACATCAGATTCGAGAAAGTGCTGGGCGAATTCGAGTGCTTGCTTTCGACGATAAGCGCCATTCGCGTCCACAAATAATCGTGGAATGCTGCCAATAGCTTTTCGCGCGTGGCGAACGCGTTCTACATCCTCATCTGGATTTCGACCTACTTTCATCTTGACCATACGAATCCCGGAATTGGTCCATCCAGATAGCTGCCTCTGAAGCTGTTCCAAGGAATAGGACGTAAAGCCGCCGCTGCCATAGATGGGTATCCCCGATCGGGTCGCGCCGAGAAGCTTCACGAGAGGGAGTTGGAGGAGCCTCGCCTTGAGATCCCAGAGCGCGATGTCGATAGCAGACATAGCCATCGCCGCGACGCCTCGCCGTCCTAGATTGCGCACCGCCTGTGCCATCGCTATCCATGAGGCCGAAACGTCCATGGCATCGCGGCCTTCGACGACATATCGAAGCAAGGTGTCGATGAGTTTTGCAGTGCTTACGTCCGCGTAGGTATAACCGATGCCAATAGTCTCACCGCACTGGGCTTCCACAATAACGATGGTGGTTTTGTCCCACTCAATCGTCCCATCAGACTCAGGGAAGTCTGTTGGAATCGTACAGGCAAAGACCCGTATTGTTTCTATGGTAGACCGAATTGAATTGGTGGTGATGGTGTCCATAGTATTCTGGCTCACCGCAATCACGCCGCCTAATCGGTACTTGAATAGGCAATGGTGCTGAGGAGGGCATTTGCGTCCTGGCGGGAATCTAGACGCGTATGCTGGACCACGACCGGTACGTCAGACTCGATAACGCTGGAAAAATCCGTACCCTTCGGAATCGGCTGCGGCACCTTCAAATCATTAAATCTGATGTGTTTTGTTCTTCGAGCTGGAACGGTAACCTCGTATGGACCGACGGCGTCTTTATCAGAAAAGAACACGGTAATTCGAACATGGGCGTCCATGTCGCCGGCATTGAGGATACATGCCGTCTCGTGGCTTTTCATTTTCGGCTCGGGGCCATGGCTCCATTCAGGAATATAGCCTTCGGCGATGGCCCATCTGTGCTTCCCAATTGGCTCCATTGATTTCCCTTTCTTCCAAGTTTGTCTTGCAAACCGACGATCCAACGCAGTTAAACCGAGATTGTGGACAATTTCGGCGCGGCGTCACTTCCCGGTGCGCCCTTCCGGCGTTTGCCAAAGAGGAGACCTAGCGCAAGGGCAGATATTCCCACTCCAACGGCGATTAGCGGGCGGTGGAGATCGGCCCATAATTGATAGCTGGAGCTCGACGCGCGATTGGTAAATGCGCCGCGGGCTCCATAATCTTGAGTGGAATCGACGGCAGCCCATAGATTGTTCTGGCGATTCGGATCCTCCCGCTCGGGAGTTTGTTGCGACTCGTATCCAGTACGGCCCAAATATTGATCCAAGAGTCGCGGCGCGATCTTATTTCCGATGATCGCCTCTACGGTGGAACCTCCGACGTATATTTCGCCTCGACTATGATGAGCAGCCCAGAAGACCGCTCTCGCACCTAGCTCGGGCTCAAAGATCGGAGGAACCGGTTGCGCTTTATTCCGTAATCTGCTCTTAACCCATCCGAACTGGGGCGTATTCATCGCTGGCATGTGCACGACAGTCACACTAACGTTGCTCCGATCGTGGATAAGTTCGCAGCGAAGCGAATCCGTAAAGCCCACGATCGCGTGCTTGGCGGCGCAATATGCGGACTGCAGAGGGATACTTCGATAGGCCAGGGCGGAGCCAACCTGGACGATTTTTCCTTCATCAACCGGCAACATACGCCTAAGCGCGGCTAGCGTGCCATTCACGACGCCGAGATAGGTGACTTCCGTGACGCGTTTGAATTCCTCGGGTTTCATTTCCTTGATTGGGGAAAACACGGACACCATGGCGTTATTAATCCAGATATCGATGGCTCCAAATTCTTTTTCTGCCATTGCTGCCGCTGCCTCCACGGCTCCGGCATCTGACACATCAGCGGGAATTACAAGCGCGCTGCCGCCGGCGCGCTCTACGTCCGCGGCGGCGGCTTCCAGGCCGGCCAACCCACGCGCGATCAGAGCTACTTGAGCTCCGCTCTTTCCAAATTCACGCGCGATGGCTCGGCCAAGGCCTGCAGAAGCTCCGGTGACGACCACAGTTTCTCTTCTCACGATCCTCATTTCCCCCGCGTCAATACAGCTCCGAGCGCCGCTACCCCGAGCGCAGCCACGACTGCACCCGCTCTTTGCATCGATCTCTTCTGCGCGGCTTCACGCTTTCGAACGATTTGCCGTTCGGGATAATCTTCCGCATCCATGTCAGGACTATGCATGGCGAGCCATAAAACCTGCGCGGTATGAAGAGCCTCACGATGAGTGAGTTGAGCGATTTGCTCCCGGCAACTGAACCCGTCTGCAATTAGGAAGGTCGAAGGTTTGGCACGGCGCACGGCGGGCAACAAAACGCGTTCGCCAACGTTCACAGACGTCTGGTATTTGTCTTCTTCGAAGCCAAAAGAGCCGGCCATGCCACAACAGCCTGAATCGAGGACTTCGTGTTCCAACCCCATTTTCTCCATTAGTGACTTGTCATTCTTCATTTGCATGATCGCTTTCTGGTGACAATGCCCGTGGACCAGAGCCTTCCTTTTAAATGTTGGAGCGGCAAAATCCTGGCCCTCCAGAAATTCCGAAAGCGTTAGGGTCTGTTCCTTTAATTTACGGGCTAGAGGTAATTCGGGAAATAGTCCGGTGAGCTCGTCTCGGAACACTGAGCAGCAACTCGGTTCGAGTACTACCAAGGGCGTTCCCCGCTCGATTTCGGCGCCGAGATCGGAAAATATTCGTTTGAGGTAGTCCTTCGCGAGGCCGAGGAATCCATAGTCATACAGAGGCCGTCCGCAACAAAGATGGCGTTTCGGTATAAGGACTTCGCAACCCGCTGATTCCAGCACTTCGGTAGCGGCAATGGCCGTCTCCGGGAAGAAATAGTTATTGAAAGTGTCTGGCCAAAGAATTACGCGTTTTCCCTTACTAATTGGCGTGTGTTTCTTGAACCAGGCCTTAAAGGTCTGAGGAGCGAAAGCAGGTATTCTTCTTTGCCGAGGCACACCAGCCGCCACTTTGGCGATGCTACTGATGATCGGCAGCTGCGTTGCCAGATTGACAAGACCCGGCGCAATAGACGCGACCCGAGCCCAATTATCAATCAGCCCAAAGGCGTATGCGGAACGCGGACGCAGCCTGCCTTGCCAATAGTGCGAGAGAAATTCTGCCTTATAAGTGGCCATGTCTACGTTCACGGGACAATCGCCTTTGCAGCCCTTGCAGGCGAGGCAGAGATCGAGTGCGTCCTTTACACCGTCATCACGCCATCCCTTTTCAACAACATCTCCCTGGAGCATCTCAAACAGCGCATGGGCCCGCCCGCGTGTCGTATCCTTCTCTTCGCGCGTAACCATAAAACTTGGACACATGGTGGCATGCTGACCTGAACCTTCAAGGCGGCGGCACTTGCCAACACCGACGCACCGGAGAGTCGCGCGCGCGAAGCTTCCCTTGTCGTCAGGAAACTTGAAATGAGTCTTTGGTTCCCACGGTTTGTATTCCGCCCCCAAGCGAAGGTTTTCATCGATCCGGTACGGATCGACGATCTTGCCGGGATTCATCTTCCAATCGGGATCCCAGATGGATTTGAACTCTCGAAAGGCATCGATCAGTTCCGGTCCGAACATTTTTCCAAGGAATTCGGCTCGCGATTGCCCATCTCCGTGTTCACCTGAAAACGAGCCGCCATAGCGGACGATCAGGTCCGTGGCTTCCTCCATGAACGAGCGGTACTTCTTGATGCCAGATTCTGTGGTTAGTTCGAAATCGACGCGGCAGTGAATGCATCCCTGTCCAAAATGGCCATAAAGCGCCGGGTTGTAATCGCATTTGACAAAGAGTTCGCGAAGATCGCGCAGGTATCTCCCCACCTTTTCTGGCGCAACGGCCGAATCCTCCCACCCCGGCCAGGTATCTTTTTCTCCTGGCACGAATGCTGTCGCTCCAAGCCCAGCCTCGCGAATGTCCCACAGGTTCTGCTGCTGAGTTTTGTCCACCAAGAGGGTCATACTCGGAGGATCAGCCTGTTTCCTTAACCTCTCGCACAACTCTTCAGCCGTTTCCTTCGCTTCTTCTTGGGTGCTTGCGCCGAATTGGACGATCAGCCAGCCGCGGCCCTTGGGAAGCAAGCTCAAATGCTCGCTATGTATCCCGCCCTTCTTCTTGATGTTCTCGTGCAGGCGATAATCAATTCCTTCGAGGGCAATTGGCTTGAACTCCAAAATTTCCATCACATGGTCAGCCGCCCGATATACGTCCGGGTAGCCAAGTACAAGCAGAACGCGTTCCGGATGGTTGAAGACCAGTGTGACCTTTGCCTCCAGGATCGTGACGCAGGTTCCTTCGCTGCCGACAAGAGCTCTGGCAATATTCACCATGCCCTTCTCGTTGGGGATTAGTTGGTCCAGGTTATAGCCTGAGATTCTCCGGATAATTTTCGGATAGCGCGATTCGATAAGGGATTGATAGCGCTCGCGCAGATCCCATAGTTTCTTGTAGATTTCAGCCTCGCGACCGCCGTTCGAAGTTCGCTGCCGCCATTCCGCTTCGGTAAGCCAGCCGACCGTCATTCGGGTGCCGTCATAGAGCAGGATGTCGAGTGATTCGACGTTGTCGACTGCCGGGCCGTTCATCTGTGCGTGTGCGCCGCATGAATTGTTTCCAAGCATGCCGCCGAAACAGCAGTGATCGTGCGTGGCAGGATCGGGAGCGTATGTCAGGTCGTAAGGACGGGCCGCCTTCACAACTTGGTCGCAAATCGTCCCCGGCTCGACGCGCGCGAATCTCTGTTCCACGTTGAGCTCGATAATTCGGTTCAGATATTTCGACCAATCGATCACCACTGCAGCATTACAACATTGGCCGGCCAGACTGGTGCCGCCGCCACGAGAGAGTACGGGCGCCTGATACTTCCGGCAGATAGCTATCGCCTCTAAAACATCTTGTTGGGTTCGTGGGATGACGACGCCAATGGGTACCTGTCGATAGTTCGAGGCATCCGTGGCGTAAATCGCTTTGCTAAGGCTGTCGAAACGAACCTCACCGCTTATTCGCTGTGATAGCTCGCGCTGAAGTGAACTCGCCTTTGGTCGCTCAAACGATTCTTGTCGTGAAGACCGTGCCTCGATTTCAACTAAATCACTGGGGCGCATTCGTCGACGTTTCTCAGCGAGTTTTTCGCTGGTGACATATCAATGTTACCTAAACTAGCTCGCGAACCTTGTCTGAAGCGATCGTCAGAGCAATCTCTTTGCGGTTCGGAGTGCCCTTGGCAAGCGCTTTCCCTAGCTTCTCAGCCTGATCGACCGTCACCTTGGGAGGCATGGGGGGTTCGAACGGATCGACCACGGCCTCGATGAGTACGGGACCTTTTGTCCTTAGCGCCTGTTCGAGAATCCGCCCGCATTCGCGAGGGTCTTCTATCCGAAAGCCAGTGCCCCCACAACTCTGGGCGAATGCCGCGAAGTCGATAGGATTCAGCTCGCAGCCGTATTCTGGATTTCCTAGAAATACCATTTGCTCCCATTTGATCTGGCCAAGTGTGTTGTTCTTGATGACCACAATCCTGATTGGGAGCTGGTACTTCACTGCTGTAGCGAATTCGCCCATTAGCATGGTGAATCCGCCGTCACCGACAAATCCGATGCATTGGCGATCGGGGTATGCAATCTGAGCCGCGATGGTATAAGGCAAACCATTCGCCATAGTTGCTAAGGTACCCGAGAGAGAATGTTTTTGCGTGCCCTTTACCGGGATGTGCCGGGCAAACCAGGTCGCAATAGTTCCCGAATCACACGAGATGATGGCGTCGTCATCGAGCCGCTTTCCCAATTCGCGGGCCACAACTTGCGGCTTCATGGGCTTGTCTTGTCGGGAACCGCGTTCCTGCATCAACTCGTTCCATTTCTCCATTCCTTTTTGAGCTTTTTTGAGAAAATCTCGATTCTTATTTCGCTTGAGCCGCGCCAATAGCCCTTCAAGAGCAGCTCTACAATCTGCAACGATGCCAACTTCGACGGGGTAACGAAGCCCGATTCGAGTCGGATCAATGTCAATTTGAACGGCGCGGGCCTTGCTGGGCCCCGGATAGAATTCAATATACGGAAAGGATGAGCCTGCAATGAGCAGCGTGTCGCACTCTTCCAGCGCTTCCTGTGAGGGTTTGGTTCCCAGTAGCCCGATTCCTCCGGTTGTGTAGGGACAATCGTCGGGAACCACGGCCTTGCCGAGCAGCGCTTTTATGATCGGAGCGCCCAGGCGTTCCGCAACCTCGATGATTTCATTCCTTGCGTCGAGAGCGCCTTGACCAGCCAGAATAGCGATTTTCTTTCCGTCATTTAGGATTTCGGCCGCTTGTGCAAGTTCGTGCTCAGCCGGCAATCGCCCGCTTCGAGCCGGAAAGTTTCCTGTGTGATTCGGAACATTCCGTTTCGAACGCTCGTCGCTTTCCTCGTCTTGAATGTCACTGGGAATGTTCAGGTGGGCGACTCCGCGAAAATTTAATGCCGTGCGGCATGCGAGATCAGTCACGTTCCGTATATGCGCGCAGCCCATCACCCGCGTGTTATAAACAGCCACATCAGAAAAAAGCTTATCGAGATCGACATCCTGCTGCGTATGCGTATCGATTAGATCGTGAAAAGCGTGGCCCGTGATTGCCAGGACCGGCTGACCATCTAGCTTGGCGTCGTATAAACCATTCAGCAGATGAATTCCGCCTGGGCCCGAAGTGGCGAGGCACACGCCCAATTTGCCGGTGTACTTGGCATACGCGCATGCCATGAAAGCAGCGGCTTCTTCATGGCGGACGTGAATGAATCGTATTTCATCTTGCCGCTTTCGCAGCGCCTCCATGATTCCGTTGATTCCGTCGCCCGGAAGTCCAAAGATTTCGGATACTTTCCAGTGAATGAGGCGGTCGATTAGTATGTCTGAAGTGGTTTCTGCCATCTTGCCTCAGCTCCTGCGATTCCGTCTTCATTATTATCATGCGGTGAACATCCGGCGTGCATAGCCGGAAGACTGTATAAAATATGAGAAATCCGTGTATCGGAGGTTATCGGGGGCCTACGTTCTTCAGGCGATGGGATCAGACGATGTTGAGTTCACACCCGTCACGACGCGATCGACGGATGACATGAAGAAGACGATAGCGGTTGATGCAATTCTCGCGGCTTACCAGCAGCTAGAATTACTCTCCACGTTGAATAAATGCTCCGATAAATGGCTCGCTACATCCATTTATCGATCGAAACGCTCTTCCCATGGCTAAAGTTCGCCACTTGCGACACCGGATCCGTCGAGCCGCCGATCACCACCACGCTGATGCGGTCCGGATGCGGGAATTTCGGAATCACCGCGTCATCCGGCAGCTTGTACCACGTCGCAAACGGCTCCACGCCCCTTAGCGCCTGCCCGTACTCGAACAAGTACGACCAGTTTCGATCGCGGTATTCCTTCGCTGTTTGCGTCGTGTTCTTGTAGAAGTAGTCGATCAGCTTTTCCTTCGTGTCGTAACCCTGTTCCTTCAGGCTATTGGCGCAGATTGGTTCGCAGAGTAGCAGCGCGCCAAAGAAGCCGGTGAAGTTGTAGAACAAATCGACATATTGCTTATCGAAATACGGAGTACCGCCTACGCCGCTGCCTTTTCCCACCTGTCCCGCGGAGACACTGAGGCCGCTGAACATGCTCACCACGTTTTCGTCTTTCTTGAAGCCATGCTGCACGTGGAACGGCTCCCACGGGCTGGCCTCCTCGTTCTCTGCCATGATGAGGTTTATGTAATTGAGCATGTTTCCCATATCCCCCATGTACGTTTCTCCGGGAATGCCCGCATTCCCCAGGTTCTTGGAAACCAGGGTCCACGCCCGGCCGATCGCGGCGTTCGCGTGCGCAAATGGCCCGAGCGCCCCGATGCCGTAATTCATGTTGAGTTTGTTGCGGATCGGCCCGTTAACCAGCGCGCCGTACGCAAGGTCGTTCGTCGAGCTGATCAGCGAAATGTATCCGGACGACGCCATCGCCAAAATCACCGGGAGGTGCTCCGGTTTCGCGCCGGCCATCACTGCGTTGATCGCCGCATGCTTCACTGTGAACGTCCAGGCGGCAAAAGCCTCCGTGCCGCCCCCTGCCCCCAGTTTGCCGACCACTTCATCCGGATGGTGGCTTGTGCCTTTCAGCATTTCGTCGACAGCCTCTTCGGTCGGAATGATGATCGGGAGGAAATCCGTATAGCCGTTGTTCCGGTAGAACTCCTGCAGATTCTTGGCTGTGTCCGGCTCGAATGTTGGTGGCCCGACTGACGGAGTTTCCTTTCCCGTCTTCGTGTCGGCTGCGGTGAGAGGCCTCGTCAGCGCGCCGATAACTTCCTGCATCATCGGCTTTTCGGTGGCCGGATCGGGACCGTTCATGTATCCCCAAAGCTGTTCCGGTGTTTTTCCCCATACAGGGTGCGGACTGAACACTAGGCGCAGGCGAGGCATTCCGCGCTTGGCGGCGTTCGTCTTACATTCTTGTTCAAACGCCACCGTCACGACGGGCGACGTTGGGACTCCCATCTTCTCAAGAGTTACGCAGTGACCCACGGTCGCTGGGGCGCACGTGCTTCAATGGCCCACGCCCATAATGACGGTTGCTCCAGCGGCCTTTATCTCCGCCCACAGCGCCGGATCCTCTTGCGGATAATCGCCTGCCTTGCGTCGGTAGATCGTCTTCACGCTCGGCATGTTTTCTTTGAACCACCGCTGCATCTCCTCGAAAAAAACATTCCCGTTATTGAAGCCGATGTCCACCATATAGACCGTCTTGCCGTCGAGCGAGCTGATGCGCGGCGCCAGCGGCAAAAGCGTGATGGAAGGCGGCATGCCCTTGGGATTTAGTCCCACCAGCTTAGGCTCCGCGCTGGCCCCAGCCTCTTTTCTATTCGCCTTGCCTTCCGCGACTCCCGTCGATCCTGCTAAAAGTGCCGGCGACATGCCCAGCGCCTGCAACAGCCTTCTTCTATTTATTTTCATCTGAGCCTCCTATGACGAGCCGATCCGCTCCGCGCCGTCGGTGGCACACAGCCCAGGACCGGCGCAGTGAGAGTGCCGCATTCTTAACGGTCTTGCAAGGGCGCGGACTTTGACTTTCTGCCCATCCCGATTTCTAAATTTCCGTGGCGCTGCGGGTGGCCCAGGCATTCAAGTTCAATTTACGGGTGCATTCAGCCGAGCTCTCAATAAGTTTCGCGGCGCCCCTCGAGGCTCACCTTGCCCCGGAAGTGCCGATACACGATCGCAAAATACACGATCGCCAATCCGATGCCGATGAACCACCAAACCAAGCCGATTCTCAATCCATACGCCCCGGCCTTTGCGTTGTCGATGCTCAAACTGTAGGCCGGGTTGGTGCTGGCGGGCAGGACATACGGATACAGGCCAAACACCACGCTGGTGAGCATGCCCAACAAATACGCGCAAGAAGCCAAAAACGCCTCGAGTTCTCGTCGAACATCTGTCTGCTCCCGTCAAAAACCATCGGAGCGCAACAAGCCCGGCTACCGCAATCGCCGGAAAGACGTAGCCCCACGGATGCGCAGCGAAACTCGTTGAGATCTGCGGCTGAATGCGAAACGTGAACCAGGTGACGACGATCGTCAGTGCAACCACGCCCCACCACGCCCTCCGCGCCACCGCGCGCGACTTGAGTTGAACGG
Source organism: uncultured Acidobacteriota bacterium (assembly GCA_963709445.1). Lineage (GTDB taxonomy): Bacteria > Acidobacteriota > Terriglobia > Acidiferrales > UBA7541 > Palsa-295. Next base: position 71,339 of record CAVPWV010000030.1, read on the forward strand.
CACCCGAGGTTTTGAGCAACAGCCAAGCGGCGCCGTGTTGCGTCAGAGCGAACAGAGAGGTCACGCCGATCAGAATCGTGTACCAATCGAGGATGCCCGTTCTGCCGCCGAGGCGGAAGTTGGTCCACAGTGGTTCGAAGAAATATCCCTGTGCATCGAGAGGAACGCCCCGCACCACGTTGCCGAGCGCCGCTCCATAAAAAACGGCCAGCAACAAACTGGAAAAGCAAAACACCGCGTCCCACAGTGGCTCCCACACCGGGCTGTGAATGTGGCTGCGAAACTCGATGGAAATGCCGCGCAGAATCAGAAGCCATAGAACAATCATCAGCGGCAGATAGAAACCGCTGAACCCCGAGGCGTACAGAGCGGGAAAAGCAAAATAAAGCGTTCCGCCAGCCGCGAGCAGCCACACCTCGTTGCCGTCCCACACCGGCCCAATGCTCGCCAACACCTCGCGCCGCTCGCCATCCGATCGCGCCACGAAAAGGTGCAGAATTCCTGCACCGAGATCGAAACCGTCGAGCAGAACGTAGGCGGCAATCATCAAGGCCACGAGGCAGAACCAGAGCGTCCCCATCACACGTGCCCTCCGGCCGCGGCCAGTGCCGTCTTTGCCGGTTCCGGTCCCAGCTCTATCTCGCGGTAAATCAAAAACAAAAAGAGGATGCCCAAGATCATGTACATTCCCATGAAGCCGATCAACGTGAACCAAACACTTCCGGCCAGGACGTCCGGCGAAACTCCCGCCGCCGTTCGGAACAGGCCGTGAATGAGCCACGGCTGGCGTCCGACTTCGGCAGTGATCCAGCCGGCTGTGTTCGCGATGTAGGGCAAGGGCACGCACAGCATGAGCGCCCACAACATTGGGCGGTTTTGATAAAGTCCTCCGCGCCACAACAGCCACGCGGCTACAGCCATCACCGCTATAAAAATGGTTCCCAGCCCGACCATGACGTGATAGCTGAAGTACACCAATGAAATCTTGTCTGGCCAATCCTGCTGTGGAAAGCTGTCGAGACCTTTCACCTCCGCTTTCCAGCGGCGATACGTGAGGAAGCTAAGCGCTCGAGGAATCAGGAGGGGATTGTCGAGTCGCTGGTTCTGCACATCCGGCTGGCCTAGGATCGCCACGGGCGCTCCCTCTTGCGTTTTGAACAAGCCTTCCATGGCCGCCAGCGTTGTCGGCTGATAGCGCGCGACGAGTCTGCCCTGCGCGTCACCGAGAGGGAAAAGCTGCAGGATGGTTCCTACCACACCTACGATGACGCCCAGCCGCACGAACGTCCGCCCATAGGCTTCGTCACGTCCCGAGAGCAGGTAGAAGGCGCCGACTCCGGCCATCACGAAGCATCCAGTGAGGACTGCGCCGGTCATCGTGTGCAGATACTGCCAAACCGCCCACGGGTTGAGGAGCAAGCCCCAGAAGCTTGTCAGCAAAATGTCTCCGTGAGGCCCTAGCGCATAGCCCACCGGATGCTGCATCCAGGCGTCTGTGGCGACGATCAGGTAGCCTGAAAGCCACGAGCCGCAAAAGACCATCACTGCTGTGAACCAGTGGGCCTTCGGTCCCAGGCGTTTTTCGCCGAAGAGGAAAAGGCCGAGAAATGAAGACTCCAAAAAAAAGGAAAAAATTCCCTCCATCGCCAGCGTCTGCCCGATCACCCCTCCTGCCATGCGAGAAAACTGGGCCCAGTTGGTGCCGAACTGAAATTCCATGGGGACTCCGGTGACCACGCCCAAGGCGAAGTTGATGCCAAAGATCCGCGCCCAGAATCGCGCCGCGCGGTTGTAATGCTCGTCGCCGGTGCGCAGCGCCATCGTCTTCAAAATAACGAGCAACAAGGCGAGGCCCATGGTGAGCTGCGGGAAGATGTAGTGGAAAGTCACCGTGAAGGCGAAATGTAAGCGGTGGACGGCCAGCGCATCTTCCAAGACAGGCTCTCCTAGAAAACAGAAACCGAACGTGGATCATTACTCCTTTGTCTTGAAAGCGGCAAGGCTCAAGGCTGTGGATATCGAGGTTTCGAAGTACTTACCGGCCGGAAGGGCAATCTGGCGACGCAAATCTATACTTGACATTGTAACACGCATATTTTATGCTGTGTATGCGCTAAATGCGCTAAAACTATTAGAATCATTAGGAGGTAGTTGAAATATGAGTGCCATCACCCGTTGGGACCCGTTCCACAACCTTTCGACCTTGCAAGAGCAGGTCAACCGGCTCTTTGAGGGGTCATTACCGCGCCGGTCCGATCAATCGGCCCTGACGACCTGGGCTCCTGCCGTTGACATTTATGAGACGGAGAACGAGTTAGTGCTCAAAGCGGACCTTCCGGACGTCAACGAAAAGGACCTAGATATACGGATCGAAAGCAACATACTCACCATAAAAGGCGAGCGAAAATTCGAGGAGAAGGTGAAGGAAGACAACTATCTTCGGGTCGAGCGAACCTACGGCTCTTTCAGCCGCAGCTTTAGCCTGCCAAGCACGGTAGACAACGGTTCTATCAAGGCAGACTACAAGAACGGCGTGCTCACAGTCGAACTGCCCAAGCGAGCCGAATCGAAGCCAAGACAGGTGAAAATCAACGTCACCAATCATAACTAACTCGAAGCTTCGGATCCGCCAAAGGGCCAGGGCACGGGTTCTGGCCCTTTGTGTCCGAAGAAACAAGGTGAGAAAATCACGTCATGCTGCGATTTGACAAATTGACGGTGAAGGCGCAGGAAGCGCTGCAAGCGGCGCAGGAAATGGCCGGGCGTTCCGGGCAGCAGCAGATTGAACCTCTGCACTTGCTCTGGGCGCTGATCGCGCAGGGCGACGGCGTGGTCCGGCCACTGCTCGACAAACTGGGAGCGGCGCCGGCAATCCTGAGCGGCGAAGTTGAAAAACAGATCGACCGTTTGCCGAAAGTTTCAGGCGCAGCGGAACAGTCGCTGAGCCGTTCATCGAATGAAATTCTGGAGAATGCTTTCAGCGAGGCTGAGCGGCTGAAAGACGAATACGTCTCAACCGAGCACATCTTGCTCGCCATTGCCGCGGCACAGCGTGATGCGGCTGGGCAAATCCTTGCGCGCCACGGCGCAACCCACGATGCGATTCTGCAAGCGATGACCGCAATTCGGGGCAGCCACCGCGTGACTTCACAAAACCCCGAATCCACGTATCGCGCCATCGAACAGTACGCACGGGATCTCACCGAACTCGCGCGAAGGAGCAAGCTTGATCCGGTGATCGGGCGCGACGAAGAGATTCGCCGCGTGATGCAAATTCTGGCGCGGCGCACGAAAAATAACCCCGTCCTGATTGGCGAGCCCGGAGTGGGAAAGACCGCCATTGTGGAAGGCCTGGCGCAGAGAATTGTTGCCGGGGATGTGCCAGAAGTGCTGAAGCCGAAGCGAATTGTGGCGCTTGATCTCGCGGCGCTGGTGGCGGGGGCGAAGTATCGCGGCGAATTTGAAGATCGGCTGAAAGCGCTTCTAAAGGAAGTCACAGAATCCGACGGACAAATTATCCTGTTCATCGACGAACTGCACACGCTGGTGGGAGCGGGCGCGGCCGAAGGCGCGATGGATGCTTCCAACATGCTGAAGCCGGCGCTTGCACGCGGCGAATTGCGCGCGATCGGTGCGACCACGCTCAATGAGTACCGTAAATACATCGAAAAAGATCCCGCGCTGGAGCGGCGTTTTCAGCCTGTGCAGGTGGGCGAACCATCCGTCGAGGACACCATCGCGATTTTGCGCGGCCTTAAAGAGCGCTACGAAGTGCATCACGGCGTGCGCATAAAGGATGCGGCGATTGTGGCGGCGGCCATGCTTTCGCAACGATATATCACCGACCGCTTTTTGCCGGACAAAGCGATTGACCTGGTTGACGAAGCAGCGGCGGGGCTGCGCATGGAAATCGATTCGCTGCCGACGGAAATCGACGAAATCGAGCGGCGCATCTTGCAGCTAGAGATCGAGCGGCAAGCGCTGCGAAAGGAATCTGACGCGCATTCGAAGGAGAGGCTCAATCAGATCGAGAAAGAATTGAGCACGCTGCGCGAACAGTCTAATGGCCTGAAGGCGCACTGGCAGACAGAAAAGGACGCGATTGCGCGCATCCGCAAGCAGAAGGAAGAAATCGATCGCTTGAAGACGGAAGAACAACGCTACGAACGCGCGGGCGACCTTTCGCGCGTTGCTGAAATTCGGTACGGGAAGCTTTCGGCGGCCGAAAAGGAATTGAAAGCGGCCCAGGATCGCCTTGCGGACTTACAGCAAGACCATCCGATGCTGAAGGAAGAGGTTGGCGAGGAAGAGATCGCCAAAATCGTGAGCAAGTGGACTGGGATCCCGGTGGGCCGGTTGCTGGAAGGCGAGGTCCAAAAGCTGGTCCACATGGAAGAGCGCCTGCGGCTGCGGGTGGTGGGCCAGGATACAGCGCTGAGCAGCGTGGCGAACGCGATTCGCCGGAGCCGGTCAGGACTGAGCGATCCGCATCGGCCCATTGGGTCGTTTCTTTTCCTGGGGCCGACAGGAGTCGGCAAGACAGAATTGGCGCGCGCGCTGGCCGAATTTTTGTTTGACGATGAACGGGCAATGGTGCGGCTCGACATGTCCGAGTACATGGAGAAGCATTCCGTGGCGAGGATGATCGGCGCGCCTCCGGGATACGTGGGATACGAAGAGGGCGGACAACTGACGGAGCAGGTGAGGCGACGGCCGTACTCGGTTGTGCTGCTGGACGAGATCGAAAAGGCGCACCCCGATGTTTTCAACGTGCTGCTGCAAATTCTAGAAGACGGGCGGCTAACCGACGGCAAGGGACGCACCGTGGATTTTCGCAGTGCAGTGATTATCATGACTTCGAATGCGGGATCCTCGGCGATTTTTGAACTCGCGGAAAAAGATCCCAAAGAGGCGCGAGTGCAGGCCATGGCAGCGTTGCGGGAACTTTTCCGCCCAGAATTCCTCAACCGCATCGACGACATCGTACTGTTCCGGCCTTTGGGCAAAGACCAAATCGAACGGATCATCGAACTGCAAATGGAGCACGTGGTGAAGCTCCTGGCAGAGAAAAAGATCAGCCTGAGTCTGACGCCCGCAGCAAAGGCGCTGCTTTTCCGTGAGGGCTACGACCCGGCATACGGCGCGCGTCCCATGAAGCGAGCCATTCAAAGGCTGATTCAAGACGCATTGGCGATGAAGATCCTGGACGGCGAGGTGACGCCCGGCGAGGCAATCGTGGTGGACGTCGATGCGAAGACCGGCGAGATGACGTTCGGGCGGAAAAAAGCGAAAGCTGAGAAGGCATAAGGAAAAGGGCGCTTAAGGGTACTCACATGAAAACTTTCAAAACGGCATTCTTGCTGACGGCTCTTACGCTGCTTCTGCTTTTCGTTGGGGAGGCATTTGGCGGGCAGCATGGCCTGACTTTGGCGCTGATTGTGGCCGTCATCATGAACGGCGGGGCGTATTTCTTCTCGGATAAGATCGCCCTGATGTCAAGCGGCGCCCAGCCCGTCAGCCGAGAACAGATGCCGAGGCTCTATGATGTGATGGAGCGGCTAGCGGCCAAAGCGAACCTGCCGGTGCCAAAGTTGTATGTGATTCCGCAGGCGGCTCCAAATGCGTTCGCGACCGGCCGCAACCCGAGCCACGCCTCAGTCGCAGTCACACAGGGCCTGATGCAACTCATGGACGACGAGGAGCTTGAGGGCGTGATCGCCCACGAGCTCTCGCACGTTCGAAACTATGACATCCTCACGTCCTCCATTGCAGCGACTATCGCGGGAGCGACCACGTGGGTCGCTCGCATGGGATTCTGGTTTGGCGGCGGCGATGATCGGGAGCGTGGCAGCGGAATCGTCGGATTGCTTATGCTGATTCTCGCCCCGTTGGGCGCTCTCCTGCTTCAGTTGGGCATTTCCCGCCAACGGGAGTATCAGGCGGATGCCTCCGGCGCGAAGATGGTGGGGCACCCTTACGGACTTGTTCGCGCCCTTGAAAAGTTAGGGTCTTACAACAAGAGAATCCCGATGGATATTTCTCCCTCAACGGCTGCTCTCTGCATCGTGGCACCGTTAGCGGGGCGGCAACTCCTTTCTAGCCTATTCAGTACACATCCTCCACTGGCCGAGCGGATCGCGCGACTACAGAACATGACGATCACCAGGTAACTTGAGAGTAATGCCTAAAACTAAGTAGAAGTCAGTGTTCCGCAAGTAAAAATTGCAGGGTATTACCGATCCTCCCCCCAGTGATTTTCCACTACCGGCCCGCAACCTACTGTTAACAAGAGCCTTACAGAGCTATTGGCGGATTTGCCAGTTTGGTTCGGCGCGTGCATTCTCAGACTACAGCAAGGGGTTTCCACGGAGGAGAAGAAAAAATGCTCGAAGAAAAAGAGACTGTAATCGAAGAAGCACCGGCGCCGCGATGGATCGGAATCGTCGTGATTGCGCTGGCGATCGTGTCACTGGCGGCGCTGGGTGTGGGTTGGACGGCCTCAAACCGTTCAGCGGCGCTGCAGAAGAGCCTGACGGCGCAAGACCAGACGTTCAGACAGGACAACGACGTGCTCGGACAGCGGCTGGCCAAGGCCGAAGATACCAACGCACAGCTTCAAGGCGAGCTTAGTGTCGTCACCGACAAGATGAAATTGACTGAAACGGAACTGAACCGCGCGCGGCTCCAAAGCAAGAAAATCAAGGAAGAAGACGCCAAGGAACTAACTGATCTCCAGAACAACGTCAATGGCGAACTGGCTACCAAGGCCAGTGTTGACGATGTCAACAAGCTAGGCACGGACGTGACTGGCGTAAAGACCGACCTCGATTCGACAAAGAACAGCCTGAATATGACTCGCGGCGAGTTCGGAACGCTGATCGCTAAGAATCACGACGAGGTGCAAGAACTACGGCGTCTGGGCGAGCGCGATTACTATGAGTTCACCATCGACAAGAAGAACAAGCGCGAAAAAGTGGGAGATTTGATGGTGGAACTCCGCGGTGTGAACCAGAAGAAGAATCTGTACACGGTGGCGATCTACGTGGACGACGGCCGCTACGAGAAGAAGAACCGCTCGGCGAACGAGCCAATCTACTTCTTCACGCACGGCAGCCGGGCTCCCGTGGAATTCACCGTCAATCAGATTAGCAAAGATAAAATCAGCGGTTACCTGAGCGTGCCGAAGGTGAATCCGAACCACGCACAGGCTGCCGGTAACTAAGCGATCCGAAGCCGTCATCCCTGGCGGGGGGGCGGCAGCGGCTGACACAAGGGAGAGGGCGCTTGCCAATGGCAAGCGCCCTTTTTTTTGTGGGCTATTCGGATTTGCTGAGCGCCCGCATCTTGCGGCTGAGAAACCTCTTGGCGAGAGAAGGCAGCTTATCGTGCGGGAGTTTCCCCTGTTCATAGAGCTTTACTTTGGCCTTCGCCGTCTTGCGCCGCTGGCGCTGGCGCTTCTGGGCTACATAGCGTTTTTCATTTGCCATCGATTGCCTCCAAAAATGAGCGAAGGTTGATTGTAGCGGAGAAGGCAACGGATGCAAGCTCCGCTGTGATTTTGCGCCGCAATTCCTCTAGCATACACGGAGAAGGATTTTGGACAGGCGAGAGGGGGAAATGCCGGCCACCGTCATACACGCGAGCCGAATACTGACTCCGGAGGAAGAGATCAACGACGGGGTAATCGTCGTTGAAGGCAGCCGGATTGCGGCGGTAGGGCATCGGGACGAGGTTCGCGTTCCGGCGGGCGCGATCGATTACGTTGCGGCGGGAATGACGGTTGTGCCGGGGTTTGTGGATGTGCACATTCACGGCGCCGGCGGGCACGACGTAATGGAGGCCAACGCCCGCGGGCTCGATCGAATCACCGCGACCGTCGCGCGGCATGGAACCACATCCATCGTGGCAACCACGGTGACGGCACCGATTGAAGAAACGTGCCGCAGCCTTGCGGGAATCGCGCACTACATTCGAAGTCACGAAAATCCAGCAGAGCCGCCGAAGGCCGGCCGGCTCGCAGCCGAGATTCTCGGCATTCATCTCGAGGGACCGTTCATCAGCCCAAGCCGCCGGGGCGTACATCCGGTTGAGTCCATCGTCAAACCGTCGCTGGAAATTCTCGAAAAGCTTCTGAAAGCCGCCGATGGGTTCGTTCGGATATTAACGATCGCGCCCGAGTTGCCAGGCGCGATGGACCTGATTGGGGCGGCTGTAGCGGCGAAAGTGACCGTGGGCCTTGGCCATACTGACGCAAACTATGAACAAGCGCGTGCGGCGATTCAGGCGGGAGCACGCCACGCAGTGCACATTTACAATGCCATGCGCCCCTTCACGCATCGCGATCCCGGAATAGTGGGCGCGATAATGACCGACCCCGAAGTAACCGCCGAAGTGATTGCGGATGGCGTGCACGTGGCAGGGCCAGCAATTCAAGTGCTGATCGGAACGAAGGGATTCGACACGGTTCTGCTGGTGAGCGACGGTATCGCGGCTACCGGAATGAGGGATGGCAATTACCGGCTAGGAAATTTTGACGTAAGCGTTCGAGGCGGCATCTGCCGAAATGCAGAAGGAAAGCTGGCGGGTAGCACGCTTACCCTCGATCGAGCATTACGGAACGTCGTGGAGCTGGGCGTGCCTGTGCGCGATGCAGTCCGGATGGCTACCATACTTCCGGCACGGCGGCTGGGCGTGGCGGGCAAAAAGGGCATCATTGCGGCGGGGGCGGACGCTGACCTAGTTGCACTGACCGATGACTTGCAAGTCGCGGGAGTGATGACGCGCGGCGTGGGCCTCGGTGCGCAGTCTTAAATATGGGCGGGGTTGCAACGGCTGCGCCGGCACAACGCAGCAGATTAAGAGTTCGCTCGCCCGGGATTCAACGGGATTTTCAATTCGTCAGCGAGCTTATGAGGATCAAACGGGCTGCAGGCAAAGTATCGTCCTTCTACCTCGATCGTAGGAACTTTCCGGCGGCCATTATTGACGCGAAGAACCAACTCTTCAGCTTCCGGAGCCTCGTCGATATTCACTTCCCGAAAGGTAACCTGGCGCTCCCGCAGAAACTGCTTCACGCGCCGGCAGTCGCAGCACCAAGTGGTTGAATAGACCGTAAGTTCGCTATTAGCCATAATCGGGCACAAGGCCCAAGAGACTATCTTACTATTTGATGCAACGGTGAACACCGGGATTTTAACGTAATTTGCTTTGACGGAGCTGCGCCGACGATCTAGGACTGAGCTTTCGGAGCGCTGCCCGTCTTTCCAACAGCTTCCAGGCGCACCGCGGCGCGCTCGATGGCCAGTTTTTCGCGTTCCCACTCGGGAGTGCCTGCGCCCGCCTTGGCCAACTCCGCTTGGGCGCGATCACGAGCCGCGCGCGAGCGCTCGGGATCAATCTCCTCGCTTCGCTCCGAAATTTCGGCGAGGACAATCACCCGGTCTGGCAGGACTTCCGCATAACCGTGGATGACGGTGAGGTAACGTGTTTCGGATTCCTTGCGATAGGCCAGAATCCCGATGCCGAGTTCGGTGATGAGCGGGGCGTGCCCGGGCAAAATGCCGAGATAACCTTCCTTACCCGGTATCTCGACGGCCTGCACATCCGCTTGGAGGACGTGGCGCTCGGGCGTGACCACTTGCAGTTCGATGCTTTCAGGTAACATTCATTCAGCCTTGAGTTGGAGCCAACGGACTACGCCGCAGCGGCTATTTTCTCCGCCTTTTCGCGCGCCTCTTCGATGGTGCCTACCATGTAAAAGGCCTGCTCGGTAAGATCGTCATGCTTGCCTTCAACAATTTCCTTGAAGCCTCGAATGGTGTCTTCAACCTTGACGTACTTGCCTTCGAGGCCGCTGAACTGCTGGGCGACGAAGAAAGGCTGGGAGAGGAAGCGTTCGACCTTGCGAGCACGCGCGACCGTTTGCTTATCCTCGTCGGAGAGTTCTTCGATGCCCAAGATGGCAATGATGTCCTGCAATTCCTTATAGCGTTGGAGCACGGATTTCACGGCGCGCGCGACGCTGTAATGCTCCTGGCCCAAAATGCGCGGATCGAGAATGCGGGAGAAGCTGGCTAACGGATCGACAGCTGGATAAATGCCGCGCTCGACGATTTGCCGGCTGAGGTTGGTGGTCGCGTCGAGATGGGCGAAAGTGGCCGCAGGCGCGGGATCAGTGTAGTCGTCGGCGGGAACGTAAATCGCCTGCACCGACGTGATCGAGCCGCTCTTGGTGGAGGTGATGCGTTCCTGAAGCTCTCCAATTTCGGTGTTGAGGTTGGGCTGATAGCCTACGGCGGACGGCATGCGGCCCAGCAGCGCCGATACTTCTGAACCGGCTTGGACGAAGCGGAAAATATTATCGATGAAGAGTAGAACGTCCAGATGTTCTTCATCGCGGAAATATTCGGCGACGGTTAGGCCGGTGAGGCCGACGCGGAGGCGGGCGCCGGGGGGCTCGGTCATCTGGCCATAAATCAGCGCGCAGCGGGATTTTTCGGGATTGCCAGGCTCGATTACGCCCGACTCCTGAAACTCCAGCCAAAGATCGTTGCCTTCGCGGGTGCGCTCCCCGACGCCGGCGAAAACAGAGACGCCGCCGTGCTTCATCGCGACGTTGTTGATGAGCTCTTGGATGAGCACGGTTTTGCCAACGCCCGCGCCGCCGAAGAGGCCGATTTTGCCGCCCTTGAGATAGGGCTCGATCAGGTCAATGACCTTGATGCCTGTTTCGAACATTTCTAAATTGGTTGATTGGTCCTGAAGCGAGGGCGCGGGTCTGTGAATGGGATAGCGTTTGTCAGTTTTCACGGGGCCGAAGCCATCGACGGGATCGCCCAGGACGTTCAGCACGCGGCCGAGGGTGGCGCGTCCCACTGGCACTGAGATTGGCTCGCCCAGATCCTGGGCCTTCATGCCGCGGACCAGGCCCTCGGTTGGCTTCATGGCTACGCACCGTACGCGGTCTTCGCCCAGGTGTTGGGCCACTTCCGCAATGATGTCCATCGGCTCTGGAATGTCGAATCCTTCGCTCCAGATGCGAACGGCATTATGAATTCGCGGCAGGTGGTGCTCTTTGAACTGCACGTCCACAACTGGCCCGATGACTTCGACGACGTGTCCAATTCTTTCGTTATCGCTTGCCATTTCAGCTCCCGTAAATTCCCGCAATAGAATTCGTAAACGCTTCGATACTCATGCCCCTATTCACACTCGGCATCCTCACGACATCGCGGAGGCCGCGCCGCTCACAATTTCGATCAGTTCCTTGGTGATTCCCGCCTGGCGAATCTTGTTCATCTGAAGCGTGAGCTTGTCAATAAGCTCGGAGGCATTTCGGGTGGCCGCATCCATCGCGGTCATGCGCGCGGCGTGTTCCGCGGCGGCCGATTCTAGAAGAATGCGGAAGACCTGCGATTCAAGATAGCGGGGCACAAGGCCGCTAAAAATTTTGGCCACAGGCTCCTCGTAAATGTAATCCACAAGCGATTGGCCGCTCGGATATCTATCGTGGGGCAGGGAGTCTTCGGCGTCCTTGCGCGCCCCTGTGGATGTTTTCCCAGCTTCTTCCGAACCCGATGCGAGCACATCCGGGTCGATAGGAAGAAGCTTTTCGGTGATCAGCTTTTGCACCATTACATTCTTGAATTCATTGTAGACCGCATAAACTGCATCAACCTCGCGGCTCGCATACAGCTCTGCAATTCGGTTCGCAATTTCTTTCGCGGTGGAAAACTCTACCTTCGATGAAACATTCAAATACTCGCTGACCGCGCGCCAGCCGCGCTTACGCAGCGTGTCCCGGCCCTTCTTGCCGATTGCAATCAACTGAGTTTTCTTGGATGAATTTTCGCGCAAGAACGCGATCGTGCGGCGAATCACGTTCGAATTGAAAGCTCCGGCCAGGCTGCGATCGCCTGTCATCACTACCAGCAGAATACGCTCCTCGGGTCTCCGCTCAAGGAGAGGGTGCGCGGTAGACTCCATGCGCGCCGCCGCCGAACGCAATACGCGGAGGATTTCTTTGGCGTAAGGCCGGGCAGCAAACACGCCCTCCTGAGCGCGGCGAAGTTTTGCGGCCGAGATAAACTTCATCGCGCGCGTGATTTGCTGGGTGTTCTTTACCGAGCGGATGCGGCGCCGATAATCGAGAAGTGTGGGCATTGATTGTCGTCGGCGGGTCTAGGAGGCGGCAGTTGCTGGCTGATGAGATTCGGGCAAGCTTGCCCGGAACCGCTCCTTAAATGCATCCAGAGCTTTTGTAGCTTCCGCGCGTACCGCATCATCGAGCGCTTTTTTGTCTCGGATCGCCTGCAGCACGCCGGGGTAATTGGTTTCGACAAACGTGTACATCTCCAGTTCGAACCTGCGGCATTCGGAGACTTCGATGTCGTCCAGATAACGATTGGAGCTGGCGAAGAGCAACAGCACTTGTTTTTCGACAGGCAGCGGCTGGTATTGATCCTGCTTCAGAATTTCCATGAGCCTTTGGCCGCGGGCCAATTGCGCTTGCGTGGTTTTGTCAAGCTGCTCGGAACCAAACTGCGTGAACGCGGCCAATTCCCGATATTGCGCCATATCCAAGCGGAGAGTTCCGGCAACCTGACGCATGGCTTTGATTTGCGCGTTGCCGCCGACGCGGCTGACGGAAATGCCGGCGTTGATAGCGGGGCGAATGCCGGCGTTAAAAAGATCCGCTTCGAGATAAATCTGGCCGTCTGTAATCGAAATGACGTTTGTGGGGATGTAAGCCGAGACATCGCCTGCCTGTGTCTCGATTACGGGCAGCGCTGTAAGCGATCCCGCACCCAGCTTGTCATTCAGTTTTGCCGCGCGTTCCAAGAGCCGCGAATGCAAAAAGAAAACGTCACCCGGGAATGCCTCGCGGCCCGGCGGCCTGCGAAGCAGCAGCGAAATTTCCCGGTAGGATTGAGCGTGCTTCGAAAGATCGTCGTAGAAACAGATTGCGTGGCGTTTGCTGTCACGGAAAAACTCTCCCATCGCCGCAGCGGCAAAAGGCGCGATGTATTGCATGGAGGCTGGCTCCGCAGCCGAGGCCGCAACAACGATGCTGTAGTCGAGAGCGCTGTAATCGGAAAGCGTCTTCACGACCTGCGCGATCGTCGAACGCTTCTGCCCGATCGCGCAGTAGATGCAAATCATGTCTCCGCCGCGCTGATTCAAGATTGTGTCGAGAATAATCGCAGTCTTGCCGGTTTGACGATCGCCGATAATCAATTCGCGCTGGCCGCGGCCAATGGGGATCATCGAATCGATGGCCTTGATGCCCGTTTGGAGAGGCTCGCGAACCGGCTGGCGATCGACCACGCCAGGCGCCAATCGTTCCAGGGGATTGCGGTGATCCGTGGTTACGGGGCCCTTGCCGTCAAGCGGCTGCCCTAGCGGATTCACGACGCGTCCGATCATCGCATCCCCGACCGGCACGGACATGATTTGCTTGGTGCGCTTCACCGTATCGCCTTCGCCGATTTCCGTGTAATCGCCCAGCAGGACGGCTCCGACCTGATCTTCTTCGAGGTTGAGGGCGATGCCGAACACTCCGTGCGGGAATTCGATCATTTCGCCCGCCATGCAGTTGTCCAAGCCGTGAATGCGCGCGATGCCGTCGCCTACGGAAATAACCGAACCGACTTCCTCGACGGCCACGGTCTGTTGATAGTTCTCAATTTGTTCGCGTAAAAGCTGAGTGATCTCGTCCGCTTTGATTTGCGCCATTTCTGGCTCCTATTCCGCTTCCAATTTTTGCCGCAGCCGAGTGAGCTGCTCGCGTACGGAACCGTCGTAGATCGTGGAACCCACGCGCACTACGAGGCCTCCAAGCAGCGACCTATCTTCGCCGAATCGAGCTTGGATTTTCTTGCCGGTCCGCTGCTCGAGCGCAGCGGTCAACCGTTCCTTCTCCTTGGCGCTCAGCTCCCGGGCCGATTTCACGTCGGCTTCGGCGATGCCCATCCGGGCGTTCAAGTCAGATTCAAACGCTTGTTGGATTTCGCGAAGCAGTTCTGTCCGACGATGAAGCACCAACAGTTGGATAAAGTTGCGGACTTCTGGAGCAAGTTCCATCCGCTCCGCGAGTTTGTGAATCACATTTTGTTTCGCTTCGTGCCCTATTGCGGGTGTTTCGAGAAAATTTCGGAGGTCAGCCGATGCCGTGAAGGCTTCAACAAAGCTGGCGAGATCGGCCTTCATCCGTTCGCCACCATCGTGTTTCAGCGCGACGTCCGTCAACGCGGCTGCATATCGCGACGAAACGGCGCCGTTCAATTCGCGCTCCGCTGGAGTTCTATTACAAAGGCGCCGAAGAGCCCCGCCTCGGCCTTCGGCGTCATTTCACCCTGCAACATAGCTTCAGCGCGCTCAACGGCTTTTCGCGCGGCAAACGCCCGCAATTCCAACCGCGCCGCGCGTTCTGCCGCGGCGATCTCCGCCTTTGCGGCGTCCTCGATCATACCGGCCTCGGTCTTCGCCAGTTCGCGCAGGCGTTGCGCCTCGACATCGGCGGCGCGCTTTGCTTCGACGCGCAGTTCAGCGGTAAGTGCACCAATGCCTGCCATCTTGGTTTGAACTTCACGCAGGTCCCGCTCAGCGGCTTCGCGGGCGCGTGCCCCTTCTTGTATCTGTCTAGAAAGTTCTTCCCTGCGGCTCTGGAACCGAGGAGCTGCTTTCAGAAAAGCATAGATGATAAGGGCCGAAATTATTGCAAAATTGATCCAGCGAAAGAGCCATCCCGTCGCCGAATCGGCTGCGGAAGGCTGATTTTCCTGGCCCAGCGCAGTCCCCGCCACCAGAAAGACAAGTGCGCTCAGACGCGCTGCCAGATCGAAGAAATGGGATTTGGCGCGTCTCACCTGGCTGTCCCTATGCCCGGCGAAGAAGGCGTTTCGAGCATCCTGCGGACAATCTCTCCGGCGACCGAAGGCACTTGAGACTCGACCGCCGCGCGAGCGGCCTCGAGTTCCGCCGCAATTCGTTGCTTTGCGGCATCCACGTCTTCCTGGGCGCGCGCGCGCATTGCCTTCAGGAGCTTCGAGCGGCCGTCCAGGGCTACTTGCCGGGAAGCCTCCTGCTCTCCATAGATTTCCGCACGCGCTTTCCGCAGCGCCTCGTTATAGCGATCAAGCTCCTGCCGCGCCGTCCCCTCGACAGCGGCGGCTTCAGCCCTGGCGCCCTGAATCCGCTCGCGGCGCTCGGACATCGCTTTTTGGATTGGCGCGAAGAAAGCCCATCTCAGGAAGCAGTAAAATAGGAGAACAAGGGCGACCGTAGGCAGGGATTCAAGGAACAGCTCACCGAGCTTGTGCAAGATTTCCATTGTCGAGGAAAGGGTGTTGCGGCCGCTCCCCTGCGCGCGCTGTCTGCCCGCCAGCGGATGCCGAAGCGGCCAGAATAAGGCGAGAAATTATCGCATCGCCTCCCACCACGCGTCAAATCTTTTGGAGCTTGGAACATCCCTTATAGGCAGAAACGGTAAACGCGACTAGAATATTTGCGTCCTCGTAGGCGATGATCGCCCGTACGGGAGCAGGCCCTGGAGCCAATACTCAAGACCGAAGACCTGTGGAAAGTATACCGGACCGGCAAGGTGGACGTGCCGGCCCTGCGCGGCGTGAGCATCGAGATACTTCAGGGTGAATTCGTTTCGATCATGGGGCCGTCGGGATGTGGGAAATCCACACTCCTGCACGTTATCGGCGGCCTTGCTCAGGCGACCCGCGGGCGGGTTTTGCTCGACGGAAATGATCTTACCGAAATGAGCGATGCTGCGCGCACGCTGTTGCGCCGGCACAAGGTAGGTTTCGTATTCCAGAGATTCAATCTGCTACCCTCGCTCGACGCCTATCACAACATCGCTCTGGCCCAGCATATCCATGGGAATGGATTCGACCCCCATCGCTTTGAAGCAGTCGCCGGGCTGCTGGGCATCAAAGAGCGCTTAAGCCACAAGCCTTCGGAGCTCTCCGGCGGAGAACAGCAGCGCGTGGCGCTTGCTCGTGCGATCATCAGCGAGCCGAAAATCGTCCTCGCCGACGAGCCGACGGGAAATTTGGACACCAAAAGCTCCGATTCCGTTCTTGCGCTGCTCCGGCAGCTCAATAGAGACCTTGGCCAAACAATCGTGATGATCACTCACAATCCGGACGCCGCGACCTACGGGAATCGCGTGTTGCACATGCGCGATGGAATGGTAGTGAATGGTTCCGGTTCGCACTAGTCAGATGGGCCGACTCTGGCGAGGCATCGTGAGCACAGTTTTTTGGTCTTACGAGCGCGGAAGCTGGCCTTACGATATCTTGGTTGTCGCCATTCTTATTTTCGTGCTGGCGACACCGCGATCGTGGTTCCGCGATGAACCAAAAGAAGGCTTAGTTGCAACTTCGAGCGTGCATCTCGTGTCCACGGATGAGGGAAGCCGGACCCGCACGTACCGGCTCGATGCCGGCGTTCTTTCACGGGACAAGCGGACCACTCGCCCCACGCCGGAGCTGGAACGCGAAGCGCACGATATATTGGGACGGACGGTAGTCGATCTAAGGGACCGAACTTTCCAAGTCGTGCGAATTGAACCTGCTCTTGCGGACGACGGGTCAGTTCTCTATTACGATGTGATCGTGCACCTTTAGGAGACGATTGTTTTACATTCGGCGAATATGAGAACAGAAAGCAAGGCGGCAGTGGCGGGCGGCGGACAGTACAATCGGCCCACGCGCGAGCAAATCGAGAATGCCCTCCGCGATCTAAAATCGCTGCTCGGCGCTCGAACGACCACAGCGGACTCAGTTCGCGAACACCACAGCCACGGAGAGTCGTACCATCCCGCGGCCCTCCCGGATGCTGTTTGCTTTCCGCACTCTACCGGCGAAGTCAGTGAAATCCTCAAGATCAGCGCGAAATATCAAGTGCCGGTGATTCCCTTCGGAGCGGGCACATCGATGGAAGCGCAGGTGAACGCAATTTACGGTGGCATCACGATTGACATGCGCGAAATGAATAAAGTCGTGCGAATCAGTCCCGAGGATTTGCAGGCCACGGTGGAAGCGGGAATGCCGCGCAAGCAGCTTAATAAAGCTTTGGAGAACACTGGCTTTACTTTTTTTATCGATCCAGGAGCCGATGCGACGATCGGCGGGATGACCTCAACGCGTGCTTCAGGGACGACGGCGGTGCGTTACGGCACGATGCGAGAAAATGTAATGGCTTTGACCGTGGTGCTCGCCGACGGACGCGTCATCAAGACGGGCACGGCTGCACGCAAGTCCGCTGCAGGTTACGATCTGACCCGGCTTTTTGTCGGCGCCGAGGGTACGCTCGGCGTGGTTACGGAAGTCACGCTTCGCCTGCATCCCTTGCCCGAAGCGGTGGCGAGCAGCCTGCTGTACGTTTAATACAATTCGAGACGCCGTTGAGACGGCGATCGAAACCATTCAACTCGGCGTGGCAGTGGCGCGCATCGAACTGATGGACGAGGGCCAGATCGACGCCTGCAATCGCTATTCAAAAACACATTATCCGGTCGCGCCTCTCCTATTTTTCGAATTCCATGGAGACAGCGAGCGGAATGTCAACGATCAAGCAGAGACGGTCCGCAAGCTCGCGAAAGAACATAACGGCCGGGACTTTGTATGGTTTACGACGCCCGAGGAACGCGAAACACTCTGGAAAATGCGCCATGAAGCCTACTTTGCAACCCTGGCAATTCGTCCGGGCGGCAAAATGTTTACCACGGATATCTGCGTCCCGATTTCGCGGCTGGCTGATTGCATCGTCGAATCGAAGCAGGATGCCGGGAGCGCGTCTTTTCCGGCAACGGTCGTCGGACATGTGGGCGACGGTAACTTTCACATGGCCTTCATCCTCGATCCGGACAATCCCGCGGAACTTGCCGAAGCAAAGAAACTCGAGGAGAAGATTATTCTGCGCGCGCTCGAAATGGGCGGGACTTGTACCGGAGAGCACGGCATCGGCACGGGAAGGGTAAAATACCTGTCAACGGAACACGGAGCGGCACTCGACGTCATGCGCGCCATTAAACAGGCGTTGGACCCGGATAATCGGATGAATCCGGGCAAAATGGTCGAACCGCGATCGCTCTACGGCGGGCCCCAGCCCTAAGGAATTTGTCTCTGCCAGCTTGCGGGGACATCCACGTACGACCGATTTAGCTCTCCGATTGACTCGCAACCAAGCAGCGCCAACGTGCGCTCCAGGTCGGCACGCAGAATCGCAATAGCTCTCGCCACACCCGCCTCGCCCGCTGCGCCAAGGCCGTATGCGTAGGCGCGTCCAATCAGCACTGCACGCGCCCCCAGGCAAATCGCCTTCGCGATGTCGCTCCCGCGCCGCACTCCCCCGTCCATTAAAACCTCGGCGCGGCCGCCGACCGCCTTCACAACTTCCGGCAGCGCTCGCAGCGATGCGGCTACGCCATCGAGTTGGCGCCCGCCGTGATTCGATACGATCACGCCAGCCGCGCCTTCATCCACGGCGCGTTTCGCATCGTCGCCCGTGAGCACGCCTTTCACGACGATCGGTCCAGCCCACAACTTGCGAATCCATTGAAGGTCCGCCCACGTGACCACCGACCGCGCCAGCGCCGCCTGCGTTTCCGAGAGTGGCATCGGTCCGCGCCCGGGCACGATCACGTTGGGAAGCTCGAGCATCCGGCCGTCTCGAAGGAAACCCGCAAACCATGCGGGATGCGCGAGCACTTGTGGGGAAAAGCGCAGCTTGGGCAGAAGTTTGTTCCCCATTAGCGCCCCGGCGCCGTTTCGAATATCACGCTCGCGGAAACCGAACGTGCCGGTATCAATCGTGATCGCGAGCACGCTAAACCCTGCCGCACGAGCCCGGGCAAGGGCCGCCTCAGCCGCTTCGCGTCCGCCGACGAGATAAAGTTGATACCATCGGCACCCTGCGCAAGCGGCGGACACATCTTCCAGCCGGCAGCCCGAGATGGTAGTCAAGGTAAATCCGTTTGGCGAGAAGCTTGGTCCCCATCAGCGCCCCGGCGCCGTTGCGAATATCACGCTCGCGGAAACCGAATGTGCCGGTATCAATCGTGATCGCGAGCACGCTAAACCCCGCCGCCCGAGCCCGGGCAAGGGCCGCCTCAGCCGCTTCGCGTCCGCCGACGAGATAAAGTTGATACCACCGGCACCCTGCGCAAGCGGCGGACACATCTTCCAGCCGGCAGCCCGATATGGTAGTCAACGTGAATCCGATGCCTGCTTTCGCTGCTGCGCGCGCCCCGCACACTTCGCCCTGGGGATATATCAGGCGGCTGAATCCTACTGGCGCCAGCAGGAAGGGCATGGCTAGTTGTGAGCCAGAGAATTCTCCGTGCGCAGGGGATCGCAGCCGGAGACCGCCACAGCATTGCGAGGACGAAAACATACTTCCTGAAAAGCGCGGCAGTTCTCCTGCATGGTTACTTCGTCTTGCGCGCCGCCATCCACGTAGTCGAATACGACCTTGGGCAGGCGTCTTTG
>CAVPWV010000031.1:0-34325 GCA_963709445.1 uncultured Acidobacteriota bacterium
GATTCCTCCGGCATGTTGATCGTCTTGCTGATTGCGCCTGAAAGGAACGGTTGCGCCGCCGCCATCATGCGCAAATGCCCGCGCCAGGAAATTGACCGGCCGCCGCCCATTGGCGTCAGCGAGCAATCGAATACCGGCAAATGCTCGGGCCTGAGTCCGGGCGCGCCTTCGATCTTGCCCTGCGCGTCAATGTAATCCACGATCTGCGCTACCTGCTCCGGTGGATACCCGAGCTTCATCAGCGCCTGTGGCACCGTGTTGTTCACGATTTTGATTACTCCGCCGCCCACGAGCCGCTTCTGCTTCACCAGCGCCAGATCGGGCTCGATGCCGGTGGTATCGCAATCCATCATGAAGCCGATCGTGCCGGTAGGCGCGAGAACGGAGACTTGCGAATTCTTGTAGCCGAACTTTTCGCCCAATTCGAGCGCCGCATCCCACGATTCCTGCGCTGCGTGGAGCAGCGACGGCTGCACATTTTCCTCTTTGATCGGCCGTAGCGAATCGCGATGCATCCGAATCACATCCAGCATGGACTCGCGGTTGCGCGGATAGCCGCCAAACGGGCCCATGCGCTCGGCGATACGCGCCGACTGCGCGTAGGACTCGCCCGTCATCAGCGCCGTAATTACGCCGCAGACATCGCGGCCGCCATCGGAATCGTAAGGCAGCGCCATGGACATCAACAGCGCCCCCAAATTCGCGTAGCCAATGCCCAGCGGACGGTAATCGTGCGAATTGCGACCGATTCTCTCCGTGGGATAGCTTGCGTTGTCGACCAAAATTTCCTGGGCCGTGATCGTTACATCCACCGCGTGGCGAAATCCTTCGGTATCAAATTGCCCATTCGCTCCGAGGAATTTCAGAAGATTCAAAGAGGCCAGATTGCAAGCCGTGTCGTCGAGGAACATATACTCCGAGCACGGATTCGACGCGTAAATGCGATCGGTGGCTTTGGATGTGTGCCAGCGATTGATCGTCGTATCGTACTGCATGCCCGGATCACCGCACCGCCAGGCGGAGTCGGCCATCATCTTCATCAAATCGCGCGCGCGGTACTGATCCACTGGTTCGCCGTCGGTCACATTGCGGGTCCACCAGTCGCGGTCTTCCTCCACGGCGCGCATGAAGTCGTCCGTAACGCGCACGGAATGGTTCGCATTCTGAAAGAAGACGGACGAATACGCATCGCCGTCGATCGCCGAATCGTATCCTTGCTCGATCAGGACGTGCGCCTTGCGCTCTTCTTTCGTTTTCGATTCGATGAACTCCACGATATCCGGGTGATCGACATTCAGGATCACCATCTTCGCCGCGCGCCGCGTCTTGCCGCCGCTCTTGATCACGCCCGCAAACGCGTCGAAGCCCTTCATGAAGCTCACCGGCCCCGAAGCGATTCCGCCGCCCGAAAGCGACTCTTTGCTGCCACGCAGCGACGAGAAGTTTGTTCCCGTGCCCGAGCCCCACTTGAAGAGCATCCCTTCGGTCTTCGCCAGGTTCATGATCGATTCCATGTTGTCCTGGACGGAATTGATGAAGCATGCCGAGCACTGCGGTTTGGCTTGCACGCCCACGTTGAACCACACCGGCGAATTAAAAGCCATTTTCTGTTCGACCAGCAGATGAGTCAGCTCATCGCGGAACGCGTCCTTCGATTCCCCCGTGGCGAAATAGCCGCCCTCCTGTCCCCAACGCACGATCGTATCCGCCACGCGACTGATGAGCTGGCGCACCGAGTTCTCGCGCTCGGGCGAATTCGGCTTCCCATGAAAATATTTCGACGTAACAATATTCGTCGCCGTCTGCGACCAGGACTTGGGGACTTCCACGTTCTCCTGCCGGAAGATTACCTGGCCTTTATCATTCCCGATTAGAGCGGTGCGACGCTCCCATTCGACCTTGTCGAATGGAGACACCTTGCCGTCCGTAAACCGCCGCTGGAATTCCAGTCCGCTTGCTCGTCGTGCGATCTTTTCCGTTTGCATTGGGGTGTTCAAAGCAGTTCGTGTCTCTGCCATCTCTGCCTCCGCGCCGGCAGTCCTGCCGCCGAATAGTTGGCCGGGGTCCCGGCTGGGAGGATCTGTCCATTTTACTCCTCTCAAACGGAACCCGGAATGTCGTTTGCGTGTATCGATGGATACGCGCCAATGAAGGAGTTACTAAACGAGCCCGGCAGTATCGACCTACCCCGGAACGAAACTGCCGAACTAAAAAAAGCGAAAAGCGCCGCTAACCACGCCCTTCCCGGCGCGGTGCAGATTCCCTCGCGTCGCTTTGATGTTTCCGAACTCGGTCCGGCGTGGCGTGACGATTATCGGCGCTGGGAGGACGACAACCGATTCACACTTGCCGAATCTGGGTGCGCAGTATTAGCGCTTGTCGAAATGATGTCAAGAAAAATTCGCAACCGAACCACAAAATATTTGGCTCCCTGTGTCTAACACGTCTACGTATAGTGGTCTTATCGCCAGGCGGCCCTACACGAAAGTTTGCAACTACGGCGCACGTGGCCTGCTTGCTTGACCGCGCCATGCGAAAATTAGGACCCGATCGCCCGGTCACCGTGGACGATTTTTCTTTACACCAACAGGTACTTGCATCGTTCGATGCCCCCGTGTAAACATTTTCCCTGTATCCTCGGACTCTGCCCATTCCACTCGCATTCCCCCATTCACCTTTCGATGCGAGCCGCCAAATCTTGCGGTACCATCCCTAACCTATGTAAGGTAGGCGCTCGGGGGAGCCATGAAATCAAGATTTGCAGCTCTGCTTTGCGTTGCGACGATTTTTGCGCCGGCATTCGCGCAAAACGAAAAGCCTTCCGCGAAAGGCCCTCTGATCGCGCGCGCCGGCGACACGGGCTTTCTCGTCGTCAAGGCCAACAGCTTCGGGTCGCTCTCGCCGAAACAACAATCGCTCGCCTATTGGCTCACGCAAGCCTCCATCGCCATCGATCCCATCATTTACGACCAACTTTCCGCTTACGCTCTGCGCGAGAAACGCCTGCTCGAGGAGATCGTCGCGCACCCAAATGGAATCGATCCGCATACAATGGCTCAAATCACCGAGTTCACCGAGCTTTTCTGGGCCGATCGAGGAAACCACAACCTGCAAACTTCGCGAAAATTCCTTCCGGCCTTCACCGCCGATGAGTTGAAAACGGCGGCTCTCACCGCCCAAAAGCACGGCGCGTTCAGATCGCGTTACGCCGACCTGCCCCCGATCACCACGCCCGCGGAACTCGAGAAAGAGTTAAGCGGCTTGCGGGCATCTCTATTCGATCCCAATTTCGAGCCGATGATCACCGCTAAAAGTCCCAAGCCGGGCATGGATATCGTGCAGGCTAGTTCGAATACTTTTTATCCCGGCCTTTCGCTCGCGGACCTAAAGAATTTTCACGATGAACATCCGCTGAATTCACGGGTGGTAAGGGACGCGAAAGGCACTCTCCACGAAGAAATTTACCGCGCCGGCACACCCGACCACACTGTTCCTCCCGGCCTCTATGCAACTTTTCTGAGGAAAGCAAACGACTGTCTTCAGAAGGCGCACGCTTTTGCCGATCCGCAGCAGGCCCAGGTAATTGCTGACCTGATCCGTTACTATCAAACCGGCGATCCCAACGATTGGCTGAAATTCGACGCCGACTGGGTACAGGACAACGCCACCGTCGATTTCGCCAACGGCTTTATCGAAATTTACCGCGACGCGCGCGGAGCTAAAGGCAGCTCGCAAAGTTTCGTCACCGTTACGGACCAGCCTGTCACCGACACCATGCTCAAGCTCGCCAACAACGCGAGCTACTTCGAGCAAAAGGCTCCGTGGGACGCCAAGTACAAGAGAACCTCTTTCAAGCCTCCTGTGGTAAAGGCCGTTGAAACGCTCATCGAAACGGGCGACTTTGAAGTGAACACCATCGGCGACAATCTGCCCAACGAGAATCAAATTCACGAAAAATACGGCACCAAGAATTTCTTGTTTACCGGCAGCAGCCGTACGCTGGACGCGGCCAGTGGCGATGCCATCCTCGACGAGTTCGCTGCTTCGCCAGAAGAAATTGCCCGCGACAAAAAGTACGGCGACAAAGCTGATGAATTGATGACCGCGCTCCACGAAGTGATCGGCCACGGCTCGGGCAAGCTGAGCCCCAGACTCCTCCACGGCGCCGAACCCGAGCTGAAGGAATATTTTTCTACGCTCGAAGAAGGCCGCGCGGACTTGATGGCTTTGTGGAACGTCTGGGATCCGAAACTGAAGGAACTCGGCCTCGTCACCGACCAGGACCAGAACGAGATTGCCAAGGCCATGTACGATTCCGCAGCCCGCGTTGCGCTCACGCAATTGCGCCGCATCCCCGCAGGCGACACAATCGAGGAAGATCACGATCGCGATCGCGCGCTCATCGCATACTACATCATGGATAAAACAGGCGGCATCGAGCAGTTTCAACGCAACGGCAAAACCTACATTCGCGTGAAGGACTACGCGAAGATGCGCACGGGCGTCGGCATGCTGCTGGCCGAATTGATGCGCATTAAAGCCGAGGGCGACTACGCGGCGATCAAGGCTCTCGTGGATAAGTATGGCTCGCACTTTGATCCGGCCCTACGCGATCAGGTGCGCGCCCGCTTCGAAAAGCTCGGCCTGCCAAGCTACTGGGCGGGAATCAATTCGCGTCTAACGGCGCGCTTCGAAAAAAACGGCGAGATCGAGAAAGTCGAGATCAGCTATCCCCCCGATCCGGCGAGCCAGTATTTGAATTACGCTGCAATGTACGACAAAGGCTTGATCGCGGCTCGGCCCGAGCAGCACTAATCGCCCCGCAAGCGCGTCCGCACAAATGCGGGCGCGGCGGTTGAACGAAATTCACCGAGTGATATACTCCGCGACGAAGAAATTAAGATTCGGAGGCGAAGAGAAATGAGCGAAGCACGCGCTGTCAAGAGCGGTCTTTTCGATCCCTCGGTATTCAAACCGCAGGCGGTCTCCGCGGAAACGCTGGCCGCCAATGAAGCGTTTCGCAAGGCGATGTCCGGCGGCCCGGACTGGTGGGACATCGGCGCGGCGGCTTACCGCGCGGCCACTGCCACCGGCAGAGGCCCATTTCCGCCGCCGGAAAAGTCCGCGCGGGCCCGCAGCATTCATGTCGACGGCAAAGGTGGCCACAAAGTCCCGGTTCGCGTGATCGCGCCCGAGCGCGCGACGGGCGTCTATATCCACATTCATGGCGGGGGATTGGTCTTCGGCTCGTCCCAGGGCCAGGATCCCATGCTCGAACGCATCGTCCAGAATACAGGCATGGCTTGCGCCAGCGTCGAGTACCGCCTCGCGCCCGAGAATCCTTACCCTGCCGCGTGGGACGACTGCGAGTCCGTCGCCGTCTGGCTTACCAAGAACGCCAAATCGGAGTTCGGCACGGACGTGCTATCGATTGGGGGTGAATCGGCCGGCGCCACTCTGACAGCGGCCACGCTGCTGCGCATGCGCGATCGCCATGGCTACACCGGTTTTCGCGGCACGGTTCTCTCATACGGCAATTTCGATTCGTCGATGACCCCCAGCCAAACGCTTACTCCCGACAGAGGAATCCTCGTTGGAAAGATCAGCATACATAAGTTCCGCGAAGCATATCTTCCCGCCGGCGTCGATCCTCGCGATCCGGACGTCTCGCCGCTCTACGCCGACCTGAAAAGTATGCCTCCGGCGATTTTCACCGTGGGAACGATCGATCCGCTGCTGGACGATACGCTTTTCCTCTATGCCCGCTGGATCGCCGCCGGAAATGAGGCGGAGTTGGATGTGTACCCCGGCGCCCCGCACGCGTTCAATGTTTTCCCCTTGCCGCTGGGGACGCCCGCCAATGCGCGGATCGACGATTTCCTGAAGCGCGCCATTTCCTAACCAGGGCACGGCAACCGTGTTGCGCAATCGGATACACTGGGCGGCGGTTTTTCTCCGCCGCTCTTTTCATTCGCGTGATATGATTCGCGAGTTCCACTGGGAATTTCCGCAGCGCAAAACGGACCAGTGATTCACATATGCTCGAAGTGTGGCGCTCTCTTGCTGGACGACACAGAGAGTTGCTCTTTCTGCAATCTCTCCCCGGCTGAAAACGAAGAAGCCTACGAATCCGTGGCAGTCGGCGCGGCTGATCTCGCTGAAAGCGCCGAGCCTGAATGGCGCACCGAAGTATCGCGACGCCTGGAACAATATCGCGCGCGTCGCGGCCGGTTGCGCCCCGATCTCCCCGATACCCAGCCGGGCCTTCCCTTTAAGAAAACCGCGCTCGCCCGCGCCACTTTGGATCTCGATGACGAAGTGCGCGAATGCCCGCCACAACGGCCTGCGCCTCGCCCGCGCCAAAAACCCCCTCAGACTGAGCACGTCGAAATCCGAGTCCAGCCGGAACTTGATTTTTCGAGTTCTCCGTACGATCGTGCGCGCCCGCAAACCGCTCTCGTGCCGGTCGCCAGCTTGGCGCATCGCCGCTGGGCCTGTTTCATCGACCTCTGTTTCCTGGCCTTTACCTGTGCCGGATTCGTGGGCCTGTTCCTATTTGCCAGCCGCTCAGCCGGAGGTGAACTTACTCTCGGCAGAAGCGAAGCCATCGTCTATGTGGCGATCGCCTATCTCTTCTACGCGCTGTATTTTTCCCTTTTCGTCATTCTCGCCGGTTCGACACCGGGATTGCAGCTGCGCGGCCTTTCCATCGTTCGACTCGACGGCAGTCTTCCCGATACCCGTCAGCTTCTCTGGCGCGTCTTTGGATACCTGCTTTCCGGCGCCACGTTGATGATCGGCTTCTTCTGGGCGGTATGGGACGAGGACCACTTCACCTGGCACGACCGTATCTCGCAAACCTACATCACCGCCGCCATGCCGCTCGCTGATGCCAATTCGTACAGCGTTCCCGGCGGCCGCCAAACATTCGCGCACAAGTAGCCAGGTAGCCGCCCTCGCGAACCCAGTGCTATACTGGCCGTGTCCGGGTCAACGGGGCGCATCCCAATCTCGGGTGCGGGGGCGCTTCGCAGCGGGCCTCCGCGAGAGGTAGTTCGGCGCGCCAGCACATAGTGCGCGAGGCGAAAAGGAAAAGGGAATGAGTTCTCTCACCAAGAAAATCGTGATCGCGCTGTCTGCCGTCGTGTTCCTCTATGTCACAGCGGGCTATGTGATGGGCCGATCCTCCGACGACAAAGCCTTCCGCGCGCTTACCGTTTATAGCGAAGTGCTCGAACACATCCAGCGCGATTACGTCGACGACCCGAACATGCACCAGGTCACCAGCGGCGCTCTCCACGGACTGCTCGATTCCCTCGATTCTCAATCCAGCTATCTCAGTCCTCTCGAATACAAAGACTTCGAAGAAAAAAGCGCGGCCAACTCCAAGGCCGGCGCCGGCTTGGCTCTCACCAAGCGTTTCGGGTACATCAGCGTGATTTCCGCTTTGCCGGATAGTCCCGCCAAGAAAGCCGGTCTGGGATTGGGCGACGTCCTGGAAAAGATCGCTGGCTTCACCACCGGCCAGATGGCCGTCGAACAAGCGCAGCTGCTGCTAAGTGGCGAACCGGGCGCGGTTGTGAAACTCTCGGTCATCCGTCGCGGCAAAACGGAACCTGAAGATGTAGATCTCACTCTGGAGAAGCTTCCCGCTCCCAAGCTCGTTGAGGACAAGCTGCAAGGTGACATCGCCTATCTGCACGTTCCCGCATTCGATGCAGGCGAAACAAAGCGTGTTAAGGACGAACTCACCCAATTTCAGCGCCAGGGCGCCCACAAGTTGATCCTCGATTTGCGCGATTGCGCCGTTGGCGACGACCAGGAAGGCGTTTCCACCGCTCAGCTGTTCCTTTCCTCCGGTACCATCGCCACCCTGAAGGGACAGACCGTCGCCCCGGTGGTTTCTGCCGCCGATCCGTCCAAGGTTGTGTGGACCCAACCCGTCACCGTGCTGATTGGCAATGGCACTGCCGGTCCAGCTGAAATCGTCGCCGCTGCCATCGCCGATAACCATCGCGGCGAAACTATTGGCGACCGCACCTACGGCGTTGCCTCCGAGCAAAAGCTAATTCCACTCGACGACGGATCTGCTCTCATTCTTACGGTCGCCACCTACTACACCCCATCTGGCAAAGAGATTCCGGTCGAGGGCGTTGTGCCCACCCGCGAAGTCCGTCCCGTACCGGACGACGTCGCCGAGATCAGCGATCAGAATCTGGGCGCGCCGTCCAGCTCTCCCACGGACCCGGTTGTAAAGAAGGCCATCGAAGTCTTGCAGGCCGCGGCCCCAGCCCGCAAAGCCGCCTAGAACGATCGAGCCCTTTGACGATGTGGGGTTTCCCTCAAGGAAGATTTCCGGTATTCCGTTCTGTTCGCCTGTAGCCATTTGTTCGCCTGTCAATTGGTACAGGCGGAAGGACTGGAACGAAATCTGGTCCCACGACCTATTTATCTCTTCTCACGGTGGCGTTAGGTTTACTTCCCGCCCTGCAACCGCTATTTTGCGGGGCAAGGAAGGAACCCATGTCCCACTGGATTGGAACCACTTCCCCCGCCGATGCCGGCATGTCGGATTTCAAGGAATGTCTGAAGCATTTACGGGATGGTGACGCCAGCGAAGCTCTTCTTCACGCCCGTCGTGCCCTGGGCATAGCTCCCAAAAACCCTTTCTATCTCTCCTATACGGGACTCCTCGCCGCCGTAGCCGAAAAGCGCTTCGGCGATGGGGAAGTGCTCTGTCAGGAAGCCCTTGGGATGAGGCACAACCACGCCCAGCTGTACCTGAATCTCGCGGAGGTCTACCAACAGAGCGGCCGGACCCAGGATGCAATTGAGACCCTTGAAAAAGGACTAGTGTCCGCGGGCCGCGACTTCCGCATTCGCCGCGCGCTGCAAAAAATCGGGACACGGCGCGAGCCCTTGCTCGCGTTCCTGCACCGCAGCCATCCCTTGAACCGGGCATTAGGAAAATGGAGGCACCGTATCACCGGCCCATCGCAAGCAGCGTAAGCGAGGCCGCCTCCAACCGCAGGCTTCCCTCTGTGGGCAAAGCCCGGAACGTGTCACCAATTCGCTGCCACTCCCAACGGCGGATGGTGACCGCTCCGGCCTTCCCCACCACCCCGGGCTCGATATTTCACCAGTGCCAAGAAACACCTTTAGCTGCGCGTCAGCCGAGCGCTTGCTTTCCGCATCGCCGCCGTCGACAAGCTTAGTTGGTTTGCAACGTTTTGTTTGGGAATGAGGAAACTATGGCGTGGCAATGGTTTTCATTTTGGCCGCCACATACCGCTCCAAGAGATTCCCCAACTCCTGTGGGCGAATAGGCTTCGTGAGGTACTCGTCCATCCCCGCTGCCTTGCAGCGCTCCTCATCGCCTTTCATGGCATGCGCGGTCAAGGCGACGATTGTTTGGTGGCTTCCGTCGTCTCGTCGTTTCTCTTTTTCTCGGATAGCTAGGGTCGCCTCGATCCCATCCATTTCGGGCATTTGCACGTCCATCAGAACCAGGTCGTAATTTCCTTCTTCGGTGGCAGCCAGGGCCTCCCGCCCATTCTTAACAACCGTCACTCGATGTCCCCTCTTCTCCAGCATCCGGCGGGCCAAAAGTTGGTTCACAGCGTTGTCCTCTGCCACCAGGATTTGCAGTGATGCTCCCGGTTCGTGAGCGTCCGCCAGGGAATAGCGCGTGACCAGAGGAATTGCTCCGGTTTGTTCCCGCGCTCCCAGCACTCGCGCGATGGCCTCGCGCAATTCGGACTGTCGGATCGGCTTCAATAAGTAGGCAGACACTCCGAGTTCCTTGCATCGCTCTCCATCACCCCTGTGTCCCGCTGAGGTAAGCATCATGATCGTGGCAGTGGATAGCTCGGGCCGCTGACGAATACGCTCGACGAGGCCGAAACCGTCCATTTCTGGCATGTGCATGTCCATCAGGATCAGCCCAAACGGCTCCTTGGCTCTCCACGCTACGGATAGCTGCTCGAGGGCTTCTTCTCCGCCTGCCACCGACGTGCTCTTCATATCCCAGTGTTTCAGCATCCCCTCGAGTATCCGCCGGTTGGTCCTGTTGTCATCCACGATCAGCACCTTTACTCCGCGCAAAGTTTCCGGCGGAGCAATCGTCCCTACAACAATTCCCTGTTCCTCGGCGGCTCCCAGCCGAATCGTGAAGTGAAACTGAGTGCCCCGACCGATTTCGCTTTCCACCCAGACGATTCCGCCCATTTTCTCAATCAAGCGCGTCGAGATGGTCAATCCCAAACCCGTCCCGCCGTAATGCCGCGTGGTTGAGCTGTCCGCCTGCGAAAACGGATCGAAGATCATTCCCAGTTTTTCGCGGGCGATTCCGATCCCCGTGTCCGAAACCGTGAAGTGCACGACGCAATCATTCCTCTCCTTGCTTTCCAGTTGGACCTTCAGCGCCACCTCGCCCTCCTGCGTGAACTTAATGGCGTTGCCCAAAAGATTCACGATCACCTGGCGCAGCCGGGCGGCGTCTCCGCGCACCGCTTCCGGAACTTCTGGCGCGATTTCGCACACCAGTTCCAAGCCTTTCTCATGTGCTCGCAGGGCCAGCGTCTTTAGGGTGGTTTCGAGCGTGTCGTGCAGGTTGAAATCGAGCGACTCGATGTCGATTTTCCCCGCTTCGATCTTGGAGAAGTCCAGAATGTCGTTGATCACCGTTAACAACGAATCCGCCGACGTTTTCACCGTGGTCAGATACTCGCGCTGCTCTTCGTTGAGCTCCGAATCGAGAACCAGCTCCGTCATCCCCATGATTCCATTCATGGGAGTGCGAATTTCATGGCTCATGTTGGCGAGGAATTCACTCTTGGCGCGATTCGCTGCTTCCGCATCTTCTTTGGCCCGTTGCAAATCCGCTTGGAACTGCTTGCGATCGGTAATATCGATATTTATGCCGATGATCCGGCTGACGCTTCCCTTTTCATCCAGGACCACTCCTTCCGCCGCAGCCAGGTGCCGCATCGCCCCATCGGGTCGAATGATGCGGAACTCAACCGACGCCCTTCCCTTGTCTTCCATCACCTTCTTCAAGGCGGCTTCGGCCGCGGCCAAATCATCCGGGTAAACCGAGGAGCTCCACTGCTTATAGGGGTCCGTCGTCGCGAGCGAGAAACCGTAGATCTGTGCCATGGTGGCATCCCACGTCATTGCGTTCTTGGCCACATCCCATTCCCACACACCCAGCGCTGCAACATCCGTTGCCAGCGACAGCCGCTCGGTCAGTGACAGCAGCTTGGATTCGGCCTCTCGACGCAACGTGATGTCCTGGGCACACCCCAGATAGCCCGTGATTTTCCCGCTGGCATCCTGAACGGCCGTAGTCACGATGCTGACGATCAGGCGCCTTCCGTCCCGCCGAACATACGTCCACTCTCGCTCTTCGTACTCATTTTCCCGCGCTAGTCCCACGAAGACGTCAATGCCCGTGACGGGACGCCCAAAGTGTTCGCTCAAGCTCCGGGCCCGCTCTTCGATCTCGGATGGTAGATGGAAAATCACCGGACTCTCTTTCCCGACCATTTCACTTGCCGAATAGCCCAGCATTCGTTCCGCGCCGGAGTTGAAAACCGTAATGATGCCTTGTAAATCTACGGAAATAATGGAGATTAGTTTCGCCGCGTTTATCACACTCTCGAGTCGGTTGTAGGCCGCGCGAAGCCCGGCCATGCGACGCACGACGCGCGCCTCGATTTCGGCTTCCATCTCGCGCAATGTCGCATGGACAGCCGTTTCGTGGTCGTTGGAGCCTATGCCTGCCACGGTCTTGACGTTTTCGTGCTTCCCTTTAGCATTCGTCCGATCCCGTTCGCCGCCACCCGCCAGGGCAGCTTTGAAACTCGTCCCGTTTTGGCACACTCGCCCGCATAACCCGTTATATCCTGAATATCGGCGTTGCGTCGGGATCGGTTTACTTCCGTCAGGACTGTCAAGAGAGTAAAAAACTCGGGAATGGCGATTAGAAATTTGCGAACCTGACTGGGGTCAGGCGCAGGCAAATGGTAATGGCCCTTTGGATCCAGGCGCCATCAGCAGTCGGCCAGGCATTTCACCCAATGCGAAAAACGGTTCAGTGAGGGCACGTGTGTGTGGTCGATTTGCAAGGGAGTGATCGAAACGGCGCCGTCGCGGATAGCGGCGTGGTCCGTATCTGGATCGATGCCTTCGACGAATTGCTGCTCGCTCAGCCAGTAGTAGCGCCGCCCACGGGGATCGGTGCCCGGCTGGAGCATATTGCGCGTAATTTTCGAGGATTGCCGGGTGAAGCGCACCTCGCCGGTCCAGTCTTGCGGCACGTTGACGTTGAGCATCACCCCGGCCGGCAACCCTTCGCGGAGAATCAGAGGCGCAAGCCGGCGTGCGAAACGCGAGGCTGGCGCGAAATCGAAATCCCTTCCTTTATACGCCACGGAAATAGCGATCGCTGGCGTGCGATTGATCGTTGCTTCCATTGCCGCGCCCACCGTACCGGAATAATAAATATTCTCGCCCAGATTCGCGCCGGGATTGATGCCCGAAAGCACCAGGTCGGGCCCTTCTTTCAAAAGCGCGTGAAACGCTAAAATCATCGCGTCCGCAGGCGTGCCTTCTACAGCGTATTCGCGCTCGGCGAGCTGATCGCAGTAAATCGGCTGCCGTAGCGTGAGCGCCTGCGCGGAGGCGCTGCGTTCGCTGGAGGGCGCCACGATCGTGATCGTTCCCAGGTCATTCAGTGCGGCAGCCAGCGCACGCAATCCCGGCGCATGAATGCCATCGTCATTGGTGATCAGAATATTCGACACGGATTACCGTCGCGGGTGAAGCGCTGCCCAAAAAATCGTCGGTTTCAAGGCAGGGGAAACGATGGTCGGGACGACTGGATTTGAACCAGCGACCTCACGCACCCCAAGCGTGCGCGCTACCAGGCTGCGCCACGTCCCGACTGCACCGACCCGATTGTAACAGCTAGCGTCGCGTGCCGGAACCGTGTCCTTCAAATTTGCAGGCACGTCGTCTAGGGGTTGGACCTTCGGCTCCGACATAAGGCTACAAAGTGAATTGGGCTCTTAGCCCCTGAGGACAGCACATGCTCGTCACGAGACCGACTTAAGGAGTCGTATCACTCGCGCTCGAGAAGGGTCAGGATGGCACGAAGCTCTTCGTGAAGATCGAGCAGTAGCTTCCGGTCCACACGCGACGGTGGTTTCGCCTTAGCCGGCGGTTCCGGAGGCTCGGCGACCGCAGCGGGCGAGTGGGTGGCGCGCTGGGAACCAGCTGCGCCATTTTGTCCTGCTTGCTCGGCCAGATGCTTCCGGGCGCCCGCAATCGTAAATCCCTGCTCGTAAAGCAACCGTTTGATCTCGAAAACCGTATCGATATCCTCGCGGCGATACAATCGATGCCCACTGGGGCTTTTCACGGGTTGAAGGGTGGGGAACTCAGACTCCCAGTAGCGCAAGACAAACGTCTTCGTCGCCGTCAGCCGGCTTACCTCCCCGATGCGGAAAAGCGGCTTTTCCGGAAGATCATGCGCTGCGTGGCCCGCGCTTGCCATGTCTTTTACGTATCCTAGGCCATTTTTTGTCTGTGTCAACGAATTGCTGGTCAACGATGACCCGGACTGATCCATGTGAAGATTTGATCTCGGATTGTTAGCGGTGGGAAGCGATGTTCCGCACAACGAAGGAAATGCGGAGGCCAAAAGCCCAAAAAATTGCATGTAGAGGTAACCAGAAGGTAAACAAACGCTTGGAGAAACATCGCACTAATCAGTCTATTATCTGTCACTTAACACTGCGGCCCGGGCTCAGACAGCTCTGGCATCACAAATGCGACCCTTTACGCGGTAAACGTGTTGTGTATTGGATTGTATAGCGGCGCTCCATTTTGGCGCATTGCGGACTGACGGTCCAGCAGGCTTCAAAAGTGGGATGCGAGGCGTCGCTCATCGATCCAAGGAGGAATAATGAAATTCTTACGTTTGGCGGCACTAAGCATCTTTGCATTCGGGATAATCGCGGCATCAGCATCCGCGCAGGTGCGGTGGCGCTCTTCGGTGTGCGATTCGCGCCCGTCGGTTTCGTGGGTTAAAGCTCCGGAACCGTCCAGCCTCGCCCTTCTCGGCACGGGTTTGATTGGTTTGATTGGAATAGCGAAGCGTAAGCTATTTCAATAAGCGAGGTGTTCGAACAAACTTTACGGTGGGGACGGTTCCCTCCCCGCCAGTGCAGTTTTGTATCCATTCCTCCTGCTAGCGCGCCCCGAAGCCCCGGCGGCTCCTAACTTCCTCCACCGCTGCGCCCCGCCGATTGCCAGGATTATCAGGTCCCAATTCAGGAGATCTTGCGCCGTACGAGCCGCATTTGACATGTCTTTGTATTCGTCTCGCGCAAAGCACAGCTAAGAGCGTTTCTGCCGGCTGCGCTGCTTCTCGCTGCCGCGTTTTTCGCTGTGCCGCGGCGTGCGCTTCTCGCCATACGGGCGTTCGTCTCCATCGCCGTGTCCGCGCTCGCGCTTTTTCAGGCGCTGCGTAAAGCGGATAGGACTCCCGGTAAAATCGAAGGCTGCGCGGAGGCGGTTTTCCAGGAAACGTTGATAGCTGAAGTGCAGCGGCTTGGTTTGATTGGTGAATAGCACGAAAGTGGGCGGAGCCGTGGCCGCCTGCGTCACGTAGTAGATTTTCACCTTGCGACTTGCAGGCGACGTCCCTCGATCGAGATCGACCTTGGCGAGCCAACGATTCAGCTCGCCCGTTGAAATCCGCCGGCGGCGCGCCTCGGCCACTCGATCAATTGTTGCGTAGAGTTTCTCCACGCGCTCGCCGGTAAGCGCGGAAAGAAAAACGATGGGAGCAAAGGGCAGAAACTTGAATTTTTCCCGCACAATCGGCTCGTAATCCGCGAGCAGTTTGCTGGGATTCGCGCCCGTGCCTTTACCGCCGTGCTTTCTCTCACGCTCGGCTCTATCCCTCGCCGCTTCCAGCGCCAAGTCCCACTTGTTCATTGCGACGATTACCGACCGGCCCGACTGCTCCGCATAGCTCGCGATCGTCGCGTCGTGCGACGTAACTCCCACGGACGCATCCACCACGATCACCGCGATGTCCGCGCGCTCCAGATGCCTCCGCGCCATGATCACGCTTAACTTTTCAGCGATTAGCTTCGTTTTGCCCTTCCGCCTGATTCCCGCAGTATCGAGGAAGCGATACGATTGGCCGTGGCGTTCGACCACCGTATCCACAGCGTCGCGCGTCGTGCCGGGTTCCGGCGAAACGATTGACCGCTCGGCCCCTGCCAGTTGATTCAGCAGCGTCGATTTGCCCACATTCGGCCGCCCGATGATGGCAATGTTGATGTCCGGACGGCTTTCGGTTTGCTCCCCTCGCGGAAAATCCTGCGTTAGCGAATCGAGCATCGTATCGATGCCGAAGCCATGTTCAGCGGAAATCGGAAAAATCTCGTCGCCCAACTCGTAGAATTGCGCGGCGAGGTCCGCCTGGTTTGGCGAATCCACCTTATTCACCGCCAGCACGGGCGGTTTGCCCGCGCGGCGAAGAAGTTGCGACAATTCCGCGTCCAACGGCAACGGCCCCGCGCGGCCGTCCACCACTTGCACCACGCGCGCGGCATTTTCAATCGCCATGTGCGCCTGCCGCAAGATTTCGCCGGGAATGCCGGCTTTTTCCTCCGGCACGATCCCCCCCGTGTCCACCACTTCAAACGCGCGGCCTTCCCAGTCCGCGGTCCCGTAGATGCGGTCGCGCGTGATTCCCGGCTCGTTCGTGACGATCGAGCGCCGCGTCCCCGTTAGGCGGTTGAAGAGCGTGGATTTGCCGACGTTCGGGCGCCCCACGATCACAATGGAAGGAAGTGTTTGCGTCATCTCAGCGGCGCGCCAATTTCCGCTGCAGGTCGAGCCGCCGCGTGAGCAATCGATTCAATTCGTCGGGCGCCGTCTTCGCTTCAATTTTTTTCTGCAATTCCGCCAGTTCCTGTTCGTCGCGACGCCCCCGCAGCACATTCAGGCAGTTTCCGCGGTTTCCCAGGTGGCCTCGCTCGGCGCCTCGAAAAGCACCTCGAATAGCAGCTGACCATCCTTTTGCCCCAGCTCCGCAGCCAGCGAGGCCGGATCGGCCTGCTCGCCCGCTTTCGAAATCAGCAGCTCCAATATCCTTTCGCTTTCGAGGCCGCGATGCAGTCCGCTGGTCATGATTTCGCTCGCGAGCTTTTCGCGGAATCCCTCACCTTCCATGAGCATGCGCATCAATTGCCGCTCCGCCGGCCTGACGGCGGGCGCCAGCAATTCCACTTTTGGCTGAACTTCGGCGCGCCTCTCGACAGCCGCGCGCCGCAGGGCCTCGCGCAGCACCGGCTCGTCTACCCGCAAATCTGAAGCAATCCGCGTGGCCCATTCCGAACGCAGCAGCCGGTCCGGGAGAAGTTTTACGTATGGCATCAGATAATTCATCGCGGCAACTTTTCCGGAGGCCGTCGCTAGATCCATCCGCCGCGTGCGCCCAATCAGATAATCGAGATAAACAGGCGCCTGCACCAGCAATTTCTTGTACGCGTCGGCGCCCTGTTCGCGCAGGAACTTATCCGGATCGGCACCGCCCGGCAGCGCCAGCACGCGAACGTCAAACTCCTTTTCGAGCAGCAAGCCAATCGATCGCTCTGTGGCCGCTTGTCCCGCGGTATCGGGATCGTAGTTCACCACTACTCGCCGCGTGGCCCGAGACAGAAGCCTGATCTGCGGCTCCGAGAGACTGGTACCGCAGCTTGCGACCACGTTCGTGAACCCCGCGCGCGCCACCGCGATGGCGTCCATGTACCCTTCCACAAGAATCGCGAAATCGCTATGCCGCAGCGATTCCTTGGCGCGGTCGAAATGATAGAGCACGCTGCTCTTCAAGTCGATCGTCGTCTCGGGCGAATTCATGTATTTCGGCATATCCTCGCCCATCGCCCGCCCGCCAAACGCAATCACTTTTCCGCCCTCGTTGGCAATAGGAAACATAACGCGCCGCCGAAATCGATCGTAGAGCCGCCCGCCCGGATCCCGCGAAAAAAGTCCCGATACCTCAAGCAGCTTTTCGGAATATTTGGATTTGAGGCGACGCAACAGTGCGTCTCCGGACGAAGGCGCCCATCCCAGGCCGAACCTTTCCATTGCCTCGCGATTCAGCCCGCGATCCTCAAGATATGCCGCCGCCACTTTTCCTTCCGCGGCCTCATGCAATTGCCGCGCGAAAAATGCCGCGGCCTCGCGGTGCATTTCCACCAGCACGCCACGCTGTTGATTCTCCGCTCGCTCTTCCGGCGAACGCTCGCGCGGCTTCGGAATCGCTATCCCGCATTTTTCCGCCACCATTCGTATAGCTTCAGGGAACGCGCACTTGTCCAGCTCCATCACGAATTTGAAAACGTCTCCCCCCGCACCGCAACCAAAGCAATGATAGATCTGCCGCACCGGATGCACCGCGAACGACGGCGTCTTTTCCTGGTGAACGGGCACAGCCCCGTGAAATTCTGCCCCGTCTTTTTCGCCGCACGTATTCGCCGATTACGCGGACAATATCCGCCTGCTGCTTCACCTTCTCCGCAAATGATCCCGCCTCAGCCATTCCGCTTTCTCTTAGCATCGCGAGGTCACGATTGTAACTCAACGACCGTGATCGCAGTTCCGCCGCGATCCTCCGCCTCAGAGTGAATCTTCTCCACCAGCGGATGCGAGCCAGAAATTCCGCCAGGCCGCGCCGCAGCGCGCCCGTCCCATGTCCATGAATGATGCGGACGCTCGGCTTTCCCGCCAGCGCAGCCTCGTCGAGAAACTTATCCACGCGCCCGGAGGCTTCCTCCACCGTACAGCCGATCACATTGATTTCGCCTGCCGCTGGCTCGTCGCTAGGCTGCGCGCGAACGGTGATCCCGGGCCGCCTGGCCGCCCGGCATCCGCCTTTGCCGCCGGCTCATTCTCGATCGCAATAATGTCCGCAAGCGGCACTTTCATCCGCAACGGTCCCGCTTCCACCTCGGCCATTCGCCCATCATGCCGCCGAAAAATCACTGCCTGCTTGAACGTTTTCAGCCGCACGCGCAAGCCCGCCGAAAGTAGCTCCGGCGAAACCGGCGTTTCCGGCGCCCTTGCGGCCACACCCAGGTCCGCCTGCGACGCCGCCAGCGTTTCAACGATAGCCGCATCGGTTTCTGCTCGCGCTCCGGCGCCGATTTAGCCAACCGCCGCCCGCCCTGCTTTTCAAGCTGCGCCCTCAACGCACGGTCTTTCACATCCTGTGTCAACCGCGCGATTCGCTCTCCAGGCGTTTTTGCGTTTCGCGAAAGCTCTTTTCCAGTTCGGCAATGCGCCTTTTCTGCCGCTCCACCCATTCCGTTTGCAGCTCGCGGCGCTCCACCTGAAGCTGCGCGAGTTCCTCACGCGTCTGGCTCCTCACTTGTTCGATTTCGTCCCGGCTTCGATGCAGATACGCGATCAGATCGCGCGCCTCGCGCGATTCGGGCGAAAGGCTGGCACGCGCATGATCCACCACTCGCGCCGGCAGCCCCAGCCGACGCGCAATTTCGATCCCACTGGAAGTGCCCGGCACGCCGACGAGCAGCCTGTACGTCGGCCGCAAATTCTCCTCGTCGAATTCCATAGCCGCATTCACGATGCCAGGGGTCGTCGAAGCATAAGCCTTCAGCCGATCGTGGTGCGTTGTAGCAAATGTGAGCGCGCGCCGCCCGCGAAATTCTTCCAGCAGCGCGACCGCCAGCGCCGCGCCTTCTTCAGGAGCCGTGCCCGTCCCCATCTCATCCACCAAAATGAGCGACCTGTCCGTCGCACCTTCCAGCATCCATTTCAGATTCAGCATGTGCGCGGAAAACGTCGAAAGATCAGCCGCAATCGATTGCTCGTCGCCAATGTCCACGAGCACTTTGTCGAAAATCGGCAGGTCAGCCACGTCCGCAGCCACCGGAATTCCCGATTGCGCCGAAAGCGCGGCAAGCCCCACCGTCTTTAAAGAAACCGTCTTTCCACCCGTGTTCGGCCCGCTCACCACCATCACCGTCTCGTCGCCGCCCAGTGCGAGCGATAGCGGCACAGCCTTGCGTCCCTGCGGCCGCAGCGTGGCTTCGAGTACGGGATTGCGCGCTGCTTCAAGCCGCAGTGAATTGCCGCTCGAAAACCGCGGCGCTACGCAATCAAATTTGCGAGCAAAACGCGCTCGCGCAAAAATGGAGTCGAGATGCGCAATCTCAGAGGCCGCCGCTTCCAGTGGAGCCCTCTCCGCACGAACGCGCTCCGTCAACTCCTCGAGGATACGCGCGATCTCGGCTGTTTCATCTTCCCCCAGTTGCACCAAACGATTATTCAGGTCGATCGTCTCGAGCGGCTCCACAAACACGGTCTGTCCCGTTCCGCTCGCTCCATGAACCACGCCGGGAACGCCTCGCCGATCTGAAGCCCGCACCGGAATCACGAAGCGGTCGTTTCGTAACGTGATGTAGTCTTCGCCGGAAGGTTCGCCGCGTCCGCGCAAAATCCCTTCCAGCGAGCGCTTGATTTTCTCCCGCGCTTGCAGGACATTCGCACGGATGCGTTTCAGTTGTGGCGAAGCATCGTCGCTGATTTCACCATTTGGCATCACGGCGCGCCGTATAGCCTGCGATAGCGGCCGAAAATCGCTCGAGCGAGCCCGCGCGTTCCGCCAGCAGCGGATATTTTGCGGCTTCGCTCTTGAATGTTTGTTTCCGCCGCCCGCCACTTCTGCGAGCGAAACCACGTCCAGCAGTTCCCCCGGAGATAGCACCGCGCCGGGAACTGCCAGCCGCGCAAACCAGCCTTCCGGATCGGCCAGCGCGCCAAAGCCAATTTCCGATCCTGCGCGCAAATACGCGATGGCTTCCTGCAGCAGACGAAACTCGCCTTCCAGTGCTTCCAAATCCTGATGCGGCGCAAGCCCCTGAATCGCCCGGCGCCCCGGCGCGCAGGTCGCCTCGCGGCCGACGATTTCTTTCAGCCGGTCGAATTCGAGTAATTCTTCTGCGGAGTGCGACACGATGCCTCGTGGATGGATGTAGAGATTGTAGCCCGGTTGCCTGTGGGAATTCAGCGCGGGGAGGAATCGCGCTCAGACGCGCTCGCGTGCGTGGCGTGCGTCTGAAAATGCGCGGCAAGGTAGTCGGCCGCATCCGCGGGAGAGTTTGCCCTATGCACCAGCGGTTCGTCGCGCTCGCCCCAACGCGACGCATGGCCCAGTTCCACTTCGCGCACGCGCTCGATGATCGGCTGCCAGAAATCTCCCAGCACCACCAGGGGTTTTCGTTTCATTGCGCCTTTATTCAGCATTTCCCACACGACCGCGAGTTCTACCAATGTTCCCGTCCCGCCGGGGCACGCCACATACCCGTGCCCGCGTTCGACCAATTCGAACAGCCGCTCCTGCCATGTCCGAACGCGAATCTCTTCGTCCACCCACTTGTTCGCGCGCGACTTGAAAAATTCCGCCGTCACTGCCAGGGTGCGCCCGCCACTTTCTTTCGCCCCGCGCGAAACGGCCTCCATAACTCCGCCGTAGCCGCCGCTGCAGACTGCCAGGCCCTTCGCGGCTAGCGCCGCGCCGAGCGCCAGCGCCTCCGCGTAGTGCGAATCGCCAGCCACCGGGCGCGAACTTCCGAATACCGTCACGATGTCCATCTGTTTTATCTTTTCTTTTTCGCGCGGCGCGCCCAGCGTCTCCACCATCGCATTGGCGATCGCATCGATAGGAGCGGACGTGCCCGCTCCGCTGCGGGGATTGTTATTGTAGAAAATCGCAAATACCAGGCGTTCGCCGCGCATCGTCGTCGCGTAACCCGATAGCGCGCGCGTGTGTTCGATTTCGCCTGTCTTCGCCTCGATCCGCCCGGAGGCCGCCGTTTTGTCCATGCGATATTGCAGCGTGCCATCCACCCCCGCCACCGGAAGCGACGAAATAAAATCCCGGCTCCAAGGCTGCATGGCTGCGTGCCGCAGCAGGGTGACCATCGCGCGCGGCGTCACCAAGTCCCCCGGTGAGAGCCCGGAGCCGTCGCTCAGCACAACATCGCCGTCCGCAATCCCCGCCGCCTTCAAAAACGCACGCTCCACTTGTAACCCCGCTGCGGTTGAGCCGACGCCCGTACGTTCACGCCCCACCGCGCGCAGCAGCAGCTCCGAGTGCAAATTCTGGCTCTCCTTATTTGTCACGCAAACGATTTCCGATAGAGGCTGCGAAACGTGCTCCACCAAAACCGTGGCATTCGCAGATTCCGGGGATGAGGACTCACTCACGTGCGGAATCACCGGCTCGCCGGACGGAGTGGTTTCGGGCGGCGGCGCGTGCTCCGCCCGAATCCCGCCCGTAATTTTCACCCCGCGCGCTTCGAGCAATTGCTTCAGCGCAAGCGCGCTAGTCTCGGCAGGCTCGGTCATCGAAAGATCGAGCTTCACTGGCGATGCGTTCAGCGGAATTGTCCCGCGCAGCAAAATAAACTTAGGTCCGGCTGCCGGACCACCGCGAATTCCGATTCGCTGCCCGCCGGTCCCGTCGAAATTTCGTAACTCATGGTATCGATGGCGGCTCGGGGTTCGGTCAGAATGGTCGCGGGCTCGCCCATCCTAGGTCCCGGTTGCACTTCGACTGTAACGGTGTTGTCGTTGAAATCGATCGCCGAAACGGGCGCGCCAAATTTGAAGAAAAGGTCCCCCACAGTCCATCCCGCGGGATACGGATCGTAGGGGAAATAGCTGTCGTCCGCCACGATGTCCCCGTCCACTTCCCTCAGGCCTTTCGCAACGGCTCGATCCGCCATTTCCGCCAGCGGTTCCTCCGCTGGCCCTTCGCGCTCAATCCTGCCTGAATAGGGAAACTTGCGATTTGAAATGTCGGGATCCCCACGCCCCACCAGAATCAAATCTCCCGAAAGGTGCCCATCGCTGCGGAGCACACCCTGGGATTCGAGCGTGGTGCGAAAGCGGTGGTCGGGACCAAGCGTCGCCAGCGCCAGCGCCGTCGTAAAAACTTTTGCATTCGACGCCGGCGCGAAGTAGTGATCGGAATTCAGTTCGTAGACTGTCTCGCCCGTGTCGGCGTCCGCAATCAAAATCCCCCAATACATTCTCGCTGCATCGGATTTACTCAGCACCGCATCCACACGCGCGCGAAACGCAGTAACAGCGCCAGCTGCGGATTGCCCGCCGCGAATCCCTTTGTGAGGCTCGCCCGGCCGCTGCGCCGGCACCATCGTCGCCCCAAAAAGCGCGGCCAGGACCAAAACAGCGGCGGCCGAGCCTCTGCGAACGAAACGTCGGCAATGAATTGAGGATCCCTTCACTTCGTGCCGCAGATATTTAGACGAGAGCTGCAATCTCAGCTCAACTCCAGCGCCATTTTAAGCGCGTAATCCAGCTCTGCAAGCTTCGACCTCGATAGAACTCCCAGATAATTCGTCAGTTCTGACTTGCGCACACTCACAAGGTTGTCGCACATGATCCAACTCGAATGCTTGAGTCCTTCGTCAGGTCCGACCGCGATTTGGGTCGAAAGCCCTTCCCCATTGCTGAAGACGGGCGCACAAATAACCGTCGAAAAGCGCGAGTCGATGAGCGTTTGGCGGCTTACGATCACAAAAGCGCGGTATGGCCTCGGATCCCCACCCGGTTTGAACACACGATAGACTTCACCACGCCTCATGAACGTCTTTCACGGGAGGAGTTCACTCTTCTGGCGCCTGGTATTCGAGTATTTCGGAAGCTTCGGAGTTCAAACGGTCTGCAGCAGCGTTGATGCGCTCCAAATCCCGGGCGTGGACAGCTTGACGGCCTCGTTCCTCGAAGTAATCGCGAAGAGCCTGCTCGATGACGGCAGAGCGGGATAGCTTCGAGCCCGCCACACGGTCCACCTTCGCCAATATGTCGGGCGATAGTGTGATAGAAGTCTTCTCTTTCATACTACCATTATACTACTTCCAGCGGCTTCCGGTCCAGATTGCAACCCTATCTACAATTGAATCTTCGAGAAACAATAGCTCCCGATCGCCAGCAGAATCGCTGTCAATATGCTCAGCACCACGAAATCCGTCACCAGGCTGAACGCGAACGCATGTCCCAGCGACCCGCGCAGGCCGTCCACGCCATACGTCAGCGGAT
Source organism: uncultured Acidobacteriota bacterium (assembly GCA_963709445.1). GTDB lineage: Bacteria > Acidobacteriota > Terriglobia > Acidiferrales > UBA7541 > Palsa-295. The sequence goes on from CAVPWV010000031.1 coordinate 23,173, forward strand.
TCAGCTTGATCGCCGACTGCATGAATTTTGGCAAACTTTCCACCGGAAACAGCGCGCTGAAAAAAAGAACAGCGGCATCACCAAAAAATTCATGATCAGCGGAAAACCCTGCATGTCCTGCAGCACCGAACCGAAAACCGTGCCCATCGACGTGAAGAACAGCGCGATCAAAAACATGAACACGATCCCCGCAGGCACCAGCAGCAGGCTGTGGATGCGAAACCCGGCAATCATGCAGATTCCCAACACCACGGCGCCCTGGGCCATGGCCACGATTGCGCCGCCCAGCGTCCGTCCAAAAACAATTTCCAGCCGTGAAACGGGCGCCACCAGCGTTTCCTTCAAAAAACCGAATTGCCGGTCCCAAATAATTTCAATCCCCGAAAAAACCGCGTTGAATAGAATCGCCATCGCGACGATTCCCGGCGCGAGGAAATTGAAATAGCTTCCGCCGCCCGCCTTGGCGAACATCGAGCCGAATCCGAATCCCAGTGCCACCAAGAAAAAAATCGGCTGCCCCAGCGAACCGATAATCCGTGCCGGCGAACGCGCGTACCTCTTGAGCTGTCTCATACAGAGTATGTAAATTGCTCTCATCGTCGTCCGCCCCCTCGCCAGGCCCTGCCCATCGTTCGCATCCGGTCAATGGCATTGGCCTCCTCTTCGCGAATGGCATGTCCCGTCAGCGCGATGAACGCGTCTTCCAACGTCGCGCTTCCAGTCTTGGTTTTTAGCTCCGAAGGCGTGCCTTGCGCCACGATTTTTCCGTGATCGATCACCGCCACATTCGCCGCCACGCGATCGGCCTCTTCCATGTAATGCGTGGTGAAAAATACCGTCACATTTTCTTCCTTACTCAATTGCTGGATGTAGCTCCAAATGTGATTGCGCGTTTGTGGATCGAGTCCGATGGTCGGCTCGTCGAGAAAAAGAATCCGCGGCTTGTGCAGCAGCGCCCGCGCCACTTCCAGCCGCCGCTTCATCCCGCCGGAATATTCCTTCACGAAATTCTTTTTCCGGTCGGACAGTCCCACGAACTCCACCAGCATATCGATGCGCTTCAGTCGCTCGGCGCGCGGCACGCCGTACAAAATTCCGTGCAAATCCATGTTTTCAAACGCCGTCAACTCGTCGTCGAGGCTGGGGTCCTGAAAAACGATTCCAAACGACCGCCGCACCTGCTTTTGTTCGCGCGTCGGATCGTGCCCGTTCACGCGAATCGATCCGCTGGTCGGATCGAGCACCGTCGTCAGCATCTTGATCGTGGTCGTTTTTCCCGCGCCATTGGGGCCCAGAAAACCAAATATTTCTCCCTCTGGCACTGTAAATGCAATGTGATTCACCGCGCAGAAATCCCCATAGTTCTTCACAAGATCGTTTACAACGATCATTTCTCCCATTCGTTTTTTTCCCCGTGGTCCAGGCTGGCTGCCCCGCAAAAAAGCGGCGAGACAGGATACGCTGTGTACTACGGCTCAATCAATCAAGATATAACTATCCTCGGAAGGAGAACCTTTCTGCTTCGCCCTCTGGGGCGTATATTCGCTGAGGCAGATCTCGAAAAATTCTGCCGGGGAGAAGCGTGCAAACGTGACCACAGTCCGAGAGTCAACCTACCAGGTCCTGCGCGACCTGGGCATGAATCGCATTTTCGGCAATCCCGGCTCGAGCGAACTCCCCTTCCTAAAGGACATGCCCGCGGACTTCAAATACATTCTCGGTTTGCACGAGCGGACCGCTGCCGGAATGGCCCTCGGCTATGCAATGGCCACGAACGAGGCCGCCTTCGTGAATCTGCACTCCATCGCCAGCGCCGGCAACGGCCTCTCCGCCATCATCGACGCCTATGCTTCCCACGTGCCGTTGGTGATCACCACTGGCCAGCAAGATCGCCGCCAGATTTTAACGGAGCCTTTTCTTGTAAGCCGCGCCGTCGAAGTCGTGAAGCCCTACGTCAAATGGGCCTACGAGCCTCTTCGTCCCGAGGACGTTCCCGCGGCAATCGCACGCGGCTATCACCTCGCCATGCAGCCGCCACGCGGCCCCGTTTTCATCTCGATCCCGATGGACGATTGGAACAAGCCTTGCCAACCGGTTCCCGCGCGCAAGGTGAGTCAATCCGTCTCGCCTAATCCCGCCGCGCTCGACCAAGTCGTCGCCGCAATCGGCGCCAGCCGCAATCTCGCCCTCATCACTGGCTCGCAAATCGAAGAAGATGGCGCTTGGCGTGACGTAATCGCCCTCGCCGAGCGATTGAATGCCGACGTCTACGCCGAGCCTATCGCCTCGCGCTGGGCGTTTCCGCGCTCGCATCGCCTTTTTCGCGGCGGATTGTTGCCCGCGCAAAAACCTCTCGCCGCCCAGCTCGCCGCTTATGACACCGTTGTCGTTCTCGGCGCGCCCGTTTTTCTCTATTACGCCTACGTTCCCGGCGACGCCATCGCGCCTGGCACCAAGCTCTTTCAGATCACCAATTCTCCGCAGGACGCCGCCGCCGCTCTCGCCGGCACCAGCATCGTCGGCAACATTGCCGCCGCCGCGCAATATATCGCCAGCCGCGTGAAGCCTGTCGAGCGCAACGCGCCTGCGCGAACCCAACAGCCCGAGCCGAAGCCCGAACATCCCATGACCACCGCTTTCGTCTTCCATACCTTAAGCAAGCTCCTGCCCCGCGACGCAATCATCGCCGAGGAGTGCCCGTCCTCGAAAGGCGACCTCGATCGCTACATCGCCCTCGACGAGCCTGGCTCTTTCTATTCCGTGCGCACCGGAATTTTAGGCTTCGGTTTGCCCGCTGCGGTGGGTCTGCAATTGGCTCATCCAAAACGGCGCGTGGTCTGCCCGGTCGGCGACGGCTCGGCGCAATATTCGATTCAGGCGTTATGGTCCGCCGTGCAGCAGAAAGCGCCGGTAATTTTTCTCGTCATCTGCAACGGAAATTATTCCGCGCTGAAAGGTTTTCGCGATTTCACGCAGGTCGGAAAAAATGTCCCCGGCATCGACATTCCCGGAATCGACGCCGTCAAAATCGCCCAAGGCTACGGCATGAACGCGCGCGCCGTCGATCGCCCCGAAGATCTCGAACCCGCTCTAAAATGCGCCTTCGCATCGCAAGAGCCAATCCTCATCAGCGTCAACGTGCAGCAGGGCGGCCAAAAAACAATGGGCATGGATCAGTCCGTGAATCCGCCGAATTACGGATAACCGCGAGGCGTTTCAAACGTCGAAGAAAACCGTTTCTTTCGGCCCGCTCAGATGTATCTCGTGCCGCCACGTTCCAGGCTGTCCCGCCGCCTGCTGAGCCATCAGTGTCGCTCGACGCGCCTTCGGCACCAGCCCGAGCACAGGACATTCTTCGTTTCCGGCGTCGCCCGAAAAGTAGATTCGCGTCACCAGATGCTTCATCACGCCGCGCGTGAAGATGCCCACCTCGAGATGCGGCGCCTGCAGAACGCCGCGCGGCCCAGGCACGCGGCCCGGCTTGATCGTTTCAAATTCGCACTCGCCGTTCTCGCCCGTGATCTGGCGGCCGAAGCCCGCGAACCCGGGATCGATCGGCTTCGCCTGCTTGTCTGCCGGATGGTTGTACTTGCCGTGCGCGTTGGCCTGCCAGATTTCGATCAGCGTGTCCGGCACCGGCTTGCCGTCGCGGTCAAACACGGCGCAGACGAGCTTCACGCGCTCGCCCTTCGCGTCCGGCGGCGCGATGGACCCGATGGAATTCGCGCCGTTCACCGTGATGCCGAAATACGGTCCCACGGTATGCCACGGCGTCGGTTCCAACCGCCGGCCGCCCTTACTTCTTGCGCTCAAAAGGAGTGCTCTCCCTTCCGCGCACCACGATGTCATACCGGAATGCGAGCGCCCACCCAGGCTCTGTGTGGTTGATTTCGAAGCGGGCAATCATCCGCTGGCGTGCGCGCTCGTCGCGAACGGAATTGAAAATCGGATCGAACGGAAAAAGCGGATCGCCCGGAAAATACATCTGCGTGACCAGCCGCGTCGCAAACGCGGTGCCATACAGCGAAAAATGAATGTGCGCCGGCCGCCAGGCGTTGGGATGATTTTCCCAGGGATACGGTCCCGGCTTGATGGTGACAAAGCGATAATTACCCTGCGCGTCTGTCAATGTGCGTCCCGCTCCGGAAAAATTCGGATCAAGCGGCGCCTGGTGCTGGTCGATCCTGTGCCGGTACCGTCCGGCGGCATTGCACTGCCACAATTCGATCAGCGTGTTGGGCACAGGACGGCCGTTGTCGTCGAGCACCCGCCCGCTGACGGTGATTCGCTCGCCTAGCGGCTCGCCTTCATGCTGGCGCGTCAAGTCGTTGTCCGTCTCGCCAACCGCGTCGTGTCCGAATATCGGACCGGTCACCTCGGAAAGCGTTTGCGGCAGGACGATCAGCGGCTTTCGCGGCGCGCGAGAAAGCGTCAGTCGGTACGGTGGATACAAATACGGTGGCTGCGAATTCCGCGGATACCGCCGGTAGGGCTTGACGATCAGCGTTTCTGAAGATTTGCCGGACGAACTCGATGAGCGGCGTGCGATGGGAAACTCCCGTGAACGCGCCTCATTATGCATCCCGCGCGCACAGGCATCAAGCCGCGAGGGCTTTGCTCAGCCGCTCAAACGTGGTCGAAAGCTCCTCCGGCTCCACGCGCGTTTCGCCCGTGGCGGTCATGAAATTCGTGTCTCCCGCCCATCGTGGAAGCACGTGCAAATGAAGATGCCCCGTAATCCCAGCGCCGGCCGCGCGTCCCAGATTCATTCCCAGGTTGTATCCCTCCGGATGGTACGTCTTTCCGAGCGCCACTTGGACGCGCTGCGCGATTCGCATCATTTCCGCAAGCGTATCCGTCTCCGCGGCCGCAAGTTCGGCCACATGCGCGTAAGGGACCACCATCACGTGACCGCTGGTGTAGGGATAGCGATTGAGGATTACGAAATTCTTGGCGCCGCGCAGCACAACCAGCGTGCGGGCATCGTCATTGGCGGCCACTGCCTCGCAAAAAATGCAGCCCTCGTCCTTCTTGGCATCGGCAATATAGCGGTATCGCCAGGGCGTCCACAAATAATCCATTTCCGCTCAGTCCCGCGCGCCGTGGGACTCGGAAGCGGCTCCCGCTCCGCTCTGGTTGTTGACGTAGTCTTTCAGTTCCTTGCTGGGCTTGAAAAACGGGATTTTCTTCGCAGGTACTTCCACCTTGGCGCCCGTTTTAGGATTGCGGCCGGTGCGCCCGCGCCGCTCGCGCGTGCGGAAGCTCCCGAAGCCGCGAATTTCGATCTTGTCGTCGGCCTGCAACGCCGTGATGATGCTCTCGAAAATCGTTTCGACCACGGCCTCCGACTCCTTGCGCGGCAATTCCGTGATCCGCGTGACTTCCTCCACCAAATCCGCCTTGGTCATGGTGTGTTCCGTGTTTCCGCGCTGTTCCGCAGCCTCAGCCATCTTAGGGGCCTCCTCTCACGATTTTCGTTCTGTACGGGCCGTTTGTGCTGGGCCAGAGCGCCACACAATCTTTGGATACCATCAATTCACGGCTAGGTAAACGTTTTTTCGAGCCGCAGGCTATCTCGGCGGACGATCCAGCAATTCCCTACGATGACCCCTGCCGCTTCGCCATGATGGCGTCGCCGATCGTGGCGTTGGGCGATGATTTTGACGAGCGGAAAGTTTGAATCTCGTGTCGCTCGGCTTGCTTCTGCGCGGCCCGATAGCTCAGGCTGATCTTGCGCTGTTCCGGTTCCAGACGGAGGATCTTAAAGTCGTATTCCTGCCCCGGCGCAAGCAACGAACTGCCGCGCCCGTCGCGCGAAGGTTTGGCTTTATCCCGCTCTCCTTTTGGCCGCCGCTCCTCGATCTCCGAAATGTGGCAGAGCCCTTCGATGCCTTCCGCCAGTTCCACGAACACGCCAAAATCCGCGGTCCGCGCCACTTTCCCCTTCAAAATTTCGCCGATTTTGTGTGCGCCGAACCAATCCGCCCAAATGTCATGAACCTGCTTCACACCTAGCGACAACCGCCGGTTCTGAGGATCCAGCTTCAGCACTTTCGCCTCAACCACTTCCCCCTTCTTGAATTTTTCGCTGGGATGCTTTACGCGCTCCGTCCAGCTCACATCGCTGATATGGATCAGTCCCTCCATGCCCTCCTCAAGTTCCACAAACGCGCCGAACTCCGCCAGGTTGCGGATGCGCCCGCTCACAATTGCTCCCACCGGATACTTCTGAGCCGCTTCTTGCCAAGGATCGGGCAACGTCTGCTTCAGCCCCAGCGAAATGCGCCGCAAGTCGGGTTTTACGTCCAGCACAACCACCTCTACTTCGTCGCCTACTTTCAAAATCTTCGAAGGATGCTTGGTGTGCTTCGACCAGCTCATTTCGCTGACGTGTACCAATCCCTCCACCGCCGCCTCCAACTGCACGAACGCGCCGTAATCCGTTACCGCCACCACTTTTCCGTGCACGCGCGTTCCCGCCGGGTATTTCTCCGGCACGGTGGCCCACGGATCGGGGAGAAGTTGCTTCCGGCCCAGCGAAATGCGCCCCTTCTCTTTATCGAATCTCAGGATCTGGACCTGAATTTCATCGCCGGCCTTTACCACGGACGACGGATGGGGGGCGCGCCCCCACGCCAGATCGCTCACGTGCAGCAGCCCGTCCAACCCGCCCAGGTCGATGAACACGCCGTAGTCGGTCACATTCTTTACGTGCCCGGTGACCACCGTGCCTTCGACCAGCGTCTCCGCCAGCGAATCGCGCTTGGCCTTCTGTTCTTCCTCTAGAATGGCGCGCCGGCTGACCACCACATTCCCGCGCTTGCGGTTCAGCTTCAGCACGCGGACTTCGATCTCGCGATCCTTCCAGCCTTCCAGATCGTGCACGGGACGAAGCTCGATCTGCGAAGCAGGCAGGAAGGCGCGCACGCCAATATCGACCACCAAGCCGCCCTTGATCCGCTCCACCGTTTTTCCCGTCAAGTTGGCGTGCTCACGGTAGGATTTCTCGATGCGCTCCCACACCCGCCGCCGGTGGGCGCGCGCGTACGAAAGCAGCACGTATCCGTCTTTGCGCTCGTGCAGGCGCTCCACTTCAATCGTCTGCCCGGAGCCGAATTCAATCGGGTTGCCCGAATCGAGAAATTCCTGCGCGGGAACCAGGCCCTCAAACTTTCCGCCCACGTCCACAACCACGCCCGCATCTGTCACGGCCAGCACGCGCCCATCGAATATTTCGCCTTCGCCGGCCGGCTGCGGAACCGAAAATTGGTCCAGCAACTGGTCCATTGTTTCGGTCGGTTCGGTTGTCTCGGTGGCTTCGCTCGTCTCGGCCGGCGCGCTGGTCTCGCTCAGGACCGCTTCCGGCGTGCTTTCGGCAGCACCCACTCCGGCACGTTCATCCCGCGAAATGGAATCTTGATTGCCGCTCGCATCGGACTCGACGGCAGACGCGACCGGACTTGGCGGCTCTTGGGCGCGCGCGACGGCGGCGGCAGCGCCGGACGCGCTCTGCGGCTGCGCAGCCGGTGCGGGCGCTGCGGCAAAATTATTCGCCGTAGGTTCTCCGTTCGGGGGTTCGGGAGCCGATGGCTCCTGGTTGTGGTCGGTTTCGGGTGACATGGAAAGCGGCCTCCGTACGGATTCGTGCCCTGTTTACTGAGTCTGCGACCTCAGTCACTCCACCCAGCCGGGGGCTAGAGCAAAGAAGGGGATTGAGCGCCACGCACCGGCGCTGCATCGCAGAAATCATACGCGCCGCGTTTGCGCATTGTCAACAAAACGGCTCAACTCCACATGAAAAGCCGGAATGCCCTTTTGCTCGCGTGCACCTGCTCATTGCAAACGCGACCGCAATTCCTCCGCGAATTGATCGATTTGCCCGAGCGGCAGAATGGAAATATCCTGCCCTCGAAGTGTTTCGACAATAAATTGATGCCGGGAATTTTCCGGCGACGGCTCGGCGTTGGTCACGGCCGTAAAAATCGAATTCGGCACGCGCGCGCGGATCGATTCCGCGGTGTAAGCAAGCACTTTGGATTGCGAAACGTCCCGGTCGAGCGCAATGGCGTGCAAGTAGCCGCGCGTGCCGTTGTAGCGATACCCGTAATCCAGTTTCAGAGGGTCGCCCCGGTGCGTGAATTCCTCCACCGGCACGCGGTGCTCGAGTTTTCCCAGGATGCGCCGCCGCTGGAATACGTCCGCCATGCGCGCACGCATCCAATTCCGCACGTTTCGTCCGATTCCGCGAGCCGCTGGCGGAGCCGCTACGTGTTCCCGAAAGAGCCGCGCCAGCTCGGCGTCGAAATTTTCGGCCAGCAAGCCTCGCGGAGAGCTGAATTGCAGCGCGTTTGAAAGCGTGCTGTCGAGTTTCTTCACGTAGGATTCCGCTTCGGACGCGGCCGCGCGCAAACGTGCGTCGAATTCCGCGGGCAGTGCCCGCAGCAGCGCCTCGTCGGCGCCCGGATGCAATCTTCGCACCCGCGCCATTTCGGACTCCTCCTCGATCACTTGGATGGCCAGCCTTCGTGACAATCGTCCAGAGTTGCCTCCCTTCCTCCTCCGGGCCTTCCTCCAACAGCACGCCGACGTTCACCCATTCATCGCGAACCAGATTCGGCGTGTACCGCAGGATCCGGTAGCGAAGCATGTTCCGAATTTCGTCCGGCATCTTTACCTCCAGTTGGGGAAAGGCTGCGCAGAGGATTTCCAGGCTGAGACGATCAGTTCGCGAACCCGTTTACGCCTGCGCAACAATTGCTCCGCCATCGTTTCTAGCGCGTCGCGCTCCGAGCCGCACCACTCCGGCGGAATCTCGCTGAGCGCTTCTTCCACAATTTCCTCGGACATTTTAGCTTCCACGCGCGCGAGCCACGGATCGAACGCTTCGATTCCGTGAACCGATTCGTACACGCGATGCCGCGCGTACAATCCCCGCAGCGGTGCGTCGGGAAAATTCCATTCGCCGGCATTGAAGCAGAATCCCTGGTCGATCATTTCCGCGCGGTACCGCGATGCGCCCTTGTCGCGCAGAAAAATTGCCTGCCTGCCGTTGGTGTTGCAGGTCCACTTGTCGAACACCAGCATCCCGCAGAAATCCGAAAGGTTCACTACATCGCGAAGCTGCTCGTCCGGCAGGAAATCGTACACCACCGTCTCGGCCGGGGTGCCGGGATAGCGCGAACCAAATTGCAGCCCCGCGCGGCATCGCAGTCTTCCGCGCCCCAGTTGAATTACAAGATCCTCGGTCTGCTCGATCAGGTTCCCGCGCACCTCCACCACCGCCGCCACCGGCGTCGGCAGCCCCATCCTCGCCGCCAATCTCGTCCCCAGCAATTCGTTCGCCAGGATCCTCACTCCCTGCGGGTTGTTCTGAAATTTCACCACATAATACGCCTCGTCCGAACACCGCATCAGATGCGATTGCGCGCCTCCCCTCATTCTTCGGATTTGCTCAAGTGCCAGCGGCATCGCGCGGTATGCTAGCTACACGCATACACTCGCGGCAAGCGGAACATTTCCCAAAGAGGAAAATAGGACGGAATCCGAACGATGCTCGGAAAACCAGGTGTGTGGATCTGGTACAGGAAACTGCGGCCGCACACAACGCGGCTCAACGCGAGATCAGCCGCTAAACACCAGGCCGATCCCGCGATATCCGCTGTTCATTTGAAAAGCTAAGCTAACGCCGCCTGCGCTTACCGCTTTTCTTGCCAGCCTTCTTCTTCGCTTTGGACTTTGGCTTGGCTTTCGATTTCGCTTTCTTCTTCGCCTTAGCCTTTTTCTTTTTGGCCGGCTTTTTCTTGGCCGGCTTTCGCGCTGGTGCTCGCTCGCTCCTTACGGGCCTCGCGGGCGCACCCTCATCGTCATCCTCTTCGACGATTACTTCCTCAATCTCTTCAACTACCTCCGGTACCTGCTCTTGTCCTTCTTCGTCCTCTTCAAAGGCGGGCAGTTCGTCCTCTTCCTCGTCATCCTGCATGTTCGCGTGAAACATTCGATCCTCCGTGGGGGGTGGCGGGCTTGCCCGCGCGCTTATGCCTAAGAGCCGCTTATAAACGCAGTCTCGGAACTTTGTCAAGGCGCAATGGGCCAAATGCGACGCGCCCTGCACAAAAGCTGGCTTGAACCAATGTTTTGAGTTACCCTCTGCGCTCTAAACGCTGTCTGCTTGGGATGCTCTTCAAAACGTATAGCGCCGCCGTATTTGGAATCGATGCCTACCTCGTCGAGGTCGAGGTAGACGTAGGACCGGGCCAAGCAGGCATCTTCAACGTAGTGGGCTTGCCCGATAATGCGGTCCGCGAGAGCCGCGAACGCATCAAGGCCGCGCTGCGCAACTGCGGCTTCGATTACCCTTCTTTTCAAACAGTTACGGTCAATCTAGCCCCCGCCGACATCCGCAAGGAAGGCTCCGCCTTTGACCTTCCCATGGCCCTCGGCCTACTCGGCTGCCAAGGCACCTTCTTCGGCAAGGTTCTAGACTCCTACGTCTTTCTAGGCGAGCTGTCCCTCGATGGCGGTGTTCGCTCCGTGAGGGGAGCTCTCTCGGCCGCCCTGGCTGCCCGCGAACGCGGCATCCAGAACCTCGTGGTCCCGGAAGCGAATGCCCGGGAGGCCGCCGTGGTCGAGGGAACCCGCGTGTTCGCGATCAAATCCCTCCCTCAAGCCGTGGACCTGCTCAACTCCCCGGAATCCTTCCAGCCGGTTGACGTGGACACCTCCCACATGCTCGCCGAAGCCAGCCAGTACGCCGCCGACCTTCGCGACGTGCGCGGCCAGATGGCTGCCAAGCGCGCTCTGGAGGTTTCCTGTGCCGGCAGTCACAACATCCTGCTCATCGGCCCGCCGGGCGCCGGAAAGACGATGCTCGCCAAGCGCATTCCCAGCATCCTCCCGCCGATGTCTCTCGACGAAGCCATCGAAACCACCCGCATCCACAGCGTTGCCGGCCTTCTCGAAGACTCGCGCGGACTCGTTGGCACGCGCCCGTTTCGCTCCCCGCACCACACCATCAGCGACGCCGGCTTGATCGGCGGCGGCGCGATTCCGCGCCCCGGAGAAGTTTCGCTCGGCCACAACGGCGTGCTCTTTCTCGACGAGCTTCCCGAGTTCCAGCGCAACGTGCTCGAAGTTATGCGCCAGCCCCTCGAGGA
>CAVPWV010000032.1:0-92079 GCA_963709445.1 uncultured Acidobacteriota bacterium
TGAACGGCTAACGCCGCAACGGCCTCAAATCCAGGAACGGGCTCGACCGGAGGCGCCGAAACTGGCGGCTGAGAGTGGTTGGCTGATGCGGATGCGTAGGTGAAATCATCATGGTCGATCCTCGCGACTATAGATTTCGGAATGGATAGCTCTCCGGCTGGAGTGTGATAGGTGACATGGCTGGCGTCTTGGGTGACGTTCTCCGCCACGATCCGGCGACCGTTCTTCAGAACGATCGTATCGGCTGCGGTGGCCGAGGGGACGGCAAGAACAAGGCATACGGCGAGTGACGCTGCGGGGCGCACAGGATCATCTTACCAATCGGTCTTTCGTCCGCACGTTCGACCTTGCGGGGCAATGCCCTAAATTGAACAGTACTGTTGCTTCGAATCCGACAGAACTGGCGGATCCAGCACGCAGAATCGCAGGTCCTGCCGGGGCGAGTTGGCTGCAAATTTTTTGGATTTGAACTTGCGTATCGGGACAAGCGGTCTTATTCTATGGCGTCCTAATTGGCGTGTGGGTTTTTATTAAGGGAAGTTGAAACAAGAAACAGCAGTTTTTGCAATCCTGAAGCTACTTCAAAATGCAAATCATGGCGTTCGCGGGGTGCGGGCCTGTGATTACCGACATAAAACAACGCCCCCTTCTAACGGTTTGCTGTCAGCATTGCGAGCAGTAGGGGATACTGCGTGGATTCTGATCGCTTCGAAGGCGTAACCCGCGTTGCCGAGCCCGACCCGATCATCGGGCCAGGTCATACCTTTGAATCGGTAACCGACAAAATCAGCTCCATCGTACTTACGCGCGGCACGACGCCGGGCTGGGTGTTCGGTTTCCTGATCGCGTTTTCGATGCTCATGCTGTTGAACCTCGTCGTCACCATGTTGATGGTGAAGGGCGTGGGCATCTGGGGAATCCGGATACCGGTTGCGTGGGGCTTCGCGATCGTCAATTTCGTCTGGTGGATCGGAATCGGCCACGCCGGCACGCTGATCTCCGCGATTTTGCTGCTGTTGCATCAGAAGTGGCGCACCTCGATAAACCGGTTTGCCGAGGCCATGACGATTTTCGCCGTCATGTGCGCGGGAATGTTTCCACTGCTCCACATGGGCCGTCCCTGGCTTTTCTATTACATCCTGCCTTATCCCAATCCGATGTGGCTCTGGCCGCAGTTTCGGAGTCCGCTGGTGTGGGATGTCTTTGCGGTTTCAACATATTTCACGGTATCGCTGCTGTTTTGGTTCGTGGGCATGATTCCCGACCTCGCCACGCTGCGGGATCGCGCCAAGAGCAAGGCTTCCAAGATTTTTTACGGAATGCTTTCGATGGGCTGGAGGGGGTCGGCGGTCCACTGGACGCGCTACGAGATCGCTTCCGTCCTGCTCGCGGGTCTTGCGACGCCGCTGGTGGTGTCCGTTCACACCGTTGTGAGCTTCGACTTCACGATTGCGCTCGTGCCCGGATGGCACAGCACGATATTTCCACCTTATTTCGTGGCTGGGGCGATTTATTCAGGGTTCGCAATGGTGCTGACTTTAGCGATACCAATTCGCAAGATCTACCATCTCGAAGATCTCGTCACAGAGCGCCATTTGGACATCATGGCGAAGGTGATGCTGGCGACGGGGATCATCGTCGCTTACGGCTACGTCATGGAGACCTTCATGGCGTTCTACAGCGCCGATAAGTATGAAAGCTACATGATGTTGAATCGCCTGAAGGGTCCTTATTCGCCGCTTTACTGGCTATTGATTGCTTGCAACATCGTGATTCCGCAGTCGCTGTGGTCTCGGCGGCTGCGACGAAACGTTGCGTGGCTATTTGCGATGTCGCTGGTGGTGAACATTGGCATGTGGTTGGAAAGGTTCGTGATCGTGGTGGTCAGTCTGAGCCGGGACTTCACGCCGTCAGCGTGGGGAATGTACATCCCGACGAGGTGGGATTGGGCTACGTATCTGGGTACATTTGGATTGTTCTTCACGCTGTTTTATCTTTTCATCCGTTTCCTGCCGATGATCTCGATTGTGGAGGTGCGGTCGTTGGTGCGTGAAACGGACGAAGAGGAACATATCGAGCAGCAAAGGCGACGCTGAAAAACGATGGGACAGTTATTTCATCGCAGCACGAACCTGATCTCGCGGGTGAGCATTTATGGCGCCGTGGTGATCATCGCCGCGCTGGGTTATGCCGCGTATACGATTGCCTTGTCGCCGTGGTACACGGACCAGAACGTCACGCGGGAGCAGCCCGTGCCTTTCAGCCATCGGCACCACGCCGGCGAACTGGGAATCGATTGCCGCTATTGCCATACAACGGTGGAGAAATCTTCTTTCGCGGGCGTGCCTCCGACGCAAACGTGCATGACCTGCCATTCTCAAATATGGACGAATGCCGCAATGCTGGAGCCAGTACGGGCGAGCTATCGCGACGATACTTCGCTTGCCTGGACACGCGTGAACGCGCTGCCTGATTTCGTGTATTTCGATCACAGCATTCACGTGGCGAAAGGCATCGGCTGCACCACGTGCCACGGACAGATCGCGGAGATGCCGCTGACATATCGGGCGGGCACGCTCTACATGTCCTGGTGCCTGGAGTGCCACCGGCAACCAGAAAAATATATCCGGAAGAAATCGGAAGTTTTCAATCCGTTTTACCAGCCGCCATCGGGCGAGAAGCAATTGGCGCTCGGACGGCAGCTTGTGAAGGAATACAAAGTCCATAATTTGCAGTTTATGGAATCCTGCTCCACGTGCCACCGATGAAAGCGAGACGATGAATCCAGAGTCTGAGCGCAAGAATTCAATCGATCTAGTTGCGGCGAGGGCGAAGCTCGCAGGCGAGGGCGGAAAGCGCTTCTGGCAAAGCCTGGAGGAGCTATCGGATACCAAGCAGTATCGCAACTTCCTCGAGAACGAGTTCCCGGGCAATGCGGAGGAGAGAGGGGATCAATCGGCGCGATGTGTTGAGGCTAATGGCCGCGTCGGCGGCGATGGCGGGGCTTGGCGCATGCACGAAGCTGCCGACCGAGAAGATCGTTCCGTACGTTCACCCGCCGGAGGAGATCGTCGCGGGCCGGCCCCTTTTCTACGCCAGCTCCATGCCACACGCCGGAGCGGCAGCGGGGGTTTTGGTGGAAAGCCATATGGGCCGGCCCACCAAGATCGAAGGGAATCCTGAGCATCCAGGAAGTTTGGGCGGTACGGACGTGTTCATGCAGGCGTCGATCCTCAATTTGTACGATCCGGATCGGTCCCAAACGGTCATACACGAAGGGCGGGTCAGTACCTGGAGTGACTTCGCGGCGGCCATGGGCAATGCCCGAACACGCCTTGCTCCCAAGGGCTCGGGGCTGCGGGTTTTGACGGAGACCGTCATCTCTCCTACCCTTGGCGCTCAGATTCGCGCATTGCTTTCGCAGTTCCCCGGAGCGAAATGGCACCAATACGAGCCCTGCAGTGGAGATGGCGCTCGCGAGGGCGCGCGACTTGCATTCGGCAAACCCGTTAACTCCGTATACCATTTCGATCAAGCGGATGTGATTCTTTCGCTGGACGCGGACTTTCTTACTTCCGGCCCGGGACATGTGCGTTACGCACGCGATTTCTCCTCCCGCCGCGATCTTTCGGCCGGTCCTTCGTCAAAACTGAACCGCCTTTACGTCGCAGAGAGCATGACTACGAGCACAGGAGTCCTGGCGGACCACCGGTTGGCCGTGCGCTCGGCTGATATCGACGATCTGGCGCGGCAGATCGCGGCTGCCGCGGGAATTGCGGTTGCGCCCAGCGTGAACGCCAGCGCGAAGATTCCTTCCGGGTGGGTTGACGCCGTTTGGCGAGACCTTTCCGCACACCGCGGCTCCTCTCTGGTGGTTGCTGGTGAGCAGCAGCCGCCTTTCGTGCATGCCCTAGCCCACGCGATTAACGCTGCGCTGGGGAACGTCGGCAAGACCGTTGTTTATACCGAATCGATCGAGGCAAATCCGGTCAATCAAGTGGAGTCGCTGCGTGACCTGGTGAATGATTTGAACGCCGGCCACGTCGATTTTCTTGTGATTCTCGGCGGCAATCCCGTCTACGACGCACTCGCGGACTTTGACTTCACGTCAGCCATGCAAAAAGCCAGGGAGCGTGTCCATTCCGGACTTTACCAGGATGAGACAGCCGAACTTTGCCATTGGCACGCGCCCGGTGCGCACTACCTTGAATCCTGGAGCGACGCCCGGGCCTTCGACGGCACAGTCGGCATCGTTCAGCCGCTCATTGCGCCCCTGTACGACGGCCATACCGCGCATGAAGTGATTGCATTATTTACTGGAGACGACGGGAAATCGGGGCACGATTTGGTTCGCGATTACTGGCAGAGCCAACGTTCCGAAAAAGATAAGGCCTTCGAGGCGCTCTGGGAAACTTCCCTTCACGACGGATTGATGGCTGGGACGGCCTTGCCAACCATTTCGGTGGCGCCGCACCCAGATTTCGTGAACCAGGGTGGAGGGCAGGCAGCGCAAACTGATGCGAACAGCCTGGAAATTGTTTTCCGTCCCGATCCTTCAATCGGCGATGGCAAATTCGCGAATAATGGCTGGCTTCAGGAGCTTCCGAAGCCCGTGACGCGGCTTACCTGGGATAACGCCGCCATGATCAGCCCGGCGACTGCGCAGGAATTGGCGCTTACTTCAGGGGACTATGTGAAGCTGACCCGAGGCAGCCAGCAAATGGAAGCCGGCGTTTACACCGTTCCTGGGCATGCGGATAATTCGATAACCCTGCACCTGGGTTACGGGCGGCGTTTGGCCGGTCGCGTGGGCACAGGTACTGGCTTCAATGCAAACCTCTTGCGCTCCTCCGACGCGCCTTGGGTAGCGAAAGGGCTCAAAATCGAGAAGACCGGCAAATCCTATTATTTTGTCTCAACGCAACAACAGTACACGATCGACAAAGAGGGGCACCCGGCGGAGGAGGAAAGCGGCACCGCGTTCAATCGCGACTTGATTCGCGTCGCCACGTTCGAGGAATTCCGTAACAATCCGAACTTCGCGAAAAATCCCGAGGAAGAGAAAACCAAAGATTTGACCATCTACCCCGGCTACAAGTACGAAGGGTACGCCTGGGGTATGTCAATCGACTTGAACCGCTGCGTCGGCTGTAATGCTTGTGTGGTCGCGTGCCAGTCCGAAAATAATATTGCGGTCGTCGGAAAGGATCAGGTATCGCGCGGGCGGGCGATGCACTGGATACGCATCGACACCTATTTCCGCGGAAGCCTCGACAATCCCGAAGTGTATTACGAGCCGCTGCCCTGCATGCAGTGCGAGAACGCGCCCTGCGAGTATGTTTGTCCCGTCGGAGCAACCACGCACAGCTCCGAAGGTCTCAACGACATGACGTACAACCGTTGCGTGGGCACCCGCTATTGTTCCAACAATTGCCCCTATAAGGTTCGCCGCTTCAACTTTTTGCTGTTTTCGGACTTCAAGACACAGAGCCTGTACGGAATGCGCAACCCTAATGTTACGGTGCGCAGCCGCGGGGTGATGGAGAAGTGCACGTATTGCGTGCAGCGGATCAATGCGGCGAAGATTCGATCGGAAGAGGAAAACCGGACCGTGCGCGATGGCGAGATTGTTACGGCGTGCCAAGCCGCGTGCCCGGCGGAAGCGATCGTCTTCGGCAATATTAACGATCCTTCCAGCCGGGTTTCGAAGCTGAAGGCGCAGTCGCGCAACTACGGTCTGCTAGAAGATTTGAATACGCGTCCGCGCACTACGTATCTGGCGCGGGTGCGAAATCCGAATCCGGAGATCCGCGGCTAACGCCGCGATGGGGAGAATCGTCGGGAATATGCATCGCAAGCCTATTTACGGTTTGATGGCCGAATTCGAGACGCCCGACCAGGTTCTCGAAGCCGCGCGCCGGACGCGCGAGGCGGGCTACCGGCGAATCGACGCGTTCTCTCCAATTCCAGTCGAGGGCTTAGCCGAAGCAGTCGGCTTTGATTGGACGGCGCTTCCAGTGATCGTTTTCTTCGGAGGATTGATCGGTGGCTCGACGGGTTTCGGGATGTGCTGGTATGCCAACGTGATCAGCTTCCCGTTGAACATTGGCGGCAAGCCCTACAACAGCTGGCCCATGTGGATTCCCATTACCTTTGAGTTGACAATTCTGGGCGCGGCGCTCGCGGCAGTTTTTGGCATGCTGGCTCTGAACGGGCTGCCCACGCCCTACCACCCGCTGTTCAATGTTGAGCGATTCGCTCGTGCTTCCACCGACCGTTTCTTTTTGTGCGTGAAGGCGCGGGATAAACGATTCGATGTTGCGCAAACGAAAGCCTTTTTGGAAGGACTGCATCCGCACGGGGTTTATGAGATTGAGGACTAGATCAGGGACTGGCACAGGGGTCGGGTCCGCGTCGGTATCGCGGGTTGGGGCGCTTCCGCGATGTCTGAGCGTCGGCTGCCTTATGGCCATGACCTTCGTTTTCGGCTGTCGGCTGGATATGCATATCCAGCCGAAATATTTGCCGTATGAGCCGACCAGCTTTTTTGCCGATGGGCGATCGGAGCGCCAGCCAGTACCAGGGACTGTCGCGCGCGGGCACTTGCGCTTGGATGAGCTGTTCTACACCGGCCGCGAGAATGGCGTCGTCGCGAATAGGTTTCCTTTCCCGATTACGCGGGCGGATCTCGACCGCGGCCGCGAGCGATACAACATTTATTGCACGCCCTGCCACGACTATACGGGCAGCGGCAGAGGGATGATCGTTCAGCGGGGCTTTCCTCAGCCTCCGTCTTATCACATTCAGCGCCTCCGGGAGGCTCCCGTGGGGCACTTCTTTGAGGTGATGACCGATGGGTTCGGAGCGATGTATAGCTATGCCGCTCGCGTCGATCCCGCGGACCGCTGGAGGATCGCCGCTTACATTCGCGTTCTTCAACTGAGCGAAAGCGCTACGGTGCAGGACGTGCCACAAGCGGAGCGGCAAAAGCTTGCACAGCAGCCCGCACAGCCGTCCTCACAACAAGTGGCGCAGCAAGCGGCGGGGCAATCGCAATGAACTCTCCTGATACAGCTCGGTCGCAAATGGATCGGGTCCGTGCTCCGGCGCTGGCAGCCGGAGCGATCGGCATACTTATCGCTTTGATTGTCGGACTCATTGATTCGCATCGGGCCGGCGGTTCGGGCTGGCAGGGTTTCTTCCGTTCATACGTCTTCGCGTACGTTTTTTCGATGGCGATTCCGCTCGGTTCCCTCGCCCTGCTCATGCTGCACCACTGCACGGGCGGATGGTGGGGCTTTCCGGTTCGACGTATTTTCGAGGCGGGCTCGCGAACGATCTGGTTTATGGCCATCCTCTTCATACCAATTCTCATCGGCATGTCAAAGGTCTATCCCTGGACTCAGCCGGGCGATATTCCCGACGATCCGGTCAATCATTTTAAGAAGATCTATTTACAGCCCGGGGGCTTTATCGTTCGCGCGGTAATCTATTTCGCCATCTGGATGGTGCTGGCGCACTTGTTGAATAAGTGGTCCGCCGAACAGGACCGTACCGGAGACCTGATTTTCAAGGATCGCATGATGGCCTTGGCGGCGCCGGGCCTGGTGCTTTGGGGCCTTACGGTAACCGGCGCGGCGATCGACTGGGTTCTATCGCTTGAGCCGCACTGGTTTTCGACGATCTACGGAATGATATTCATCGTCGTTGAGTGTCTCGCGGGTTTAACGTTCGCAGTCCTAGTTCTGGCGAAACTGTGGGAATACGAGCCGCTGAAGGATTCTGTCGAACCCAAGCGCCTGATCGATCTCGGCAGCCTCATGCTCACCTTCACGATCCTGTGGGCCTACGTTTCGTTTTCACAGTTTCTGATCATCTGGTCGGGAAACCTCAAGAACGAGATTCCTTGGTATATGGCTCGCGCGTTCGGAAGTTGGGCTGTGATTGCCGTGATTTTGCTGGTTTTCCATTTCTTCGTTCCATTTTTCCTACTTCTACAGCGGCAGATTAAGAGGCGGGTGCGAACGCTGAGTATGGTGGCCGGGATCCTGCTGACCTTGACGTTGGTTGATGTCTATTGGCTGGTCGTGCCAGCGTATGAGCCCTCTGGCCCGCAGCTTCATCTGACCGACATCTTCGCCGTGATTGGAATCGGCGGCCTTTGGTTCGGGATGTTTCTTGGGGAGCTGAAGAAGTTGCCGCTGTTGCCGCTGCACGACCCGCGATTCGAAGGGGCAAAAGCTCTGATGGAGCATCAGCATGGAGACTAAGCAGCCCTACGGCCCGGGCCAGCCAGTCGATCGCGGCCCTGGGTACGAAAAACGCGACGCGAATATCAAAGGCCTGTTGCAGTTTGCGTTCTGGATGGCGGTGGTGCTGGTGGTTACTCTTTTTGCAATGAGATGGACATTGGATTTTTTCAACAAGATGGAGCCCCTCGGCCCGCCAATGTCTCCGATGGCGAGCGCGACTCAACGCGAGATTCCGGCCAGTCCGCTATTGCAAGCGCATCCACATAGTGATCTGGAGAATTACTGTCGGTGCAAGAGCAACAAGTGAATACCTACGGCTGGGTCGATCAACAGAGCGGCATCGTGCGGATTCCCATCGATCGCGCCATGGATCTGACTCTCCAGGGGGGGTTGCCGGCGCGTGCGGCGAGTGAGGCACCTCCGAGCATGCCGTCCGTTGCAATACCGGTGCCTCCGAGTGGAACCGATCTCGAAGGTCAGTGCGGTTACCTCACTGAGCCGTCTCGTGAACAAGGTGCTGCTGAGGAAGGCGAGGCGCGCTAAACGCGCATCAGCAAAACGCGGCGGGTAATTTAGGACGCCGGGAAAGGGACAGCAAATGAAACTTTGCGGACTCTCAATTCGAAGCTGGCTAATTGGAATGGCAATCGCGTCGGCGCTGTTCCTGCAGTTGTCGCCAGCAGCGGCTCAGTTTACAGACCCCACGCAAGGCATTGGCGTTCGTCCTGAGTTGCTCAAAGAAGTTGGCGTGGATCAGAAGCTCAATGATTCGATTCCGCTTGATCTTATGTTCCGTGACGAGCACGGCAATTCCGTCCCTCTGCGGCAGTATTTCGGTAGCAAGCCTGTGATTTTAGCTCTCGTCTATTTCAACTGTCCGATGCTTTGTACGCAAGTGCTCAATGGTTTGGATCGCAGTCTTGAGCTGATTCCGATGAGCATTGGCAAGGATTTTAATGTGTTAACGGTGAGCATTGATCCAACGGATAGGCCTGTGCTCGCCGAAGCCAAGCAGGCCGTTTATCTTGGAATGTACGGGCGTCCTGGCGCGGCGCAAGGCTGGCATTTTCTAACCGGGGAGGAGCCGCAGATCAAGCAGCTTACCGCCGCCGTTGGTTTCCGATACGCCTACGATCCCGATTCGAAGCAGTATGCGCACGCCAGCGCCATCATGATGCTAACGCCCGCCGGAAAGATTTCGCGCTATTTCTACGGCATCTCCTATCCCGAACGCGATTTGCGACTAGGCCTCGTGGATGCTTCTCAAGGAAAGATTGGGTCGCCAGTAGACCAGGTCTTGCTTTTCTGTTACCACTACGACCCTCACACGGGCAAATATGGCCTGCTGATTTCGCGAGTCCTTCAGTTGGCGGGAGGTCTGACTGTGGTATTTGGCGGGATTTTTTTGGCTGTCCTTTTCCGCGGCGGGCCTCATAGGCCCCCGGCGAGAATGGCCTGAAACAGCTGACTTTTCAAATTGATGTCGGAGTAATTGCGACGGAATGGTGATGACTGGTTTCGTTCAATCCGGGCTCAGTACTCTAACCGCCGCGGCAGCGATGATTCCGTTGCAGCCGCCGGCGGCTTCCACGATCGCCGGTGGTGTGGACGAGCTTTATTACGTCTTGTCGGGAATCACCGCCTTTTTCGCCGTGCTGATTTTCTCCATCATCTTTTATTTTATGGTGAAGTATCGCCGCCGCTCCGATGACGAACAGGCGCCGCCAACCCACACTTCATTGGTCCTCGAGCTGACCTGGACCATTATCCCTTCGATTATCTGTGCCGTCCTGTTCGTTTGGGCCTCCGCACTATACGTGCGGAATGCGCGTCCTCCGGCGGCTTCGAACGAGATTTTTGTCATCGGTAAGCAATGGATGTGGCACATCCAGCATCCCGAGGGGCCGCGCGAAATTGACGAACTGCACGTCCCCGTCGGCGTTCCAGTGAAGTTAACGATGACGTCGCAGGACGTAATTCATGATTTCTACATTCCCGCGTTCCGCGTCAAGAAGGACGTCCTTCCCGGTCGCTACACTTCTATTTGGTTCGAGGCGACGGAGACGGGCACATTTCATCTCTTCTGCGCGCAATACTGCGGCACGAACCATTCGCAGATGATCGGCTGGGTGTATGTGATGACGCCTACCGACTATGCGGCATGGCTAGCCGGCGGCGAACAAACAGAATCGATGGCGCAACAGGGCGAGCGACTGTTCAGCCAATTCGGCTGCGGCACTTGCCACGTGAGCGGGGAGAACGGGCGAGGCCCGTCGCTTGATGGAATCTACGGGAAGCCGGAGAAGTTGCAGAGCGGTGAGACTCAGGTTGTGGATGAAGCGCTAATTCGGCAGGCGATTGTGAATCCCAATTCCGTCCGGATACCCGGCTATCAGGCGATAATGCCCACCTACCAGGGACAAATCGATGAGGAACAGGTGCTTCAGTTGATCGCCTACGTGAAGTCGCTCGGCTCGGAAGAAAGGACGAACGGCAAATGAGTACGGCCATTGCAGATCTGCACGAGACCCCAGCCGATCTTGGCGTGAATTACCTGAACGCGAGCTACGGCATACGCTCGTGGCTCTTGACCAAGGATCATAAGCGCATCGGTCTTCTCTATCTCGCGACCATAACACTTATGTTTTTCGTGGGTGGCACGGCGGCCGTTCTAATGCGATTGCACCTGATCGAGCCGCAAGGCGCGCTGTTCGAGCCCGAAACCTACAACAAGTTATTCTCGACCCACGGCATCATCATGGTGTTTTTCTTCCTCGTACCTTCCATTCCGGCGACCCTGGGGAATTTTTTGATTCCCCTGATGATCGGCGCACGGGACGTAGCGTTCCCGAAACTGAATCTCATGAGTTGGTACATCTTTATAACTGGATGCGGTTTTGCCCTATATGCGACTTTGTCCGGCGGCGTGGATACCGGTTGGACGTTCTACCCGCCATACAGCAGCTCTTTTTCGCATACGCATGTTGTTGCCGTGGCGCTGGGCGTTTTCATCGCCGGATTTTCATCGATTCTTACGGGCCTGAACTTCATCGTCACGATTCACAAGATGCGCGCCCCGGGCATGACCTGGTTCAGGCTGCCTCTGTTCATCTGGGCGCTCTATGCTACGAGCTTGATCTTCGTTCTCGGCACGCCCGTAATCGCTATCACTTTATTCCTGCTGGGGCTGGAGAGAATCCTTCACGTTGGAATTTTCGATCCAGCAGTCGGGGGCGATCCTCTGCTTTTTCAGCACCTTTTCTGGTTCTATTCGCACCCTGCCGTGTACATCATGATTCTTCCTGGAATGGGTGTGATTAGCGAATTGATCACCGCTTTTTCGCGGAAGAAGATCTTCGGATACACCTTTATAGCCTTTTCGAGCCTCTCCATCGCCGTAATCAGTTTCGTCGTCTGGGGTCATCACATGTTTGTGACGGGGCAATCGATCTATGCCGGCCTCGTCTTTTCGGTGCTCAGCTTTTTGGTCGCGATTCCCTCCGCCATTAAGGTATTCAACTGGACGGCCACACTCTACAAAGGATCGATTTCCTACCAGGCCCCGATGCTCTATGCGTTGGGATTTATCGGGCTGTTCACGATTGGTGGTCTCACCGGATTATTCCTAGCCTCACTCGCGACAGACGTTCACCTCAACGGCACCTACTTCATCGTTGCGCATTTCCATTACATCATGGTCGGAGGAGCGGTGATGGCTTATCTCGGCGGCATCCACTTCTGGTGGCCGAAAATCACCGGTCGGCTGTATCCCGATTATTGGGCCCGCGTGGCGGCCGCTCTTATTTTCATCGGATTCAATCTGACGTTCTTTCCTCAATTCGTCCTCGGGTACCTTGGTATGCCGAGACGGTATGCCGTCTATCCCGCGGAGTTCCAGGTGCTCAACGTGATGTCTTCCGCTGGCGCTTCGATACTCGGAATCGGCTATGTAATTCCGCTGATCTATCTAACTTGGTCCATGCGCTACGGGCCCGTGGCTGGTCCAAATCCGTGGCGAGCCAAGGGACTCGAATGGACCATACCCTCGCCTCCGCCAACGGAGAACTTTGAGGAAATTCCCATTGTGACAGAGGACGCCTATAGCTACCCGAGTCCAGGAGTGGCCAGTGTCTGAATTGGCGGCACACAGCGCGCATCCACCGGGTTTCGCGCATCAGTTTGAGACCGTTGACCAGCAGCGAGACGCCGGTAGGCTCGGTATGTGGGTGTTTCTGGTCACCGAGATTCTATTCTTCGGCGGAATGTTCACCTCTTACATTGTTTATCGCTCGCTGCATCTTCAGGCTTTCATTACGGGCAGCCATCTGCTTGAGGTCAAATTCGGGGCCACCAATACCGCTGTGCTGATCGTCAGCAGCTTGACAATGGCTCTGGCCATTCGGTCAGCTCAAACCGGGAAGCCCAAGAGCCAAACTATCCTGTGGCTTATTCTAACAATGCTCCTTGGCGCGACGTTCTTGTTCCTCAAATTCCGCTTCGAGTGGTATCACGATTACGTGGACGGCATCGTTCCAGGAGTGAGCTGGCATTACCATGGTCCGTATGCGCCCGGCGCCCAGCTGTTCATGTGCTTCTACTTCTTTATGACAGGGCTGCATGCTCTGCACATGATTGTCGGCATAGGCATTCTCACGGTCCTGATTATCCTGACGGCGCGAAACAAGTTCTCGCCGCAATACTATGCGCCTCTCGAAATCAGCGGGCTTTACTGGCACTTCGTCGATATTGTTTGGATATTTCTGTTCCCGCTTTTGTACTTGATCGGCGGGCGATACCCGGGGAGTTGATCACTCATGTCTGAGCATTCAGAGCACAGCGGCAGCGTCGAACACGTGGTTCCGGTGATCACTTACGTGAGCGTGTTTCTTGCCCTGATAGCCCTCACGGCCCTTACCACTGGAGTCGCCTATATCGATCTGGGCCGGTGGAACACTGTCGCAGCACTCGTAATTGCCGTCATCAAGATGCTGCTGGTTGTACTTTTCTTCATGCACGTGAAATATGCTGCCGGCTTAACCCGCATCGCTATTTTGGCGGGCTTCTTTTGGCTGTTGATCATGATCACTTTAACGCTGTCCGACGAGCTGACACGCGGCTGGGAAATCGTCTCGCATGGCTGGGGCGTGATGATTCCGCTGCTACTCCGTCTACTCTAGGGGATATATACCAGGCTCACTGCGTTGGCGTGCGGCTGAAAAAAAAGGGGGCCCACCCTGGCCCCCCCATTGCTCTACCCCCAGATCCGGCCTCGGCGCGACGAAGCCGACCCACCCCGGGATTCACAACATGCGAGAGGTTGCGCTGCAAGCGCGGTGCCAACACATCACAAGCTTGAGGGGGCCGCATCTCATTACCCCATAACGTCTTAGAAACGACGTACGGCGTGCAAGGAAATGCAGGACCGGCATAATCCAATTTATGAAAGGCTCTTTCCCCGTTCCTACGTTCTTTGGAAGATGTCAGTGAACTCAACATCCAATGGCCGAGCGCAACACCCTGGCCAATGATCGCGTCCACATCTCCACATCTTTTTCGCTTTCCGCTTCGACCATTACGCGCGCGAGCGACTCGGTCCCAGAATAGCGAACAATGACGCGCCCGGTGTTCCCCAGCGAGCGCTCGGCGTCGCCAAGCGCCGAGGCAACTGTAGGCAGCATTTCGAGCGGCGGCTTTGACTTCACGGGCACATTGACGATTTTCTGCGGAAAAACCTTTAGGTCGGCCACCAGGGTGTCGAGCGGGCCGGCAATCGAAACAAGAGAGGCGATTTTCAGCGCGGTCAGCATTCCATCTCCGGTCGGCGCGTCGTCCAGAAATAAAATGTGGCCCGATTGTTCTCCACCGAAATTGGCCCCGATGCGCTGCATTTCCTCCAAGACGTATCTGTCACCCACGGCCGTGCGAGCCAACTTCAACTGCGATTTTTCCAAGGCGCGTTCCAAGCCCAGATTTGCCATTGTAGTGCTCACGATCACGTTGCCCTTGAGCTTGCCCGTCGCTTTCAAATAGCGACCCGCAGCGAGCAGAACGCCGTCTCCGTTCACGAGTTTTTCCGAGGCGGTGGCAAAAATCGCCCGGTCCGCGTCGCCGTCGAAAGCCACCCCCAGTGTCGCGCCTGAATCTCTTACTCGCCGAAGCATGGCCTCCGGGTGTAGCGAACCGCAGCCCGCATTGATGTTCCGGCCATCAGGAGCGTCATGCATCGCCAGAACAACTGCCCCGAGTGATCGAAATAATTTCGGCGCGAGAGCACTCGCAGCCCCATTTGCGCAGTCTAGGACGATCTTCATGCCGTTTAACTCTGCCTTGGGAAGCACCGTTTGACGCAAGCCCGCCAAGTAGTCTTCATGTAATTCCAGATCGAAGGACTGATCGGCCCGTTCACTCGTTTCCGTGAGCGGCTGCCGACGTGTGCCCGCAAGAATCGATTTTTCGAGTTCTCCCTCCACTATATCTGGGAATTTCGTCCCTGATGGCGAAATCAGTTTTACCCCATTGTCATGGTACGGATTGTGTGAAGCCGATATCACTACGCCGGCGGCAAAGGACTCGCGGCTCACCAGCCACGCTACTCCGGGAGTGGTCAACACCCCGGCGGAGACTGGTTCCGCGCCCGCCGTGCTGAGCCCGAGGGCGATCCGATCGGAGATGTGTGGTCCGGATTCCCGCGTATCGCGTCCGAGGAGAATTCGCGGAGCGGCGCCACGCGCCTGCGAATGCAGAACGACGTACTCTCCGAGCGCTATTCCTATTTGCTCGAGCGTCGCGTCGTCCAAGGGGTATTCACCGGGCAGACCCCTGATCCCATCCGTGCCGAAGAGCTGCTTAGCCATGCGTGCGGAATCCCATATGGGGGTATGAACTGGCAGGCGATTCTATCACCGTTGTAAGCCAGGAATAGGGCGACGACTCGCAGGCGTTACCGCAAACGTCACCTACGCGGTACCAAGTGCCACTGGGGAACCGGAGGATTGTATGGCTGTGTTATTGTTGTGGGACGTAAATGCCTCTTGAGGAGACCAAGCTCGTCGCCAGTAGTTCGGCGAGCGCACGGATCATCGCTGCGGGCATCGTGATAGCCTTCTGTTATTGGGCTTCTACTGTACTTGTTACGCTGTTGGTATCCGTGCTGGCGGCGTATTTTCTTGATCCCGTGGTGACGTGGCTTGAGGACATTCGTTTGCCGCGAGCTTTGGGTTCACTCCTCGTAGTTCTGCTGACGCTCGCTCTACTAGCGGTACTTGGATGGTCGCTGATTCAGACTGTTGATCAGTTCAGTCTCGATTGGCCACAGTATCGCCAGACGCTCCGAGCGGCAACCCAGGCGTTGCAGAAAAACCTCGAAACTCTGGAAGCCCACGTTTCCGAGATTGAACCAACCGAGCGTGCCAATCGAGGCGTGGTCACCGTCACCGAATCACATGCTGTTCGCGATGCGCTAATCGGGCGCCTCAGCTCTCTATCGGTATTTCTTCTGGGTGCCAGTTTTGTTCCGTTTCTTGTCTTCTTCATGCTGGCAGGTAAGCGGCAAGTCTGGCACGCCACAATGCAGTTGTTTGCAGCGAATGATCGCACGCAGGTGCGGGATACTCTCGCGGAAGTCACTCAAGTGCTGCGAAGTTATTTGATCGGGACAGCCCTTGTCGGATTGATCCTCGTGTTGGCCAATTGGCTTTTCTTTTGGGGGCTGGGACTGGACTTTCCGTTTCTCACGGCGCTAGTCTCGGGCGTTTGCAACCTGATTCCTTATCTCGGCGCAGTTATTTCATTTGTTCCCCCACTCTTTGTGGGTCTAAAGCAATACCACACCGTAGGCCCTTTTGTGGGAATCTTCGTGGTCTTAACGATTCTTCACATACTAACCGCGAATTTCCTGATTCCCGCTCTGGTCGGCTGGCGCATCCGGCTAAACGCGCTGGCGCTCACCCTATCAATTCTCTTCTGGGGCTGGATGTGGGGCTTGATGGGGGTCATCCTCGCGATTCCGATCGCTGCCGTCGCTAAGGTGATCTGTGACCACGTGGAAAGCTTGCGGCCTGTGGGCCGCTGGCTGAGCGCCTAGAACTCCCTGCTACCGATGGCCAAGAGCATGTACCCTCTCGACAATCCTCTTTAGTTCAGCGGGCTCCCGGACTTGTTGGAACATCCGAATTGCGGCAATACCTGCTCCTCCGGCGTGAAGGCATTCTGTGCTGTTTTCCAGCGTCACTCCGCCAATTGCAATCACCCGAAGTCGAGTTGCATGGCATGCCGCGGCAAGTTTGGCGATTCCCAGAGGAGGCCCGAAACGCCTCTTTGCAGGGGTATCAAAAATTGGCCCGAAAAACACGTAGTCAGCCCCCGCATCCTCTGCCTGGCGCACTTCGTCGATCGTGTGACAGGAGAGTCCCACCATAAAGTCCGTGGCTGTCTTCCCCCTCCGTCGCCAGCCGATCACGTCGTCCACTGGCAACGATTGGCGGCCCAAATGCAATCCCGCGGCGTCCGCCGCAAGCGCCACGTCCAGGCGATCATTTACTAAAACAAGCGATCGGGGGCGATCCGCTTCGCCGGGCGTTGAAGGTTTAGGACTTGTCATCCCGACAGCCCCACGAGCAATTGCAACAAGCTCTCGAGCCAGCATTTCCTTCTCGCGGATTTGCACCCAATCCACGCCCGCTCCAACAGCTGCTTCGATCTTCGCCAATATGTGCGAGCGAGATTCAGCGAGTCCTAGTGACTGACTATCCGTCACGTAGCACACAATGGGTTTCATCACGCGATCGTCAGCCACGGCCGGAGGCGGAGGAAGTCTTGCGTCGAAAAGCTTCTAAAGATAGCAACACATTCATGAATCCCAACCCCGAAACGACTCCTCTCAGGAACGTGTTTTCCGCAATTAGCCCCAACCCTGGATACTGGTAGATGAAGTAATTCGTCTCCCAAATGTCCGACCATGGCACCAAGATTAGGGCCAGGCCGAAGAGCAGCCAAACCAGTAGTATCGGAACACGGACTATTTGCTTCATCGCAGAGACAAGGATTATGGGAGATTATTGCTGGAGTCGCAACAGGCCTGTGACGTCTCGCATTGGCAGTAAGATTGAGGGCAGTCACAATGCGCTGGCAGTCTGCGATCGGCAATCAAGGTTTTTGCAGAGTGGCGATCCGGTCTGAAACGTCGCGGTAATCAATGTTCATCGCGTATACCTGGCGGAAGTTATCTAGTGCGGCGTCCGCTTCGCCTGCCATATCGAGCGAAACACCCAGGTCATACCGAAGGGCCAGAATTGTTTCTTGCTCCAGTCCTGGCAGTTCGAGCGCCTCCTGATACCAGAGAGCCGCGATTCTCGGCTCGCCCTTGTCCATGAAAGAAATTGCTAGGAGCGTGGAGCAGTTCATGGCGTACCGGAAGGGCTTTCCCTCCTTCACGGCTTTGGCCACTTTCTGAAACTCACCAATCGCCTCGTCTAGCAGTCCCATCTCTCGATACGCGATGCCCAGGTTGTAATGCGTCTCCAGGTCCTCACCCTCTTCGCCAAGTTCGCCCAGTTCGTTTCGGAATTCCTGGAAAACTTCAGTAAGTTCATTCAGTGTTTCCGCTGTGATTGCAGCGGCTTCTGCCGGTTGTGCAGGTGGCGCCATCGCCGGAATTGCGGCAACTTCCGGAGTTTCGATAGGCATCTCCATATCTTCAACTTCCGCGGCCAAGTCACTAAGGAAGTCTTCCGTCGTCGTGGAATTCGTCTTGCTCTTTTCCGTTCTTAGCTCCGGCTCCGGTTCTGGCGCTAGCTCGAGATCGAATTCGGCGCTCGCAACGATACTCTCCGCGGCCTCGACTTCGGCGTTCGTTTCCTCCACAAACTCATCAGCCGCGTTTTCCTCTGCAGCGGGGGGTTCGGTCGGTTGAACCTCGGGGGCCGGCTCCGTCGAAGGAGTGTGCGTTTCCGCAGGAAGCTCATGTGTCGGGGGAAGGGCCGCTGCCTCTGTCTCTTCTCCGACTTCTTGCACCATCGCTTCCCATTCGTCGGAAAGGTCTACCTCCTGGGATGGGACCGAGGTTGTCAGCTCCGTTGGGTTTGGCTGCATGGCTGGCGGAGCGGTGGACTCTGCCTCCACGGGAACTAGTGGAATTTCGAATTCCGCCGGTCCCATAGGCGTGACCGCGTCGGCGGACACTGACTCCTCTCGGGCCGGAGCGTGCGGTCCGGATGGTTCTGGGTGCAAGCCCGGAGTGATCGAGGCTGGTGCAGTTGGAGGTGGCTCGATCGGCGAACGCTCCGGCAGTTCGGCGGCCTTTTGAAATCTTTGCCGAAGCTCCTTAAACCTGTCCGAGTTGATCGTATCTCCACGCTCGCTGTGGATTTGCTCGAGCTGCAAGGCCAGTTCAGCTGTACGCCGTTCGTCGCTCGCGCCCAAATAGAGGTCAAGTAGACGTTCGAGGGTGGGTGTGTGGCGCGGCGCCCGCTTCAAGACATTTTCGAGCAGGTTCGTCGCTTTTTGTGTGAGCCCATAACTCGAAAATAGATCCACATCGGTTAGAGCCTGAGCGACGTAACGCTGCGTTTCCTCGTCTAAGGCTTCTTCAGCCTTGGGCGCGGCCGCTGAATCGGGCGACTCTAAAGGAGATGCTTCCCCAAATTGTTCGCGTGCAGAGAACATATCGTTTGATGGTTCTGCGAGAACCTGTGCGAGCGCTTCCTCTGCCGGTGATAATTGTCCGCCGCGACTCCGAACCTTTTCCAGTCGCGCGATCAATCGCTCATCGCCTTTGTTTCGTTCGACCAATTCCTTCAGCATTTCCTCGGCTCGAGCGTAATTTCCGGCTTTCGAGTAAATATCGGCTAGGCTGGTTAGCGCGGCGTTTAGTTGGAACGGATCACTGGTGTGCCGGGCGAAGTCCGCTAACATTTCGAGCGGCTCAGTCTCGTCAGGAAGCTTTTCGACCGAGCTCGACAACAGCTTCAAAAACTTGTCCTGCTCGCCCGCTTCGATCATCGGGCTGCGGAGTTCGCGGACTAGCGGTAAGGCTTCCGAAGCCTTCCCAGTTTGAAGCAGCGCGTCCGCGACTTTTTCGACAAGCGCAGTATGGCCGCTGGCCAACTGTTTTCGAGCGCGATCCGCTGCCTTGTTGACGTGTCCCGAACTGATTTCCAAGTCGACGAGGAAATTGGTTATCTCCCCGCCCGCGTCAGCTTCGGGCAGACGCTCGAGAATGGCGATTGCCGCATCGTTCTTGTGCGTTTGTGCGAGGACTTTGGCCTGGAGGAGCAATGCGCTTGTGGTCCCCGGCTCAACCGCCAGGGCCCGCTCGATCATTTTGCCTGCTTCGTCTGCTTCAGCATTATCGAAAAGCCGCTGGGCATAGGCGAGATACGTTTGCGCCGCCTCTTTTTTCTGACCCATCACGTTATAGAGCTCGGCCAATCGCATCTGAACCCGCGGGTTGTCAGGTTCAACCTCAAGGAATCTGTGCAGTATTTCCACGGCTTTAGGCGCGCGATTCGCTTTCAGATGGGCCTCGGCGATTTGTAGGAAAAGCGGTCGCGCCTCGCTCAACACCCCTTGCTGCACGTAAAGATCAGCCAGCCGCTCGAGCGGTGCCAATTCGGCTGGAGCGAGCTTGGCGATCTTCTTATAAATCGCTATTGCTTTGCTGTTGAAGCCGTCGTGGAGATAGACCTGTGCGAGGCGCTCGAAATATTCAATGGCTTGCGGCATGTCCGCTTGGCGGGCGAAGAGGTCGCCCACGGTCATTAACGTGGCCTGGTCCTTAGGATCGTGCCGCAGGATTTGCTGGTACTCACCGATGGCCTGGGCAGTCTTACCCTGGTTAAGGAATTTCAGCGCGCTCTCAAGCGCCTTGTTCTTATTGAATGCCATGAATTCTTTCGAGTGTCCTGGCCCCGCTTGTCCTAGAAGGTCTCTTCGGGACGAGAAAGTGGCTCGGTCCAAAGGTTAGCACGCGCGGAAAACGGGGGTCCATGACGCCTGGGAGGGGTGGTGACGAACGGGATAACAGGGCCAAGCAACGCCGAGACGGGCTCCTAGGTGCTCCTTAGACCTAGAAGGCCGGCGAAGGTTCAAGCGGTAATGGAGCTTGTTCAGCTCCGCTAGCCCAGCAACGTGCTTCACGCACCGGCGCGTAGGAGAATCGATGCAAAGGCGACGGGCCGTATCGCCGCAAGGCTTCCAAGTGATCGGGTGTGCCGTAACCCTTATTCTGCGACAGCCCATACTGAGGATAGAGCTGGTGAAACTCCTGCATCCGGTGATCTCGCTCGACCTTCGCTAGGATCGAGGCCGCAGCAATCGAAATCGACCGGGCATCGCCATGGATAAGCGATTTCTGCTCGATCGGCAGGTCAAGCTCGATGGCATCGAGGAGAAGATAGTCTGGAAACGGATTGAGCTGGGAAATCGCCGCCACCATGGCTTGGCGGCTCGCTTGATAGATGTTCCAGGCGTCGATACGGCTGGCATCGACCTCCGCCACAGCCCACGCGATTGCGTGCTCGCGGATCCGTGGAGCTAGTTCGGAGCGACGATCAGGGGCCAATTTTTTGGAATCGTCGAGGCCGACAATCCGGCGTCTAGGATTGAGCACGACAACGGCAGCCACGACCGGACCGAAAAGTGAGCCGCGTCCCGCTTCGTCCAGTCCAGCAATCCGCAGCCAGCCGCGCTGACGCGCATCTCGCTCATGCCTTGCCGAACAAAGCCGTCCCATCGGCCGCGAATTTTAGCACACCGCAGTTGCCAACCTGGGTCCTAAAATTCCTATTCGACTGAAGACTTGCCGCCAGAGATTTCTGGTGTGTCAGCGCGCTTGATGCGGGCTGCCTTCCCCTTGCGCTGGCGAAGATAGTTCAGTTTCGCGCGCCGAACGCGGCCCTGGCGCACCACCTCCACAGCGCTGATCATCGGCGAGTGCACTGGAAAGATACGCTCCACACCGATTCCGAAACTGACCCGGCGAACGGTGAAACTCTCGCCCAGCAGCTCGCCTCGACGGCTCATCACCACACCCTCGAAAGGCTGAATGCGTTCTTTGTCTCCTTCGCCCTCTTTCAGTCGGACATGCACGCGAATCGTATCCCCTGGGCGAAAAACAGGGTGGTCCTTGCGAAGCTGTGACTCCTGGACCTTGGCAATAATCGGTTTCATGACAGTTCCCCGGCAGACCCTCTCAGGTGGGGCCAGCAGACTACGGTGATTCGTTATTATAGCCAGTTCGGGCCTCGCCGCCTAGGTAATTTGCCTTCCGATCGGACCATTGACTTGCACTGGAGCGCAGCCTAGCATGACGCGCGAGGAGGAAGTTTGGACTCACCCAGGAGTCCTGGAGTATTCCAAATTTCGTCTGCTGCGGTGATGCTCGCCGCAATCTTTTTTCTTTCATATGTTGTCCTCAGACCGCTGACCCCGAAACCATCCAGCGCGCCACAGAGTCAATTCTCCGCAATTCGCGCGCAAGATATGCTCCATCGAATCCTCGGGAACGATGAGCCCCACCCGCTTAGCAGTGCGGCAAACGAAGCCGTGCGCACTCGCATAGTCGACGAACTGGCCCGCTTGGCGTACAAGCCGCAAGTCCAAGTCGGTTTCGCATGCAGCGAATATGGAGACTGCGCCACGGTAAACAATGTGGTCGCGCGCCTCGATGGCTCGGCACCGGGTAGCGCCGTGCTTCTCGCGGCGCATTACGATTCGGTGCCTGCGGCGCCGGGGGATTCCGACGATGGCGCAGGAGTCGCCGCGGTGCTCGAGATTGCTCGTGCGCTTCAATCGCTTCCTCGGCCGCGCAACTCGATAATTTTTTTGATCGATGATGGTGAGGAGGCTGGGCTGCTGGGCGCGCGCGCTTTTGTCGATTCGCACCCGTGGGCAAAAGAGGTGCGCGCTGCAGTGAATCTGGATGCACGCGGCACGTCCGGCCCAGCTTTGATGTTTGAAACGGGCAGCAGGAGCGAATGGGCCGTGCGCGTGTTTGCGCGAAATGCTGTTCAGCCAGCCACAAGTTCAATTTTTCAAGTCGTATATCGCTTCCTCCCCAATAGCACGGACTTCAGTATTTTCAACGAGGCTGGCTACCAGGGCCTAAATTTTGCATTCATCGGCGACGCGACTCACTATCACACTCCGCTCGATAATTCGGCGAACCTGAATCTGGCAAGCTTGCAGCACCTCGGAGAAAATGCGCTGGCCGCCACCATAGCAGCAGCCAATACGCAGGTCCCTCAGGCGGCAGGGCAACAGAGCGTCTACTTTGATCTCCTTGGATACCGGGTGATTCGCTGGCCTGCGAGCGGCGGCCGCGCAGTGGCACTCGCTCTTTTGATTCTGCTGCTCGCCCAGATCGGCTGGCTGATTCAAACAAAGCGACTAGCTTTCAGCGAGTTCTTTTGGGGACTTGTCGCTTGGCTCGTCACAATGGCAGTTGCGGGTGCCTTGGCGGTGATCGCGGCCCGCCTCCTGCGTTTCGCAGACGCGATGCCCGTGAACTGGGTCGCTCACCCGTCCCCCCTTCAAATTACGTTCTGGTCTCTGGGCGTTGCGGTGGTTGTTGCCAATAGCGTCTGTTTCGAAAGCCGCGCGCAATTCTGGGGGCTTTGGTCTGGGGTTTGGTTGTGGCTGACGCTGACTGTCATTCTCACTTCGTGGCTTGCGCCGGGCTTGAGCTATCTCCTTCTACTTCCTGCGCTTGTGGCGACGTTCGCCGCTTTACCTTTCACGCTGAGACGCGGCGGAGGAACGGTCGAGTTAAGTCTCGTTGCGCTGTTACCGCTCGCCACCGCCGCGATTCTGGCTTATCGCCCGCTGGTCCTTTTGTACGACGCTCTCGGCAATAGGGGTGTTCCCCTCTCTACACTGTTCGTTGGGTTGCTCCTCACGCCCGTGGCCCCACTCTGCACTGACTTGCGCGCATTGTCCGGCCCGCGAGGCCTCCTGTGCCTTTCAATCCCCGTAGCCGCGGTAGCTCTAGCTGGATTCGCGGCAGTTGTTGTGCCCCCGTACTCCGCGAGGGCTCCGGAACGCGTGAACATGGAATACTGGGAGCAGACCGATTCCGGCGCGTCCCAATGGATCGTCCAACCGGACTCCGGCGTTTTGCCCGAACCGATTCGCCTGGCGGCGCGTTTCCGGCGCGCTTCCCATGGAACGATTCCATGGGACGCACGTCCTGCTTTCGTGGCTGCGGCGCCACGGCTTGATTTTGCTCCTCCCACGTTCACGGTGCTCGAAGCCTCAGAGGCAAACGGCAGGAGAAGGTATCGCGCTCTGCTGCGATCCGAGCGCGGTGCGCCCTGGGCCGCAGCCTCGTTCCCCCCGTCCGCTGGCGTCGAGTCGGTTAGCATCGGGGGTCGGCCGATGCCGCCGGAAATTCCGCTAATTCGAAACTTCTACCATGGCTGGACCGTTTACAGTTGCCCTGCCATGCCCGCGAGCGGCATTGAAATCAGTTTTTCTGTTCCTGTGGGCAAACCGGTCGAAATTTCTGCTTCCGACCAATCCTACGGGCTGCCTCCCGAGGGCAGATTCTTGCTCAACTCGCGCCCTCTTACGGCAACGCCTTCTCAAAACGGAGATGTGACTATCATCAGCCGCCGAGTTCAACTCCTTCCATAAAAACGGCACCGCGCACACAATCTCATACTTGTGAAAAGGTTTCTGCGACGGTCAGATAAACCGTATGATGAGATCGTGTCTCGGAGCTTGAATTAGATGGGTGGGAGTCATCCGGAACCGTCGTTGCCTAAAGAACCGCTTCGATGGCTGGCCTTGCGTTTCGGCCGCCGCGAAGAACAGATGCTGCTGGTATTGAGCATTCTGATTGGGGCATTAACGGGCGCGGCCGTAGTCGCGCTGATTCTGCTCACCGAGCGCCTGGGTATGCGCCTATACCCGGTTGGCAGTCCGCTGTGGCGCAGGGTTCTGACCCCCGTAGCCGGGTCTCTCGCCATGGGTTATGTTCTAGTCCGATATTTCCCTGATGCCCGGGGCAGCGGCGTCGGACAAACAAAAGTAGCCCTCTTCGCTCGTGATGGCATCATCACTCTCAGAACAGTCTTCGGAAAATTTTTCTGCACCGCTGTAACTCTGGGCAGCGGCATTCCACTGGGTCCTGAGGGGCCGTCGGTTCTCGTCGGTGCGGGTATAGCCTCGGTCCTTGGGCGTCGGCTGAGGCTGCGTCCCGAAAACGTCAAGGCGTTGATACCTGTAGGAGCGGCGGCGGCGATTGCGGCGGCATTTAACACTCCTTTGGCCGCGGTTGTCTACTCCCTCGAGGAAATCGTAGGAGACCTGAACGCACCCGTGCTTGGCTCCGTGGTGCTGGCCTCAGCCACGTCCTGGCTGGTTTTGCGCCTCTTGCTCGGTAACAATCCCCTCTTCGTGGTTCCTCAATATCAATTGGTCCATCCGGCGGAATTTGCCGTCTACGCGGTGCTCGGAGTCATCGGCGGTTTGATTTCCGTTGCCTTGGTGAAGCTGCTGATTGAGATACGTTCTCGCTTTTTGCGCCTACCCATTCGGACTCACTGGTTTCAGCCAGTAGCGGGAGGACTGGTTGTGGGGCTCATGGGCTTGTGGCTGCCGCAGGTGCTCGGTGTCGGCTACGGTTACGTAGGGGACGCGCTTAACGGTCGCATGGCTCTCAAGCTGATGGTGCTGCTCGTGGTTCTCAAATTTATTTCGGTCACGGCCAGCTATGCGTCCGGCAATGCAGGAGGGCTTTTCGCACCGAGCCTCTTCCTGGGAGCGATGGTCGGCGGGACACTCGGAAGCATTGTTCACCACCTGTGGCCCGCCCACACTTCCGTGCCCGGCGCTTACGCGCTGGTAGGCATGGGCGCGCTATTTGCCGGGATCATGCGTGCTCCCATGACTTCCGTCCTCATGATTTTCGAGACCACTCACGATTACGCTGTGATCGTGCCCCTGATGATTGCCAATCTGGTGAGTTTCTGGATATCCTCCACGATGCAGCCGGAAACCATTTACGAGGCGCTCTCGCGTCAAGAGGGTATTCACTTACCCACTGCGGATACGCTGGCACACGTCGGCCAGCGTCGCGTGGCCCAAGTTATGCGGGGCGCCACGGATGTTCTCCCGTCCACCACGACGGTGCGCGAGGCGCTTGAACGTGCGCGCCAAACCGCGTCGAATGCTTGGCCGGTGACTGATGAACGAGGCGTGGTCGGCGTGCTCTCCCGGGAAACCCTCGAATTAGCCGCGAAACATTCGGAAGAGGACAAGCCACTCTCGGAACTCTTGACCGGACTCGATTTCCCTCACGTTCACACCGACCACCCTCTTCACATGGCATTGGAACGTATGGGCGCGGCCAAACTCGATCTGCTTCCGGTCGTCAGCCGAGCCAATATTCGCCTGCTGCTTGGCGTCGTCTTTTTGTCTGATATTCTCGATTCTTTCGGCGTGGCCCCCCACGAATTGCACGGCGGCGAGTTCTAGCCCGGTGCGCCCTTGGGAACAATCTTATCCAGCTTTGCCGGCGATGTCCTAAACGTCGGGTGTGTTGAGTGATCTGCTTCGCATCAGCAGCCCGCGCAGTCCCATCAGAATCAGTCGAGGCTGACGCAGCCAAACTCGCCAGAGGATTTTCCACGCTTCATCGCGCGTGTATGCGCCAAGCGGTTGCTTCGTGGAATCATTCAGCAGGTCTACCAGTTGGCTGTAGTCCGATTGTTGAAATCCATGCATTGAACGCCGCAGCAGCAAATGAAAATCCAATTCCCGCCTCAAGGCTTGCAGTTCGCGGCTCGATCCTCCATTAAGAATTAACTCGGCAACTCCCAGTGCCCCGCGAAATCCCGTGACGATTCCCCCAACTGTCGATACCTTAACCTGTCCGGCTGCGTCCCCCACTAGATAGACCGAGCCTCGACCAACCCGGCGGCGCACCGGAATCCAGCGGCGGTAAACTGGTACGCGCGCACCCTGAAACTCAATTGGATCGAGCTTCCGCTTTTCGAGAAATTGTTCCAGGCCGCGCCGTGTTTCCGGGCCGG
The DNA here is from genome assembly GCA_963709445.1 of uncultured Acidobacteriota bacterium. Classification (GTDB taxonomy): domain Bacteria; phylum Acidobacteriota; class Terriglobia; order Acidiferrales; family UBA7541; genus Palsa-295. The sequence goes on from CAVPWV010000032.1 coordinate 26,285, forward strand.
ACTCGCCAATCACGCCTAGCGCCCCGCGCTGAGGCGATTCTGGGATCAACCAGTAAAAGTACGGCGTATCTTGCGGTACAAACCACACGCGTACCGTATCTGCCCCCATATCTTTCGGGAGAGGTACGATCGCCTGCATTAACGGAACCGTCGACATCGGCGCCCATCCCGCTGAACGACCCACGGGACTTGTGGCCCCATCACCCCCAATAACTGAATCGGCGCGAATCTCGTCGCGCCTGCCATCAGCGCACCGCTCCACTTCGACGGCCAGTCCATCGCCTTCTGCTCGCAGCGAGTGGAAACGCTGGCCAAGTTCAATCTTTGCTCCCCAGCGTGCGGCATCCTCGGCCAAGCGCCGAATTAGAGCCCGCCTCTCGATAACCAAGTCCGGCTGCTGCAACGTTACCGTCGCAGCACGGCCGTCAGTGAAAAGCTCGAAACGACGGATTTCATTGACAATACTGCTCTCTGCGGCGTCTCCAAGAAGGTTGCGCATCTGGCGCGTCACGATCAACGTCCGCGCCTCCGGCTCCAACGCGTCAGCTCGTTCCAGCACGCGCACCGCTAGGCCGCGTTGCGCCAGCAGACGCGCCGCGAAGAGTCCCGCAGCCGACCCGCCGATCACCGCAATGTTTTGCCTATTCATTCGCCGGTTTCACCGTTGGTTGACACGAGTCCTGTGGGAACCGTTGGAGTCCATATCTAGGATGCACACTGAAATTAAGACGCCGGTACTAAGGGTCGCGCGGGGATTCGCTAACCCCCCAAGTATGAGTCCCTGGCTAAGTCTTGGGCACCGAAGTATATCCTACACGCCCGCCCCACCAAAGCCCCGAGCGACTGCAGCGTAGGCGCTTATGGTAGGATTTATGAGCTGTGCCGATGCTAGGCGCGGGAGTCAGACATGGCGAAGTTTACAATTGCACCGCATATGCGGCTTCACGAATGGGTAGCCGAGGAAAAGGGCTACTTCGCCGCCGAAGGCTTGGACTACGAGTTCCGTGAAGCGCTCGCGTCAGACGAAGCCAGGAAACACAACCTGGGAGACAAAGTCGGCGCTTTCCAAACCTTTGAAAAAGGACGCGGTTCCGACATCGGCTGCGCCTGCCACTGGACCGTGAACGTCTCCGCGTCCGTCGGCCACGGCAAGCTCTATGCCGATGCCTACTCGGTCGCGCCCGCCGGAATTTTTGTCCCGCCCGAGTCGCCTATCCACGACCCAGCGGAGCTTGCAGGCATTCCCATTTCGGTTGGCTATCAGTCGGGCAGCCACTACTCAGCTATCCAGTCGCTTGAACAGTATATGAAGCCCGCTGAGATCAAGCTTTCTTTTGCTGACGGCATGCTTTTCAGTCGCATGGAACTCCTGATCGACCGCAAAGTTCCCGCGGCTTCTCTCTTTAGCGGGCCTTACTATTTGCTTGAGCAGCTTGGTTTTCGCAAAGTCATCGACACTACCTTCATGATGGCGTCGCTCATCACCCGCGATCCGGATATGGACGACGTCCGCAAATATTTCCGCGCTTTGCGAAAAGCTCAGCGCGATATCGATCTGCGTCCCGACCTTTACACGCACTATTACAAAAAGGAATTTCCCACGCGCTTCCATGACGTGATGGATACGCGCCGCTGGGGTCCTGGTGAGCGCCTGGTCTTCGAGCCTTATACCAAGGATGTATTTAAACAGTCGTTCGACTGGATCTCCGAGCACGGGATTTTCCCTGAGGGCGCCATGGGTCCCGGCAGCTATGAGGATTCCTGCGTGACGCTGGCCTCGAAATAGCCACCCCTTCTCGGCAAGATCAGCGGCCTTTCCCTGCTAGTGGCGTCCGGCTGAAGGAATCACCGTCTCCACGATCGGTGCTTCAACTTTCGGTTTGCGAGCCATCGCCTTCTCTGAAATTCGCGCGTTCCGCTCTTCGCGCCGTCGAGCGTTCCCAAGTTCGCGTTCTTTGAATTCAGGCAATACTTCTTGCGAGAAAAGCTGCAAGGAAGAACACTGCATATCTAGCGAAAGGCGCCCAATTTGCCGCACGGCGACCACCTGGTCGATCCCGGCTTCCTCGAATTGGCGAAGGCTTTCGCGAATCTTCTCGGGCGTTCCGATACAGTGTCTCGCGGTGAATTCGGGCCTCGCGGCATCTTTGGGACTCGTTTTGTAATCGTTCCAGATGTCGCTCTTACCAGGCCGGTGCTCCCCGAAAAAGCTGTAGTGTCCCAACCCGTAAACGAAGAAGCCGTAATTCTCGTCCCCGATCTCCTCCACCCGCTTCTGATCCCGGTCACACAAAAAAGGCGCGGCGATGGCGATGTTCGGATTGATGGCGTAACCCAGTGGCTCGCATTCATTTTCAATTGTCTCGTAATAGTCCTTTACCCACTGGCGCGCCTCCGATGGGCTAGCGAAAGAGAATGTCAAAGCGCCCAATCCCAGCCTCGCGGCTTCCAGAATTGATTCGCGTCTGGAGCACGCCATCCAAAGTGGCGGATGCGGCTTCTGCAGAGGCTTCGGCACTACGTTCCGAGGAGGCACATTCACGTATCGCCCCTCGAATCCAGTGAACGGATTTTCCACCATCATCCGCACCGCTACCCGGAATCCTTCTATCTGCATCGCCTTTTTGTCTTGTTGCGAAACGTTGAATCCTCCAAGTTCCGTCGTTGTCGCTCCCGAACCCATGCCGAATTCGCAGCGACCGTTACTGATCAGATCGAGTACCGCAATACGCTCCGCCACCCGTGCCGGATGATTGATGTTGGGAGGCGTTTGGATAATCCCATGTGCGAGCCGCACATTTTTCGTTCGCTGGCTGCAGGCCGCGAGGAACATTTCCGGAGCCGCTGAGTGAGAGTATTCCTCGAGGAAGTGGTGCTCGGTGCCCCAAACATAATCGAATCCGCACTGATCGGAAAGTTCCGCCAGGTCGAGAGCGTTGCTCAGTAAATTATGCTCGGACTCGTTGGTCCACGGCCGCGGAAGCCCCATCAGATGTATGCCGCCGAATTTCATTGCGATTCCTTTCGCGTTCTAGTCCGCAGCGTATTCTACGCTAACCCCTAACTCACCCAAACCGTCCGCCATTCTGCGGCCGAAATGGTCGAATGATCGTCCTAGTTCTCCTACGTTTCCTGCGCTAACGACCATGGCCTCGAACTAACGGGCTAAACTTCCCGATTGTTAGTGCTTAGTTGCACCTTCACCGTAGACGATTTTTCTTTACACCAACAGGTACTTGCGTCGTTCGAGGCCATCGTGTAAAGATTTTGTCTGTATCCTCGTAGTATGCCTACTCGGCCCGCATCTCCGCGCGGGCGCAAAGTCATTCACGGCGGCATTACCCGGTCGAAGCATTCAACGCCGGCGGTCATCCGAGCGGCGGTTGAACTTCATTTGTTACGACGATTGGTAAAGGAAACGAAACAACGCTGTCAGAAAAGCGGCTAGGGGGATAGCGTAGGTTTACGCCAGATCGAATGCCAGAACTTCCGAAGACTCGCGAGCCTTCACGATGACTTCAGACTCGTCGGAGACCGCTGCGCCGTCGCCAGCTTTCAATTCGCGTCCATTGAGTTCCACAGCGCCGCGCGCGATTTGAAGCCACGCGTGGCGGTTCGGTGCGATAGCGTGTTCTGCGGTGTCTCCTTCGTTTAATCGCGTGATGTAAAGGTTCGCATCCTGATGAATCGTGATCGGGGCCTTCGGTCCGGCAACGAGATTAAACTTGCCGCGCAAGTCCGAATCTGGGAACGCGAGCTGCTCGTAGGATGGCGCAAGACCCTTGCGATCGGGAAGAAGCCAGATTTGAAGCAGATGGGCTGGGTTTTTCGGCGAAGGATTGAACTCACTATGCATCACCCCGCTGCCGGCAGTCATGTGCTGGAGCTCTCCGGGGCGGATCACGCCGCTGCCGCCCGTGTTATCCCGATGTTCCAGGGCGCCTTCGAGAATCCACGTCAGAATCTCCATGTCGCGGTGCGGATGCATCGGAAAACCCTGGGCAGGCGCGATCACGTCCTCATTGATAACGCGCAGCGAACGGAATTGCATGTGGTCGGGATCGTAGTAGCGGTTGAATGAAAATGTGAAGTGCGAATCGAGCCAGGAAAGCTGGTTGTGGCCACGATCTTCGGAATGTCGCAAGTTAATCATGACAAAGCCTCTGTTCTATGAGCCTTCGATGCTGTCCCCATCCCTAGGGATTCAGCGGCGGATTAGGGCTTTTGTGTCGGTCGCAAAAGCACTTCGCTGATAAAGCTTTGTGACGCCTGGGTAAGAATCATTTCCACGGCATGGGCCACGTCCTCCGGCTGCAGCATTTTGCCCGGGTCTTTGCTCGAGTGAGGAGAAAAATCCGTCGCCACAGAGCCGGGGCAGATAGCGCTAACTCTTACGCCATACTGACGGAGATCCTCGGCCGCGCACTGGGTGAGTCCCAGCAAGCCCCATTTCGATGCACAGTAAATACTCCCGCCGGCAAACGCATTTTTACCTGCGAGCGACGCTATATTGATGATATGACCGCTGCGCCGAGAGATCATTCCTGGAGCTACTGCTTTGGTCAGCAGGAAGGCAGCCTTCAGGTTAATGTCTAGCGTGGCGTCCCAAATCGCTTCGGACGATTCCTGGATGGGGGCGAAATGGCCGATTCCGGCGTTATTCACGAGAATCTCGATAGGGCCAAGAGAACGCTCTGTGGTTTGCACAAGCGATGTGATGTCATCAGGCCGTGAGACGTCCGCCGGCAGAGCCAGGACCCTGGCTCCCTCAGCCTCAAGGTCGCGGCGCACACTTTGGAGTTTTTGGGTGTCCCGCGCGCACAGGCTGAGCATCGCGCCCATGCGGCCGAGGGTCCGGGCAATGGCTTGGCCGATGCCGCGGCTCCCGCCCGTAACGAGCGCGACCTTGCCTTCGAGCAGCCGATTCGCTGTGATCCCATTCGTCCCCGAAGCCACTTCTATCCTCCCAGTTACATCCTAACATGCAGAAAAAGGTGCGAACGGCACCGGTAGACGTCAATCCGAAGGCTTTACTGGTTTAAGACTTGCGCGGGTGGAAGGCTTTCCCTATAATCCCGTGGATTTCAGTTGCTTGCGCTGTTTTGCCCCTGCAGCGGCGCGGTGGTGGTTTCTAAACCGGTCGCGGCCAGCCGAAATGAATTTGATCCCAGGAGGCGGAGAGTGATCATGCAAAGGTATCTGAAAAGGATGGCAATAATTCTGGCCGTTCTTCTCCTGGCGCCTTCCATCGCGCAGCGGGCTGCGGCCCAACAAGCGCAGCAGAGCCAGCAACCCAGCTACACGCTGCCCGAATACAATGCTGAGCAAGCGGCAGCGGCCGAGAAAGATCCCGAAGCACGAATTAAGAAGCTCGACGCGTTCGTCGCGCAGTTTCCCAACTCGACGCTGATGGAATACATCTATCAGTTTTACTATCAAACCTATTACCAGCTGAAAAATTATCCCAAGGCCATCGAGTATGCCGACAAGCTCACCGCCCTCGATAAGGCCAACTTGGCTCTCCGAGTGCAAGCGCTTCAGGCTCGTGTGCAATTATTTGGACTGGCTTTCGACGCGAAAGCGCCTGATGCTCACGACCAGCTCACCAAGGAAAGAGACGCAGCGCTGCTCGGGGTGAAACTGTTTCCCGATCTTGAGAAGATGCCTAATTCGAAGGTGACAGATGACCAGGTCAAGGAAGGCACAGCGTTTCTCGAAGCGGCGGCAGGCGCAGCTGATCTTCAGCTAAAGGATTACCCCGCCGCGATCGAGGCTTTCAAAGCGGCTCTGGCCATCAATCCGAAGGATGCTGTAACGGATTATCGCTTGGGTCTTGCCTATCTTGCGACGACTCCGCCTCAAGCACTGGACGGGTTTTGGTATCTGGCGCGCGCCATCGACTTGAAAGTTCCGGACGACGCAAAGGTGAAAGACTACCTTCGTTCGAGAATCCTCGCTTACGAGCAACCAGGTTGTGACACCCAGGTGGACCCACAATTGAACGAGCTTTTGCAACTCGCGGCCAATTCACCCGACCGGCCCTCAACTTACACGATTCCGAGCCACGACGATCTGACAAAAATCAGCCAGGCGAGCACCATAATTACCGTGATCGGCGATCTGAGCGGTGGGGGTGATAAGGCGAAGATGACTTGGTTGGCTATCTGTGGCGCAGAGTTTCCGGAAGTCGTCGGGAAAATTATCGACGTCCAGAAGTCTGAGGGCTACGTAGATTTCATGGTATTCACGAGCGCCAACTCCGACGAGATGCAGGCCGCGACCATGGCCAATATGGATGTGAAGGTATGGACCGCCCCCAAGCCGGCAGGCGCCGCTGCGCCAAACGCTAACGCGGCTGCCAATCTGCCACCGGTTGCACCGCAACCCGATGTCGTCCGTCTTTCGAAAGATGACCCCATCCGGTTTTCAGGCATGCTGGTTGGCTACGATCCTTCTCCCTTTATTTTGCACTGGGACCAAGTGAAGGTAGACCCGAGCGTGATTCCGGAAAAAGCAGGCGGAGCGAAACGCCCAATGCCGCATCGGACGGCGCCTCAACACTGAGCTCTCAATTTCTAAGATCGATCTGTCGGGAGCGCGCCTGAAGATAAGCTCTCGCGATTTTTGACTGCAAGAATTCGCTTCGATCACACTGCTGATACGCAGTCCCTCGCTGGACGCGTTGTGGTAACCGGACTAAAATGAAGGAAATGGCGCTTAAGCTACCCGTATATCTCGATAACCATGCGACCACGGCCGTCGATCCCCGCGTTCTGGATGCAATGCTGCCTTATTTCACCGCGAAATTCGGCAATGCCGCAAGCCGCAGCCACGAATTCGGCTGGAAAGCCGAAGACGCCGTCGAAAACGCGCGGGGGCAAGTCGCCGCCCTTATCCATGCCAGTCCGCGGGAGATTATCTTCACAAGCGGCGCCACCGAGTCGAACAATCTCGCGATCAAGGGCCTGGCGGAGGCATACCGCGGCAAGGGCAACCACATCATCACCCAGGCCACGGAACACAAGGCGGTGCTCGACACGTGCAAGCGACTGGAAGCATCTGGTTGTGAGGTCACTTACCTGCCCGTTCACCCGGACGGATTGATCGATCTGGACGATCTCCGTGGCGCGATCACTCCGAAGACGATTCTGATTTCCATAATGTACGCCAACAACGAAATCGGAGTGATTCAGCCCATCGAAGCCATCGGCAAAATTGCCAAGGAAAAGAAGGTGCTCTTTCACGTGGACGCGGCACAGGCCGCGGGCAAGATTCCCATCGATGTCCAAAAAGCGGGTATCGATCTGCTTTCGATTTCAGCGCACAAAATTTACGGGCCTAAAGGCGTGGGAGCGCTGTATGTGCGCCGGAAAGATCCCCGCGTTGATCTGAGCGCTATGATCGACGGCGGTGGGCACGAACGTGGCATGCGTTCCGGAACGCTCAACGTTCCCGGAATCGTTGGGCTCGGCCGGGCATGTGAATTGTCCCAGAAAGAGATGGCCGAGGAGAGCGAGCGACTGCGGCGCTTGCGCGACAAACTGAAGGATGCGATCACGAACGGCCTCGAGGGCACATCTATCAATGGTTCCATGGATCACCGGTTGCCAGGTAATCTGAACCTAAGCTTTTCCGGAGTGGAAGGCGACGCCCTCTTGATGGGGATCAACGACGTGGCTGTGTCAAGCGGATCGGCGTGCACGTCGGCGACGCTTGAGCCTAGTTATGTGCTGCGCGCGCTCGGAGTGCTGGAGGATCTCGCGCACAGCTCCATCCGCTTCGGGATAGGGCGCTTCAATACCGACGAGGAAATCGAATACGCGGCGGCACGCGTCATCGAAACTGTGAAACGCTTGCGCGAACTCTCACCACTGTACGAAGCTGCGAAGCCACACGCCCGCAGTTGAATTCTCACAAGCCTCGGAGATCACCATGTGGCAAGTTCTAAGGAGCCGACTGGACTTCCATGGTCTGGTCAATGACGTAGCTTGTGCAACCGGGAGTCGTATCGGAGGGGCAATGAGCAGTGATGCGAAAGCCATCCGGGGATGTCTCTTCTTCATAAGTGTAGCCCCCGCGTCCCGTTTTCTTCATGCTCATCGCGCCGCTTGAGACCAAGTCATCGAGCGAGGCATACGATCCGTGTTCAACTTGGTAGATGCGTTCGGCTTGGGCCATCGCGATCAAATCATTTTTGACGCCTACAACATCAATGGTCTGTCGAGGCGTGGTCACTCCAGCAGATTCCCCTTGCGTGAAATAGTATTTGTAAGTCAGCCCCGCGATGACCGCCACAGCGAGAAGACCTAGGATGCCGCCGATGCTCCGCATTTGGCACCTCCTGTCTATCCCATGGAAGCACGTGAAATCGCAAGCGGCGAATCCGAATTTGTCTCCAGGCGCGAATTGGAAAACAGCCTCGCATCCAACCGACGCGCCCTACTTCACCGACAGAATGATCTTCCCGATATTCTTCCGCTCGTGGATGTAGCGATGCGCGGCCGCGGCCTGATCCAGCGGGAAAATTTTTCCGATCACGGGTTTGATTTTTCCGGCGCCGTACATGCGAAAAATCTCGTCCAGCTCGCCGCGCAACAGCGCAGGCCGCGATTGCAGAGCGCCAAGGTTGACGCCGATTACTGAAGTGCTCCGCTGCATCAGTCTCAGCGGATTGAATCGCGGCACTTGCAGCAGCGCGGTAAGGCCTCGAATCAAGCTGCGCTTCCCATCCGGACCCGCTGCCGCGGACATGCCGTAGACTACCAGCCTGCCTCCGGCACCTACGCACTCATAGCTACGCTTAAAAGACTTCCCCCCTATCGGATCCATTACCATTTCAATTCCATCAGGCGCGAATTTCCGCACCGTCTCCACGAAATCGGTCTTTTCGTAATCGATCGCGTGGTCCACACCCATCTTGCGCAGGTATTCCTGTTTGGAAGGGCCGGCGGTCCCGAAAATGACCAATCCCCGCGCGCGCGCGAGCTGCACTGCGGCGATCCCCACTCCTCCCGCAGCACCGTGGATCAGGACTCGGTCACCCTGCTGCAAATTGCCCATGGCGAATAGCGCGTGATATGCAGTGAGGTAATTCCCGGGTATGGCAGCCCCATCCTCGAATCCCATTCCCGGAAGCAGCCGGTAGACCCGACTCACCGGCACGGCCGCCCATTGTGCGTAGGCATTGAAGTTCGTGAGGGCCACGACGGCATCTCCGGGCTTTAGCGGTTCGCCGCCGGCCGGCCTTGCGCTCTCCACCACTCTTTCCACCACGCCGGCCAACTCCAACCCCGGAATGAACGGAGGCTTCGGTGTGCCGGGATAAATTCCCATTCGCTGGAGCAGATCGGCAAAATTCACGCCGATCGCCTTGACCCGAATCAGCGCCTCACCAGCTTTCGGCTGCGGATCCGGCACCTGCTGCGCCTCCAAAACTTCAGGCGTCCCATACCTCCTCACCACCAAAGCCCGCATCTAATTCCCCTTTCGCCGGATTATAACCGGCTCGGCGCCGCTTCTTGCCAACGGACGAAACATCACGAGGTTTCTTTTGGGAATCGGCTGCATCCTATCTTAAACTGTTACACCTTGCGTAACGATGAAAGTCCAAATGAGATATAGAAGTCTCATGATCGGTGTGGCGCTGCTTGCGGCGGCTTGGGGATGCTGGGCAGCGACACGGCCGGCACCTTCTTCTACTCCGATCTTGACAGCCATGCAGGACGAACTGGATCGTTCGATGGTCGCCCTCGGGAAAGCCGATCCAGCGGCCTATTTCATCAGCTACACCGTTTCTGATCGGGAGTTCTCCCAAGTCTCGGGGTCGAATGGCGCGCTTCTTTCAAGCTCGGACGACCGTGCGCGCTGGCTCGAAGTGCAAACGCGCGTGGGAACGTATCAGCTAGACGACACGCACAAGCTCGGCGATCGCCCGCCGAGCTGGACGAGCCCGGGCACCACGGTGGCGATCGATGACGACATCCCCGTACTCCGCCGGGAAATCTGGCGCGAAACGGACCGCCAATATCGCGCGGCGACCCAAGCGCTTATTAAGGTGAAAACCAGCCAGCAAGTGCAGGTGCAAACCGCCGAAGGCGCCGCACCGGATTTTTCCCACGAGGAACCCCACACCTCGACTGGACCGCGTGTTGAAATTCATGTGAATCGCAAGCCGTGGGAAGAGCGAGTGCGAAGATATACCGCCGAATTCAGCAAATCGCCAGCGGTGCTGAACTCGATCGCCACATTCACGGCGCAAGCCACGAACCAGTATCAAGTAAATACCGAGGGAACCAAGCTCGCCTTCGGACTGATTCATTACCGGCTCGAACTCTTCGTTCAGAGCAAGGCCCCGGACGGAATGGACATCCAGCGGTATGCGAATTTCGATTGGCTCGATCCGAAGGATGCTCCGGATGACAAGACCGTCTCTAACTCGATTCATCGGTTGATTGAGGAAACAGAGGCTCTCGACAAGGCGCCGCTCGTTGAGCCTTACGCGGGCCCCGCGCTGCTTACGGGCCGCGCCGCCGCCGTTTTCTTTCACGAAGTCTTCGGTCACCGCGCCGAGGGTTTCCGCCAAAAAGACATTACCGAAGGGCAGACCTTCACGAGCAAGATCGGGCAGCAAATTCTTCCGGACTTCATCTCCATTAAGGACGATCCCACCGAGGCCACTCTCAACGGCGAAATGCTGCTCGGGAATTATCCTTTTGACGACGAAGGCGTGCCTTCGCAGGATGTCTCGCTCGTAGATCGCGGCGTATTGAAGACTTTTCTGATGTCACGTTCGCCGCTGATGGGGATTCCCCATTCGAATGGGCACGGTCGGCGGCAGCTCGGCTATGTTCCTATAGCGCGCCAGGGAAACCTGATCGTCTCCAGTTCGAACGGTGTGCCCTTTGGCAAGCTCCGAGAGAGATTGATCGCCCTTGTGAAACAACAGAACTTGCCCTACGGCTTGTTGATCGACGATATCGCGGGCGGATTTACTTTTACCGGCCGTGCCCAGCCGCAAGCGTTTCAGGTTACCCCTCTCATCGTTTACAAAGTTTTTGCCGATGGACGTCCCGATCAGCTCGTGCGCGGTGTCGACATCGTCGGAACGCCGCTCGTCTCCCTCACGAAAATCGTGGGCACCGAAGACAAACAGGAGATTTTCAACGGCTATTGCGGAGCCGAATCGGGTTCCGTGCCGGTTTCGGCCGTCGCTCCTGGAATTTTGATTTCCGAAATGGAATTTGCGAAGAAAGAAACTTCAACCGATCGGCCGCCAATTCTGCCGCCGCCCGCGCACGACCCGGAAGCAAAGGGGTCCCAGCAGTGAGAAAAATTCTGGCGTTGTTCGCATTACTCGTTGCTGCTTCAATGCCGCTGGCCTATGCGGCGCAGGCGCCCGTGCCGCCGGAAGAAAAAGACCTGACCCTGCGGGCCATGCATGACGAAATGGAACGCGCGCGCACGCGGCTGTCTTTACCCGGCGTTGATAAGCCCTTTTACATTGAGTATCGGCTGCTCGATCTGGATGTTCGCAGCGTAACCGCGTCTTTTGGCGCGCTTTTATCGAGCTCGACATCGCGAAGCCGCTTCATGAGCGTGGATGTGCGCGTCGGAGATTATCACCTTGATAGTTCGAACTTCATGAGCGAGGACGGGTTTCAGGGATTTCTCGGGTCAACGGGCCAAGTCGGCATCGACCGCGACTACAATTCGCTGCGCCAGGATTTGTGGCTGGCCACCGACCAGGCCTATAAGGCTGCCGCGACGCAAATGTCTCTCAAGCAGGCCTTCCTTCGCAGCCTTACAAAACCGCCGGAGATCGACGACTTCTCGCAAGCCACACCGCTCGTGAAAATCGATCCGCGAATCGAACCGGATTGGACTTCGCGAAATTGGGAAGACGAGGCCCGCGCAGCCTCTTCCGCGCTCAAGGATTTTCCTCAGCTTTACGGCACGCGCGTGAATTATTCCTTGATTTACGTTACCTCATATCTGATGACGAGCGAAGGCACCATCATCCGCGAATCCCGGCATCTGGCGGCCATCGAAGCTGCGCTCGATACCGAAGCAGAAGATGGCATGCCGCTGAACGATTTCTACGCCGTCTATTCAAGCGCACCCTCAGGACTACCGGATCCCACAGCCGTTTCGAAAGGGCTCGGCCAGACCGCAGTCGAGCTCTTGACCCTGCGCGCTAGTCCACTTGTATCCGACTATACCGGGCCGGTTCTTTTCGACCCATCCGCGGCGGGTTCGGTTCTGGCTCAGGTTCTCGGACCATCGCTTTCGGGCGCGCGCCCGCCGCTTTCCATGACCCAGGATTTCGACGCGTTCATCGAACGCTTTGGAGGGCGCAGCGAATGGACTGGCCGTGTGGGAACGCGAGTGCTGCCCGCCAGCGTTACGCTGGTGGATGATCCCACCGTGACAGAATTTCAAGGCCATCCGCTGCTCGGCGCCTATGACGTGGACGATGAAGGCGTGAACGGCCAGCGCGTTCCCATAGTCGAAAACGGAATTCTCAAAAATCTGCTCATGTCACGGCGTCCGGGACCCGATTTCTCCGCTTCCAATGGCCATGCGCGCTCCGCTCTGCTCACTGATCCCCGGCCTCTCAGTAGTAATCTTTTGTTTCAATCGTCGGCGGTTCTGAAGCCCGACGATCTCCGAAAGAAATTTCTCGATGCCTGCCGCGACGACGGTCACGAATGGTGTCTCGAAGTCAAACGAATGGCCAATCCCGCAGTCTCGTCAATCCACCAGCAGGACTTTTCCGATTTTGTAGGCGAGATCGCCGGCGGAATTGCCAGCGGCGAACGTATGCCGCTCACCGTAGCCCGTGTCTACGTAGCCGACGGGCATGAGGAACCGGTGCGTGGAGGCGTGATCGAAGGGCTCACCCTGCGGTCCTTCCGCAACATCCTCGGGATCGGCGACGACCCGACGGTTTACACTTACATGCAAAATCCGGCAGATAACCTGGCGGGCACCGCGCTCGGCGCTTTCGGCTCGGCGCAAGGCGGGATTCCCAGCACGGTCATCGCTCCGTCGCTTCTGCTTGAGGACGTCGAAATCAGAGGCTTTCATGGCGAACCTCGCCGCCTGCCTTTAGTTCCAGCGCCTCCCCTGAAATAGTCTCTTGGTGCCGACTTAGGGCGTCGAGCATCCAATTCATGGTTAAATTGCACCCGACCAAGGAGGAAACATGTCCGATCACAAGAGGCCCGCACCCGCAGCCGTGCCCATTCATGATTTGATCATTCATCGTTGGAGCCCGCGCGCATTTGAAGACCGCCCCGTGGAACCAGAAAAACTCCGCGCCCTCTTTGAGGCTGCTCGCTGGTCGGCGTCATCCTACAATGCGCAGCCCTGGTCCTTTATCATCGGAATCAAAGACGATCCTGAGAATTACAAGAAAGTTCTCGATTCATTCGTCGAGTTCAATCAGGGTTGGGCCAAGAATGCCCCGGTAGTTGCTCTGAGCGTGGCGGCTCATAAGATGCCGCACGATGGAGCGCAGAATCGGCACGCATTTCACGATGTTGGGCAAGCCGCCGCCACCCTGGCCTTGCAAGCCACGGCGCTGGGACTCCAGGTCCATCAGATGGCCGGAATTCTTCCGGATAAAGCCCGCCAAATTTTCGGTATTCCCGAAGATCACGAAGCTGTCGCGGGATTCGCCCTCGGTTATCCCGGCGACCCTTCTTCACTCCCCGATCCGATGCGTGAGCGCGAGCTGAGCCCGCGCCAGCGTAAGCCGGCCTCATCGTTTGTTTTCACGGGAACGTGGGGCAACGTTGCTCCCGTGGTCAAGAGCTGACGCTATGGTAGAAGGCTTGCTTCCTAGTGGACGCGGATCTGTTCGGCTTGCGGTTTTCGGCCTTTCATTACAAACATCAACGGGATCACGCAAACGCAGATGATTGCCATGGTTCGGAAGTTGTCCACAAAGGAAAGCATGTTGGCCTGCCGCTGCAGTTGGTAGTACAGCACCGCATGCGCTTGGATGGCGGCATGGGCCGCATCGCTTCCTCGCGCGGTAAATAGGTGCGTCAAATGATTCAGCGCAGTTTGGTAAATCCTGTTCCCGCCCTGCATGTTGTGGGCCAGGATGTTTTGATGTATCTGTGCGCGGCGGTCCAGCATCGTCGTCACGAACGATATGCCGGTGCTCGCGCCCACGTTGCGCGCCAGGTTGATTAGGCCCGAAGCATCGTCCATGTTGCCCTTGGGAACGAAATAGAACGCCATCACGTTGATCGGCACGAACAAAAATGCGGTTCCCGCCCGCGATATGACCCAGGCATAGATCGCCCGATTTATGCCCGCGGCTAAAGTGAGATGCGAGAGCTGGTACAATCCCAAGGCCATGATGCATAGTCCGGCCGTCACTACAAATCGATGTTCCACCCGCCCCAGCAGCCATCCCACGAATGGCAGGATCCCAAGTAGGACCAGTCCCCCAGGCAGCAACACCAGCCCGCTTTGCATCGCCGTGTAACCCATCAGCGTCTGCATCAGAATGGGAAGCAGCAAAGTCGTCCCGTACAAGACCACGCCGAGCGTGTACATCATGAACGTGGAAATAGCAAAATTGCGGTCTCGAAAAAGCTTGAGCTCGACCACGGGGTGATCCGTGGTCAATTCGCGGATTACCAGGGCAATCAGCGATATCACCACGATCACCGTCGCCCACGTAATAAATGGCGACCCGAACCAGTCGTCGCGCTCGCCCTTGTCCAGCACCACCTGCAGCAGCCCCAAGCCGAGGCCAAGAAATCCCAACCCGATAAAATCGACTTTAATGCCCCGATTTTTTTCCCGCAGCTCTTGCGATGGGCGATCGCTGGCAATCAGAAACGAGATCATTAGTACGGAAATAACTCCAATCGGCACGTTCAGAAAGAAAATCCATCGCCAGGAATAGTTGTCGGTGATCCATCCGCCGAGTGTCGGTCCCACGGTAGGCGCTATAACCACGCCCATCCCGTAGATCGCCATGGCCATTCCCTGCTTCTCGCGCGGAAAACTATCCACCAGGATGGCCTGCGAACTCGGCTGCATCCCGCCGCCCCCTGCGCCCTGCAGCACCCGGCAAATCACCAGCGTGGTCAGCGAAGGTGCCAGTCCGCATAGAAAAGAGCTAATAGTGAAGATCACCACGCAGGCAATGAAAAATCTTTTGCGGCCAAAGACTCCCGAAAGCCACCCCGAAAGCGGCAAGACAATTGCATTCGAGACCAAATATGACGTGAGGACCCAGGTGCTCTCATCCACGCTGGCCGAGAGGCTTCCGGCAATGTGCGGCAGCGACACATTGGCGACGCTGGTGTCCAGAACCTCCATGAACGTCGCTAGCATCACCGTGGCGGCAATGAGCCACGGGTTTATCTCGGCTGTCGGGCTTGCATATTCGGCGGTTGTTGCCATTAGCTATTGGGTTCGTTCCAGCGCAAAGGGAAAATCTGCCGAGTTTGACGCATTAGTTGCGTCTAGTTGGACCCAAAAGCGGTGCGAATTCTGCCACTGGAGGGGGGGGATTGGGCTCTAAACTCTGCGGATTACGCCATCCGTCGACCACCGATATCTGGTGAACGCAGGAGACCGTGCAACGCGGCGCACAGCCTTTTTTCGTCAAGTATTCGCGCTGCCGCTGCTCCTCGGTGTACTCCGAGAGAGGTATTCCCGGGTACCCGCGCTGCTGCGAACAGTAGTGGACCAGGCCATCCTCGCAGATATAGAGGTAACGTGACCCCGCGCGGCATCGCCAGTCGTTCTCGCGCCCCGCGGCAATATTGTGCTGGAAGCGGTTCACCCGTGTGAATGACCGTTTTCCCAGTGACATGATCTCTTCAAAAATTTCCCGCTCCCGCGCGCCCAGCGGCTGTAGCTGGCCGTTGCCGTCGTGCAGGATCCCCACCGTTGACGTGAATCCCAGCTCCAGCGCGCGATGCGCCACCGTCAGCGCATCTTCCGGGTTGCGAACGCCGCTGCCGAGCACCGAATTGATATTTACTTGAAACTCGGCGTGTTCCGCCAGCAACTCGAGCTTCTGATCCAGCACCTTCAGGCTCTTTTTGGAAACGTCATCCGGCCGCACATTGTCGATGCTGATCTGCAAATATTCGAGGCCCGCGCGATTCAGTCGCTCGATGCGCTCCGCCACCAAGAGATATCCATTGGTGATAAGCCCGGCGAGAATTCCATTTCGCCGGATGCGCGCGATGATCGCGTCGAGCTCCGGATGAAGCAACGGCTCGCCTCCGCTGATCGTGATCACGGAAGTTCCCATCGCCCCCAAACGGTCGATTCGGCGGAACATTTCCTCGACCGCCACGGGCTTCGAGAAGTCGTCGAATTCGTTGCAGTACGTGCACGCCAGATTGCAACGCCGCATCGGAATGATGTGGACCAGCAGCGGATGCTTGGTGGAAGCGAGGCCCTTTGCAATCATGCGGACCTCGCGCACCTTGCGATGGGCCGCGAGCAGCTTCTTCCGTATTTTCTTCTTGAGTGTCACAGGCTGCCGGGGAAAAAACAGGTTAAGTTTCCGTTGTTCCCCGGCTCAATTATGCCATACGGTGGTTGCTACCGGCGGCGCCCGTTGTTATCGAGGTGGTATACGGTAATCTTGCGGCTCAGCGTATTGCGGTGGATTCCCAGAATCTTGGCTGCGCGGCACTGGTTCCCTTTGGATTCTTCTAAAACGCGCTTGATGAACTTCTTTTCGAACTCCGTGAGCGCCTCTTCGAGAAGAATCCCGCGTTCCACCATCGTGCCGACCAGCGATTCCAATTGCTCTTTCACTTGTGCACGCTCCACATCAATGCTCGGAGGATGAGTGTGTTCCCTGGACCTCAATCGAGTGCGTGGCCGGTAATGCGCTGATAAGCTTCTCGATACCTCTCGCGAGTGCCGGCTACCACATCCTCCGGAAGGGCCGGCCCCGGTGGCTGCTTGTTCCAGCCTATCCGTTCGAGATAATCGCGAACGTATTGTTTATCAAACGAAGGCTGCGATCTACCGGGCTCATAGTGATCGGCGGGCCAGAAACGCGAGGAGTCCGGCGTCAGCGCCTCGTCGATCCAGATCAATTCCTGTCCCAGCAGCCCGAATTCAAATTTAGTATCGGCGATGATGATGCCGCGCGCGGCCGCATGCTCGGCGGCGCGCCGGTAGAGTGTCAAGCTCGTTTTCCGAAGGCGCTCGGCTAAAGCGTGTCCGATGCGCGACGCAGCTTCATCGAACGAAATATTCTCGTCGTGGCCCGTTGTCGCTTTCGTCGAAGGGCGTGAAGATCGGTTCTGGTAGGCGATCTGACTCCCGTAAGCCCGCCGGAAGCGGAATTCCGCAAATCGCGCCGCTCTTCTGATAATCCTTCCATCCGGAACCGGAAATATAGCCTCGCACCACGCATTCGATCGGAACCGGATCGGTTCGGCGAACCAACATCGCCCGGCCTTCCAGAGACGCCGCATATGGCGCAAGCTCCTCCGCGAAATCCTTCGCTGCGATCACGTGGTGCGGGACAACGTCGGCCAGTTTTTCGAACCAGAATAGGGAAAGCTGCGTTAGTACGCGGCCTTTGTCCGGAATCGGAGTGGGAAGCACTACGTCGAAAGCGGAAAGCCTATCCGTCGCCACAATCAGCAAGCGGTCCCCGAGATCGTAAATGTCGCGGACTTTGCCCCGGCCGCGGATTTTGAGTTTCGGAAAATCCGTTTGTGAGATAACGCTGCGCGTTGGCGATGCGGCCACGAGATTGCTGTCCTCTGTGTGGGAGGGCGCTATTCTAGCGCACCGCGAAGCGTTGTCAACCTGTAAGAAGAACTGAATCAATTCGAAATTTCTATTCGATCGCGCATGAAATCGTCGATCGCCGCGATCGCAGCTTTCCGGCACAGTCTGAAGAAGCAGGTGCGGCGCATCCAAATCGGCGACGCTCACGTTCGGCCGGATTCTTCTGATGTAGTTGCCGCAAGCGCGGGAGACCACACGGTCCTGCTTCGCGCGGAGGTCGAGCGTGGGCACTTTTACGCGACGAAGTTTTTCGGAGAAGTCGACCGCAGAAACAGCCTCGAGCCGGGCCTTCAGCGTTCCTGCTGAGACAAGCGTACCGACCTCACGCAGTTTCGCTCGGAGGCGGGGCGAATCGAATCTGCCGAACAAGTTCCTGTGCTGAATGAAGCCAGGAAGGCGTCCGGCTGGGAACGGCTTGAGGATTGTGGTGGCCATTGGCAGCAGTGGATGAGGATTGCGAACGAACGTAACGCACAGGATCAACCCGAGAAGACCGGACGGGTTGGAAGCGGCGATCGAGATTGCGATCGGGCCGGAGAAAGATTCTCCGAGGATAAGATAGGGCTCGTTTTGAGGAAGATACGTTCGAGCAAGAGTTTCGAGCTCAGTGTAACCGAGCGCCGGATCGTTTGGATACACCACAACGACTGGCTTGAACCGGGGTCCGAGTGCGGCGACGAAGTCGGCGAAAAATACGCCCGTACCATCCATACCGGGAAGTAGGACGAGCGTAATCATCGCACTATGAATCGAGTGAGCTAGGCGGCGTTGCTGGCGGCAGTAGCTGGTTTCGGTTCGGCGGCTGCGTCCTCTTCCCATTTCACCGACACCAGCTTGGAAACTCCGGGCTCTTGCATGGTTACGCCGTAGAGTACTGATCCCATTTCCATGGTCTTGCGGTTGTGCGTGACCACGATAAACTGCGTCTGCCCGCACATCTCCGCGAGCATTTTGTTGAAGCGTCCCACGTTGGCTTCATCCAGGGGCGCGTCCACTTCGTCCAGTATGCAGAACGGACTCGGCTGATAACGGAACACGGCAATCAGCAGGGCAAGCGCCGTCAGCGCTTTTTCGCCGCCCGAAAGCAGCAGAATATTTTGCAGCCGCTTCCCCGGCGGCTGAGCGACGATATCGATCCCCGCTTCGCCGGAGCTGTCCGGCTCGCTCAGGCGCATCTCGCCCGTCCCTCCGCCAAAGAGCGACTGAAACGCGATCGCGAAATGCGCGTTGATAAAGTGAAAAGCCTCCTCGAATTTCTGCCGCGACACTTGATCGAGTTCGTTGATGGTGAGTTGCGTGTTCTCGATCGATTGCACCAGGTCGTCGCGCTCCCGGCGCAAAAACTCCTCGCGCTGTTCGCACTCGCGGAACTCCTCGAGCGCCATCATATTCACCGGGCCCATCGCTTCCACCCGCGCTTTCATTTCGTTGTAATTCGTTTCGGCAGCGGCGAGTTCCTCTCCGGCAAACGGCTGCGCTTCCTGCGCCATCAGTTCCTCGGGTTGCGCATTCAATTCGCTCACGCAAGTTTGGCGAAGATATTCGCGGTCTGAATCGTTGCGGGCTTTTTCGATCTGCCGCTGGCTGCGTTCGGCGCGCACTTCCTCTAGCGACTGGCGCCGCCCGCGCAGCACTTCATCGATTTGGCCTGTGCGCGACCTCGCTCCTTCCCACTCGCCTTCGAGCGCCGCCTTCTTTTCTTCCAGTCGCGCCTTTTCGATCCGGAGATTCCCAGCCTGTTGGGCCAGTTGTTCGCGGCTTGATTCGATGCCGGCTTTTTCAGCGGCCAGAGCCACATGCTGCTGGCGAAGCGCGCCCAGACGCTCGTTTGCGCCCGCAATCTCGTCCCCGAGCCGGCCTTCGACTAATTCCGAACTCGCCAGGCGCTCGGCGATTGTCGCCAGTTCCTCGCGCCGCATCACCACTCGCTCCTGCAACTCCTGGAAGTCGCGGCGCAAATTTGCAAGTCTCTCGGCGGCCTCTGCGGATTCCGCCTCCGCGGCGGCTCGCAAGCGTACCGCTTCGGCGTGTCCCGCACGAGCTTGCTCCGCTCGCGCTCGTGCGGCTTCGGCCTCGCCGCGCAGTCGCGCGATCTCGTCTCGTTCGGCCGAAAGCTGCCGGTCCACGCGAAGGAACTCCCGCCGCGCCTCGTCGCGTTGATGGCTTGCCGCCACCAAAGATTTCTCCGCTTCCAGTTGCTGCGCCGTTGCCGCTGCAACGCGAATCTCCCCCGCGGCGATTTCTTCTTCAAGCCGTGCCAGGTCCGTTTGTTGCTCTTGGGCCAGGCGCTCCAGCCGGTTCGTTTCCACTTCGCGCTGGCGAAGCTCGCGTTTCAGCGCCAATGGTCCGGCATCGCTCTTGCGTCCCCCGGAGATCATGCGGCCGTGATAGCAAGTGCCATCCGGCGTCAGAAAATAACTGTGCGGATTGTCGCTCGCCATCCGCTCGGCGATTGCGGCTGTCTCAACGATGTAAGCAGTCCGAAGTTTTTTCAGAAAGTATTTGGTTGCAGGACCAAGAGGCTCGCGGAACTCCACCAACCTATCCAGCCGCGCGATGAAATCTCCGGGCATCGACGCGCCATTCTCCATCCTGTCCGTGTCCACGCTCCCCACGGAATCCACGAAGAAAGTTGCGCGGCCTCCCATTTCCTCCCGCAGCAAAGCCACGCCGGCGCGAGCCTGATCGAATGATTCGACCACAACATACTCGAGTTCCTCTCGCAGAAACTGCTCGATCGCGCTCTCATACTCTTCCTGCACTTCGGCGTAGTCCGCAAGCAGTCCTACCGCGTGGAAACCGCGGGACTGGCCCTCCTCGCTCGCGTTGAAAAGCTTCTGCACCGCATCGGCGGTGTAGGCGCGCTCGCGCAAAATCTGCTCGATGGAAGCGTGCCGCGCGCGCTCTGCGGATAGATCCTGGCGAACTTGCTCGAGCCTTTGGCTGGTCTCCTGCTCCGCCTGGCGAAATCCCGCCAGCTGTGACTGCGCCTCGCGGACCGCTTCGCCAAGTTCGCGTGCTCGCTGTTCCGCGCCCTGAAAACCGGCGTCGGCGGATTCCGCGGTCGATTGCAAAGCCGCGCACAGTTGCTCCATCTCGCGAATATCCTTGGCGCGTTGTTCTTCGGCGGCTGTGTGTCGCGTCGCTATTTCCTCCGCCTGAAGAGACTCGGCCTGCCTGTGCGCGGCCTCTTCCACAAGCTGGCCGGCCATCTGGCGAAGCTCTTCCATTCGGGATTCGAGCTGATTTTGATTGGCTCCGCTGGCGGAAACTTGCTCCGTTGATTCCCTCAGCCCGGCTTCGAGTGCAATGCTCTGCTCCCGCAGTGCGGCCACCGCTTCTCGCTGCGCAGTCAGTCGAGTATTCAGCTCCGACCCCTGGCGCACGGCTTGCTCGATTTCGGCTGAAAGTACGGCCGCGCGTGCGTCCAACTGCGCAACCTGTTCCTGATTGAACGTGATCCGATTCTCGGCGCGATCCAGATCGAGCGCGGTTTGATTCAACACATTGTGAGTTTGGCGCAGCTCGGCATCTAACTCGTAGGTCCGCGAACTCAGCCGCTCCTGCTCGGCTTCCAGCTCGTGCACGGAGCCAGCCTCGCGCTCCTCGGTTACTTCCATTTCGGCCAATAGGCTCTCGAGCCGCGCAGCCTCGCCGTCCAGATGCCCGGCCTTGCTGGCCAGCACGATTCTCAGCAATCCGCGCATCTCCTCGCGCAACTCGGCGTACCGGCGCGCCTTCGACGCCTGCCGCTTCAGCGACGCTAGCTGCTTCTCGACTTCCACATAAATGTCGTTGATCCGCGAAAGATTGATCTTGGAGGCTTCCAGCTTCGTTTCCGCCAGCCGCCGTCTTGGTCTTGTACATGGTGATCCCGGCGGCTTCCTCGATGATCGCCCGCCGGTCCATCGGCCTCGAATTGAGGATTTGGCCGATTCGGCCCTGCTCGATGATCGCGTAGCTGTCGGGCCCCAGCCCGATGCCCATGAAAATCTCTTGGACGTCGCGAAGCCTCGCCACACGGCCGTTGATAAGATATTCGCTCTGGCCGGAGCGATACAGCCGCCTTCCCACCACCACCTCGCCGGGCCGCAGGACGACCGCTGGCTTTTCGCTAGCCGCCCGCTTTCGCGTCCCTTTTCGGCCGCTTGGTGAGTCTTCCGCGCTGCCCGCGTCCGCCGTTTGGTCTGGCGCATCCTGCGGCGCTGAAAGTCGGTGAGCGGAGCCTCTTGGTTGTCTTCAACGAGAAGAGGAGGACCTGCGCTCTCGGCGGCAGCCAGTTCCGCGTCGTCGCCCATCACTTTCGCAACCGCTTCCGATAGCTCCGGGTCGATCAAGGTCAGCGTCACCTCGGAAATCCCCATGGGCGGACGCCGCGTGGTGCCGTTGAAAATGCAATCCGACATCCGCTCGGCGCGGAGCATCTTGTGGCTTTGCTCGCCCAGCACCCAGGAGATCGCGTCAACCACATTGGACTTGCCGCACCCGTTCGGCCCAACGATACAAGTGATTCCCGTCCCGCTGAACGTGATCGGCGTCTTTTCGCAGAACGACTTGAATCCAAATAGCTCGACTTTGCGGAGTTTTAGCACCCGTCCCTCACTCGGTTACGCTCTTCCCATCTCGGCGGCGGAAGAAACGTCTCTAAATTGTTTTGGGGGAGGTCTATCGAGACAAAAACGTGGGAAGGGTCGATATCGATGGCCCTGCCGCCTGGCGCCTGCGTTTCGGCGGTTACGCGACCAAGCTAGCACGTCCGCCGGAAGCCTGTAAAGACCGCTTTTGTCGAAAAGCCCCCAAAACGATATGGCCGTGCGTGTGAAATTCCCGCTAAAAATGGCGCGGTTGGGCCTTCCGCGCCAGGAACCAGAAAAGATCCCCCCGAAGCCTCAACTTCCCGCTCGTTCGGGCCGAAAAGATATGCAGGGACCCGCGATGCTCTACAGCTTGTACCCGATTTTTCGGACGAATTCCCGGCGCCACTTGGCGTCTGCCTCGCTCTCCACCCCCTTCGGCGAGCTCCCATCGACGACTCCCAAAATGCCGCGTCCCAGCTCCGTCTGCGCCAGGATCACCTCCACGGGATTAGCCGTCGCGCAGAAGATCGAGCACACCTCGAAGCAATCGCGGATGCGGCTCAGTAAGTTGATCGGATAAGCGTTGCGAACCATCAGAACAAATGCGTGGCCCGCGCCAATCGCCCGGGCATTCGCCACCGCGGCCTGCCGCAGTTCGTCGTCGTTCGCCTCCACCCGCACCAGACAAGGCCCGGAAGCTTCATTGAACGCCACTGCGAATTTTGCCCCCGGCACCGTGTTCACCACTGCTTCGTACAAATCCTCCGCCGTTTTGATGAAGTGCGATTGTCCGAGAATTAGATTTGCGCCCTCGGGTACCTGCATGCGTGCTGCGGAAAGCTCCATTTTTTCATCCTCCAGTGCAAAAAATTTCGCTTTTTTGGAGTCGACCAAAACCTTTCGAATGGCGCACTTGTCGAAGTCCATTATCAGCACCGCGTGTTTCTCCGGCAAGCGCGTAACGCGGTTGGTCCCTGACGTGCTCAAATTTTTCGAGTCGTTTTCGCGAATGGCTGCATCGAAGCAGCAGGAAGCTCGGTGGGCTTCAGGAAGCGCGGTGGGTTTCGGGACCTCCGGTTTCGGGTGGATAGGGTGATACGGACAATCCAGCAGGCCAAGCGATATCTTAAAATTGTGTTCGGCTTCACGTTGCTCGGCATCGGGATCGTCATGGTGGTGACGCCAGGGCCCGGCACCCTCACCATTTTAATAGCCCTGGGTGTTCTTGCCGCTGAGTTCGTCTGGGCCCGTAGGCTCTTGGACCGCCTGAAGCACCAAGGTGCGCGCCTGCGCGATAGCGTTTTCCCTCCTGCCAACCGCGCCGCCTGATTCCTCCGCTCTCTTCATCTTCCCGGCTTTTGCGCCGCCTCGGATTGTGCTCTCATATCTCATTATCCTGAGGAGGCATCCGTGGACGCTGATTCCCCCAACAAATGGTCAGGGAAGTGGGCGGTTGTTACCGGTGCAAGCGCCGGAATAGGCCTCGCGCTGGCCGAGCGCCTCGCCGCTGGCGGCACGCATTTAGTCCTTACCGCCCGCCGCGCCGACCGCTTGGAAGACATCGCCGCGGTGCTTTCCACCAAGCACGGCATCCGCGTCGAAATCTGCCCCTCCGACTTGACTCGCCCCGAAGGCTCCTCTGAGATTCACGCTTTTACCACTGGCAAGGGCATCGACGTCGAGCTGCTGGTTAACAATGCCGGCTTTGGCGCTTTTGGGTACATCCAGGACATCCCCACTCCGCGCCTGCTGGAAATGATTCAGGTCAACTGTGCCGCCGTGGTCCAACTCACCCAGCTATACGCCCCTGCAATGATCGCGCGCCGCCACGGCGACATCCTCATCGTATCCTCAGTGGCTGCCTTCCAAGCGCTGCCATTCAATTCGGTCTACGCGGCTACCAAAGCGTTTGACCTGATCTTCGCCGAGGGAATTGCCGAAGAACTCCGCGAATTTGGTGTGCACGTCTGCGCGCTCTGCCCCGGCTCCACAAACACCGAGTTCCAGCAGGTAGCTCAGCAGCCGGACCGCGTCTTTCGCTCTGCCGAAACCGCGGACAAGGTAGCGCGCGTGGGTCTCGCCGCCCTTGCGGAAGGGAGGAGCTTCGTAATCTCGGGAGCCAAAAATCGCCTCATGGTAGAAGCTGAGCGGCTGGCGCCGCGCCAGTTCGTCGCCCGGATGGCCGGCAAAATGATGCGCCCTCAAAGTTCCTAGCGCCGCTACTCCCGGTTGCGAGCGACGCAAAACCGGTGGTATCCTGCACATCATTCGCTTCCAGAGCGGGCGTCGTACAATGGCAGTATAGAAGCTTCCCAAGCTTCGGACGTGGGTTCGATTCCCATCGCCCGCTCCACTAAATTAGCCCCCAGAAGCGTCTAGTTTGCAGGGTCTATTATTTCTAACTTGAAGCATCTTTCTGCTCGTTCGTGCCCCACGTACAGTAACTTCGCTGAAGGCCTAGGAGTTCCCGAGTATGGCTAACTGGTCCGCCAGGCAATAGCGTCGAAGGTCAGAGGTAACCTTCCATGGCAAGTCCAGTCCAGGCCAGAACGACCGTTCAGCAGTTCGGAGACGTTTCTGCTTCAAACGAGCCATACGCATCCGCTATTTCGTGGAGCGCTGTAATTGGCGGGGCGTTTGCGGCAGCCGCATTGTCGCTTGCTTTGCTCACCTTGGGCGCGGGAACCGGCTTATCGGCGATTTCACCATGGTCATCCAGGGGCGCATCGGCATCAGCGGTCGGT
This sequence comes from uncultured Acidobacteriota bacterium, assembly GCA_963709445.1. Taxonomy (GTDB): domain Bacteria; phylum Acidobacteriota; class Terriglobia; order Acidiferrales; family UBA7541; genus Palsa-295. Next base: position 51,405 of record CAVPWV010000032.1, read on the forward strand.
GTAGGGGCGATCATTTGGGTGATCGTTATTGAAATTCTCGCTTCCGCGATGGGTGGCTATCTCGCAGGGCGGTTGCGCACGAGGTGGGTGAACGTGCACGCGCACGAAGTATATTTTCGCGATACGGCGCACGGCTTCCTCGTCTGGTGCGTCGGCTTGGTGATGACAGCTGCTTTTCTGGCGACGGCCGCCGCTTCTGTTGTGGGAATTACAAGTAATCAGACGGCGACAGCTGCGGCTGGCGCGCAACCCGGCCCGAACGCATATTTTGTGGATTCCCTGTTCCGATCAGACAGGGCAGAGCGAGTTGATCCCTCGGAGCGCACCGAAGCGGGACTGATTCTCGCCAGAGGAATTCAGGAGAAGGCTCTGCCTGCGGCTGACCGAACCTATCTGGCGCAGCTTGTATCGGCGCGAACCGGGCTGAGCGAAACAGACGCGCAAAGCCGGGTGTCTGCAATTTTTGACCAAGCACGACAGAGCGCGGACATTGCTCGGAAAGCCGCAGCTCACTCGCTCTATTGGACGTTTCTCGCCCTGCTGATCGGCGCGTTCTGCGCCAGCTTTGCCGCTACGATCGGCGGCAAGCAACGCGATCGTATGGCTGCGGCGACGATTTGAGTGTTTCAAGGAGGCTCTGCGATGCGTTCGATCTTGCTTCTTCTGCTCGGTGTGCCGATCCCGCTCATCATCCTGGTCGGACTTTTCAGTCACTTCTGATTCTCGGTTGCCTCCGCTTAGTAGAGTAGCGGCCGTGATCTGGTCCGCCAGAGTGTTGCAGGGAGCTGGAAAACACTTGGCGCTTGACGAGAATCAATCAGAGCTTGGAGAGAATTTCGAGTGCGAGAGTCTTTTCCTTGCCCTTCGTCTGGTCATCCGGCAGGCCCGTGACATGGACGACGAAGACCACGTTCCCTTTCTTCACGGTTAGGACCGTAGCCGCGCCGGGAGTCGTGCCGTAAACGGCGTCATCACCAATTCCGCTGACAGGTGTCTTGGTGATCCCGTGCCCCACAGGCATCTTGGCATGCGCAAACGCCTGCGGACCTTGAAGGGTGATCAGGACCTTTTTCGCCCGCGGGGCCGACTCTCCTGGCGCAGCCCACTCACATATTGTCGGCACAACTAGCCGGCCTTCTCCGACCTGCACGCCAAGCGCGGCGCTCACGTGGGCTTGCGTAAGGAGGGAGCAAGGATCTGGCGCACAATATGCCGGTCGAGAAGTGCAAGCAACGAGAAAGAAAAGGGCCCGATGAACAAGGCTGCCGAGTGTTTGGAGTTCATATTCTTCCTCTGCGAGAGATGAAGTGCGCGGGGGCATGCCGATGGCAGGGTGCCTGAGGAAGCACAATTCTGCGGATCGCTTCAAACGGCAGGCGTTCCAGTCCTTACCACTCAAATCACTTCTTAGCGGCGGGCATCAGCGCCGTCCACGGTACATTCGGCACCACATGGCCGGTTCCGTCGATCAATCTGATATTTGCCGTTTGCATGAGTGAGTTGACGCCGACGATTTCAAAAATACCTTCATGCTCTGCGGTACGGACGCGCTCGCCATTCTTTGGGGCGATCGCTTTGGATGCAGTGGCCATGTCCCCCTCCATTCTTTGCAGCTATTCCAAATCCGTGTCCAAGGCGGCATTCGGCGGGCTTCCGCTTCGCAGTGCCCGCAACAAAAGGATCGCGTCGTTCAGTGCGATGCGCTCAAGAGGTCCCGGAGGATTTTCAAGCTTCGCTTTCAATCTCGATAAGACAGCCGCCTTCATCGCCTGAATTCGACCGGGCGTTTGCGCGGCTTGTCGCGCCGCCGTTTCAAAGTCGTTTTGCCAGTCGGGGTGTTGCAGATTTCTGGATCTTGAAAGGAGCGAGGTCATCGACGTGTCTCCTGCGGTTACATCCATTTCCTCTGTGGTGAGAGTGTGTTCCTTGTCATCCATCCGTGTCAACCTGCCAGACCTTCGAGGACGCGCCATTAGTTAGGGGGCGAGCTTCGCCAAGCTGAGGCCGCCTCTTCGGGGCGCCGTTGTGTGTTCACCAGGGTTCCTTGGCCTTCACCGCTAACCCGAATGCCACTATCGCCAGTAATCGGCGATTGTTAGAATTCGCGAAGCCTTGATGACTCCTGCCGGGCAGACGGGAACCCGTAGCCAAGCCGCCCTCATTAGCGCGCGGCTGGACCGGCTTCCCACTACGCGCTACATCTGGACGCTTTTGCTACTGATTTCGCTCGGTGGATGTTTCGAGTTCTACGATCTTTTTGTTACAGCCTATATAGCTCCCGGGCTAATTCGCAGCGGACTGTTCTCTGCCACCTCGGCCTCGTTCTTCGCGCTCCATGGATTAGCCAGCTTCGTATCTGCAACATTCGCCGGGCTTTTCATTGGAACAATTGCATTCGGATTTGCAGCCGATAGATTCGGCCGCCGGGCCATTTTTACCTATTCTTTGTTGTGGTACACGGCCGGTTCGATCGTTATGGCGTTCCAGTTCACCACGTTGGGGGTCTTGATCTGGCGATTTATCACCGGCATCGGCATTGGCATCGAGTTAGTCACAATCGATGCATATATCGCTGAGCTGATGCCCAAGGAAATTCGCGGCCGCGCCTTCGCGCTGAATCAGGTGGTGCAATTTACGACCATACCGTTAGTCGCGCTGATTTCCTGGCTGCTTGTGCCGCGCAACCCGTTCGGCGTTGATGGGTGGCGCTGGGTGGTGCTGATCGGTTCAGCGGGCGCGATATTCGTCTGGTTTATCCGGCGGAGCATTCCGGAGAGTCCTCGCTGGCTAATCGCTCGCGGACACATATCCGAGGCGGAACGCGCCGTCACGAATATAGAAAAGCGAGTGGAGGCGGAGTTCGGCGCTGAACTTCCACCCGTTGTGACGGAGGCTTCCGCGGAAAAATCAGCGAACGTGAAATTCGTCCAAATCTTTCGCTCGCCATATCTGCGGCGAACGCTCATGCTCATGGTTTTTCATTTGGCTCAAACCGTCGGCTACTACGGTTTCGCTTCGTGGGTGCCTACGCTGCTGATCGCGGCAGGCATCCGGACCACTGCCAGCCTGCAATACTCGTTCATCATTGCCATTTCCGCTCCCCTGGGACCGCTGCTGGTTCAAGGGATTGCCGACAAGCTCGAACGCAAATGGCAAATTGTGTGGAGTGCGATTTGTATCGGAGGGTTCGGCCTCTTATTCGCGCGCCAGCGAGATCCGGCCTGGCTCATCGTGCTTGGCGTGATGCTGACTTGTTCGAATAACTGGATGTCGGTGGCATTTCACGCGTACCAAGCTGAGCTGTTTCCCACGGAAGTGCGGGCGCAAGCGGTCGGTTTTGTCTATTCTTGGAGCCGCTTCAGCGCGATCTTCACCAGCCTGATGATCGGTTTTTTCCTGGAACGTTTTGGCGTGGGCGGCGTTTTTGCCTTCATCGCAGTTTCGATGTTCGCCATTGTTCTGGCAATCGGCATCTTCGGCCCGCGGACGCGCGGTCTTGCGCTTGAGTCAATCTCCCATTGACGCAGACCAGTCAGGGACGTTTCTTGCGTTCACTCTGAGCGACTCGTGCCTTTACCAGCCTCTTAATGAGGGCAGCTGGCAGGGGCTTATCCATGGGGAAGTGAATCGTTCCTTTGGATGTCGAGAAGCCCTTCAGTTCGTGCTTAAACGCTTGGATAACCGAGGCAGTGGGGAACAAGCTGCAATGGTCCGAGAATGCGGCAAACCACACCAGCACCCTTTTGCGCTTGAATGCAGGAATCCCGTAGCTGATTGTCTCGGTAGCTTCCGGTGGCAAAGCGCAGCGAATTGCCTCGCGCATCTTGTTCAAGGCGCCGCGCGCAGGTTCCGAGACACGGGCAACATATTCATCGATGCTTTTGGGAGTACCGCCGCGTTTCGTGGCGGAACGACGATTAACGGATCTCGTTTTTTTCACGCGGGCCATCCTACAAGAACTTCTCCCCCACGTCGACGCCTCGGCAATTCATTGAACGGCCACGAGGTACCCATACCATCCTATTGTTGCCCCGAGGGCACGATGACATGATTGTTCCCTCGCGCGAGAGTGCCGAATCGAACTAACGGGAGGAAAAGCGTGGGTGAGCCAAGCATCAAGCTGCGTACTGGAGCGCCGTATCCCCTGGGCGCCACTTGGGACGGCGCGGGAGTCAACTTCACCCTGTTTTCAGAACACGCCACCAAAGTAGAGCTTTGCCTTTTCGATTCCGTTGACGATCACAAGGAATCGCAGCGCATCGAGTTGAAAGAACAGACAGACATGGTGTGGCACGGTTACATGCCGTGGATTCTGCCGGGGCAGGTCTACGGATACCGCGTCCACGGGCCGTACGATCCCGCGGCAGGGCATCGATTCAACGCGGCCAAGATTGTCTTGGACCCGTATGCCAAGGCCATCGCTCGAACGGTGAATTGGGCGCCTGAAATGTACGCTTACCGCCAGGGCGGAGAGGACGCGGACCTGGTGATGGACGACCGCGACAATGCAGCCTTTGCTCCGCTGGCGGCGGTTGTGGATACCGCTTTCACCTGGGGGAACGATCGGCAACCGCGTACACCCTGGCACAAAACGATGATCTACGAGCTGCATGTGAAGGGCTTCACTCACCAACGCTCGGATCTCCCTGAAAAAATGCGCGGAACATATTCGGGGTTGGGCTCGGAACCGTCAATACGCCACCTGCTGGATCTCGGGGTTACGGCGGTTGAGCTGATGCCGGTTCATCATCACTCCGTTGAAAATCACCTCGCGGACCTGGGCCTCACAAATTATTGGGGCTACAACACTCTTGCATTCTTTGCGCCTGACCTCCGCTACGCGCTGACACGGACGCCGCTGGAATCAGTGCGGGCCTTCAAAACGATGGTGAAAAACCTGCATTCCGCCGGCCTGGAAGTAATTCTCGATGTTGTCTACAATCACACGGCAGAGGGCAACCACCTCGGCCCCACGCTTTCCCTGCGCGGCGTGGACAACGCGTCATATTACCGCCTTGAGCAAGACAACCCGCGCTTCTACACAGATTACACAGGCTGTGGCAATACTTTGAATGTGCGGCATCCCAGAGTGCTCCAATTGATCATGGATAGCCTGAGGTATTGGGTGATGGAGATGCACGTCGACGGTTTCCGCTTCGATCTGGCGAGTGCCCTGGCGCGCGAGCTGCATGCCGTAGACAAACTCGGAGCGTTTTTCGACATCATTCACCAGGATCCGGTGTTGTCCCAGGTAAAACTGATTGCCGAGCCCTGGGACATTGGAGAAGGCGGCTATCAGGTGGGAAACTTTCCCGTGGGTTGGACGGAATGGAACGGAAAGTACCGCGATGCGATGCGCAGGTTCTGGAAGGGTGACGGCGGAGTCGTTTCTGAGCTGGCCACGCGTCTCGCCGGCAGCAGCGATCTTTACAGCCACAGCGGACGCCGGCCGTACGCCAGCATCAATTTCGTTTGCAGCCACGACGGGTTCACCCTCAATGATTTAGTCAGCTACAACGACAAACACAACGAGGCCAACCTGGAAAACAATCAGGATGGAGACAACAATAATTTGAGCTGGAATTGCGGCGTGGAAGGGTCTACGAACGATCCTCAGATCCTCTCGTTGCGCGAACAGCAGAAGCGCAACTTCTTAGCCACCCTCTTCCTGTCCCAGGGAGTGCCCATGCTTTGCGGCGGAGATGAGTTCAGCCGCACGCAGCAAGGAAACAACAATGCGTATTGCCAGGACAACCCGCTGAGCTGGCTGGACTGGAACTGGACTCCGAAGCAGAAGGAACTGGTGGAGTTTACTCGCTACGTGATCGAGCTGCGAAGAGAACATGCAGTGCTGCGCCGAAGGAAATTTTTTCAGGGGCGCAGCATCCGCGGGGCCGGCGTGAAAGATATCGCCTGGTATGAACCGCGCGGCAGGGAAATGACCGACAAGGCGTGGGGCGATCCCTTCGCGCGCTGCCTGGGCGTCCTGCTGAATGGGAATACTCTGGATGAAATCGACGAGCGAGGAGAGCCGGTGATTGGAGACACGCTCTTCCTTATGTTCAACGCTTACCACGACGTGATTCTGTTTCGCTTGCCGGCGAAGCAGCCGGGCGAGCGGTGGGAGCGCCTGCTGGATACCGCCGACGAGCAGATCAGGACCAGCTTATTGCTTCGCGATCACACCTACAAGATACGCGGCAGGTCCGTGGTGGTTCTGCGCCTGAGGGCCGCTGATCCATCCAAACCGGAGACGACACCGGCAAGTGAGCCGGCACAAACACGCTGACTCCGCCAAGAAATATTTTCGCCACAGCCTGCTGTGCGCGGTGAAAAAATCGAGGCCGCCCCTGGCCCGTAATTTGTTCTTGACACGCCGGGCTGCAAATGTTACACACTGTAACGCTACAATGACTAACACACGGCGCATCCGGCCCAGGAACCTTGGCGACGTCGAGCAGGCGGTGATGGATTACGTCTGGTCGCACGGCCCTTGCACCGCCGACGCCTGCCGGGAAGCCCTGGCGCACAGCCGCCCCATGAAGGACTCCACGATTCGCACCGTCCTGCGCCGCCTGGAGGCAAAGGGCTACGTTGGTCACGAACTCGAAGGCCGTACCTTTATCTACCGTGCCGCGGAAGCGCGCGAAAACGTAGCCGCGCGCGCCGTGAAACACATCATTGACCGCTTTTGCGACGGCTCCGCAGAACAGCTTGTGATGGGCATGGTCGATAGCAATGTTCTGGGGCGCAAAGACCTGGAACGAATGGCCCGCAAGATTTCTCAGAGCCGCGAGAGCCAGCGCAAATCGCCAGCCAAGCCTGGTGCGCGGCCGTCTGAAAAGGATGACAAGCCATGATTCCCGCTCCGGTAGCTCACGCATGCTCGGAATTGCTCGCGCATCTGATTGCTCCCGCCGGGCGCTCGCTGTGTCTGGGGTGTTTCGCGGCCCTGGCGATAGGCGCCCTGCGTGTGAAAAGTGTTTCGGCGCGTCTCGCTGTTTGGAAGGTGGTGCTCTACGCGGCGCTGGCGATGCCGCTGCTGGGATTGATTTTGCCACCGCTATCTTTTGAGCTTCCAGCAGCCGTGAGGCAGCTGATTCCGCAGAAAGCTACGGTCGCCAATGCGCTCCGCCCGACCAAAGACACCCCCACGACGGGAGCGTTCGCGCCTGAGGCGTTTCCTATCGCTCCATTTCGCGCGGATCTTGAAATTCCATTGCCCAAAAGCAATGCGGAAGTCGGCCCGACGAGCACCGTGGGAACTTCGCGCTCGGATGTTCTGCCCGCTGGCGGCGTCGTTTCGTCGAAGGCGGCGCCAATTGTTCGCGAATCCAAAGCTTCCCCGTTGATGGCAGCGAAAAATCGTGACGCGTCGCTTCCGTGGATTGCGCTTTTCGCCGCGACGTATATTTCAATCACTCTCCTTTTTCTTGGACGGCTGTTCCTCGGGATCATTTTCAGCCGGCGACTCGTTCGCGGCGCGCGACCCATTACCGAGTCCGAGGTTACGGGCCTCCTTTCCATTGGTGAGCGGGAAGATCATCCCGCCGTTCCCTTGCGCCTCGCGGAATCCGCAGTGATTTCCGTGCCGATTACCCTGGGAATTCTGCGCCCCATTATTTTGCTTCCACTCGAATGGCGCGAGTGGACTCCCGTCGCGCTCCGCGCCGTGCTCGCCCATGAACGCTCGCACGTGATTCGCCGAGACGCGCTCACCCAGCGCCTTTCTCTTTTGTACCGCGCCGTTTTCTGGTTCAGCCCGCTGAGCTGGTGGCTGCACCGCTGCCTGGCGGATGCCGCGGAAGAAGCAAGTGATGAAGCCGCGCTGCTTTCCGGCGCGGACCGCGCGCAATACGCGGAGACACTCCTCAGCTTCTTCCTCGCGCTTCAACGGACTCCCCGGCGCGTGAACTGGCAGGGTGTGTCGATGGCCAAAGCAGGCCAGGCGGAAAAACGAGTCGATCGGATTCTTGCATGGGAAGGAGATTCAATGCGCCTCAATAGGTCCTTGTCAATTATTCTGTTGTTGCTTGGTATCGCCGTTGTGTTTTTCGCGGCCACCGCGCGGCCATCGATTGCTCACGCGCAAGATAGTGTGGCCATTCCAATTCCTGTGCCGATTCCCGTGCCGGGGCCAGCAAAGCCGGTCGCGACGGATAATCTGGGGCCCGGCGCACCGCCCCCTCCCATGGCTGCGGCTCCTCCGCAGGCGCCTGCCGTAGCTCAGCCCACCCCTGAGCCGGTAGCTCCTCCTGCCCCTGCGCCGGCGGCGGTTCCACTGCCAGAGGCTGGACCAAACTCTTTCGCAATACCGCCCGCTGCGCTTCAACTTAAGGGTTTCATCAGCGAAGACCAAATCCGCAGGATTTATCGGGACGCAACTGCCGCAATTTCGCGTGCCGAGCTTTCGAAAAACGAAATTCAAGAAGCCGTGGAGCTCCAGCTCCAACAGTTTCAACGCGACGGAGTATTCCGAACCGCTCGCCCGATGAGCTGGGGCGCATTCGACGGCGGTTTCGGCGGCCGCTACGTGATCGTGTCGGGAGATTCCCCGATTCTTATGTCTGGTGATTCGGAAGATGTCGAGCACGCTACTTCGCTTCGTAACAAAATCAAGGGCGATTACATCTGGTTCCAGCATGACGAGAAAAACTACGTGATCCGCGACAAGGCCACGGTCGAGCGCGCCAAGGAGTTGTTCAAGACCGAAGAAGAACTGAGTCAGAAGCAGGAGGCTCTGGGAAAGCAACAGCAAGCATTGGGCGATCAGCAAAGGGACCTAAGCAAGAAAATGGAAGCGGTCCGCGTGCAAATTCCAGACATGAGCGCCGACATCCAAAAACTGGAATCCCAGGCGAAGCAACTCGGCGCCGGCGGCACGCAGGAACAGTTGGGCGATCTACAACGCCAAATCGCGGAACTCCAACGCAAAATTGGAGAATCTCAATTCCACGCCGGCGATGAGCAACGCCAGATTGGCGAGCAGATGCGGGAACTTGGGCGACAACAAGGTGAAATCGGGCGGCAACAAGGTGAGCTGGGCCGGCAACAGGCGGAAGCGTCCCGCCAGGCTAATGAACAGATGAATCAGCTGCTAAATGACGCCGTCACTCGCGGCACGGCACAGCCGGAATAAGCATCGCAATTTTTCTTGCTGCACTGCGGAGAAATGCCGGCAATCAGCTAGCGAAGTTGCGCGAATTCTTCGGTGATGTACAAAGTTCCTTCCGAATCTCTAGCCACGCCGATGCCGACGATGGTGTAATTCGGATTCAGGATGTTTGCGCGGTGGTTTTGCTGGAATTTCGGCTCGTCCATGAACAGGGCTTCGGCTTCCGCCGCGTCGCGAGCCCTGGCCACATTCTCTCCGGTGGAAAGCCACTGAATGCCCATGTAGGAAACGCGTTGAAAGGGCATGCTACCGTCCGAACCCGTGTGGCTCAGATATCCCTGTCGGGCCATGTCCTCGGAGTGGGCCCGGGCCGCTGCGGCCAGCCTATCGTCCCAGCGAAGCGGGTGTGCGCGGCCTTGGGTCTCCTCCCAATTTTGCTGGGCTGTCCGATCCTGATTGGTCAGGTAGAGCATCTGCGCTTCCGGTGAATCAAGCCGGCTGGGGGAATCATTGCCCGGCAAAGCCCGCGAACACGCCGCTGGAGCGAGAGCGCCCAACACCAAAAACGCCGCCGCGGAAAGCAGTCCGCAGAGGAATGAACGCATGCCGGCAAAAGGGGCGGTTTCCTTCGGAGTGGCCATCAGTTTGTCGCTCACTCCATAAGGCTATGCTCCCGGAGTTTCGCGAGACACTGGTCGAAAGTACCGTTTTGGAGCTAGTACGTACGGGCACTCTGCTATCGCCTAAATTTCGCCCCTCCAATTTTGCACGAGAAATTTCCAGATTCGAGTCACGGGTAAGATGCAGACGAGGCGGCGTGGCGAGAGCAGTCCTTAGGCGATGGCGAGGGGAATCGCTTTTTTCCACTTTCCTTGCGATTTCAGAATCAGCTCGACCACTTCGCGAACAGCTCCTTTGCCGCCATCAACGGTGGTGATGTAGTGAGCCGCGCGCTTCACTTCCGGCGCGGCGTCGGCCACGGCCACCGCCAGGCCCGCGCGTTCCAGCAGCGGAAGATCGGGCAGATCGTCGCCCACGTAGGCCACTTCTTCGTCGGTAACGCCTGCCCTAAGCAGAATTGCCTTGTACGACTCGAGTTTTTTCGGCTGGCCTTGAATCACGAATTCCATGGACGCCTCTCGGGCGCGCCGCGCGGTGGCCGGCGAATCGCGTCCCGTAATTAGCCCGGTGCGGATGCCCATAATGCTCGCGAGCTTGATGCCGGCGCCGTCATGTGCGTTGAAGACCTTCATCTCGGCAACGCTGCCATCGGGAAAAGTCTGCAGGCAGACGACCCCCGGGGTCATCGTGCCGTCCACATCCATGAGCAGAACGCGGATTTTCTTGGCGCGCCGCATCACCTTGGCGGGAAATTTGATTTCGCGAATCGGCATTTGGATTTCCGCCTAAGCCATCAAAACAATTGCAGTGTCCAAAGATCGTGAATGTGGACGATGCCCTCGAGGCGGCCTGCGGCGTCCACGACCATCACGGAAGTGATTTTCTTTTCTTCCATGAGCCGGAGCGCAGTGGCCGCAAGCTCGGTGCGCGGCAGCGTGACCGGATTTTTGGTCATGCAATCGATGGCGGCGAGTTCCAGAACGTTTTGCTTGCGTCGCTGCATCACGCGGCGAAGGTCGCCATCGGTGATGATACCCAACAGGTGGCCGTCGGGTTTAGCCACCGCGGTCAGGCCCAGTCCTTTGCTGCTCATTTCGTAAATCACGTCGGGCATCTTAGCGGTGGGAAGCACCCGTGGCAGTTCGTTGCCCATGTGCATCAACATTTCGAGGCGTCGCAGTTTTTTCCCCAGGCGGCCACGAGGATGCAAAGCGGCGAAATCATCTTCACGAAAATCGCGGCGCTCGAGCAAAGCGATCGCGAGCGCGTCACCCATGGCCAGCGCTGCGGCTGTGGAAGCCGTGGGCGCAAGGTTCAGCGAGCAGGCTTCCTCTTTGACGGCGATGTCGAGCACGATGTCGCTGGCCGTCGCCAGCGTGGAGGACTCTTTCGCCGTGAGTGTTACGATTTTTATGCCCAGACGCCTGGCCGCTTCCACCAGTTCGATCAGTTCCTCGGTTTGACCGCTCGTGGAAATCGTCAACAGGACATCGCCAGCCGCGAGCATACCGAGATCGCCGTGGAGAGCTTCGGCGGCATGCAGAAACATTGACGGCGTGCCGGTGCTGGAAAAAGTGGCCGCGATTTTTCGTCCGATCAATCCAGATTTGCCGAGCCCCGCAACAACCACGCGCCCTTTACAGGAGTACAGCAGCTCGACTGCGTTTTCGAAGCGCTCGTCCAGGCGATCGATCAGACCGCTGATAGCCTCGGCTTCGATTTGGAGGACGCGCTTCGCCGTCGGCACCGACACTTTCCTTCCGTTCGGCGAGACTGCGCTTTTCCGAGGCGTGATCGGGCTCATCGGGCGCGCCACTTTCTGCGTTCCGGCTTGCGTGGCGAAGCCTTTGCCGAAGAATCTTGCTTCTGCGGAAGGCCGCCGCTCGCGTCCCATTCGCGAGTGAGCGCGGCGATGCGCGACACTTTTTCCAGAAGCGGCCGGAGGTTTTCCAGTGCGAGCGCGTTCGTGCCGTCCGAGAGAGCCTTCGCGGGATTGTCGTGCACTTCGAGAAACAGACCGTCAATGCCGGCGGCAGCTCCCGCGCGCGCGAGCGGTTCGATGAACTCGGGCTGGCCGCCGCTCGAGTTTCCTTCTCCCCCGGGCAATTGCACCGCATGCGTCACATCGAAGACCACGGGGTAGCCCAATTTGCGCATAATCGGAAACGATCGCATGTCCACCACAAGATTCTGGTAGCCGAAGGATACGCCTCTTTCCGTAAGAATGATTTTTTGATTGCCGGTGCTTGCTATCTTTTCCGCGGCACTGGCGACATCCCACGGCGAAAGAAACTGCCCTTTTTTGATGTTGGCGGCGCGGCCGGACTGGCCGACGGCGACGAGAAGATCCGTTTGGCGCGAGAGAAACGCCGGAATTTGCAGCACGTCGCAAACTTCGGCGGCCGGACCGACGTGCCGCACTTCGTGCACGTCCGTGAGGATGGGCAGCCCGGTGCGCTTTTTGATTTTGGCGAGCACGCGGAGTCCGGCTTCCAGGCCGGGTCCCCGGAAAGACCCGATGGAGGAGCGATTGGCCTTGTCGTAAGAAGCCTTGAAAATCAGCGGAATACCGGCGGAGCCGGCAATCTCTGCCAGGCGACTGGCCATCGAGGTGGCATGGGTTTCGCTTTCAATTACGCAGGGGCCGGCGATGAGAAACAAGGGCGCGTTGCCGCCGAGGCGGATTTTACCGACTTCGAAGCTGTGGGAAGACTCCATCAAAGTGCGCTCGACTGCTTGCGAGTGCCGCACGCCAATCCTGAAGATCGATCTAGCAATTGGGTCTGTAGAATCACTAAGATCAACAGCGTAAGCGGGTTCCGCTCGGTTTTCAATCTGGAATTCGTCAATGCCATCGGCATGGTTATGGAGACAGGGCGGCAAATGCCATCTCGATTTTCGCCGTCATGTCCTTTCGTCGAGGTGGCCGCAGAGCCTCATTGTGAGGCTATCATCGAAAATCGCAGTTTCAAGCACATGGTGGTGTAAAGAATTTTTCGACCAAACGACGCGAACGTAGCCACGGTGGATTCGCGTCTGGAAGCGGTGCCCATGAGCGATAATTTACCGAAAGCGGTGCTGGATAGCGCGGATATTACTTCTATCTCGCAACTTATTTTGCGCGAGCGGGAGAGCCGCGATATGGGTCGCTGGGAGCAAATGCGCGAATGCTTCTGGCCTGACTCGGTGGTCCGAATAAGCTGGTTTCGAGGGAACGGTCCGGACTTCGTGACCGGCTCAATCGACATGGCGCGCCGCGGAATTCCCGCGAAGCATAGGCTGGGACCAGTCCTGGTGACGCTGGCGGGAAATCGCGCAATTGCGAGCTTGACGGCGATCATTGACCTGCCCGTGAAACTGCAAAACGTGGAAGGCACTCTTTCAACGCATGCGCGTTTCCTTTACCGCGCGGAACGCCGCGGTGAGCCATGGCGCATTTTTGGATTTGACGCAATTTACATGCGCGACGAGCTTACGCCTTCGATTCCAGGCGAGCACATCTCCATCAGCCACGAGGAAGTGCGAGGGTTCAGGGCGTCGTATCGAATGCTTTCCTACCATCTGCGCAGTCAAGGCTACGATATCGATTCCAATCTTCCCGGGGAAGACCGAGCGGATCTGGTGGAAGCGCTGAACCGTGAGCTTTCGAGCTGGTTGACGATTCGTTAGGGTAATCGATTGCGCCGGCTGCCAAATAGCGACTTCGGCGAAGCAGCGATGTTGCTTCGCGTTGTAAACCGATTGGACTTACAATAATTCAGTGCCTTCCGCGATCGAAGACTACGCCCTCATTGGAGATTGCGAGACGGCAGCCCTCGTAGCGCGCGACGGCTCGATCGACTGGCTTTGCTTGCCGCGCTTCGACTCCGGCGCATGTTTTGCCGCGCTCCTGGGGACCCCCGACAACGGCCGCTGGCAGATTGCTCCGGCAGAGAAATATCGCGTAACCCGGCGTTACCGCGAGAGAACTCTGATCCTCGAAACGCAGTTCGATACCGACGATGGAGCGGTGACGCTGATCGACTTCATGCCGATTCGCAGCAAGACTCCCGAGGTCATCCGCCTGGTCCGTGGCGACCGCGGAAAGGTGGCCATGCGAATGGATTTCGTGGTTCGCTTTGATTACGGCGAAGCGGTGCCATGGGTGACGCGCCAGAAAGACGGGGCGCTATTCGCGATCGCCGGACCGAACCTTCTAGCGCTTCAAACACCTGTTACCGTTCGAGGAGAGGCACTGAAGACGGTTAGCGATTTTACTGTCGCCGAGGGAACGACGGTTGGCTTCGGCCTGACGTACGGGAGCTCCTTCGGGCGGCCTCCGCACTCGAGTGATTTGGAAGCGTCTCTGGAGAAAACGGAGAAATGGTGGCGCAAATGGACCTCGAAGTGTACCTATGACGGGCCACATTCGGATGCGTTAGAGCGATCGCTCATTACTCTCAAAGCTCTTACGTATGCCCCGACAGGCGGCATCCTGGCGGCCGCGACGACCTCCTTGCCGGAAAAGTTCGGAGGGAAGCGCAATTGGGATTACCGATATTGCTGGTTGCGCGATGCAACTTTTAGTTTGCTTGCCTTGATGCATGCCGGGTTATCGCGAGGAGGCTCGCCACTGGAGAGACTGGCTTCTGCGCGCCGCCGCCGGGAGCGCCGACCAATTGCAGGTAATGTACGGGGTCGCCGCCGAGCGCCGGATACCCGAAACGGAGGTGCCGTGGCTGCCCGGCTATAAGGGAGCGTCACCGGTGCGAATCGGGAACGCCGCCGCCGAGCAAATGCAATTGGATATTTATGGAGAGGTTTCAGACGTTCTGCACCAGGCTCGCACGCGCACAAAATCGAAGAGCGACTCGGCGATGGATCTTCAGCGCGAGCTTTTGAAGCACCTTCAGAAGATTTGGCGTGAACCCGACCACGGGATTTGGGAGTTTCGCGGGCCGGGGAGGCAATTCACCCATTCCAAGGTGATGGCCTGGGTGGCTTTCGATCGTGGGATCAAAACTTGCGAGCGCTTCGGGTTAGATGGGGATTTGGATAGCTGGGAGGCCACGCGACAAGAGATTCATGACGATGTTTGCCGCCTGGGATTTGACGCCGAGCTGGGCAGCTTTGTTCAGTCGTATGGGTCCAAGCAAGTGGATGCGAGCTTGCTTCTCATCCCCCTTGTCGGATTTCTGCCGCCCGGCGATCCTCGAATTGCGGGCACCGTGCAGCAGGTGGAAGAGCGCCTGATGCGCGACGGCCTGGTTATGCGATACGACACCGCAAAAGCTGAAGACGGGCTGCCCGCGGGCGAAGGAGTGTTTTTGGCGTGCAGTTTTTGGATGGCGGACGCCTATCACCTTCTCGGCCAGAACGAGAAGGCGCAGGAACTCCTCGAGCGAGTGCTGAGACTTCGAAATGACGTTGGGCTTCTCTCTGAAGAGTACGATCCGGAAGAAAAGAGATTTACCGGCAACTTTCCTCAAGCATTTTCCCACGTTGGACTGGTGAACACGATAATCAACCTGAATATGCCAAGTGGGCCGGCGCGCCAGCGATCGGGTTCGCACGGGGGAAGCCGCAGCAGCGAGCCAGCCCTGTAGTTTCGATTAGAAATGAAAGGGAAACAGGGCGAGGGGGACCTCGCCCTATATTTTTCAGCGCGCGCTAATTCTTCGGCTTGTCGCCGCCGATGAAGACGGCGCTGGTGCGCCGGGATGCGCCGCTGGCGGGTTGTTCGGCTGCGGACGGTTGCGCCGGAGCAGCAGGCTTGGCCACGGGCTTTTTCATGCCGCCCGGGAAGTTGCTTTCCGGAACCTTGATCGGTTCGAGCATGGCTTCAATTTCCGGGCGGCGCTGTTCGAACCACGGCGGAAGGAGCAAGCTCTGGCCGAGCTGGTCAGAGGGTTCATCCACCGCAAATCCATTGGGCACCGTTGCGGCACATTCAACCAGAATTCCGCCGGGACAGCGGCAGTAGACAGAGTGGAAATACAAACGGTCTTTTATTTCGGAGCAATCGGTATAGCCGAGTTCGTCATAGATGCCCTTTTGCTCGGCGAGCTTCTCGTCGTTTTCCACTTCGAGCGCCATGTGGTGCGCCGTGCCGGCGCCGAAGATCCAACTGCCGGACGGGCGATCGGGCTCGTGCAGTAGAGTGACTGTCTTCGCGGCGCCGCCTTCTCCAATTTCGAACCGGTGATAGGCGCCCTCTTGGCCGGTCTTGCGGAAACCGAGAGCGTCGACAAAAAAGCGTTCTGTTTCGGCAATTTCGCGAACGGAAAGCACCGGGCCATGGAAACCGCGCGTGGCCACGTCGCCGCTGACTTCCTTGGTGGTCCAATTCTTGCGCGTGTCAGCGCTGTCCTCGAGCACTTCGAGCTGAATGCCCGAAGGATGATTAAAGCGGATGAATTTTTGTCCGAACCTCTCCTGAATACCGCCGTTCTTCACCTTGTGGCGGTTCAGATGTTCCAGCCAGAATTTCAGCGAGCCTTTTGGAACCGTATAGGCCGTGGCTTGAATTTGCCCGGAACCCTGGCGGCCTTTCACACGTCCATAGGGAAAGGTGGTGTAGACAGAGCCTGGCTCGGCATTCGCATTGGCATAATACAAATGATAATGGGCGTAGCGGCCATCGAAGAGAACGGTTTGCTTGATCATGCGCTGGCCAAAAATTTGGGTCTGGAAGTCGATATCTTCCTGCGCTCCGCTCACACACACCGTCATATGGTGGAGACCTTTTACAAGCGACATGGAGCACCTCCGGCGCGAAAGTGTATCACAAATGGCCTTGGAGGAAACTTGTGACAAAATCGTACGAAGAGCCTGCAATGGACGAATCGAAGGCGAAAAACGATGATTGGCGGGGCTTCTTTTGTGATAAAAGGTGTGCGGTCCGCGTGCGTTCATCGGGGGCATGAGATATGAGTAAGTTAGTGGGCCTAAAAATTGCTGGAGCGCTGATTCTGCTGGTTTTCCTGGCACCGTTGCTGCGGCGGCCGCTCTTCGCGCAGGAGGATCCCACGGGGGAATGGTCGCCTACATTCGACGAGGATTGGGAGGAGCGCATACCCGGTCCGGAAATCGGCGACTATCTGGGGCTTCCGATCAACGCGGCGGCGCGATTGCGCGGTGATAGTTGGGATGCCACGCTGATAGAGCTGCCCGAGAATCAGTGCCGGGAACATGGCGCCGACTACGGCTGGCGCGGACCTTCGCAGTTGAGTATTTGGAAGGAAGTGGACGTAAAGTCGCAAAACGTGATCGCGTTTCGCACTCACCTTTCTGCATATGGCGCCGAGCAAACCATTTGGATGGATGGGCGTCCTGATCTTCCGCCCTACGCGGCGCATACCTGGGAGGGGTTTTCAAGGGGCCATTGGGATGGAGACACCCTGGTGGTTGAAACCACTCACTTGAAGGAAAACTGGGTGCGCCGCAACGGTATTCCCCGCAGCGACGTGGGCACGGCGACAGCGCACCTTATGGTCCACGGAAAGTATCTTACCGTCGCCGCGATCACGTACGATCCGGTGTATTTGACCGAACCTTTCATCCGCACTACGGATTTCATCAACAACCCGCAACAGCGGATGGCCCCCTGGCCGTGCGAAGCCGTGGATGAGGTGGATCGGCCCGCGGGCGTGGTGCCGGCCCATCTGCCGGGAAAGAATCCCTTCCTGAACGAGTTTCCGGCGAATTATGGCCTGCCGCCGGAAGCGGCGCGGGGCGGTGCGGAAACGATGTATCCGGAGTACCAACTCAAGATGAAAAACATGAAATTACTGCCGCGTCCGGCGAAAAAGGCGACGAACCGATGAGGGCCGTGGGGAGGGTGGCATTGCGTTCATCGAAGGCGTGGCGCGTGGCTTTTCTTGCGCTAGTCGCAAGCGCGATTGCACTGACAGGTTTATTGGGTCCCGCTTCCGCGCGGCAGGGGCAAGCTGCCGCTCCGCAGACGCCGGACTACTCGAAGGCCGAAGTCCACATCCTGCCCGTGCAGGGCAACATTTATATGCTGGTGGGGGCGGGCGGCAATATCACCGTGCAAGTGGGCGATGATGGAGTGCTGCTGGTGGATGCGGGCGTCGCCCCGATGAGCGAGAAGGTGCTGGCGGCGGTGCGTTCTCTTTCAGACAAGCCCATCCGGTACATCATCAATACGCATGTGCACGCGGACCACACAGGCGGCAATGAAGCCATCGCGAAAGCGGGAAGCACCATCGCCGGCGGAAATGTGGTGGGCGATATTGGCGCAAGCGCGGGTGACCAAGCCACGGTGATCGCGTTTCAATCGGTTCTTGACCGAATGAGCGAAACGGGCGGGAAAGACTCCGCGCCGCAGGGCGCATGGCCGACGGAAACGTACACGACGCCCGAGAGAATACTTTTCTTCAACGGTGAGGGAATTAAAATGATTCACATTCCGGCGGCGCACACTGACGGCGACACCATGGTGTTTTTTCGCCGCTCGGACGTGATCAGCACCGGCGATATCTTCGTGACCAATCGCTACCCGATCGTCGACATGCAGAGGGGCGGAAATATTCAGGGCGTGATCGCGGGACTCAATCGTATTATTAAGATAGCCATCCCCGCCGATTTGCAGGAAGGCGGGACGTTGGTGATACCGGGACACGGCCGGCTCTGCGACGTGGCTGATGTGGTGTTCTACCAGGAGATGGTTACGATCATTCGCGACCGCGTGCAAGACATGATTAATAGGGGAATGACGCTGGAACAGGTGAAAGTCGCCAAGCCCACGATGGATTATGATGGACGCTACGGTTCCACGACAGGTATGTGGACCACGGATATGTTCGTCGAAGCGGTATACAAGAGCCTCAGCGCGAAGCATTAAGTCAGCAGCTTGGGGTCTCGCGAATTTATTGGGGACATACAGGAGGCCAATTATGAAACGCGCAGTCTTCATTCTATTAGCGGTAGCTACTGCATTGGTCATGGGAGGGCGCGCCTACGCGCATCATTCGTTCGCCGCAACTTACTTTGTGGATCAAGAGATCACCGTCGAGGGAACGCTGACACAGTTCATGTACCGCAATCCGCACTCGTTCGTGAAAGTTGAGGCCCCCGACAGCAAGGGCGAAATGCAGACGTGGTCCGTCGAATGGGGCGGTGGAGCACAGCTTACTCGGGACCGCGTTAGCCGCGATACGCTGAAGCCCGGCGATCACGTGATTGTCACCGGCAATCCGGGGCGCGATCCTGCCGAGCACAGAATTCGCTTGCACAAAATCGTGCGGCCGTCGGACGGCTGGAAGTGGGAAGGCGTGATCATGTAGGTTTTTTCTCGCTGGCCGCCCGTGGCATGGCAGCCGGGAATGAGAAGGGCTAACTGGTGGGGGATCGAATGAAACTGTGGAATCTGCGGCTCGGCGTCGCGTCGTTTGTTGCCATCCTTGGCGTGCTGGCGTTCGCCGCTCCGGCGCGCGCCCAATTCGGACCAAACGCGCCCCCGCCTCCGCCCAAATTCAATCCGCATGCCGATGCTCCGTTCGATCCTAGCGGCTACTGGGTGGCTGTCGTCACGGAAGACTGGCGCTATCGGATGGTTACTCCCGATAAGGGCGATTTTCCTGGGGTCCCGATAAACGCCGAGGGCCGAAAAATCGCCATGGAATGGGATCCCGCCAAGGACCAGGCTTCCGGAAATGCGTGCAAGGCTTATGGAGCGGGCGCCATCATGCGCGTGCCGGAGCGTCTGCATATCACGTGGGTGAATGACGACACACTGCGCGTGGAGACGGACGCGGGCGAACAGACTCGCATATTTCATTTCGACGACACGAAACCGGCCAGCGGACCCCCGACCTGGCAAGGATATTCCGTGGCCGATTGGGAAGGCCTGCGGCCGCGGGGATTTGTGGTGCCAGTAGCGGCGGGTGCTCCGGGAGCACACCCCGCCGCTCCGAAAGAAGAAGGGTATATGAAGGTGATGACGACGCACGTTCGCCCGGGGTACGTGCGCAAGAACGGCGTGCCGTACAGCGCCAATACCACCGTCGAGGAATATTTCGATAGCTTTGAGGAACGCGGCGTCACTTGGCTGATCGTAACGACCATCGTGCACGACCCGGAATATTTGGCGCAGCCCTACATCACAAGCTCCCAATTCAAGAAGCAGCCCGATGCCGCGGGGTGGAATCCCACACCTTGTGAAGCGAAGTAAAGTTTCACTTGCAGGCGACCAGGACGAAGCTGGAACAACGAATTCCCAGAGGGTAACGGATGTGGTTCGCTAGCTTTCTGCAATGGTTGCATGACACGCAATTCAGCACCACGATGCGGGATTCGCTCTGGGCCGAGCCAATCGTCGAAACAATCCACGTTCTAACCCTTACTCTCTTTCTCGGATTTGCGGTCTTGCTGGATTTGCGCCTTCTGGGCGTCACAATGCGGCGCCGGCCCGTTTCGGAAGTTTTGCGGCAACTCAATCCCTGGCTGATCGCCGGCTTCGGGATCATGATTGTCAGCGGCGTGCTGCTATTCTGCGGCGACCCGGTATCTTTCTACAGCACGACTTTTTTCAAGGTGAAAATGATCATGCTGGTGCTGGCGGGAGTGAACGTGTTGGTCTTCAACGCAACCATCGGCCGCCGCACCGCCGAATGGGATCTGGCCGTGAAGACGCCCAGGGCGGCGAAGATTGCGGCTGTGGTCTCGCTGGTGCTGTGGGTGGCCATCGTGGCTGCAGGACGAGGTATCGCGTATGCTCTGCCGCCGCCGTGAGGAGGTCCGGGGGAAATGACTTGGCTTAAAGCGATTTTGCTGTCGTTCTGCCGACACTGCAATGAAACCTGGTTTGGCCACGGAATACGCGATTCCGTGTGGCTCTTTCCCTTCGTTGAAATATTTCATCTGCTTGCGCTCGGCGTATTGGGCGGCACGATTCTGCTGGTGAACGCGCGCCTCCTCGGCCTCCGGTTTGCCGACGAGCCTGTCTCAGAGCTGGCGCAGGATGTGTGGCCGTGGACGCTGGGAAGCCTCGCGGTGATGCTGATTTCCGGATTTCTGCTTTTCTCCACTGAGGCTGTGAAGATGTACGGAAATTGGGGCTTCCAATTCAAGATGACGTCACTTCTGCTGGCAATAATTTTTACCTTCACCATTCACCGGCGGATCACGTTGTCCGATGAAGGAAGCATCCGGCCGGTGTGGCGCAAAGTGGCGGCGGTGGTTTCGCTGCTGCTGTGGGCCGGCGTGGGACTCGGCGGCCGCTCCATCGGGTACATCGGATGATGTGGGCGAGTATTTTTGCCCTGCACCTGCTTCAAGGGATTCCGGAAGCGCTTCCGCTCAATCCAATCGCGCGTTGGGAATGGGTTTTCCCGGTGGTTGAGGCCGTTCACATCTGCGGTTTTAGTTTGCTGGTGGGAACAATTCTGATCCTGGATCTGCGGTTGCTAGGTTTGTGCCTGCCACGGCAGCCGGTTTCAGCCATTGCCCGCGGGCTGGCGCCTTGGATATGGATTGGAATCGCGATCCAATTGATCACGGGGCCGTATCTTTTCTCATCCGACCCTCGCGAGTACGTACAAGTTCCCGCGTTTCGCAACAAAATGCTGTTCCTCCTGCTGGCACTCCTATTCCACTTCACGGTGATTCGGAAAGCCACGGAGCCATCGCGGGATGCGGCCTCGCCGGCCTGGCGCAAGCCCGCCGCCTGCGTTTCGTTGGGACTTTGGCTTTGCGTTGTGCTTGCGGGGTTGTGGATCGGTAATCTGTAACGTGGGCGAAACTAATTCGGCGCATCCGGAGAGCGATCGATGGGTCTGCTGAAATTTTGCGAATGGCTCAGCCACACCTCGTGGAGCGTCTCGCTTCGCGAAGGCACATACGACTACCCCGTACTCTTGATCATCCACGTGCTGAGCATCGCCTTATTCGGCGGGATGGTGGCAATCGGGAATTTGCGCGTGCTGGGCGCGGCGATGCGAAGCGTGCCCGTTTCGCAAGTGATCGAACAATTTCGGCCCTGGAAATGGATTGGATTCGGCGTGCTGCTGGTCACCGGAATTCTGCTGAGCATCTCCGATCCAGTGGAGTATGGCGGCAACGTGATGTATTGGATTTCGCTGCTTCTGCTTCTGGCAGCGGGCGTGAACGCTTTCGTTTTTCGGTTCGGAATTTATCGCAGCGTCGCGTCGTGGGACAACGCACCGATCACGCCGCCGAGCGCAAGGCGGTGGGCGGGATTATCCCTGGCGCTTTGGATTGCGCTGGTGTTTGCAGGACGAGCCATCGCCTTCTTCTGAGGAATCTCCAGCAGGGAGCTGTCATTTCCTTTTACGCTTTTTTGCCGCCCGGCTCCGCGCCATTCCGCCTCGAATGACGAACGCCAGAGCCGCCGCCGCGCCTAGCAGGAGGACGATCACGATCCCCACCATCAGCAGATTGTGCGAGATTAGTCCGATTATTTGCCGTCCATAATGGGCGGCCAACGACGCCAGAATGATGTATCTCACGAGGCGGGCCGACGTGAAGGCAGTCAGAAATTTCTTCAGGGAATATTGCATGGCTCCCGCCGCCACCACGAATGGTGTAACGGGCGCCGGCGGAGGCAACAGGGCAGGGATAGCTACTGCAGCAAATCCCCACCTTTCGAAAATATCGCAAACCTTGCGCATATAGCCGCGCGACGATTTGTGCTCCAGTGCTTCCTTGCCTCCCTTGCGGGCCAGCCGGTAGGTGAGAAATCCACCTGTTACGGATCCGACCGTTGCCATGAGGGCGTAGTACCACCACAGGTGCGTATCGCGCGCCGCTAAGAAGATCGTTGCAATGTCCATGCTGCCCGGCAGGGGAACGAGGGAACTGTCGAGAAGTCCAAGGGGAATCAAGCCCACGCCGCCGAGCTGAACGAGCCAGTGCCGCAGCGAACGACCCGTGAGCCAGGTTAGCGCCGCTAGGCAAGGCTTAACCATCAGTTCAAGTTTACTCGCACTCTGAGCTGACCCTACTAACCCCAACGTAAGCAACTACAGGCTTTGCTCGATTGCCGATGTGGCGGCGTGTCCGTAGTCTACACGAGGAAAAGATGGCTGTTTCAGAATTCAGTAGAGGCGCAGATTTGGCGGGTCAACAAGGGGAAGACCGGGATGCTCCTACTCATCTTGATGATAGTTTTGCTGCTGGCACTTTTTGGCAGCCTGCCGACGTGGCCGCACAGCAGGAACTGGGGATACTACCCCAGCGGAGGCATCAGTGTAATCGTATTGATATTGTTGATCTTGTTTCTGATGGGACGGCTGTAGGCAACGCCTGGCGCGCATCCAGGCTAGCGACTATCTGCGTATTCAACGATTTCAACAATCTTGTTATGAACGAGATCGTAGACGAAGTAGTCGCCCGGCTGAGCTTCCAGCAACGATGTCACACGAGCCCTCGCGCCTTCGAGAGTTTGCACGGCCTCGATCCAGATGGGGCCACCGTCGGGAAGTCTCCGGAAAATGTCGTAGGTGCGCTTCAAGGGTGCTCCTTTATGTGCGGAAATCACGACGAGACGCGATGTCCGAGTGATTGCAATTGCATTGCCAGGAAAGGAGCCACGCTCCCGTTGGAATTAACAGCAATGGAACGTGATGTTTAGGCGGAGTTTCGCCCCGAGTTTCGCCAGTGCACCTAAGGCCGCAACCAGTGTAGTTTCGCGCGGCGCCTCGGTAGATATTGCTGGGCCGGTCCCAGTACAGACGCGATTCGTGCGAAAAAAAACGCGGCAAAACCGATTCGAGAAAGGATCCATGGTGGCGCTACGGATTTTGGTGGTCGATGACGAACAAGCCATTCGCTCCGCGCTCCAGCGCTTATTGGATACGCATGACGGTTGGCGCGTCGTGGGCACAGCGCGCGATGGCGTCGAGGCCATCGCGAAGGCCAAGGACCTGAGGCCGGACGTAGTGGTGATGGACATCAGCATGCCAAAGATGAATGGCTTGAGCGCCGCGCCGCGAATCAAGAAAGAGGTTCCGGATACTGAAATACTAATCTTTAGCCAATACGCGATCCGAGGAATGATCCGGGAGGCCGAAGACGCCGGCGCCAGCGGGTATCTGCTCAAATCACGCAGTAGCTCCATCATTCCCGCCATTGAAGCGTTGGCTCAGCACAAATCCTTTTTCGACGCGGATGCGCTGTCGGACGTCCCCTGATCTGCGGCTCGTTTTGAAGTACCGCCTCTATTCCGTCGCGTCCCGACACCGTTCGTTATCTCCGCAACATCGCTCCACCTTCACGCGTAGTAACATGTTAGGCGGACGATGTCATCGACCGGCAAAATAGCCATTCGCACCGATCACCTTACAAGGCACTACCAGATGGGCGCTGCGCTGGTTCGCGCGGCGCAGGACATAACGCTCGACATCGCCGCGGGCGACTTCGTAGCCATACTGGGTAGCTCGGGCTCCGGCAAATCCACGCTGCTGAATTTGATCGCCGGCCTAGATCGCCCCACTTCCGGAGCAATTCTCGCCCACGGCCGCAATTTAGCCGAGATGAATTCCGAGGAATTGGCCAAGTACCGCAGTCACACCGTCGGAATTGTGTTTCAAGCCTTCAATCTGCTTCCACGAATGACTCTTGAAGAAAATGTCGAGCTGCCTTTGCGTCTGGCCGAAGTGGACCGCAATGAGCGCACCGCTCGCGTGCGCGAAGCGGTCGAACGCGTGCGCCTCGGAGCGCGCCTCACTCATCGCCCCACGGAACTTTCCGGCGGCGAGCAGCAACGCGCCGCTCTGGCTCGCGCCCTCGTGAATCGGCCCACCATCCTGCTGGCCGACGAGCCTACCGGCAATCTCGATAGCGCCACGGGCGACGAAATCATGCTCCTCCTGCGCGAAATAAATGAAACACTCGGCGTCACCGTCGTCATGGTCACCCACGAATATCCGCGCGCCGAGCGCTTCGCGCATCGAATGATTCAGATGCGTGACGGCAAAGTGGTCAGCGACGGAGCGCCGCAATGAAAATCGGCGATCTTGCAGAGCTTGCGGGCCGCAATCTGCGCGAAGCCCTGCTGCGAAATTCTCTCACCACCATGGGCATCGCCGTCGGAGTGGCATCGCTTGTCGCCATGCTTTCTCTCGGCGTCGGTCTGCAGAATCTGGCCAACAATCGCCTCGCCAGCACCGGTCTTTTCAATGCGATCTTCGTCACTCCGCGCTCGAATTATCCCGGCTTCGGCGGACGTCCCGAAGGACCGGTTACCGCTCCAGCGGGTCCTCCGCGCGCTCTAGATGCTGAAGCTCGCCGCCAACTGGAAGCTTTGCCTCATGTAGCCGAGGTTTACCCGGAGATTCGTTTCCCCACGGAAATCCATTACGCGGGAAATCCCTACGGCACGGTTCTCGCCGGCGTGCCGCAATCCGCCCGCACAGATGGGGCCTTCGACGGCATGAAAGGCTCCTTTTTCTCAGGTCCCTCGGCGAACGAGGCCATCCTTCAAATTGATTTGGCCAAGCAATTATCCACGCAGCCGGATTCGCTTCTCGGCAAGGAAATCGATGTGCGCTATGCGGAGCGCCAGGCCCTTCCCCCGGCTCCCGCGGGCAAGCATGCCGGCGAAGATTCCTCTTCCGGCGGATTTTCCATCGTTCCGCATGAGGCAAAACTTCGCGTGGTAGGTATTGTCGAAACCGAGCCCGCGGCGGGGTTCGGCGGCTTCGGTCGCGGGCGTCTTTTGATTCCGCTGCAAGTCGCCGAAACTCTGCAGGCCACTCAGACCAACGATTTGCGCGATCTGTTGCGTGATGGACCGCCCCGCCGCAGCTATGAAAGTCTTACGGTCCGCGTCAACGGCCCCACCAACGTGAAAGCAGCGGAAGACGCTATAAAGCAAATGGGCTTTTCCGCTTTTTCGTTGCTCGACGCCAGCCGCAATTTGAGCCTTGTATTCGCGGTATTCGATCTCTTCCTCGGCATCTTCGGCAGCCTCGCTCTGGTTGTGGCTTCACTCGGCATTATCAATACTCTCGTGATGGCCATCCTCGAGCGCCGCCGCGAAATTGGCGTGCTCAAAGCGCTGGGGGCGGCGGACCGCGACATTCGCCGGCTATTTTTCGTCGAGGCGGGTGCCATGGGTTTACTCGGCGGAATTTTCGGCGTGTTCATCGGCTGGCTGATCGGCCATGCTATCAATTTTGGCACCAACATTTATTTGAGCCGCCGCTCGCTTCCCGGCATCAGCGTCACCGCCGTTCCTTGGTGGATGGTTGCCGCGGCCATTGTCTTTTCCATCGCCGTAAGCCTCGGCGCCGGAATCTATCCCGCATCTCGCGCGGCCCGCCTGGATCCAGTCGAGGCCCTCCGCTATGAGTAAATGCTCTTGTAGCGCCGGCGTCCCGCCGGCTCTTTTCACTTTGCCTTGCGCGTTCCTTCTGCTCTGCTGCCTGCTCTTCGTCGGAGCCGCCCACGCCGCAGGCCGCGCCGAATGCCGCACCGTCCCCAGCAAAATTCTCGGCCGCAGCGTTCCTTACTGCGTTCTTCTTCCGCCCAGCTACGACTCCGAAAAAACGCGCCGCTACCCGGTGCTCTATTTCCTTCACGGCCTCGGTGAAAACGAGCAAATCCTCCTCAATTCCGGCGGCTGGGACCTGATTCAGGATCTCTGGGACCAAAAACGCATCGGCGAATTCCTGATTGCGACGCCCGCCGCCGACCGCACCTTCTACATCAATTCGCGCGACGGCCGCGTGCGCTACGAGGATTTTTTCGTCAAGGAATTCCTGCCCTTCATCGAAGGCCACTACCGCATCCGCTCCGACCGCGCGCATCGCGGCATCACCGGCGTATCGATGGGAGGCTATGGCGCGCTCCGTTTTGCCTTTCGGTATCCGCAATTATTCGGCTCGGTGAGCGCGCACAGCGCTGCGCTGATTGCCGAGCTGCCGCATATCCAAATGCCCGGCACTCAGGAAAACGCCATCTCTTTCGCGCTGGGTGGAGCGTTTGGCAATCCGTTCGATCCCGCTTTCTGGAAGCGCAATAGCCCATTCACTATCGTCAGCGATAGCCCGCGCCCCGTGGGCATGCACATTTATTTCGATTGCGGCACCGAAGACGACTACGGTTTCAACGTGGGCGCGCAAGCATTCCACGAACTTCTCGCCTCCCGCCATATCTCTCACGAATTTCATCTCTATCCCGGCGGCCACAACGAGGCCTACTTCGCTCAGCACCTTCCCGCCTCACTCGAATTTCAATCCCGCGCCTTCGGACTCTCGCTTGGCAAATAGCCCATGCACTTAACCGCGCTAACCGCATCGTTATAGGCGATGAAGAAATCACCGAGATAGAGCAACGAACTCAACCTATCCGATCAAAAGGCACGAACATCATCAGAATGATGATCAACAGCATAGCGACCGCAAAATAAGCGTAGACGCCAGACAGGTTTTTCGGTGCAAACAGTCCCCATTCGACCGTGTAATGCACGCCCAAACTAATAATCCCCCAGCAGTACAATCCAAATATCAATACGGCAGGTCGAGCATTCTTCTTGCTCCGATAATATCTCCGCGCGAAATACATGCAACCTAGGGTGACGATCTGAATTGCGGCGAACCAGATGGCCGCTGAGGTCACTTCCTGCCAACGGATTCCCAAAAGCACGTGGACGCAGTACGCGGCTGAAAGTGCGAAAAGGACCAGAGTCGGCCCTCCGATTGAAAGCCATTTCCACAAGCTGTCATTTCTCAGTTGATTGACGCTCATTGACGCACTCAAGGGTAAGATCCGCTTGCTGCCCGCTCCGGAGCGGACGCCGCCATTGTGGGCGCAAATATACGCGAGCCTGCTTCCGGCTCCAATCGAAATAGCCGCAGGACGAAGCCAAAAAGCCTACAGCGCCGGTCCCTTGACAATCATCCTCCTGCGCCTAACATGGATATCGTGAGTATCTTGTTCGGAATCGGACGGCAACAGAGTCGCCCCGCGAAGCCACGACGCCGCGGCGCGAGTACGCTAAAGTGAAGCTTCCACCCAAAGGAGACCTCAGCCGCGCATGAGCGCAACGTCAAAAAACTCTTTCTCCACTCGCGCGAATCTTCGCGTCGGCAGCGATTCCTTCGAAATTCACCGCCTGGACGTGCTCGCGCGCTCCAGCGTCGGCAACGTTGCGCGCCTGCCTTTTTCCCTGAAGGTGCTGCTCGAAAATCTGCTTCGTCACGAGGATGATCGCTTCGTCCATGCCGGTGACATTACCGCTCTCGCGGGCTGGGACCCGTCAAAGGCTGCGGGTGCCACCGAAAAAGAAATCTCCTTCATGCCCGCCCGCGTGCTGCTCCAGGATTTTACGGGCGTGCCGGCGGTGGTTGATCTCGCCGCCATGCGCGACGCCATCAAGAATCTCGGCGGCGACGCCAAGAAAATCAATCCACTGCTCCCAGCCGAGCTCGTAATCGACCATTCCGTGCAGGTTGATAAGTTCGGCGGAGCGGATGCGTTCGCCTTCAACGCCGATATGGAAATGCGGCGCAATATCGAGCGCTATGCTTTCCTTCGCTGGGGACAAAAGAGTTTGCACAATTTCAAAGTTGTCCCGCCGGACACGGGAATTTGCCATCAAGTGAATCTCGAATATCTCGCGCGCGTGGTTTTCTGCGTGAAGCTCGGCGACACCTGGGTCGCATTTCCCGATTCTCTCGTCGGCACGGATTCTCACACCACCATGGTCAATGGCCTCGGCGTTTTCGGATGGGGCGTGGGCGGGATCGAAGCGGAGGCCGCCATGCTCGGCCAGCCTCTCTCGATGCTGATTCCCGCCGTCGTCGGATTTAAGTTGCACGGACGCCTGCCTGAAGGCGCGACGGCCACCGACTTGGTTCTCACCGTCACCCAAATGCTGCGCAAAAAAGGCGTCGTCGGAAAGTTCGTGGAATTTTACGGCACCGGCCTTTCGAGCCTCACGCTTCCCGATCGCGCCACCATCGCCAACATGGCGCCCGAATATGGTGCGACGATGGGTTTTTTCCCCGTCGATTCGGAAACGCTTTCCTATTTGCGCTTCACGGCTCGCAGCCGCGAGCAAGTGGAACTCGTAGAGGTTTACACCAAGGAACAGGGCCTGTTCCGCACCGATCTCACTCCCGATCCGATTTTTTCAGACCGGCTAGAACTAAATCTGGGCGACGTTGTGCCCACCATGGCCGGGCCGAAGCGCCCACAGGATAGCGTGCCGCTCACGCAAGCAAAGGTAGCGTTTGAGAAGTCCCTCACCGAGCCGCCTAAGCATGTCAGCGTGCAAAATAATGGCGACAAATTCGATCTGTCCGATGGATCGGTGGTGATCGCGGCGATTACCAGTTGCACCAACACCTCGAATCCTTCGCTGATGCTTGGCGCCGGCTTGCTGGCGAAGAAAGCCGTCGAACGCGGTCTTACCGCGAAGCCGTGGGTAAAAACCAGTTTTGCGCCGGGATCGAAAGTCGTCACCGACTACATTGAAAAAGCCGGCCTGTGGCCGTATCTCAATTCGCTGCGCTTCAATTTGGTGGGCTACGGTTGCACCACTTGCATCGGCAACAGCGGTCCGCTGCCGGA
This sequence comes from uncultured Acidobacteriota bacterium, assembly GCA_963709445.1. Taxonomy (GTDB): domain Bacteria; phylum Acidobacteriota; class Terriglobia; order Acidiferrales; family UBA7541; genus Palsa-295. The sequence continues at coordinate 80,680 of CAVPWV010000032.1, forward strand.
TCACATCGCGAAAGCCATCAAGGACAACAATCTCGTCGCCGTATCCGTTCTCAGCGGCAACCGCAACTTCGAAGGACGCATCAATCCGCATTGCCGCGCAAATTATCTGGCCTCGCCGCCGTTGGTGGTGGCCTACGCGCTCGCGGGCCGCATGGATTTCGATATCGTCAACGAGCCGCTCGGCAACGACAGATCCGGCAAGCCCGTTTACCTGCGCGAAATTTGGCCCACGCCGCAAGAAGTCGAATCCACGGTACGCAGCGCAGTCTCAAGCGAAATGTTTCGCAAAGAATATGCCGACGTTTTCACCGGTGATGCGCACTGGCAGGCGCTGCCCGTTCCCGAAGGCGATCTTTACGCCTGGAGCGACAAATCCACCTACATCAAGAATCCGCCGTACTTTGAAGGCATGCCGGTGAAGCCGGGCGCGATTGCGGATTTGCGCGGGCTTCGCGCGCTTGCGGTTCTCGGCGATAGCATCACCACCGACCACATTTCGCCCGCCGGCTCCATTCAGGCCGATAGCCCCGCGGGAAAATATTTGATCGCGCACGGCGTCCAGCCGAAGGACTTCAATTCCTACGGCGCGCGGCGCGGCAACCACGAAGTGATGATGCGCGGCACTTTCGCCAACATCCGCCTGCGAAATTTGCTCGCGCCTGGAACCGAGGGCGGCTGGACCGTCCATCAGCCCGGCGACGAGCAGATGACCATCTACGACGCCGCGATGAAATATCGCGAAGAAGGCGTTCCGCTCGTAATTATCGCGGGAAAAGAATACGGCTCAGGCTCGTCGCGCGATTGGGCGGCGAAAGGAACTCTGCTTCTCGGGGTTCGGGCGGTGCTGGCCGAAAGTTTCGAGCGCATCCATCGCAGCAATCTGGTCGGCATGGGCGTGCTTCCGCTGGAATTCGCGCCAGGTGATAGATTTCAAGTCGTTGGGACTTACCGGCCTCGAAATTTTCGATTTCGAGGGCTTGGGCCAGAATTTCGAGCCGAAAAAAAAGATCAAAGTCCGCGCGCGCGACGCTCAGGGCCAGGAGAAACAGTTTACTGCCGTCGCCCGCGTCGATACGCCGTTCGAGGTCGCCTACTACCAGCACGGCGGAATCCTTCAATACGTCTTGCGCCAAATGCTCTAGCGGAGCCGCGAACGATTTCCGAATAGCTCGACGTAGGGGCTTGCGATCAGCATCACCGCGATGCTCGCTAATTTAATCATTCCTGCGATACCGACTGGCACGGAGCTGACGGCGCTGCTGGTGGTGATTTGCTTTTCGGCGGGGCTCAATATTTACGCCACGGTAGCGATGCTCGGTTTGCTGGCTCGCGCGCATTTCCTCACGCTGCCGGATTCGCTTCACGTCCTGGTGAGCTGGTATGTGATTGGCATTTGCGGCGCGCTTTTCGCAATCGAATTTATTGGCGACAAAATCCCGGTTTTCGATCTGTTTTGGAACGCAATGCACACGTTCGTTCGCGTGCCGGCCGCTGCGTTGCTCACCTATGCGGCCACGGCGCAATTGCCGGAATGGGAGCGGCTCGCCGCAACATTCGTGGGAGCTTCAATCGCGCTGGCGGCGCATGCTGGGAAAGGTGGCGGCGCGAACGGCAGTCACCGGATCGCCCGAACCTTTCTCCAACATGGCGCTCAGCATGAGCGAGGATCTGTTGGTTGTGTTTCTCACCTGGTTTGCCACGCGTCACGTGTATGCGGCCGCGGCAATTGCTCTGGCGGGATTAGCGATCATCGCGATAACTATTCGAGCGGTTATCCGAGCCATGATGTACCTGTTTCGCGACACCGAACACACGCTTGGTCGCTCACCAAAGTCTGCTGCGGTGGATTGACGAAACCGTGGCCTCGCAACTCGCCTACGACGAGACGCAAGCCTGCGTTTCGAAGGCCGACAGAAAAAGATTCGTTACTTTTTCTTTTTCCCGAAAAGGCCGCCAAGGGCTCCCGCGGCAGCGCCGGCAGCGCCAGCCGCGCCACCAGCCGCTCCTGCGCCAGTCTGGCCCAAGCCTTTCGCCATGCCGCCAAGATCCGGAAGGAAAATGGGATTCGACGTGGTGCCGGAAAGAGTAAAGGGGATGCCGCCACCTCCCTTTGACCCTCCTCCTCCAGTGAATGAAGACAGCGCACCGGTCATGGCACCGGCCACACTGCCTGCGGCGAGCTTCGCATTCATTTTGCCGCTGAGCTTGTTGCTGGAGCTTACTGCCGCGTTTCCCGTTACCGTCCCAATCGAAGGCACGATCACATCCAAATTATTCGCTTGTGTTCCACCGGGGTCGACGCGGATATCGGCGCTGAGTTTCTGGATTTGAGTGTCATTGCCGCCGCTATTGCCGCCGAGGCCGGCGAAGGAAGAGAGCGCGCCCAGCTTTGACTTCAAATTAAAACCCACGAGATCCCCATTGGAAAGGTTCACCGGTCCAGTGATTACCAGCTTATCGACCGGGCCACTGATGGCAAGATTTACATCCATGCTGCCGCTTTTTAAGGATGCACCCGAGGGGAGATTCACGCCAGCCGCAGGCAACACGCCCTCCAGATCCGCCACCGGCATTCCGCTGCCGGCCAATTTCATCTGAAGAGCGGTTTCGGCACCGGCGGTGTCATACGAGCCGGTTAAATGCGCGAGAGCCTGGCCGATGTGGACGTCCCCTTGCGAGAGGCTGCCGGTTTGCTTCTTCAGGTCATAGGTAGTGGCGTAGTCAATATTTACGGGCACGCGCGACGGGGAGCCCGCCGGTACAAGCTTGATTTTGTCGGCCTTGACCGCGCCTTTTGACGTCATCTGGTGACCATCGGACATCAGGGCGCCGTTGAAGTCCACAATGCCCCCCACACCGGTCGATGGATCGACGAAACCGGTGGAAGCGAGGTCGAGGTGGGAGACGTCGAGTTTCGCGTTCAGTGGGGTCAGCGACGCGTCCGTGGCGTCGATCGGACCGGCCTTTCCGTCGACCTTTACGGTGCCGTCGCCGGGGGTTTTGGCGCTGAAAGTGAACGGAAATTGTGACGAGTATGAAAGATCGGATGCTTCAAGCTCGACGGATTTATAGGTCTGAGTTTTACCGTGAACGCCAGCGGTTCCGACGAGAATGGTGCCATTTGAGATTTTTAGTTTGGCGACGGAAATATCGGTTTGTTGCGTCGATGCAGGCTGCGGCGATGCGGCGGGCTGCGATTGCGACGCGGCATTTTTCGCTCCGGTGGTTCCCATGCTGGAGAAATTCCAGGTTCCAGAGGGCGAGCGAAGCAGGGAAACCTGCGGATCGGTTACAGTGAAGGAGGAGACTTCCAACTTCTTGGAGAAAATCAGCGGCATCAGTGCGACACCGGCCGTCAATTTCTTGGCCTGCAAGAAAGGTGTGTTGCTGAAAGCAGGGTCGTCCGCGATAACTACGTTATCCACCGTGACGCCGCCGGAAAGAATCGAAAGGCCGATGTTTCCGATTTCAACTTTGCGGCCGAGCGCGGTGGTGAGATCGGTTTCCAGCGTGGGCTTGAAGCGATTGGCATCAATCACAAATGGCAGGACCACGACGATCAAAATCAACACCACAATCACGATTCCGACGATGATCAAAACTTTTTTCATAACGGACCTCCGGCGGCTACTCGGGCGAGGAGCACAGCGCTGTAAACCGGTATCATACTCCGGGAAGGCGTGGGAACAAAGTTTGCGTTCAGAATTGGCCGGGGGCCTCGATTTCGGCGGCAATTTTCAAAAAGCAGGAAAGCTGCGGCGCGCCCGGGCAGTTGGTCCGAGATTTCCATCACCATCGAGCGGCCGCTGTCCGGTGGAGATAGCGGCTCAGATACACCGACAAGATGATCACGCAAACAAGCACGGCGCCGCCAACGACGAGCCACCCGGGCAGATTGGGATATACAACTGCGTCGAGAATGCGGAGGAGAAACGGTCCGCGCGCGACCATCCAGCCCAGCAAGACCCAGGCGCACCAAAGCAGGTGCAGGAACAGAACGGTTTCCGCGAGAACAGATGCTAAGGCAACGGAACAGTTACTCCACCTTGCCGGCTGCGATCCCTATTTTTTTGAAGGCGCTTCGCATGTAAAGTTCGCGGCTTCTTTGGTGTCTCCCGTTCCGTTGTAATGCGCCATTTGCGGATATGGGCACAACGGGTGCGTCATGGAGACGCCCTTTGCGGGATTGTTGCCGACGAATCCGGTAGCGATGATGCGATCGGGCGCCACGCCTTTCTCAACCCACCGATCAAGCGCCAGCACGACATCATGGTCGGCATCTTCCTCCGGCGGTTCTATTCCGCCAGCGTTCCCGAATATCGTCGCACCGGGACCACCCGCGCAGTGCGACATCGTCGGCACCATGAACAGCCGGTAGAAGCTCTTTGTGTTGCCCATCGTCTTTTGCAGGGCTTCGAAATAATCGACGCTGCCCTGCGGCGGAATGGCGGCGTCACCCCAGCCGTGATATTGGATCAGCTTGCCTCCCTGCGCCTTAAAGGCACGAAGATTTGGATTGTCCGAGTTCAGAGTGGCGCCGAACTTTTCGTCTGCCGCCTTTATATCTTTATCGAGATTTAATGACTGAACGTCCCACTTGGGGTTCTCGTACACCATGTCGCGGAAAAAGTAAGTTGCTAATAGCTTGCCAGCTCCCAATTGCGGCGCGCTCGACCCGGTGATCCATACGGGCCAATTCGCAGGAAACGCCTCGACACCCGGCGAGAAGCCCGGGCCGATAGTCGCTCCTGTTTGCGAATTCTTCATCGGATCGTAAATCTTTTCCGCGGCCTGGACTTGGGCTGAAGTCAAACAGTTCGACGCGTCGTCGCCTTTGCACTGAGTCACTGCCGGATCGAAATGGCACAGCTCGGGATTCTCGATGAAGCCGTCTTTCGCGCCATCGACGGAATCGCAAGCGGCAATCGCGGCATTTTGGAGAATGGGCAATTTGGCCCGTGGAATGTAGCTGGCCGGAGTAACCAAAAGCGCGAGAGCATCCCACGCTCCTCGAAGCTGGAGTACGTCCCAGTGAATCGCAGGCGCGCCGGCAACGATTCCGTGAAAATCTCTCGGATATCGCTGCGCCTCGGTCAACGCTTCACGCCCGCCCTCCGAGCAGCCGACGAAATAATTGCGGCGGGCATCCTCGCCGTAAAACCCGCGCAAGATGGCTTTCGCTTGAACCGCGGTTTCGTGCACGGCGCGATAGCCGAAGTCGGCGACTTTCTCCGGATGCCCGATCGCCCACGTTTGGTCCGGGCCGTTGACGTGTCCATCGTCCGTGGCTGCTGTGGCGTATCCATGAAGCAGCGGTTCGGCCATGCCCGCGAACGGGATCATGCCTGCAAATCCGCCATTGCCAACCTGTTCGAATTTTCCGTTCCAGCCTGACGCCGGAAGCCAAACCTCGAAACGGATTTCGGAGTCGCTGGTGGGTTTCGCGACGCCCGCCACACGGCAGAACGCCGGCAGAGGTTTCGTGGGCGCCGGTAGACCCGGCGTCGCAGGAGGTTTGTAGCTTCCGGCGGCGACAGTCATTGCCGACATGATCGTCGCGTTTGTCAGTGTGAGATTGGTGAGAGCTTCGCAAGATATTTGAGCGGAAGTGGTGATGGAAAGAAATGCCGCGATGAATAACACGAGGCAAACGGATAGCGCGATTCGAAGATTCACGGAGACTCCCCCTATGTAAGAAGGTTAACCGCGGGAATGATTGCACGCCGAATCGAGGCGCGCAAGCCCGCGCTGCCTCAAGAAGTGAGATAGTCGCCTTGGATAGTGACTCGGTTTCCTGGTGGCGAGCCACTCTTGGCTGTGGCCTACCGATTGCCTCGACCTACGGGCGCAGGCAAGAGTGCCTGCGCCACGGAGCGCGTGAAGGGCATGGCAGACTGGCTCATCTCAAGCAGCCACGTGCTATCATCCAGCCGTCGCTCCGTTGCTGTTTCCCAAACCCGCAGCAAAGGAGGGAGGCATGCGCTGGTATTTCTACGTCGCTTACTTTTTCGGCGGGGCTTTCCTCGTCAATGCCGTTCCACACTTCGTCAGCGGCGTATGCGGCCGCTCATTTCCCAGTCCATTCGCTTCTCCACCGGGCAAGGGACCGTCCTCGCCGATGGTAAACGTGCTCTGGGGCACGCTCAATGTGGTAATCGGATATTTCCTCGTGTCTCATGTCGGGGAGCTCCACATTCGCAGCATTCCCGATGTGCTCGTTTTGGGGGCCGGGGGTTTATTGATGGCGGTGATGCTGGCCCGGGCTTTCGGGCCTCTCTACGCCAAGCAGTAGCGGCAGAGTTCTTCTCTTTTCTAACCAGGATTTCAGCAGGAGGTAAGCATCATGGCAACACAGTCGCAAGCATTCGGCCCCAAGCATGATTCGCTCGTCGTTCGACGAGCGACGCCAGCCGACGCCGATGTGTGCGGAAGAATTTGTTTCGAAGCGTTTGACCGCCTCGCCACGCAGCACAATTTCCCTCGGGATTTTCCGGCTCCAGAGATTCCTGCGGCGGTGCTTTCGACGATGTTCTCGCATCCAGGATTTTTCTGCGTCGTGGCTGAAGTGAATGGAAAGGTGATCGGAAGCAACTGCTTGGATGAGCGGACACCGATCGCGGGAGTTGGGCCGATTTCGATTGACCCCGCCGAGCAGAATCGGGCGGCGGGCCGGCAACTGATGCAAGCGGTTATGGCGCGTGCAACCGAGCGGAAGTTCGCGGGAATCCGGCTGGTGCAAGCGGCGTACCACAATCGCTCCCTCTCGCTCTATGCGAAGCTTGGCTTCGTCGTTCGGGAACCGCTTGCTTGTATGAAGGGGCCGGCGATTCAGAAAACCCTTCCCCGTTATCGCGTTCGCGCGGCGCAAGCGGGAGACCTCTCTGCTTGCAATGACCTGTGTCTGGGAGTCCACGGGCACGACCGGGGAGGCGAATTAAGTGATGCAATTCAACAGGGAACAGCGATGGTTGCCGAGTCGGAAGGCCGTGTGAGAGCCTACACTTCTTCAGCGGGCTTTTTCGGCCACGCAGTGGGCGAGAACACTGAAGACTTGCAAGCATTGATTGGCGCCGCCAGCGAGTTCCAGGGGCCGGGGATTCTTGTCCCTACTCGGAACGCAGGATTGTTTCGCTGGTGCCTTGAAAATGGATTGCGCGTTGTCCAGCCGATGACGTTGATGACGATGGGTCTTTACAACGAGCCGGCTGGCGCATACCTGCCATCCATCCTGTTCTGAGTGGATTCGCGGACGTCGCCCGATACTGTTTTCCTACACCGCAGCCTAACGACGAAAGTAGGTACGCATGAGGATCAAGCCGGCTACCCTGCGCACGTGTCTGATCGCGACCGCATTGTGCTTCATTTTGGCTGGGGCCGCGGTGCCCGCCGGGTTAGCTCAAGACGGATCGCTCGCGCAGGCATATAAAATCATCTCGTCGAAGCGCTTCGTTGACCTGACGCATTCCTTCAGCCCCTTGACACCAGTGTGGAAAGGATTCGGACAGGCGGCTTTTTCCAGCGCTGCCGATCCCCAAACGGGAGTCCCGTACACCATCGCAAAGGACGGGTTTCGTGCGTTCTTCTATTCGATGGTTGGGCAATACGGCACGCACATCGACCCGCCCGCGCATTTCGACCCCAACGGTATGACCATGGACGAAATCCCAGTGAAACAGATGATCCTGCCGCTGGTGGTTTTCGACATCACCCCGATGCTGAAGGATGATCCCGATCACGCGCTGAACGTTGCGGACATCGAGGCATGGGAGCGCAAGCACGGGCGGGTGCCGGCGGGATGCTTCGCCGCCCTGCGCACCGACATGTACAAGGATTGGGACGGCAATCCAGAGCGCTTCAAACGCTCGCCTTTCCCGGCGTGGTCGCTTGAGGCGATCAGATTTTTGTACGAACAGCGTGGCGTCGTGGCCAACGGGCACGAATCGATGGATACCGACACCAGCGAAGATCTTAAATCAGAGAAATGGCTGCTGACGCACGGCCATTGGCAGATCGAGGTGATGGCGCATCTCGACGAAGTGCCAGCGACGGGAGCCTTGATTGTCGTTACGTGGCCGAAGCCGGAGCACGGCCTCGGCTTTCCGGCGCGGGCGTTCGCGATCCTGCCATGACAAGCGAGTATGGCTAAGAGATTTGCCGCGCATTGAAGATATCCAGCGCGTTTGCTCTCTTCTTTCGCAGAACAGAGCCACAGTTCGTAACAGCTAGTAAGTAATAGAACACCTGTACCTGGTTGCCGCACTAACGGCCGGGACGAGTTCATGCGATAACGGTACGGGGACCTGGCAGGCCACAGGAAATCAAAAAATAATTTCAGCCGGCGCTGGACCACTTCCCAAAAGATTGCGACGAAGAATGGCATGACACCGGTGGGGTGTGGATGCGTGAAATACCGGAAACTCCAGAATAGAGGGGTCTGATGATTGAGTTACCGAGTAGCATAGACAGAATCTCTTTCGGCATATTAGTAATTTTGTTTCTGGGGATCTCCGCATCGGTTGCGCGGGCCACTCCAGCTAATCCGGTTCCATTTATCGGTGCGCTCTCTCCAGTTTCCGTGGCGCCTGGCGGGGCAGATTTCGTGCTCACCGTGAACGGCGACAACTTCGTCGCTGCGTCCGTCGTTAACTGGGACAGTACGGCTCTTGCGACCACCTATGTCTCCGCGACGCAACTGACAGCCGTGGTTCCCGCAGCCTTGACCGCCAGCAGCGGCACAGGGTGGATCACGGTTTCAAGCGCTGGCCCATCGGGCATCGTTTCCAATATTGCATTTCTACCGGTGGGGGCAAGCACCGCTTCGTTGAATTTCTCGTCCTCTACATTAACGAGTGGGTCCGATCCCTATCGTATGGCCCAAGGCGACTTCAATTTGGATGGGAAGACCGATTTGGCAGTTGCGAATTTGATTAGCAACACTGTTTCCATCTTCATGGGCAACGGAGATGGAACCTTCCAAGCGGCTCAGAACATCTCGGTTTCCAATCTTCCGTTTAGCGTCTCGGTGGGCGATTTCAATGGCGACGGCAAGCCCGACCTGGCCGTGGGATTCGAATCGAGCGTCGGGATTTCCATACTGCTAGGGAATGGAGATGGGACGTTTCAAGCTCCCATATCAACTGCCGCAGGGCCTTCCAGCTACGGATCGGTGGCCGGAGACTTCAATAGGGACGGCAAATTAGATCTCGCAGTTGCAGATTACTTCTCCGGCCAAGTGTTCGTTTTGCTCGGAAACGGGGACGGAACATTTCAACCAGCCGTTGCGTACAGCGTGAGTGGCAGCCCTATTTTCATCCGCGAAGCGGACTTGAATGGAGACGGCAATCTCGATCTCGTGGTAGGTGATTGGTACGGTCCAAACATTTCGGTATTCCTGGGAGTGGGCGATGGCACCTTCCAGCCCGCGCAAAACTATACGGCAGGCACTGGGGGATCGGATATCGCGATTGCCGACTTCAATAACGATGGCAAGCTTGACCTGATTGCCACAAGCCAAGCGGATAACAATCTCTACTTTCTGGCTGGGGTCGGAGACGGAACTTTCCTTCCGGCCCAAGCGATCCCAGTAGGGCTAACGTCAATCACCGTGGGCGCGGGAGATTTCAACGCGGACGGAAAGATGGATTTGGCTATCGCATCGAGCACGGCCGAGATAGGAATTATTTTGGGCAATGGCGATGGGACTTTCCAGGCAGCGCAACAGGTAGCATTTCCTAACGCGAATTTTCCCTTCGGTGTGGAGGTTGGCAACTTCAACACCGGCGGCGGATTGGGAATCGCGGTGTCCGACAATTCTTCCAGCACGGTGGAAGTCCTCATTCCAACCCTGTCGATCTCTCCTGGCAGTTTCGACTTTGGAGACCAGGCTGTTGGGGCGGCCTCTACTGCACAGGACTTCACGATCACGAATTCCACTTCGCAGACCGTGACGTTCACAACGATTGGTTTCACGGGCACGAACAGCGGCGATTTCTCCGATACCACGGACTGCGGGACCACTTTGGCTTCAGCCGCGGTCTGCGCGGTGCATGTGACTTTCACGGCAGGCGGCGTAGGCGCTCGCAGCGGAACCCTGAGCTTGTCCGACGATGCTCCTGGCAGCCCGCAGACGGTCGGATTGACGGGCACCGGCGTGAACGCGTCAGCCGTTAGGCTTTCCGCCACGACAATTACGTTCCCCGGCGAGACGGTGGGGACGGCTAGCACGCCTCAATCCGCAACGCTTACAAACACCGGAAATGTGACGCTGAATATTGCCAGCATCGCTGTGACGGGAACAAACGCCGGAGATTTCACTTTAGCTCCTGCCGGCTCCTGTGGTGCAACGGTAGCCGTTCACGATACATGCACAGTCAATGTGACATTCACTCCTAGCGCGGCGGGAGCTCGCAACGCCGCGGTCACATTCACGGATGACGCGCTGGATAGTCCCCAATCCATTACTTTATCGGGGCAGGGACTGCTGCAACCAACCGCTGATCTCTCCGCGACGAACTTGACGTATTCCGGAACGGGAGTGGGATCAACCAGCGCCTCGCAATCGGTAACGCTCACAAACAACGGTAATGCGCCGCTAACCATTGCGGGCATTGTCACGGGTGGCGCCAACAGCGGCGACTTTGCGGTTTCCAATACGTGTACTTCTCCCATCGCTGCCGGGGCGCACTGCTCAATCAGCGCGACATTTACACCAACGGCGAGCGGTGCGCGCACGGCCATCGTTACGATCTCGGACGATGCGGCATCAAGTCGTCAGGTGATTACACTGCAGGGAACCGGGCAAGACTTCTCGCTCAGTCTATCGGCTGTTTCACCCATCGAACCAGGAAGTACAGCGAGTTCGCAGCTGACGGTGACATCGGCTGGCGGCTACAACCAATTGATTTCCCTTGCATGCTCGGGCGCGCCGGCGCTATCGACTTGCACCGTGACTCCGAGCTCGATCACGCCCTCAGCCACCACGACGACTGCGGCCCTTACTCTGACAACAACTGGAAAAGCGATGGCGGGTCCTGTGCGGAATCCGTCGACCTTCCCTCCGGCAGCTTTGCGGCTGTTCGGGTTGGTCGCGTCTCTTGTGACGCTCATGCTGATAGCAGTAGGGTTCGTTGCTCCCGGATTGTGCAGGCTCCGCCCCATCGGTTTGACGCTTGCAGCAGTTGTGGTGCTCAGTGCGATCGGCTTAGGCGCGTGCGGCTCGTCAACAAAAGGATCGTCAACGCCGGCGGGCAATTATACGCTGACCGTTACGGCGACATCCGGAACACTGATGCGCTCTGCGACCGTTCAGGTTACCGTGCAATAAGGCTGGTTAGTATCAGCAGAACGATGAGGAGATTGGCTGGGAGGCCTGGACTCGAACCAGGATAATCAGATCCAGAA
>CAVPWV010000033.1:0-54562 GCA_963709445.1 uncultured Acidobacteriota bacterium
ACCATTCAAGGTGCCCAAGAATCAATCAGTGGCTGGGAATTGCGGTAGCGCTTGGTTGCGCGTGGGCGCCAGCGGGATGCAGTTCCAATCGCGGAGAGAACGCCAGCCAGATGACTTCCTTCTCGTCGAAAGAGTCTAAAGCCGCGACGCCAGAGCTTTTCACGATTCCACAGAACCAGATGTCGCACGTGCAGGTTGTCACCATTGAGCCTGTGAAACTGACTCGGACGTTGCGACTTACGGGCGCAGTGGCATACAACGCGTTCAAGACAACGCCCGTGATTACGCAAGTAGGGGGACCGGTAAGCAGGATTCTGGTCGTGCCGGGCCAGCATGTACGCGCGGGCCAGCCGATGCTGGAAGTATCGAGCCCAGATTACTCGCAGTTGCTCGATACATATATCAAGGCGCGCGAAGCGTTTCGCGTGGCGGACAAGAACTACGCGCGCGCACAAGATCTCTATCAACACCAGGCGATTGCCGAGCGCGATCTACTGCAAGCCGAATCGGACCGCAATCAGGCCCAGGCCGATCTGAATGCGTCCGAGCAGAGCATGAAAATTCTGGGGATCAAGAACCCGGAGGATGTCGCGAAGGCGGCTTCCTCGGCCGAAATTCCCGTGATCGCACCCATCAGCGGAGAGGTGGTGGAACGGCTGGTGTCACCGGGACAGGTGATGCAGGCCGGACAGACGCAGGCGTTCACGATTTCGGATATGAGCACGGTGTGGGTGCTGGCCAACGTGTATCAGGGCGACCTCGCTTATATCAAAAGCGGGGATGCCGTGGTTGTCCAGACGGATGCTTACCCCCAAAGCTTCCACGGAAGGATTTCGTACGTGTCGCCGGCGCTCGATCCCAATACGCGAACCTTGCAGGCGCGCATTGTGGTCGATAACCCCGGCGAAAAGCTGAAAAAGGATATGTATTGCACTGTCACCGTTACCGCCGGCTCGATTCGCAACGCGATTGTCGCGCCGGATGCGGCCGTGCTGCGGGATGACGAGAACCAGCCATTCGTCTATGTAGCAACCGGGGCAACCCAATTCTCCCGGCGGGCTGTGGAAATTGGTCAGAGCGAGAACGGGCAAACGCAAATTCTGAGCGGGCTTTCGCCCGGAGAAAAAGTAGTCGGCGACGGAGGCCTGTTTGTGCAATTTGCGAATTCGATTCAGCACTGAGGCTGCCTTCGAGAGTTAGGGAACACGAATGATCCATCGCATTGTGCGATTCGCGTTACGGCAGGGGTTTTTAATTCTGATGCTGGTGGTGTTTCTGGCCATTGGAGGAGCCGTCTCGTTCACCCACATGCCGGTGGACGCCTACCCTGATGTTTCTCCACCCATGGTGGAAATCATTACGCAATGGCCGGGGCACGCGGCGGAAGAGGTCGAGCGGCTCATCACCTTGCCCACCGAAGTAGAAATGAACGGCGTTCCGAAGCTGGACGTGATGCGGTCAATTTCTCTCTACAGCTTGTCGGACGTAATCCTCACGTTTGATGAAGACACGGATGATTATTTTGCACGGCAGCTTGTCTTTCAGCGATTGAGCGACGTCAGCTATCCGTCCGGCGTAACGCCCTCGATTGCGCCGCTGTCGAGCCCTTCGGGTCTCGTCTATCGATACGTGCTCGAAAGTCCAGACCGCTCTGCCCAGGAACTGAAGACCTACGAGGATTGGGTTGTCGAGCGCGAGTATAAGCAGGTGCGCGGAGTGGCGGACGACTCTGGGTTTGGCGGCACGGTGATGCAGTATCAAGTGCTGCTCGATCCAGCGCGGTTGTATGGGTATCACATCACTGTGCCGCAGGTGATTCAGCAGCTCTCGGTGAACAATGCCAACGCTGGCGGCGGCTTCTATTCGCAAGGCGGCCAATTCTATTACGTGCGCGGAATCGGCTTGCTGCGTGATGAAGCGGATATCGGCGACGTGGTCGTCGGGTCGCAGAACGGCGTACCCGTGCGCGTGCGCGACGTGGGCGAGGTAACCATCGGCCACGCTCCGCGCCTTGGCGAGTTCGGCTTCAACAAGAATGACGATGCGGTCGAAGGCGTCATCCTCATGCTGCGGGGAGACCAGACGCAAAATGTTCTGAAAGGCGTGGAGGCTAAGACCAAGGAACTGAACGGAAGCATTCTACCGCCGGACATCAAAGTGCATCCGTTTTACGACCGCAGCGATTTGGTTAGGCTGACCACGGATACCGTCGAGAACAATTTGCTGCGGGGGATGCTTCTTGTTCTGGTAGTGCTGGTTTTCTTTCTGGTGAGTTTCCGCGCTGCCGTGATTGTCGCGCTAACAATTCCGCTGGCCCTGCTCTTTGCATTCATTTTCATGCACGCCCGGGGCGCCGCGGCCAACCTCCTTTCGATCGGCGCAATTGATTTCGGGATCATCATCGACGGCACGTTGGTGATGGTCGAGAACATCTTTCGTGAACTCGGCCTGCGCCAGGGACAGCAATACGACTTGCACGATGTGATCCTCGCTGCGGCGAAGGACGTGGATCGTCCGATTTTTTACTCCGTCGCCGTGATTATCGCGGGCTATATTCCGATTTACGCGTTGACCGGGCCGTCGGGGAAGCTCTTTCATCCGATGGCGGACACGATGGCCATCGCTCTGGTAGGCGCGTTACTCCTCACGCTCACCCTCGTGCCCGTTCTGTGCTCCTACTGGTTCCGCAGCGGAGTGCGGGAGCGTGTGAACAAGCCGTTTGAATGGATTCGCCGGAAATATGCGGCGCAACTCGACCGCTGCCTCGATCACCCGAAAACTACTCTGGTGGTAGCTCTCTGTATTTTCGGTGGCGCGCTGTTGCTGATTCCGTTTATCGGCGCTGAATTCATGCCGCACCTCGATGAAGGTGCGCTGTGGGTTCGCGCCACGATGCCCTATACGATTTCATACGAAGAAGCGGCAAAATTCAGCCCGCAGGTCCGCAATATCTTGATGAAGTATCCCATGGTCACGGATGTCGGCTCGGAACTGGGAAGGCCCGACGATGGCACGGATGCCACAGGATTTTTCAACGACGAATTTTATGTCGGCCTGAGGCCGTATGGCGACTCCTCCTGGAAGTCGACCTCGATTCACAACAAAGCCGAGCTCACCGAGGATATTCAGAAGCAGCTTCAGGCTTTTCCGGGAGTGATCTTCAATTACACGCAGCCGGCTGAAGATGCCGTGGATGAGGCTCTGACCGGACTCAAGAGCGCCTTGGCGGTGAAAGTGTACGGACCCGACCTGAAAGTGCTGCAGGATAAGGCGCTCGAGATCAAGCGCCGCCTGTCGCAGGTTCCCGGTTTCACAGAGTTAACCGTCGTACGCGAACTCGGCCAGCCCAGCCTTTTGATTGATACAGACCGCGACAAGATCGCGCGCTACGGCGTCAACGTGGCGGACGTGGAAGCTGTAATACAGGCAGCCGTGGGAGGCCAAGCAGCCACGCAAGTAATCCAAGGCGAGAAGCTATTCGATCTGGTGGTGCGCATGAAGCCGCAATTCCGCCAGAGCGCGCAGCAAATTGGCGCCTTGCTGGTTGGGACCCCTTCCGGCCAGCAGATTCCATTGAGTGAGCTGGCGAATATTCACGAAGCGAGCGGGGCTTCGTTCATTTATCGCGAGAACAATTCGCGCTACATCGGCGTGCAGTACAGCGTAGAAGGCCGCGACTTTGAAGGGGCGGTTGCTGACGGCCAGCGCGCGATCGCCGATATTCAGAAGTCGCTGCCGGCTGGCTACCGGCTCACCTGGGGTGGCGAGTACAGCGAGTTGCTTGAGGCCAAGCACCAGATGGAAATCATCGGCCCGTTGGCGCTGCTCTTGATCTTCATGATCCTTTTCGCGCTATACGGCAACTTCAAATTTCCCTTCGCAATAGCGTTCGGCGTCGTGATTACGGAACCTGTCGGTGCGCTGATCGCTTTGAAACTCACCGGCACTCCTTTTAGCGTTTCTTCGGTTCTCGGGCTCCTCGCACTGATGGGCGTTTCGGTTGAAACCGCAGTGATCCTCGTGTCATTCATCAATAAGTTGAGTCAGGAAGGCAAAGACATCCGCACCGCGACACGCGAGGCGGCCCTTATGAGGTTGCGTCCAATCATGATGACGGCTCTCGTAGCCTGTCTGGGGTTGCTGCCTGCCGCGCTTTCCACCGGCATAGGCTCCGATACACAAAAGCCCTTCGCGATCGTGATTGTGGCAGGGCTGATTTCGCGGTTGTTCATCGCAATACTTGTGGATCCGGTTTTATATCGAAATGGTCGCCCGCGAGGGCGATTTCTTGCAAGTCTGAGGTGCGGCAAACCTATTTGCGACTGAGTTGGAGAATGGCAAAGCGAATAACAACTCGGCTGCTGGCGGCGACGCTGATCCTGGTGGTGGCTCTTTTGGGTGTCCACGCCGCCTCTCACTGGCATACCCGCGCATCCGACGACCAGCATTGTCAGGCGTGTCATGTCGGTCACGCCGCGATTCCGCAGCCGGCAGCGCAAGCGACCGACTTAGCGCCGGTCACGGTGGCGAGATTCGTCGCCACCGCAAGATCTTCACCCGATTTCGACGCAATCCGCACCCCCAGCGTCCCCCGCGCTCCCCCGGCGTAAATCCGCTCCACAAAAAACTGTTTCTCTAACGACGCGCCGTTTCTCGTGCCGCGCGTTGGCATTTCCACATCCATTTTTCGCCGCAGCGCAGGGATGCGCAGCGGCCGCATTCATATGGGGAGAAATGTCATGAGACTTTTGCATATTTGGTTCGGAATCGCAGTTGTTGTAATTGGGGTTTTTGGATTCGAGCTGGCCGCCCGCGCCCAAAACGCCGGAAGCTCCACAAGTATTTCAGGAACGGTGACCGATCCAACGGGCGCGGTTGTAGTCGGCGCAACGGTCACCATTCACAATCCGGTGAGCGGGTTTGAGCGCGCAGCGATGACGGATTCTTCCGGCAACTTCAGCATCGAAAACATCCCGTTCAACCCTTATCACATGACGATGACGGCCACCGGATTCGCCCCCCATGTGCAGGACGTGGAGGTGCGCTCGGTGGTGCCCCTCAATTTGAAGATCAGCCTTCAATTGGCCAGCGCGACCAGCACGGTAACGGTGGAGTCAGGCGGCGATCTGATCGAAAATGATTCGACGGCGCACACGGATATAGACCGGCAGCTTTTCCAGGAACTTCCACTGGAAAGCGCGTCGTCTTCCGTCAGCTCGCTCGTCACCCTCGCCTCACCCGGAGTGGCAGCGGACTCGAACGGGCTTTTCCATGGGCTCGGCGATCATGCCGAAAACTCCTTTTCTGTGGATGGGCAACCGATTACCGACCAGCAAAGCAAAGTGTTCTCGAATCAAATTCCGGTCGATTCGATTCAATCTCTGGAGGTGATTGACGGAGCGCCGCCAGCCGAATACGGAGACAAAACAAGCCTCGTGATCGACGTGACGACGCGCTCAGGCCAGGGCATGACCATGCCCCACGGCGCCGTGACGGCCGATTACGGGACCTTTGGCACGGCCAACGGCGGGTTCAACTTGGGTTACGGAGGGGAAAAGTGGGGGAATTTCATCTCGGTCAGCGGATTGAACACTGGCCGGTTCCTCGATCCGCCTGAGTTTACTGTGCTGCACGACAAGGGCAATGAAGAGAACGCGTTCGACCGTTTCGATTATCAAATGTCGACCGCCGATTCCCTTCACCTGAACCTCGGATTCACGCGTTCCTGGTTCCAGACGCCGAACTCCTTTGACTCCCAGCTCGCGACGCCATGGTCCGGGGTTGTCGTGAATAATGGCGGCCTCGACCCAAACGGAAACGTCGTTGGGCCGGCGGATCAACGCTCGCAGATCAGGACCTTTAACGTCGCCCCTACGTGGACGCGGCTGTTCGGCACAAACACCGTCCTTACCACGGGCTTTTGGGTCCGACACGACCAGTACAACTACTATCCAAGCGCCGATCCCTTCGCGGACCTCGGTCCCTCCGATCTTCAGAGAGAGAGTGTTTCCCAGCTTCGCTTCCTCACGAACGCCGGGGCACGCTCGAACATCTCGTATGTGAAGGGGATCAACAATATTAAGGCTGGCATCCAGTATGAGCAGTCGTTTCTCACGGAAAATGACCACCTCGGAATCGTTGACCCCACGCTAAACCCGGTCTGCCTCAATGCGGACGGCAGCCCTGATACCAGTCCAGGACTAACCGACCCCGCGGCATGCGGGGGCGCGTTCAATCCGGGGGGCAGCCAGAATCCGGACTTTCTGCCGATTCTGGGCTGCTATGACCTCACACGAACGGCGGCGTTGCCCGCCTCAGATGGATGCCCGGCTAGCTTGTTGACCAGCACGGAATTCTTCTTCCGCGGGCACACGGATGTGAAAGAGCTCGCGCTCTACGTGCAGGACACCATCACGAAAGGAAACTGGAACTTCAATCTTGGAATCAGGGGCGACCTGTACAACGGTCTCTCCACCGCTCACCAGGCAGAGCCGCGGCTCGGCGTGGCGTACAATTTCAAACAGAGCAATACCGTCCTTCGCGCCTCCTACGCACGCACATTAGAGACTCCGTTTAACGAGAATCTGGTGCTCTCAAGCATAGGCTGCGACTCCCCTGTCCTGTCGCCACTGCTTCTGTGCACTCCAGGCGCCGATTCGATATTGAGGCCCGGCTATCGCAACGAATTTCACGCCGGCTTACAACAGGCATTTGGGAGCCACGTGGTCTTCGACGGCGAGTACATCTGGAAAGAAACACATAATGCGTATGACTTCAGCGTGTTGGGCAATACACCGATCACGTTTCCGATCGAATGGCACAATTCGAAGATCCCCGGATTCACTGCCAAGCTGAACGTCACCAATCTCCACGGATTCACAGCATACGTCGTGATGTCGAGCGTTGCGGCGAGGTTTTTCACTCCTCAGATTGGCGGGGCGGGCGCCGTTCCAGTTGTATCGGTGCCAGGAGAGTTTACGCCGTTCCGGATCGACCACGACGAAAGATTCAACCAGACGACGCATTTGCAATATCAACCGTGGAAGCGCGGACCGTGGCTCGGTTTCAACTGGCGTTACGATAGCGGCCTTGTCGCTGGTCCGGTTCCTTGCGCGGGAGGCAATTGCGCCAATGGGCCGTTGGGGACGAGTGGTGCCGGGGGCGCGGACATAGTAGACGTGTCCGGCATAAGCGCTGATCAGCAGTTCGAGGCTGGCTTGTTCTGCGGCACCGTGCATGCAGCCCCGCCAACACCGACAAATCCAATCGGTACACCGATAAGTTCAAGTCTGGGCGCCAACCTGTGTCCCGCGTCACAATATGGCTCGATGCTTGTAAAAATACCAGCGCCGGACAAGGAAGACGACGACAAGAACCCGCCCCGGATCCAGGCCCGCAACCTGTTTGACCTGGCGATTGGGGACGACAATCTGTTCAACGGGGACCGTTACAAGTGGAGCGCTCGGGTGACGCTCATCAACCTGGCCAACCAATACGCTCTGTATAACTTCCTTTCAACGTTTAGCGGGACTCACTACGTCACACCACGCACGGTGACGGGTGAGATCGGCTTTCACTTCTAGGCCAGTTTCGTCGGGTGTGGGAAGGCGGTTGCAGATGGCCGCCTTTCCCACTCGATTCCTCCAATCACCTATTTCCCGCCGGCTGCTTGCCTCTGGACCCACTCGCCATGCGAAGAGTTTTCACAGATTGCTAATCTTTGTTGATACCGCATATCAAATATCAGTTGACACTCCATAACATCTGGAATATGCTTCGCGCTCGCTAGTTGAAATGGAATATCAACTGCAGGAAGGGCATTTGTGCTGAGGGGATTGCTTCAGTTCCTCCGGGAAGAGATTCGCCCCGCGTTCGGGCGCAATGCGGCGGCGCTTGCGGCTGCGTCCTTGTGTCTCGCAAGCGCGATGCTGATTTCGCCGCGTGCCGCGGCGCAGGAGCCTCCCTATTTCGTTACCTACTCACACGAACTTGAGGAGCCAGGCAACCTCGAGGTCGAGATGAAGGGCACCACTGCTTCTCCTCGGAACGGAAATCAGTTTCTGAGCGGAACGCTCGAGCTCGAATACGGGGCTACCGCATGGTGGACCACGGAGGTTTATCTCACCGGGCAAACGACCGCGAACGACAGCACCATTTTCAACGGATTTCGCTGGGAGAACCGCTTTCGTCCGTTGCTTCGCGAGCACTTCATTAACCCCGTCCTCTACGTCGAATACGAGAATTTGAACGAAGCCGACCGCAGCTTGCTTGAGATTACCGGCCACGACGGCATTGCCGACTACATTGTGCCGAATGCCATCGAACGAGCGCAGACAGAGCGCTCGCTCGAAATGAAATTGATTCTTTCGAGCAATTTCCGCGGATGGAATTTCTCAGAAAACTTCATTTCCGAAAAGGACCTCAATGAGCCTGAGCCCTGGGAGTTCGGCTACGCGCTGGGCGTGAGCCGGCCTTTGGCGCTCGCGGCTAGCGCTAGATCGTGCACGTTTTGCCGCGAGAATTTTGCGGCGGGACTTGAGCTTTACGGCGGGCTCGGCACTACCGATAGCTTCGGCTGGAAAGCGACGTCGCAATACCTCGGGCCCACTGTTGGATTCACCATTCCGCGGGGACCCACGATCACGTTTTCGCCGAATTTCGGCTTGAATACCAACAGTGTGGGCGTGATTTACCGCGTGGCTGTTTCTTACGAAGTCCAGCAGCTGTTTGGTCGTTTTCACAGGTCGGCACAATGAGATCGAAAAACGATGCCCCATCCCCGAGGCGTTATCGAAATCCAGCTTTAGATTTAGCAGGGCGGTTGATGGTGGCACTTTTTGCCCTGATTCTTTGCGTTGCAGCCAACGGATCGTGGCTTAGGCACGTTCCGGAGGCAGACCGCCAGAAAGTGAATCCCTACGCGGGCCAGCCTGACGCCATTGCGGCGGGAGCAAAAATGTTCTCCGACCACTGCGCCCAGTGCCACGGTGCGGATGCCCGTGGCCACGGCAAGCGGCCGAGCCTGCGCAGCGCCCGAGTGCAAAACGCCACAGACGGCGAGATTTTCTGGCTTTTGAGGAATGGGAATCTGGCGCGTGGCATGCCGGACTGGAGCTTCATCCCAGGGCCATCACGCTGGCAGATCATCGCCTACGTCAAGAGTCTCCGAGCCAAGCCCAATTCGAACTTTGCTCCGGCTGCCATTCGCAATGGGTCGGCCACACCAGCGCAGGGAGAGCAGCGGTGACAGAGTTGCGCCGGAAGTCGGGTGATTGGAGTTGTTGTTCCTGAGCGTTCTCGCCATAATTTCATTTTCCCTCGCAAGCTGTGGGTCGGGCCAAGCGCCTCCTCCACGACTCGAGGCCGAAGGAGCGCCGGCGGATCAAAACATTGGCGAGCGATTATTCGTTGAGACGCGATTCGCCGAATATTTCGCGGCCCACATGATAGATGTCAACACTCCGCTGAGCGCGGGTGACCCGGCCGTGAGCCAAGTTCAAAACGTGTATACGGGTCCAATGCCAGGCCCTTTCGCAGGCCAATCGATCAACTGTCGCTCTTGCCATTTTGTCGTTGAATTTCAGGGAGTGGCAGGAGCGGGTAATCGAACATATGCGGACTTTACCGGCCGCAGCCCTTTGCCGCTGGCGGTGAACGGATTCACCACCACTCCTCGCAACGCCATGCAGATGGTTGGCTCACTGCAGCCGCATTCGGGTCCCACGTTTCTGCACTTCGATGGAGAGTTCACCGATCCGGCGGATTTGGTTCAGACGACGCTAACAGGCCGTAATTTCGGTTGGGGACCGACCCAATATCAGCAGGCGATCACGCACATTGCCGACGTGATCCGCAACGACAACGGCAACAATACGCCCGCCGCCGAGTACGGCTGCAATCTCTCCTACACCAAGATATTCTTGGGAACAGATCCGTCGATCCCGCCCGACTGCCTGCTGCCTTCACAATATCGCCTCGATGTATCGTCCGCCGCCGACGGACAGATCGTGGGCGACATTTCACAGCTGATCGCCCAATACATGAGGGGCCTTTTGTTCAAACAGGACGAAAACGGCAATTACTACGCGTCTCCGTACGATATCTTCCTGCGAATCAATCACTTGCCAACGCAGCCGCGGGCCGGAGAGACCCCTCAACAGTACGACCAACGGCTGTATCAAGAGGTTGTGTCGCTCTCAAATCCCATCTATGTTGATGGATCTTATGGCAACTTTAAGTATCACGCGCAGCCATTTGTGTTTGGGGCCACGGAGCTTGCCGGGCTGAAAATCTTCCTTTCTGTCGCGAACGGAACCGCAGACGGCTCCCAACATGCCGGAAACTGCGCGGCCTGCCACATTGCGCCGAATTTCACTGATTTCCGCTTCCATAACACGGGTGTCTCGCAGGAGGAATACGACGCAGCCAATGGAGCAGGGGCTTTTGCGGCGCTCGCGATTCCATCGCTCGCACAACGGAATCAGAATTCCGATCAATACATGCCGGCTTCGACCACTCACCCGAACGCTACGGAAACCTTCCGTCATCCGGCGGTTGCGGGCAGCCCGCAATATGCGGATCTGGGGCTCTGGAACGTGTATATGAACCCCGACATTCCGAATCCTCAAAATATTTTGATGGCCTTGATCTGTGCGAATATCCAGAACTGCGCGGTGGACCAGGGGCTGCCGAGTACGATCGCGCAATTCAAAACACCCACGTTGCGCGATCTGGAGGATTCGGCCCCGTATTTCCACAATGGCAGTAAATTAACTTTCACGAGCGTCGTGCAGTTTTATATTAGTGGTTCGCAGCTTGCTCGAGAGGGCCTTCTGCGCGATCCTCCGGCTGAATTCCAGGGCATGTCGATAAATCAAAGCGACGTGGCGGCGCTGGTAGCGTTCCTTGCGTCGCTTGCCGAAGACTACGACGACGCATAAGCGGGAGGAACTTATGCGACCGTGACGGGACGGCGTTCGCGGGACCGTCGCGCGTGGTAATGCATAGCGACATTCAGGTACACATTTCCGCTGGCGGTTTCAAAGCAGAGTATGGTGGCTTCCGAGTCTTGACCTGCTTTGGCGCACTGCTCTTCGGTGAGCACCGAAGGAGGAAACACCTTGAATTGGAAGCCGCGATCATTTAACTGGGTGACGGCGTTGCCGATCACCATGTTCGCCAGCTCGCAAACGGCTTCCGAAACGATCGGTTCGGTAACATCCACTTCACCACCCGCGAGGCAGCTCGCAACTTTGGCGGCGGCTTGCGGGTCCATGTCCAGGACGATTCGGCCTTCGATCTGTCCCTTGAAAGTGACCACCGCGGCGACGCCTTTCTTACGGTAGCCGTCTTCTTCCATCGCAAGGTCCGCGATGGTAGCCGGAGCTTTCATCATTTCCGCAAGAACCGTGTCGAGCGAGCCAATGAAGGGTTGGATCAGATCCATTTTCATCGCGAGCTCTCCCCTGCCGCGCCGACGGGAGTGGTGACGCTATCGTCATTGAGCACGTAACGGATGATTTCGTAGAGCGCGTCGGGCTTTACGGGCTTTTGTACGAAGTGGCGTGCACCCTTTTGAAGCGCGGCCAGAATATTATCCTGATACCCAACGGAAGAGACCATCACGACGCGCGCTTCCGGATGCTCCTGAACGATACGCTCGACGGCCTCAATGCCTTCCATTTGCGGCATGGTGATATCCATCAGGACGATGTCGGGCTTTGTGCGCGCGTATTCAGTAATGGCGGTGCAGCCGTCGCCGGCCTCACCGGCGAGATGGCCGCCGAAAGACTCGACCATTTTGGCCAAACTCTTCCTGGCGAAGACCGAGTCGTCCACAATCAGGTAACGAACGGGCTGGCTGTCTTTTCGGGTCAACGCTTCAAATTGTTTCATAGTGATCTCCTTCGGGAAGCTCCCGTGCCGGACGGCTGATTCGAGGATGAGGCCACCGGGTCCGGCTCCGTGGATGGTGCCTGGGGCGTGCACTTCGATTGCAAGGTGCTGGCAAGACCTGGAAGCGAAATAATTCGACTTACGAAGCCACGCTCAATAGCTGCGCGAGGCATGCTATCGACGATGCAGGTATCCGGGCTTTGGGCGATCGTAAAACCGCCGGCAGAATGAATGGCGCCAAGTCCGGCGGCGCCGTCTTCGCCCATTCCGGTCATCAGCACGGCCAGCGCCTTGTCGCCAAACTCCGCGGCGACGGAATGGAAGAGGACGTCAACGGAGGGTCGATGACCGTTGACGCGCGGCTGATCCACAAGAATTGCTACGTCCCCATGATCCATGCGTCGCACTTTCATGTGACGGTTGCCGGGGCAGATCAGGGCACGTCCGGCAAGGAGTAAATCACCTGATTGTGCTTCCTTCACTTCGAGGGCCGAAGACTCATTTAAACGTCGAGCAAACATTTCGGTAAAGCCTTCGGGCATGTGCTGCACCACAAGAAGGCAGCCGGGAAAATCCTCTGGGAGCTGCGAAAAAAGATATTGCAGCGCATTGGGGCCGCCGGTGGAAATGCCGACCGCCACCACGCGGGACGGCCAGCGCGGCTCCATGGAGAGTGCACGATGCCCTTTCCGGCGTGCAGTGGGAAGGGTGATGATCATTTTCGGCGCGCCGGATGACGCTGCGACTTTGATTTTGAGCGCCAGCTCGGACGCGATTTGAGCCAAGCGGCCCGAAGCAGCGTCCTGCGGCTTGGTGACGAAGTCGAACGCCCCAAGCGACAACGCTTTAATCGTAAGGGAGGCGCCTTCCTCCGTGTGCGCGCTGACAACAATCACCGGGACGCGATGCTTACGCGTAATCTGGCGGAGCATCTCGATGCCGTCCATGCGCGGCATTTCAAGGTCCAGGGTAACGACGTGAGGACGCAGCTCCTCGATCTTGCGAAGGCCGATCAAGCCGTCCATGGCCGTCCCGACAACTTCTATTTTCGGATCGTTGAGAAGTGTTTGGGGAATCAATTTGCGCATGAGCGCTGAATCGTCCACGACGAGTACGCGGATTTTTTCGCTCATGCCGTCGCTCCCAGCGCCGGAATGCGGGAAAGATGCGAGACAACGGCGGGAACATTGAGGATCAACACAACAGTTCCGTCTCCGAGAATCGAAGCGCCGCTCACAAGGGGAGAAGTGACCAGTTCGTCTTCCAAAGCCTTGATGACGAGCTCTTCCTCGCCTATGAGGCTATCAACGGCGAGGCCGAACCTACGCCCGCCGGTGCCAATCACGATTACGAAAAGGCGTTTGGATCTTTCTTCGTTTTTCGGCGCAGCGAGGCGGTCCAATCGCACGAGCGTCAACACCTGTTGGCGCAGTTGGAAGACTTCGTGGCCTTCCACGCTGTGAATATCCTGGTCCGTGATCCTAGTGATTTCAGCCACAGACGCCAGCGGAACGGCGTAGAGCCGGCCATGAACCCGGAATAGCAGCGCCTGGATGCTGGCGAGCGTGAGCGGCACCATCAGGCGAAACGTGGTGCCCTCGCCGAATCGGCTATGAAGATCGATAGAGCCTTTCAAAGTTTCGAGCGCCGATTTGACCACATCGAGCCCGACACCGCGGCCAGAGATTTCGGTAACTTCGTCCGCCGTACTCAGTCCGGGCGAGAAAATGAGTTGAAGCGCTTCGGATTCGTTGAGTTGCAGGGCTGCATCGGCTGAAATGATTCCGCGATCGATTGCCCGCCGGACAATTTTTTCGCGATTGAGCCCGTGACCATCATCGGAGATCTCAATGACAACCTGATCGCCGTCATGGTAAGCATTCAGCCGAATCGTTCCGCGCGGCGGTTTTCCGGCAGTTTGGCGCTGCGCGGCCATTTCGATGCCGTGGTCGGCCGCGTTGCGAACAAGGTGCGCCAGAGGGTCGGCTAGAGCGTCCAGGATACCCTTATCCAAGTCGGTATTTTCTCCGGTAATCTCGACGTTGATATCCTTCCCGCGCAGACGGGCCACGTCGCGGACAATCCGGGGGAAGCGGCGGAAGAGCTGCTCGACCGGGACCATGCGAATTTTCATTACCGATTTTTGCAATTCACCGAGAACGCGAGACTGAAACCCAAGGGCGTCCGCCAGCTTTCCTCGCAAAGGATCCTTTTCGTGACGACGTTCCAATTCGTTGATGGCCCGCTGCAACATGGACTTCCCGATAATCAACTCACCGACGAGATTCATTACCGTGTCGATGCGTCCCGCCTCTACGCGGAGTGTGCCTTCCGCCGCGCGCGCAAGGTTCGCCGATGTTTTGACCTCGCGGCCTTCTTCGTCGTCGTCCACCCCATCTTCGGTGGGCGCGGATTTCACGCCGGCGGAGATCGCGGCCGCCTCCGACTCAATCAATATTTCGAGAAGATCCCGTGGAGACGATTGAGGCACTGGCACAGGGTCAATCGCCATTCTTTCCACGATGGATGGGATGTGGCAACGCCGCCGAATCCAATCGGACGGTTTCGCACTCGACAATGCGGCCTGAATCAAGCGGAGCTGTTCGACGGGCGCACTCATGTCTGGGCGGAAGGCGAGTATTCTGCCGGCGCTTTCAAGCGCTTTCCTGACGAGTTCCAACGCTGCCGCTGGGAGGAGGGCTTCGGCATCGAGCTGCAGCGCGATGTTGTAGACAGCCTCACCGCGCCCGAAGGCTTCCGCGATCATCAGCCGCTCATATTCTGTCCATTCGAACTTCGCCTCAAATGCGGGATCTTGCGTTTCCACTTCGGGCTTGTTCAGGAGTTTCCGGATGTGTTCGCGGAGGGCGCCTCCGGCCGGGGGCTGCAGCTTGCTCCGGTAGGCCGCAAGCATTTCGTGAAATGTGTCAGCGGCCGTGAGGATGACTTCGGCCGTAAGGCTGGCATTTTGCTGGGCCAGTTCTGGCGTCAAGACATCTTCCAAATCGTGGGCAAGCTCGCTCAGCTGGCGGTAGCCGCAAGCAGCTGAGTCGCCCTTGAGCGTGTGCACCGCGCGACGAACGTGGCGAAGCTGCTCGAGGTCGCCTGGGCGGTCTTCGAGGGCCAGACCCGCATCGTTCATGCCTTGAAGGATTTCCTCCGCGCTCTCAAAAAAGAGATCGCGGAGCTCCGAGGCCTGCTCGTCGGAAGGGAAAGTCACTGGGCTGCCTCGATCTTTTGATATACGGTGGCGTTGTTCTGATGGATCATGTGAAATTTCGTGGTTAGGCCGAAGAGACTCTCGGCATGACCGACGAAGAGATAGCCTTCCTGGTTAAGACAGCGATGGAATTTGTCGATCAGGCGCTTCTGCTCGGCCTCATCAAAATAGATCATTACGTTGCGGCAGAAGATCATGTCGTTGTGCTGCGGCAGGTATTCAGTCTTCAGGTTGTGGAAATCAAACTGGACCAGATTCCTGAGAGCCGGCTTGATTGCGTACTTATCACCAACCTTATCGAAATAGCGCAGGCGGCAGGTGTAGTCCACCGCTTCCATCTGAGGTTCCGCGTAGACACCCTGCTGCGCGGTAAGCAGTGCCGAGTAATTGATATCCGAAGCCACGATTTCGATCTTCCAGGGAGGCGGGATCAGAGGTTTGGGAGTCGGCATATCAAAGGGCAACGGATTGCGAAGGTAGTAGTACGCAAGCGCATCGCAGATGAGAATGGCCAAGCTGTAAGGTTCCTGACCCGTGGAGCAGCCTGCGCTCCAGACGCGAATCGACCAATCGCGCCGTTCCTGTTTCCTGTGCAGGATCTGCTCGAGAATCACCTTCTGGAACAATTCCAGTTGGGGCTTGATGCGGAAGAAACTGGTTTCATTTACGGTGAGATTTTGAAGTAGCGCGGTGAGCTCCTGTTTGCCTTCCCTACTGGTGAGCAGCCGGTAATAGCTGTAAAACGAGTCTAATTGGCACACCTTTAAGCGGCGTTGCAAACGGTCGCGGAGGAAGTGTGTGCGGCGCTCATCGAAATACATGCCGCACTCTTGGTAGACGAGAGTCTGCAATAGTTTTAACTCGGCGTCGGTTAATTGGACGGAGCTCGTAAGTGTGGTGGACATTCGTCCCTCTGGGGTAACCCCCCTAGGCTGCTTAGAATCCTCGCCGCCCACCGCCGGCTGGAACAGCCGTGGTGGATTCTCTTATTTCCTCGAGATTCTCAAGCTCGCCAGGTTGCAAGATGCGGCCCAAGTCCAAGAGAATTACGAGGCGACCCTTCAGCTTTCCGACTCCCGTGATGTAACTGACTTCGCCTTCCTTGAAGACATTGTGAGGTTCTTCGATGTCGGACGGAGGGATTCGCAGGACCTCAGATGCGGAATTCACGATGAGGCCGATGGCGCGAGTATCGAGTTCGACTACCACGATGCGGTTCTTCTTACTTAGCTCGAATGCTTTCTCGCCGAACCGTTTTCGCAAGTCCACAATGGGGATGATTCGCCCGCGAAGGTTAATGACACCCTCGATATAGTCAGGCGCGTTCGGTACCAAGGTGATTTCGGGTACGCGAACGATCTCGCGGACGATTGAAATCGGCAAGCCAAACGTCTCGCGACCGATCCGAAAGCCAACTACCTGAATCTCTTTGTCCATGGCGGTTGTGTGCCTTATCAGGACCGAACCATTTCAACGTATTCCGCCGGCGCGTGTCGCTCCGCCGACGCAGTGTGACGGCGGGCCGCTGGGCGCTTGTGGTCCGCGCGCGTTTCTTCGATGGCAAAGCGATCCATGGAATCGAGCAGGGCGCGCGAAAGTTTGGACATCTGTTCGGCGGTGGCGGCCAGCTCCGTGGAACTGGACGAGGACTGCTGAACCAGTTCTCGCATACGTTCCATCGAGCGCACGACGGCTTGCGCGCCCGAGGCTTGCTCTTCCACCGAGGAATTGATCTCCTGCGTGATTTCGGTCAGGCGATTGGTGGCCTTTGCAATTTGAGCCGAACCGCTAGACTGTTCCGTGGTGGCGGCGCCGATTTCTTGCGAGAATTTGTAAACCTCTGAGACGACATCGGAGATCTTGTCGAGCGCGACGCTAAGGTCCTTATTAAGGACCAAGCCTTCCTGAACCATGGCGGTGCTCTTTTCCATGTTTTCGACGGCTTCGCGGGCTTCCTTCTGAATTCCCTCGATGAGTTCGGATATCTCCTTGGTCGATTGAGTTGATTTTTCCGCGAGTTTGCGAACTTCCTCCGCGACGACCGCAAAGCCAAGGCCATGTTCGCCGGCGCGCGCGGCTTCGATCGCGGCATTAAGCGCCAGGAGGTTTGTTTGTTCGGCGAGGTCGTCGATTACCTCGATAATCTTGCCGATATCGTCGGCGCGTCGTCCGAGTACATCGATGATTTCAGAAGAGGATTGAATGGCCTGGCTAGTGCGATTGAGCCCCTCGGTGGCTTTGTCCATCGTAACCATGCCGCTGCGGGCTTCTTCGCGTGAGCGATACGAGATGTCAACTAGCAGCTTGGCCGTATCGGCGACACGCTGGATCGAGGTGACCATTTGGTCGATCGAGGCGGAGGTCTCGGCAACGCTCGAAGCTTGAACCTGCGTATTTTTGACGACGTTCTGCACGTTGACGCTCATCTCGTGCATGGTGCTAGTGACTTCGTCGATCGCGGAGGCGGCTTGGACGCTGACTTTGGCCGACTCGTCAGAGGCACTGGCCATTTGTCCGGCGCCGCTGGCCACCTGGGAGGCACTGTCGCGCACCTGGCGGACCATCTGACGCAGACCTTGAGTCATCTGCGCGAAGGCTTTGGCCATGGTGTCCTGCTGCGAACGGGGTTGTACGACCACGGATAACTCGCCCTCGGCAATTGCAGCCGAAACGGAGGCCATCTCTTTAAGATGAAGAACCATTTGGTTAAAGTTCTCGGCGAGCGCGCCAAGCTCGTCCCCGCGATGGACATCAATGGTCTGGTCCAAATCGCCGGTATTGCTGATTCGCTGTGCTACTTCGATCAGGTGGTACAAGGGATCCTTGATTGATTTCGCGGTGTAGAAGGCGATTAACCCGCCGAGCACGACGGCGATCAAGGTGCCGACCGTGGTTATGACCGCGCTCAGAAGCGTGGCGGACGCAGAGGACGCATTCGATCGGTCCTGGGCCTTTCGCACGGCCTCATTGGCCTGATCCAGAACGCCTGTGGACTTATTAGTCCATACGGTCGGATCGTGCTGGAGGTAAAAGATCTGAAGGTCGGAAACAGTAGCGTCTCCGGAATCTACTTGGTGTCGTTTCGCGATCATCTGCTTCGCGAAGTTTTCGGCCCAATCGCGCTCGTTGCTCTGGACTTGCAGTAGAGAGTAGCGAAGTGAGGTATCGTTCGCCTTCTGCTCGCCATCACTCAAGAGACCTTGAAGCTCGCTTATGCCCTTATTGGTTTTGTCTTCATCGCGGAGATCGCCGCTTAGCAGATAGTTGCCGAGGGACAGGCGATTTTCGATGATCTTATAGCGCACGTTCTCGATCGACTGCACGTCCGCCAACGTGGTTTTGACGGCATCGCGCGCGCTGTATTGCCGCATAACCGTCAAGATATTGATCACGAGCAGAAACGCCATGATCGCTAAAACCGCCCCGAACCCCCAATAGAGCCTCTTACCGATCGTCATTTTTCCCAGCCTCCGCTCCCCGCCCGCTAAGTGCGTTTCTGACATGCTACTCTTGGCCGCTAAATGTAAATTCCACCACTTCTGTGGTGTCCTTAGGAGCCGGTTCGAAACGCCATCTCTTGATCGCATCGAGTGCGGCGTTTACGAGCAATGGGCTGCCGCCAACGACTCGGGTGTTCGTCACATGTCCGTCGGCAGCGATGGTGGTCTCAATTTTTACCTTGCCGGTAACGTTCATCTGCTTCGCTAGTGGCGGATACTCTGGCACTACCTTGCTCCGAACTTTTCGTTTACCCGCATCCGTGGATGCATCATCTTGCGCGAGCACCTTGGGGGGCAGAACTGCCGATCCAGCCAACAAGAGTGCCAATCCTAAGGTTGCGAATATCAGCGTGTGTTTCACCATGACTTGCTCCTCCCCAGAGGGAAAGACCCCGGACTGGAAAATGCACGGGCGATGCCATAGGCGGAGGTGTTGGGAACTCGGGTGGAGAATTTGCCGTTCCCCGGTAACTCAATGATATGGAGCGGCTTAACTGGGCGGCATGACGATGAGTCGAAAGCTGCCGATCGCTCAAGCGTCTCAACTGCTTGGCCAACGGCGTCCAGCCCTCTCACATTGCGACAGAGTTTGCGTTACCCCTACAGCACGGCGACGGTCCGGACTTCTTGACTCAAAATGAGATGCGGCCGTAACGTTTCTTCTGCGTAGGCGAAGCGCGCAAGCCCCGACCTCCATGCGTGCGCTAAAGCGTATTCCAGAAGTCCCTTTCCGTCTCGATGGCTCCTTCGAGAGCCTGTTGGCGCAGTTTTCCGCCACCACGCTGGAACTCAACCCCTCGCTCGGCGCATCCGAATTTGCGCGCCGACTCACCACGCGCACTGCCGAAATGACTGGAGCGCGCGCGGTAATATTGGTGCTGGGCCGGATGTCCGACTGGGAAGTCGCCGGCTTCAGTGGACGTGGTCATCACTGGGAGCTTGCAATTCAAAAGCGACTGGCGATCGCTTTGGCTCGGAACGCGAGCGGGCCCGGAGCAGCATTGCGCTCAGGATCCGCGGCGAGTCTCCTGGGCCACGAGCTGGCCGAAACGCTAGGCTGGAGCAACCTGGTATTAGTTCGGCTGACCGAAAGCGAAGGCGCGCCGCTAGGCATCGTTTGCCTTGTGGATGTCGGCAGAGAACTATCCAATGTTGAAAAACAGCTCCTTGAGGCGCTTGCCGGGCACGCATCGGTGGCGCTCGAAAATGTACGGCTTTTTTCGCGAATCGAGCGCTCGCGAAAGCAATGGGTTGAGGATGTCGACGCTATTTCTGATTTCATCGTGGTGCATGACCGAGCCGGGTGTGTGCTGCGCTTAAACCGTGCGCTTGCGGACCTGCTGGGTGTACCGCCAACACGAGCGGTGGGAACGGATATCGGCAAGCTACGTCTCTTGGCCACACCAGAGCAACCCGGGAGATGTCCCTTTTGCCGCAATGCCGAGTTAGCGCAAGAAGATTTTATTCATGCCACCGCCGGCCGAACTTTTCTGGTCTCCACTTCGAGAATTCATTCCGGTGACGAGGACGAAGTCCGCACCGTTCACGTTTTAAAAGACATCACGGACCGGCGCGAGGCGGAACGCCGTTATCGCCGTGAACGTGACTTCAATCGGAACATTCTCAACAACACCCAGAGCATGATTATGGTCCTCGATACAGCCGGCCTGGTGAGTTATGCCAACCGGCGCTGTTTTGAATCGGGTTACCGTGAGGCCGATCTCTTGGGTCATCCGTTTGTGAACATGGTGCCCTTGGGTCGGCGTCGGGCTCTGTCGGAGACACTTGACCGAACTCTTCAGGGAATTGCGATCGACAATCTGGAGATACCCCTTCTTCGCGGAAACGGCGCCGCCGGCCATTTCTCGATAAGCCTGAGTCCCATGCGGGACGAGCAAGGCCATATCAATAGCATTGTCGTTGTGATGACCGACATTACCGACGCTGCCAGCCTTCAGGCTAAACTGATGCACACCGAGAAAATGGCGGCGCTGGGCCAACTAGTCTCTGGAGTTGCGCATGAGGTGAACAATCCGCTGGCTGCGATCGTGGGTTTCACCGACCTGTTGCTGGAGAACCCGGCAGTTCCTCGCGAGGCGAAGGACGAACTGTTAGTGATTTTGCAGGAGGCTCAGCGGACACGAGTGATCGTGCAGAACTTGCTCAGCTTTGCGCGCCAAATGCCGGCGCAGCGAGAACCGGTGCGCCTGAACTCCGTAGTACAGCAAACATTGAAACTCCGTTCGTACGACTTTTCGAACCACGGAGTGGAGATAGCAGAAAACTACGATGCTGACCTGCCGCTGATCGTTGGAGATCCGCACCAGCTTCAGCAGGTTTTTCTCAATATTCTGAACAACGCATATGATGCGATCCAAGAGGTCCGGCGTCCGGGGCGCATATCAATCACGACGGCGTTTCGGGACGACCTGGTCGAGATCTCTTTTCGGGACAACGGTCCCGGTATCCTGCACCCCGAACGTATTTTTGATCCTTTTTTCACTACCAAGGAAGTCGGCAAGGGCACAGGTCTAGGGCTGAGTATCTGCTACGGAATAGTCCGCGCCCATCAAGGCGAAATTCTCGCCAGGAACAACTCTGACGGCAAAGGCTGTACGTTTTTAGTGCGATTGCCCGTTGCGGCGCGCAATTCGGAGACACAGACGGCCGAGAGTGCGCCATGACGTTGCCGCCGGCAATTCCATCATCGGACGTTCGGCGGATACTGGTGATCGAGGACGAGCCCTCGGTGGCTTCATTTCTGTGCACGGCGCTGGAGCGACGGGGATATGACGTCGTGTCATCTCCATCAGCAGTCGAAGGTTTGCAACTGTTGGCGTCGAGGGATTTTTCGGGGGTGATTTCGGACTTCCGAACTCCGGGAGGAATTAGCGGAGCGGACCTACGCGATTGGCTGGTGCGTCATCGTCCTCAACTCGCGGCGCGAGTGATATTTATTACCGGCGACACCGCGAGCTCGGAAACCATCGCGCTTTTAGCGCAGGCGCGTACTCCCTGCGTCGAGAAGCCTTTTCGTGTGCACGAGCTTTTGGCGGTAGTTGAGAAGACAATAGGGAAACCATGAAAGATGAATCGCGGCTCAGCTTTCTGATCGTGGATGATGAGCAGAGTATTCGTCGCCTCTGTATGACCGTCGGACAGGGCTTGAATTTTGTCTGCGCCGAGGCGGAAACGGCTGAGGCGGCGCTGGTTTTACTGGAAACGGCCGCGCCCGATATTGTCGTTACAGATCTGAAACTGCCAAACCTTTCCGGCACAGACTTACTGCGAAAGATCAAGGACCTCCTGCCGCGCAGCGAAGTAGCTATCATGACGGGGCACGGCTCGATTGAAACCGCCGTCGAGGCCATGCGGCAAGGGGCCTATGACTACATTGAAAAGCCCTTTCGGGTCGAGCGTCTTCGCCAACTTTTGCAGCGCATGGCCGAAAAGGTTCGTTTAGTCACGGAAAATCAGTTTTTGCGAGAACGGGTAACAGCGGAAACCCAACTCGATGGAATCGTCGGCTCATCCGCGAAGATCCAGGACGTGCTTCGAATGGTCTCGCGCCTGAAAGATATCCGCACGCCCGTCCTTATTGCCGGAGAAAGCGGAACGGGGAAGGAGCTTGTAGCCCGCGCCATTCACTTTCGAGGCCCTTTGGCGCCGATGCCGTTCATTGCAGTGGACTGCGGCGCGTTAGTGCCGACCCTGATGGAAAGTGAGCTCTTTGGTCACGAAAAGGGTGCGTTCACAGGAGCGTTGAAGTCCAAAGCGGGACTCTTCGAATCGGCCAATGGCGGCACTATCTTCCTGGATGAAATCGGTGAACTGCCGCTGGAAATGCAAGCGAAGCTGTTGCGCGTGCTGCAGGAGAAGGAAGTGAGGCCGGTCGGAAGCAATGAAAAGAAGGCTGTGGACGTGCGCGTGATCGCCGCTACGAATCGCGATCTGGAGGCAGCCTATCGGGGCGGCACCTTTAGAAAGGACTTGTACTTCCGGCTGAATGTCGTGACCGTTCATCTTCCGAGCTTGCGCGAGCGGCGCTCCGATATTCCTCAGCTCGTGCACTCGTTCTTGGACCGTTACGCACCCGGAGAGAATATTCAGGTGACGCCGCTGGCGATGAAAAGCTTTCTGCAATATGAATGGCCCGGGAACGTTCGTGAACTCGAGAACTGCATCGCTCGCGCCGTCGCCCTTGGCAATCATCGCACTATCGATGTTGAAGACTTGCCTCCGGCGATTCGCGGGTCGCAAGATGCCGGGTCGCCGAGCGAAGAGGGATTGGAGCTTTCCACTACCGCCCTTGCCGATCTCGAGCGGATTACTATCCTCCGAGTTTTCGAACAAGCGGGGGGAGATAAGAATGTCGCGGGGAAAATGCTAGGGATTAGTCGCGCTACTCTCTATCGGAAATTAAAGCGTTACAACATCCCCCTCCGGTCGGGACCAAAGGAACTGGCTGGCCCCGCAGAATCCGCACGATAGCGGGCTCTCCATCCATCTACGATCCTTATGAAAATTCCCGACCTACACCTATGAGACGGTTCGTGTCAGTCTGAGACAATTCCAAGGATGGCATGTTCACGTCTTTCTCGAAGTGCCTTCAAGACAATAACTTACAGCTCAGAGAGAGCCGG
This sequence comes from uncultured Acidobacteriota bacterium, assembly GCA_963709445.1. Classification (GTDB taxonomy): domain Bacteria; phylum Acidobacteriota; class Terriglobia; order Acidiferrales; family UBA7541; genus Palsa-295. Next base: position 23,259 of record CAVPWV010000033.1, read on the forward strand.
ATCCTTTGGCCGCGCTCGTGCAATTGACTTGAGCAGAATTGGCTATTCCTTCATTCGCGCCTCGTGATCGCAACACCCAGGGGCAGTGAACAAGGCGGGACGAAAGGAAGCAATACTTGTCGAGCAAGGTCGAAGCGGCAACCACCTTGGAGGAGCAAACGTGCGTGGAGAAGCTAGCTCACCTTTTCCCTCACGCATCTCCTGTGCGAATCGGTGTGTGCGTATCCACTGTTACCGCGGAGCCGCGTCGATTGCAGGAACAGACGGTGGTCGAGTTCGGCACCGCACGGGAGGTCCTGTTCAGTTCCACGTTGCCTCTGGAATTTGAAGATCGAGTGCGGCTTGTGAATTCTGACGGCTCGTTCGACGCGCAAGCCACCGTAGTAGCCGTTCGCTACCACGGCGGCCGGAAAGCTGTGGCGGCGCGTTTCGTGGGTGAAGTGGGAAATTGGATCATCAAGCCATGACTCTTAAAACTTCTACCAGCACCATGAATATGGCCGGCGGTTTTCTCCAGGTCGCGAGCGGGCCTGCGGATTTGGCGTCTCAGTGGAAAGAGGCACGGCTCGTGTATCCGCTGTACGCTGCCTTCGCGACACAGTTCGATCTCTTGCCGTTGCCGTATACCCCCGGTGAATTGCCGCCAGCCAGGCCCACCCGCAGCGTCTTCGACTCCGATCTGAAATGGCTGGACGCGGTGGACCAGAAAGTATTGGCCTACCAGATGCGGCAGATCCCATCCGAGATTCTCAATGCGAGTGAGGAAAGCCTTCGTGCGCTGATTCATCGTCAACTGCGAAAGGTGAATAAGTCTGATACCGACCGCGACAAGATTGATTTGTTGCTTGTGCAGTACTTTGTACTTTGCGCTTCCGCGGACCTTGTCCACAAGGAAGTCACGCTTGGGGATGTTGCGCGGCTTCTACAGCCGGTTCTCGGCGATGCCGATGGCACACCTCTTGAGTGGTGCGAACCCCTGGAGCAAATCCTCGAAAAGATACGGAACTGCGCCAGCCTGCGCGATATGCTGGAGGAAGGCCTACTCGAACAGGGACGAATGTTGAAGGAATCGGCCGGACATCTGTTTTACGATCCAGCCGCGCTCGTCGCCTTTTGCCGCTTCAACTTTCTGGTGCGACGCGGGTTCATTCGAGTGCTGCATGCCGATTTGGGCGCCATGCGGCAAGCGATCGCTTCTCTTGAAGAAAAGGGTGTGAAAACGGTGGATTGTCGCAGCGCGGGTTTCTCAGCCGCGGAGACGACCGCTCAACTCCGGTACTTCTGTGAAAATTGGCGCCAACCCTTCCAGAAGGATTACACCCAGAGCTCCGTGCGCCGAGCGTTCGAACAGCTTCTGGCATTGCGCGCTGACCTCGAAGACACGTTTGCCGGTAAACGTTCGAGAGTCAACCCAGATTTATCGGTGGCTTCCGCAGACAGGATGGAAACTCCGAGTGTCTTTACTTCGGATCGAGGGAAGACGAGTCCTGCGTCGTCCGAGCGGACACCGAAAGAAATTGCGCAAGGGACAAAGCCGAGAACGGGGCCAGAAGCATCCCTGCCAACGACAGCAGCTATTCCGGACCCGTCGCACGATGCTGTAGGAGTTTCTCCACAGGCGCCTCCTCCAGACGTCGTCGCCGACCCGGTAAAATGCCTCGACGCAATCTGGGAACAATTGATCGCCGCGCCGCCGTCGCGTGGGCGGTCCATGTCTACTGTTGTCTTGCAAGATACAAAAGTGCTCCTTTCGTCGTGGGAAGTGACGGCATTTGTTAACGAAGGCGGCCAAGAAGCTGAGGATCTGCGCCGGGCCGTCGTCGCGAGAGCGTTGCTCGCTCTGGCTTCGGATCGAAGGAAAAGGTCGGGCGACGAGGGCGCGCTGGCTTCGACGCTTGTTCTCGCGCAAGCCGAAGTTTCCTATTTTCAAGCCCGTGTCGAGCAGGCGAAGCGCGCGAAAAACATCGAGGCCGCTGTGAACCTCGGAATTAGCACAAAGCGGCTGCTCTCGTTCATGGAAGAAGCCGAAAAACTCCAGTCCTAAACGACGGAAGGGATCGACACCCGTTGACTCAGCCGAGCGTCCTGATTATCTCGGACGATACCGATTTCGCCCGTACTGTTGCGGCACGCTGGCAGTCGGAGCGTCGCGTCCCAGAGGTCACCCTCGCCACGAGCGACGTGTGCAATTCCACTGGCCTGTTCGCTTATGACTTAGTGATTGTTGGTTTAGTTCAGGCCGAAAAGCTACGCTCGATCATCTCCGCATCTGGCGCTTCACGCAGTACCGCGGTGATATACGTGCCGGATGGCGGCGACGATACCTCAGATTTGCAGGGGCGGCATCCTCAACTACTTATCGTGCCTAAGCATGACGGATGGGCGGAAACGCTGATCCTTGTTTCGATCGAAGCGCTACGTCGCGTCGAAGCAACCAACCGTGCACAACGCGCCGAACACCACTCTCAAGCTTGCCAGTGGCACGCAACCCTCGGCCGTTACATGCTCGAGATGCGGCCCAGCGTAAATAACGCGCTTACATCCGTTCTAGGCAATGCCGATCTGTTGCTCCTCGAGCCAGGCCAGAACTCCGGAGAAAGCCGGGAGCAGATTCGTGCGATTCAAGCTATGGCATTGCGGCTCAACGAAATCATGCAGCGATTCTCATCGCTGGCTAGCGAGATGCGGAGCGATGAGAAAGAATCTCAGGCTGAGACTGAAAGGGCTTCCAACGGGATCGTGGCTGTGCCGTGACTTGGCGGCATGGAGTATCTAAGCGACTGCAATCAAGACGTTTACCAAGACCAAGTCCGCAGTGATTCCTAGTCGAAGGGTGGCCGTGGACTTGCAATCCTTCTCTCGGGGCAAACTAACTCTGGAGGTGCGGCGGTGATTAAGAAAGTTCTAGTGGTCGATGATTCACAAGCGGAAATCCGCTTATTGCAATCCGTCCTACAACAGGCGGGATTTCACTCGGTCGGAATTTCCGATCCCACCCGGATCGAGGAAACCATCGAGGAGGAACGTCCCAACCTGATCCTGCTCGACGTAGTGATGCCGCGGCGCAACGGTTTTCAGGCCTGTCGCGACTTGAAGAACCAAGAATCGTATTCGAAAATCCCCGTGATTCTCGTCACGTCGAAAACCGCGCCAAGCGACCGCTACTGGGGCGAGCAACAAGGTGCCAACGGCTTCGTGGCAAAGCCTTTCACTCCGGACGAATTGATAAGCACCGTGAAGAGGTTCGCTTGATGCCGGATGAGCGGGGAAACGTGGGAATGATGCCTGTCCTTGAACCGGGCGCCTTTCTGGAGGGCGAATCGGCTCAGGAGGAGCGGCGGCCTGAACGGCAGTACTGCGTTTTTCGGGCCGGTCGGGAGCGATTTTGTTTCTCGGTGCTGGAGGTCGAGGAGGTTGTGGACTGGCCAATCGTCACACGCATTCCCCTCGCGCCGGCGTTCCTGATGGGCATCTTCAATCTCCGCGGAACGATCGTACCGCTGATGGATATCGCCTTCACAGAAGGGCGTCGGCCTGGATTGCTGCCCAAACATGTGGTTGTTGCCGCGCTCAGCGGCGATGCCCTTCGTGAGGATCTGCGTCTTGGCATCGCGGCGGATGAAGTGATCGGCACGTATTCAGCAACTGAGGATTCGCTGCTCGATCAGGCCCCGGCCGAAGTGCCGCACTGTCGCGGGATGTTGCGGCACGAGGATCGCTTGGCATTGATCGTAGACCTGCGGCGCTTGACGGATGTTTTTCCGGTTCCGGTAATTTGAAAAGGCTCGGTAAATGTTTTGCGGGTCTTCTTTTTTAGTACGCGATCTTGGAAGCGCTTCGACTGAAATCCGGCTAAGGCATTCTGTTTACGGCGATGATCGCGCAAGTCTTGGGAGGCAGTCATGAAAGCTCGTTTGAGTTCGACGCTTTGGTTTCTCGTGCTCTGGGCCGGAGTAGCCCTTTTTGGTGTACTCGCCCTCGCCTATCACGCTGGGAGAGAATCTGGGGGCGTAGCTTTGCTTGATGCGTCTTCGCTTAGCGGAGCCGCGAGCGGAGCTTTGCTTGGCGCGCTCGCCCTGGCGCTGATTGCGGCGCTGTCCTTCGCTTTTGTGCTGAGCAAGCGCGTGATCAAGCCGGTTGGCGAGCTCGCCAAGTTCTCCGAGCGGCTCGCGGCGGGTGACAATAGGGCCCGTGCCGAGCTTTCCAGCAGTGACGAATTTGGACTCATCGTCGAAAATTTCAACCGCACTGCCGCCAAAGTCGCACACGCGGCTACCAACCAGCAAGCACAGGACTCGCTCCAGCGCAGCATTACGGACTTGCTCAATACCATCAACCTGGTTGCTCGCGGCGACCTCACCATCCGCGGCAAGGTGACCAACGACGCCCTCGGCAACGTCGTCGATTCCGTCAACTTCATGCTCGACAATTTCACCAAGGTTCTCGAACGCGTCCGCAAAGCCGCAATCGACGTCAGTGCCAGCGCGAACCAGATTCTCGATGCCACGGACGACATGACCGCTGGCGCCACTCAACAGGATCAGGAAATCACCAACACCTCGTCCGCCGTCGAAGAACTGACGGTTTCGATGAAGCAAGTTTCCAACAACGCGGAAGCAAGCGCCGAAGCAGCGCGCCGCGCCCTCGATGCCGCGGAACAGGGCAACCGCGCCGTGAGTGACACGCTCGAAGGTATGCAGCGCATCCGTGCCTCCGTGCAAGCCACCGCGAAGAAGATTAAATCTCTCGGCGACCGTTCACTCGAAATCTCCGAAATCATCAACGTCATTAACGACATCACCGAGCAGACCAACCTGCTTGCGCTGAATGCTGCTATCGAAGCTGCCCGCGCGGGTGAAGCCGGCCGTGGTTTCGCCGTGGTCGCTGACGAAGTTCGTAAGTTGGCCGAACACTCCCGCAGCGCCACAAAGGACATCGCGGCGCTCATAAAAGCCATTCAGGCGGAAACGAACGAGGCCGTGGTCGTCATGGAAGAGGGCACTCGGGAGGTTGAGGTAGGGGCCAGTCTCGCTGATCAAGCCGGTAAGGCGCTCGAGGCGATTTCCAGCGTCGTGCGGCAATCCGCCGAGCTCGTTCAGGAAATTTCGCTCGCTTCGAAGCAGCAAGTGCGCGGCACGGAAGGTGTGGCAAACGCCATGCAGATCATTTCCGGCATCACCCGCCAGACCACCCAAGGCGCGCGTCAAACCGCTTCGACCGTCGGGAACATGGTCAAACTTTCCGAGCAACTGAATGAAGCGCTGGCGCAGTTCCGTTCGCAATCCGCCCGATCCGCTGAACCTTCTCCGGCTGCGGAAGAGGGCCGTCCCGCCGTACCAGTGGGGGCGCATCGCTGACGGCACATTCCGCCCACGGGTGCCATTGCAGCCGGAGCTGAACGCCGAACATGAAATCTCACCCAGTTACGACCGCCAGGCTCACCGAGCCCGAGCTCGACCAGATTCGCACGCTGATCGAGCACCGCTCGGCGATTTTGCTCGATTCCTCTCGCGAGCGTTTTTTTTCCACGCGTCTGCGCGAGTATCTCGGGGAAAAGGGCCTAGCCAGCGGGACCGATCTGCTGGCGCACGTGCGCGGCTCAAGCATCGAATACGAAGCGCTGCTCGAGCGGCTCCTGACCCAAGAGACCTCCTTTTTTCGCTATCCGGCCGTTTTTGAAGCGCTCGAGAAACGCATCCTCCCCGAAGTACAGGAAAGAAAGTTTTGGGAAAATCCCAGGACGCTGCGCATTTGGAGCGCAGGCTGTTCCACCGGCGAGGAACCCTATTCCGTGGCGATCACAGTCGCCGAGGCGCTCAAATTCGCGGAAGCCTGGGAAATCGAAATTCTCGCCACGGATATCAGCCGCCGGGCCTTGCGGCACGCTGAACGCGGCGTCTATTCCAAGCGCAGCCTCCAGAATGTCTCGCTCGGCCAGATCGAAGCCCATTTCGCCAATACCAAGAGCGGATTTCAAGTGAGGCCGCGCATTCGACGGATGATCTCCTTCGCGCAGATGAATCTTGTCGAGTCTGTGTATGTCGGCAAAATCGACTGCATCTTTTGCATGAACGTGCTCATGTATTTTTCCGAAGAGCGCCGCCTCGGAATTCTTCGCCGCTTCTATGACGCGCTGGAGCCTGGGGGGTATTTCCTGCTTGGCCATTCCGAAACCCTCACCAACGTACCAGTTAAATTCGAGCCGATTGTCCTCGGCGATTGCCGGATTTATCGCAAGCCTGCCGCCGTGGAAGCGCGCCGCGCGACGGTTTTGGCGGAGGGGGCCCAGTGAACGCGCCTGGCCAAGAATCCACCGAGTTGTTCCTGCAGGAGGCCTCCGAAAACCTCCAGTATTTAAGGGAGTACTCCGGGCTTTTGCAGGAACCTCAAACGAAAGTCGAGGACCTCGAGCGGTTATACATCGCGTCGCACACGCTTGCCGGGACCTCCGCAAGCTACGGCTTCCCGCAATTCTCGGAAGTTGCGGCCAAGATGGCGCACATATTCCACTATGCCATGAATGCCGCGCTCACTCCGGATATGCACGGCCCGCTCACCGAATTTATTTCGGACGCGATCTCCGTGCTCGAATTCGATCTCTTGCAGATCAGTTCCAGCGGTTCGGAGACTTCGAGCGACATCGCGGCATTTAAGCAACGCTATGCTTTCGCTTTTCCGGCCGCGCCGGCCGCTGAAGCATCCGAGGATGAGTACGTCGAATTCGTGGGCCTGGGCGAGCCTATCCCGACGATTTTCCCAACCGCTTCTCTCGCGGACGCACTGCCTCAAGATGGTGAAGTGCCCGATGAGGTCCTTGAATTTTTTATTCCTGAAGCCGAAGAACATTTGCAGTCGGTCACCGAATGCCTGCTCGCCCTCGAAGGCCATCCCAACGCGGACGACATTAATCGCCTCTTCCGTGCGATGCACACCGTAAAAGGTTCGGCAGCGCAGGTCGGTCTCCATCGGCTATCGGCGGTGGCCCATCGCGTGGAAGATTTAATCGGGCGGCTCCGCGATGGCGCTCTCCAACCGAGCGCCGAGATCGTCGATTTGTTTCTCCAGTCGGTCGACGTCCTGAAGAAGTTTCTCCACCGCGAGTGGCAAAGCGATGCCGAAATGGTGGCGGCGGTTGATCCGCTCCTCACACGCGTTGCCGAGCTCGCACCCGAGGAGGTAGCCGAGGAATCAGGCCACGATTCGTCGGTGCTCGAAGCAACGTCATCCTCCGAAATCACGGAGGCGCCCGCTGCGCCGCTTTCGCCGGCCCCTCGCGCTGTTGCGGCGCAGGCCCTTCCGCAGGCAAAGTCCGTGCGCATTTCGCTCGAATGGCTGGACCGAATGATGAACGCGGTCGGCGAACTGGTCATCAACCGGACGCGCATGCTCGGTCGTTTGTCCGAGCTCTCAAAACTCGTCGAAGTTCTGCACTTCTCGAAGGTTCGCCTGACTGGCAAAGTTTCCGACTTCCAGGAAAAGCACGAATTCAGCCGCGTTCGCTCTACGCTCATGCCGGGCAGTCAAGCCCCGCAAATGGATACGTTCGGAGGGCATCGCTCGCTCTCGGGAGTCACGTCCAACGATCTTCTCGAGTTCAGCGAACTCGAAATGGATCGTTACGACGACTTCAACATTTTGTCCCGCTCCCTCACCGAAATTTCCGCGGACGTCACTGAAGTACTCACTCAGCTCGAAGGTTTCATGGGTCGCGTCGATTCCGACATCGATGAATTCACCAAGCTCGCGCACCACTTGCAGGACGAAATCACGGCTGCGCGCATGGTCCCGATCGGTAATCTCTACACGCGCCTTTCGCGAACTGTTCGCGACGCCGCCAAGGCTTCTGGCAAGCCCGTGGACCTCTCTCTCCAAGGTGCCGATACCGAGCTGGACAACAATATTGTTCAGCACATCTCCGATCCTCTGATTCATCTTGTCCGCAATGCCATCGCGCACGGAATCGAGGATGGCGAAGTGCGCGGACGCGCAGGCAAACCGGAGAAAGGCCGCATCACCGTGCGCGCCTACCACCGCGGCAATCACATCTTCATCGAGGTGGAAGACGATGGCCGCGGCATCGACTACGAAGCGATTCGCCGCAGCCTCGTCGAATCTTCGGCCATATCGCCCGTTGCCGCCGCCGAGCTTTCCGAGCGGGAACTGCGCGAATTCCTGTTCCGTCCCGGCTTTTCAACGGCCTCCTCCACATCGGAACTGGCCGGCCGCGGCGTGGGTCTCGACGTTGTACGCTCCAACGTGCACGCCCTCAATGGTGAGATTGAGGTTCGCTCGGAGGCCGGTCACGGCGCTTGCTTCACCGTCAAGGTCCCTCTGACGCTGATTATCTCCCAGGCCTTGTTTGTCCGCTGCGGCACTTCGGTCTTCGCGTTTCCGCTCGCTGTGGTCGAGGAAATTCGGCGGCTTCGTCCCTCCGAAATCGAAGATGTCGGCGGGAAGCTTCTTACCCGCGTGCGCGACGTCGTCACCGAAGTTGTGCGCCTCGATCTGCAACTTGCATTGCCACCGCTCGAGCCGCTGAACGGCTACTTTCATATGGTGATCGTGAAAGTGGCCGGCAGGCAAGTAGGCGTCGTGGTGGAGGAAGTTCTCGGTAAGGACGAAATCGTCATCAAAAATCTTGGTGATTACCTCCGCCGCGTCAAGCTCTTCCCGGGCACGACTATCGCTCCCGACGGCAGCTTGATCCTTCTTATCGATTTGAATCGTCTGACCGCGGCGGACACGGCCGAGCGCCACGCCCTGCCCGCATCTTCTCCGGCGGCCCGCGTCTTCGCGCCCGGTGCCGAGGCTGTCGCTTCCGGAAGCATTCCATCCGAAGCGGTCGATGCGATTGAAAACGACCGCGTGGTGGTCGTCGCCGACGATTCCATCAGCGTGCGTAAATTTGTTGGACGCATGCTCGAAAAAGCCGGTTATCGAGTGAAGCTTGCCTCCGATGGGCTCGAAGCGTCTGAAATCGTTGCGCAGGTCGGCTGCCATCTGCTTATCACGGACCTCGAAATGCCCCGCATGAATGGCTACGAATTGATGGCCCACCTGCGGCAGGATCCCGTTACGCGGCGAATTCCCGTTCTCGTTGTAACTTCTCGTGCCGGCGCGAAGCATCGCGACCGCGCATTAAAGGAAGGCGCTCTGGGCTTTCTCACCAAGCCTGTGCAAGAGGACCAGTTGGTTGCCGCCGTCGAAAAATTGATTGGCCCGGAGGCGGCGCAGGGGCGGCCGTTGATTGGCGTCCCGCTGAGGCAGGAGTGAGATGAACGCAGCCATCAGTAAAAAAATACGCGTCCTCGTGGTGGATGATTCGCCTTTCATGTGCAAGGTCCTGAAGGAAATCATCAACTCCGATCCGCAGCTCGAAGTGGTCGGACAAGGCCGCGACGGCCGCGATGGCGTCGAGCTCGCGGAATCGCTGCGCCCCGATGTGATCACCATGGACATCAATATGCCGCACATTGATGGCCTGCAAGCCACCGAGCTCATCATGTCCCAGCACCCGCGTCCCATCGTCATCGTCAGTTCCGAATCTCGCGAAGGGGCCGCGAGTACCTTGAAGGCCCTCGAATTGGGTGCCATTGATTTCGTGCCCAAGCCCTCGAACGGCATTGATTTGGACATGAAGACGGTTCGCGAGGAACTGACGCGCAAACTAAAATTGGCCGCGAAAGTCCGCGTCGTCCGCACCGCAACGCGCTCTAAGGTCACCGCTGGGCAGGCGCCCGCCCCTAATGCTGCGGAGTCCGTTAGCAGCCCACCGGCCGTCACCGCCCAATTGGGCGGAAAATTTCCCATCATTATTATCGCTGCCTCCACGGGCGGTCCGGCGGCGGTCACGCGCGTGGTCGGCACTTTGCCGAAGGAGTTCTCCGCCGCCGTTTTACTTGTGCTTCATATGCCTGCGGCCTTTACGTCCCAATTCACTCTTCAACTCGCCGAAATCTCCGCTCTTCCGGTGAAGGAAGCCGAACACAACGAGGCGCCCCGACCAGGGACCATTTACTTGTGTCCCGGCTCTCACCACTTGCGGCTATCCATCGGCGGGAAAATTTCGCTGGATCCCGGCGCGAGAATCGATGGGTACCGCCCCTGCGCGGACGTGGCTCTCGAATCTGTCGCCGCTTATGCACGTGCGTTCGCCGTGGCCGTTGTTCTCACCGGTATGGGCAGCGATGCCGCCAAGGGCGTGAAAGCCGTTAAAGCTGCCGGCGGTTACGTAGTTGCCCAGGACGAAGCGACGTCGGTCATTTTCGGTATGCCCGCTGAGGCTATACAGACGGGCGCGGTGGACGAAGTCCTGCCGCTCGATAGCATTGGCGCCGCGCTTGATAAGCGCGTCGCAAAATTGTGCCGCTTGATTCCGGCGGGTGTCCGATGACGTCAACCCTCGAAGCGGGTGGAAAGTCGCGACCATCGCGCCGCCATGAAACCGTGATTTTGTTTTTCGTCGCCAAGCAAATGTTCGCCATCGCGGCAGATTCCGTGCAGGAAATTCGCAGCACTGATAGCCTTTCTGGCGTCGCAAATGAAATGGAGCAATCGGTGGTGCCTAAGGTCCGCCACTCTATTGAACGCAACCGCCGCACCTACTTTGTGGTGAATGCGGGAACGCATTTCAATCTGCCGGCCACGCGTCCTGCACTGGTGCTGATTCTGCGGGAATTGCGCGTCGCTGTGTTGGTCGATCGCATCGAGCGCATGGCGGAAATTCCCAGCGTGTATGCGCTGCCTCAGGCCTTCAGTGGCCCCGAGCGCCGCTGGTATCGGGGCTTGGCTCATGTGGATGATGTCGTGATTCCCGTAATCCAGCCCGCGGGATTTCTCACACTAGAGGAATTCCGGCAGCTCGATCGCATCGAAAATGCCGCCGCTGCCGAGCGTCAAGTGCAGGAGGCAGCTCAGGCATGAGCGAGCCCCGCGACGCTGCATCCGGCGCGTTCGTCTTGCTCCAAGTGGGTGACACCCGCGTGGCCCTGCCCGCTGGCGTTATTTCCGAACTGGCGCCTCCCGTTAGGCTGCACGCTTTTCCCCATTCGTCACGTTTCATCACCGGTGTGATTGTTCGCCGGGGCCGGATCGTTCCCGTATATGACGTGAATTCCTTGTTCGCGCGAAAGAACTCGTCGCCTCAGCGATTCTATCTAATCGCGCACCGTCGCCTGGGCAAGATATCCGAGTTAGGCGCAATCCCCGTCGATGGTGAATGCGAGCTTATTTCCGCGGAAATGCAGCCGCCCGCCGCGGATCGTCCAGCTTACGTCGCCGGAACGATAGCCATCGGCGAGCGGTTGCTGGACGTGCTGGATCTCGAAGCCTTCATCGCGTCGAACTCATCGGCAGAAGATAATTCGCTTCCCGCGCAGGTGCAATCGTGACCTCGTTGCCGAGCCTCCCGCGCATCCTTCTGATCGATAGCAACGTGTATTTCGCAAAAAGGCTGGGCGATGCCCTGCAGCAGCAAGGTTTCGAAATCATCCCCTGTGCGCAATCTGCCTACGCGCTCACCATGCTCGAGTGGAACACGCCCGCCGCGATCATTTGCGCCACGAATCTTCGCGAAATGGGCGCCTTTGAGATGGCGCCAATTCTCCGAGCCGATCCCAAGACCGCTGGCATTCCCCTGATTGCGGTCGGCGGCGGAGGCGATCAAAATCTGCTTGAGGCTCTTCGCGCCGGATGCGACGACTATATGGATCGTCGCCGGCCGCCCGCTGAGCTCGCCGCGCACATCCGAAGTTTTCTCATCAGCCGTCAGGATGGTTTTCAGCCCACGCAGATGCTCTCCACTGCGGAGACGGCCCTTAGCGGCAGCCTCTCCCACCTCGATTTGCCTGGAGTGATTCAGATGCTCGGGCAATCCCATCAAACCGGCGCGTTGCACATCAACGCGGCTGATGCCGATGGGATTGTCTTTTTCGAAGGCGGCGAAATTTTCCACGCAGAGTGCGGCGCGTACTTCGGCGATGAAGCCGTCACCCAACTCGTGAAAACCTGCCATGAGACATCCGTAGGAGTATACAAATTTGTGTACGGCGCTACCGCCGCACAGCGGACCGTGCTGCGGTCGGCCACCGATTTGCTGCTCGATGCCATGCGCATCTTCGACGAAGAGCAAAATGCGGCCGAAGAACACGCCGAGAAGGAATCGTCATGAGCGAAACCGAGACACTCACGGCTGCCCGCGTCCCTACCGTCTACTTCATAGACGATAGCGCGACCATGCGCGAAGTAATCAAGATTGCCTTCCGCAAGGAAAATATTCACGTCATCACCTGCGCCGATGCCGCCGCCGCGCTGGCTCAGTTTGGCGAGGCCGCACCGGACGCCGTCATCACCGACGTCATCATGCCCGATAAGGACGGCTACGAAGTCTGCGATTTCATCAAGCAGCACGATCGATTCGGCCGAACACCCGTAATTCTCATGTCCGGCGTGGTGAACAAGAGCGTCGCTGAAAAGGCGATGGCTGTCAAAGCCGACGAATTGATCCGCAAGCCCTTCCAACCCCAAGATCTGATCGTGCGCGTAAAAAACCTGCTAAACCCAAGGCCTGCGGGCGCGACATCTCTGGATGCTCTGGCCGGCGATGGTGCGCCGCGTCCGGCTTCGCAGGTGTTGACGGGCTTATTTTCTGCGCAGCCGATGGCTCGGGAATCGGTCGCCGCACCCGCTCCGGTGCGCCTCAGCCAGCCGCCTGCCGCCGCGCCGCGTCCGGCGGCGGCATCCGCGTCCGGCGCCGGCCCTGAAATTCAAAAATTGCGAAACGAAATCCTGCGCCTCGAGCTTCTCGTCAAGAAATTGCACGCGGAGCTTGAGGCCCAACGTCAGTATTCCACCGCCCTCGAAGCTCATTTCAAGTCCCTCCAGGAGCGCGCTTAGGAGTCTGGAGCGCGGCCCGCTCGCGGGAGTGTCGAGTAGAAAAAGTTAAGTAGTGTCTTTGCAATGAGATGGATCACGTTCTACTCGACCCTTGTGTCGAGTAGAAGGCATCGGCAAGTGGCTAGCGGCGAGTGGCTCATGAATGCGACGCCTGGGCAGCGCCGGGCGAGGACCGCCGATTCACCATAAGGTGCGAAAGCCTCACCCCAGAAAGGCTGGGGCGAGCTACGTAAGTTCCCGGCGAGGGGGCGCACACGACTCCCTGCTCTTGTGAGAACCACGGACTGCGCCTGAACCACGGTCTTTTGGGCCATGCTCCCATATTTCTTGACGGGAGAGATTGCGTCAAGCGTGAGCTCCTGTGGACTTTTTCTGGAGGCTCGACGCTGGATGCTAGAGGCTGGACTGTGCCCGGACCGAGGGAGATTTCTCGCTGCGCTCGGAATGGCAAAACGAAGAGGTCCCCGCTTAAAGGCGGCCGCTACATTACGCGAAATCAGTCGAGGGCGTGGGAGTGGAGGAATTCGCGGGCTACGTCGCTGACGTCTCGGGACTGGCCTACCACCTCGTAATTCATTTTTTGCATTTCGGCGTCGGAGATTTTCCCGGCTAGCTCGGCGATGGCGGTGCGGGCTTCGGGATACCGAGCAAAGAAATCCTGGCGGGCGATGGGAACAGCTTCATAAGGCGGGAAATAATGTTTGTCATCTTGCAGAATGATCAAATCGCGCGCGGACAACAATCCATCTGTGGAATTGCCAGCAACGAGATCGACTTGCTTGGCGAGTAACGCGCGGTAAAGCAGCCCCAGATCCATGATTTGAGGCTGGGCAGCAAACCGCAATCCATATACGCGCGCCAAGCCGGTATATCCGTCGGGCCGTTCCATAAACTCGTATCCAAATCCAGCACGCCATTGGGGAGTGTATTGAGCCGCTTCGGACAGGGTGGTCAGATGGAGGCGGCGCGCATCCTCTCCGCGAATCACGATGGCAAATGTATTGTTGAAGCCAAGTGAGGGCATGACCACAAATCCAAATCGCCGTTGGTACTCGGCTTTCACTTTGTCGAATACCGCTGAAGGGTCGCTTTCGATGGCGTCGTGCAGAATGGCGGTGAGGGCCGTGCCGGTGTACTCAACGTATGTATCGATTCGTCCCGCGAGCAAGGCTTGCTGGCAGATGAAGCTACCGGCAAGATAAAAACGCCGCTCGACGTGCAAATGCGTGCGAGCTTCGAGGTGCTGGGCCAGAATTTCCCCAAGGAGCGCCTGTTCAGGAAAATTCTTCGATCCGACCACGATCGTATCTTTCGGCCGCATCGTGCAGCCTGAAAGCAGGGCGATGAAGGCGGCAATGAGCGGAACGCCGGCGCGCCGGAAGTGTCCACGAGGAAATGTTTTCACTTGAACCTTCATCGCGCGGGCCGCAAGCGTCGTTCCAACAGGCTGAGCAAGAAATCAGCGGCGAGGGCGAGCAGAGCTGCCGGAACCGCTCCGGCAAGAATCAACTGATTATTCACCATGGCGAGGCCGCGAAAAATGAACTCGCCCAGGCCGCCGGCTCCCACAGCCGCCGCTATGGTGGCAATGCCAATGGTAAGCACAGTGGCCACGCGAATCCCGGCAAGCATGGTGGAGACGGAGAGCGGCAGTTCCACGTGAAACAGAATTTGCCTGTCTGTCATTCCCATGCCTCGCGCCGCTTCTCGAACCGCCGGGTCGACGGCTGCGATTCCGGTAGCGGTATTGCGAATGATCGGAAGGAGAGCGTAGAGCGTGAGCGCAGCGATCGTGAGCCGGTCGGCTCGCTCGCCGAGCCACGGAACCGTAAGGAAGAATCCCAGCAGCGCCAGGCTGGGAATCGTTTCGGCAACGTTGGCGCTTCCGAGGATGGGTTTGGAAAGCCAAGGGCGGCGCGCCACCAAAATACCCAGCGGCACGCCGATGGCGATCGCGAGGAGCATGGTCGCAGTAACCAACCAGATGTGTTCGAGGGTCGCCTGCAGGATTTCGCTTCCGTGCCGTGAGAAAAAGTCCATCAGGCTGCTCATGTATCCCTCTCAAATTCCGTTAGAACGCGCAGTTGGGCCGCGTAAGCGGCAGCCACGGGCTCGTTCGATCGCATGAACTCGTGCGGTGAATATGTCCCCTTGAGTTCTCCGGCTTCGACGAGTCCGACGCGCGTGCCGAGCAGGAGCGCTTCGTTCGTGTCATGCGTCACGATCACGATTGTTTTGCCGAGGCGACGTTGCAGCGCCTGAAATTCGCCGCGAATCTCCGCGCGCGTGAGTGGATCGAGGGCGCCAAATGGCTCGTCCATTAGCAGAATCGGAGGATCGGCGGCCAGCGCGCGCGCGACGCCCACTCTCTGGCGCTGTCCGCCGGAAAGCTCGTGCGGATAGCGCGGAAGGAAAAGATCAGGGTCAAGGCCAATCAAAGCCAGCAATTCGCGCGCACGAGAGCGAGCGCGTTCGCGCGGCCACTGTTCCAGGCGAGGAACAATGGAAATATTCTGCTCGACGGTATAGTGGGGGAATAATCCAGTCTCCTGGATCACGTAGCCGATGTGCCGCCGCAGATCGAAGGGGTTCCACTCGGTGGTACGGCGGTCTTCCACGCGCACTTCGCCCTCCGTGGGATCGAGCAGGCGGTTGATGAGCTTCAGCGCGGTGGTTTTTCCCGCGCCGCTACGGCCCAGAAGCACGAGAGTTTCGCCCTGGCGGACCGTCAGATTGATGCGGCTCAATAATAACTGTCCGTTTTCAAGCCGGTAGGCGGCATCGCGAAATTCAATGATCGCGTCGCGCTGAGGATTACCTTCGGAATGAGCGCTCATAGGGGCGCCTTCTTTTCCAGGAATTTCCGGATATCCCGAAGGACGTTTGCGAGCATGGCCTCGGTGAGCTTTCCTGTAAACGTATTTTGCTGGCTGGGATGATAGGACACGAATAGACGCGGAAGATTTCGTCCGAGGTCGTAGCTTGCACCATGCTGGAAAGCGAACGCGCTGGGGCGCTCGATCGCGCCCTGCTGCTTCAAAATATCGAGATACGCGCGCATAGCAATTCCACCCAGAGCGAGCACGGCGGACGGCCGGATCAGCTGCAGTTCCCTTTCGAAATACGGCTTGCAATTGGCTAGTTCAGATGGAAGCGGCTTGTTCGCGGGTGGCGCGCACCGGAGCGTGGCCGAAATGTAAGCGTTACTGAGTGCCAGCCCATCCTCGCGGCTGATGGAAGTTGGTTGGTTTGCGAAGCCCGCGCGGTACAGGGCTTTGTAGAGGAAATCTCCCGAGCGATCCCCCGTGAACATCCTGCCCGTGCGGTTGGCGCCGTGCGCAGCGGGAGCGAGTCCAAGGATCAGAAGAGCCGCGCTCGGATCGCCGAATCCCGGCACCGGCTTACCCCAATAGTCCCAGTTGCGAAAGGCTGGGCGCTTCACGCGAGCAACGGCTTCCCGATATTTCACAAGCCTGGGGCACAGGC
This sequence comes from uncultured Acidobacteriota bacterium, assembly GCA_963709445.1. Classification (GTDB taxonomy): domain Bacteria; phylum Acidobacteriota; class Terriglobia; order Acidiferrales; family UBA7541; genus Palsa-295. Next base: position 39,639 of record CAVPWV010000033.1, read on the forward strand.
GGCAGCGGACGATTTCCTCGTTCAATTGTGCGAGTGTCGCGGCCATGGGCACATCGAAAGCTACCACGAATCGCGCGAATGCCCGAGAGCAGAGCGGCTAGGGGCAAATTGACAGGGCACGGATGCGCAGATAGCATGATTGAAGCAGCCTCGCATGCAATGAGCACGATGGTGTGACTCGCGTCACGCGAAATCGGCCTGCGTCCAAGCCCGTGGAAACCAGCTCAAGCCAAAAGACGATCCTGGATCGAATTGTCGAAGCTCGGCGAGGGTCTATCGCGCACCGGAAACGCTCGCTCCCGGAAGCGGCATTGAAGTTCGCGGTGGAAAAGGCCCAGCCGCCGCGAGATTTTCCAGCCATGCTCTCCCGCGACGCCTTCAACGTGATCGCCGAATTGAAAAAGGCTTCGCCATCGCGCGGCGTGCTGCGCGAGAACTATGCGCCGGGCACACTGGCAGCGGGACTCGAATCGGCGGGGGCCGCAGCACTATCGGTTCTTACTGAGGAGGAATTTTTCCTCGGCTCGCTAGGCGATTTGAAAGAGGCCAAGAAGGCGACGCAAATTCCCATCCTGAGGAAAGATTTCATCATCGATCCATGGCAGGTGTTGGAGGCGCGGGCCGCGGGCGCCGATGCGTTTCTCCTGATCGTGGCGATTCTGGACGACGCAACGCTGTGCGAATTGCTCGAGCTCGGGCGTTCGCTGAAAATGGAGCCGCTTGTGGAAGTGCATTCGCGCGAAGAAATAGCGCGCGCGGCGGCAGCGGGAGTGCGAATTATCGGCGTCAACAATCGCGATTTGAGAGACTTTTCGGTCCGGATCGAAACTTCGCTCGAACTGATCGAAGTAATTCCAGAGAATTGCATAGCGGTGAGCGAGTCTGGCTTGCGGACACACGAGGATTTGGTCCGGCTGCGGCGCGCGGGATTCGATGCGTTCCTGGTGGGTGAGCATCTTATGAAGGATGCCGATCCGGCGACGCCTCTGCGCACGCTTCTAGAATCCGGTGGAACGGACGGGCGGGCAAGCGGGTAACGATGGTGAAAGTGAAGATTTGCGGGATTACGAATTGGACGGATGCGAAGCGGGCCATCGATGGAGGCGCGGAGCTGCTGGGCTTCAACTTCTATGCGAGAAGCCCGCGTTATATCACGCCTGCGAAAGCGCGGCGGATCGTGCGGCGGCTACCGAAAGGCGTCTCTTCTGTGGGAGTTTTTGTGAACGAGACGGAAGAAAAAATGCTGGAAATCGCCGGGGAGGTGGGGCTTGACCACCTTCAATTGCACGGTGACGAGCAGCCGGCCTTGGTGTTGCGTCTTGAGCGCATACTGCCGGTGATCAAAGCGGTGCAAGCCAGAAAATCGTTCCGCCCGGCGCAACTCTCGCGATACAAGCGTGCCAGCGCGATCTTGCTTGACGGCTTCGATAGCCACCGGCGCGGCGGAACGGGGCGGACGTTCGATTGGCAGCTCGCGCGGCGCGCAAAATCGTACGGGCGGATTTTCCTGGCGGGAGGGTTGACGCCAGAGAACGTGCGCGAGGCAATTCGCGTCGCCAAGCCGTATGCTATTGACGTGTGCAGCGGCGTGGAGAAGGCGCCCGGAAGGAAAGATCCGGCGCGCATGAGAGAACTGATACGCGCGGTGAGAACGGCGAACCGGCGGAAGGCGGGAAGATGAGTTACGTGGCGCATGTTGTCCGCGAACGCGGCCGGTATGGGCCGTACGGTGGGCGCTACGTCCCGGAAACGCTGATGGCACCGCTCGAAGAACTCGAGCGCGTTTTTAACGAGGCGCGCTCCGATCGCGCTTTTCAGGCTGAATTGGACGCGACGCTGCGCAATTTTGCGGGGCGTCCCACGCCGCTCCAACTCGCCTCGCGGCTAACCGAGCATCTGGGAGGCGCGCGCATCTACTTGAAGCGCGAAGACCTGCTCCACACCGGCGCGCACAAAATCAATAACTGCATTGGGCAAGGCTTGCTCGCCGTGCGGATGGGGAAGAAACGCGTGATCGCGGAGACGGGCGCGGGGCAGCACGGAGTGGCGACAGCAACAGTAGCCGCACGGCTGGGTCTTTCCTGCACGGTTTACATGGGCACGGAGGACATGGAGCGGCAGCGATTGAACGTGATTCGCATGCGGCTGCTGGGCGCCGAAGTAATTGGCGTGGACGCGGGAAGCCGCACGCTGAAAGATGCAATCAATGAGGCGATGCGCGATTGGGTGACGAATGTGCGCACGTCGCATTACCTGCTGGGCTCGGTGCTTGGCGCGCATCCGTATCCGGAAATGGTCCGCGATTTTCAAAAGATTATCGGAGAAGAAGCTCGCGAGCAAATTCTGCGTACGGAAAACCGGTTGCCTGATTACCTGTTCGCATGCGTGGGCGGCGGCTCGAATTCCATCGGACTGTTCCATGCATTTTTAGGCGATCCCGGTGTGAGGATGGTGGGCGTGGAAGCGGGCGGGCGCGGGAAATCGCTGGGGGATCACGCTGCGCGCCTGGCTGCAGCTGATGGATTTGGCGGCGCACGGCCCGGCGTTCTGCAAGGTACTTACACGTACGTCCTGCAGACGGAGGACGGGCAGATCGCAACTACGCATTCGATTTCGGCGGGCCTCGATTACGCGGCGGTTGGCCCCGAGCACGCTTGGCTTGCGGATCAAGGTCGCGCCGAGTACACGGCGGTGACTGATGAAGATGCGATCGAAGCGGCCCGAACGCTGGCGCGCGTTGAAGGCATTATCCCCGCGCTCGAGTCAGCGCATGCCGTTGCCGAGCTGATCCGCCGCGCCTCCAAAATGAAGAAAGACGAACTCGTGATCTTGAACGTTTCGGGGCGCGGCGACAAAGACATGGAAACTCTCTCGCGCTATGTCTGAACCGGGCATTCCCGCATCTTCCGTCGCAGCTCGCGTCGAGCAACCCGCACGTAGAATTCCGCGACGCTTCGGAAAGCTGGCCGAGGCTGCCGAGATGGGCCTGGTCGCGTATATCACTGCGGGTGATCCTTCGCTTGCGGCCAGCGAAAAGATCGTTTTGGCGGCGGCCGAAGCTGGGGCGGACGTAATCGAGCTGGGTGTGCCGTTCAGCGACCCGGTGGCCGATGGTCCGACAATTCAGCGCGCCAGCGACCGGGCGCTGCGCAGCGGGACGACTCTCGCGGGCGTAATCGATCTAGTCAGGCGGCTGCGACTGCAAACGGACGTGCCGCTCATGCTCTTCAGCTACTTCAATCCAATCCTGCAAATGGGTGTGGGCAAATTTGCCGATGCGGCGGCAAAAGCCGGTGCCGACGGCGCTTTGGCAACAGATCTGACACCGGAAGAGGCCGGCGAATATCGTGCGGCGATGCAAGCGCGCGGGCTGGACACAATTTTCCTTGCGGCGCCAACTTCGACGGATGAGCGTCTCGCGAAAATTACCGAATACTCCAGCGGTTTTCTATATTTGATTTCGCGCACGGGCGTGACCGGAGCGCGCGACTCGTTTCCAGAGGATCTTCCCTCGCTGGCGCGGCGCGCGCGGCGGTTTACTAAGCTGCCGCTGGCCGTCGGTTTCGGAATTTCTCAACCCGCACATGTAACCGTGCTGGGAGGCATCGCCGATGCCGCCGTGGTGGGATCGGCGCTCGTGGCCGAAATCGAAAAGGCAGCGGGCGCGGACGCAGCCGCGGCCGGCGTTGCCGCGTTGGTGCGCGTCCTGAAAACCGCGGCGCGCCAGGGGATCAGCAGGCGGAGCGTGTGAAGGTTTGTAGTAAAGTAGTTATTCTTCTGGGCCGATTCGAGGGTTTCGTGGCACATGGATAAGCGCGTGGCGAATGCGGACGCTGTGATCGGGCGCGTCAAGGACGGCGCGACGATCTTGATGGGCGCATTTGGAGTTTGTGGCGTACCGGAAAATCTGATCGGCGCGCTGCTGCGCCAAGGCACAAAAAATCTCACGGTCGTCTCGAACAATCCCGGAACGGATGGCTTCGGCATCGGCCTGCTGATCGAGAACAGGCAAGTGAAGAAGATGATCGCCAGCTATGTGGGCAGCAACAAGTTTTTCGAAAAGCTCGTGCTGGGCGGAGAAATCGAGATGGAACTGAATCCGCAAGGCACATTGGCCGAGCGCATGCGCGCCGCGGGAGCCGGCATTCCAGCGTTTTTCACTCCCACGGGCTACGGCACGATGGTCGCGGAGGGCAAGGAAGTCCGCGAATTTAACGGGCGGCCGCATGTTTTGGAGCCTTCGCTGCGGGGCGATTTCGCTTTCATCAAGGCGTGGAAAGGCGACCGCTGGGGGAATCTTGTCTATCGGAAGACGGCGCGCAATTTTAACGCGGTGATGGCTACGGCGGCGGATTACGTGATCGCCGAGGTAGAAGAAATGGTTGATCTGGGCGGGCTCGATCCGGACGGCGTTCATACGCCGGGAATTTTTGTAGACGCAATTTTCCAAGGTACGAAGTATGTGAAGCCAATGGAGCCAGGGCCCAGGCGGAAGCGGGACGAGGGATAGCGCCCGAAATGGATAAGCGTGAACTGATTGCCCGTCGCGTGGCACAAGAATTGCGCGATGGATATTACGTCAATCTGGGTATCGGAATCCCGACGCTCGTGCCGAATTATCTGCCGCGTCGGATTGATGTGATCATGCAATCGGAAAACGGCATGCTTGGCATCGGGCCGTATCCTTACGAGGGCGAGGAAGATCCAGACCTGATCAACGCGGGCAAGGAACCGGTAACCGAAATTCCAGGCTGCTGCTATTTCTCAAGCGCGGATTCTTTCGCTATGATCCGTGGCGGGCATATCGACGTATGCGTTCTCGGGGCGCTGCAGGTGGATGAAAAAGGAAGTCTCGCCAATTGGGCCGTTCCGGGAAAGATGCTGAAGGGAATGGGCGGCGCGATGGATTTGGTGGCGGGTACCAAGCGCGTGATCGTCGCGATGGAGCACGCGGCGAAGGACGGCGCGCCGAAAATCATGAAGAAGTGTGCGCTGCCGCTGACAGGCGTGGAAGTGGTGGACCTGATCGTAACGGACCTGGCGGTGATTGAAGTAACGCCGAAGGGTCTCCTTTTGCGAGAGGTCGCGCCCGGCGTCACGCCCGAGGCGGTGCAGAAGATTACCGAACCGGCGCTCTTGCGCGCGCCCGACTTGAAGACCATCTCCATTTGATCATGATGGAACCGCACTCCATTGTCGTTGTGAGCCTGCACACTCCCAAGGAGAGGCTTTGGGGCGAGTTGCTCGACGTATCGAATGCCGGAGTCACGCTGCGCGGCATTGACTTGGCGTCCTTCGACGATTTTGTGAGCCAGGTCCTGCATCCGGAAGGCGACCGCATCGGGCTGCCCACGCTGTTTTTCCCGATGCTGCGGATCGAGCGTATCGCGCTCGACGAGCCTCGCGGCTCCGTCCCTTCTCTCGCGGAGATGTTCGAAAAAAGGTCGGCCGCTCGCTGGCCGAGTATCTCGCTCAGTTCGCGTGATCGGCATCTACATGTTGGCTTGAACTCGGCGCCGGGAAATTCATGGGCAGACAGATCCTGACCGTCCCAAACCAGCTCACATTTCTGCGGCTCGCGTTTCTTCCCTTCTTCATCATCGCGATCAAGTACGATCGCTACGCCGTGGCGCTCGGGATCCTCGTTCTTGCTGGCTTTACCGACGGCCTCGACGGCCTGCTGGCACGGGGACTGAACCAGAGAACGCCGTTGGGCGCGTATCTCGATCCCATCGCTGACAAGTTGCTGCTCTCTTCCTCTTATCTGGTTTTGGCGCTGAAGGGAAGAATCGCCTGGTGGCTGGCGATCATGGTTCTCGGGCGCGACATTCTACTACTGGCGGCGTGTGCGGTGATTCTCCTCACTGTCGGCTACCGGCCGTTTCCCCCCAGCATTTGGGGAAAAGCGACCACATTTTTTGAGATTTTTCTTATTGTGCTGGTTCTGGTGCTGGCCGTGGGGGCGAACGAAGGTCTGTGGATCGTGCGGGAATTAAGCGGCTATATCGTCGGCGCCTTAGTGCTTTTCTCCGGTCTGCACTACAGCATTGTGGTTTCGCGCGAGCTGCACACGGGGCAATAGGCCATGCCGGCCTGGGCAGGCGCGCTGGCCCGCACGTTCGCCAGAATCATCAGCGCGATGCTGGCTGCGACGATTAACGCTGCACCCCAACCTAGCGCGTACGCCCGCTTCTGCTCCTCCGGAGATGCTGGCGCCCGATCCGCCATGATTTTCCCCAGCAAAAAGCCGCTGATCAGACCGCCCGCGTGAGCGAAGTTATCGATTCCGGGAAATAATAGTCCCCAAACGGCGATGTAAACGAGCCATCTGATCATCTGATTTCGAAGCATCCGCATTCCCGCCGTCTTGCGGCTGGTTGTTACCGCAAGAAGTATGCCGATCAGTCCAAGCAGCGCGCCGGATCCCCCCACACTCATGTGGCCCGTGGCGCTGCTCACCACATATCCTCCAATCCCGGTGACAATGTAAATGAAGAAGTAGCGCGCGGATCCGTAGAGTTCTTCAATTTGAGGGCCGATATCCATCAACACCCACATATTGAAAAAAATGTGCAGAACACTACCGTGAAGAAAAATGGCCATAACAAACCGCCACGGCTGCGCGAGGTTGTATGGGAGCGGTAGCGAGGCGCCGAATCGTTCGAGCACGCCGCCACCGATGGCGCCGAAGTTGAAAAGGCCGGAGAGGCCGCCGCCGCTCCGCGACGCGAAGCCGGTTGAGCGAAGCGTGGCCAGCAAACTTATAACAAAGAATAGGCAGCTCAATCCCAGGATTCCGTAGGTAGCGGGAGATTGGGCCGGTATCAAGCCGCCCAGCGAACGGCTAGCCGCCGCGAGAGAGAATCTCAGATTCGCGCCGCATTGATGGCAGTGCGTCGCTCCCACGCCGACGAGCGCCCGGCAAGCCGGACAGATCTGGGGGCGGCCCTGTCTGCCGCGTCCAAAAATTCCGCTCATCCTTTTGAAGTCCGATCAAGCCACCGGTGAAGGGGAAAGAACAGTATCAATGGCTTTCCTTGCGAGAATCCAGGCGCGTTCCTATAATACCGAAATTGCGTACAAACAAGGAATCAGATCGCCGCGTGAGCCTATTTTTTGCCCCGGCGGCCTTCGACGGTAACCAGACGAGAATTTTTACTGGATGCCGAAATATCTTCTCCTGGCGAGTAGCACTTGTGGGGCTTTCGGTGATGATGGTGGCCGGTTGCGCGCATCGGACCTATACAACATACGCCCCGGCTCAACCGCCTTCGCCTTCTTCCGTCGAGAGGACGCCGGCAATTCCCGGAGAATACGTTGAGGAGGGAGTGGCCTCGTGGTACGGAGTCCCCTTTGATGGCCATCGCACTTCGGATGGCGAAGTTTACAACATGCATCAGTTCACGGCTGCGCACCGAACCCTGCCATTTGGCTCGGTTGTGCGGGTCACGAACTTAGATAATGGAAAGCAGACGGAAGTCCGCATCAACGACCGCGGTCCCTTTGTCGCGGATCGAGTGATCGACCTGTCCCTTTCAGCCGCGCAGGCGATTGGCATGGTCGGGCCTGGTACCGCTAAGGTCCGCTTGGAGATTGTTGAAGGGTCACCAAATCCGCAGCCCGCCTTTTTTGGCGTTCAAGTGGGTGCATTTGAAACGCAAAGCAGCGCCGAGCGCCTGCGCAGGCAACTCGAGGCGCGGTACACCCCGGTCGTCGTCGTCGCGTATGATTCGCCAAAGGGCAAATTCTATCGTGTTCGGGTGGGAAGCTTCCGCACCCAGGATGCTGCGCGCCAATTTGCCGGGCAATTGCACTCCTCGGACCGCTTCACTACCTTCGTGGTGCGCTTGGGTGATTGACGAGTTATGAGAAGCGAGCCTCGTCTCCAGCGATATACGCCGCCTTACATCATCCGCAATATCATTGTAAACGCAGTCCTAGGACTGACTTTGTGCTGCGGCATTCTATTCACCCGGACTCTGGCGTCGCAAATCCAGCCGAGCGTTTCCAACACCTGGATGGTTACCATCGTGCTCCCGCCGGAACTCATGGCCGGCCATCCAGCGACCCTCGGGGTTCTGGGTGTGGACGGAAAATTGGCGGCCGGAGTAAAAGTGGACCTGGGCGATGGCCTAAGCGTCACAACCGATCACACCGGCCGCGCTCTTTTTACCGTGCCGCCCTCTGATGATTATCTGTTAGCCAAGGCTTCCGGCACTTCCGCGGCGGCGCTGATCGATCCGGCTGCGGGCGCGAGCGAACCGAAATCCGTCTCCCTGCCGCCCGTAGTTTCCGTGCGTGACCGCTTTTGGATTTGCGGGCCTGGACTGAATAGCGAGGCCGATGCAAACAGCGTGCGCATAAACGGCAAACCTGCGGTGATCCTCGCGGCGTCTCCGGTTTGTGTGGTTGTGCTTGCGGAGCCGAACTCCGCAACGGGGCCCGCCACTGTTTTAGTGCAGGCCCCTGGCGTCCGTTGGGACGCCGCGACGACGCTCGTGTCTCTCCAATTCGTAGCACCGAGTCCGGCACTTCAACCTGGGCAAAAAGGAAAGCTCGCCGTTCGCGTGGATGGCTTCACTCAACCGCTAAGGCTTGCGGTGGAAGATAGCAATCCGGGGGTCCTTCGATTCGAAGGTGGAGATGCCCGGCTGGTGACCACCTCCGGAGGAAGCACGAATGTAGCGGAAATAAAGGTGCAGGCGATTACCTCGGGCGATTACTCCTTGCGCGCGCACCTGATGTCCGCGCCGAACGTTCCCACCGCTCGGAGGTTTCTCATGGCAGCCGAGTCGTTGGCCCCGGAGGACTCGCGCGGCCGAATCTCCGAGCTGGCATCTCGTTTAGAGCGCCACCCTCGCGCTGCTGAAAATGTCCAGATCGCCCTCGACCGAATCGCCACACGAACGATGGCTGGGGATTTGCGCACGCTACTGGATGCGGCTCGAGGAGCGCTTTAGGAGGGAGGTGCCGCGCAGCTCGGGTGCAACCGGACGGCCGCCTCAGTCTTGTTCGGTCGGAACGGGTTCGAGCGCCTTCGGCAGCGTTTCGGTGAAAGCCCCTTGAGACATTTGCTCGAGTGAGTTCCGCACGCGATTCAATTTGCTGTCGGCCTCCTCGTAGTTCTGCTGAACGTAACGAAGATGCGTGCCGAGTTTTTCGTGGATGCCGGCAAATGTGTCCATTTGTTGTTTTAGGCCGGCCAGGGAAGCAAGCAGATGCCGCGCGTTTTCTTCCAGCTTCTGGCCCTGTAGGCTCATCGCAACAGCGCCCAAGAAGGCGCAGAAGGCATTTGGCGACACCGGGAACACGCGTTTGCCCCGGCAGTATTCTTCCAGTCGCCCATATTTCGAATCCTCAGCCATCACCAGTTCGTAATACACGCCCTCGGATGGCACGAACATCAGCGCGTAATCGAGCGTGTGCTCTTGCGGAAGAATGTACTTTTCGGCGATGGAATCGGCGTGTTTGCGAACGGCAATTGAAAAATCGCGTCGCGCTTCGTCACCCGTTTCCACCAATCGCCGGTACGCCTCGATCGGAAATTTTGAATCAATGCACAGCATGCGTTCGCCACTGCGAACGATCGCATCCACTATTGAACCCGTCGATGCGAAACGATGCTGCATCGCATACGCGTTCTGCGGCAATGCGTCCGCGAGCAGCGTTTCCAGCATGGTTTCGCCGAGTGCCCCCCGCGTTTTCACTCCGCTCAGAATTCCTTGGAGCATGGAGGTGGTCTTTGAAAGATCCTGGCTGGTTTGGTGCATCTCGCCGATTTGCCGGCTCATCCGCTCGATGGCTTCCGTGGACGATTCGAGACGTGCCGAAACATCTCGCTGTGCAGCGGCTGCGAGCTGGCCCGTGGATGCGACTCCCGTTTGCACTTCTTGGCGGACTTGCCCCAGTTGCTGGGTGATTGCTTGAACGAGGAGGCTCATCTGCGCCGACATATTTTGGCCCTGCGTCGCGATCGAGTTTTGCATTTCCTGACGGATGGCCGATAGCTGCATCTCCGACCGGCGGCTCGCGGACCAAAGCAAAGCGGCAATCACCGCGGCAACCAGTAAACCGGCCAAAAGCCAAACGGTAAGGGTCATGCGCAATGCCTCAAAAACTTATGCATTAGCGGATCGATCAAACCACTCTAGCGCGAACTTGGCCTGAGGAGAAGCGGGCTTGATTCTTATTTTGCCGTTTCCGAATTCGTCTCGGAGATGGATTGCGGGCTGAAAGAGCCACGAGTTTCGCTATACTGTGCGTCCGAGGCGCGGTACCCAAGAGGTAAGGGAGAGGTCTGCAAAACCTTTACGCGTGGGTTCGATTCCCACCCGCGCCTCCACTAAAATCATCACGAAGCTGGCGTCCGTCACCGATCTCTGGCGCGCTTGCAAACTGCCGCCTGATTCAAAACGGGATCGAATTCCCAATCGGACAGGGCACCCCGTTCCGATTTGGCTTAACCGCTACTTCCCGACGTGATAAGTCCCTTACTCCCAGCGCGTTCAGTGGATAACCGTGTGCATCGCGTCGGGAGATGCTACGACGTAGGATCATCGCAGCTCTATTCGCGTTTTCCTGCCTTTCGTCCTTCTCTTCCGCCCGGCAGCAGCTCGATGACTCATCCGCCTCGGCACCGTCTTCAACTAGCGCGCTCGTGCAGGATTTCAGCCACGCAGTCGTTCCACTTACGGCGCTCAAGCTGCGGGGCCCCTTGCTCGAAGCCGATTTCGGGACTGGTTTTTGTCTAGACGCCGATTGCCAGTTCATTGGGACGAACTATCACGTGGCTGTCATGCAGCGGCACCTCCACGTAAAAGGCGTAAGGATAGTGGAGCGATACCTCGCGACGGGGCCGAAAGACGATGGCGCATCTCTGAACCACTTTGCGTTCGCAGGAGGCCTGCCCCTCCGATTCACCCTGAGCCGCGACCTTGCCATCCTCGAGCTCTCTAAACCGCTCCCACACCACCACGGTCTACAGTTCAGCAGCGACGATCTTCGCATCGGGGAGGAGGTCGACATCTACGCCTACCCGAAGGGAATCATCGACCCGATCCGAAGTCTCCAAGCGTTCCACGCGAGGTTCAGGGGCATCTCGACGACGGAGCTTATGGTCTTTGATTATGTGCCGAACCGTGGCGAGCTCATCCGTCCGGGCGCGAGTGGTGGAGTAGTTGTCGACAGCGAGACCGGGCGCGTCGTGGGCATCCTCAGCGGGATAGATCCTAATGGGCAGCCGGTCGCGATGGCGGTGCCCGTCGAATCGTTGGAAGAATTTGTGGAGAGGGTCAACCCATTTCTAGCGCATGCTCTTTTCCCTCTCCACGAAGGCGCTTCACCGGAGCGACCTGATTTCTACCCGAGATACGAACCGGAACGGGTTGGCAATCTACAGCGTCGCCCTAACGAATTAGACGACGTGAGCCTCCTTCGCCGCCGCGCGCAGGCTCTCGCCGAGGGGATGCGCGAGTTCATCGCTGTGCAGACGTACACATGGGGATCCGGGAGTCACCACGTTGCGGCCGCGGACTCCTACGAAGTTCAGGTCAGGGACGGCTCCCAAATGTACCGGGAGTATCCCGATGGCAAGAAGTGGTTGTTGACGCCAGCCATTCCGGGAGGGCCGATCGCTGGAGTTACGCCTACTGACTCTTGGTCCACACTTCCATTGTATGTCGGAACGAAGGTCGGCGTGAACATCCGGGAGGCTCCGGAGTCGGACCTCGACGGCCGTCGTATCAGAGTCTTTCAATATACCGGAAGCGCCGAGGATGAGCCCTGTCGGACCAGGACCGTCCTCGACTTCGGGCTTTTCTCGGTTCACAGGGATTTCGCTTCGTCTCCCTACGGCGAGGTCTGGACCGACGAGCGCGAAAACATTGTGCGAATGTCGTTGCACTGCGAAAAAAGCGGTTGGGGGTGGGGGCCGGGCGAGACTATCGTGACGTACGGTTGGCTCACCAAACCAGGCGACGGCCCCCGACTCGTTCCCGTGACCATTCTGTATAAATCCTCGAAGAAAAAGCTGTACTGGTGCCGCGGACAGTTTGTGAACTACCGGGAATTCATCAGCCGACCGCGCCTTCTACCAGGGGCGATCACTGTCAAAGAATCGAGGCCCTGACCGGCACACGCACACTCAGACGATGGCCCCGTTCGAAGCCTAGTTGCGAATCGTGCGGTTTGCGCTTTTATGTGTCGTACAATTCCCACCCGCGCCTCCAACAAATCGTCCCTGAAATGAAGCGAGTCGCCAAGAGTTTTAGGTGGCTCGCCCCATTCAGCGGCGAATGGCGCTGTCAATCAATCTGCCGCAGTTTTCGCGTGAGGCGCTGCCGCCTGCGCGGGGCGCGCCATCATCTGGCGCATTGCCTCCGTGGTGCCAGGGGCGCGCTTTTCGCGCCAAGCTTCCAGACGCTTCACATGCTCCTCGAGCTGCCCGAATTGGCGGGGGTTCTTATAGCGCGCTCGCATGGTCCCGACCACTGGCTTCAACCGTTCCCATACCATCCACTGCTCGCCGGAGTTTTCGAAGAAGAATTCCTCGTCAATCAGGCCGCGATTCACGATGCTCGCCACCATTTCCCAATAGCTGATCACCATGCGCATCGACGCGTTTTCCTTGGTTCCGGGCGGGCACTGCTGTTGCATCTCCTCCATCGTCGCCGGACGAAAACTGCTCATATACCAGTCCCGTGCTTCGCGGAGCCTGGCTTCCCGTCGCGTGTCGTATAGGCGCAGCATTAAATTCACTTGCTCGTGTGTTACTTCTGCCATCTAGGCCTCCTTGGATAGCTACCGTTGAATTGCCTGCGGCACTTCGCCGTTCAGCTGCACTTGGTGCGTGTGACGCAGCGGAATGCGTGATTCCTCGAAGGCCAATTTGATTCGCCTACGAAGTTCTCGTGCCACGTCGTCTTTTCGGTTGAGTGCCGTTCGGACTTGAAGCCGCAATACTGTTCCATCCAGCGACAGCGATTCTATGCCCAGCACCCGCGGACCGTCCACCACCGCCGCGGACCAGTCTGCGCTTTCGCGGAAATCGCCCGCCATTTTTTCCAGTGTTGCCAGGGCGCGCCCCACCATTTCGTCCGAGGGAACGGTTACGTCCACGAACACTTGTGACCAATCGCGGCTCATGTTCGCTACCTGTCCCACAAGCGAGTTCGGTATGGTGACGATCGCGCCGTTGGCGTTGCGCAACACAGTCCGGCGCAAAGTTAGATATTCCACGCGCCCAGTTTCACCGTTCACCTGGATGATATCGCCGACAACGTATTGATCCTCGAAGACGACGAAGAAGCCATTGATCATGTCCTTCACTAAGCTCTGCGCGCCGAAACCGAACGCCAGGCTACCGACCGCAGCAGCGGCTGCGAATGGCGTCACGTCGAACCCCAATTCCGGAAGAATCATCAGCGCAGCGACGGCTGCGATTACAATGGCGCCGATGCTGTGCAGCACGCCTGCCATTGTCCGCGTCTGCTGCTCGCGGATCAGCGCCACACGGCTGGGTCCTTTTGAAAGCTTCACTAGGCGGGAAGTCAAAGCCTTCAGCACGCGAGCCAAAACGATCGCGATTACCACGATGGCCAGAATGCGCGCGCCGCGTGCGCTGGCCAGCTCTAGCCAGTGGGTGCTAAGAGATTCAGTCATCGGATGCGGAGCGGAATTATACCACTCGCGTCATTGTAGCTTGGCGATGATGACGGCAACTAGCCGCAGGGCGCCTCGCCAGCCTGCGGAAGTGTCGGGTCGCTTGGAGGAGCTTCCTGAATTTGGTTGATGCGTCAAAAGCAGGTAAAATCGCGATACTCTTTCATGCGCGCCCGTAGCTCAGTTGGATAGAGCGTGTGCCTCCGAAGCACAAGGTCGGGGGTTCAAATCCCTCCGGGCGCGCCACTCAAATCCTTATTTGCCAGCCCTTCGGGCATTTTCCGCGTAGCCCTTGCAAGGGACTCCGTGGCACGAACGAAGTCAAGGATTGGAGTTTTTGGCCGGTTCCCTTGGATGTACTTTGTCGTCTGAAGTCGCAACGAGCGGTTTTCGAACCATATTGATGCTGGCCTTGGTAGAGTACGCGTGCTCGTACATTAAGCCAGCGACCCGAGCTCCTTCTCCGTTTTCTAGCGCTTGAACGATCGCGTGATGCTGACGATGTGCAGCATTCAGATAGTCGTACATCCTTGGTAGGTTGACATTGTCGAATGCAATTGCGTGTGCCGCCGCGAACGGAATTCGACCATTGCGTTCAATCGCGTCTGCGATCACCTTACTTCCCGCCCCCTCAATGATGAGTAAATGGAACTGTTTGTTCATCTCGCCATATCGAGCCTCGTCGGATTCGAGCAGGTGCCGCTTGGCGAAAATCTCATCACCTTCGCGCAGGCACTCGTGCAGCAACTGTATGAGTCGGCGCGGAGGTCCTTGCTCGGCCAGCATGCGGGCCGCTAGTCCTTCGAGAACGCCACGAACGTCAATCGCATCCATAATCTCTTGAGGTGTGAACGCGCGCACCACGAATCCGCGTGTGTCGAGCTGGGTTAGCATTCCCTCCTGGGCGAGGATGGGCAGGGATTCGCGCACGGGGGTCCTGGAAACTCCCAGCTTGGCAGCGAGTTCTACTTCTCTTACTCGCTGACCCGGCGTGAGCTCACCATGCAAGATCATCTCGCGAATTCTTACGATTACTCGTGAGTTTTTACCGGCCATTTTGCACGCTATGTTCAGCTAGAGCAGAGTTGGCGATCCCTACCCTCCATTCCGAATGTATTCAGCCGAGGACGAGACTGCCGAGAAGGCATCTTCCTTCCGTGGAAGACAACAGACGCCCGGCGATCACGGCGGATGTTATCAACTCTCCAACGCGCAAGCAATCGCGGGCCGTCTTTTCGCGAGGGAGCGCGTTTTTGATGGCGAGT
>CAVPWV010000034.1:0-6147 GCA_963709445.1 uncultured Acidobacteriota bacterium
TCCAATCCCTTGCATGACGCCGTCATTATACACCGCCGCCTTTTTCCCGCCGCGTCCGCTACTCTTCGTGGGAGCGTCCTCCAACACCGAAAAGTTCGGCGCCAATTTGGACCACAAACCATTTTGGCTGCGAACCAATATGGGTCTGGTCCTTTTCTAAGTCCCAAGCCACGATCAGCCACCGCATGCTTGTGAGGAGGGCACATGAATCCGAGAAGGTTAGCCGCGCTGATTCTTTCAGTGTTGGTTTTCAATACCTCGCTGTGGGCCAGACGTCCGCATAGGATGAAGGATGTCACCTCGGTTAGGATGGAATATCCCAAGGAGAAGATGGTCGCGGTCAGTTGCCAAATCAATGGCGCGAGACGCTGGTACGTGTGTGTGATCGATAGCGGGGCCACCGGCACAATCATTTCGGATAGGGTGGTGAAGGCCGAGGGTCCCTCGGTCGCTTTGCGCACTGGCAACGGAATCATACAGGTCCACCAACGGGAAGTGTCGCTAACGATTGCCGGTCTGGAACTGAAATCGACGGCCGCCGTGTCCCATCTGATGCCGCAGGATATCGATATTCTTGTCGGGCAGGACGTTCTGCGTCAGTTTCGTTCTGTGATCTTCGATTACGAAAAACAACAAGTTGAATTTCATCGATAATGAAATCGATTACACACACAGCAGCCGTCGGATCGGATTGAATTCTCTTTGAGGCCATCCCCCCACGCGTGCGACCATTCTGAGGCAATAAAGACTTACGTCCCGTCGAAAAGGCTGCTGGTGTATAAGGGTATCCCGTAGCCGAAAACCAGGAGCGCGGGCGCCGAAGCCCGGCCAATCAAGAAAATGTCCAGCGGAGACCTTGTGCATTGCGATTCGTATCGGGGTGCGCTACCGCTAATCGCGGCAGTCTTGGTCCTCGCCATTACTGGTTGTGCTCGACACGTCCAAGTTGACGACGCTGCGCTTCGAGCCGCGGATTCCGATTCCGCGAACTGGATCACCTATGGTCGTACATACTCCGAGCAACGTTTCAGTCCTCTCAAGCGAATTGATGAGCAGAGCGTCAGCCGGTTGCGGCTCGCCTGGTCCATGGATTTTCCAACCCTGCGCGCATACGAAGCAACTCCGCTCGTAAAAGATGGGGTGATGTATACCACGGGCGCTTGGAGCGTCGTCTATGCCCTGGGCGCGCGAACCGGCGCGCTGCTGTGGACCTACGATCCACACGTCCCCAAGGACTACTCGAAATTCGCGTGCTGCGATGTCGTGAATCGCGGAGTCGCGCTCTATAAAGGACGTGTCTACGTGGCCGCGTTGGACGGGCGACTGATCGCGCTCGACGCCAAAACGGGCGCAGTCGCGTGGCAAGTGCAAACTACACCGAAGGCCCAACCGTATTCCATCACCGCCGCGCCGCGCATTGCCATGGGCCGGGTTCTGATCGGCAATGGAGGATCGGAATATGCGGTGCGCGGCTATGTTTCCGCCTACGATGCCGAAACCGGAAAACTGGCGTGGCGAACCTACACCGTGCCGGGTGATCCCTCGCAGCCAGACGAGTCCGACGCGTTGCGCCAGGCAGCCAATACCTGGCAGGGCGAATGGTGGAAAACCGGCGGCGGAGGAAGCCCGTGGGATAGCCTCGTCTACGACCCCGATCTCGGCATGGTTTATGTCGGAACCGGAAACGGATCTCCTTGGTACGACCAGGTTCGCGGCAAGGGTGATGATCTTTACATCGCGTCCATCCTCGCGCTCCGCGCCGGCACTGGCGAACAGCTCTGGCACTATCAAACGACGCCCGGTGATAATTGGGATTACGATGCCACTCAGCCCCTCTTGCTCGCTACGCTCACCATCGACGGACAGCAACGCCGCGTCTTGATGCAAGCTAATAAGAACGGCTTTTTTTACGTTTTGGATCGCGAGAAGGGCTCGCTGATCTCAGCCACTCCATTCACGGAAATTAATTGGGCAACCGGTATTGATTCGAGCGGGCGTCCAGTGGAAAACCCTGAAATCCGCGCGATGAAGGACGCCACGATCGTGAAACCTTCAACTGAGGGCGGGCACAATTGGAATCCTATCTCGTTCAATCCGTCGACCGGACTTGTCTATCTCAGCGTACTCGATAGCGCATCGATCCACGCGACGCCGCGCGACTGGAAAATCGATCTTCACGATCAGACCACTGCCTCAGACAGAGGCTATCGCGGGCCCGTGCGAGACCAGTGGCTCAAGATTCCGTCGAAGGGACGCTTGGTCGCGTGGGATCCAGTCGGCCGTCGTGAAGTGTGGCACGTGGACCAGCCTTTTCCCAGAAGCGGCGGAACCATGACCACGGCCGGGAATCTTGTCTTTCAGGGTAGAGCTGACGGAAAATTCATCGCCTATCGAGCCACCGACGGCAAACCGCTTTGGGAATTCGACACCGGCGTTGGGATATCAGCCGGACCAATGACCTACTCCGTGGGCGGAACCCAATACGTCGCAGTGATGGCCGGATGGGGCGGACCCACCACGCTTGGCAATCGATCCATCGGAAGAGGGAAGATCGGGAACGGAAGACTCGCCATCTTTTCAATCGGAGGAACCGCGACGCTCAAACAACGCGCTCAGCCAGCCGTTCCGCCGGTTCCTATGCCAACCTTCAAACTCGTTGTATCTTCGCGTGAGATCGATCAGGGATCGAATCTGTTCGCGGCGTTCTGCGCACGCTGCCATGGCGGAGACGCAGTAAGCAGCGGGCTCGTGCCAGACCTGCGCTACACCAACGAGTCCAAGCACCAAATCTTTCAACAAATTGTTCGAGGCGGTGTTTTGCGGGAGCTAGGTATGCCGTCATTTTCCCAGGACCTTACCGGTGCGCAGGTCCGTTCCATCGAGGGCTACATCCTACAACGTGCCCGCGAATCCGCTCAGACAGACGCCGCAAAGCATTGAGTACCGGCATCAGCCGCCGCCGAACTT
This sequence comes from uncultured Acidobacteriota bacterium, assembly GCA_963709445.1. GTDB lineage: Bacteria > Acidobacteriota > Terriglobia > Acidiferrales > UBA7541 > Palsa-295. The sequence goes on from CAVPWV010000034.1 coordinate 2,968, forward strand.
CGTCGCTCTGACTGCCTAATGAAGGAGGCAAGCGTAGCCGTCGGCTTGTATCTTTCAGAGTCGCATCTCGCGCCGTCCTTCCGAGCGGAGTGTACCGCGCCTTTGTTTTTGCGCGAAGCGCCGGGACCAGGAAGGGCTCCCGGGTCGACGGCTAGTCGAGCCCGGGAGATAAGTCGAGGAATCTCTCTTCGATCGACACCAATCAGCGTGTAGCTAGAAAGAGCCCTTCCGGCGTGTAGAATGTACTTCCGAATAGCGAGGTGACCATGGCCATCAGCTACCTGTTGAAAACCGAAGCTTCCGCATATTCCTTCGAGGACCTTCAGCGTGACGGCATCACAGTCTGGGACGGTGTCTCGAATCCAGTTGCCCTACGGAATCTGCGCGAAATGCAGCCCGGCGCGAAACTCGTGATTTACGAAACGGGCGACCGCAAAAGCGCAGTAGGCACTGCGACAGTCGTCTCGGTGGATGCTTCAAACCCGAAAAATCCCGAAGTGAAAATCAAAGCAGGGAAGCCGCTCCCAAAGTCCGTCACCCTCGCGGAAATCAAAGCCAACAAGCTATTCTCCGACTCGCCTCTAGTCCGCCAAGGACGCCTCTCCGTCGTCCCTCTCACCGCCGACCAATACAAATTCCTCGCCGGCTCCTGATCGCAGCACTCTGGTGTACCCCGATTGTAGCGTCGGCATCTAGTTCGGCTCCTGTCCTTCTAATCTCTAACCTCCAAGCTCCAATTTCTAGGAGTCCACAGGCATTTGCCCCTTGCATTCCTGCGGCCCTTGCTACTCTGGCTGCGTGATGATGGAAACTAGGTTTTTTGACGGCGAAGATAGGCCCCTCCGGTTTAGAGGAGTCGCACTGCGCTCGTTTCCAGCGTGCGCCGAGCATCGCGAAAACTACCCAAATCCTCCACCGTCTATTCGACACTTGAGCCGAGTAGAATGCATCGCAACTCATTCAAAACAAAGAACCGGCACACACTCTACCCGTCACTTTTGCCAGAGGGTCGAATGCAGCCCATCAAGCGCGGGTCACAACCTGCGCCAACCGGCCATGAGCCAAATCGATCCGCCGATCGGCCAGCGCGCCAATCGACGGCGCGTGCGTCACCATCAGAATCGTGTGGCCCTCGGAGTGAAGTTCGCGCAGCAGTCGCAGAACAATCTCCTCGTTCGCTTCATCAAGGTTTCCCGTCGGCTCATCGGCGAGAACCAGCTTTGGATGATTAATTAGCGCCCGCGCCACCGCTACGCGCTGCTGTTCGCCGCCGGAAAGCTGACCGGGCAAATGCTCGATGCGATCCGCGAGGCCCACGCGACCCAGCGCCTCGCGCGCCTCGCCCTCATCCGTGGTGCTGTGAAAATACTGCGCCAGCATCACGTTTTCCAGCGCAGTCAGATAAGGAACCAGATGAAACTGCTGAAAGATAAACCCGATTTTCTGCGCGCGAAATTTGGCGAGCCCGCTTTCGTCCAGCCGCGCCACATCGGTGCCGTCCACCAGCGCGCGTCCCGAGGTCGGCATGTCCAGTCCGCCCAGAATATTTATCAGCGTCGTCTTGCCCGAGCCCGAAGGCCCCATGATCGCGATCCATTCCCCGGCGTCCACGTCAAACGACACCCCATCGAGAGCGCGAACACTCCCGAACTCCTTTCGCAGATCCTCGATTTGTACCAGCGCCTGCGTCATGCGATTGTAAGTCTCTCGTTTTCATCCCGAACCCGGTCGCGCCGTATGCGAAGGGGGGTGAGGGATCTGCTTTTGCTTTTACGCTTGAGGAACATCCTACTCGCCGCGCAGAATTACTGCGGGCTTCACCTTTCCCAGCGCGCGCAGAGGCAGCGCTCCGGCCATCGACGCAATCACCATCATCGCAATTGTCATCGGGAAAACTTCCCAGCGCGCAGCAATGGACGCGCCGAATACGCGCTCGCCCATCCAACGCGCCAGCGCGATTCCCGCGATGCTGCCGATCAGTCCACCTGCCGCGCCGAGCACTCCCACCTCGGCGAGGAACAATCCCACGATGCGCGCCATCGATCCGCCGAGCGCCTTCATCAAGCCCACATCTTCGCGCCGCTCCATCGCGAGCGCGGCCATCGTCGCCAGCACGCACAGCGCCGTCAGCGCCAGAATCAGTACCACCATCGACGCGATCAGCAACCGCGTGCGCTGCAGCAGATTGCCCTCGGCTTCCGTCACCTGCCGGATGGGACGCACATCATAGCCGGGAAGGGAACTCGCCAGTTTCGCCGCATAGCTGCCAATACTCGCAGCCGTGCCGCTCACGCTCATCTGCACCAATTCGATTTGCCCGCTCGTCGCGGCAAGTTGCTGCGCTGCACGAAGGTTTACGAAAACTTGGTTGTCCGCGGCGGCACCGGCGTCAACCACGCCCGCGATTCCAAAGGTTGCGCTGCGGCCAAGATAGTTCAACGTGATCTTGTCGCCGGGAGAGAAATGAAACTGCCGGGCGGCGTTGCGGCCGACGATGCACTGTGCGTCATCCCCGCGCGACGCGATCCATTGGCCATCAATCTTCCACGTAGGATCGAGTTTCGGAAGCTGGTCGAGCCAGGTCCCGGCCATCACCACAGGAGTCTCTTGATTGCGCGCGACGATGTAAAGATAGGGCGCGGCGCCCACCACGTCGGGCGTGTGCAGCCGCTGGAGTTGACTCAATACTGCGTCTTGATCCATCAGAGCTGGCGAGCTCGGCGTGCCCACGGCGCCACTGCCCGCCCCCGATGTCCCGGCGCGCGAAATGACCAGGTTTGCCCCCAGCAGGCGAAATTCGTGCGTCAGCTTTTCCCGCATGTCGAACTGAAGATTCAGGAGCCCCGCGATTACAGTCGCGCCACTGGTCACTGCCACAAGTGCCACGGCAAGGCGGCCGCGATTGCCGCGGAGCAATTTCCAGAGTATACGGCCGAACACTATTCGCCCCGCAGGATCGGCGCGGGATCGAAACGCGCCGCCCGCCGCAAGGGAATCAAGCCGCCGGCCAGCGCCACTACGGCCGCCAGCCCGAGAACGATTGGCAAAAGAACGATTCGTGGAGATGCCGGCGCACCGAAGACACTTTCTCCGAGAAAACGCGCAAGACCCGTGCCAAAGATGAACCCGATCGATCCGCCGATAAGTGCAAGCGCCAAGTGCTCCGTCAAAAATAGTGCT
>CAVPWV010000035.1:0-9589 GCA_963709445.1 uncultured Acidobacteriota bacterium
TGGCGTTCAGGATTTATCGCAGCAAATGTGGGATCTGCGGCTGAAATTGAGTCCCGCGACCCGAACGCTATCGGAGTGCGAAAAATTCGATCCCAACAACGTTGAGTTCGCGATCTCTCTCCTCGATTGCCGCTATCTCGCTGGAGACCGGGCGCTTTTCAACCGTCTGCATGACCAAGTGATTCCGAAACTTGTGGTGCGCGAATCGCGGGCGATCGTTCAGCGGCTGACGGACCTTACCCGAGAGCGATACAACAAATTTGGTAACACGGTATTTCACCTGGAACCGAACGTAAAGGATGGTCCTGGCGGGTTGCGCGACCGCAATCTCGCGCACTGGCTCGCGCTGATCGCGGCCATGGAGGAAACGAACACCTGGCCAGATGGCGAGGCGCTGCTGCCGCCGTCGCTGCGAGCGAAGTTCGACGCCGCTCTGGATTTCCTTGCGTCCGTGCGCTGCTTTTTGCATTGGCGCCATGGCCGGGACGACAACAGCCTGGCATGGGCCTCGCCGAGGATGAAGCCGCCGCCCAGAAAATTGGCGTGCGGAACGGAAACGTTCCAGACGCCTCGGACTGGATGCGAATTTACTTCCATCAAGCAAAGCTGATTCACCGGGTGGCCGCGCAACTTCTCGATGAGTTTCCGGCGGCAAGGCCGTCTCTTTACCGCCAATTTCAAAATCTGCGGTCGCGCCTTTCCAACGCAGAGTTCGCGGTGGTGGATGGAAGAATTTTCCTGCAACGGCAAGCGGCGATCGAAGATACCGAACTGCCCTTGCGGGAAATACCGTTCATGGCCCGCCATGGGCTGACACTCAGCTCGGCCACCGAACATCAGGTAGAGGAACTGGTGCCAGCCGTGGCCGCCGCTGGGCCGAAAGGAGCGGAACTTTGGCACTATTTGCAGGAGATTCTACTGACGTCCCATCCGAACAGGCGCTGCGGACCATGCATTCGCTGGGCCTGCTCACCGCGCTGCTGCCGGAATTCGCGGTCATCGATTCGCTGGTCATCCGGGACTCTCGCACCGGTTCACCGTGGACGAACACACCTTCGTGGCTGTCGAGAATTTGCACGCGCTTCGAAAGGCGCAATGAAATGGGATCGCGGTTTTGCAGAGTTGCTGGACGAACTCGAACAGCCGGACCTGCTGTATCTAACCCTGCTGCTCCACGACACAGGTAAAGGCACGAATTCGGAAAATCACGTGGCTGGCAGCCTGGGGGTGCGAAAAAGTGCTTGGCGCGGCTGGACTTGGACACCGTCAACCGGGATACGGTGCTCTTTCTGATCGAGCGGCACCTGGACCTCGGCGCCGCTTTGCGGCGGGATATCTTCGATCCTGAAACGATCCATCAGGTCGCGGAGAGGATGGTAACGCCGGAGCGGCTGAAGATGCTTTGCCTGCTCACGTATGCGGACATCAAGGCCGTGAACCCTGAAGCGCTCACGCCCTGGAGGATGGAAAATATCTGGCAACTTTATATCGGCGCCGCGAATTTTCTGATGCGAAGCGTTGACGAACGCCTCCGCGGAGACACCGACGACGAGCTGATGAATCATTTGCGGACGCTCGCGCCGGCCGCAGGCAAAAGGCTCGATCGTTTTCTGAACGGCTTGCCTCGGCGCTACCTGCGAACGCAGGCGGCAAGCGATGTGATCCGGCACATGGAAATGGCTAGGAGACTGGACGACGATGCCGTGCAATTGGAATTGACGCGGGGACGTCACTGGTACGAGCTGACGGTGGTGACGCACGACCGCCCCTTTCTCTTTGCGCGGATGTGCGGCGCGCTGGCGGCGTGGGGAATGAACATCGTCAAGGCCGCGGCGTTCTCGAATGACGAAGGAATCGTAGTGGACACATTTTTCTTCACCGACCGGTTCCAGACGCTGGAATTAAATTTGCCGGAATGGGAGAGGTTCAAGGGGAGCATCCACGACGTGCTGCTGGAAAAGGCGGATCTGGGAAGAATGCTCCGCGACCGGTTGCGATCCGAAAAAAACACGGTGCCGAAGATCAAGGTGGAGACGCGCGTGGAAATTGACGATGAGTGCTCGAAGCAGAGCACGCTGGTAGAAGTGATCGCGCAGGACCAACTCGGATTGCTGCACCGAATCAGCTCGCAGCTCGCGCGGGAGAACTGCAATATCGAGATCGCGCTGATCGAAACGGAGGGGCAGACGGCAATTGACGTGTTTTATCTCACCTCAAACGGCGCCAAGCTAAGCCCAGCGCATCAGGAGCACCTCCGCGCAGCTTTGATCAAGGAACTACCCGCGACGTGAATGTGTCGAATTGCCACGCCGTTGTGCGATTTTGGGCATCCAATCTCCTGTACGGCGCGTATTATCAATAAAGGTCGCTAAGGAGGATCCCCATGCTTATTAAGAAAAAACCGGAGTTAACCTACGCGGATGTGACGCCCAAGGCTCTGTACATGGGGCGCCGGAATTTCTTGCTTGGCTTGGCCGCGACTAGTGTGGCGGTGGCCGGATATAAAGAGTTTCCCCGGTTGCTGGCACGGGGCGGCGCGGGCGGATCGGTGCCGGTGAAGCTCAATAGCGTTCAAAAGTGGCCTTATAGCACCAACGAGGCTGAGACCCCCTACGATAAGGTGACCACTTACAACAATTTCTACGAGTTTGGCGTGGATAAGGACGACCCTTCGAAGAATTCCAAAGGTTTCGTGACGTCCCCGTGGAGCGTTTCCGTGGAAGGTGAATGTGCCAAGCCTCGGAAATACGCCATGGACGAGATTCTGAAGCTGGCGCCGCTCGAGGAACGAATCTATCGCCACCGTTGCGTGGAGGCGTGGTCCATCGTGGTGCCATGGATCGGATATTCTTTGAACACGATCGCGAAACTGGCCGAACCGACGCCCAGGGCAAAGTACGTGGCTTTCGAAAGCTATTACGATCCCAGGCAAATGCCGCTGGGCAGGCAAGCGGGAATCCAACTGCCGTACGTCGAAGGGCTGCGGATTGACGAGGCGATGAATCCGCTGGCGCTGCTCTGCGTGGGCATGTACGGCGAGACGCTGCCGAATCAGGATGGCGCCCCGGTGCGCATGGTGATTCCCTGGAAGTACGGATTCAAGAGCATCAAGTCGCTCGTGAAAATACGCTTTGTAAAAGATCAGCCGCCCACAACGTGGAATATTTATGCTCCCAACGAATACGGTTTCTATTCGAATGTGAATCCCCATGTGGACCATCCTCGCTGGAGCCAAGCGACGGAACGCCGCATTGGGCCGGGATTCGGGTTATTCAATAAGAGAATCCCGACGCTGATGTTCAATGGGTACGGCGACGAGGTGGCAAGCCTTTACACCGGCATGGACCTGCGCAAAAACTTCTAGAGAATCGTCGTGAATAAGATTCTGACCAGCAAATGGACGAAGGTGGCGGTTTTCGTGGTGTGCCTTGGTCCTGCGGGCTGGCTGGTGTGGCGAGGGATTCATCAGGATCTGACTGCCGATCCAATCAAGTACATCACGCATTTCACCGGCGACTGGATTCTGCGATTTTTGGTGATCACGCTGGCCATCACTCCGCTTCGCAAGATTCTGCACGTGCCGCAACTGATTCGTTTCCGGAGGATGTTCGGGCTGTTCGCGTTTTTTTACGCGTTTCTGCACTTTTCGACGTGGATCGGACTGGATCAAACATTCAATTGGACCGGCATGTGGCAGGACGTGATGAAGCGCCCGTTCATTACCGTGGGATTCACCGGCTTCGTTCTGCTGATTCCGCTGGCGATCACGTCGACGGCGGGGTGGATTCGCCGCCTGGGCGGAAAGCGCTGGCAGATGCTGCACCGACTGATTTATGCGACCGCCGTCTTAGGCGTAATTCACTTCTATTGGTCGGTGAAATCGGATGTTCGCAAGCCACTAGAGTATGCTTTCCTCGTAGGAGTTTTGCTGGCATGGAGGATTGGCTCGTGGCTCATAGCACGACGAAAACGTACGGTGCCCCGAACGACCGCTCGCCAGGAACCTCGTACCGCAGAATCTGTCCAGCAGTAGGCTACAACTGATCCAAAATCCCACTCACTCGTCTGGCGGTTCGCCGTTGTACTGGCCGGCTTTCAGCGCGCGGATGCAGATCTCGGTTCCATTCTCGCTGCACTGATATACCTCGTACACTGGCAGATCGGCGGGTTGCACCAGATAGTCTCCCTCTTCGGTTTCTGTCGCTAACTCGTAGCTGTCGAGGACGTACGGGTTGCCAGGCGTTGCGCGCACACGAAAGACGCGGGAACCGGGTTCGTAATTGCCATAACTAAAACAGCGCTCGATGCACGAACGGTCGATGATGTGCTGATTCAATATTCGCGAGCTGGGAAATGGTTCGATGGTGGCCAGCACGCGCTGGTTGGGCGCAAGTTTGCTCACCAACTGGACAACTTGCGCCTCCATTCTGTTGACGATGGCGGTATCGCGGTAAAGGAATGCGAAAAAGACAGCGGCAATCGCAGCCGCGGCGGCAAAGTGCCATTTTCGAGGTTGTATTGCGCCCAGCAGGCAGCAACCGATCACCGCCGTAATCGATGTGAATCTCTCTGTCAGGAGCGCGATGGTGGCCGTGGGCGGGGGAAAATGAATTGCGTCCGGCAACACGAGAACCGAAACCATCGCCAGAATATAAAGCTGAATAGGGATGCTGTAATACTTCAGGAGCCCAGATTCACGTCTTCTCCTAATCAAATCGATGGCGATGGAAACGAGCGCAAAAGCCAGGAGCGCTCGCGCCAGGATGCGATAGCGCTCACCAAAAAGCACAAGCTGGTCCGCACCGTTGAAGGCGTAGAAAGGCTTTGCTCCCGGGTCGACAGCGTAGTGATGCGAAATAAAGATGTGTACTGCGAAAAGTAAAGCCGCAACCGCAATGCAGAGTAACCATTGATAAACGCGGCGCGGAAGCGTCTCCGCAATCCAAATATAAGCCGCTGCGCACAGCAACCAGATAAGTCCCAGCGGATGAGCGATGAAAACGAGGGGCGCTATCAAGAGCAAGCTGAGTCGCTCCCAGCCTTTCCCCCGCCACCACAGCGCAAGACCAAAAAACGAGAGACCCAGCGATAGGTAGTAATTGAAAAAGCCGAGATGGAATGTCCAGCCGTAGGTAATCAGCGCAATGCAGGGCAGCAAAGACAAGGGTGGACGCCGAACCGCGGCGGATATCAATGCGAAAGTGCCCCAGAAGAAGGTCAGCACTGCGAGAGATACAGCCAGCTTCTCGGCCGCCCGCAAGCCAAAGATTGAGCCAAGATTGCTCAGCAGAATGTCGAAGAGAATGTTGGTATGTTGGGGAGCGATCCAAAGGCCGGGCGCTTGGCCCCGATGGATTAACTGCACGAGCCAGGCATTATACAAATGGCTCCCCAGGTCTGACGCGACAATCTCGCGGTGCCAGAAACAGGGCACGAGAATAAGAACGGAAATTCCCGAAAGAGCTAGCCAGTGTTTGACCGCGAAACGAAATGCGGCGGCAAAGGCGGAAGAGTCTGCTTCGGTGGAACGGGCGCCGATGGTTTGCCGGGGCACGTAAGGAGAATCTGCGCTCACATCAAAGCCGTATGATCCAGATTCCTAGACGAGCCGCGATGGTATCTCAGAGACTGGCATTTGATAAAACAGGAAGTGCTCCGTTTCATTCTACGCAAGTGAGCCAGAAACCCGAAAGTCGCGGGATTGAGCCGGAATTTTAGCGGCGCCGCGGCGGCGTGGCCGGTGTCGCCGGCGGGCGAGGCGCCCCTGGACGTTTGCGCTCAGAGGGATCCCAATCTTCCGGCGGGAAGGCGATGCGCCAAAAGAGCGGCGACGGCTCGATGAATTCCACGCCGATTTCTATCTTGCCGGCGTCTTTCTGTCCGATAAAAGTGACCGTGCAGGGTAGCTCTTCGGCCGTCTTTTTGTTTACGAGTGCAATTTCCTGACCGCGGGCCACGGGATTCGCCACACGCAAGTTACAGCCGTGCGCGCTGACGGACACGGTTAGAGATTCTTCCTCAAACCGCTGGGTGCCTCGAGTGCCGCGGACGAGGATGGGCATTGCGATGTTCACGCGGTGCGAGCGCCGGCGGTCCGCCGCGCCCTCTGCTGGCATAGGGGCCTTCATGTCCGCCATCAAGATCTCCTGGTCCGACGAGATGCGAACAGCATTCTACACCACGGCGGTGGTTGGGCGGGATGCCGGGTTCCGATAGCGACAAACTGGTCAATAGGTGGCCTATGACTTGAGAACACTTCTGGGCCTGGAAAACAGCCGGGGCCGGTCAGCGAATGCCGATCACGGCCATGAGGCGACCTGTAACACGTTCACGCCTATAACTGAAAAAGAGATCCCCACGGCAGGAGGTGCAAAGGTCCGACTGGAAAATCTGTGTGAGCGGCACTCCGGCCTCTGCTAGAATCTCGCGGTTTGCCGCTCCCAAATCAAGGTGAACGCGCGGCGGCGGTGGCGCGTGTCCAGGCGGCTTCATGGTAAGCCACGGAAGCCAACTCGGATCGTTTTCGCCGGCGGCGAGCGTTTCGAATGGGCCGTCAAACCATTCGCGCGCATTGGGAAACTGTGAGTGAAAGGCTGCAGCGACTTCGGAGCCGACTTCGTAGAGCAGCGGCCGATAGAAGGCCCGATGGCGGCGATCACGTCTTGCGGCGAAGTACCGAACTCCATACGCATTCGGCCCAGGGTCTTCGCGGCAATGCGGAGAAGGGTGCCGCGCCAGCCCGAGTGAATTGCCGCGACGGCCCGGCGCTTCCTGTCGGCCAGCAGGATCGGCACGCAATCCGCGGTTTGGACCGCCAGGAGGACGCCCCGAACGTTGGTGAGAAGCGCGTCTCCTTTAGCGGGCTTGGGAGTCGCCGAAGCGATTCGATGCAGCACATCCGAATGAATTTGCTGAATTGTGATGAGGTTCATTGCGCCGGCGCCGATCGCCTGAAGGAATCGCTTGCGATTCAAAAGGACGTGCCTTCGAATGTCCTCGCGCGTGAAGCTCAGATTCAGAGCTAGGCCGTCGACTTCCCGCCCTCGTCGAGGCCTGGGAGGTTTAGCCCCATTTGTTGCGCAAAGTTGGCTGTTGCCACCGCAGCGGGTGCTGAAGGCGTGGACGAGCCAGTTCAGCCGCGTCAGAGCGGGCGCTTCGAGGACTTGAACCGCCCTGCCGGGCGAAGATTCCAGTTGTCCTCGGCCAGAGGCGACTGAGGAGTAAGTCGAGATTTTCGTCGGCGCTTTTTTGACACAGCTGCGATCATGTTGTGCGCCGCATGCTGCGGCTCATCTTACACAAGGTCTGCAGTCTCTGCAGGTCACCCAATTATAGGTATAATCGCGGCCGTTCTTATTCGGATAAACAGGGTCGTCTCGTGATCGTTGGATTGGGATTAGACATCGCCGAAGTCGACCGGATCGAAGCGGCCATCCAGCGCCACGGTGCGCCCTTTCTCGAGCGGCTCTTCACGCCTGCCGAAGTTTCGTATTGTGAGCGCTATAAGAACAGGTTCGAGCGCTACGCCGCACGATTTGCAGCCAAGGAAGCGGCGATGAAGGCGTTGGGAACAGGCTGGAGCCACGGTGTCCGCTGGCGCGATATCGAGGTCACCCGTGAAGTGACAGGCAAGCCCACCTTACGTCTGGCTGGAGCCGCGCTTCAGATTGCGGAGCGCATGGGCGTGAAGAATATTTAATCTCCATGACGCACAGCGGGAATCTGGCGCTCGCCCAAGTGATTTTCGAAAGCTAACCGGCAGAGCTAGCTCTGAATTTCTTCCACGCTGCCCTCGGCGCCGAGCCGCACGTCCAGCCACCGATTCGTGGCCTGCCGGCCGGGAATGCGCACTCTCAAATAGTTTCCCGTTATCGCTTCCGTCCAAGCATCACAGCTGCGGGCCAGAGTGAGCGCGCGCAGCACGCGGCCCGATTGCGAAGAGCGAAATTGATCGGACTTTTGCCGCGCCACCGTCCGCATCGCGCGAGCTCGTTCGCGGATTGCATTCGGCGGCACGGTGTTGCCGAGTGTGGCGCCGGCAGTACCGGGACGCGCTGAAAAAGAAAAAACATGCAAATAGGTAAACGGAAGATCGCCAATCAAATTGATCGTCTCGCGAAAGTCTTCGTCGGTCTCGCCTGGAAATCCTACAATCACATCGGCGCCAATGGCGGCATTCGGCATCACCCTGCGTATCACGCGCACACGCTCGGCATAATGCGCGGAGCGATACCAGCGATGCATGGCTTTCAGAATCCCGTCGGAGCCCGATTGGAGAGGCACATGAAAATGAGGTGCCAAGCGAGTGGAAGAAGCCACCAGAGACACAAAATCCTCTGTTACATCCTGAGGCTCGATGGAACTGAACCGAAGGCTCTCGATCGAGGTCTCACGGAGGATTTTCTGGACAAGGCCGGTCAACTCAACGCGCGGAGCGAGATCTCGCCCATAGCTCCCAAGGTTGATGCCGCTCAGAACGATTTCCTTCACGCCCCCATCAGTCAGTGCACGGATTTGTGAGATCACTTGGTCGGCTGGCAGGCTGCGGCTGCGCCCGCGGACAAGTGGAATCACGCAGTATGAGCAACGATGGTTGCAGCCATCCTGCACTTTCAAAATGGGCCGCGTGCGATCCCCGGTCATGTGTGCGGCTGGGCCAACTTGCACCGGCGGGTCTCTGAAAACGTCGTCCGAAATAATTTTCGCCCGGCCTGGTCCAGCGATGCTGCCTCGCAGCATGTTCACCGGAATAAAATCGGATGCGCCAGCTCCGCGTTCCTGCGTAGCGCCCGCTGCGAACTCGCGGGCAAGGCCCGGTATCCGCGCCTGGTAGAATTTCCGACCACGCATGTGACACCGGCAATTGCAGCCAGTTCGGCGGGAGCGCGCTGCGCATAGCGACCGTGACGATGACCCGCGCTCCGGGATTGGCAGCATGGATTTCCCGCACGGCTTCCCGCGCTTGCGAATCCGCCGCGGCCGTAACCGTGCAAGTATTGAGCACAATAATGCTGGCGCAGTCGTGGCTGGAGGCCAGGGTGAATCCGGAATTCAGGAGCTCGTAGCGGATGGCCGCTGCGTCGGCGTCCGTCGCGCGGCAGCCAAAGTTTTCAATAGAGAACGTGGCCATGGTGTTCGCAGCCTACTGTCGGCGAGGGGGAATTATAGCAGCGACTGGACGCTCCAACGAATCCGTCAGCGAGGGATGGTCTGCAACTGCGTTTGTGGGACTCCAACTGTGTTACGGCGCTGGTAACAAAGGAGGATCAGGTCCGCGCGGCGACGGACGCCGAACTTGGCGAGCAAGTTCGATACGTGAAATTTCACGGTACGCTCGGAAATGTGGAGGCGCTCAGCCACTTCTTTGTTGGCCAGGTTCTCAAGAAGGCTACTGAGAACCTCTTGCTCGCGACGGCTGAGTTCACTGGGAGAATCTACTCGTAGGCGCCGTCCTGCGCGCTGCTCAGACTGCAGCCCACGACCGGGAGAGCAGCTGGCCGCGGCTCCCACCAAGCTCGCTCGGCCACCTGCGGAAGTGCGCGCGAGAGCTGGTCCCGAGCTTCTTGGTAACTCAGTATCCCCTTCGCTC
>CAVPWV010000036.1:0-16355 GCA_963709445.1 uncultured Acidobacteriota bacterium
TCCTGGCTGATCACCCTCCGGTGCAGCTCTTCCTCGATGCGCAGCAGTTTCTGCTGCTCGTCTTCTTTGATCGACATCACCGCGATGCCGGTCCAGCGCGCCACAACTTCCTCGATATCCTCCCGTGTCACAATCCCGGTGGACGAGTCGTCGATCTTGAGTTTTTCGCGCAGCGTCCTCAAGTGCTCTTTTTCCTTGCGCTCTTCCTCGGAATAAAATCGCGCCTTTTCGAACTCATGGTTCGCGATCGCGGTCTCCATCCGGTGCGTGATGAACTTCACGCGCTTTTGCACTTCGGCTACTTCGTCCGGCAGCATGGCCTGCCGCAATTTCACACGCGCGCCGGACTCATCGAGCAGATCGATCGCCTTGTCTGGCAGGAAGCGGTCCGGGATGTAGCGATTCGAGAGGTAGACTGCGTACTGAATGGCATCCTCGGTGTAGCTGACTGCGTGGAATTTCTCGTAGCGGTCCCGCACGCCTTGCAGCACCTTGATCGTATCTTCTTCGTTCGGCGCAGAAACCTTCACAGCCTGGAATCGCCGCTCGAGCGAACGGTCCTTTTCCACCGATTTGCGATACTCGGCCGGCGTGGTTGCGCCGATGCATTGAATTTCTCCGCGGCTTAGCGCGGGCTTCAGAATGTTAGCGGCGTCGAGCGAACCTTCCGCCGAACCCGCTCCCACCAGCGTGTGCAGTTCGTCGATGAAGATGATCGCATTTTGGCTTTCCATCAGTTCTTTCATGATGGTCTTCAACCGCTCTTCAAACTGCCCTCTGTACTTCGTGCCAGCTACGATCAATGAAAGGTCCAGGGACAAGATTCGTTTGTCCGCCAGGAACGGCGGCACGTCGCCATCGGCGATCCGCTGCGCCAGGCCCTCCACGATTGCGGTTTTGCCCACACCAGGCTCGCCGATCAGTACGGGATTGTTCTTGGTGCGCCGGCAAAGGATCTGTACGGCGCGTTCGAGTTCGCCATCACGGCCCACCAGGGGATCGAGTTGACCCTCCATGGCCGCTTGCGTCAAATCGCGGCTGAATTCAGCCAGCAAGGAAGCCTCTTTTGGACGGTTCACGGGCACCTTCTCTCCGGCGGTGCGCACCATTTCCTCGCGGACGGTGGAAAGCCGCAATCCCCGTTCTAGCAGGATTTCGGCGCCAAATGACTTTTCCTCTCGCAAAACTCCCAGAAGGAGGTGTTCCGTTCCCACGTGCTTGTGGCCCAACCGCTCCGCTTCTTCCGCGGCGTAGTTCAGAATGCGCTTGCACTCCTGGCTCAGCGGAACTTCCACCGAAGTGGAAATGCGCTCGCGAACCGTGATTCGCGATTCGATTTCTTTGCGAATGGATTCGATCGAGCCATGGGCGCGCAGAAAACGATTCGCCAGCGCCTTGTCTTCCCGCAAGAGCCCCAATAACAGGTGCTCCGTCTCGATGTACGGGCTTCCATACTGGCTGGCCTCGTATCGCGCAAAGAAAATTACCCGTCGCGCCTTCTCCGTGTAGCGTTCAAACACCGGTCACCCCACGCTCCCAAGGTCGTGTCTCTACTCTATCGGATGCTTGGCCCCAGCTGCGCGGACCAACCGTCGCAAATGTGTCCGGCCTCGGGGCCAGCCGCCCATGCTCCAACGCCAGCACTCGATCGGCGCCACCTGCCAATGTCAAATTGTGCGTTGCCAGGATTGAAGTCAAGCGGTAAGACCGATGGAGGCGCTCGATCAACCCAAAAATGCCTTCGGCGCTCCGTTCGTCCAGGTCTCCGGTGGGCTCGTCCGCGAGAAGTAGCGTGGGCTGGTTCACCAGGGAACGCGCGATTGCCACTCGCTGTTGTTCGCCGCCGGAAAGTTCTCCCGCACGCTGTCTCGCGCGGTTTGCCAGCCCGACCTCGCCCAGCCAATCCGTCGCCGTTCTCAGCGCTTGCCCCCGCGCCTGCCCCCGAATCAGCAAGGGCATGGCCACATTCTCCGCCGCCGTGAAGTCTGGCAGCAGGTGATGCCGCTGCCACACAAAACCCACGACACGATTGCGGTACCCTGCCAGCTCCATCTGCGAAAATGCGCAAAGCGAATTTCTGGCGAAGTATACTGTACCGCTCGTTGGAGTGTCCAGCGCCGCCAGCAGGTGCAACAGCGTGCTTTTTCCGGTACCGGAAGGTCCCACGATGGCGATCATCTCGCCTCGCTGGGCCGAAAAATCAATTTCGTCGAGGGGCGTTATTTCCTGTGCGCCCGAGCAGAAGGTCTTTCGAAGCCTTTCCACTCGCAGTATGGGGTCAGACTTGGAGGGCGCTCCGAAATCTGCCTCGCTGGCGCCTACACCCGTATTCGCCTTCGCTTGCATCGCCTGCTCTTCCTAGCACATTTTAGATGCCGAACACGTCCTTCGATATGTCCTTGTTTTCCAGTGGTTCTGAGGAGCTCTACACCCGAGCCTTATCTAATTGGTTTCTCACTTATCCCTGTTACTTCCCTAAACGGCAGCCGTTGTTTGCCACTTTTTGGCCGGGCCTTAACGGCTTTTTCATTTTACCACGCGGACCGTCGGAGAACGAATCGAAGCTGCAATCCAAGCCAGCAGTCCCCCAAATTTTTCGCGCCGCCGGACTTATCCGTTCCCCAAGATTTTCCGCTCCAGCGCCCTGCACTAGCTTAACGATATACCTCTTCGCCGGTTCCCGATGGTGGCGATTTCAATCACGTGCCCCCTGGCCATCAATGGCGGGCTATTCGAAGCGAAGAATTTCGACCGGTAGGATCCGCGCGGCGGACCATGCCGGAACAATCGTCGCGGCCACACAAATAGCTAAAGCCGCTGCCGCTATCCAAATCGCGTCCAGCGCATTGGCGTGGAATGGAACGTACGGTATGGCATACACCTCCGGATTCAGAGGAATCAGCTGCCACCGGTTGGCAATCCAAGATAATCCGTACCCCGCCAGGAGCCCCGCTGCGGTTCCGCCAATGCACACAACGAGCCCCTGCAAAATGAAAATCCGGCGCACTTGGCGCCGCTGCGTTCCCATCGCCATGAGCACGGCAATGTCCCGGGCGCGATCCGTCACGGTCATCGTCAGCACCACCAGGATGTTGAGCCCGGCGACGAATGTAATCAGCCCAATAAAAAGCGCTGTGACCAGCTTCTCCAAGCTTAACGCACGAAAAAGCGCCCGATTCTCATCCATCCAAGTGGTTGCAAGAAAGCCCGGGCCTGCCCGGCGCAGCAGTTCATCGGCGACGGCGCGCGCCTCATCAATCTTTGTGACGCGCACTTCCAGCAGGCTAACGACATCTCCCACGCCGGCCAGTGCTTGCGCGGAAGCGAGCGTCACGAAACCCCAATTCGCATCGTAATCATAGAAGCCGGAATCGAAGATTCCCCCCACGCGAAAGCGCCGCGCGCGCGGCACCATCCCAAACGGCGTCAGGTTTCCCTGGGGACTCGTCAGCGTGACGTAGTCGCCCGCCGAAACCTTCAACTCCTCCGAGAGAATCCGGCCCACTAGCACCACAGGGATAGCGTCCGGACCTGGCGCAAAGCTGTTGGAACCGCTTACCATATGGCGAAGCGCTCCGCCATTGCGCAGCTCCAACTCCGGGTCCACACCCTTAAGCACCACTCCGCGCGCCCGGCCGCCGATCGACAAAAGCACGGTGTTGTAAATCGCCGGCTCGATCGAGCGAACGCCGGGAGTGCCACGCAGCTTGGCAATCTCTTCCTGGTAGTTGCGGATTCCTTCCGGACTGGCGGGTTTCAAATTCACGTGCGCCGTGACGCTCAGCAACCGGTCGCGGATGGCCTGGCGAAAGCCGGTGTTCATCGCCAGCGCGATCACCAGCGTCATTACTCCTGCCGCCACGCCAAGAATCGCCAGCAGGGTAACTAGCCGCAGCACCGCAGGCCGGTTCGCCGAGCGGAGGTACCGCAGAGCCACCAGCCATTCGAAGTTCATTTCGAACTCTTACCTTCGTTGCCGCTCGTCTCGGTTGAATCCGCTTCTGAACTTCCCGCCGTTTCTGTTCGCAACAGAGGAAAGAGGATCACCTCGCGAATAGCATGTGAATCGGTGAGCAGCATCACGAGTCGGTCGATCCCGATTCCTTCGCCCGCCGTTGGCGGCAAGCCGTGGCTCAGCGCGCGAATATAATCGACGTCCACCTCTTTAGGGGCGTCCTGGCCGCCTTTTTCCACCTGCGCGCGAAAGCGGCGTTCCTGATCGGCCGGATCGTTCAACTCCGAAAATCCATTGGCGATCTCCATGCCCGCGATAAACAGCTCGAACCGCTCGGTCAGGGAGGGATCGTCCGGCTTCTGCTTCGATAGCGGCGAAATGTCGGTGGGAAAATCGTAAATAAATGTAGGCTGATTCAAATGTCCTTCAGCGACGGCTTCGAAAAGCTGTCCCGTCAATTGGCCATCGGAAAAGCTTTGAATACCGTGGATCGGTTCCGCTGCTCCGCCCTGTGCAAAAAGGTTATATCGATCGGCAACTGCGCGCAGTCCGGCCTTTTGAGACAGCTCGGTTTCGCTCGGCGCCGCGCCTGCCGAGGCGGGCCAGTATTTACAGATCGCCTGGCGCATAGAGAGTCGTTCAAACTCGCCAAAGTTGATTTCTACCTGGCCGTATTGCACCTTCGTGCCGCCACAGATTTTTTCGGCCAGCCCGCGCAACAGTTCCTCCGTCAGATTCATCAACTCGTCCGCATCGCTGTAGGCCTGATAGAACTCCAGCATCGTGAATTCGGGCTGATGTATCGCGTCGATTCCCTCGTTGCGGAAATTGCGATTGATTTCATACACGCGGTCGAGGCCGCCCACGACCAACCTTTTCAAATAAAGCTCCGGCGCAATCCGAAGATAAAGATCCATATCAAAAGTATTGTGATGCGTCACGAAAGGACGGGCGGTGGCGCCTCCCAGGATCGAATGCATCATCGGCGTTTCCACTTCCACGTAGCCGCGCTCGTCAAAAAACCGCCGGAGCTCGCGGATGATCTGCGCCCGCCGGAGGAAAATCTCCCGCGCGCGCTCGTTCACGATCAAGTCCAGATAGCGCCGCCGATAGCGCGTTTCCACGTCGGCCAAGCCGTGCCACTTTTCCGGCAGTGGCAGCAGTGCCTTGCTCAGCAGCTCCAGACCCTCCGCGCGTATCGTGAGCTCGCCTGTCTTGGTGCGAAATAAATTGCCGGAGACACCTACGATGTCGCCTAAATCCAGAAGCTGGAAAAGCTTGAAAGCCTGCTCGCCGATTATGTCCAAGCGCACGTAGACTTGAATTCGCCCGCCGTCGCCTGCAATGTGCGCGAACCCTGCTTTTCCGTGCGGCCGCAGCGCGACGATTCGCCCCGCCACCCGTACCGGCGTGCTTTTCGCCGCCAGCTCCTCGGCCGTCAGCTTCGCAAACTGCTCGCTGACCTCCTTCGGTGTATGCGAGCGCGCAAACTTATGCGGATAAGGAGGATGACCAAGGGATTCGATTTCGCTCAGTTTCTTGCGGCGCTGCGTGAATTGGTCAAGAGGTTCAAATTCCAAAGAAAAGATCCTTTCAGCAGCGGAAGGACGCCGACGGAGAGCCGTGCCGCAGTATAGCGGCCCCCTTCCGCAAGCGTCAAGAAAAGCGGGCGCTGGGCAGTGACTCAGTTTACCTATCACGGTTCTTTCGTGGTGCAGGCACTCTTGCCTGCGCGAGTAAGTCGAGGCAATCGGTAAGCCACAGCCAAGAGTGGCTGTGCCACATGATACAAACGACATGCCCAAGGCCCACGGGCGGCCCTCGCTTGCAACAGGTGGTATACTCCGCTAGCTTTCTTGGGGGCGGTCTTGTCTCTGGGGTGGCAGCCTAGGCTCTTCGTGCGCGGCAGTGTATCGGACGATTGGATAATGGCCCTGCCGCGCGAAAAAAACCTAGTCTTTCAGGCGGTCGTTCGCAGATGGGAATGCACGTATGCGATGATGAGCGTCGCACTGGACGATGCTCTTTCGCTGCGCGCGCGCGGCGAGCTTGTCTGCGCCCGCCAGCAGGTTTCGATCACCGCCGATCTCCTGGATCGCCTCGCGTCCTCCCTGATTTCATTTTGTGAGACTCTTTCTGCTCGCGGGCGTGACGCCCGCCGGCTTCCCGCTGTAGCGCCCCTGAATGCGAAATTCTTTCGCGGCAATACAGGACAGAGCGCCGCTTCCTGGAATGGAATCGTTCATCACGTGCTTTTCCGCAGCCGATCCCGGTTTTTTCACAAGTTGCGGATTCTTTCCGAGACGATTCAGCACCTCGAACGTGAGTTTCAAGACGCCGCCGGCGATATCTCCGCGGGCCTGTCTGTGCAGCCCGGCGATTGCTGGACGACTCTCGATGGCCTCCACTATGATTTCAGCACCTGCCTGCGCGAAACCGAAGTCCTTCTGAAGTCTTTTCTCAAGACCATGCCGGTCGATCAGCTCCCCGGCATCTCCGCCGATCTAGACGCTCCGTCCGAGCTTCAGCCCTTCGGCATGAAGCCCCGCCTCTCAGGCGCCTCAGCATAAGACCCGGGCGCTACGGCCGTCGCAGCCGCCAGTCAAGTCCACAGGAACCATCTCTTGCAACCCCCCATTACGGTGCTACCCTGAGCCGGAAAGGAGACCCTTGGATGTTCGGAGAGATGGGGCTGAAAACGAGGAAAAGCAAGTTGGGCGTCCATCGATTGGACACAAGAAGCGCGCGATTCTGGTCGGCACTGTTGCCGATTAGAATTGGGTGTAACTCACTGAAAACACGAGGTGCGCGTCACGGCTACCCGTCACAGAATCGAGCGGTCTTATTCCTACATCTAGGTCCCGCCCGTGACCGCTGAGCGCGAAAAGCTCGAGGCAGACGTCCTGATCGTGGGCGCTGGGCCGGCGGGCCTTTCCTGTGCGCTTCACCTCTCGAACCTGATCGAGCGCCACACAGCGGAGAAAAAATCCCCCGCGCTTTCCTGCGAAAATATATATGTCCTCGAAAAGGCGCGGGAGATTGGCGCGCATCAGCTCTCCGGAGCGATCATGGATCCGCGCGCGCTCCGGGAACTTGTTCCGGACTTTGAGAAGACCGCGCCGATCGACACGCCGGTCACCGGCGATGCCGCCTACTACTTCACCGAAAGCAATTCCTACAAGCTTCCCATCACTCCGCCGCCACTGGCCAACCATGGGAACTACGTTATTTCGCTCAACAAGCTCGTGAAGTGGCTCGGCGGCCTTGTCGAAAAAAAAGGGGTGAACGTTTTCACGCAATTCGCGGGTCGCGAACCGCTCTACGAAGAAAATGGGATCGCCGGCGTTTTGACCGAAGATAAAGGCGTCGACAAAAACGGCAAGCCAAAGGACAACTTCACGCCCGGCTACGAGCTGCGCGCGAAAGTCACCGTGCTGGCGGAAGGCCCGCGAGGTTCGCTTACCAAAGGCCTGGTTTCCCGTCTGAAGCTGGGCGGTCTCAATCCCCAAGTTTACGGTCTCGGAATTAAAGAACTGTGGGACGTGCAACCGGGCCGCATCCAAACCGGCTACGTCGCGCACACGCTTGGCTGGCCGCTCAGTTCCGATCTCTACGGCGGCGGATGGATTTACGGCCTGCGCGACAATCGCGTATCGCTCGGAATGGTCGTCGGGCTCGATTACCACAATTCGCTCTTCGATCCCCATGAGGCATTTCAAAAATTCAAAACGCATCCATTCGTGAGAAAGATTCTGGAAGGTGGCAAACTCGTCCGCTACGGCGCGAAGACGGTCCCCTACGGCGGCTGGTATTCGATGCCGCGCAGCTTTTTCGACGGCGGCCTGATCATCGGCGACTCCGCCAGCCTGCTGAATTCGCAACGCCTAAAGGGAATTCACACCGCGATCAAAAGCGGAATGCTGGCCGCCGAGACGATTTATGAAGCACTTTGCGCCGGAGATACCTCGGCGGCGAAGCTCTCCGCATACGCGACAAAACTGGAACAGAGTTGGCTGAAGAAAGAGCTATGGTTCGTCCGAAATTTTCATCAAGGATTTCACGATGGCTTATGGAAAGGGCTGGTCCACGCCGGCTTGCAATTCGTCAGCGGCGGGCGCGGCCTCATCGACCCGATGCGCACCCAACCCGGCTACACCGAATACACAAAGCTCCATCGCGACGCCACACTCGTGGACCAATCGACGCGATTCAAAGGCGATGGCCGGCTTACGTTTGATCGCCTCACGGATGTCTATCATTCCGGCACGCGACACGACGAGAATCAGCCCTGCCACTTGATTGTTTTCGACCCCAGTATTTGCAGCGACCGCTGTGTGCGCGAATTCGGCAACCCCTGCCAGTATTTTTGTCCCGCCGCCGTTTACGAGATGGTGATGCAGCAGGGCGCACCAAAATTGAAGATCAACGCCGCGAATTGCGTGCACTGCAAAACCTGCGACATCGCCGATCCCTACCAAATTATCGAATGGGTTCCACCCGAGGGCGGCGGCGGACCGAATTACGAGGGCATGTAAATGTTGCGAGGCTCTTGCTACTCGACTTTGGCTTCCATATCACCTCCGCCGAAGAGTCTTCGAAGTGAGCCCCAAAACCCGTGTTTCTTTTTGGTCTTCTCCGCGCGTGGTGTTTTGGGCGGCACTTGCGCATTTTCTCCCAGTGCATGCTGCAATTCGGTTGCAAATTCCGGCGCAGCCACATGGCCGGAAAATTGCCAGTCCGGCGACACCTGCGCCTCGCGGATCAGCAGCGCCATCGGCGGTCCCGGGTCAGGCGGTGGAGCCGGTTCACTCGCCGAAAAAACCAGCGGCGGCAGGACCACGGTGTATATCGGCATCGAAGTGGGCAGAGCTGAGGGAACTTCATCGTCTACCGGCCGCTCAATGGGATGCTCTTCATTGCCGTGGGCCAGCATGCTGTATTCGATATTGGGCTCGGCGGCCGGTTTCATTTCGGCTGGCGGCTCTTCAGCGTGAGAAATCGCGGCCGGTGCGGTAATTGGCAGAGGGGGAATGGCGACCGCTGTTTCTGGAATCGGTTCCGGCGGAGGCGCAGCGGGCGGCGTTCCGTCGGCGAAACACTGGCAGCTTCCCGGGGTGCCCGCGACGGGAACCAGCCTTCCTGCGCTCAGGAAGAATTCCCCTGCCTGAGGCACAATCAATTTTTCATCGGAAAATTGATTTGCTAGCTGGATCGCGCCGCTGGTTGCAAGCACGCAGAGCGAATCATCGAGATTCAGGCCCACTGTCACGTCACGCGAACCGCCGTTGATATCGAGGGGCGTCCCGATGATCGTGGGAGTGAAAACGCGGAGCGTGGTCTTCGCGGGCAGACTCACCCGCACCCGTCCAAAATTGAGCGCCAGCGTTATTGCGTCGCCGGAAAGGAGCACGGTGAACTTGGCGGGGCCGCATATGTCGACTTTGCCCCCGGCAAAAATCGTCATTCGCGCTTTTGCCGAGTGCACGGTGACGATACTGCCATTCAGGACGTAAATGCTGGGCGCCGAGCGGGCCGTTCCGTTATTCGCGGCGGTTCCGCTTTCTATCGAAATGTCGTGGCCTTGCACACGGCCCACAGCGCCGGGCGGCGCATCCTGGGCACGAGCAACCGCCGGACTGAGCCAAAGAATGGCAAGAGCGAGAATCGCCAGGGCCGCGCGCATAGGCGCGGAGGGCGTCGCGCTGCCGAGCGCGAATTGAAACTTGAAGCTCACGGAGACCGCTATACTATACCGCAATGGACAACGTCTCGAACCCTGGCGCGTTACCAAAGGGCCACAATCCTGGCTCGGAGGTGCGCGTTCCCATGCCGCAGCTTTCGCGCTGGCGAAGGATGCAGATTCCGGTGTTCGCGTGGGCGGCGTACTGGGTGATCCGTCTGCTTGGTCCGACACTGCGGTTTGAGATCGTTGGGGTGCACAACGCCGTCCAAATTCGCGATGCCGGCGAGCCGGGAATCGGCGCCTTTTGGCATCGCTGCATTCTTCCTGCGGCATGGTTCTGGCGAAATCGAGGCATTGTGGTACTCAACACAGTCAACTTTGACGGCCAATGGACGCGGCGCGTGATCGAGCGTCTCGGATTCGGGACGGCGCAGGGAAGTTCATCGCGCGGTGCGATTGAAGGCTTGATGACGATGGCCCGGAGCCTCGAGGCAGGACACCACGTTGGATTCACCATCGATGGTCCTCGCGGTCCGCGGTACGTGGCGAAGCCGGGCCCCGTGATTCTGGCGCGCCGAACCGGACGCCCGATCTCCGTATTTCATATTGCTCTGAAAAGTGCGCATACGTTCCAGAAGTCGTGGGATCTGTTTCAACTTCCCTACCCGTTCACGGATGCAGTGATGTTTGTGGCGCCGCCGATCCGGGTTCCCGCGGACGCCGATAGCGACACGATGAAACAGAAGCAGACAGAAATGCAGTCGGCTCTGGAACGAGTGCGCGACCTTGCCGAATCGTGGTTTGGACTGGCATATGACCAGCGCGCCAGGGTTTGGGAAGAGTGGAGCGAATTCTATAGGCCCGCGGCGCCCGCCGCATCGCCCGTCTTCACCGAACCAAAACGCCCCGCGAGTTAGACAGATTCGACCGTTGCTCTTTCGTCGCCGGGCATCCGCCCTGAGCGAAATTGACGGGTTTCGACGGCTCCTTTGCCTTTGTTGCGCCTTCTCCACCGTCACCAGATGGACGGACTTGAAGTTAGTTCGTCGCGCGATCCATAGTGCGCTCGGAATGCGACCAAGGGATCGCAGCGTGTTTTCGAGGCGTGAGCGACGCGTCGTGGCCTTTGAAGGAGCGAATTTCTTTCGCCTGTCCTCGGGCCAGTAGTATTTTCCCGCGGCCGTTTTCTAAGCTAGTTCGAATGGCGCAGAGAGTTCGAACTTTCGTTTGCGAGCAGTGTGCCAGCGAGAAAACGAATTGGACCGAACCCTGTCCTCATGCGATGGAAGTTTGGAAGGACGGATACAACCGCGCTCTGCAGGAGCGTCCGCGTCCCCGGCTGACATCTGAGGACGTGCGTCGGGCAATAAGTGAACTATCGTTTTCCTGGAAGAGCTTTTACCACCTGGCCGCTGACGCGCTCAATCGCATCCTCGATGAGAAAGAAAGAGTGTAAGCCTTCGTCCATTGCTACCTCCGATTCGGCTGCACGGAGGTCAGTGAGTCATGGCATAGACGACGTAGTTGATCCCGATGCGGAAACCGAGATCGGAAAAACGCTCGGGATATTCCGGGCGATTCGACCATTCCCACGAATCACCCAGATCGGAATTGAAAGAGATGGCGACCATGATCCGGCCCTTATCATCGCGGATGGCGCGCCAGTGCGCTCCCTTTCCATCGTCAGGTCCCTGGGGATAATCCGGGATCTTGTAGCCTGTTCCCAAATGCTCGGCGCCGGGAATCTGATAGCGGTCGTCGAGATCGTATAGCGTGTGAAATATCGGATCGTTATTCGGGATCTCGACGATCGGGCGATCGGGAAAAACCATCCGGATACGCTTCAAAAACATCTGCCACTCATAGGTGCCGTGAAAATCGTCGGCCATGAAGAAGCCGCCACGCAACAGATAGTCCCGCAAGACATCCGCCTGATGTTGAGTGATACCCCACTCGCCGACCTGCACGGCGTAAAGCCAGGGCCAATTGTAGACTTCGTTCCCATCATCGAGATTCACGTCCTGCTCGACCGATCGTGCGTCGACGCGCGTGAGGCGCCGGACGGCAGCGGCAAAATCGCGATCCGCCGGCGGCCCATCCTGCGTCCAGAGCGACATGCCTTGGCGCCAATCGCCATCGAAACGTCCGCGGTAACCATCATTGGGGCCGGGCGGGTACATGAGGCGGGCGAAAGCCCATTCGCCGGGTCGCTGCCAGTCTGGGGGCAGCGGCGTGGAGTCGCCATATTCGACGGAGGGGTATTGCCGGAACGCGCGCTGGGCAAATATCGCACCGACGCAACCGAGAATGCAGCAAGCCGCCAAAAGAACTTTGATCAAGCCTCGAAGGAAGTCTTTCATGGTAGCTTCCAATCTCCTCGGCGGCACTCGAGTGTAGTCTACGATTTTATCGACCATAATTCGTAGGGCAGGTTGAAAGTAGACGCGGACTTAGGCGGTATTCCTTCCGTAGGCGGGCCATTTCTTTAGCTTTTCGAGGAGCAGGACGACTTGGCGTTTCGTATCTTCGAGAGAGCGCGAGCAGTCGATCACCTCGTCGGCGAGCTTGCGCTTTTGGTCGATGGGCATCTGCGCAGCGATGCGGAGCTCCGCGTCCTGCCGCGAGAATCCGCGTTCCTTCAAACGTTCGAGCTGTTGCTCGGGACGGCACCAGCAGACGATCACGCAATCGAGATCCCGCTGCGCGCCGGCTTCGAGAATGAGCGCCGCCTCTTCAAAGGCCATTTCGGGGCCGCCCGGACGGTCGAGCGCCTCAAACCACTTCACCACAACGTCGTGAATGCGTGGATGAAGAATCTGGTTCAGGCGTCCGCGCTTCTCCGCATCGGAAAAAACAATCGCGCCGAGTTTCCGGCGGTCGACGGCGCCGGCTGGAGAGAGAATTTCCGAGCCGAATTCGCGCACAACTTCTTCGTAGGAATCTTGCCCCGGCTCGAGCAATTCGTGCGCCAGCGCGTCGGCATCGAGAACCTGATATTCGCGGTCGCGGAGGAGCCCAGCTACCGTTGATTTGCCCGATGCGATTCCGCCGGTGAGGCCTGCGCGCAGCATCAGTCGTGCGAAGACGCGGTCGCTGGAACGCGCGAGCCGCGCCGCATGCGAGCGGCCTTCACGGTGTTGCTCATCAGCATGGCAATGGTGAGAGGGCCGACGCCTCCCGGGACGGGCGTATAGGCACCCGCAACTTCGACGACCTCCGGATGAACATCACCTGCGAGGATGGAACCCTTCGCGCGAAAGGATTCGAGTTTCGCGGGAAACTTCGCAAAGATTCGCTCGGCCTCGGCTGCATCTCTCACCAGGATCTGGCCGACGTCAATCACGGTAGCGCCGGGACGCACGAAATCGGGCGTCACCATGGCCGCTTTTCCGATGGCCGCCACGATGATATCGGCGCGGCGTGCGATGCTGGGCAGGTCTTTGCTTTTGGAATGGCATATCGTTACGGTCGCATTGGCGTGAAGCAGCAGCAGAGCCATCGGTTTTCCCACGATATCGCTGCGTCCGATCACGACTGCATTTGCGCCTTCGATCGGAATATCGCTGCGGCGGAGAATTTCCATCACGCCCACCGGCGTGCAGGCCACAAGACCCGGGCGGTTGGCGACGAGATTGCCGACATTGACTGGGTGAAAACCGTCCACGTCCTTCTCGGGAACAACGGCGTCGAGAATTTTCTTGGAGTCAATCTGTTTGGGCAGAGGCATCTGCACGAGAATTCCATCCACATCGTCCCTACGATTCAATTCATCGACTTGAGCGAGCAACTCTTGAGTGGTGGTGGAAGCGGGCGGCGTGAGATAGAAGCTCGCGAGACCTAATTTTTCACACGCGGCCACCTTGCTGTTCACGTAGAGCTTCGATGCAGGATCGTCGCCTACGCGCACGGCGGCCAGCCCGGGGCGGATTCCTGTCTCTGCCAGCGTGGCGATTTCCGCCTGCAGCTCGGCATAGATCTGATCTCGAATCGCGTTGCCATTCAGGATGCGCGCGGCCAAATGGAGACTCCCCGATGTGATTTGTGCTGCGTCAGAATCCGGCATCATAGCACACGCGATTTCCTTTCCAGATGCCGGGATTGCTTCGCTGGAGCGAAGCTGCTAGCTTTCGCTAAAGGGTTGCAGAAGGACGGAGGAGTTCGGATGATCTTCGGCGAGGGATCGGAGCGGAAGCAACTGGAGCGGGCGATGCGCGAGGCTGGGCGCTTGCCGCCCGGACAATCGGCCACGCTGAAGTGGCCGGTGCTTCATGCCGGCACGGTGCCGCATTTCGACCCGCAGAGGTGGGACTTCCAGATCACCGGGCTAGTTGAAAAGCCGGTGCGAATCACCTGGGACGCACTCACCCGGCTGCCCATGAGAGAAGTGACGGCGGACATGCACTGCGTGACGCGTTGGAGCCGGTTCGATGTGCGCTGGGAAGGTGCGCCGTTCACTGAAGTGATGAAACTCGCCGCGGTGAAGCCGGAAGCAAAGTACGTGATGGTGCTCGCGGAACAGGATTACACCTCGAATGTGCCGCTTGAGGATCTGATGCGGCCGACGACCCTCTTCGCACTGAAACACAACGGCGAGCCGCTGCCGGCCGAACACGGCTATCCGGTGAGATTGGTGGTTCCGCATCTGTATGCTTGGAAAAGCGTGAAATGGGTGCGCGGCATTCGATTCATGGAAGAGGATACGCCGGGTTTCTGGGAAGAAAATGGCTACAACATGTACGGCGATCCGTTCAAGGAGCAAAGATACAGCGGCTAGGCGGAACAAAAGGCACGAGAATGTTTCCCTTGGTTTTTGTTCCGCGAGCTGTAAATGAGGAGTGAATGTAGGTTTCTTGACTCCTTCCCATGAGCTATCGGAAATTGCTAACACGGTTATGGGGATGGCTAACACGAGCATACCATTATGAGTTCGATGTCGTTCGACCGTTCACCGGTGTTGCGACAATTGCTGGTACTCAACGTCAGTTCAAGCCCGGAGAGAGGGTTATTTGTCATACAAAGCCGGGCGGCTCAACGATCATGTTCGAGGTGGGGAGCGCCTTCTATCTCGTCGACCGCCCCGTATTCGAAGCGTCCTGTAAGGTCAGCAAACCAACCACCATGCCTTCGTGAGCGACAAGGGAGAAATATGACCAAGCTTTCGGTTCTCATTTCGTGGGTTCTTGTGGTTGCGGCGCCCGCCGTGGCGCAGGTCCAAAACTATAAGCCGGTGACGCGGGAGATCCTTTTGAATCCCAGCCCGAACGATTGGCTGATGTACAGCCGCACATACGATGCGTTTCGCGATAGCCCGCTCAAGCAGATCAACAAGAAAAATGTCAGCCAGCTTCGGATGGCTTGGACGCGCGGCTTGGACGAAGGCGTCACCGAAACCATTCCAATCGTCCACGACGGGGTTATGTACGTGATCGTGCCCGGCGGCGCGGTGGACGCGCTCGACGCCACAAACGGCGACCTGATTTGGGAGTACAAGCGGCCGTTTAAGAATCCGCAGACCGGCTCGGTGGAGAGAACCAAGGCTCTGGCGATCTACGAAGACATGGTCTATTTCACGGCGGCCGATGGCTATGTGGTGGCGCTCGATGCGCGCACCGGGAAAGTCCGGTGGGAAACTTTCAAAACGGACACGCAGAATACTTCGGGCGCGCTGGTGGTGGATGGCAAAGTGATCTCTGGAGGAACGTGCGGCAAGGGCAGCGAAAGTTGCTTCATCGAAGCGGACAATGCCGAGACCGGCGAAAAAGTTTGGAGATTCCACACGGTTGCTCAGCCCGGCGATCCGGGCTATGCGTCCTGGAATGGAGATAATTCGCAATCGCTCGCGTCCACATGGGGATTGCCGGGAAGCTTCGACCCTGTTCGCAACGTAATCTACTGGGGCGTCGCGAATCCTATGCCGGACCAGCGGATGCTTCGGCACAACGGCAATCCGGATGGCACCGGCCGCTCATCTCCCGCTGACCTCTATAGCAATTGCACGCTGGCGCTCGATCCCGCCACCGGCAAGCTGATCTGGTATTACCAGCATTTGCCCGGAGACGATTGGGATACCGATCACACGCATGAGCGCACGCTTGCGCGTGTCGCGTTCAATCCCAATCCGAAATTTGTGAAGTGGATCAATCCGGACGTTCCGCGCGGCTCGATGCACGATATCGCAGCGATGGTTTCCGAAGGCGGCGACCTTTTCGTCCTCGATCGCAACGACGGCAAATTTTTGTGGGCCACGCCGTTTCCTTGTGACGACCCGCGCACGCTTCTTGCGGATATCAACGTTCACACGGGACAGACCACTCTGAATTGGGATCAGGTGATCAAGAAGCCGGGCGATCATAAGATCCTTTGCTACTGGAACACGCGCAGCTACTGGCCCACGGCTTATCACGAAGCTACGCAATCGCTCTTCGTGCCATACATCGATAATTGCCGCGATCTGCAAACGCCCGCGCCAGGCGTGCGCGGCAGCTGGTCGGTGATTCCGCGTCCCGGCATCGATCCCAACGCGCTTACCGGCCTCGCGAAAATCAATTTGTCCACTGGCGAAACGATTCACTTCGATGTAGGTCGCGCGCCGGGCAATGGCGCGATGCTAACCACTGCTGGCGGCCTGGTTTTTCACGGCGACATGTCGCGCCGTTTCAAAGCATTCGATGTCGACACGGGCAAGCAACTCTGGGAAGCGATTCTCGGAGGCAATAT
>CAVPWV010000037.1:0-353558 GCA_963709445.1 uncultured Acidobacteriota bacterium
AAGGCCATCACCTCGCTGGCGCGGGCCATTCGGCGGAGCCGCGCGGGATTGAAGGCACCAGGGAGGCCGGTGGGTTGCTTCCTATTCCTCGGTCCCACAGGTGTCGGGAAAACCGAAGTGGCGCGGCGGCTCGGCGAATTTCTTTTCGGCAGCGAGAAATCGCTGATTCGGTTTGACATGTCCGAATACATGGAAAAGCATTCCGTTTCGAAGTTGATCGGCGCTCCCCCGGGATATATCGGCTACGAAGAAGGCGGGCAGCTGACGGAACGCGTTCGCCGCACGCCGTATTCGGTGATCCTGCTCGACGAAATCGAGAAGGCGCATCCGGACGTGTACAACATCCTGCTTCAGGTGTTCGAGGACGGCCAGTTGACGGACGGGCTCGGCAATACCGTCGACTTCCGCAACACGATCATCATTCTCACCTCGAATCTGGGCGCCCGGCAATTGCAGAAGCAGTCGGGGCTTGGCTTTCAGTCGGCGGACGAAGTGGCCGCGGCGAAGAGCCAGGACGATATGGTGATGGGCGAAGTGAAGCGAGTCTTCAATCCCGAATTCCTGAACCGGCTGGACGAAGTAATTTTGTTCAATTCGCTTACGGATCAGGATTTGTTGCTGATTATCGATCTGCTGGTGAGCCAGATCAACGAAACGCTGGTACACCGGCAGGTGCAGATTGCGCTGACGCCCGAAGCCCGCCAATGGATTCTTGAGAAGACCTGCAGCGACAGGAATTACGGCGCGCGGCCGCTCCGGCGCGCCTTGCAGAAGTACGTCGAAGACCCACTGTCGGAAGCTCTCATACAGGGCGGGCTCCAAAGACCCGCGACGCTCGAAATTTTCCTCTCTGGCGACGCTCTCTCTTTCCGCCCCGTTGTGGAAGCAACCCCGGTGGCCCACTAAGAATCCTACACGCGCGAGCCGGATTAAAACGGATCCGGCGGGGGAGCAAAAAAAATTGGGCGGAGTACTGCGGCCTTGACCAGAAGCATGGCCGCCAGCAGCGAAACTGTTTCGCGCGCCTTGGAAATTCTGGCCGTTGTGTGCTTCCTCTCTCTCAGCGCAGCGCAATCGGTTTGGGCTCAACAGGCGCCGGAATCCACCGGGCCGCAATACGTCATCACACGAATTGAATTCGAAGGAAACCGCCGAGTCGCGCGGGATACGCTGCTCACGCGCATTTTTTCGCGGGCAGGCGATCCCTACAGCCCCGATGCAGTCCGGCGGGATTTTCTGGCGCTCTGGAATACGCAGTTCTTCGAGGATATTTGGCTCGAGGTCGAGGACGATCCGCGCCAGGCCAACGGGAAAATAGTAATTTTCCACCTCAAGGAGCGGCCGATCATCCGCCGCATCGAGTACAAAGGCAACAAGTCGATCACGGAATCGGATATTCTGGACGCCTTTAAGCAGAAGAAAGTGGGGCTGAGCGTCGAGAGCCAATTCGATCCCACAAAAATCAAGCGGGCGGAAGTGGTTATCAAGGAACTCCTCGCCGAGCACGGACGCCAATTTGCCACCGTTAAGCCGACTTACGAGCGCATTGCGGCCAGCAATGCCGTTAAATTGGTCTTCAACATCGATGAGGGGCCCAAGGTCAAGGTCGGCACGATTACAGTTGTCGGGAACAAGGCTTTTTCCAGCCGCAGAATCATTCGAACCATGCGCCACGACCGCCCTTACGGCATCCCGCTCGGTATCACTGACATTCCTGTAATGGCGAAGACGTTCGACCGGCCCAAGCTGGACGAAGACCTTGAAGTTGGCGTCCGGGGCCTCTATCAGGATCACGGCTATTTTAAGGTGGTCGTGGACGTGAAAGATCTGAAGACGGTGGACCTGAATCGCGGGGGAATCCCGCTGCCGATACCCGGAATCGGATCGAAGCATGGCAAGGCCACCAACATCGTTGTCTCAGTCGAGGAAGGCCAGCAATATCGGATGGGCAAGTTGCTATTTCGGAGCGCCGATCCCGATCAGGGATTGATCTTCAAGCCCGAGGTGCTGGCGCGCGTATTCCCTTTGCAGCCGGGCGACATTTTCGACGCCGACAAGATACGCAAATCGCTCGACAACTACCGGAAGTTATACGGCGAATACGGTTACATCGATTTTACCGCCGAGCCCGAATTCGACGTGCATGACGACACCAAGGTCGTGAATCTTACGCTGCAGTTTGATCAACAAAAGCAGTTCTTCGTCCGGCGGATCGAGTTTTCAGGCAACACCACCACTCGCGATAAAGTGATCCGCCGCGAGCTTTTGCTCGATGAAGGACAGGTATTCAACAACCGCCTTTGGGAACTGAGCATCCTGCGCCTCAATCAGCTCGGCTATTTCAATCCGATCAAACCCGAAGATGCCGAATTGAAGCGCAACGTCAAGGCCGGCACCGTGGATATCAGGCTGAAGGTGAAGGAGAAGGGCAAGCAATCCATCAGCTTCTCCGGCGGCGTCAGCGGCCTTGAGGGTAGTTTCGTTGGGGCTTCGTATCAGACCAACAATTTCCTGGGGCTCGGCGAAACCCTCACCCTTTCAGCGCAAGTTGGCAACATTCAGACGAGCGCAACTTTCGGTTTCACCGAGCCGTATTTATTCGACCGCCCCATCGCCACCGGATTCACCATCTTCTACTCCAAGTTTGACTACAACACGGCGCGGCAAGAGGGTCTGCTCGTCGGCCAGCCGGTGGCCATCGATCCCGCCCTCCAGGAAAATTACAATACGGACTCACGGGGCTTCACTATTTTCGCCAGCTATCCGATGCGCAAGTTTTCCTTTGCTCGCATCGGCCTGAGTTACGGATGGTCGACAACCAACATCACGCCCTTCAGCCAATCCGCAACCCTGCTCTTCGAATTCACCAAGTTCACCAGCCTAGCCGGACCTTCGGCGTTGAATGGCATTCGCCAGAGCCAGATCACTCCGACGCTTACCTACGACACCAGAGACAGCCCCATCTTTCCCACGCATGGAAAAAGTTTCACCTACGGAGCATCTTTCGCGGGCGGGCCGCTCGGCGGCAACGTCAATACGATCAGCAATATTGTTGACACCACGTATTTTCATCCCACGTACCATCACCGCAACGTGTTCGCCATGCATTTCAAAGCCAGCATGATCTCCGGCTACGGAGGCAGGGAGGTGCCGCCGAACAACCGGTTTTATGCCGGCGGCGAAAACGACGTCCGCGGCTTCGACTTTTATACCATTTCGCCTTTTGTCTTCATCCCGTTTTCGACGACTACAACGGTCAATTACGTCGATCCGCGGCGATTGAACGCCCAAGGCCAGCCGACAGCGGTTTCATTGCCGGTCAATGTGCTGGAATTTATTCCCACGCGGCCGGGCGGCGATCTCGAGGCCGTATCCAATGTCGAGTACCGGATTCCGCTCGTTAAATCCTACGTCACCATGAGCTTGTTCCACGATCTCGCGGTCAACGGAATCCTCCGGAGGTCGCAGCTCCAGCTCGATCCCTCCGCGATTGCTTCGCTGCAACAGCAATATCCCAACGCCGATTTTCCATGTCTGCCCGATACGCCCTGTTTGCAAGTGCCGCGCAATCTCCAAATCGCTCACGGAACGAATTTCTGGCCGCACACGTCCGCAGGTATCGAGTTGGATTTCCAGATTCCGATTATTCAGGCTCCTTTCCGCATCTTTTATGCGTATAATTACTCGCGTTTTACTCAGTCCATCGAGCCGCCGCTCGGCGCTTTCTACGTTCCTCCGGCTGAGCGGAACAGTTTGCAGCAGTTGGGCGTGTACAACACACAGGTCGTGCCGGATCTTCAAAGTTTCCTGAATCTGACACGGTCCACGCAAACTGTCCCCCCGAGCTTATTCGAGCAAAAAACGACGTTGCGATTCGCAGTGAGCCGGACATTCTGATGAAGATGCGGAGATCGCTCGAGACAACCGGGCTTCGCCAGCCACATAGGGACCACAGATACTCAACCGAGAATTGCCGGGAGGTAAGGACATGAAAGCGGCTGGACTGGGAACGGTGCTGATACTCCTTACCGTATGCGCCGGCGGCTGCGCGTCGAACTCGACGCCAATAGCCGTTACCGTCACGGCAACCAGCTCCAGCGCGACAGTCAGCGGCGTAACGATCCTGGTAAACAGCACAGTGCAATTTTCGGCCAGCGTTTCCGGAGGTTCCTCTACCAGCGTTTTCTGGCAAATCTGCAAGCCAACAAGTACGCCGCAATCCACCACCGTCGCACCCACGGATTGCACCCAGGGGCAGGGTCCGGCGTCATGTGCCATCCCCGCTGTTTCCAAGCCGCTCACCGGATTCGGCACCATTACTTCGAGCGGGCTGTACGCGGCTCCTGGCGCGCCACCGCAGCCCAATACATTCTTGGTGGTGGCGACCAGTTGCGCGAAGACGACTGCATTTGGCTTTCTCTCCGTAGTGGTCGATTCCGGAATTCGCGTGCAAGTCTCACCGTCGACAGCCAGCCTAGGCACGGGAGAGACTTTTCAGTTCACCGCTTCCGTTACGGGTCCGGGCGTATTGAATACCGGGGTTGCGTGGTCCTTATGCCAGACCGCTGGAACATCGGGCGTTGCGCCGACGAATTGCGGGTTGAGCAGCCTCGGCACGATTACCGCGGGCGGACTGTATACGGCGCCTGTTGCCGGTCAGACTGTAATTGTCGAGGCCACTTCTGCGGCTGATCCCACGCAATCTGGCACGGCCTCTGTAACCGTCACTGTGGCTGGGCCGCCCGCCGTTACTTCGGTGGACCCATCGATTGCGGCGCAGGGTTCGGTGCAGCAGGATGCATACCTGACCGGCTCGGACTTTCTATCCACAAGCACGGTTCTGGTGGGGGGTGTGGCGCTCCCTCCGGCCAACGTAGCGTTCCTAAGCACCACTTTGCTGCGCGCGACCATTCCGGCTACCCAATTGGCGCAGGCCGGACCGATTCCGATTGTCGTCCAATCCCAGGGTGGGAATTCCTCTCTTCCCGTGGACCTGACGGTGGTCGCCGTGCGCCCCGCGGTCGTCGCATCTTTTCCAGATAGCGTGTCGCAAAACAGCGCGAGCGCCAATGTGACCCTAACCGGCGGTTACTTCTCAACGGCAGCGACCTCAGCTACTTTCAACGGGCAGGCGCTTCCGCTCACGATCAGCAGCAGTCGGCAATTACTATCGCAGATACCATCCGGAAGTCTTGGCACTCCTGGTTTGTACCCGATCGTCGTGCAGAACGCGGGTGTGACGCCCGGTCAGCCGTCTCTTTCCGCGCTGAACTTGGCTGTCACGCCGTCTCCTACTTTGATACCGCAATCACCCGTCGTGCCATCTATCGCGGTCGGCGCAAGCCCCTCGGCCGTCGCAATGGACAAGGCTGACGGCATCGCAGTGGTTGCAAACACGGGAAGCAATTCCATCTCGCTCATCAGTCTGGCCACTGATTCCGTCACCGGGACAATCGCGGTGGGAAATCAGCCAACGGGCGTCGCGGTCGACGATTTGCTGGCTGATCCCGTCGCCCTGGTGGTGAACAATGCCGATCAAACAGTCTCGGCCGTGGACCTGAAAACCAGTAATGTCGCCACCCTGAACGTTTCCATCGCTACCGGCGCGAGTCCTCCGCTGCCTTTTGCGGTTGGCGTGAACCCTCTTACGCATCGCGCGATTGTTGCTTACCAGTCCACCAACGAAGCCATGGTGCTCGATGTATCCGACACCGCAGGCGTTCCTGCGCTCTCGTCCGTGCAGGTTATCGGAGGCAATTCGAGCCTCTACAGCACAGGAGCAAAGCCGGCTGTAGCCATCGATCCCAAGCTCAACTGGGCCGTAGTCACACCCGGTGGCGCCGGCATCATCAGCATGGTCGATCTCGGCCTGGACGCGAATCCCGCCAGCCAGCCCAATGGAAGAGCCCCACAGATCATCGGAGATCTCGCGATTTCCACGAGCGTCCAAGGCGTGGGCATCAATCCCGAAACGCATCAGGCCTTGCTGACCGATCCGTCGGGCGGACACCTCACAACTTTCAGCCTGCTGGACAATACCGTGACGACGGTGACGCTCCCTGCTGTTCCGCCTGCAATGTCAGGCCAGTTCAGTGAGCCGGGTTTCGGGGCGGCAGCCGTAAGCCCACTCGAGAACGTCGGCATCGCCGTCAGCGGCACGCCGAGCGGATCGAGCGCCGTGGTGGTCGACATGGAAAATGCCACTGTCCTGCAGACCGTGGGAGGCTTGGGCACTTCCCCCTCCGCGCAAGCCGTTGCCGTGGATCCGGTAAGCAATCAGGCGGTGGTGGTGGACAATGCCAATGGCACGGTCGCCATTCTGTCACTCGGCCCCGCGATTGATCCCTTGCAGATTTCCGAGACAAGTTCGGACCTCGTCTATGGAGGTCCTTCCGCTGGAAACCTGACCCTTACGGTCAATGGTGCGGGATTCGTCAGCGGGTCGCAGGTGCTTCTCGATAATGCCGCCGTGCCCACTGCATTTGTGTCCACGCGCCAGGTCGTCGCCACTGTGCCCGCCAGCATGTTCGCGCAACCTCGCCGATACATTGTCCAAGTGCAGAATCCCTCGCTAGCGGTTTCCAACGTCACCGGCCTTACCGTTGTCGAGTCCGTTGCCGTCGGAAGCGCGCCCGTTGGAGTCGCAATCGATACCGATCGCGACCTCGCTTACGTCACGAATTCCGGCGACGGCACGCTTTCTCTGGTTTCGCTCGCATCGCCTTCTCCCGCGCTTTCTCCGCTATCGCTCGGCCCGGGCGGCACAGTAATTGGCGCGCCGATCACCGTGGGGACCACTCCCGCGGGTGTTGCCGCTATTTCGCGGCTTGGCCTGGCGATTGTCGCGAACAACGGCAGTAACGACGCTTCCGTTGTGAACGTTGCGGCCGGAATTCCGGTGCCCGCGCCGATTTCAGTGGCGCTTTGCTCCACTTGCACCGCGCCGGCCGGAGTTGCCATCAACCAAGATACCGGCGTCGGTGCACTTGCCGATACCAATCCCAGCACCTCTTCTTCCAGCACGGGTGACGTGAGCCTCCTGACGCTTCCTGCGACACCATCAAGCACCACCTCCGAAGCGGCTGTGGATCAGGATCCCGTAGCCCTGGCAACCGATCCGAACCTGGATTACGCGGGCGTAGTCACCGCTTCATCCACGAGCAGCATGCAGTTTATCGACATGTCCACTACCGGCGTCGCGGGAAGCGTCCGCACGGGACTTGATAATCCCAGCGGAATCGTATTTGATCCCGTGAACCAGGTGTTTTTGACTGCAAACAGCTTACTGAATGAAATTGTGATCGTGGATCCGGCCACTTTCATCGCAACGCCGGTGCGCGTGGGAATTGGCCCTACATCGGTCGATTACAATTTTCAGACCAGCACCTTGGTGACGGTAAATTCCGTGAGTAACACGATGTCGGTGATGGCCTACGTATGCCCGCCGGTGCCGTTGGCGCCTCAGTGTCTGGGTCCGAACGTTCGCACCGTGCTGGGGCTGGGGGGAACACAAATCTCCTCGCCGCTGCTCGGTCCTAATGCTGTCGCCATCGATCCCAAGCTCAACCTCGGTGTCCTGGCGGACGAAGATAACAATCGCGTCCTGCTCGTTCCGTTGCCGCAGTAACTTGGCCGGCCGCCTACTGCGGCAACCCCG
Source organism: uncultured Acidobacteriota bacterium (assembly GCA_963709445.1). Lineage (GTDB taxonomy): Bacteria > Acidobacteriota > Terriglobia > Acidiferrales > UBA7541 > Palsa-295. Next base: position 7,658 of record CAVPWV010000037.1, read on the forward strand.
CTGAAATGGCGGGCATCTGAGTGCTAAGAGACGATGGTTTCGCCCGCCAGCGCGGCCAAATCACGTTGACCGTGCTGTCAAATAGTGGCTATAATCTGCGACTTCCAATTCTGAAATTTTGACAGTAATTTTACTCAAGGAGTAAGGATGAAGATGCGAGCAGCAGTACCGTTCCTGCCGGCGTTATTGGCGTTATCGATGGCACCCTCGCTGTGGGCGCAAGCGGGCGCCGCCGCATCCGCGTCCGCGTCCGCGAAAGTTGGCGTCATAAACATACAGGCGGCCATCGCGGGAACGGAGGAGGGCAAACAGGCAGTCTCCCAATTACAGTCGCAATTTGCTCCCCGCACCAGCGAGCTGCAGAACATGCAAAAGCAGATCGAGGACGTGCGCGCCCGGCTCCAAGCCGGTGAGGCGACGCTGAGCGACGACGAAAAGAGCCGCCTGACACGGGAAGGCGATCAGCTAACCCGCAGCTTTCAGCGCAAGCAGCAGGAGTTTCAGGACGATTCGAACGACGCGCAGCAGGATCTCATCAACCGCATTGGCCGGAAGATGATCGGAATTCTGGACAAATATGCGAAGGACAATGGTTATTCCGTAGTTCTCGATACCTCGTCGCAGCAAACACCCGTCATCTATGCCTCGAATCAGGTCGATGTGACTCAGGAAATCATTCACCTGTACGACGAGAGCTTCCCGGTGAAGGCCGGAGCTGCGTCAACCGCTCCCTCCAAGCCGGCGCCAAGGACTGCGACTCCAAAACCGGCGACTCCGAAACCGTAGCCGTCAAACATTTGTTTGCTTCTGACTTGATTTGCTGGCGCCCCATCCTCGCGCGCTTCGCGAGGGTGGGGTTTTCACATTCCACAATCGCAATCTTTAGACGCTTTCAAACGCAATTTGTCCCGCTCGGCCGCTTCGGCTATCATCAAATGATCGCGTCACAGATCGTGCGCGAACAATCAGGAGGATCGGAATGGCTCTATCGGTAGGCACCGCAGCTCCGGACTTTTCCTTGAAGGACCAGAATCAGAAGGATGTGAAGCTATCGGATTATCGCGGCAAGAAAAATGTAGTGATCGTTTTTTACCCGCTGGACTGGAGCCCTGTCTGCACCAACGAGCATGTTTGCTTCGTCAACGATATGAAGCAGTTCGATAAGCTCGATGCGCAAGTGTTGGGGCTGAGCGTGGATAGCGTGTGGTCTCACAAAGCATTTGCCGAAAAAACGGGCATTCAGTATCCCTTACTCGCAGACTTTCAACCTCGCGGCGCAGTAGCCGAAAAGTTCGGCGTCTATCTCGCCGATAAGGGTATCACCGGCCGCGCCATCGCCATCATCGACCGCAAGGGCAACGTTGCCTGGTTCAAAAATTACGACATCCCGGTGGTCCCGGACATGAAGGAAGTCAGCGACGCGCTCGCCAAGGTCCAGTGACCTTCGGTCCGCTCAGCGTGCGGGGTGCGGGGCGAACGTGCGGATGTAGTCCACAAGCTGCCAGCGCTTTTCCTCGCTGAGTTTGCTTGCAAACTCAGGCATGGGACGACGCCCATAAGTAATCTGCCAGTAAAGCTCGCCGTCAGCGAAGCGGTGCATCACTCGCGCATCGGTAAAGTCTCCCGGAGCCACGGAGAGCTCGTCAGCCTTATCGCCCTTCCCGTCGCCGCGTTCCCCGTGGCAGCTTTGGCAGTGTTCGCGGTAGCTTTCCTTGCCCGCGGCCAGAGCCTCAGCGGTGGAAGGCACCGGATTTTGAAGCTTCCGCGCCTTCGCCATCACGCTCCAATTCCGCGCGAGATAAACGACCAGCAGGAGACTGATTCCCAAAACACCGAATAATACGATGAGGCCGAGCTTGCGAAGCCCGCTTTTCGACGCGCCACCCCGCATGCGCGGGTGACCTGCCCTGAATTGTTCTTGAGTCATTTAGCTGAGCGCGATTTTCTCACAGGGCGCTTGCGGATGATGGAGCGAATCACTTAAATCGCCCCGCCGAAGCGCGTCGCGGTCGCCGGTGGCTCTGCTATAGTCAAGAGCCGGCACGAAGGAGGAATGAATGCCCGAAGCACCCAAGCAGCAAGTGCAGATAAAGGCCGATGAAAAGGAATTGCTCGGCCAATACTCAAATCTAGTGGTGGTCCATCACAATGCCGAGGAATTCACGCTGAATTTTGTTTATATGTTTCCCACCGTGCCGCAGGGAAAATTAGTGGCTAGCCTCATCGTGAACCCCGCGCATGCCAAGCGGCTCCTCCGCGCGCTGCAGGAAAACGTGGCGCGCTACGAGGCGCAATTCGGTAAATTGCCGGAAGGACCTGGTCCTGGCCAGGAACCCAATGTGGGATTTGTGCAGTAGCTCAACCCGAGCGGGCGAAGCAAACGCCTAGTGTTGCAAGCCTTCGGAAACCACCCACTGCCCGCGGGGCGCCAGAAATTCGACTCCCAGTGCGTAACCCGCGTGGGGGATCGCTTGGCAATAAGCCACGCGCGCAACCGATTGGAAGGATCCCGTCCGCATGGTAATCACGAGATGATCGTTCGTTTTCCACCGGCGCACGCTCAAAACCCGGGCTCCCCGCGCGCTGACGTTCTCCGTAAATGTAGCTTCGGTTCCGTGCACGCGTGCGTGGCCGCTTATATCCACTCCAACTTCCATTGGAACGCGGATTTCGCGGCGTATTGTTGCGACGTCTTTGGCCTTGGAAGTGGAGATCCCGATCCGCATGATCAATGGCCTTTGGCTTCGATTACACGCACGCTACAATTTGGCTCAACCGCACCTTGCTAACTTTTCGGCCCTTCATTTTGTAAAGCACAAGGTCGGCGGCTCCCAAAAGCTGCTCGATGGATGTGCCGTCCTTGGGATAAATAGCCTGGCCCACGCTGATTGAAAGATGGGGTTCGAGGCCGTCTGCAGACACGCGCTCGCAGATTCGCGCCGCCGCCAAGTCGGCTTCCCGCTGCCCGCATTCCGGCAGCACCAGCGCGAACTCATCGCCGCCGTATCGCGCCGCCGTGTCAATGGCGCGGCTGCTATCTCGCAGCACCATGCCCACGCGCTGAATGGCGCGGCTTCCGGTCAGGTGGCCGTACTTGTCGTTTATCTTTTTCAGATCGTCGAGGTCGAACAGCAACACGGCAAAGCCTCTGTGCGACCGCCGGCAGCGCTCAATCTCCATTTCCATCGACTCCAGCAGGCGGCGATGGTTGGCCAGTCCCGTCAGCGAATCGGACGCGGCCATGTGGCTCACTTTGTCGAATAGATCGGCGTTGTCCAGCAGCGTGCCGCCCAGCACCACCACGTAGCTGAAAACCATCAGGACGTGAGCAACCATGTAGGGCGCGTCCAACACCCGCTGCGATTGGCTCATCGTAAGGTGGCAGATCACGTTCAGTCCCGCGGCAATCACCAAAGCGCGGTCGAGCGCCGCAGTTGCGCGCCGCAGCCTCCATGCGAACCCCACTGTAGCTGCCGCGAAAATCAATGCGGGGACCAGATCCCATGGACGCGGCACCAGCGCTCCCGGTTCAATCTTCGGAGTGCTGGGAATCATGAAGAAAAAAACGCTGGTGAGGTAAGCGACGGCGCCTACCACGAGCGTCGCTCCCGCTATTTCTTTTCCCGGATCGCGCGCTATCGGAATTCGCCGTTCCACCACGAGCGCGGCTACCAACAACACACCGAGCAACGTGCGCCCCGCCAACCATCCCAGCGCAATGTGCTCCCCTCCCATCGGAGTCACCAGCATTCCCCGGTAGAAGGCCATGCTCGTCCCCGCCTCGACTAACCCTGCCACTACGAACCCGAATGCCAGGATCAGCGAGATTCGATCGTGCACTCCGCGAAACCGCACCATTGCGTTCGCCGCAAACGTGAACGCGATCAGGCTTCCCGCCATCTCCACGTAGGCGTCCAGCAGGGGCTCGCCGCGGTAGGATGAAAGGCGTAGGAACCACAAAACGACGCAGTAGGCCGCCAGAGCGATCGTCACCGCCAGAACGAGGCGGAATCGGAAATGACTGCGCAGATCTTCCTTGATGCCCACATTGCCCCCGGAAATGACACTTCTCCCCGCAAACAAACCTGCAAGTAATAGACCTTCTAGAACCATCCAGATGTTTAAGGCAACTGGCTTTTTTACATAGTGATGCGAACTATCATGCTCGCCTGAGATACCCGGACAGTCGCAAAATGACACCGAAGTCCCCAAAATGAGGCGGCGGCCGTCGCGAATTGAGATATCGCGGCGTCCCGCGGGGCCGGTGCGACTTCAAGCAATGGCGCCCTGCGTTATGACTCAATTCCGCCTGGACGTATACTAGGCTTGATGGGAAAGCATCCTATGAACGAAGTTGTGAGGAGCCTGCCAATGCCAGCCCGCCTGCTTTTGAGTCTTGGATTCGCGTTCTCGATCCTAGCTTGCGCTGCGATCTCTGCCCCCGAGCGGCTTCCGATTCCTTCCGCGAAGGTGGACGCGCCCCGCGCCAACGCGGCTGGAAAAGAGACGGCCGTTTTTGCTGGCGGCTGTTTCTGGGGAACACAGGCAGTGTTTGAACGCGTGAAAGGTGTCCTCAATACCACGGCGGGCTATGCCGGTGGTTCAGCAGCCACCGCGACTTACAATCAAGTCGTCACCGAAACGACCGGACATGCTGAATCGGTCGAGGTGGTTTACGATCCGTCCCAAATCACTTATGGCCAGCTCCTTCGCATCTTCTTTTCCGTGGCTCACGACCCAACCGAACTCAATCGCCAGGGTCCCGACGTCGGAACCTCCTATCGCTCCGCCATCTTTTACACTAACGATGAACAAAAGCGCATTGCCACCGCTTACATCGAGCAGCTCGACGCCGCCAAGGTTTTTCCCAAGCGAATCGTGACCGAGGTCACTCCACTGAGAGGTTTCTATCGCGGCGAGGATTATCACCAGGACTACGCCCTAAAGAATCCCACCAACCCTTACATCAAAATTTGCGATCTGCCGAAAATCAGCGCGTTGAAGCAGCAGTTCCCCGAACTGTTCGTCGATTACTACGGGAAATAGCACGCGCGGCACGCACCGTCGAAGGCGCGCTGTGACCCGCGCGTTACCTCTGACTGGTGAATATCCTTCTCTTCTCGCCACTTAAATCAACCGGAGGTAAGGCCGTCACTGGTCCGGGCCCGTAACACTGCGGATGAATTAGTTCGTTCGAGAGCGAGACCACCGAAAAAGCGGGAACCTTAATCCCATCTCGGAGGAATTACATCGTAGTCCTTCTATGTCTGCGGGAGCATTGGGTGGGTGGATGGCTCGTCAATCGGGGTTTCGTCTTTCGGTAGCGATCGTACTTGGACTTTTGGTCGTTAGCCTTTCTCAACCGGTCGAAGGCCAAGGGATTGGGAGCACCTTGGTGCCCCGTGCCCGCGTTTTCCCGTCGATTGGCCCGGGGGTGACTGCCATGAAGCGCGATTCCGCCGGACGGTATTACATCCTCGCCACGCCTGCATCCGTCATTTCAATCTACGACCGTACCGGCGCACTCATCGGAAAGATTCCAAACGCCAACTCCCAGGGTGCGGCAATCAAGTACGCCGTGGATATTGACCTCGGGCAAGATGGCCGAATCTTTGTGGCGGACCGTGGCGCTAATGCGATTGAAATCTTCAACCCCGATGGTTCGCTGGCGGCCAGAGTACCGGTTGTCGCGCCCACGTCAGTTGTTGCGCTCTCGAGAAATCAGTTCGCCGTTACTTCTTTGACCTCGTCGCACCTGGTGCAGATCATCGACGAACACGGAAAGGTCGTGCGAAGCTTCGGTGATCCTGCCTATATCACGGACGAAGCGAGCAAGAATCGCCTGGTCGATTGGGGAAGGATCGCCGGTGACTCTGCTGACTCCATCTACTTCGCGTTTACAACCTTAACCGAGCCCACGTTGCGAAAATACGACCGCTTTGGCTACGTCGGCTATGAAGCGGATATTCCTGAGAGTTTCTTTTCCGTCGGTGGATCCGGCAATCGCGATCGAGTCGAGTTCGGTTTGAATTTCACGGATCTTTCGTTGTCGGAACGCACCAGCACATGGGTCAGCGTGGGTACATCAGGTAACGTCAAATTCGGCGGCGGCGTGGGCATGGGCCTCAACCAGGCATTCGCGTCCGGCGGAGGTTTTGGGCGCGGTGCAGCCCAGCAAGCGGGGTCCCAGTCCGCTTTCAGCAACACATCGTACAATTTCGCCAACGACTCGCTGGGTGGAATGTTTTCGGGCGAGCTTTCGAGCCAAGGGACGCAGTTCCATCTCGGTGTGGGCAGCGTATCGGGGCTCGGCCGAGGCGGACGCCGAGGACGTGGCGGCACCGGCGCCAATCCGTCCGATCAGCTTGATGACCAGGGAGGTGTCTTGCAGTTTTTCGGCTCGGGGAGTTCGTTCGCATCCGGCAGCACGCAAGACGATTTGGGTGGGGACCTATATTTCAACGCTCAGGATTTGAACTCCGATGCGATTCCGGGAACCGACATCTCCGGACTTCTGGATTCGAGCGGCAATGTGGCGCCACCGGCACTCGGATTCAATTCGAGCCTCGGCGTCCCCGGCGCTTTCAACGCTTGGTCAATTTTCAATGCCCGGGATTTTCGGCCGCGAGGCGGCTTCGGTGGACCACGCGGTTCGGCAGGTGCGAGTGGTCAAAACGGCTCCAGTGGATCGCTCGGTCCGTCAGCAGGCGGCGCTGGCTTTGGCCGCGAGCGATTCGCCGGTTCGGGGTCGGACGGATTCGCCCGCGGGTCCTTCCCTCGTTGGCGTTTCGGAGCAGGCGCGACCAGTATCGCTGCGACCGCTCGCGTGAATCTCGGGAATCTTGGCGGGAATTCCACGGTCAAGCCGGAGATCACCGCGGTGAGCGTCGATCCGGCAACACAGGAGATGTGGGTTGGCGTCGGCGACGCATTGATGAGCCTCAGCAAAGACGGAACTCCAGTAGGAGTCTATTACCTCACCATCAATGGCGACGTTCCTCTGCAGCCTTCGGCGCTGCTCGTCGAGCCGGATCGCTTTCTCGTCGCCGCCGATCCCTGGGGAATATTCGAATTTGACCGGCCCGATCGGCCGCGAGCGATCAACCACGCCCTAACCACGCCGCCCCAGCTCAGCGTCCAACCACAAGTGATCTCTAAGCGGTAGTCGAAACGGCCGTAATAGGGGGGAGTCTTACCTTCAAATGAAGCAGCCGAGGTTGCCCTCAAATCCCTGTTCTACTCTTCCATCCGGCCAAACCACGATGGGAACCATATCGCCATAGGTGCGGGCTTGGTCCATCAGTTTTTGATCCAACTCCACGCGCCGTTCTTCGTATGCGATTCCCTCGGCGTCCCACTTACGTAGAAGTTTCACGCACGCATCGCATCCGCGGATGGTGTAGACGATCGGCTTTTCCATCTCCGCGCGCCTCGGTTCATCCGCGATCCGGCAACTTCAGCGCAGTCGCCAAAAGTGCACGCATCTCTTTGATTGATTCTTTCTGCCAATCGGGGAACCGTGGACGAATTCTCGCGATCACTTCCCGAAGGAACACTTGCTTGTCGGCCTCGGGCACCGTCGCGAACGTAGCCGTTGCGGGCAAATTCATTTGGCGCTTCACTTCGTCCATGATTTTGGCCAGCTCCGCATGCGCCCCCGCCGACCGTTCCGTGAAATGGGTGATATACCGGGTTTCGCTGGTGTAAAAGACGAACACAGGTATCGCGCGCGCTTTCCCGTCGTTGCTGAGAAATTCGTCCATGATGTCGGGAGTTTCGTCGCGAAGAAAAACGCGCAGCTCCATTCCCGTCGCTTCGGCGATGCGCGCCACGGTCGGCAGTTCGCGGTAAACATCGCCGCACCACGCTTCCGCCAAGGCAAGTATCTTCGCTGGACCATTTGGCGACGCCGCAGCCTTCTTGAAAAACGAAATGTCGTCGGCCGAAAGCGGCGAATCCTTGTAATACAGCTCAAATTTGTCTCGATTGACGGTCGCTTGCTCCAGAAAATCCGCATAGCGAAGCCCTTGCTCAAACCGCGCAGGTGTTACAACGGTGGTCGCTTCCAGCATGTTCGCTCTCTCCAATCTGCCTCACAAAGAGTAAATTTTATCACACACAACTCGCACCGCGGCCCCCGTGGACCTCCAGGTAGTGGGCTACTTTGAAAAAAGTCGAATGGCATCTCGATTTCGCCTTCGTCCGGGCGTCCGCAGTGCGGCTTTGAATTTCCGGGTCCCCCATCCGCGAGGGTTTAGCGAGGGTGGGTTTCTATCTTCTGTCTCACGAGCCGCGGATCAAGAAATACAGTGGCCGTCCCACGTTCCACGCCGCTGGAAATGCCGGAGGCGCGAATTACCTCGGCCCAGGGGCCGCCGGCCGCGGAGGCAAGGTTCCACCTTCGGCAAGTATCTTCATATTTTTGAGGCCATTCATAAACAGCGTCTTTCGCCTGGCCACATCGGCCTCCCGCGCTGCGTCATCAGCGAGCATCGAGTTATCGAAAAGCAGCGTGTAGACAAGCTTGGAAGTCGTCGCGGTGACTGGCCGGGCTTCAAGTGTGCCGTGATACAGGTTGTAAGGTTGACCTTCACGAACCGGTTGAGTGTAGGTGTAAGAAAGCTCCGTTTTGCCCACCATGACTTCGTTGCCGATCGATCGAACGACTCCAACCTCTCCGTCTGTTCCCGAAAGAATCGTGCACGGGAACTGGAACCATTCGCCGATGTCGCAAAATTTGCCCACGCGTTTCCACACCTCTGGCGCAGGTCGATTTACGTCGATTTCCATCTCGATCGATACATAGTGTGGATTCGGAATCGCAAGCGGCGCTGGCGCTGGGCGGGATGCACCCGGAGCTTGGGGCGAAGTTTGATTTGCGGCTTGAGGTTGGCCCTGAGCCGAAGCCTGCCCCTGCGCGCCAAAGAAAAGGCAAAGCAACAGAGCAGCGAATGTTGCGGTCACCAGTCGATTCACAAGTGGCTCCTTTCGGCGCAGATCGTTGCACACCCTCATGGGCCAATCAAGAGCATCCATGCGATGGGGACTGACCCCCTTGCAACATAAAGCCGCCAAAGAATGCCGCGAGTTGCGTATAGCCATCTAGCGGGAGAACATGCGCGACGTATTGGTCCGGCCTGACGACGACCATGCAGCCGCCCTCTCGCTCGATACCGCGCATGGCAAAGATGTCATGGCCGTCCTTGAGTTCGGGACAGAACATCTTTTCGTAGTCGAGAAGGCCGTAACGTCCTTTCCGGGGCAGAAGGAACGCCGGCATAGCTTCAAGGACGAGATCGCGATAGTGTTGCTGGAAGACCGCTCGCACGTCGATCACCGAGTCGATTTCCGCGCCCTTAGGCGTGTATTTTTTCACTGGCGACTCCGACGCCTCTGCGAGGAAGTTAGACAGAGCCCGAATTCCGGAGTTGGACGCGGCGGGGTCCGCCGCGTCGGCGAAGGCGAATAACCGCCAACGGCCGTCCGCCTTTGCCGCGTGGCCAAGGTGGAGGGGCATGGCATCGGCCAGACGGATGACGGGCGCGGAATGGAAGCGCATGCCGATCACTAGGCCTTTGGCCAGGTGCTGGTAAGTCGGTTCGGCGGTAATTATCGACGGACCATAGCGTGTCGCCGTTCCCGCGGTGTAGCGTCCGTGCCGGACGAAGTATGTGCGCGTTGCGTCCCAGCGCTCGCCCTCGCCTTTTTCGCCCCTTGACGATTTCGAGGAGGCGAGAATGCTGGCCCATTCGCGATCGAAGTCGATTAGCTCTTTAGCGATGGCTTGACGTTCGGCGGAGTAGGTGTGCAGGAGGCCCGGAGCGCATTGTTTACGGAGGACGGAGACCAGCTTCCATCCGAGATTGAAGGTGTCTTGCATCGCGACATTCATGCCCAGTCCCGCCTTTGGGCTGTGCGTGTGGCAAGCGTCACCAGCGATAAGCACGCAAGGCAAGCGCTTGGGGATGTCTTCTTGCGGCACGTCGTCGAACTTGTCGGCCAGGCGCTGGCCTATCTCGTAAACGGACCACCACGCAATCTCTTTGACGTCGAGAGTGTACGGACGGAAAATTCGCCGCGCTTTGGCAATTACATCTTCGGGCGCAATCTTGCGATCTGAGACTCTCTCTCCGACATCCAGCTTATCGAGCTCCACGTAGAGTCGAACAAGGTAACCGCCTTCTCGCGGAATGACGAGGATAGTGCCGTCATTGGCGGACTGGATCACGCACTTGAGGCGAATATCGGGGAAGTCGGTAACCGCCAAGACGTCCATGACCCCCCAGGCATGATTAGCTGAGTCGCCGTGCAGCGCGCGGCCGATGAACTTACGTACGGTACTACGCGCCCCGTCGCAGCCGACCACATAGCGAGCTCTCACCGTTTCGGTCTGTCCTTCGTTCGGCCCTTCATTCGGCCCTTCATTCGGATGATTAAGCCGCTCGAGCCGGACAGTCACGTTCTGGCGAGCACCGTCATTGATCGCCGGAGCGATCTGAAGGTCGACCACACGCCGCGCGTAGTGGGGCTCGATCTTAGCTGGCGACTTGCGCATGACGTCCAAAAAGAAATCATGCACTCGCGCCTGGTTGAGAATGAGGTGTGGAAACTCCGACAGGCCGTCCTCGACGTCCTGGATACGATCGCCGCGGACAATTTCCTCGCACCGCTCGCCATGAGGCTTCCAGAAAATCGTTTCGCTGACCCAATAGCCTTCCTTCAACACGCGTTCGCTAAAACCAAACGCATGGAACATTTCCATCGTGCGGCAAGCGATGCCGTCGGCTTGGCCGAGGAGCAGTCGGCCGGGCTTTTGGTCGACGATGCACGTCTTGATGTCAGGAAAGCTGGAGAGCTGAGCCGCCAACGTCAAACCAGCCGGCCCGCAGCCAACGATCAGGATGTCGACTTCGGCAGGAAGAGGTGCGATTGCGTTCGAGGCAGGATATCGCTCCGCCGGGTCAAAAATTTCCGGGTCGCCGGGCACGAATCCGTTGAGGTGAAATTGCATGAGATCCGTTGCTCCCGCTTCAAGGATCACATCGTACAAGTATCCCCTGCACTTGGACTCTGGACGGGATGACCATCAATTGTGTCTCTGGCCTTCACAGGCCGCGCGTGCCAAAGAAACTTAACCGCATAGTTTTATATCACGCGCGGAGGTCATTACCCCCTCAATCCGGACTTGACTCGACTTCGCGGCAGCCATCCCTTTTGGTTCTGAATCTGTATAATGCCCTCACACAATGGCGCTCTCCTTTGGCACGAAGCTTGGCCCCTACGAAATCCTCGCTGCTATTGGTTCGGGGGGAATGGGCGAGGTTTATCGCGCGCGGGATACGAAGCTCGGGCGCGATGTCGCGTTGAAGGTCCTGCCAGAGGCATTCGCGCGCGACGCCGAACGCATGGCGCGGTTCCACCGCGAAGCAAAAGTCCTCGCTTCATTGAATCACCCCAACATTGCTTCCATCTACGGCCTCGAAGATTCCGGAGCCACTCACGCACTTGTCATGGAACTGGTCGAAGGATCCACGCTCGCCGATCGCATTCGCTCGGGTCCGATTCCATCTGATGAGGTCCTGCGGATTGCCAAGCAGATCACCGAAGCTCTCGAGTACGCGCACGAGCGCGGAATCGTGCATCGTGATTTGAAACCTGCAAACGTGAAGGTGACGAGCGACGATACGGTGAAGGTGCTCGATTTCGGTTTGGCTAAAGCGATTGAGGGCGATCCTTCTTCAGTCGACATTTCCACATCGCCGACGATGAGCCGGATGGCGACGATGCAAGGAGTTCTGCTCGGGACGGCGGCGTACATGTCGCCGGAGCAAGCGAAAGCTAAACCCGTGGATCGCCGGGCAGACATCTGGGCCTTCGGCTGCGTGCTGTACGAAATGCTGACGGGCAAGATGGCATTTCACGGCGAAACCGTTACCGACACGCTTGCCGCCGTAATCAAGGAAGAGCCGGATTGGTCGCTCCTTCCCGTGTCAACACCAGCGCGTGTGCGCGTCCTGTTGCAACGGTGCTTGCAGAAGGACCCGAAACAGCGATTGCGCGACATCGGCGATGCGCGCATCGCGCTCGAAGAACAAATATCAGGTACGCCGATCGAGGCGACATCGCAGCGCGGACTAGCCGGCGCTGCCGAGCGGCGGTTGATATTTAGACGGGCTGCGATTTTGCCACTGTGTATTGCAGGGTTGATCGTGGCCGTACTAGCTGGACTAGCGGGTTGGATTCTGAAGCCCGAACCCGGTGCCACGCCGCGAGTCGTCTCGCGCACCGTTATCACGCTACCGTCGGGCGACGAACTTTTAGCTCTCGACTTTCCGACGATTGCGATTTCGAGGGACGGAACCCAAATCGCTTATGGTGCGTCTCACGCCGGGACCCGGCAGTTGTATCTTCGTGCGCTCGACAGCCTCGTCGCTAAGCCCATTCCGGATACCGAAAATGGCCTCAGCCCATTCTTTTCACCGGATGGGCATTGGCTGGGATTTTTCGGAGGTGCCAGGCTAAGAAAAGTCGATCTGAACGGTGGAGTAGCAATCAACATCGCTGCCGGAACAATCGAATACGGAGCCAGTTGGAGTGGCCAGGGAACGATCATCTTCGCCCCGAATATCGGCGCCATCGAACAGGTTTCCGAAAATGGCGGCACAGTAACGCCAGTGACGAGGCTTGTTATAGACAAAGGAGAGACTCAGCATGGGTGGCCTTTTGTCCTTCCCGGTGACAAGGGCGTTCTCTTCGTCGCCGGTCCCGACCCTGAACGTATCGCGCTGCAACCGCTTCCCTCTGGCGAGCGCGTGAATTTGGGTCTTACCGGCACGTCGCCGCAATACGCCGCATCGGGGCACCTGGTTTATGTGCAGGACGGCGCGTTGAAGGCGGTCGGCTTCGATCTGCGAACACTTCGCGTCACGGGGACACCTGTGCCCGTCGTGCAGGGCGTCCTACAGTTGTCCTCCGGAGTAGCTCAGTACAGCCTTTCGGATACGGGCACGCTCGTTTACGTTCCGGGTTCGCTGCAGGGCAGCTCCAAGCGGATGGTTTGGGTCAGCCGAAATGGCATGGAACAAGACCTCTCGGCACCGCCCAATACCTACACGTACCCACGCCTGTCGCCTGATGGCCGCCGGCTAGCGGTAACGATTCGCGATCCGTCCGCGCAGACCTGGGTGTACGACTTCAGTCGAGCAACGCTCACCAGGCTCACATTTAACGGCACCGAGAATGAAGTGGCTGTCTGGACGCCAGACGGCAAGCGTGTCGCGCACATATCAAATAAGGACGGCCCGGTAAACATGTACTGGGAAGCGTCTGACGGCAGCGGCGGCTTTGAGCGGTTGAAGGCGACTCAAGACACGGAAGTTCCATCGTCTTTCTCACCTGATGGGAAGTTTCTGGCGTACATCGATATAAACGGGACCACGGGATATGACGTCTGGGTGATGCAAATGAGCGACCGCAAGACGGCGCCGTTTCTCAATTCGCAGTATGCCGAAGCGGCGCCACGTTTTTCACCGGACGGACGCTGGATTGCATATGTTTCGGATGAGTCCGGGCGTTACGAGGTGTACGTCCAGCCCTATCCCGGGCCAGGAGGCAAATACCAGATTTCGACTGACGGCGGCACTGAGCCGGTGTGGAATCCGAACGGTCGGGAATTGTTCTATCGCAATGGAGACAAAATGATGGCAGTAGAGGTTTCGATGGCGCCAACTTTTTCCAGTGCGAAGACGACGATGCTGTTTCAGGGGCATTACGCGAAGAGTACAGGCACATTCCCGTTTTATGACGTCTCTCCCGATGGCCGGCATTTCCTGATGTTCAAATCCGCCGAACAGAGCGCAGGGCTGACGCAAATCGTGGTTGTGCAAAATTGGTTCGAAGAACTAAACCGGCTTGTCCCACCGAAAAGCAAGTAACGGAATATGAGCCAGAGGTTCACTGGGGCGATGCGAATCGCGTCAGGCGCAGGGTAAAATCTCATTTCGTTCGTGCAGGCTACCTCCGGAACAGAAAAGTCAGCAGAAACAGCACGAGCCTGAAATTCAGCAGCTTCAAACCGTTGCGAGCTTCTTGTGGCGTCAGCTTGGCGGTCATCGGCATCGAGCCAAACACTTTTCCCTTCATCACCAGCTTGCCGCCCTCGGTTTCGAGCGACGCGATTTGCAATAGCTCTCCATTGTCCGGCCCGAGGATTTTCATCATTGCGCGTGTCCGATCTTGTCGAACGTGATTTTAAGGTCCTCGCACATTTTCATCGCCGTCGCGCGGCCCGCTCCGAATACGCCGCCGCCAGGATGCTGAAAAGGACCCACTAGATAAAGCCTGTCCACGCCCGGCACCGTGTTTTGCCCGAGATCGGGCGTCGGCCGGTGCGAACCCGATTGATAGATATACGGGGCCGCCCCGTGCAAATCACCCCGTTGAAAGCTCTCCGAGCAGCGTTCGAGGTCCAAGGGACTATCGCAGACGTAGGCGACGATGTTTTCCTGCGTCAGGTTTTCCACGTACTTCGACGTCCGCTCGATCATCGTCCGCGCAAACGCATCCTTTGCTTTGTCCCAATGCTGGGGCCCACCGTCGGGATGCGAGTACGGCACGTAGTCCCAGATGTGGAATGTGGCTTTTCCGGGAGGACAACGCGTGGCGTCAAAATTCGAAGGGCAGGCAATGCCCAGCAGCGCCGTGTCCGGAATGCGTCCGTATCGCAGCGCGTCGAAATACTGCCGCAGCACGGTCATGCTCGCGGGAACTAGATCCGTAAAGTACGACTTGCTCACATGCGCGCCGGCTTTGAAGCGCAGTGGTTCGTTCAACGCGCCGTGAACCGTGAAGCATGAATTCGCCGAAAGCTCCACCTGCTCCGCGTCGCGCGTGATTCTGCCGTCGAGTCCCGGGACGTATCGCCCAAGGAAATGTGGATGGATGGAACCGATCACCCCGTCCTTCGCGCTGTATTCCTCGCCCGATGCGGTGCGAACTCCGGTGGCGCGTCCGCTTTTCACCAACACTTTTTCCACCGGCGTATTCGCAAGAACCTTTCCGCCATGGTCTTCAATGCAACGAATCAGCGACGCTGTTAGCGCGCCGCTGCCGCCCACCGCCACTCCGATGCCGTATGTCTCCATGAATCCCAGAAAAACGAAAATACCGATGCCCGTTCCTTTCTCTTCCGGACCGGTAAGGTTTTCCGAAACCATCCGCGTGAAAAATAAACGCACTTTTTCATTCTCGAAATTGTCCATGATGATGTCGTACGGACTTTTCTGCATCAGCGCGAAAAGTTCGCGCCCCTCCGCGCTCTGATCCATCATCGCAAAACTCGCGCCGAGCGGAATCGGCGGCGTATACAGCGAAGCCGCGAGCATCGGCAGATACAGCATGGCTTTTTCGGCGAATTTCAGAAATGCGTCCGCGTCCTTCTTCGAAAACTTGGCGATTTCCTCGTAGGTTTTGTTGCGATCGCGATACAGTCCGATCGTCGAGCCATCGTCGAAAACGACCATGAAAGGAATTTCGGGATAAATGTACTTCAGCCCATAGCGTGAGAGCAGCTTGAGCTCATCGTTTTTGATCAGAGGATTTCCCTGAATAAAAATGTGCCCCGTGCTGAACCGGTCGTGCAAATATCCCGGCCCGTAAGCTCCGCCGTCACCACGCCGCCTCCGAACCACGCGTTGCGCTCCAGCACCAAAACGCTTTTGCCCGCCGTCGCCAGATACGCGGCCGCCACCAGTCCGTTGTGCCCGGACCCAATCGCGACAATGTCGTAATTCTGCGGCATCGCTTCCTCCTGCGGCCCCACTGCCCAAACCTACGCCTTAAATCGGACCACGTGTGAGGCTCCAGAGACTGTCACAATCCCCGAAATGGGTCAATCGGCGCCCGCCGAGTCCCGGCCGTGCCGGGTATTCGGGCCGCGCGAAATTTGTTTCGAGCTGGAAGCTTCCCGCTCACCAAACTCGCAACAGACTCGAAGCTTTTCGCGCCCCCCAGTCCTTAGGAAACGCCTCGGAATCTGCTAAACTGGGTCGAATTTTGCTGAGTACCGGGCGCTCGCTGGGGCATCTGATCTCCGGTGGGGCCTGGGAACGCGCGACGCCCGTAAATCCAGCAGGCACAATAAAAATAGGCCCAAGTAAGATGACCGCAGCCAACAAGCCGCTCGCATCCGTCGATCGCCCGCCCACCGCGGTGGGCCAGCAGCTGATCGAGAAGATCGGTAACACTCCGCTAATCAAGCTGATGCGGACGGGCAAGGAGTTCCCGAACGTCGCGATTTGCGCGAAGGCGGAGTGGTTCAATCCCGGCGGCTCGGTAAAAGATCGCGCCGCGTATTCCATGATTCGCGAGGGCGAGCGGAGCGGCGCTTTGCGCCCGGGAAAAATAATTTTGGACGCGACCAGCGGAAACACGGGCATCGCGTATGCGATGGTCGGCGCCGCGCTCGGATACCGCGTGAAACTTTGCTTGCCGACCAGCGCATCGCCCGAGCGAAAACAGATTCTGGCCGCTTACGGGGTAGAAATTGTGTTCACTCCCGGCGATGAAGGAACGGACGGAGCGATCCGGCGCGTTCGTGAGATTTACAACGCGGATCCGGAGAAATATTTTTACCCCGATCAGTATGGCAATCCCGCGAATCCCGCGGCGCATTATTCGACCACCGCGCCGGAAATCTGGGAGCAGACGAAAGGGCAGATCACGCATTTCGTGGCGGGACTGGGAACCAGCGGGACGTTCGTGGGAACCACGCGGCGGCTCAAGGAATTGAATCCGAAGATTCGCTGCATCAGCATGCAACCCGACTCGGGTTTTCACGGCCTCGAAGGTCTGAAACATATGGCCACCGCGATTGTGCCTGCGATTTACGACGCGAGTCTGGCCGACGAAAATATGGAAGTGCGCACGGAAGACGCGCAGCGCGTCGCGAAAAAACTGGCGCGCGACGAAGGAATTCTAGTGGGCGTCAGCGCCGGAGCGGCGCTTTGGGCGTGCCTGGATGTGGCGCGGCGTCTGCCGCCGCAAGAGCCTGCGCTGATCGTGACGGTGTTCCCCGATTCGGGCGAAAAATACCTGAGCGAGCGGTTCTGGAGCGAAAAGTGAACCGCGCTCCGCTGAAAGTTCATGGCGAAATTATGCGCCGCATCCACGCGCACGGCGTGGAAACGTATCCGCACGAGTGTTGCGGCGCGCTGCTGGGACGCGACGGCGATGAATCGCGCGAGGTGCTCGACCTACTGCCGCTCGCAAACCGGCGCGACGATTCGCCGCGAAACCGTTTCGAAGTAACCGCGGATGACGTCCGCTTAGCGGAGAAAACGGCACGCGAGAAGCGAATCGAGCTGATCGGGTGGTATCATTCGCATCCCGATAATCCCGCGCGGCCGAGTGAGTTCGATCGGGAGCATGCGTGGCCGTGGTACAGCTACATCATCGTGAGCGTGCAAAAGGGCGAGCCGCGGGACACAACGTCCTGGCGGCTGCATGACGACCGGGCGGCGTATGACCCGGAGGAGATCGAGACCGTAGCGCATCCAGCGAGCATCAAATAGTCAATATGGGGAGGGCTTAAAATGGCAGTTAATGTGGTTATTCCAACGCCGCTGCGAGCTTACACAGGTAGAAAGGAAACCGTGGAGGTGCAGGCGGCCACGGTTGCGGAGGCGCTTTCGGCTCTTACCAGCCAGTATGGAGAGTTGAAGAAGCACCTCTTCGCGGAGGACGGGCGGTTGCGGAGTTTTGTGAACGTATATGTAAACGACGAAGACATCCGATACCTGCAGAAGGATCAGACCAGCCTTCGCGAGGGCGATACGGTGAGCATCGTGCCGTCGATCGCGGGCGGCGCGCGAAATTGACGAGCTAGAAACTGGGAGAGGTTTTATGGCAACGAAAACGCAAATTCCAACGGCTCCCAGCGCCGGGCTTTCCAAAGAGGAAATTCTGCGCTACAGCCGGCATCTGATCATGCCCGAAGTGGGGATGGAAGGTCAGCTGAAGCTCAAGAAGGCCAAAGTGCTTTGCATCGGAACGGGCGGCTTGGGCGCACCGCTGGGACTTTATTTGGCTGCGGCTGGGGTTGGCCGCATCGGCTTGGTGGATTTTGATACCGTGGATTTCACGAACCTGCAAAGGCAGGTGCTCTTCGGAACGAGCGACGTGGGCCGGCCGAAAATTACGGCGGCCGCCGACCGGCTGCGAAATCTGAATCCTGAAATTCAAATCGATGCGTACGAAACGCAACTCACCAGCGAAAACGCGCTCGATCTATTTAAGGATTACGACATCATCGTGGATGGCACGGACAATTTTCCGACGCGCTATCTGGTAAACGATGCTTGCGTGATCCTCGGCAAGCCGAACGTGTACGGCTCGATTTTCCGCTTCGAGGGCCAGATTACGGTGTTCGGCTATCCGGACGGTCCGTGCTACCGCTGCTTGTATCCCGAACCGCCTCCGCCGGGCTTGGTGCCTTCCTGCGCGGAAGGCGGCGTGCTCGGAGTGCTGCCGGGAATCGTCGGCACGATTCAGGCGGCCGAGACGCTGAAGCTGATTATCGGAAAGGGCCAGCCGCTGGTTGGAAGGCTGCTGCTTTTTGACGCGCTGGCAATGAAATTCCGCGAGCTGAAATTGAGGAAGAATCCCGAATGCCCCGTTTGCGGCACGCATCCGACGGTGACGAAGTTGATCGACTACGTCCAATTCTGCGGCATTCGCGGCGAGGAGGCTCCTAGCACCGTGACAAATATTCCTGAAATTACTCCGCGCGATTTGAAGTCGCGGCTGGACAAGGGCGATGACTTATATATTCTCGACGTGCGCGAACCGCACGAGTATGACATTTGCAACTTGAACGGACACTTGATCCCGCTGGGCGAGCTTCCGCGGCGCGTGCACGAACTCGATAGCTCGCGCGAGATTGTGGCGCATTGCCGCAGCGGGAAACGTTCCGCCGAGGCCGTGGAATTTTTGCAGAAGGCCGGCTTCCGGAAGATATGGAATTTGAAGGGCGGGATTTTGGCGTGGTCGGATGATGTGGATCCGAGCGTGCCGAAATACTGAGCGGCGGTTTGGTTTCGTGCGCTCCGCTTGACATCGAAGAGATCCTTCGACTGCGTGTCCCGGCGCTTCGCGCGAAACAAAAGCGCGGGACACTCCGCTCAGGATGACGTCAAAAGCGGATGCCTGCAAACTGAGAAACGAGATGGATGGAGGATTGAATGGCAGCGACAACAATTACAGTGCGCACTGACGGTTCGATACGGGTCGAAGGAGACTTCGAGATAAAGGATCAGGACGGCAAGGCGTTTGGCTTGGCCGGCCGCACCAAGCTCGGTCTCTGCCGCTGCGGACATTCCGAGACCAAGCCGTTTTGCGACGGCTCCCACAAAAAAGTGGGATTCCAGAGTCCGATACAGGCTTACGACCTTCCGCCTGTGGTCACCAAGCCATAGGCCGCCGCCAAATCCTCGGGAAAGCAATAACCCGGAAAAGGCCCCACGCTCATAAACCGAGCATGGGGCACCCGCAACAGCGCACCCCGCCACGCCGCAAGGCAAATTCTGAATGCAGCCACTCAGTGACAACTGCATACGCGAAAGGACCAAACAAAAATGGAAAAGGAAACTTCAGCAAGGGAACAATCAGCTGGGCTTGCCGGGAAAGCCGGCGAATTCCTTATTGGCAATGATCTCCGCGTGACTCGCCTCGGATTTGGCTCCATGCGCCTTACCGGCAACGGAATTTGGGGCGAGCCCGCAGACCGGCCGGAGGCGATCCGAGTCTTGCGGCGTGCGGTCGAATTGGGAGTTAATTTCATCGACACTGCGGATTCCTACGGCCCGAACGTGGCCGAAGAAATTATTGCGGAGGCTTTGCATCCCTATCCGGCTGGCCTGGTGATCGCCACGAAGGGAGGCTTCGAGCGGCCGGGGCCAAACAAATGGGTCGAAAACGGAAAGCCGGAACATTTGCGGTCCGCCTGCGAAGGAAGCCTGCGACGGCTGCGCCTGGATCGGATCGATCTCTATCAACTCCATCGAATCGATCCGAAGGTGCCGGCCGAAGATCAGCTCGGCGCTTTGAAGGATTTGCAGGCGCAAGGAAAAATCAAACACATCGGCTTATCCGAAGTGAGCGTGAAGCAGATTCAGGATGCCCAAAAGATCGTTTCCATCGTAAGCGTCCAGAACCGGTACAGCGTTACCGATCGCGGGTCGGAAGGGGTTTTGGAATACTGCGAGAAGCAGAAGCTCGGATTCATTCCGTGGTTTCCACTCGCGGCCGGCAAACTCTCCGGCACGGACAGTCCGATCAATCGCGTCGCGACGCAACTGAAAGCTACGCCATCTCAGATCGCGTTGGCATGGCTATTGTCGCGATCTCCCGTGATACTGCCGATCCCCGGAACATCGCGAGTGGCACACCTCGAGGAAAATGTCGCAGCAGCCGGCTTGAAGATCGACGGGAGCCAGCTCAAGGAGATTGGCCGGGCCGCGGAAAGCGGCTATGACTGAGGGCGTCGCGCGTCCAGGGACCACGTTCCGCCGCCCAAGATAATGAGAAAGATCAGCGAGCAAAGCATCGCAAAATCGGTGCGCGCGTCGCTCACCATAAACCAAAATCCCTGATTGGCCCGGAATAATTCTGGAATCTTGGTGGTTGCGATCGCGGTTGAGATCACAATCAACAGGGGAACGGCCGCTGCCCGCGTCCAGAGCCCGAGCAAGACGAGAAGTCCACAGACGATCTCGAATGCGCCAACGAAGTGGGCGGTGAAATAGGGATGCGGGAATCCGATCCTGGTGAAACGAATGACGCCCATTTTAGGGTCGGAGAATTTCAAAACGCCCTGCGTGAAAAAGATCAGTCCCGACGGCGAGACGGATCAAAAAAATACTCGCCGGACCTCGCGTTGGCCTGAAGAAGAAACCAATTGAGCTCACTTGCGTGTACCGTCCTTTCCGCCGATATCGGAGGAGAGTCGACGAGGCGTTTGTGACAGCCTCGTTCCAGATTTCCAGCGAGGCACGCCTTTCTGGCGTTGAGGTATATATTGAACGCGCGCACGGTTCATTATAGATAGTAAGCGTATTTGCTGAACAGCCTGAGGACGAAAGCACCGGAAACAGCGAGGCTCAGGTTTGATCTCTTAGGGGCGAACTGAAATGGCTGATCGAAAAAATCGGAGTGGTTTGGCGGCGGACCGGTTGCGCAATCTGAAAGCGGTGATTGAGGACGACGTCGAGCGAGGCCGCTACTATGGCGGAGTGATCCTGGTGGCGCGGAATGGCGTAGTCGGCCTGCACGAGGCGATTGGTTTCACGAATGCGAAGGACAAGAAGGCGGTGACCAAGAAATCGGTGTTCAGTCTTTTTTCGACGACCAAGGCACTTACCAACGTGCTGGTCTTTCGCGCTATCGAGCGCGGTGAGTTTGCGCTTACCACCAAGGTTTCCGAAATTATTCCCGAATTTTCGGGAGGGCAGCGGCAGCACATCACCTTCTTTCATTTGCTGACGCACAGCTCCGGACTACCGAGCATATTTACGCCCAAGGCCGGCATGTGCATCGACCGGTTGGACGAGATCGTCGCGGCGATCTGCGAGAACGTACAGTGCACGGACGAGCCGGGAAAAGTGATCAATTATGCGCCGATGGCGGGACACGCCCTGATGGGCGAGGCGGTTCGCCGGGCCGATCCCAAGAAGCGGTCGTATCGGCAGTTGGCAGAGGATGAGATTTTTAAGCCGCTGAAGATGAAGGATACGTCGATTGGCGTGCGCAAGGATCTGAAGGCGCGGCACATCGTGCCTATTTTTATGCAGCCCTTTCCATTCGATCACCTGGGACACAGCAACCTCGGCCCCAACGGCGCGTTCGAGGAGGAGAAGGCGGAAATGCCGTGGGTGGGTGGAATCACGACGGTTGCCGATTTGTTTCGGTTCGTGGAGATGCTGAGGCGCGGCGGCGAATTGGATGGTGCGCGGATTCTCTCGCCGGCGATTCTCGATCTGGCAAACCGGAATTGGACTGGCGACAAACCAAACGAGCTTTTCAAGCCGTGGATGGCGGCGCGCGGGTGGGAAGAATGTCCCGCGTATTTGGGGTTGGGATTTCAAGTGCGGGGCGAGACGATTTGCCACAATTTGTTTGGGACGCTTACCTCGCCACGAACGTTTGGGAATTATGGCGCGGGGAGTTCTGTTTTCTGGGTCGATCCGGAATTGCAGATGACGTTTGTGTGCCTCACCGCGGGGGTGATGGAAGGCATGGACAATATCGAGCGATTTCAGCGGCTTTCGGATATAGCGGTTTCCGCGGCAACGTGAAGGTGTTGGCGGTTCGATTTTCCTCTGACAACTTCCCCGCACGAGAGAGGTAGAGCACGGCATGAAAATTCCTCCCGGTGTGAACAGCCAGGATTTCTCAGAAGCGATCGCGAAATTTGAAGATGCAGTTGGCAAGGAATGGGTTTTTACGAGCGATGCGGACGTGGCGATGTACCGCGACGCCTATTCGCCTTTTTGGGGCGAGCCAGACGAACTCGTCGCGTCCGCGGCCGTCGCTCCGGACAATGTGGAAGAGGTGCAGAAAGTCGTAAAGATCGCGAACGCGTACAAAATTCCCCTCTATACGATTTCGACAGGCAAGAATCTCGGCTACGGCGGATCAGCGCCGGTTCTATCGGGCAGCGTGGTGCTCGACCTAAAGCGGATGAACCGTATTCTGGAGGTCAACGAAAAAAACGCTTACGTGCTGGTAGAGCCGGGCGTCAGCTATTTTGACCTTTACCGGTACATCCAGGAAAAGGGACTGAAGCTGTGGGTGGACGTTCCCGATCCGGGGTGGGGCAGCCCGATCGGAAATTCGCTGGACCGCGGCGGCGGGTACTTGATGCCGCAATTTCGCAATCATTTCGACTCGCACTGCGGAATGGAAATCGTGCTGGCCAATGGGGAGTTGCTGCGCACGGGCATGGGCGCTCTGCCGGGCGCGAAGACGTGGCAGGAATATAAATCCGGGTTCGGTCCGTGGATCGACGGAATTTTCTCGCAGTCGAATTTCGGAGTTGTGACGAAAATGGGCTTCTGGCTGATGCCGGAGCCGGACTCGTTTTTATCGGGCACGGTATTTGTCCCGAGGCACGACGATCTGATTCCTCTGGTCGAGATTCTTACGAATCTCGAGAACACGCGCGTCACCAATGGAATGCCAGAACTGGGGAGCCCGCTGCTGGGAAGGGTGCCACTTTCAGAGCGCGTGCACGAAATGGAATGGGGCAAGGGCGATCCGTGGGCGCCAAACGCCGGATCGAGAGACCCGGAGCTTACCGCGCTGCTGGCGAAGCCGGGAGGTGACTCGTCCCCGGAATTGGAGCAATACGCGTTGAGGAAAGGCATCAGCTACTGGAGCTGCACGCTTTGCTTTTACGGAGCGCCGAAAGCCAACGCCGCAAACTGGGAATTCGCGAAAGAGAAATTTTCAGCGATTCCGGGAGCCAAGTTTGAAGACGGCAAATCGTACAAGCTGCCGCTGACTGCCGAGCAACGAGACGAGGTCCACAAACCGCAGTTCGGCATACCCAGCCTGGCTAATTTCTCGATGGGAGCGCGCTCGGAAATTAATCCCACGCCCGGGACCGGGCATATCTGGTTCGCGCCGATCATTCCCAGGACGGGAGAAGCGATCTTCGAAGCGAATCGCGTGTTTACTGAGGCTGCGCGGGAACTGGGATTGCCGATTCCTTCGTTTAGCCTGCCCTCGACGTATTGGGAGAGGAGTTTCATTTACATCTTTGGCTTTCCGATCACGCACGATATCGAGGCGAACAAGAAGAATCGGGCTTCGTTCAAGCGATTGGTCGAGATTGGGGCGGAACACGGCTGGGGGGAATACCGCACGCCTTCGGCGTATCAAAGCGCAGTGATGAACGCTTACTCGTTCAATAACCACGCGCTGCTCCGTTTCAACGAAACGCTGAAGGATGCAGTAGATCCGAACGGCATACTTTCCGCGGGCAGGTACGGGATCTGGCCGAAGCACTTGAGGGGCACGAGGGCGGTTTAGCCAATTACGCGGCCTTGGTCTGCGCGACCATAGCGTTGTGCGGGTGCGGCATCTTCGCGAAAGCCATCGCGACGATGCCGACAACGGCGAGCAGCGCGTTCAATTCGAAGGCGCGCGCATAGCCGCCATAATTATCGAAAATTTTACCGCCGATAAAGCCGGCGGGCGAGGCGAGCACGGACGTCAGCAGGATCATTGTTCCGTTCAGCTTGGGAAAAGCGGCGGTGCCGTAGAAATGCGCCGTGCAAGTGTTCATGCAAGTGAACGTCCAGCCGAACGCCAGCCCATACAAAATAGCGGTGGCGAAAGCGATGGCGAGCGCGTTCGCATTCACTTTCAATGCAAGAAAAGAACCGATGATGAACAGGCACAGGCCGATCATGAAGGCGTAGCGGCCGGTGATGGTGTCCATCAGCCAGCCGCCGATGAGGCGTCCTACGATGCCGCCGATGGCAAACCAGCTCATGGTCCAGGCCGCGTCGGACGCAAGAATGCCCGCGCCGCGCGCGTGGAGAATCCAGTGCGCGACGAAGAAAAAAAGCGGGTACTGGCAGGTGATGCCCGCAAGCACGATCAGCCAATAGGATTTCGTCCGATAGGCTTCCGCCGGCGTCCACGAATATGTGGTGATCAAGTCGCTCGCGCCGTGCGATGGCCGCGAGCCTGGCGCTGATTCGACTTCCGGGATTCCATCGGGGACTTGTCCTAAATCTTCGGGGCGCTCTTTGACGAAAAGTAGCGCGACGATTCCGGAAATTACCGCGACCCCTGCCACGATCCGCCAACCCACGCGCCAATTGCCGCCGCTGGACTCCAGTATCGTATTCAGCAGCGGAGCAGCCACAAATCCGGCGATTCCCGAAGCGCCCAGGCAGATTCCCATGGCTCTGCCGCGGTAACGCTTGAACCATCGCGTGACAGCGGTTCCCGCGGGAACCAAAGTGCCGAAACCCATGCCGACGCCGACGATTCCGCCATAGCCAACCAGATAATGCCATGGCTTGGATGCCACGAAGGCCAGAAACAAAGAGCCTACGCCAATGAGCGCGGAACCGATTGCGAAAGTTTTTTGTACGCCCCATTTAAGAATCGACGCTGCGACAATCGTGGCCGACAGCCCGACGAACAAGTTTGAAAAAGTGAATCCGAGGCCGAGCGTGCTGCGGCTCATGGGGAGCTGACGAAGCATGTAGCTATTGATGACGGTGCCACCGTAGACGGGAAATCCCATGTTGACGAAATCGAGCGCGAAGAGGACAGCGAGGAGCGTCCAGCCATAGAATTGGGGCTTCTTTCCCACTTGCGCCTCCCCGTGATCGTCGAAAACGCTGCTACACGCTTCGCGATGGCAGGATTCTAGTTTGTTCTGCCGCCTTTGCAAGTTGTATATGAATCGAGCGGAAGGCTTGCTGCGCGATCGAGATACCACGCTGAGGGGATGCGCCACATTAAACCTCGGAGAGGCAACGCGCGTGGATGCGAGTTGCGCGGAGGCGCGAATTGGTGTTACATCGGGGCGACAATAACGCTTAGAAGCTGAAGGAGCAGGCCGATGGAACCAACCAAAGATGCGGGCGCCGCAATGCATGCGGCTGGCGCGGGCGTTAGCGGTACGGCGAGCCACGCTGGTGAGCCGACGCATGACTACAGGAAGGGCGAGTCGCGAATCGGGCGATGGAGCGTGGGCGATGTGAAAATCACGAGCGTGATGGAATCGGCGGAGCGGGTTCCGTGGGCGCCGCTGCTGCCTGCGGAAACTTCCGAAAACTACAAGAAATACGATTGGCTGGTGCCGCGGTTCGTCACTCCTGAGGGGCAAATTATTCTGGCGGTGCAGGCGTTTGTGTTGGAGGCAGGCGGGCGGCGGATCGTAGTGGACACGTGCGTGGGAAACGACCGGTCGCGCGAAATTCCACACTGTAGCGATTTGCAGACCGCGTTCCTGAAAGATATGACGGCGGCGGGATTTCCGCCCGAGACGATTGATACGGTGCTGTGCACGCACCTGCATTTCGATCACGTCGGGTGGAATACGCGATTGGAGAGCGGGCGCTGGGTGCCCACGTTTCCGAAAGCGCGATACTTATTCGGGCGGCGCGAATGGGAGTGGTGCGAAACACTTCTCAAGGAAAAAACGTCGGACGTGCGGCACATTCTGGATTCGGTGCAGCCGATCCTGGACGCGGGCCTGGCCGATCTGGTGGAGACGAATCACCGATTGACGGACGAGCTGTGGCTCGAACCGACGCACGGGCACACACCGGGACACGTTAGCTTGCACATTTTGTCGCGCGGGCAGCATGCGATTGTGACCGGTGACGTGTTTCACAACCCGATTCAATTCGCCGAGCCGGAAATATGCTCGGTCGGGTGCGTGGACAAGGAAATGTCGCGCAAGACGCGGCGAGAATTCCTGGCGCGATATGAGAACAAGGCTGCGCGGATTTTCGCCGTTCATTTCAATTCGCCGGTGGGATGGATCGTGCGCGACGCAAGCAATTGGAAATTCACCACGGACTAGGCTCCGTTCATGCCTGAACTTCGGAGTTTCGATTACATCATCGTCGGCGGCGGGACGGCTGCGTGCGTTCTTGCGAACCGGCTGACGGAAGATGCTGCGGTTCGCGTGCTGATGATCGAAGCGGGACCTGAGCCGGAAAGCCCGTGGATCAAAATGCCGCTGGCCATGGGCAAACTTTTTACTCATCCGACTTTGAATTGGGGCTTTTACACCGAGCCTGAAGCCAAACTGAACAATCGGCCGATTTTCTGGCCGCGCGGAAGAGTTCTAGGTGGATGCAGCTCGATTAACGGCAGCGCGTACGTGCGCGGGCAGGCCGAGGATTACGACAGCTGGATGCGGCTCGGCAATGTGGGGTGGGGCTGGTCGGATGTGCTGCCGTATTTCAATAAATTGGAACGACGCGAAGATTTGCCTGCCGAATCTCGAAACAGCGCGGGCATGCTTGCGGTGAATTACCCAACGTATGTACATCCCATTACGCGAGCATTTATCGAAGCGTGTGTGCGAAACGGTTTGCCCGCGAGCAAGGATTTGAACGGCGCGGTTTCCGAAGGCATCAGCCTGATGCCTAATTCGGTGCGCAAGGGAGTGCGCCAGTCCGCGGTGGAAACCTATTTGCGGCCTGCGCGGGGGCGACAGAATCTGGTGGTGGAAACTTCCACGTTTGCTCGGCGTTTACTGATGGAGGGTCGTCGGGCGACCGGCATCGAATATGAACGCGATGGAACGATCCAGAAAGCGTTAGCCAGGCGCGAGGTGATTCTTGCAGCGGGATCCATCGGCTCGGCGCAGATTCTAATGCTTTCGGGAATTGGACCTGGGAGGCATTTGCAGGAGCATGGCATCACGGTGGTGGCGGACGTGGCGGGCGTCGGCGAAAATCTGCACGATCATCCGTATACGACTTGCACGTACAGAACTGCGGCGGACAATTCGCTCAATCCGCAGTTGCGAGGAGTTCGGGTGGCTTGGCACGCGCTGAATTACTACGTGGTGAAGCGCGGACCGCTCACCAACGGCGCGTCACAGGCTACGGCTTTGACCCGCGCGCTGCCGGATGCCCCGTGTCCCGATCTGCAAATTGTCTTTCGGCCGATGAGCCATGTTTTCGACAGCACCGGAAAAATTGCGCCCGATCCAATACCGAGGATTACGGGCGGCGTCGCGTACGTGCGACCAAAGTCGCGAGGGCGTTTGCTGCTGAAATCCACCGATCCGCGGCAGTCGCCGGCGATGATTGCGAATTATCTGGCGGTGGCCAGCGACGAAGAAGGGCTGCTTGCCGGCGTGAAACTTGTGCGGCGGATATTTCAGACGGAGCCAATCAAGTCTCGCATTTTGGCCGAAGATGCGCCGGGCGATGCGTGCAGGAGCGACACTGATCTGCGCGAGTACTTGCACAAGGCGGCCAATACTTTTTGCCATCCGAGCGGCACGTGCAAAATGGGGCAGGACGCGATGGCCGTGGTGGACGAGCGGTTGCGCGTTCGCGGGATCGAGTCGCTGCGAGTGATTGACGCGTCGATTATGCCGGCGCTGCCTTCGGCTGGTCCTGCGCCCGCGGTGTTTATGATTGCCGAAAAGGGCGCGGACATGATCAAGGAAGACCAGGCGCGGGCCGTCGCGTCTGTGAAAAGCGATGCTGTTGCTTCGGCGATGCGCTAGGCTGGGCGATTCTCGCGTCTGGTAATTCTAGAGGCAGAGGAGGCGTTTTTCTGAGAGCGCAAAAGATGGGCGAGACGAAGAAACTGGGGCTCAATGCTGAGCGGCTGCGGCATCTCAAGTCTGTTATCGAAGAGGACATCAAAAAGGGCCTCTATTTTGGCGGCACGATCATTGTTGCGCGGCACGGCAAAATCGGATTTCACGAGGCGATCGGCCACGCCAATTCCGAACGCAAGCGTCCGGTGAAGAAGGATTCCGTCTTCAGCCTGTTCTCGGTTACCAAATCTTTCACCAATGTTCTGGTGCTACGGGCGATCGAGCTCGGCCAATTTGCTCTGACGACCAAGGTCACTGAAATCATCCCGGAATTCGACGGGCCGCTGCGCAGAGACGTAACCGTTTTTCACTTGCTGACGCACAGCGCTGGGCTGCCGCCGGTCTACACGCCGAAGGCCGGCATGTATATCGACCGGCTGGACGAGATGGTCGCGGCGATTTGCTTGCTCGTGCCCGGCGAGTTCACTCCCGGCACGCGTGTTGATTACTCGCCGTTCGTCAATCATGCGCTGCTTGGCGAAATGGTCCGGCGCACCGATCCCAAAGCACGCTCCTACCGGAAAATTGTGGAGGACGAGATTCTGAAGCCACTGGGCATGAAGGACACTTCCGTTGGTGTGCGGCGCGATCTGAAGAAGCGCCACCTAGTGCCTGATTTCCGAGGCAATGCCGCAATCAATCATTTGGGTCACAGCGATTTGGGACCGAATGGCGCATTCGAGGAAGAGGATGCCGAGATGCCCTGGGTCGGAATTGTTTCCACGGCATCGGACCTCTTCCGACTCGCCGAAATGCTGCGGCGGCTGGGCGAGCTTGACGGCGCGCGCATCCTTTCGCCCACGATCTGCAAGAAGGCGCGGCAAAACTGGACAGGGGACAAGCCGAACGAGGTTTACAAGCGGTTGTGCGTCGAGCACGGCTGGCCAATTATCCCGGCGTATCTCGGCCTCGGCTTCCCGCTGCGCGGTGAGGCGATCGGCAATCATCTCTATGGCACGCTCACTTCGCCAAACACGTTCGGAGGTTACGGCGCCGGCACGACTATTTATTGGGTGGACCCGGAACTCGATCTGACCTTCGTGGGCCTGTGCACCGGAGTGCTGAATTCTGCGGACAATTATTTGCGCTGGCGGCGGCTATCCGACATCGCGGTCTCAGCGGCCATTTGAGGCACCACCAAAAACAGAACCCTCATGCCGAACCGAGATAACGGGGATTCGTTCGACTATGTGATCGTCGGAGCCGGAACGGCAGGCTGCGTACTTGCCAACCGGCTCTCAGAGGATCAAGCGAACCGCGTGTTATTGATCGAGGCCGGACCCAAAGATAGCCATCCCTTCATCCACGTGCCGGCTTTGGTTGCGGCCGCGATGGTGAAGCCGAGCATCGTCTGGGGCTATTGGACGGTGCCGCAGCAAAACTCTGAATGGACGGAAGGTTCCGATTCCGCGCGGGCGCGTGATTGGCGGCACCAGCTCGATCAACGGCATGGTTTACATGCGCGGGAATCCCAAGGATTACGACGATTGGGCCGCGGCGGGAAACCGAGGCTGGAGCTATTCGGAGGTGCTCCCGTATTTTCTGCGTTCGGAAAACAATGAAGCGTTTGATGGCTCTCCTTATCACGGCAAAGGCGGGCCGATGAATGTGAAAAGCATCAAGCGGCCCAACCGGCTGAATGCAGCTTTTCTCGAAGCGATGCGGACGCTGCAATTTCGCCGCAATGATGACTTCAACGGCCCGGACAACGAGGGTTATGGGCTGCGCCAGGGAACGATACGGGGCGGTTACCGCGAGTCCGAAGGAACAGCCTACCTGAAGCCCGCGATGAACAGGCCGAACCTGAAAGTGCTAACCGAAGCGTTGGTCACGCGCATCATCGCGGAGAATCGCCACGCGACCGGAGTGGACTTTCAGCAGGGCGGCGAAACACGAAGGGTCGCCGCGCGGCGCGAGATCATCGTGTCGGGCGGGAGCATCGGATCGCCACAGATCCTGATGCTCTCAGGCATCGGCGACGGCGCCGCGCTGCAGGCTCTGGGAATTTCAGTAACTCATCATTTGCCCGGCGTAGGCGCGAATCTCCACGATCATGTGGCAACCTCGGTGCAGATGGTCACGTCGAATTCCACTTCCTATGGTATTTCGCTAAAGGCATTGCCGCGCGGGGTGTGGAACATTTTCGAATATTTGTTGCTGCGCCAGGGGCCATTCTCCAGCAATGTCTTCGAATCGAATGCGTTTTTGAAGAGCACGGACGGCCTCGACCGGCCCGACACGCAGGTGGTTTTCCAGCCCGCGCGGCGCAATCAATCGACATTCCCGCTGCCGCTGGGACACGGCTTTGCTATCAGCATCGTGCTCTTGTTTCCCAAGAGCCGCGGCCGCATCGCACTATCGAGCGCTGATCCGAGCGCGGCGCCGATTATCGATCCGAATATCCTAAGCGCGCCTGAAGACTTCGATCCGCTGCTGCGCGGGCTCAAGCTGGCACGGCGCATCTTCGCAACTCCGGCATTTGCCCCATACAAGGCGACGGAGTTTCTGCCTGGCCGACGGTCGAAAGCGACGACGCGTTCCGGGAATATATCCGCAAGACCACTGCAACGGTCTATCATCCGGCCGGAACCTGCCGCATGGGTGCTGACGACGCCGCGGTGGTCACCCCAGAACTCAAGGTGAGAGGCATTGATGGTTTGCGCGTCGTGGACGCATCGATCTTCCCGAGGCTGATGGGAGGAAATCCGAATGCGCCCGTGGTGATGGTCGCCGAGAAGGCCGCAGACATGATTTTGGGGCGGGCGCCGCTTGCGCCCGTTGCATTGCCGCGAAATCGCTAGGAACCCGGAGGGAAATGCCATGGCCAAGGAGCACATCAGAAAGTGGAAGATCGGCGACGTCGAAGTGGTCCGCATCGTGGAGGTGAACGCACACGAAGATCCTTTCGAGGTGTTGCAGACCGGCGTGACGCCGGAGATCGCCAAGCAATACGACTGGCTGTTTCCGAATTTTGCCACGCCGGACGGCCGCATGAAGATTTCGTTTCAGGCTTTCGCACTGCGCTCCGGGAATGAAAAAATCATGATCGACACGTGCATCGGCAACGATCGCCAGCGCGAGTTCCCGATATTCTGCAATATGCAGAGCTCGTTCATCGAAGACTTGATCTGTACCGGATACGCGCCCGAAACGATTGGCAAGGTTTTGTGCACGCACATGCATTTCGATCATGTGGGCTGGAACACGCGCAAAGTGAATGGCCGCTGGGTGCCGACGTTCCCAAATGCGCGTTATTTATTCGGCCGCAAGGAGTACGACCATTGGCAAATGCTGCAGCGCACGGGCAAATATCATGACTGCACGCATTTGGAGGACTCGATCAAGCCGATCACTGACGCCGGCCTCGCCGATTTCATCGAGCCGGATATAAAGCTCACTGATGAGGTCTCGCTCGTGCCCACCCCTGGACACACGCCGGGACACGTCAGCGTACGTATTTCGTCCAAGGGCCAAGAAGGCTTCATTACCGGCGATATGCTGCATCATCCGATCCAGCTTGCAGAAATCGAGCGTCCCGGAAATTTTGATATGGACAAGGAGCAAGGCATCAAGACGCGCAAAGCGATGTTCGAGCAGCTCAGCGACAAAAACATACTGATTATTCCCAGCCATTTCTGCGAGCCGACCGCCGGCTACATTGTTCGCGATAAGAAGAATTGGCGATTCAACAAGCTCAGTGACTGAAATATTCCTAAATTCAATCGGGAGCGAAAAATGTCGCGTCTGAAAGGGCAGGTTGCGTTTGTCACGGGGGCCGGGCGTGGAATCGGGCAGGCCATGGCGCTCGCATTTGCATCGGAAGGCGCGATTGTGGGCGTGGCGGAGATTGATCCGGCGACCGCTAAAGCAACCGTGAGCCAAATCGAGAAAAATTCCGGAAAGGCTCGCGCTTTTGCGATTGACGTAAGCCGGCGAGAGGACGTGCTGCGCGCTGTGGATCAGCTTGTTTCGGAATTTGGCCGCCTCGATATTGTGGCGAATAACGCGATCGTGTTCCGGCGCGAGCCAGTCTCGGAAGTGCGGGAGGAAACGGTCGAGAGAATGATTTCGGTGGGGCTGAAGTCGATCCTGTGGACGGCGCAAGCAGCTTTGCTGCACATGGATGCGGAGCGCGGCGGCGTGATCATCAATAACACGTCGCCGGCCGCGGAACTTGGCGTGCCGCGCTCGACGGTCTATTCGGCGATTAAGGGCGGTGTATCTTCATTGACGCGTTCGCTTGCCGTGGAATTCGGCGCGCGCAAAATCCGCGTGAACGCCGTGTGCCCGGGCACGGTGCCGACTCCAGGGGCGCGAGCAATGAACAACAACGACGATGCCCTGTACGAATCCCGGCGCCAGAAAACTCCGCTTGGGCGATTGGGAACTCCCGAGAATATCGCGGCTGCGGCCGTATTCCTGGCTTCTCCCGAGGCGTCCTTTATTACCGCAGCGATTTTGCGAGTTGACGGCGGGGCGACGGTGAATGCCGGGGCTTGACGGCAATATGTCTGAGCCGAAGCTCCGACGCTCCTAGAGTGTGCTCACGTAGTAGCTGTCCATGTACTCGCGGAGAGCGAAAATCTTATCGTCCTTGATCTCGATCATGAAAGCGTAGCGGTTATTATATTCTTTGCCGTTCTTGAGGCGGCCAACGCCTCGCGCTTCCACCGCCGCGTAGGGCCCTTGCAAAATTAGGTGCTGGATCAACACTTTCGGATCGCCATCCACGAAGATGCCGCGCACCGGCGCGAGAAAATCGTCAACAATCGCTTTGCGGCCTTTTTTTTCGCCCGCGCCCGGAAGACCGGTGACCATTCCAGTCCAAGTAGCTTGTTCGTGGAACAGAGGCCGGAGGCGTTCCAGGTCGCCCGCACTGAGCGTTTCGAAAAATGTCCTCACGATTTGCTCGTTGCGATTGGCTGGTTCGGGCATCGGATCCCTCCGGTTGTCGATCGCTGCATGATTTCTGACTCGCGCGAGTCGCGGTGATTCTGGCGCACACTTGCGTATCACAATCCGAGGGCGCGCCGCAAAGATTTAATCCGCGCGCGATTCGGAAGGAATCAGGCAACTCCTGCGCGGATTTGCTACTATCGCCATTCCCACAGAACAGGAGGCGCAAATGCGACACTTGACGATCTCACTCGCGGGCGTAGTTGCGATTTCGTTTATTTTCGCGGCTCCAATCACGACGATGGCTGCTGCGGCCTCGCATGTTGCGAACGAGCAGAGCCGGGGCGTCGGCAAGGTGAATTTCCCGACTTCCTGTTCGGCGGAAGCGCAGGGGTCGCTTGAGAAAGGCCTCGCCCTATTGCATTCATTTCAATATGAGGAATCTGCGCAGGCCTTCAGCGAGGCCGCGCAACGCGACGGGCAATGCGCGATGGCGTACTGGGGCAAGGCAATGTCGCTCGACCATCAGCTGTGGGATTTTCCCAATGCCGCTACTCTCGCCGAAGGCCGCAAGGACATCGAGCAGGCCCAAAAGCTTGGCCCTCAAACGCCGCGCGAACGCGAATATATCGCCGCGGCTTTCGCGTTTTATCAGGACGATCCGAAGCTGACGCATACGGCGCGCGTGCAAGCCTATTCGACGGCGATGCAAAAGCTCTACGCCGATAATCCGCAGGACGTGGAAGCTGGCGCGTTTTATGCGCTGTCGCTCGTCGCTCTGGCGCAGGACGGCGTGGACGATCTTGGCAATCGCAGGAAGGCCATCGCCATATTGAATCCGCTCTTCGAGCGCCAGCCGAACGATCCGGGATTGGCGCACTATTTGATTCATGCTTCCGATGTGCCTGAGCTTGCTCCAGAGGGGCTGCCCGCCGCGCGCCTGTACGCCAAGATCGCTCCCGATTCATCCCACGCCACGCACATGCCTTCGCACATCTTCCGGCGGCTTGGACTTTGGCAGGAAATGATCAATTCGAATATTGCGGCGATGGCCGTGGCGGCAGCAGGCCACTGAACAGAACCGGGGCGACGCGAGCTACGAATTCCATGCGATGGATTTTCTCGACTACGGCTATCTTCAGGCCGGCGAGGAATCCAAAGCGCGGCAGTTGATCGAGGAAGCGAAAAGTGTGCCGGGCGCGGGCGCGGAAGAGATCGCCGACCATCAGGCGGCTGTTCGCGGCAGTGAATGCGATCGAACTGCACCGCTGGAAGGAGGCGGCGTCGCTCGGCGATTCCCAAGGAGCGTCTCACGTGGCAGGACGCAACCTACTGGGCGCGCGCGATTGGCGCCGCGCGCAGCGGTGACGTGAACGGGGCGAGCGAGGACGCGCAAAAGCTGGCTGAAATCATGAAGGCGCAAGCAGCTCACCAACAAGAGCTGGGGAATAAAGTCAGCCCCGGAGAAAGCGTCGAGGAGCGCGAAGTGGATGGATGGTTGGCGTATGCCGAGGGAAAATCTGACGAACGCCGTCGCGGATTTGCGCGGAGCCGCCGAGTTCGAGGAGTCTGACCGCGAAGACCCGATATGCGTGCCCGCTCGCGAGATGCTCGCAGACCTGCTGCTGGAGCTCAAGCGGCCCAAGGACGCTCTCGCGGGGTACCGGGCTGTTCTGAAGGATTATCCGAACCGCTTCGACGCGCTTTACGGGGCGGCCCGTGCCTCCGAAGCTGCAGCCGAATCACCAGCAAGTGCACGATTATTACGTTCAGCTTGTGAAGATATCTTTGCCGGGCGCAGATCGCCCCGAACTGCGTGCGGCGCGCGATTTCGTCGCCGCGAACCGCAATTGATTACTGCTTTGCGATCCCGGATGGCGTAGCTTGCACACTCGGGCGGTGTTATACTTTGCGCGTTTCCATTCTTGCCGCCGCGCTGAGCGACGGGTGTCTTAACTGGAGAGCCTCGAACAGGAACAAGTCTTCAAGCCCATTCCCTCGATTTGAACCGGTTCGCGGCGGTTAACGCGTCACGCACATCCCCCCAGGGTTCCGTGGTTGCTCGAAACAGAAGGAGTTCAATTATGTACACGTACATCTGTTGTCGCTGTACGAATTGCTCCGCCCAGATTGTATTGGAAGACCGGGCGGAGTCGGAGATGATTCATCGGCCTCCGAGGCCGCGGTCGGGACGCGAGGCTTGTCCTTATTGCCGAGCCGTATTCGTCCCTGAGAGATATTACGTCAAAGAGAGTGGGTCGCCTCTCGTGGAGCGGGTGTAAGTAATGTTTTGTCTCTGTTCTATCGGGCGTGTTTCTGCGTTCGCGGTTCTTGCAGGATTGGGCCAATTTGGCGCATAATCGGCGCAGTTGGGTAGGGGAGGAGTGCCCGCAACATAGGAAACGCGGCTGAGGACCCCGGCGGGCGTTATATTGGCTGGATGAAATCAGAGAGTGGGAGCGAGCCGATGAAAACTTCACGAATTGTATGCGCGGTTGCGCTGGTGCTTGCCTTTGCGGGTTCGGCTTTTGCGCATCATTCCGCCGCAATGTTCGATCGTGACAAGAAGGTGGAGCTTGTGGGAACCATCGTCAATTTCAGCTGGTCAAATCCTCATAGCTGGATCGAGATTGACGTGCCGAATGCGAACGGCGGCACGGATCGATGGGGCGTGGAATGCAACAGCCCAAACACCATGGCTCGTTCCGGGTGGAGATCCACGACTTTGAAGCCCGGAGACCAGGTGACGATCGCCATTCATCCGCTGCGAAGCGGCGAAAAGGGCGGCCGATTCATGTACGTTAAGCTGGCCGACGGACA
This sequence comes from uncultured Acidobacteriota bacterium, assembly GCA_963709445.1. Lineage (GTDB taxonomy): Bacteria > Acidobacteriota > Terriglobia > Acidiferrales > UBA7541 > Palsa-295. The sequence continues at coordinate 43,746 of CAVPWV010000037.1, forward strand.
AGTGCTGAACGACATGATTGGTTATCCGGCGAAGTAGCTGCAAGCGGCGAACAGCAAGGCTCGCATGGCGCGTTTGGCGTCGCCGCTCCCGCGTGAAAGGAACCACAAAATGACGAATTGCAAGGTGAAGTTCGCGCTCGGCGCCGCGATCGTGGCGTTGAGCCTGGGAGCTTTTGGCACGGTCGCGCGGGCGCAGGGACAAAACAAGGCGGATCAGAACAAACAAGAAGACGTGTTTCCCGAAGGCGCGCTGGCGCCGGACAACCTGAGTAAGCCGCGTCCGAAACCGCCGTTCGATCTGACCGGCACCTGGATGGTCGATCTCAGTTCGGGCTTCAGCTCTTTTATGTTCGGGCCTCCCTATCCGCACTTTCACCCTGAGGCGGAAGCACTATTCGAAGAAGGAAAGAAGGCGACGGCCAGCGGGCACGCGTTCCACGACGATATCGGCAAGTGCTATCCGGCAGGCATGCCCATGATTATGACGCGCGTCTGGCCGATTGCGATGATTCAGACGCCGACCGTGATTTACATGGTCAGCGGATTTGAAAACGAGATTCGGCTGATTTACATCGATGGGCGAAAGCATACCGCGCCGGACGTGGTGGTCCGCACATACGACGGCGACTCGGTGGGACACTGGGAAGGCGACACGCTGGTGGTCGATACCACGAGCATGACCAGCGCGCGGCATTGGATCGACGTTGGGGTTCCCGTGAGCGACGAGTTTCATATCATCGAGCGGATGCGCATGCTGAATGGCGGGAAAACGTTGGAGATCAAGTACACGCTGCTCGATCCGAAGAATTGGGACGGCGAATGGACGAGCACGAAACGCTGGAATCGCGAAGACGATACCGATATCACCGAAGTCGAGTGCTTGCCCGACCTCGACCAGCATCTCCCTAGCACCCAATCCAAACTGAACATTAACTAACGCAAGAAACTAGAACTCATCTCAAATCACACGTATGACGCATGTGTTGATGACTTGCAGCGCTCCGGCGTTGGTCCGTTCTTCGAATTACTTCCGGTTTGCCGACTACTCAGGAGTTGCAGTTTCGCCCTCTGGTATCGACGATCAGTGTCGAGAGCCGGTTTCCGGTGTCTATAATATCTGCACGTCCCCGAATCGCATGCTAGGGAAAAACATATCTCTCTCCGCCGCGAGACGATCCGAATTTTTCGCCTCGGCCATCTATCTACTGGCCTTCTTAGCCCTCCTCCTGTGCGCGTATTTGCGTCTCGGCCTGCTTTCCGTTTCCTGGGTCGGCGGTCCTTACGAACTCGCGATGCTCACCGGCGCTGGTTTGCTTCTGCTGGCATCGATTCTCCATTTCACGCGCAGGACGTTCGCCGACGCTCTAGCCTTAATCGGCGCGATTCTCGCGTGGCCTTGCTTCTGGCTGCTGGAGTTTTCGGGTCACCAGTTCAGTGCGTGGCTTATTTTTAACTACCCAGGACTCCATGACGGCGTAAACCCCGAGGCGGACTCAATTATTTCCGTTCTCGACGTCCAGGTGTGTGTTTTGGCCTCAATCAGCCTGCTGATTTTTTCAGTCGCGTGCTCGATGCTGAGGCTGGCTCCGCGATCATGGACGGTACGAGGTGTTGCTATACGGGATCGCATATTGCCCGCCGTAATCATATCGCTGTGTCTCGTCGCTGCCTGGTTTCTGGAATCGGTAACGCCCTATCGTATTCCCGTCTATGATCGCGGTAATATTCTTTCAGCGGTCTCAATACTGCATGCCGAAAAGCGCGGCTTCCATCCAGGAAACCAGGATAGCTATTTATCGCGATGGTCAGGCCTTTGTAACTCACGATGAAAGGCATCTCTTCCAATACGCGTTCCCGATGACGATGGCTGAGATTTACCTCAACCCCGGAGATGACCGCCTGCTCCAAAGCATCATCCACGTTCCGCCACAACTCCAGGGAAGCGCTGTGTCCGCATACACCGCTCCTCGAGCATGGCAGGCAGATCGCTGGTTTGTGTCGCTGGGAACAAATCCGAAACTTGTCGCGGTAAGCGAATCTGACCTGCCTCCTAGCATCGTAGCCCTGTACCGATCCATCCGAGCCACTGCTCAACCCGATGGGTACGCAAGCGTCGCCCGCGATATCTGCTTTGGCTTCTGCTATGACCCCGGCAAATGAATCAGTTTGATCGTGGGAAATCAGCCGACGTCCTGATTAACGGAGTAACCGGACGAGTCGAGTACCGCGCGGGCACATGTCCGGTAATCCGCACCCAACAATCAGAAATAGGTTACGCGAGAGCCTTGCCATACAGTACCAGCAGACGGCTCCATGCCTTCTCGGCGAGCGGCTCGTTGTAGACGCCCGAATCCGGCGGACACCAGCCGTGCATGGCCGCATACACTTCGATTTCCGCGGGCAGTCCCGCCTTGGCGAAGGTTTCCTTCATCACGGTCTTTTCGGTGGGGGCTTGCATATCGTCATTTTCCGCAATTGCGACCAGGAACCGCGCGTTGGTCGTCGCGGCCTGAAGATGCGGACTGTCCGGCATAGTGGTCACCAACCCGTTGCCGCCGTGGAAGGAGGCCACGGCTCCGACGCGGTCCGGCACTGCATAAGCGGTACGAAAGGCCATCGCCCCTCCCATGCAATAACCCTGCGTCCCCATCTTGCGATTCTTGGCAACCGAGGATTGCTGGTCCAGCCACCCGATGAATGCCTTCGCATCCGTCACCTGCGTGGTCGCGTTCAGGGTTCGCGCGAGCGGCAGCAACTGCTGGATCGGGGTCGCCGCGCCCTGAGCCGCGGTCGGAGCTTTCTGGGTCCGGTAGAACGGATTCACCACGAGCACCGAATAGCCCGACTCGGCGAGCCGCTTACCCATCTGGCGGAATGCCGGCCGCAGCCCGAAGATATCCGGCCACACCAATACGCCGGGCGCGGTGCCAGCAGATGGATGGACGAAGTAGCAGTCCGCCGTGCCGTCCGGCGTCTTCACGGTCAGGTCTGATTCAGTGACCGTTACGGCGTTGGCTACTCCAGGCAGCAGCATGGCAACCCCTGCTGCCAGCATGATGCCGAACTGCTTTCGCGTGATTAAACCGAGGGCTTCGTACCGTTCCTGATCCTCCGCAGAATGATCTCGATCGCACATATTTTCGCTCCTTGTCTTTCGTTTCTCACCGGCGCTGGCTCGCTGGGTCTGGTTGCGCTGTAGACTGCGAGCACACCGTCATGTTTTATCTGGGAATTTCCATTTCGCGCTTGCGGGTCGTTCGATCACGAGGATTATAACTAAAACCATACAAATCGCCGATAGGATGGGTTCACTTAGATCTGCGAGGTTCCCGAATCTCTCACCCAAATTTCTTGGCCAGCCTCCGAAGATGGCGTTTTTCGGCATCCGCTTCGGACGCCAGGTTACGCGCAACACGGCCGCGAGGCTTATCCACGGTTTCTGCTTCGACAATTTTCAATCGAACTCCGTCGCCAACGCGAAGAAGGGCTTTTTCCCACCGCACATGTTCGTTCTGTGGCAAAACGAGACCTCCAACGTAGAGCCGCGTCTCGCGCCTCCGGCGAAACGGCACATGGGTGATTGTCGTTGATAGAACGCCATCGTTGCCGATTCCTACGACACAAAGTTTCTTCCCGTTCAAGAATATTTGAAATGCTCGCATGGTTCACGATTATAAAGAATGGCTTGCGCAAAGGATTCTGAACGATTTGGGCTGTGGTAAGTCCTGGTTAACTCGCGGGAGTCTGGAAGCCTAGCGTTTTTCTCGGGCGTTGATTTAGGCGCAACGCGACCTGGTTGAGCTGCGCTTGAGAATAGCCAGACAGGTCGGTTCCTCGCGGGAAGTATTGCCGTAAAAGCAGGTTGGTGTTTTCGTTCGTGCCACGCTGCCAGGGACTTTGCGGATCGCAGAAGTGGACTTGCACATCCGTCGCGACCGTAAAGTCCTTGTGCTTCGCCATCTCCAGTCCGCGATCCCACGTCAGCGAGCGCCGCAGGGTAGCGGGGAGTTTACGAATATGCCGACTCAATGCCGTCACCACCACTGCGGTGTCCTTGCTGGGCACTTTAATCAGCATGGCAAAACGTGAATGCCTTTCCACCAAGGTCACCAGGTGACTGTTCTTCGAGCCGCTCAGGAGATCGCCCTCCCAATGACCAGGGACAGCGCGGTCCTCAACTTCAGCGGGTCTTTCCCTAATCGAGATGGCATCTGCGATTTGACCGCGCGAGTCTTTGAAGATACGAGAGTGCTGCGAGCGGCGCATGCGCCGCTTGGTTCGCAGGTGATCCATCAGCTCTTTCTTCAGCACTCCACGCGCTTGGATGAACAGGCTGCGGTAAATGGTTTCGTGGGACACTCGCATGCTCGGGTCATCGGGATACCGGGTCTTCAGCTACCGGAAATCTGCTCAGGCGACCATTCCAGGACCAGTTTACTCGCAACCATCTCTCGCAACCTCCGGTGCAGGGCAAGAAGGCACTTCTTGGGCCGCAAGGCCGACTCCCAGGCTTGGTCATCGGCTTCATAGGCTCGATAGGCAGGACGGCCACCATGGCGTGTGACTTCTCGGCCCACCGTCGAAGCTGCTCGATCCAGATGCCTAGCTATCTCACGAATCGATGAACCGGATGCGATCCCTCGCGAGATGTCCTCTCGATCAGACCGCGTCAGGGCTAGTCGGGAGCGACGGCGCACTGCTGGAGGAATCCCTCCACGAGGCAACAATAGATGACGAATGGAAGTATGCGGCTTGCCAAATACGCGACCGATCGCATGCAACGACTGCCCGGCCTTCCACCGCTTCCATACGTCAGTTTCTTGCGTGGGAGAAAGCCTTGATCGTTTCCTCTGGGTCATAAACACCATCCCTAAACAGCAGATCTTTTAGATGGTGTTGCTCCCCGGGCAATACGGAAGTTATGCCCAGGAGGAGCAAACCGGCCAAACGCATCTATGAGATAGGTTCTAGTTCCGTGGGTGATTCAAGGCGCGATACGAGGCTTCGCGCGCCTTCGCCCGCGCGCCGCGAACGTACAGGATCAAGCCTAGCAGCACTCCTCCGGCAGTTCCGCCAATCAGCTTCGCTTCGAAAAGCCATTTGTTGGTAGCTTCGGCGGGGGGAATGAAGGACAGCGCGATCCCGCCCACCACTACCGCAAATCCGAGCAAGCCCACCAGCCAAACTCCGATTCGGCCACCCGGAACCAAAGCCGCGTTCGGGTTTGTGCTGCGATCAGGACGATAGGAGAGCTTGATGACGGCCGCGTACATATAGAGGAACGGAATGAAATAGAGGATGGTGCCGGCATCCACGAAAATCTGGTACGCATTGTTGGCGGTTTCATTCAGTTGAATCAGCAGCAGGATTACGCAAGAAATTCCCGCCTGCACGAGAATCGAAACCCATGGCGTTTTCCATTTGGGATGAATTTTGCCAAACGCCGCTGGCATGTAGCGGTCGATGCCGACCACGAACGGAATTCTGGCGACGCCGGCGACCGTGGTTCCCACTCCGCCCGCATTCCCAAAAAGTACGAGAATTGCCGCAATGACGCCAAAAAACGCGATGCCGGAAGAGGTCGAGGCGGTGGTGATCGCTTGGAAAACACCGCTCTTGGGATCAACCGATCCTGCGGGAAGAATTGCAAGCAGGGCGAAAGTACCGGCGATATACGCGATCGCGATCAAGACCCCCGATCCGAGAATTGCTCGAGGAAAGGTTTTATGGGGTTCGTGAACTTCTTCGCTCATGGTGGAGCAAAGCTCCAGCGCGGTGAACGCAAACGCGATCTGCGGCCAGAAATTCACGGTACCCCAGTCCCACACCGGCCGGATATTAGAGGCGGTGAAGTGCGTCACCGAACCATGCGCGCGCCAGACGTATGCTCCGATACCGATCAGCATGAGCAGCGGAATGTAGGTTCCCACGCCGCCTGCGTTTTGCAGCCATTTCCCAATGTTCAGGCCGATGATGTTCAGAAATACGGCCGCGAATAACATCATGAAGGAGCCGACCATTAAAAAGGTGCGGCTCTCTGCAAAATGCGCGGTGCCGCTTCCGCCGATGTATGCCGCCATGGCCACGCTGGCCACCAACAGCCCGGGGAAATAGAAGAAGGTGTAGATCCAATACGTCCAGCCGGCAACAAAACCATGAAATTCGCCGAACGCTTCCTTCGACCAGACGTACAGGCCGCCCTCACGAGGAAAGCGCGTGGAAAGTTCGGCTACAACCAGGGCAGTTGGAAGAAAAAATAGAGTGGCGGCCAGCAGCCACAGGCTGATGGACGAAGTTCCGTTGTGCGCGGCAGCCGCGATCCACCGAGGCCCCAGAATCGCCGCGATGTTGAATAGCAAGACGTCCCAAAAACCCATCGTGCGGCGAAGCTGCTTTTTGGGATCTGCTAGAGCTGCGGCTTGATCGCTCACGCGGTGACGTCCAGCGCGGGAATCAGCTCGTCCTGCAGCAGGAAATTACGGAGGAAGGGATCCTGGGATGCCTCGAGTTCAGGCCAACTGCCGAAAAATTTCACGCCGCCATCGTGCAGGAAAATCACGCGATCGGCTAATTTTTTTGCAAGATGCGTATCGTGCGTAACCACGATGGAGGTTTTGTGAATGGTTTCCTTGAGCTTCACAATCAAATCGCTGATGTGGCCGGCCATCAGCGGATCGACCATGGTGGTCGGCTCGTCGTACAGAATGGCCTCGGGATTTTCGGCCAGCGCTCGCGCAATAGCGACGGCGCGCTTGGCTCCAGTGCCGAGATCGGAGGGAAGGCGGTCCGCGAAGTCCGAAACCTCGAGCATGGTGAGAAGTTCTTGGACGCGCCGGTCAGTCTCCTCTTCGCCCTTGTGACCGCGGGTCAGCATGGGAAAGGCGACATTTTCCGCCACGGTAAGAGAATCGAAAAGCGCGCCCGACTGAAAAACCATCGTTGTGCTGCGGCGAACCTCTTCAAATTGTTCCTCGGTGAAATCCGTGACGTCTTCGCCGCCAACTATAATGCGGCCCGCATCGGGCTTGAGAAAACCGAGCAACAGTTTCAGCGAGACGGATTTGCCGACACCGCTGCGCCCCATGATTACGGCCGTCTCGCCGCGATCGACGAAAAAACTGACGTCTGTCAGCACCACATTGTCGTCGAACGCCTTCGACACGTTTTGAAATTCGAGGTAATGGCCGTTCATTTTTTCCCAGGCTCCGCGGGGGCGCCCAATCTGGCGACCGCTTCCTGATAGTCTCGCGGCAGGTTCATATTCTTGAACAGCAATCCCTCCGAATCAAAGGCTTTCCATTCAGCAGGAGCGATGGTTTCCACTCGTATGTTTTGCAAGCCATCGGTGACCTTGCGAATGCCGCTCTCGAGGGCGGCGCGAATCGCAGGCTCGCCGCGTTTATGGTACATGGCGCAAAGCGGTTCGGCGCCTTTTGCGCTCAGGGGAAGCACGGCATCCGCAGGGGAGGCAAGCGCGCGCGCGACGAGAAAGTGCAGCCAGTCGCTGGTGAGATACGGCAAGTCGCAGGCCACCACCAGATTCCACGATGCGTTCGATACACGCAATGCGGTGGCGATGCCTCCGAGAGGGCCGGCGCCCGGCCAATCGTCCGCAATCACCGGCAGCCCGAAGAATTCGTATGTGGCCGGATCGCCGACCACCGAGGGCGCGCCAACGACAGATTCGAGCAGCCGAGCGGTTCGCACGAGCAGGGGAGCGCCCCCGACCTCGAGCAGGGCCTTGTCGCGCTTCATGCGCGAACTCACGCCGCCAGCCAGTATGAAACTCGCGATTGGGACGGCCATTGTACCCTTGGCCGAGGATTCTAGCTTGGGCAGGTTTGTAACTCAATGCGGAACAAGGAGATAGGTCAGAATAGTAGTAAGTTTACTGGTATCTGTAGTTTACGTCAAAGGTCAAACGCCCGTTAAAAATGTCTGCGAGTGGATTTTCTTGTTGCGGGGACCACATTCTTTGCTATATTAGCACTCGCCAATGGAGAGTGCTAATCGTCTCCACGCGGCAAAAACGCAGCAAAAACCATCGGAGGAATTGCACAAATGGCTGTCAACATTACGCCGCTGCACGACCGCGTGTTAGTGCGGCGGCTCGAAGAGAAAGAGAGCGTAAAGGGCGGCATCATCATCCCCGACACGGCTAAAGAGAAGCCGCAAGAGGGCGAAGTGATCGCCGTAGGCGCCGGCAAAATGAACGAGGAAGGCAAGCGTATCGCGCTGGACGTGAAAGTGGGCGATCGCATCCTTTTCGGGAAGTACAGCGGGAACGACATAAAGATCGACGACGAGGAATACATGATTCTGAAGGAAGACGAAATCCTCGCGAAGATCGGCGGCGCGGCCAAAGCGGCCGGCGGCAAACGGTAACTTCCCGAAAGCCCGCCGAGGCGGGCCGGGGACACACAATCCAAAGACCTGAAAACCGAAAGAGGAGATAGAAGATATGGCAAAGCAAATCGTAACTGGTGAAGGTTCGCGCCAGGCGATTCTGCGCGGCGTGAACGCACTTGCAGACGCCGTGAAGATTACGCTGGGCCCCAAGGGGCGCAACGCGGTAATTGAAAAGAAGTTCGGCGCGCCGATCATCACCAAGGACGGCGTAACCGTAGCGAAGGAAATCGAGCTGCAGGACTCGCTCGAAAACATGGGCGCGCAAATGGTGCGGGAAGTCGCGTCGAAGACGTCCGATGTGGCCGGAGACGGCACCACCACGGCGACCGTGCTGGCGCAGGCCATCTTCCGCGAAGGCGTGAAGACGGTGGCGGCAGGCGCAAGCCCAACAGCCCTGAAGCGCGGCATCGAAAGGGCCGTGGAAGTGGCGGTTGAGGAAATCAAGAAGTTCCACAAGGACGTAAAGGGCGACATGATCGCGCAAGTCGGCACGATCAGCGCAAACAACGACAAGCAGATCGGCTCAATCATTGCCGAGGCGATGAAGAAGGTGGGAAAGGACGGCGTCATCACCGTTGAGGAATCAAAGACGATGGAGACGACGCTGGAAGTGGTCGAGGGAATGCAATTCGACCGCGGCTATCTCTCTCCTTACTTCGTCACCGATCCAGAGCGGATGGAGTGCGCGCTGGAAGATGTCCGCATCCTGATCCACGAAAAGAAAATCAGCTCGATGAAGGATTTGCTTCCGCTGCTCGAGCAAATCGCCAAGATGGGCAAGCCCCTCTTGATCGTCGCAGAGGATGTTGAAGGCGAAGCGCTCGCGACGCTGGTCGTCAACAAACTCCGCGGCACACTGCAGTGCGCCGCCGTCAAGGCTCCTGGCTTTGGCGACCGCCGCAAGGCAATGCTCGAGGACATCGCCACGCTTACCGGTGGCAAGGCCATCACGGAAGATCTCGGGATCAAGCTCGAGAACGTGAAGGTCGAGGACCTCGGCCGCGCGAAGAAAATCACCATCGACAAGGACAACACCACGATCGTCGAAGGCGCGGGCAAGGCCAGCGAGATCGAAGGCCGCGTCCGGCAGATTCGCACTCAGGTGGAAGACACCACGTCCGACTACGACAAAGAGAAGCTGCAAGAGCGGTTGGCGAAGCTTGTCGGCGGAGTGGCGGTGATCAAGGTGGGAGCGGCAACCGAGACGGAGCTGAAGGAAAAGAAGGCTCGCGTCGAGGATGCCATGCACGCAACCCGCGCGGCTGTCGAGGAAGGCATTGTTCCTGGCGGCGGCGTGGCGCTGGTTCGCTGCATCGCGGCGCTCGAAAAGCTCAAGCTACAGGATGATGAGGCCATTGGCGTCAACATCGTGAAGCGGGCTCTCGAAGAGCCGATGCGGCAAATCGCGCACAACGCCGGCGAAGAGGGAGCGGTGATCGTCGGCCGCATTCGCGAATCGAAGGACGACAACTTCGGCTTCAACGCCGATACCTCCGAGTATGGCGACCTGGTGAAGGCGGGCGTAATCGATCCGGCCAAGGTCACGCGTCTCGCGCTGCAGAATGCCGCTTCAATCGCCGGCCTGATGCTCACCACCGAAGCTCTGGTGGCGGACATCAAGGAAGACGAGAAGAAGGGCGCTGGCGCAGCGGGCGGCGGTATGCCCGGTGGCGGCGGCATGGGCGGAATGTACTAAAAGGCAGAAGTTAGAGGCTGGAAGCTAGACGCTAGATGTGACTGGCTTCCGTCACGAATGAATGAGCAAAGAAAGGGCGTCCCGAGGCAGATCTGACCGGGGCGCCTTTTTGTTTTCGCGTTTTTGCCCTAGCGCGAGCGAAAAAACGGCGGGCTACTGTTTGTTTGCCGTCGCCTTCGTAGTGGTGCCGCTGAGCATATTCTTGACCGTAAAGGCCATGGTCTTTCCGTCGGCGGAGATGGTCATGCGGACCACACTGACCGGCTTGCCGTGGCGCATGTCGGTTTCCTCGATGGTGTTTTTAGAGATGCGCTTGACGGAGACGGTATCGGTACCCGGGTCTCCTTTGTAGGGCGCGGTGCTTCCATCGATCTTCGCGGTATAGGACTGTCCGGTGGGAGTGCTCATGCTCAGACTGTTGCCCTCCATCTTCAGGGTCAACAAGAGAGCGTTATCCGAGATATTGTTCAGCTTGCTGGTCCGCCAAGAACCCGAAATCGGGTTCGAGCCCGCCGGTCCATCGGCCACGCGAGTCATGACGCCCTTGCCGGTAACGGGAGCGGAATTTGTGTTACTGCTATCGGTAAATTCGAAGGTGGCGGTCTTGCCGTCGGGGGCGACCTTGGTTGTGGACGTGCCGACGACCTTTCCGTCTTTTTTGTCGGTTTCTTCGATGGTCCGGTCATTCACGACCTTGATACTTACGGAGTTGTAGTAGGGGTGTCCGGTGATCTTTTGGTCTTGGCCGTCCGCTTTCACATTGAGTGGTGGAACGCAGGTCTTGCATTCGTACCTACCGTTTTGCAGCAGCAAAACGTCAGGCTTCATAGGCAACTGAGCCGTTTTCAGATCGATCTTCCATGTGCCATCGAAGCTGCTCTGGGCGATCGCCGCAAGGGGCAGGAAAGCGAACAGCAATCCGGCAAGTGCTAGTTTCTTCATCCGTGTCTCCTCTCAGAACTTGGGGTGAAATCCTCCTGGTGGTATTCCTAGTGAGGCGCACTCTACACCCTACTCCGCCGGGTGAACAATCGCGGAAGAGGAGAAGAGGGGCGCTGGCGCAGCGGGCGGCGGTATGCCGTTGGCGGCGGCATGGGCGGGATGTACTAAACGCAGTCGCCGAATCAATCAGACAGAGCAACGAGAGTTGGGCTGGATGCGATGCATTCAGCCCGACTTTTTTTAGGCTGCGGGAACGCGAGCGCTTATCGCTCGAATTTCATCTCGTCCTGTTTCGCCCTTACGTCCTCGCGCTCGGCCCACCGTATCCAGTCCTCAGAGAGTCTAAGAAGCATCGATTGCGTTCGCGACCATTTGTCCGCGGCCTTTGCCCACCCAGCGGCCTGTGTTGCCAAGGCTCGCTCTTGGCCGCCCCCCTCGTACATAGCCTTGCTTGTTACGCCACGCATGTTGAATCGTTCAATCAGAATCCCACGCTCCATTGAGTCCGATTTAACTCGCTCCACAACATCTCGAACAACCCGGTTAGGCCACGCGCCGTCCGTGTCGGATGGTGAATGAGCAAGGATGTGGCCTATGTATTCGTCGGCTATCCCGGACCGATCGTGGATAGATGCTTGTTCCCTTACGCCATCAATCCAATCATTCAGGACGGACGCGTCGATTTCGGCACCTTGCGTTCCGGGCACGACTTCCATGTCGCCAAGAAGTTGGTATGCTGCCCTCGCGCGCCCGCGCTGTTCGTCATCCGGTTCAGATTTCTCGGCATGAGCTGGTCTGAAGGCGTCAGAAAGAACACTGACGAAAAACTCTGGACTCGTCTCCATCATCGAGTGCAACGCGAGACGGACTTTGCTGTGCGTCAGCAGGGGAAGGTATGCATATTCGCGTTTGGCTAGCTCAATTGCAGGAACGTCGGCCCTCTGGCCCAAGCCCGCAAAAATCGTTTCTAGCTCGTACAGCGCCATCGGGCCCACGCGACCCGTGGGTTCGGTAAATTCCACGATTGCCCGATCGAGTGCCTCAAAAACTACATCTGGCGCAACATCGTTAACACGGTGGTGAAGTACTTCTAATGCTGGAATGGCGCGTGCGACCGATAGATATTTTCGGGCCGCGGTCTCAAGCGCACCCGTATCGCCTTGTAACGGCCACACCTGCTTTCGAGCCCAGTAGCCGCGCTCCACCTCAGCTCCTAGTGAAGCTACAAAGTCCCATGTTTCAGGCTCATCCCTCCACCACAGTACTAGCGTAACAAGTTGTTCCGTGGTCAAGCGCCTAGTGCGGGAGCATTCACTGACAAACTCTCTCCACCTGTCTTTGTGTTTGCGTTCGGTTTCGGCAGAGAGCGCACTCGAGAACTCGTCCAGCTTGTCACTTTTGCCCACCGCAAGGTCGATCAGTGCGCCAATGTTTGTAGTGTCGCCAACCACCCCGGCGGAGGCGAAGCCAAGCAGTCGGGGGAACTTGACGGACTCTGCCATGCTGATCACGGCAGCCGAGCCTCCACTGGCGTACAAGTCCCTCGCCGCATCGTTTCGTGCGTTTTCTATTGCGTCCGTAGATTTTTCAACGCTTGCTGCGGGCACGTCGGGATGGTAATCGTCGAAAAGCCACGCAATCTTTGTCCTTAGTTCCCCGGGCTCAAATTCCCCCATGAGTGCATCGAACTTCTCGAGGTCTGCTCCTTTCAACGACCACGGAGCACTTTGAAAGGCCTTATGGCGATTCACGAAATCTCGGAGCGCAGCCCACACGGTCGCGCGCTGTTCTGTATTGGCGCGCTCCCCGAACTGCTCTAGGAGGTCGCGAATTCGGTCACGCTGCCCAGGGGTGAAAGTTGACATCTCCTTGATGGCGATAGCCCAGCGTGTGGGATCGTCACCCACTAACCTCAGAACTCGGTCGATTACCTGTCCGTATGTCTCCCACACGAGGCGGTGCGTGATGACCTCCGTTTCGGGTGGTCCTGCTTCGCGGAATCGGGGCATCGCAGTCCTGCTGCCTATGCTGTGATACTCGGGGAGGAGCTTTAAGAGAAGTTGCCAACCCACCGTCGGCTCGTTTGCCACGATGTAATCCAAAGCGGAAAGCCGTTGCGAGAGTGTCGCGCTCGTATTTGGCATCCACGGAAGGAAGATCGCTCGGAGGCTCTCTATCGGCCGATTGACGAGCTTCCCGCCCGGATCGATTCGGGCTAATCGAGCAAGTATCAAACCGACGCGGGCTAGATGTTGAGCTTCCCACGCTATGATTTCAAGAGCCCACAGCAGCCCGGTATGCGGGCTGCTGGAAAAAATTGCGTCTGTGTCCTGGAAGATGGAGCGTATCCCTTCGGGATCGCCCTCGAGCATCTGCTCGAGGGCCTCAAGCAAAGGGCGGGGTGCGGCCTCCGCCAGGAGCGGCAGCTGCTCTCTCAGGCTTGCCAGCAGGCGCCAGTCTTTGTTCAAGCCGGGTAAGGACCCGACGAGCCTGTTAACGTAAGTTTGGGCTCCGCCGGGCACGTGCAGTTCGGCGCCTTCGGCGAGTGTCGCGAACAACAGCAACGTAGTGGCAATGCCGTCACGCAGCCAGGACGAGTGTCTGAGCTTTTTGCTAGCGATCGCCGAAAAGATTCTTTCGTTTGCTGATATGTCGAGAGACGGATCTTGCTCAGTGAAAATCTCCTGCGCGGCGGTTGAGAGTCTTTCCAGGTGCTCCTTTCCGATCAGGTAAGCTAGGTGCACGAACGCGTCCACGGGGGCCACAAGCTGCCACACGGAGCCCTCGTGCTCGATAGGAGAGTCTCCCTTCTTGAGGTACCTACGTAGCCCCGCCTCATAAGTCTCATAGGCAGAACCGGTGGCGATTCCGCACAAGATTCTGCAATCTTCGGCGTTGTCCGCGTTCCAAGCTCCAACGAGCAGCGCCGGGACCAAGTGTGGGTCAACTGCCCAGTCCGGTCGTGGTGCAAGTGCGCTCGGAATCTGTCTCGCAAGAACGGTCACGCTCCGCCCGACCTTTCTTGCGAGCTGAATCGCAGGCTCTTGGGCATATCCCATACTGCGAAGAGCCTCGCCCATCTCGTGGGCGGTCGGGTGCTTCAGGACCGGGGAACCCTCACGCCGAGAATCCTCCTTACCCAAGGGCACCAATACTGGGTTCTGCCTTGAAAGCAACCCTGACGAGGGGCCGACTGCTGGATGGACTAAGAAGGTGAAGTTGTTGCAGCCGGCGAGACTCTGCGCGGCCTCCCGTGTATCGACGATCAGCGTCCGAGCCTCCAGATACTTACGAACTTCTCCGTCCGCCTTACGAATGCTTGCGACCGCGAAAGCCAAGACTTCTTCCTGTGAATCGGCGCGTAACGCATAACTTCCAGGCGCCCCCATCAGCTGAGGTAGTAGATCAGCAGACTCTTTTTTTCGACCGCAGAGTAGGACCTCCTCGGTGAGCGCCGGTTTAAACTGGGAAGCGAACTCGTCCCAAAACTCGTCCGTGCTGCGTGCGCCGGTGTCGGGCATTACCGGTAATATTCCACGGGCGGCCCGAGCGGCAACGGCAGGGCACCTCTCGAACCAATCCTCCAGAGCGATGCCGTCGATCACCCGTACGCTGTGCCACGGACCCTGTTCGGTCTTATCATGTTCCCACTGTGGCGCGGTGGTCTGACCGCCCCACCTCCTCGGCGTGACAAATACGAACGTGGTCTCTGCCGGGTTAAAAGGGCCGGGGCTTTCAGATCGGAGATCAAAGTCGCCATTAGCCTTCTTTAGAAACGTCGACTCCGTCCCAAATTCCCATACGGACTGGCCGTCCGGAACGTACGGCGGCACCCCTTCCGCAGTGAGGCTACCGTCATAGCCTGGGATCTGTGCTGAGTCCCCCGTGGGGAATCGGAAGTGGTCGGGGTCAGATGCGGACGCCCTAATCAAGGCGCTCACAATTTCGGACAGCGCGATCCTTGAGCCAATGGTATCGGCCCATCTGTCGAGATCGTTCGCACGAATCCATTTCATGGGACAAAGGAGCGCGAATCGGGGCCTCTCTCGCCGATCTTACTCTCGCTCAACGGACCATACAACCAATCGCTCCCTCCTCGCTTGCGATCACATCCCGAGTGGAAATTTGATGTCTGCAGCAACGCGGGTATGGACTTGCTCCCCCTAAGCGGGCTTAAACGGCAAAAAAGAGGATTTTCCCCCATTTGAGCTCCTCTAGTCGGGGCGAGCGAAGAGAGATTCCTCGATGAATCTCCCAGGCTCGACTAACCGTCGACCCGGGAGCCCTATCTTTGTGTCCCGGCGCCCCGTGCAGCATCCGGGGCGCACAAACCGCGCTTCGCGCAGAGTCAAAGGCGCGGGACACTCTGCTCGGAATGACAACTAGAGGCAGAGCGACAGAGCCCACCTGAAGGTGGCCGCTACAAAAGCAAAGGCGGCCGGGCTAAAGGACCCGGCGCTACGTTTAAATCTTTACACCAAACCCAAAAAGATCCACGAAGGCGGTTTGCGCTAGGCTTTTGGGATGAACTACCAGACAGCGCGAGCAGGGGGCACCGGGCAACGCAGAAGGACAAGGCGGCGCGAGCGTTGCTCGCGGGTTTCGATTTGCTGGACACGGCGGATTGGTTTGCGGGCGAGGTGCGCGGGGCGCTCGCGTCGTTTGACCTGACGATAGCGGGATTTCGTCTGATGGAGATGTTGCTTCGCGAGGGCGGGACAAGCATGTCAGTGGCGGCGGGGCGGCGCGGTTTGGACCGGCAGAATTTGAACGTGATCGTGGCGAGCTT
This sequence comes from uncultured Acidobacteriota bacterium, assembly GCA_963709445.1. GTDB lineage: Bacteria > Acidobacteriota > Terriglobia > Acidiferrales > UBA7541 > Palsa-295. The sequence goes on from CAVPWV010000037.1 coordinate 59,582, forward strand.
GGAGCGGCCCGGATGGGTGCGGCGAACGCCGGTGAGGCTTCCCCCGGCGACGATGAGAACGAGCCGTTTGTCCAAGGCCAGACGGGCACAGCCGAGGAAGGGTAAGCGAATTGTGGTGGTCAGCCTGACGCAGGCAGGTGAGTGGTACATCCGGTGGGTGTTGCCGAGGCACATCAAGCTAGTGAAGGCGCTGATGCGGGCGCTCGACGGACGCGAACAGATATCGCTGATCCGGTTATGCAGAAAGCTTCGCCGAAAGAACATATTGAAGTTTATTTCGGAGTTGAGGCGTGGGGACGCGGACGATGAGGTCTATGACCCAACCTTTGCGGGCGCCGGGACCCATTCTCGGGCGTAAGGAAAGAAATGTCTCGGTCAAGTCCCCGTACTGCAAGTTCCGATACTTGACTGAGGATGTAGCGTGGTGATACCAATTCGGCAGCGAAGTGCCGGCCAGCAGGCCGTCACTAAGTGCAGGATGCGGACGGAGAAGGGGCATGAGCTTGCGATTTACAAGGAATCGCGTCGCGTGGAAGCGCGGCGCTGAACTGAAACTTCGCGAAAATTGCTGTGCTTTGCGTGCGTTGCGGTGACGGCGCTCTTCGCGCTGGCGCCGGCCTCACGTGCGCAAGGAGAAGGGATCCCGAACCAGACTCAACTGGGGACGATGGGCGGCGCGATGAAGGATGACTTGCAATATGGAACCTTCGGGCACGGGTGGAGCGGGAACAGGATGACCGCTACCGGCATTTCTTCAAGGCGCGAGAGTCGGCCAAAAAGATTCGGCTCGGAAATGATTTTCTGAAGAGATACCCGAAGAGCCCACTGGCAGAGCAGGTGGACGCCGGCTTGATGAACGTTTACCGCGCGCAGCAGGACTGGAAGGATACCTATTAGTGGGCGGATCATGCGCTGGCGCTGCAGCCCGACGATGTGGACGTTCTTACCACGGTGGGTTGGACGATACCGCACATCTATAGTCCCAGTGATCCGGACGCCGATCAGGAACTGAACACCGCGGAGGCGTACGCGAAGCATGCCATCGAGATTCTGGCGAAGATGCCCAAGCCGGCGGGCTTGACCGACGAGCAGTTTGCGACTGCCAAAACCAGAAGAACGTTCCAAGCGCACAGCGCGCTAGGCCTGGTCTATTTCCGCCGCGAGGATTACGAGCATTCGGCGAGCGAGCTCGAACAATCGACGAAAGAGCAATCCGATCCAGGATCCGACCGATCTTTTCGTTCTGGGAGTCGACCTGCAAAACTTGAATCGCCATGGCGAAGCGGCGGCGGCTTTTCGCGGATGCATGCCAGATCGCGGGAGTCTTGCAGAATCAATGCAAGCAGAACGCGGAATCGGCGCAAGCGCAGGTGGATCAAGCGGTGGCCAAGTAAGCTGCGCCGATTGTTCCATTATCTTGGCTCTCCGGCAGACCTGCCCTCCTTAGCAGACACTTCGCGGACAGATGGGCGGGAGTGTGTAGATGGATTCGCGGGCGACGATGAGGCTTCATCGAGCTGGCGGGAATGAATATAATCGTTGCGCGAAATGAATTCGGGATATCGCTTTCCGAGAAGGCTGAGCCGCCGGAGCCTCCTGAAGCAGGGAGCTGCGGCAGGACTGTGCGCGCCGTTCTTTTTGTCCTCTCCGTTGGCGCTGGCGGGCGATCCGAATCCACGCCGGGGCCAGGGCAATCAAGTGCCGCAACCCGGACGAGGAACTGGCAGCCCGTTCTATCAGGTGGACGAGGCGTTTCTCGAGGATGTGGAGAGCGCCCATTTTCGGTTCTTTTGGGAACAGGGACACCCGGATACGGGCATTGTCCGGGACCGTTGCAACGCGATAACACCGGATAAGAGCGACTTGGGAAGCATCGCCTCCCTTGGCTTTGGCCTGACGGCACTGTGCATCGGGGACAAGCGGGGTTATGTATCGCACAACGAAGCGCGGGGTCGCGCCCTAACTTCACTGCGCTTTTTGTGGAAGAAGCTCCCCAATCACCGCGGATTCTTTTATCACTGGGCGAACGTGAATACGGGCGAAAGGCTGTGGGATTCGGAGGTTTCGTCTATCGACACGGCAATTTTACTGTGCGGAGTGCTGACCTGCGGCGCGTATTTCGAGCATTCGGAAATTTCCGAGCTCGCTTCGATGATCTTTAACCGGGTCGATTGGAGCTGGCTCTCGGAAGACACGACGCTGCTGCCGCATGGCTGGAGGCCCGAAACGGGATTCCTGCAGTATCGCTGGGACGATTACAGCGAAATGATGATGATGTACTTGCTCGGACTGGGGTCCACTTCATATTTGCTGCCGACCGAAACCTGGGACGCGTGGAAGCGACAGCTCTTCGAGTACGACGGCGTGCGATACATCAGCTCCTTCGCACCGCTTTTCGTTCACCAATATTCGCAGGCGTGGTTCGATTTCCGGAACAAGCACGACAAATATGCGGATTATTTTCAAAACTCGATCACGGCTACGCAGGTGCATCGACAGTTCTGCATTGATTTGGCGTCGCAGTTTCCCGATTACAGCGAAAACCTTTGGGGGATCACGGCTTCGGATTCGCCGAGAGGCTATGTGGTATGGGGCGGACCACCGGCGACCGGTCCAATCGATGGAACGGTAGTCCCATGCGCTTCGGGAGGTTCACTGCCATTCTTGCCTCAGGAGTGCCTACAGGTGCTGCAAACGATCAAGAATAAGTACGGAAAGCGCGCCTGGTCTCGATATGGATTCGTCGATGCCTTTAATCCGCTTGACGGACTGGTATGACACGGACGTGATCGGAATCGACGTAGGAATCACCATGTTGATGGCCGAAAATGCGCGCACCGGTTTCGTCTGGGAAACGTTTATGAGGAACCCAGAGGCACAACGAGGCATGAAACGAGCGGGCTTCCTGCCGAATGCCCATCCTGCACCTCCGCCCGTTTCAAAAGCCTAGCGAGTGCGCGGCAACCGAGACTCCACTATTTGAGTTCGATTAGAGCTAGACCCTTGGGCGGGAGAGTTAGTTTTATTTCCCCGTGGTTCAAGGCTTGGCTTTCGGGCGGGGGGATTTCGGCAGCGCGTCGAAGCTGGGCGATTTGCTTCTGCGTCGGATAGACCGGCTTTCCCATCGAGGCGTACGCATCCGTCAAGGAACCGTGCGCGGAATCCACGCGATAAATGGCCGCTTTGTGGCGGCCGTTGAATCCCTTTACCTGAAGGATCACGGTTTTGGATTCACCTGCCTGCTCGGGCAGGGATTCGTTCCAAATCGCGATCACGAGCCGGCCATCCGCGCGATGCGTGACGAGGGCTGAATCGGATGCTTCGGCAAGTCGCCGATCACCCAGGCGATGGAGGAGTTTGAAAGCGCTGAAGGCGGGCTTGGGAAGATCGTCCTCGGCTATGAGGCCGTATCCTCCGTAGAATGGCTTCCTCACGACACCTTGTTCCTCGAACACATCCGAGAAGCTCCAGTAAGAAAGCATATCGACCATGCCGTCGCACTGCCGGATTGTGTCCGCCAACCACGGCCCCATAAAAACCGAATCGGTGACATCCGGCTCGTTTTTATAGCTGGCGTTGTATTCGCTCCAAATGATGGGCAAAGCCGGCAGGGAGGACGCTGCCACCTGGTCGTGGACCTTGTGAATGGCGCGGCAAACCATTTGCGTTCGCGGGATGGATTCGTTTGTGCCGAAGACGTCGTGAGCCGAATCGTTGGCGTAGACGTGGCTGGAGACGAAATCGACCGGGATGTGGTTGGTCGCGCAGTGGCGGAGGAAGCGGTCGACCCAGGCCGCTTGAGCTGTAGAGGGCCCGCCCACGCGCAGGCGCGAACTAACGCTTTTCAGAGCCTTGGCGGTGACATCGTAGAGGTGATAGTAGGTTGCTTCCCTCGGGTCGCCGGCCCAGAAATCAAGGTTGGGTTCGTTCCATACTTCGAAATACCACTGAGAGACTTCGTCGATGCCATAACGCTCAACCAGATGGCGAGCGAATTGGGAGATCAGATCGCCCCAGCGATCCCAATCCTTGGGCGGGGAAACGACCGGCGCGTACCAAAAAGCTTGCGCCGCTTGCTTTGCAGCCAGCTTTTTGGGCATGAAGCTCAACTCAACGAACGGGCGAACGCCGTTCTCGAGCAGGCCATCGTAGATCTGATCGACATAGGAAAAGTTATAGATCGGATTGCCTGCGGCATCTTCATTGTAGACGCCGACGTCGTCATCCAGGATCGCGTGGAAGCGGATGTATTGGAAATCAGTCGCTTGCTTCACTTCCCGCAGGTCCCGGCGATAGCTGTCGCGCAAACTCAGAATGGCTCGGCCGGAGCCGAACATTTTCTCCCAATAATGAGGAAAGGGATGGCTGGGAGCAGCGGGATCGACTTCAATCGTCTCGGTTTGGGGTTCCGTTTGGGCTGACGGCTCCTGACGGCCCGATGGGGATTGGGCTGCTCCTTGCGAGGGTAGACAAATCAGCGCGAGGCACAGGCACGCAACGAATGCGCGGACTAAAAAGCGATAGCTGAGAGTCACGGAAGGCTCCGCCGCGATGGGAAAGCTACGATGAATCCGGAACCGGCGGAGGAATTACCGGTAACTTGCCGCTTGCAGCTCGAACATTTCGGCGTAGAGACCACCGTGCTTGACGAGCTGCTCGTGGGGGCCTTGTTCGGCAATTCCGCCATTCTCCATCACCAGGATGCGGTCCGCCATGCGAACCGTAGACATCCGGTGCGAAATCAACAGGGCCATTTTGCCAGAAGTGAGGTCTGCAAAGCGCCTAAAGACTTCGTGTTCGGACTGGGCGTCAAGGGCCGCAGTTGGCTCGTCCAAAATCAGCAATTGCGCATCGCGCAGGTGGGCGCGGGCCAATGCGATCTTCTGCCACTCGCCGCCGGAAAGATCCACGCCGCCCTCGAACCGGCAACCGAGAAGCTGGTCGTAGCCCTTGGGGAGTTTGTGGATAACGTTCTCCGCGAAACTCTTCATAGCCGCCGCGCGAATCCGGAACGGATTATTGGCGTCTTCGATGCGGCCGACGGCGATGTTCTCGGACGCCGTCATCTCGTAGTGCATGAAGTCTTGGAAGATGACGCCGATCTCGCGCCATAGATCGTCGAGGTCATATTCGCGAAGATCGATGCCGTCCAAAAGTATCTGGCCTTCGCTCGGATCGTACAAGCGGGTAAGTAGCTTGACGACGGTCGTTTTACCCTGTCCATTGGCTCCGACGAGAGCGATTCGTTCTCCGGGGTCGAGCCGCAGATTGATGTTGGAAAGAACGCGGCGCCGGTTCCCAGGATAGGAGAAGGACACATTCCGGAATTCGATTCCCTGGCATATCGGCCGCGGGGCCAGCAGAGCGCCGGGCTTCGAGAGTATCTTGGGCTTGACGGCGAAGAATTCGACCAGGTCCGTGAGAAAGAGGGACTGATCGGCGATGCCGGAAAATGTGGAAAAGAGGGCCTGAATGTTGGTGCTGGCACCGGCAATAGCACCAGCAAGCAGGGTCAATTTGCCGATGGTCAGCGATCCACTGACAGCCAGATAAATGACGTACCCGTAAGCGCCATAATAGCCGAGAGTTCCAAGGCACGTCAGCAGCGTGCCGAAGAGCAGCTTGCGCTTGGCCAAGCCGACGTTTTGAAGATGGAGCTTGTCAGAAAGGCCCTTGTAGCGCTGCACGAGAAACGGCCCAAGACCAAACAGCTTCAGCTCCTTGGCGCTCTCACGGCTGCCGCCCAGAATGCGCAGGTATTCCATCTGGCGCTTCGCTGGGGTCTGTACAAAGTTCAGCGAGTAACCCAAAAACGCGAAATGGGTTTCGCCCAGAAAAGCCGGCACAACACAAACAATCAGGAAAACGAATAGCCAGGGAGAAAAGAACACGATGGCCGCGGCAAAGCTGATTGTGGTGATGAACTCTTGCACCAGCCGGCCGGTCATCTGGATCAGCACCACACGGTCTGTCCCTTGCACACGGGCGCGCTCCATTTTGTCGTAGAAGAGAGGATCTTCGTAGCGAATGAGATCCAGGCGCGACGCGTGCTCCATGGTGAGCGTGCTGATGTTCTTGGTGAATTTATCCGCAAGGACGGTGTCGCAGAAGTCGATTACGCGACCGAGACTGGTGGTCAAGGTCGCGAGGATAAATTCAAGCACCACCAGCCACCAAAAGCTGCCTGGCAGTGTGGTGTGGTGCCAGATGTGTTTATCCACCGCGTCGATGATGAACCTGGTGACATCCAAGAGGGCGACAGGCACCACGGAGACAAACAGCCGGGTGACCAGGCTGGCCAGCACCACGCCAGGGGCGCAGCTCCACACCATCTTAAAAATGGGGGGGACTCTTCGCAAGGCGACCAGCCGCTCTCGCCATTTTGGTGCGGGGGTCGAAGACTCGCGGGAACTGGCGTCACTCATGGACTGGACCGCTTCTCTCATCTCACCAACCTGTGGGATATCATCGACAGACCCCATGGAAAGCACGTGGATTGCCATGCAAAAAGTCCTGGAAGTAATAGCAATTGGAGGGGTTAAGTAAGAACGCCACAGTGAGAAGTACGGCGCTTTTTGCGCGGTTTCGCAATTTCTATCTAGTAATGGAGCTTGCCACCGTGAAATGAGGGCAGGTCGCCAATGAACTCGATTTTTTGGCTTGCGTTGCAGAGGGCGATCAGCAGAACTGCGAAAGGGCGGCCGAGAAATGGCCGCCCTTTCAAATTGGTGAGACGATTAATTGGCCTTCGCTTCCATCACCGACGCGTGGATTTGGTGAATCAGGGCCCCCGCAGAAGGCGGCACTGCTACCTTGCCGTCCAGGATCTGGCGGTGGGTGACGGTGTCGCCATACATGGCGTGATCGCCGCTCTTGTCCGTCTGCACAACGGCACCGCTGAGACTGACGCCGGCAAAAACGCCGTGCGAGCGGGAATAAGTGAGGACCTCCGCTCTGAGCTTCAGGTCAGTGGCAGCGGCGGCGTGACGGCCTACTGGACCGGCAGCGACAGTAGCATCTGCGCCCAGCTTGAATTTGTCACTCAGAAGACTCTGCAACGCGCGATCATTCATGAAGAGCATAACGATATCCGTCGACGAACCTCCGATTTGATATCCAACACTGCCGCCGCCGAGAGCCACAAACATCGGCGCGCTCCATCCGTGGCGTGTCTGGCACGTGGCAATGCCGCGGCCGTAATTGCCACCCAGGATGAAGGCGAACTTTACTTCGCCCGGAATAATCGCGATGCATTTGGCAGTCTCGAGAAGTTCGCTGGGGATGCCTTTGTCCGGAGTATTCATAATCTCCTTGAATACCTGGGCAGATTTGTCAATGCGTTTTACATCGTCCTCGCGGTCTGACGCAGACGTAATGGCTGGGAGAACAACAAAGGCAGCTAATAGGGAGATGACCAGAAACTGCTTCGACATCATAAAGGTTGCTCCTTCAAGTCGAGATTTAGCTATTGGGATTTGCGCTACTCGAATAGTGGGGTCCGTGGCCACCGAGTACCATACTTCAAAGCATGTACATTTCGAGGTAGGTCGCTCTAGGCAAAACTCGCTAATCGGACTTGGGATGCGCCCTGGGCGGGCGGCCGCTGACCTTCCAACTGCCCAGCGAGTGGGATATCCCGCTGGCACATATCAATACTTCACCCTATGGCGTCAACTGCAGGCGGACGGTAGTCTCCCAGGGTAACGAAGAGGAATCGTGCGATCTAAGGAAATTCATATTTGAATTCGCCACGATTTCTGCCGAGGTTTTCCGAACGGAGGAAAAGAATGCGTAGGAATCGATTTTCGTCCACGGCGTTAGGCTTTGCTCTGGGAATCGGTATTGGAGCCGTCCTAGGACTCCTGTTGGCGCCACAATCCGGCGAGGAGACACGCGATTACTTGCTGGGCGGCGTGCGGGACGTCGTTGACGACGCTGTTGCGACCGGCTTGCATGCTACCAAGCGCGCGCGAGAGGCGGTTGACCAGGTTACGGACCAGATAAAGGAAGCCGCGAGCGCCGGCCAACGCGTATATAGCAAAGCGAAAGAAGCTTAAGACTCTGTTGTAGTCCACTATCTCGCGGATCTTAAGGAGGGTCGATTTGCGCACGGCCGAGAAAACAGAAGAGCGTCAGATGACGCCGGTGAGCAGAGAGCAGCTGATCAAGCTGCTGAATGAAGATTTGGCTAGGGAGTATCAAGCCATCATTTCGTACGTCGTTTATTCCCAAGTGCTGAAAGGCGCGGAGTTCATGAATATCGCGGCGGAATTGGAAACTCATGCCGCGCAGGAATTGAGTCACGCCTTGATCGTTTCCAATCAGATCGATTATCTCGGCGGTATGCCCGCAGTTACTCCGAAGCCCGTGCGAACTTCAGAAAAAGCGAAGGAGATGCTGCAGTTTGATCTGGAGAATGAGCAGGAGACGATTCGCAACTACCGCGAGCGAGTGCGCCAATGCGACCAGCTAGAGGAATACGCGATGGCCGAACAAATTCGGGGAATCTTGGTAAACGAGCAAGACCATCTCGTGGCGCTCGCGACGGCGCTGGGGCGTGAGGTCCCACGGATCGAGTCCAGCAGGCATCACGCCGCGTGAGGACATCGAGATAGCAGCGAAATCGGTCAGGCCCAAGGGTTCGACGCAAGCAAGCTCGTTCGTTAGAGATATTCTCGAGGAGGCTCTATGTTGAGATGGGCTGTGATTTTTCTGATCGTGGCGATCGTCGCAGGAATACTTGGTTTTGCGGGAATCATGGTCGCGGCTGCGAGCATTGCGAAACTGTTCTTCTACATTTTCCTAATTCTCTTTGCCGTGTCATTGGTTGCCGGTCTAGTTAGACGGGCTTAACAGCCAGATTCGATTACGACATTGATGCCAAAGGGGTCCTACAATGAGCGAAAAACGTGAAAAGTGCGCGCATCCCAACTGTTCATGTATCGTCACTAGCGGGAAATATTGTGGCGCGGCGTGCGAAGCGATGGAAAAGACTCCGGATGTGGACTGCCGGTGCGGACATCCCGGATGCAAGGGCCGCATTCACTAAGATGGGCACCGCAGGTCGGTCCTAGTCTGCTTTTTCGCTTGACCCCGCTTAGGTCTCTTTGCCGCCGACAACCTGAGCGTGCCCGAGGGCCGCGACCAACGAAACGCCGCCTATAATATTCCCTAACAAGGTCGGGATAAAAAAGTGCACCGCGTACGCGCCCCAGGAAATATATTTTATGGTTACTAAGAAAAACATCGTGGTCGACCCTGCAATGATATGGTTGAATCCGCCCAAGCCCACCAAGTAAGTCACAATGATTACAATGCTCAGGCGCGAGTGTTCCGCCGCCGGCAAGAGCCAAACCATTAATGCGATAAGCCATCCGGCGAAAATCGCGCGCACGAGAACTATCCCAAAGCTAGTTCCCAAATGGGCAGCGCCAATCTCCGTCAGCGTCTGCTGAACCGAACGGTCGAAAATGGCGATGTGCGCGATGCAAAATGCAAACGCGAAAGTTCCCACCAGATTGGCTGCGAGTACGATCGCCCACAGCCGCAGGACTCTCAGCAGTACAGTGAGTTTCTTGCCGAGAAGAAACGGCAAGATAACGGTCAGCGTATTTTCCGTGAAGAGCTGCTGGCGCCCCAGAACGACGATTAGGAATCCAACGCTATAACCCAGGCTGGAAACGAGGCGGGCCCATGGCCGCTCTGGCAGGCGATTCCGAATGAGGGCTTCCGCAACAAAAGAAAAACCCATCGAGAGTCCAGCCGCGAGACCCGACCAGGCCAATGCCGCGGCCGGCCGAGCCAACTCCTCTTCGCCTTCGCGGCGGATGGTTTCATAAACAACGTGTGCGCCTATGGCGACGCGTTCCTCAACTTGCTTTTCTTCAACCTCGGTGGTGATTGTCCCTTCGGCGACAGGGCCTTCTAGTTGAGGATTTTCATCCATAGGCAACGACCTCCCGATTCGGTGCACCGATCCTGTGGTGGGACGATGAGCTTCAGCCACGACAATCGGTGGAGGCGCGATGTCCGCGATCCTGCATAGATGCGCACATTCACGCGGAAGCGGAACGTTCGGCGCAATGAACGCAGAATCGAGTCCACGGCAAAGCGCGAAGACGAGCATCTGGGATGCTGGTACCGCAGATCTCGCACTGGCCGTACTCGCCGGTCTTCATTCGCCGAAGGGCGACATCGATTTCCTGAAGAGTGCGTCTTTCCCGATCCAGATTGGTCAGGATCAGATGCCTCGCCAAATTGCGGTTGGCCTCTGCGCACTCGTCGTCGGGATCGTGTTCTACGAAAGCCTCGGATCGCTGTTCAGCGAAGCGCGCGAGCAGAGCCTCCCGCTGGGCCGACAATTCTTTCTCGAGCGCATGGTGTCTAGTTCGGATTGCTTTAGGAGTCGTGGCCATTCTATACCTCCGGATTCATGAGATGAGATTTTTCAGACATGGAATCATCACGGAAAGACGCTTGCATCAGCGTTACCTTCCCTTCTTGTGTGCCGCTCCGGCGGGTTTCACAAGACGGTTCGAGCGGCACCTTCCTCGATCCTTTTTGCAGTCGGTTGCTCACTGTTTAATTCAGGTTTGCAGCATCTCGCATTAGAAAAGACGGCACCATCCCGAGGCACTTGTATCACGCTCCGAATTAAGCTGTAGGGGCTGACGCGCGCTTTGCGAGCAGACCGCGAGTGGAGTTTCTAGCAGGACTACCGGAAGACACTCCGACGTGTTACAGGCTTCGCTTGATTGCCGCCTGGGAATGGCCGACCTAGTGTTCTGGCTCTGAGTGTCAAACGAGGCGGGTTCGAGACCGCTAAAAAACGGAGGCCGTAATGAAAGCAACTACCCTGAAAGACGTCTATGTGGACGAGTTGAGAGACTTATATAACGCCGAGCAACAGCTGATCAAAGCTTTACCGAAAATGGCCAAGGCAGCTACTTCCGAAGACCTGCGCCAGGGATTTGAGGAGCATCTTGAACAAACCAAAGGGCACGCCCGCCGGCTTGAACAAATATTCCAGGAGCTCGGCGAATCAAGCAAGGGCAAGAAATGCAAGGGGATGGAAGGAATCGTCGCGGAGGGCGCCGAGGTAATCTCCGAAGATTATGAGGGAGCGGCAATGGACGCGGCGATCATATCGGCGGCGCAACGAGTTGAGCACTATGAAATTGCGGCCTACGGATCTGTGCATGCCTATGCGACGATTTTAGGCGAAACCGAGGCAGCAAATTCTCTGGAGCAAACGCTCAACGAAGAAAAGGAAACCGATCAGAAGTTAACCGACCTTTCCGAGAGCATAAATGAGGAAGCAAACCGAACCGGCGACCGGGGTACCGCAGAGGAGGAAGAGCGGCCGAAGCATCGGACGGCCAAGGCCGGCGGCTCTCGTTAGAGTGTTCCGGTGGTTAGTTGAATGAGTAACTTACGGATCGTGGTTACAAGGTGGAAGGGATGGCGCAGGGCCATCCCTTCCAAGAATTGCCGCGGCAGCTCAATCTACATGAATTCCTTCAGTACGATAAGGAAATTTCTGTATTGCCCGTGGACTCGAGGCAAGTTATTCATTGAGTGTTAGGTAGTTCGGGGCTCCTACGCTCCGAAACAGTATAGAGACCGGAAAGGCTGACAAGAATGGCCTCCTTCGCGTATGAGCCCAGCGGAACAAGCGAGCACCGCAGCGCTAAAGACCTATCCGAGAGTATCTTCACCGCAAGCACAGGGACCGTGGCCACGATATTGTTAGCTACCATGGATGCAGATATTCGAGCCAGCATGTCCGCGCTCCTGGATAGCTATAATGTGAAAGCGGTATCGGTGACGGGGCTTGAAGAGCTTCGCCTCGCGCTGGCCAAAGAAACTGTATCCGCTTGTTTCTGCGGTTTCTGGCTCGTGGATGGTACTTATAGGGACGTGGTGCGGCAGTTGAGGCGCCAACCTGTGGAGATACCGGTGATTGTGGTATGTGCTCCCGGGTGCTCTCAGGAATATCGCGATTACCTGGCAGCCTTGAACATGCGAGCCTTTGACTATATCTGCCATCCCTATCGCAAGGCCGATCTGGAACGAATACTACATTCCGTCGTCTCGGCGCAGCACCCCGGCGTACCTTCGCGGTACACTTATTCGACAACCCTCGAAGCCGGTTCTGGTAAACTGCGAGCCGTGTGATGCTCATAACTTCGAAAATTGAAGTCTAATTGTTGACCCAGAAAATGTCCGCCGTTCTCTCCCCGCCTCTGGTAAGGTTTTTCCTGGCCCGAGTGAGCTATACGCGAGCTTCCGTTAAGGCGTAGCGCAAGCTGTTTCGGGGTTTGGTGAACCTCGATTTTCAGCCGAGCACAAGTCTAGGAAGCGATACTCCGAGGAAGCGAATGGTCTCTGCACCACCTGCTCCGAATGTAGTCGTCGAAATCGAAGAGCCTATTGTCGCGGAGTTATTCAGTGCTGATCGGCTGGAGCAGCACGCGGAGAGTCTTGCCGCAGCCCAGACGGTGGCGAGTATAGCAGAGGGCGGCCCGTCTCTCATCGAGCGCACAGAGGAAAATGCTCGTTCGCTGCTCGAGTATTACCGCGCGACTGCCCGCGCCCTCCAGCGTGAACAAGTCATCACACCGGCAGAGCAGTGGCTGGTGGAAAACTTCTACATCGTCGAGGATCAGCTTCGGGAGATTCGCGATGACTTGCCGATCGGCTACTATCGCCGATTACCTAAGTTGGCTTCGGGGCATTTGGCTGGATACCCCCGAGTCTACGGCATTGCGTGGGCGTTCGTGGCTCACACCGATAGCCGGCTCGATCCTCATGTTCTCCGTCGCTTCATAAATGCATATCAGCGCGTCCAGCCTCTTTCAATGGGGGAGCTCTGGGCAGTCGCCATCACCTTGCGAATTGTCCTGGTGGAAAATCTGCGCAGACTAGCAGGTCGAATCGTCTTTAGCCGCCAGGCGCGGCACCAAGCCGACCAGCTGGCAGACGCGCTTTTGGGCACAGGCGGCCAGTCGGCTCTATCGCCGGCCGCGGCCCTCCGCCAGTTTGAGAAGAAGCCTCTCGACCGAGCCTTTGCCGTTCAATTGATTCAGCGGTTGCGGGACCTAGATCCGAAGGTTGGTCCCATTCTTCTGTGGCTGGACGAACGCCTAGCCGCTCAGGGCACTACCGCGGATGACATTGTCCGCGCCGAACACCAGCAGCAAGCAGCGATGAGCGTAACAGTGCGCAACGTCATTACCAGTATGCGGTGGACTTCCGAGTTCGATTGGCACACTTTTTTCGAAAGCGTCAACCTGGTGGACCAAACGCTTCGCAATGGAAGCAACTTTGGCGACATGGATTTCGCCACGCGGGATGCCTACCGGCACGCAATCGAGGATCTTTCCAGAGGCTCTGAACGCTCTGAGCTTGAAATTGCAGATCTCCTCATCCGACACGCGAAAGAAGCGGCTGCCGCCGTTGTAAATCACGATCATCAGCCCTACGACGACAGGTCCACGGATCCCGGCTATTACCTCATCGCCCAGGGGCGCCCCGGCTTCGAACGCGAAATTGGATTTCGCGTGTCAAAAGGACGTGCCCTCCTTCGCTCGTACATGCGCGCTCCCGCACGCGGCTACCTGGGCACGATCGCGTTCTTTACCGCGATTATTTTGGGGTTTCCGGTGGCCCGCTCTCTCCAGCTGGGCCTGCGCATTCCTGATATTATTCTGTTAGCTCTCCTCGCTGTTGTTCCCGTTTCCGAGCTCGCAATTGCGCTGATCAACAGGTTCGTAACGAACCTGTTCAAACCCCGGACTCCCCCGCGACTCGAATTCGCCAAGGATATTCCCCAGGATCTTCGAACCATTATCGTGATACCAAGTCTTCTGAGCTCCGCAGGTGGCATTGCCGAGCAGATTCACGAGCTCGAAATTCATTACCTCGCAAACCAGGATGGCGATCTTCGTTTCGCCCTGCTTTCCGATTGGGTTGACGCGCCCACAGAAACCCTCCCCAACGATCAGGAGCTTCTAGCCGCGGCTACCGACGGTATCGCGAATCTCAACAAGCGCCACGGCCCCGCAAAAGATGGTGGCAACCGATTCTTCGTATTTCACAGAAAGCGCGTCTGGAATGAATCGGAAAACAAGTGGATGGGATGGGAACGCAAGCGCGGAAAACTTCACGAGCTCAATCTGCTGCTTCGTGGATCCAAAAACACGACTTTCATTACCGCACCTGGACACGCCGTCGAACCGATCGCCGGTGTTCGCTACGTCATCACGTTGGACGCCGACACGCGCTTGCCGCGCGGCACTGCCGCGCGCCTTGTCGGCACCATGGCGCACCCTCTCAACCGCCCCAAATTCAGCCGTGAACTGAGTCGCGTAGTGGAAGGCTACGGAATCATTCAGCCAAGAGTCACTCCTTCCTTGCCGATGGACCACCGTGGTTCGATTTTCCAGCGCGTGTTTTCGGGTCCGAGCGGAATCGACCCGTACTCCTCCGCGGTCTCCGACGTATACCAGGATCTGTTTCACGAAGGCTCCTACACAGGCAAAGGGATTTACGACATCGATGCCTTCGAGGCGGCTCTGGCGGGAAAAGTCCGGGAAAATGTGGTCCTGAGCCATGACCTCTTTGAAGGGATCTTCGCGCGCGCCGCTCTGGTTACCGATATCGAGCTTTTTGACGATTTCCCGTCCCACTACGAAGCATCGGCCGCCCGGCAACACCGCTGGGCGCGTGGAGATTGGCAGCTGTTGCCATGGATTCTCGGCTGGGGCGCTCGTCTCACCGACGGCCGCAGGTACAAGATTCCGGCGATTGGCCGCTGGAAAATGTTGGACAACTTGCGCCGCTCTCTCCTGGCGCCGTGCGTGTTTCTGGTATTCCTCGCGAGTTGGCTCATACCAGGAAGACTCCCCTGGCTCTGGATCAGATTTATTTTGGCGACGATCATAATCCCTCCTCTCATCCCTTTCCTGGCTGGACTCAACCCTCGGCTCGGCGGCGCAGCCTCCAACCGAGCTTACTTTCGCGATCTGGCTTCCGATCTCTCGCTCGGTTTGTCGAAGGCCGGCCTCGCTCTGACATTCATGGCATACGAGGCCTGGTCGATGTCAGATGCGATTCTGCGGACGCTTTTCCGTCTGTTTATCACGCGCAAGAATTTACTTGAATGGCTAACAGCGGCGCAGGCCAAGCATGGAATTGATCTGAACATCTACGGCAGTTTCCAACGGATGTTCGGCGGGATCGCCTTGGCGCTGGCGGCATTCGTGGCCGTCTGGTTTGGACATCGCCAGGAAGTGCCCATCGTGATTCCATTTGTCTTGTTGTGGCTCTCGGCCCCGGCTGTGGCTCACTGGATCAGTCTTTCGCCGAAGCCCGCCGAAGATGAAACTTTATCCGCCGCCGATACCGGCATGTTGCGTGCGATTTCGCGCCGTACATGGCGTTTCTTCGAGACTTTCGTTACTTCGGAGGACCATTGGCTGCCGCCCGATAATTTTCAGGAAGATCCTAAGCCGGTCATTGCCCATCGCACTTCGCCCACCAATATCGGCCTCTATCTTCTCGCGACCGTAGCCGCGCGCGATTTCGGATGGCTCGGAACGCATGAATTGGTCGAGCGCATCGAGTCCTCTTTGCAAACCATTGGCGGGATTGAAAAGTTCCGCGGTCACCTGTGCAACTGGTATGACACGCTGAACCTTCAGCCCCTCGAACCAAGATACATTTCCTCCGTCGATAGCGGCAACCTGGCCGGTGATCTGCTCACCCTCGCAGCTGGCTCCCGCCAGTTGATCCACCAGCCCGCTGTCGAGCCGGGCATTCTTGAAGGCGTCCAGGATTCGATCCTCCTTTTGCGCGAGGCTCTGGATAAACTCACCACTGACACGTCCCGCCTTCATGCCGTTACGCCGAAGCAGCTTCGCGACGCCGTAAATGCGCTCGCCGACTCCACGCGCCCATTTTCCGGAAACGCCGCGGATTGGGGAGTCCGGATGCTGGAGCTGTACAGGCGGTCGCAAACGGTCAGCGACATGGCGCAAACGCTTGCTCAAGAGCTCCGCAGTGACTCCGATTCCGAATTGCACATTTGGGCGCAGGCGGCGAAAGGGACTATCGATAGCCATTTACGCGATGCGAGAGTGCTGCTTCCTTGGCTTCGCCTTAGCGATGGAAATCCCCTGAGCATCGCCGCGAACAGTTCGGCCAGGCCAGTCGAATGGCCAGAGATTGAAGCATTCTTTCGGAATAATGCCACCCTTGCCGACGCTCCCGAACGCCTCGGCGCTGCCGCCCGCGAACTCGCGGACTTGCATGATCATCTGCTTCACGAAGATCCCGCTCAAAAAGATCGATTGGCGCGACTCGAGGCCTTCATTCAGACACTGAAAGACGCCTCTGCGGACGCTGCGACTCTGCGCGAACGCCTGGTGGCCATCGCGACCACTTCGGAACGCATGTTTTACGATATGGACTTTGGATTCCTGTTTGATCGCGATCGCAAGTTGCTCTCCATCGGTTACCGCTTAGCGGACGGGACTCTCGATGAAAACTGTTACGACTTGCTGGCTTCTGAAGCGCGGCTCGCTAGTTTTATTGCCATTGCCAAAGGCGATGTCCCCGCCTCGCACTGGTTCAAGCTGGGCCGGCCTCTCACGCAGGTAGGCCGAGCCTCCGCCCTCATTTCCTGGTCCGGCTCGATGTTTGAATACTTAATGCCGGACATCATTATGCCGTCGCCCGCAAATAGCCTGCTCAGCCAGACCTATCACCAAATCGTGCTCCGGCAAATCGAATACGGCGCGGAGCGCGGCGTGCCTTGGGGCATGTCGGAATCGGCTTTTTCCGCGAGGACCATCGACCTCGTCTATCACTACTCGGGCTTTGGTGTGCCGGGATTGGGATTGAAGCGCGGCCTCAGTGAAGATCTGGTCATCGCGCCTTACGCCACCGCGCTCGCCGCAATGATCGAACCAATCGCCGCAGCCAGAAATTTCGAACGCCTCGCCCGTGCCGGTGGTGAGGGGGCGTATGGATTCTACGAGGCCCTGGACTACACGCGCTCTCGCTTGCCCGAGGGCGAGCAGGTCGCGCTCGTGCGCACCTACATGGCTCACCATCAGGGGATGTCTATTGTTGCGCTGGACAACGTCGTTTGCGCGGGCGCCATGCGCCATAAGTTTCATTCGCAACCGATCGTCCAGGCGTCCGAGCTCCTCTTGCAGGAACGCACGCCCAAGGATGTCCTGGTGACGATGCCACGGGCCGAGGAAGTCTCGGCCTCTCATTACGTGCGCGAACTTCTGCCCGTTACCGCTCGCCGCTTCAAGACTCCCCAGGACGTTACTCCGCGAACCGAGCTGCTATCAAACGGCCGCTACGTGGTCATGCTCACCGCAGCGGGATCCGGCTACAGCCGGTGGAAAGACATCGCCATCACTCGATGGCGCGAAGACGTAACCCGGGATTGCTGGGGAAGCTACTTCTACCTCCGTGACGAGTACACCTCTGCCGTTTGGTCGGCTGGATATCAGCCCACGATTACCGAACCCGATTTTTACGAGGCCATCTTCCACGAGGATCATGCCGAATTTGTGCGGAAGGATCGCTCGATCACCACTTCCGTCGAGGTGATGGTTTCGTCCGAAGACGATGCGGAATTGCGCCGCATTTCAATTTCCAATGGCGGAATTCGCACCCGCGACCTTCAGGTAACTTCCTTCGCCGAGATTGCGCTGACCGCCCAAGCCGCTGATGCGGCGCACCCGGCTTTTTCCAACTTGTTCGTGGAGACGGAATTTGTGTCCGAGCTCGGCGTTTTGCTGGCTACCCGTCGGAAGCGCTCCGAGGAGGAGACCTCCGTCTGGGCCGCTCATCTGTTGGTCGTGGACGGCGGCGAAACAGTTGGAGATCTCCAGTACGAAACTGACCGCGTCCGCTTCATCGGACGTGCGCGTACTCCGCAAAATCCAGTCTCGATTATGGACGGCCGCCCATTGTCGAATACCGTCGGCTCCGTGCTCGATCCCATCATGAGTCTGCGCCGCGCGGTTCGAGTCCCACCCGGAAGAACGGTGCATGTGATTTTTGCGACCATTGTCGGACCCACTCGCGAGGCCGTGCTCGATATCGCTGACAAATATCGCGATGCGGAGACTGTTGACCGCACCCGCACGCTCGCTTGGACCCAATCGCAAGTTCAGCTGCGCCATCTGGGCATCGGCGCCGAAGAAGCGCACCTCTTCCAAAGGCTGGCGAACGCCGTGTTGTACTCTGATCGCTCCCTTCGCCCGCCGCCCGAGGTGCTGGCCCGCACGACGATTGAAAAAACCGCGCTGTGGTCCCAAGGCATTTCCGGCGATCTTCCCATCGTTGTGGCGCGCATCGAGGATACCGAGGATCTCGATTTGATCCGCCAGCTATTGCGGGCGCACGAGTACTGGCGCATGAAGCAGTTATCCGCGGATGTTGTAATTGTGAACGAGAAAACCTCGTCTTATGTTCAGGAGCTTCAGGGTTCCCTCGAGGCTCTGGTGCGCGGTAGCCAATTGCGGCTTTCCCCCGATTCAAGTGAGGCGAGCGGGAAAATATACCTTCTGCGCGCGGACTTGGTTCCCCTCCACGTTCGCGAACAGATTGAGGCCGCCGCGCGCGTAGTTCTGGTCGCGCGGCGAGGCACCTTGTCGGAGCAGATCGGGCGCGCCCAGCAGGAACAGCCTGCGCCGCCGCTGCCCGAGCGCCCCGCGCGTACTGGCAAACGCATGGATGTACCGCTCCCTCAGCAGGAGCTCCAGTTTTTCAACGGGCTTGGAGGTTTCACCCTGGACGGGCGCGAGTACATCGTTGTCCTGAGCGAAGGTCTGCGCACTCCGGAACCATGGATCAATGTGATTGCCAATCCGGAATTTGGGTTTATCGTCTCGGAGTCTGGATCTGGATTCACATGGTTTGGCAATAGCCACGAGAATCAACTTACGCCTTGGTCTAATGACCACGTCACCGATTCTCCGGGAGAAGCCATTTATCTCCGAGATGAACACTCCGGTGAGGTTTGGACTCCCACGGCCCTTCCCATCCGCGACGAAAACGCAACGTACGTTTCACGTCATGGTCACGGCTACAGCCGGTTCCACCATGGCTCGCGAGGCATCTTGCTCGACTTGGTGCAATTTGTGCCCTTGGAGGATCCCATCAAGATTTCGAGGCTCACGTTGCAGAACGAATCGGGCCGCACTCGCCGAATTTCCGTCACCGCATACGCAGAGTGGGTCTTGGGAACCTCCCGCAGCGCGTCTGGTCCTCACATCATCACGGAGGTGGACTCGCGGACCGGCGCGCTTCTGGCAAGAAGCGCGTGGACCGGTGATTTCGGGGGCCGCATCGCTTTCGCCGATTTGGCTGGCACCCAAACTGCGTTCACGGCAGATCGTGCCGAATTTCTCGGCCGCAATGGTTCGCACGAATCCCCCGACGCCCTCGAATTCGGACGTCCGCTTTCTGGAAGGGTGGGGGCCACCCTCGATCCTTGCGCTGCCCTTCAAACGGTGATCGAGCTTCGTCCCGGCGCGCGAGTGGAAATCAAGTTCTTCCTGGGTCAGGCCGAAAGCAAGAAAAAAGTCGGTGAATTGCTTGACCGGTATCGCGCCGCGGATCTCGACAAGGTCTTCGGTCAAGTAACAGGCTATTGGAACGACCTCTTGGCCGCCGTTCAAGTCGCGACGCCGGATCCCAGTTTGGATTTGCTGCTGAATCACTGGCTCCTCTATCAGACTCTCTCCTGTCGCATTTGGGCGCGCGCGGCGTTCTATCAACTCAGCGGCGCGTATGGTTTCCGTGACCAGCTCCAAGACATAATGGCACTCACGGTCGCCAAACGAGGAATCGCCCGCGAGCATTTGCTTCGTGCGGCCAAGCACCAATTCGTCGAGGGCGACGTCCAACACTGGTGGCACCCGCCATCCGGCCGCGGGATACGGACGCGAATGTCCGATGACCTGCTGTGGCTTCCCTACGTGGTGATCAACTTTATCGAAGCTACAGGCGACATGACGGTGCTTGAGGAAGTGATCCCCTTTATTGAGGGGCCGCTTCTGGCCGACGGTCAGAAAGAATCCTATTTCGAGCCACGCGAATCCGGAACCAGCGCGACCCTGTTCGAACACTGCGCCCGCGCTCTGGACCGCAGCCTCTCCGTCGGCAGCCACGGCCTGCCCTTGATGGGCACTGGCGACTGGAATGATGGAATGAATCTAGTCGGGCAAGATGGCAAGGGAGAAAGCATCTGGCTCGGATGGTTCCTGCATTCCGTTCTCTGGGAATTTTCCAAACTGGCGGACGACCGTGGCGAGCACAGGCGCGCTGAGACATGGAGACTGCATGTAAGCGCGCTGAAAGCGGCTCTCGAGCGTGAAGGCTGGGACGGAGAGTGGTATCGCCGAGCTTACTTCGACGATGGAACTCCCCTGGGTACCGCTGCCGGCCAGGAATGCCAGATCGACGCCATTGCTCAATCTTGGGGCATCATGTCAGGCGCTGCTGAACCCGCGCGTGGCGCGCGTGCGATGGCCGCGGTGGACCGTCGGCTGGTGAAGCGGCCAGACAATCTCGTCCTACTCTTGACGCCGCCTTTCAACCACACGCCCCACAATCCCGGCTACATCAAGGGCTATGTCCCCGGCATTCGCGAAAACGGCGGCCAATATACGCATGCCGCCGTCTGGACTGTTGCCGCCTTTGCCGCGATGAGCGACGGCGACAAGGCCCACGAACTTTTCCGTATTTTGAACCCCATCAATCGCACCAACTCGCGCGCCAGCGTTCAGCGATACAAAGTCGAGCCTTACGTCGTTGCAGGAGATGTTTATGCCGAGCCTCCTCACGTTGGACGCGGCGGTTGGACGTGGTATACGGGTGCGGCTGGTTGGCTCTATCGTGCCGGCTTGGAATGGATACTCGGCTTTCGACTGCGAGGCATGGTCTTAGGCATTGATCCGTGCGTTCCGAGGAATTGGAGTCGCTACTCCGTGAAGTTTCGCTATCACTCGTCGATTTACAACATTCAAATCGAGAACCCCGCTGGAGTAACTCGCGGCGTCGTCCTCACGGAGTTAGATGGCAAGCTGTTAGCGGGGCCGGCGAACATTCCCCTGGCCGATGATGGCGCAGTCCATCTTGTAAGGGTAGTGCTCGGCTAATTCACCGCACGGAAATACGATTCAATCTGCTCGTCACGCCTCAACGATACTGTTGCGGATCGCGTAGCGCACCAGTTCAGTGACGCTGTGCAGCTCAAGTTTGCGCATGATATTGGCGCGATGGGTTTCGACTGTCTTTACGCTGATGTTCAGGAAAACGGCGATGTCCTTGCTACTTTTTCCCTCCGCAAGCAGCTGGATGATCTCGTTTTCCCGCGAAGTGACGCGAGGCTTGCCCCTCAGTGGAGACTTGGTACTTGCGCGGCCCTCATCGAGCATGATTTCGGATACGGAAGATGTGTAAAACGGCCGGTGGGTGGCCAGACTGTCGAGGGCCGTCGATAGGTCGCGGCTGGAATCCGATTTCACCAGGTAACCGCGTATCCCTGCCTCCATCACATCTCGGACAATCTGATCGGAATAGTGCGCCGAAAGAACCAGAATCTCGGTTTTCTGCGACATTTTCTGGATCCTCTTCGCAGCCTCAATACCGTTAAGCTCCGGCATGGAGATGTCCAGAATGGCGATATCGGGCTGTAGCTCCTGGGCCTTGGCTACGGCTTGCGCACCGGTGATGGCCTCCCCGCAAACTTCCCAGTCCTTGCGCGATGCAATAATGGTCTTAATACCGCGCCGCATCAGGTCATGGTCATCCGCCACCAGAATTCTCAGTGATCCCACTCGAACCTCCTTGGAACAGCTGCGTAGCTTGAAATCTGGAATTGACGCCGTAGTCTGCCGCTGCATGCCCTTCCTGTCCATACGGTATCTTACTGACGAAGAGGAGGATAACACCTGTAGGTCTCGCACAAGGATTTCTAGACTGCTACGTCACTAGGAAAGCCGGAAGCGGACTCCTCAACAGGGGAATATATGCCGTCCCGCAGAGTAATCATTTTCCCGGAAACCGATGAAATTCGATCCCCCGGCAGCAAAATGCCCGTCAGGTTTAACGGATCGGCAGGCGAAATCGTCAGGGTCTCTTCCGGCAAAGAATCGCTGCGCATGGCACGCAAGGACTCCACCGCAATGGGCAGCGCGAATTGCTCCCCCATAAAGCCGCTCACGAAGTGTCCGCCTCGCACTTGGCCGCGATCCTCGAGACGCCGAAACGCAGTGAGCAGTTCGCGCCACCGCGGAGCAATCGTTTCTCGCGCGGTCATTTCCCGGAACACCACCCCGTAGCGGCGGAGCAACATCCAACATGTCGCCTCGGCCAATTGCGCGCGCTCAGGGACCTCTTCAGTATAGAGAAGCGACCAGCGCCCGACGCTGTGTCGCGGCCGGGCCGTTTGTCCACGGCCTTGGCCAGAACGGCGCTTCGGATCGATCAGCGCGCGGATATTGTCGAAACCATCCGCGGTAATCAGTCCGGCCGCCACCAGTTCCCACAGCGCTGCCTCGACTTCCGACTTCAATCTCTTGGTGCCGCGAACGAGATCGCTGAAAAATGACGCGCCGCGCTGGCGTAAATAGTTCAGCGCGTCGCGGGCTGGCTCGCTTAGTCCCTGCGGCACACTCTGTCCGTCGGACGAATGCCGCTGGATCATCCATTCGGAATCTTCTCGAATGAAAAACGCAATCGGAGCGACGCTTGTAGGAATCACGCGGCGATTCGCCGCCGCGTACTCCGCGATCGTGGCCGGGTGGGGAGACAGCCGGCCCCACCCCACCGCTCCCGATAGGCAGAGCTGATCCAAAATACGCGGGTCATAATTCGCAATTCTGCGGGCGAGAATCTGTCTCTCCCAAGAATTGGCCGGCGCTTCGAAGCCCTGAAGCTGCCGCAACACTTCGAAAGTTCCATGCTCGCCCAGAAGCTGCATTCCAGGCGTCAAATGTTGCCAGCGCAGCAGCCATCGCATGAACTGCGCAGCGGTCAGCGGCTGAATCTGGCTGCGCAGCGAGCCAAGCGTCAAACGGTGAATGCGCGCCAGCAAGCGCCGTTCGCACCATTCGATCGAATCCCTATTGCTGAATTGGCCTCGCAAAACGGAGCCGCTCGCCTCGAGTCGGAGAAAAGCCTTCTCCACATCCATAGCCTCTAGCCCTAAGAAGTTACCTAGCTCGATCGCGCTGGTGGGCCCAACATGCGCCACCCATCCCGCCACGCAGGCCGAAACCGCGTCCTCGCGCGACGCCGGCGCCTTCTCGACGCTGGGAAGCGGCGATTCAAAATGCGCCTGCGAAAGAATGCTGGCGAACGACGCTGCCTTCTCCGCTGCAACCCAGTAAATTCGATCCCCGGCAAATGCGCGCGCCGCGCGGCCCGCGGAAGAAAGCTCATCGAAGAACGCGGTCCACTCCGGAATGGATTTGCTGGCGGACTCTACCAGCGGCGAAGTGTCCTCCGGAAATTGCGCCGGCAGGAGCACAAATGTTTGCAGCACATCGTGAAGTTCATCCGCGTCGCGCACATCCGGCCATGCTTCCCTCCGCACTTCCGCGATCGCGGCCGGATCCAGGCGCCCAATCTCGGATAGAACGGCCTCCGGCAATGCGCGCCGCATCTCTACGGCCCGGGCGCGCCGCTCCTCGAGCGGAGCATCGTCCAGATATGCGTAGGGATTCGCGTTCAAAATTTCATGCGAGAACTGCGAAGGCACGGGAGTATCCACGGCGAGG
The DNA here is from genome assembly GCA_963709445.1 of uncultured Acidobacteriota bacterium. Classification (GTDB taxonomy): domain Bacteria; phylum Acidobacteriota; class Terriglobia; order Acidiferrales; family UBA7541; genus Palsa-295. The sequence goes on from CAVPWV010000037.1 coordinate 83,398, forward strand.
CATCGTATTTCCTTTGTTCGAATGGCCTCGAGCACTCGCTTCAATCCCTCAACGTCCATCGCTTCGGTCAGCGCATCCTTCATCGTTTCTCGCACCAGCGGATGATCGGGAATCTGAATCTCCCCCGAAATGTTTTCCTGGCACGCCAACGCTTCGGGGAAAACAGCCGCCAGAAGATCGTCTGACCGCATCCGTTGAATTTGCGGCGGCACTTTCTTACCGCCCATAAAGCGGAGCAGGGCCAGGGCCCGCCCCGCCACCCACCGCCATCGCGTGGTGAAAATCGGCGAGGTCAATACCGCTTGCTCCAGCAGTTCCTCCACCGATTCCGGCTGCAGGAAATGAAATACGTCCGCCAGAGGGAAACTGTGCTGCTCGCTGAGCGAAATATTCAGTCCGTTGTCGGTTGCAGCCGCTTGCAGCTCAAAGTTGAAAGAACGGCAGAAGCGCTTTCGCAGCGCCAGTCCCCACGCCTTATTGATTCGGCCTCCAAACGGCGCATGAATGACCAACTGCATGCCGCCGCTTTCGTCGAAAAATCGTTCCGCGATCACCGTTTGCTGGCTGGGCACCGCACGCAACACGGCGCGGCCCGCCACGATGTATTCCACGATCTGTTCCGCGCCGGCCCGGTCGAGCCCGCATTCCCGTTGCACCCAGCCCACCGCAGCCGAGCCATGCCCCGTGTTCCCGCGAACCGCATCGGGCGCCATTCCCTCCGTCAGCGCGCTAACGTTCTCCCGGATTGCGGCCACTTGCTCTGAAAGCTCAGCCGTGCGCGACGGCGCTTCACCGCGCCAGAAAGGCACATTGGGCGGCGCTCCCTTGGCATCTTCGACCAGCACCAGCCCCGCCTGCACCCGCCGTATCCGCCATGATGTGTTTCCGAGAAGGATGATGTCTCCCCGCAAGCTTTCGACGGCGAAATCTTCATCCACCGTTCCGACGGTAAAACCCTCCGGCTCGGCCCGAACCGTGTAGAGAGCGTTATCCGGAATGGCTCCTCCGCTGGTGATTGCGGCTAGGCGGCTGCCTCGGCGCCCGCGCAGCCGATGATTCACTCCGTCGCGATGCAGGTACGCACCGTAACGTCCGCGCCGGGCGGCGATTCCCTCCGAAAGCATTCCCACGATTTCATCGAAGGCTTTCCGAGCCAGCTCGCGGTACGGATACGCGCGGCGGACCATCGCGAATAAATCATCCTCGCTCCAGTCCTCGGCCGCGCACGCCGCCACAATCTGCTGCGCCAAAATATCCATTGGCAATTCCGGAATGAGAATGCGGTCCAATTCTCCCCGGCGGATGGAACGCACCAGAGCGGCGCACTCAATCAGCTCGTCGCGCGTGGTAGCGAAGAATCGGCATTTTGGCACCGCACCTCGCCAATGGCCCGCCCGGCCCGCGCGCTGCAGCGCCACGGCGATCGATCGCGGCGAACCAATCTGGCAAACCAGGTCCACCGTGCCAATATCGATTCCAAGTTCCAGCGAAGCCGTCGCTACCAGCAGCCGTATTTCGCCGCCCTTCAGCTTCCCTTCAACCGCCAGCCGCCTCTGGCGAGACAAGCTTCCATGATGCGAAGCGACCGCATCACCGCCAACCAGTGCAGCCAGATTATGTGCAACGCGCTCCGCCAGCCGTCGCGTATTCACAAACACAAGCGTGGAACGATGCTGCTGCGCAAGGTTCGCAATGCGCTTGTAAATTTCCTCCCACATTTCATTGGAGGCGACCGGCCCCAGTTCGCTCTCCGGCACTTCCACGGCGAGGTCCAATCCGCCCCGTCGCGCCACTTCCACAATGTGCGGCCGGGCTCGACCGGCTCCGGCCATAAAGTCGGCGATTGTCTCGATCGGCTTTTGCGTCGCAGAAAGCCCAATTCGCGTGATGCGCCCACCGCTAAGCGCATCGAGCCTCTCCAACGACAGAGCGAGATGCGCTCCCCGCTTATCGCGCCCCACTGCGTGAATCTCATCCACAATCACCGTTTTTACGTTCGCGAGAATCTCGCGGCTCTTCGAAGCCGTAAGCAGGATGTACAGCGATTCGGGCGTGGTGACCAAAATGTGCGGCGGCCGCTTGAGCATCGCGCGGCGTTCGTGCATCAGCGTGTCACCCGTGCGCACCGCCGAACGAATTTCCGGCATCAGGAATCCCCGCTGGCGGGCCAGTTCGAGTATTTCGCCGAGCGGCTCTTCCAGATTTTTGTGGATATCGTTGCCGAGAGCTTTCAGCGGAGAGACATACAGCACTTCAGTGCGGTCATCCAGCTCGCCGGCCACCGCCTTGCGCACCAAGCGGTCGATGCAAGCCAAAAACGCCGCAAGCGTTTTCCCGGAGCCGGTCGGCGCGCAGATAAGCGTGTCTCTGTCCGCAAGGATGTGCGGCCAGCCCTGCTCCTGGGGCTCCGTGGGCGTGCCAAACTTCCCCTCGAACCATTCGCGCACCAACGGATGCGCCCACATGAGGTTCGCGCTATCGGATGCCCGCAAAACGGAAGAGCTCATCAGATGTCCAACGAAGAACGGAGTGTGCTGCCAACGGATGCATCTATATTCTCGCCGAGATTCCGCTCGGAAGCAAAGGGGAGCAAAAGGGCAGCCCCAAGCTCGGGCCGTGCGAGATTCCTGACGGTGGTTGACCGAAGGACTTGTCAGGCCTCCAAAAAGGGCGCATCGCCAGGATTCGACCCGGTTTAAGTCTCTGATCGTGACCTTCGAACAGCCGCGTGGCCCGTGGGTGCGGATCCCGGCCTAATCCGATGTGTGCACAACAGCACAGACGCGCGACGGGCGATCTGGGTAAGCTCAGTTTCCGGTAACGAGCGATACCTTTGCGGTCATGCCGGTAGGTCACAGCCAATACAGCGGATTTGAAATTACTCAGGAGGGGATGATGAAGATAACAAAGACAGTTTTAGGCGTGCTCGCACTCGCCTTATTCGGTGCGATATTCGCGTCGGGTGCTCCAGCCGATGACTGGAACAAAAAAACCGTCATGACGTTTAGTCAGCCGGTCGAAATCCCGGGACAGATTTTGCCTGCCGGTACCTACACGATCAAGCTCGTGGATTTGGCATCGGAGCGCCACATCGTGCAGTTTCTGGATGCCGATGGTACTCACGTAATCGCCACGGTGCTCGCCATCAACAACTGGCGCCTGCATCCGACGGGCGAAACCGTGGTCAAGTTCACGGAGACATCTGGCGATAATCCGGAAGCGCTCAAGGCGTGGTTTTATCCGGGTGATAACTTCGGCCAGGAATTTGTTTACCCCAAGCAGCGGGCAATTCAGCTAGCCGTGGCGGCGAAGGAACCCGTCCCAGCGCTTGCGGAAGAAACCGCCGATCTGAAAACGGCTCCGGTCGTTGCGGTCACCCCGGAAGAGAAGGAAGTGCCGGTAGCCGAAGCCATCGAGACCACTCCGCCCGCGGCCGAAACAACGCCTCTCGTCGCGGAGAACACCGCTCCTGCAACGGCCGCGACAACCGCGACTCTGCCGAAGACGGCCAGCTCGCTTCCGCTCATCGCACTGCTAGGACTTGGATCGCTTAGCGCTGCATTTGTTCTGAAGCGTTTCGCGCTGTAGGTTCGTTAAACGTATCATGCTCCAAGGCGCCGCGGGTCTCACTGACCACTCGTATCCCGCGGCCCTGGGAGACTCGGTGCGCCCGATCGTGCTCTCTAAAACACGCAATCCGTCTCGGATGCTTTTCTTCTCTTTTGCTTTGCTGCTCTTTTGCGCCGCCTCCGCCAACTCGCAATCTCCGGCGCGGGATTCCGCGCCACGGGCTGAGCCCGCTGCATCCGCTGCTCAATCGGCAATTGTCGCAAGGACGGAACTGGTTGTACTGCCCGTCAGCGTCACGTCCACGAACGGTGACTTCGTTCCTGGCTTGAACGTGCACAACTTCCGCGTCTACGACGACGGGAAACTTCAAACCGTTACGGCATTCCAAGACGGGGATACCCCCGTCACCGTGGGCCTGATCGTTGATCACAGCCGCAGCATGGGCCCTAAGCTCGCGGACGTGGCCGCCGCGGTCTTCGCTTTCGCCCAATCCAGCAATCCTCAGGATCAGGCGTTCGTGGTGGATTTTAACGATAGCGTTTCGGTCGAGCTGCTCGATGGGCAGCCCTTCACCCACAGCCCCAGCGAACTCGAAAAAGCTGTCTCGGCGGTTTCCGCGCGCGGGCGAACGTCGCTCTACGATGCGATCGCGGAAGGTCTCATCCATTTGCAACTTGGCGATTGGGATAAAAGGGCTCTGATCATCGTCAGCGACGGCGGTGACAATGCCAGCCGTTACAAATTCTCGCAGATTCTCGCGCTCGCACACCGGTCGCAAGTCGTGATTTATTCCATCGGATTGACCGACCCGAACGGTGAAGATGCGGATGAGAACCCCGGTCTCCTTCGACGCCTAAGTAAGGAAACTGGCGGGATCGCTTTCTTCCCCACGTCCTCGCGAAGCGTCCTGGATATCTCCAAGGAAATTGCGCGCGATCTTCGCGAAGAGTACACCCTCGGATTTGTTCCCGCGAAAACAGGAGCCGCGGGCTCCTTTCGCCACATAAGAGTAACCGTCGATGCGCCCGGCCGCGGCAAGCTTCACGTGCGCACCCGTCCCGGCTATTTCCTGTCCGATCACCAGGACCCCGCGGTTTCGGGAAGGCCAACATCATGAATCCCAGGGTCCGCTTCGCAAAACCTCCGAAAGCGCGCGCGCTGGTTCTTCGCGCGGCATACTACATTTTCCTGGCCTTTGGTGTGTTCGCGCTCTCCTATGCCTGCTATGCCATCGCGGAGGCCCATGTTTATCAGTCAATCGAGGAATCGAAATTTGCCACTGCAAGTCGCGGCAGTCTCGGTCAGAACGATGCGAGCCAAGCTGAGGAACGGGCGCCGGTGTTGCCAGGCGGCGCAATCGGAGAGATGGAGATCCCTCGCCTCGGCCTGAGCGCCATCATCGTCCAGGGTGATTCGCCAAGCGCCCTGCGGCACGCGGTCGGCCACATCTCTGAAACGGCCTTCCCCGGCGAATCGGGTAACGTCGTTCTCGCGGGCCACCGGGACACTTTCTTTCGTCCTTTACGCAACATCCAGCAGGGCGACTCGATCGCATTGAAGACACTGGCAGGCAGCTTTCAGTATCAGGTGGAATCCACGGCTATCGTATCTCCGAGCGACACTCAAGTCTTGCAACCCTCGTCCGGCAGCACCCTCACCCTCGTCACTTGCTACCCGTTCTACTACATAGGACCTGCGCCGAAACGCTTCATCGTCCGCGCTCGCCTGCTTGAATCTTCAGCAAAGTAAAAGGGCAACCGGGGAGCGCCGATTCAAACCGAATCAGCATACTGCGAGGACAACGAAGAAATTCTCGTGCGAAGGATCGAATCTGGCGCTTTCCGTTAGCCGCTTGACTTTTCATTAGAAACCAAACCACGCCCTCTTCAATGAACAGTGTCCCGGCGGTTTCCCGACAGCTCTTCTGGATTTGTCGTCGAAAGAAAGTTCAAAAGTTCCTGTTGCTTCCCAACAGGAAGCGTGGCATTATTCCTGTTGGAAACCTAAAGGTCGATTGGCCATGAAAGAGAAACCCGACGTCTTGCAAGGAACGCTCGCTCTGATGGTCCTCAAGACACTCGATGTCCTGGGAACGCAGCACGGCTGGGGAATTGCCCGACGCATCGAGCAGATCAGCGGAGACCTTCTGGCTGTCAACCAGGGCACGCTTTATCCCCTGCTGCTCAAACTGGAGCATGAAGGCTCGATTGCCTCCGAGTGGGGCGCATCGGAAAACAAGCGCCGCGCGCGCTTCTATCGGCTTACCGGGGCCGCCGCAAGCAACTTCAGGCGGAGACCCGCGAATGGGAGCAAACTGCGGCAATCATCGCGCGCTTTTTCAAGGTCAGAGCGGAGGATCTGACGTGAGATTTCTGCGACGCTTCCTAATACGCCTACGGAATTTCGCGACAGGGCGGAGTGTTGACCCACACCTGCAGGAAGAGATCGCCGGGCACCTTGCGTTCCTGACCGAGGAGAATCTGCGCGCCGGCATGTCGCCCACCGAGGCGCGGCGGCAGGCTGCGCTCAAGCTTGGCTCGGCCGTAGCGATACGGGAAGACCATCACGCGGAGAAAAGCTTGCCTCTCATCGAGAATCTGCTATTCGACCTGCGATACGCGGTTCGGATGCTTCTGAGATCTCCTGGATTCTCTTTCATTGTGATCGCCACAATGGCGCTGGGCGTGGGAGCCACGACCGCCATCTATAGCGTGATCGACGCCACGCTGCTGCACCCTTTGCCGTATCCAAACCCTAGCGAGCTGATTCGCATCCAGGACGATCTTCCCGGCATAGACGCGCAGGATGTCGGCGTCTCTATCCCTGAGTGGAGAGACCTCGAGAGTTCCGGGATCTTCCAGTCCGTAGCGATTGCCAACCGCCACGGCGCGAACGCGAACCTCACCGGCGGTTCACAGCCCGAGCGTCTCGGCTTCAAGGCTGTTACGCCGAATTACTTCGCGGTCCTTGGTGTAGACGCGCAGTTGGGCCGCACCTTCGATCCGCGCGATGCCACTCCCGGTTACAACCTGGAGGCAGTCATCAGCGACGGGCTTTGGAGGAGGGAGTTCGGAGCAGACCCGCGGATTATCGGCAAGTCTCTGCGCCTGGACAACGACGTCTATCAGGTCGTGGGCGTCATGCCGCGCGGTTTTCGCGATCAGGGCTCAACAAGCGAGGAGCAGAATGTGGAGCTGTGGTTGGGAGCGGGCTTTACCGGCCTGCCGTTTGTGTCCCCGCAGCGCGATTTACGTCTGAATCGAGCGGTCATCGCGCGCTTGGAGCCTGATCTCTCGATTGCGGCCGCGCAGGGGCACCTCGATGCGCTGGTTGAATCGTTGAAAAAGGAATTTCCGGGGGATTATCCGGCACAGGCCGCGTGGACCGTGCGCCTGATTCCGCTCAGCGAAAGCGTAGTCGGCAGCATTCGTCAATCTCTCATTCTGCTGTTCGGGGCGGTGGGATTGGTTCTCCTCATCAGTTGCGTTAACATTGCCAATCTGTTGCTCGCCAGGGCCAGTATGCGAGGTCGTGAGATCGCGGTTCGCCAGGCTCTTGGAGCGCAAAGAACGCGGCTCATCCGTCAGTTCCTCGCCGAGAGTCTGCTGCTCTTCCTGCTTGGCGGGATCGCTGGTTTTGCGATTCTCTTCTTCACGGGGAAATTCCTGTTGCAGTTGGTTCCGGAGAGCTTCCCGCACCTGAACGACATATCGATCAACTGGGGCGCGCTGGTGTTCGCTCTCGCCGTCTCTATCGTAGCCGGAACCGTCTTTGGGCTTGCTCCCGCATGGCTCATGAGCCGCTTCGATTTGATTGGTACGCTTCGGCAAGAAGGACGCGGCTCCAGCGGCTCGCGGGAACGCTCGCGCGCGCGCCAGATTCTGGTCATCAGTGAGCTGGCGCTCTCCCTGGTGCTCATGGTCGCGGCGGGCCTTCTGCTGCGCAGTTTTTGGGACTTATTCACGGTGCAGCCCGGTTTCAATCCTGACCGCGTCACGGCCATTCAAACCTCGCTGCCGGGGCCCAACGATCCCAGTGCGGATATCTACCGATCCGCCACCCAGGAATCGGTCTTGCTGCGCGAGATTCTTCGCCGCAGCCGAACCCTGCCGGGCGTAGAGGAAGCGACCGTCGGCGACGCGGCCGCTCTTCCTCTGGGCCACAGCCATCCCAACCCACTGCCATTGGTCCGCGAAGGCATCGAGACGACGGACAATCAGGCTCCGGTTATCGATAGTCCCATCGTTTCGCCCGAATACTTCCACCTGTTGGGCATCCCGCTGTTGCGCGGACGCCTTTTCAGCGACCAGGACCTTGAGGATACACCCCTCGTTGGGGTAATCAATCAGGCTGCGGCTCGCACCTACTGGCCAGACCAGGACCCGCTTGGCAAACGCGTCCGTTTGCGCTTGCGCTTGGATAGCCGCGAGCCCTTGAGCTCTGCCGAGCCACCCTGGACCACGATCGTCGGCGTGATCGCGGATGCCCGCACGGAATCGTTGGCGGACGCGGCAATTCCGCAGATCTACCGCAGCGTGTACCAACACCCCGCCAAAGACCTGGCCATCATTTTGCGCGGACAATTCGATCTCCGCGCGATCTCCGTGCAGGTGCGCGAGCAGGTCCAGTCCATCGATCCGGAACTTCCGGTCTTCCATGCGGAGACGCTGAATGAAGTGCTCTCCACCTCGCTTTCTGTGAGGCGATTCTCGATGGAAATGGTGGCGTTTTTTGCGGCCACTGCCTTGCTGCTCGCCGGGCTGGGAATCTACGGAACGATCTCCTATTCGGTCAATGAACAAAGACGTGAGATCGCCATTCGCCTCGCGCTGGGAGCTCAAAGAGGCGATATCCTCAAGATGGTCCTCCGCCGGGGACTCGGTCTGGCCGCTGCCGGCGCCGGGCTGGGTGTGGCCGGTGCGCTCATCGTCTCTCACCTGATGGCCGGACTGCTCTTCGGCGTGCCGCCTACCGATCTGCCTACCTTCGCCGGCGTCACCTTTATACTTACCACTGTCGCGCTCGCCGCCAGCTGTATCCCGGCGCTGCGCGCCATGCGCCTCGATCCAATCACTACACTCCACTCCGAATGACTTCTTGGCGCTGTTCGAGACTTGTCTTCGCAAGTTGTGGCATCCCAGTGACCCCGTTCTGGATGCTGATGAATTCGTTCCGCTCCGGGTTCCAGAGGATGTGTCCCCAAAAACGCGCTTGTGTCCATTAAATGGAGCAGTTCCCGGACTCTCGGCAAACCGAAAGGTGGCCAGAAACGGGTTCTGGGCAGCGAAAGACGGAATCCTAAGCAGATCATCCGTCACCTGGCCTGCTGGCGACGAATCTGCCGCTGTTTCCGCGCCGCCTACAGCTTCCCATCCCGCTCGGCCTGAATCTCCTGCTGAAGTCCGGCGAGCATGTCCTTCGGCGTGATGTATCCGATGGCGCTGTTCAAACGCACGTTGTTGTAATGCTCCACGGGTGTAGTGTTGGGACCTGTCTTGAATTCATATTTTGCGGCGGTAAATCTATGGCAGCCATGGACCGCCGGACTGCGAGGAATCGCCTCACCATGTCGCCGGACTGAAATCTCACATTGAAGCGGCTATTTTGGGCGGGTCCGCTGCAACGTTTCCACCGGCTGGCTCGGCGCGCTCGGCTGATCGTCATCGGCTTCGCTGCGCGCATCGCGAACGATGTCCTGGCGATAAAGAGGGAGAGCGTCGGGATGCTTGGCCGCAATATATGCAATGAGCTTTTCGCGGATATAGCAGCGTAAATCCCACAGACGAGAGCCATCCGACGCGCTTACCAGCGCGCGAAGCTGGATGGTTTTATCGGTCGCGTCCGTCACCTGAAGCCCCCAGGCTTTCTTATCCCACAGGTCTGACGATTCGACGAGCCGGTGAAGTTCCTCTCGCACATCGTCAACCGGGAGGCGATAGTCCGCATAAATCATTACGGTGCCGAGCAGATTGGCGGTCGTGCGCGTCCAGTTTTGAAAAGGTGAGTCTATGAAATACGAGAGCGGAACAACCAGCCGTCGCAAATCCCAAATCTTGATCACCACATAAGTGGTGGTGATTTCTTCGATCCAGCCCCACTCCCCCTCCACCACAACAGCGTCACCGAGCCGCACCGGCTGCGTGAGCGCTATTTGAACTCCCGCGATCAAGCTGGAAAGAGTGGATCGAGCGGCGACGCCGACAACCAAGCCCGCGAGTCCCGCCGATGCCAGCAAGCTCACGCCGATGCGCCGAACCTCGGGGAACGTCATCAGCATAATCCCGGCGGTGAGAATCAATACGATCATCACCACGATGCGACGCAGCACCTGGGTCTGGGTTCGGATTCGCCGCGATATCAGATCGTCCGTGGCGTCGGTCGAGTACCGGGCATAGAGCGTGTCGCTGATTACATTCGCCAGCACGATGACCGCCCAGCCCACGCAGCCGATAACGCCCAGGCCCAGGACACGCTGGACCGAAAGGCGGACGTCATGGTTGATCGGCAGAAAAGGAAGGGCCAGGGCCAGACCAATTAGCGGGAAAATGAATCTTGCGGGCTTTTCGGCGCGTGCAGTCAGCGTATGTTGAAGAAATGCTCCTCGTTTTCGGAAAACCCTCTTGACGAGGAAGAAGACAACCTTATGACCAATCAGGCTGAGAATAATGACGCCGGCTAAAACCGCTCCACCAATGACCCAGTGGCGAGTGTCCCCTAAAAGCTGATGCATGAAGTGGCCTCAAGCATTTTATGAGCAGCAAGATAAAATGTTTTTGCTCATGAAGCCACACTAAAACATCTCCTCTGAAAACCAAATACTTTTTTGCCGCCAGTCTTCGGCGCGCGCTCCAATAAAGTCGGCGCCTTTATCCCATCAGCCTTTGAGGCGGGTGCTGTTGCAATTTGAGGAGCCGCCGGAAGAGCGGGGGTTTTAACCCCGCCGCAAACGACGCAAACGACGCCAAGTGGAAAACGGCCTCAGCCGCTCAATGAAGGCGGAGAACATCTCTACCGGCTCTTTGTGGTGTGAGTACCTATTGACCCGCGCCGCGTGTCATGGGGCGATCCGATTTGGCAAAATCGGCGGATGCCTCGCCGGTTGATGAAATGTCATCCGCGCCTGTAGCCTTGAGAGTTTCCTTGGCTTTTTTGACCCACTCGCTGCTATCGCAATGGACGGAAAGGAGGATGCCTCCGGACCTGATGCGTCCCTCGTAGCGCTTGGCCTCGTATTCCGGAATTCCCGCGCCGATGAGGGCGCCTGTAAAGCCTCCCACAGCCCCTCCGGCGCCGACGCCTGCGAGCGCGGCCACGAGCGGTCCGGCTGCTATGAACGGACCTAGGCCCGGTATCGCTAGCGCCCCGATACCAACAAGCCATCCCAACGCGCCACCTATCACTGCGCCCGAAGTGGCGCCGGCCGTTGCTCCCTCCGGAGCTTTCGTCGTCTTCTCGGTGGCCAGGTCCTTCGTCCCTAGATTTTCTGGAAGCAAAACCGAAACGTCGGTATTGCGAAACCCGGCATCTTTCAGAACGCCCAGCGCGTACTCAATTCCTGATCGGTTGGGGTAAATTCCAAAAACCGCTGTATTTTTCCCGGCCATGCTGTTCCTCCCTGAATGGATTCTGGTTGTCGCTCACTGCTTTTAGCGAACTGGATCTTGCGCTTTCACGCGACTCCATTGCTAGCCGTTACAACCACCTCACCGATGCCTTCGACGCGCCGCTGGCCTCTTCGTCTTTGCCCCGCGGTTAGTAGAGAGAAATTTGCGAGCGCCGCCGGGCCGAAGCTTTTGGTCCGGCTGATCGCCTGGTTCCCGAGGGCTGTCCGGCCCGGGCTCGTCATAGTGGCGAAGAACCGAAGGGTTCGGATCGATTTTTACTGATATTGCCATTTGCGCTCCTTTCATTTGCCGGGCTTATGCGCGCTAGGATACGCCGACACTACGGTAGGATTACCGTGCGGAGCGTGCCATCCGGCACAAGCTGTACGGCCGAAATAAATACCCCGTAGCTTGGGTGTAAGGTCAACTTGGAATGCCGTAGCACGCACGAGGGAAGGAAGGGGGGCCGTTTAGCACCTCGAACGGCCCTATCGGGGGGTTTGCAGGGCGAGAACAGGTGAAGATCTGTGACAGCACTGGCGGATTAAAAGCTTCCAGCTCGATGGGTTTTCCGTTCGGATGCGGCGGATTCATCGGCCGCGCGCAAACCCTTCACGAACTCGTCGGCTTGCTTTTCGGCTTCCTCACGGGCAATGCCATAATGTTCCTGAATCTTGCCGACAAGCTGCTGGCGCTTGCCATTTATCACGTCGAAGTCGTCGTCCGTCAGCTTTCCCCACTTCTCCTTCATCTGACCTTTGTATTGTTTCCATTTCCCTTCCACTTGGTCCCAGTTCATAGTTCTCTCCTTTAAACTAGATGCTTTCTTTGCCCCACTAATACAGAACCACGGCGCGCCCCCAGGGGAATACACCAGACCATTGACCGCGCCGCGGGGATTCACGTATTGGCGTGCTTTGCGCTGTTGGACGCCGCAATTCGTAAAGGCTTAATTCTTGGTCGCCATTCAGTGGAGGCGATTGGCATTTTTTTTGGCGGCTCGTTCGCGAGGAATTGGCGAAAGCAAAACCGTCGACGTTTTTGCAAACCGGGGCTATACAGCGGAAAGCAAGGCATTTCTAGGTAATGGGATGTATTGCCAGGCGGATGCTTCCATGCGTAAATAGGCCGGTTATAGGGTTGTGAAGGGACTCAGCCGGAGGCTTTACCAACGGCATCCCGAGGAGGAAAGTATGCTGCGCTGGGCACTTGCTTTCTTTATTATCGCGCTGGTTGCGGCTGTATTTGGCTTTTGGGGCATCGTCGCCGCAGCAACGGGAGTTGCGAAGGTACTGTTCTTTCTCTTCCTTGTGCTGTTCTTGGTCTCGCTGCTTGGCGGCTTGATGCGCCGCGCCTGAGACGGCGGCTCAAGCAAAGGACAAATGAAAACTAGCGCCGTCGCCGGAGTAATCCTCATCGTCATTGGAGTAATCGCTTTGGTGTTTCAGGGGATTACTTACACGAAGCACAGGAAGGTTCTACAGGTAGGATCCTTCCAAGCCACCACGGAAGAGCACAAGACGATTCCGGTGCCACCCATCATTGGGGGCATCGCCGTGATAGCGGGGGTAGTACTTCTGGTTGCAGGTCGAAAGCCTGCCTAAGCAGAAACGATATAGCGCCTGGCGTCGAAGTCGATCCAGGCGCTTTCTGATTTCCTGCCTCTCAGACTAACTCGAAGGCTTCTCTGCGGAGAAAACCATACAATTTGCGGAAGAAGAAGAGGAAAACCGGCCCAGCCCTCTAGCCCTGATCTCTCAGGACTCTTCGACTTCCCGTCTTCTTCCCCCGAATCGGCGGAGCAGATCGTCCGCGCGGGCAGAATTTCAAACCATGACAACGGGAACAATACAGCAGAGCAATTAGAAACAGCGGGAAATCCCTGTAGGCGCCGGGGCAATAGGTCGACTAAGGCTCAATAATCTGGTTACGGACGGCGTAACGGACCAACTCGCTCACAGTGTGTAATTGAAGCTTACGCATGATGTTAGCGCGGTGGGTCTCGGCCGTCTTCACGCTGATACAAAGCGACGAAGCGACTTCTTTGCTGCTCTTGCCCTCAGCCAGTAATTGAACGATCTCGCGCTCCCGAGAAGTGAGCCGATCGCGAACGGATTCGGGGAGGTCGGTGCGCACCCCGCCATTATTAAAATTACCGAGAATCACTTCAGTGGCGCGGGGCGTGAAAAACGGTTTGTGATTGGCCAGAGTCTCCACTGCGATCACCAGATCCCTGTCGGAATCTGATTTGACAATGTAGCCGCGCACTCCGGCCTCAAGAATATCTCGAATCAACTGATCGGAATAATGAACCGACAGGATCAGAATCTCGGAATTGGAAGAAACTTTTCTAATCCTTCGCGCCGCTTCAAGACCGTTGAGATCCGGCATGCTGATGTCCAACGTCACAACGTCGGGTTTTAGTTCCTCGGCCTTGGTGACTGCTTCGCGACCGGTGTGAGCTTCCCCGCATATCTCCCAGCCTGGGTGCGATTGGAGGAGGGCCTTCACTCCACGGCGCATTAGGTCGTGGTCGTCTGCGATTAAGATGCGGAGATTTCTCACGGTTCACTCCTGAAGCTGGGGCTGGGGGCCAGACTCACGAACCAGCACCGAAGAGGGCATTCGGCGCGCTCAGTTGTACTGGGAGCACGATTATACACAACAAGTGGGAGTCAAGGCGTTGTTCTTTCCGCGCAAAAGTAGGGTGACCTACAAGCTCCGCAACGTCGCGGGCCGCAGCAATCTATGCAACGTTTGGCAAAGCTTCAATCATGGATAAATCTAAAAGCGTATCGTGGGGCCGAACGTGACGCTCAGATTATGGTGAGCGCCGTTATTAAAATACATTTCGTCGCCAACGTCCAAGCGCAAGCCAATAGGGCCCAGGAAGGTCTCGACGCCGCCGCCTGGGTAAAAAACGGCGTTCACATTGTCCGCGCGCAAACGCGATACGGTGCCGGTAAACGTCCCCAGCGTCGCGGGCGCATTGCTGAATCCGAAGTCGTCGAAACCGCCTTTCGCGGTGACAAAAAGCCGAACCGGCCCGGAAGTCTGCAGCTTAGGCCCAAATGACCCGTGTAGCAGCCGGAGGCTCGACCGTTGAACCAAAAGGGTTCCGCCAGACGACGTAAATCCCTCCGTGAAGCCCTGGGAGAAGTCGTACGCCATCTGCGCTTCAAGCTGAAGGTACGGATTGGCGTTAACGGAGAGCCTCGCACCAATTCCGCCCAAATTTGTTTCGGTTTGATTCAACCTGAAGTAGTCCGCGTACACTCCGAACTCCGCGTGGCTGGCTGAATAGCCCTGCGCCGCTACTATGGGCGAAAAGAGGCTCAATGCAATTAACGTATACAAAATCCTTTTCATGGTGGTATCCCCCCGTTTTGGTTGCAGCTGCTCCGCTTCATTCAGGCGGCATCACCGCTGCGGACGGGAGACAGAAGTCGTCCTGCGAGAACGGTTTATGGGCCCTAAATCCTTAAATGCGTTCCCCGAGGCACTCCCTCAATTCCTGGCGTGCCCGCAAGAATCGCGTCTTCACCGCGGACTGCGACAGATTCAGAATCTTCGCGGCGTCCTTGCTTTGATGTTCCTCCAAACCCAACAAGCAAACGACCACCCTTAACGTTCCCCGAAGGCCGCCGATAGCTTCCCTGAGCACCCGGCGATTTTCGCTCTTTGCGTACAACACTTCAGGCTGAGCGGAGTCACCGGCGCAAAGATCCTGAAGAAAAGTGGATTCGCCGCTTGGGTTCACGTCGTAGCAGAGGTGTGAATCCTCCGAGCGACGCTTCCGAATGGTCATCAACGCCTCATTCATGGCGATGCGAGTGAGCCAGGTGGAAAACTGTGAGGCGCCATGAAATTGGCGGACATTTGCAAAAGCCTTCAGGAGAGTCTGCTGAGAGGCATCTTCGGCGTCCTCGCGGTTGCGGGTGATCCGAAGCGCCACGTGATAGATTTTCCGCATGTGAGGCTGAACGAGGCGGGCGAATGCCAACTCGTCCCCAGCTTGTGCGCGTGCAACAAGAACCGAGGTATCGACGTGGAGATCCTGGTCTGGTCCAGGGCTTGTTTCGTTCGCTTTTGTCATGCCATCACCTCGATGGATAAGGATGGACAGTTGTTGCGAAGCCGGCTGCCCGCCCTTATGAACTTATGAATCGAAAATCTTGCTCAAGCTCGGGCGGGCCGCCAGCGAACGAAAGGAAACTATGAAGCAGTCGCCGACAAATTAATCGCTCCGATGCAATTTCTCTCGAGTCGAAGGATAGTAGGGACGGCCCAGACGCTGCCATCGGACGCATGCTGTAGGTCAACCCGAAGTTTGCTGTATCCGGGGCGGGGAAACCGCAGGCCAAAAAAAAGAAATCATCGGCTCGTAAACACTTATAAAGTCTACACTTATGCGATTCAACGGATACGCACCAACATCATCGATCGAGAGTTTTGCGCGGTAAGGGTCGAAAGAACCGATCTTTGACCTTGGTTGGACCTTATTGGACCTGAATGCGAATTGACCTTCGGCTACAATTGTCGACTCCCTCGGTGGTGGAAAGGGTGGCATGGCGGTTCTAGTGACAGGCGGCGCCGGATACATTGGCAGCGTGACCGCGGAGCGGTTCCGTGAGAAGGGCAAGTCAGTTGTGGTCATCGACGATCTCCGCCGCGGTCATAGAAGCGCTGTGGATGCGGATGTGCCGTTCTATCGTGGGCAGGTGGGCGACCGGGCGCTTCTCACACGAATCATATCGGAGCATAAGATTGAGGCATGCGTTCACTTCGCGGCGCTTGCCTATGTGGGTGAGTCCGTTTCCGAGCCGGCGAAATATTTCGAGAACAACGTGGCTCAGGGAATTGCGTTGTTGGACGTCCTGGTGAGCGCGGGTGTGCGGCGCATGGTGTTTTCCTCTACTTGCGCCACGTACGGGGAGCCCAAAGAGATTCCCATCGCGGAAACGTGTCCGCAGTGGCCGGTGAATCCTTACGGCTGGTCGAAACTGATGATCGAGCGGATGCTGGATAGCTACGACAAATCGTACGGTCTTGAATTCGTAGCACTACGCTACTTCAACGCCGCCGGCGCTACAAAGCGACGCGGTGAACACCACGAACCCGAATCGCACCTGGTGCCAAACGTATTATCGGCTGCGCTGGGGGAAGCCCGGGAGCTCGCGGTCTTCGGAAATGACTATCCAACGCCCGACGGAACCGCGATCCGCGATTACGTGCATGTGGCCGATCTGGCAGAAGCTCACATTCGCGCGCTGGATTATCTCGAACGAACCGGCAAATCTGATTTCTTCAACCTGGGCACGGGCCACGGCTACTCCGTGCTGGAAGTAACCGAGTGCGCGCGAAAGGTTACGGGCAGCCCGATTCCAATACGGATTGCGGCGCGGCGGCCGGGCGATCCTCCCAAGCTCGTCGCTGATGCGGCGAAAGCCCAAGCTACGCTGAGATGGAAACCGGCGGCGTCTGACCTAGCTTCGATTCTGCGCTCACAATGGGAGTGGCGGCGTAAGCACCCGAGAGGTTATGCCGATTGATAGAAACCCCGAGTCGACGGTAACGACACGATTGATTGTTTCTCATCCGCGAAGCTGAAGTATTCTGGATAAGCGGATCACCGAACCATGCACGAAGCCGCCATGGACCTCCCTGCCCAAATTGACGATCACATCGGAGCCATTCCACGAGCGGATGGCTCATGGCATTTCTCCGTTTGGGCCCCCAAACGCGAAAGCATTTCACTTCACGTTCTTGGAGACAACGAGCAAACAGTGCGGATGGAGAAAGCGGACTGCGGCTATCACCGCGCGACACTAAGGGATCTTGCGACGGGTGATCGCTATCTCTACAGGTTGGATGATGTGCACGAGCGCCCGGACCCCGCCTCGCGTTTTCAACCGGAAGGAGTTCACGGGCCGTCGCAATTGGTCGATTTGGGAACGTTTCAGTGGTCTGACTCGACCTGGAAAGGGCGGCCGCTGGGGAGCAGCATCTTTTATGAACTCCACGTGGGTACATACACGCGCGAGGGGACTTTCGAGGCGATCATCGAGCATTTGCCCGAGCTTGTCGACTTAGGCGTAACGACGATCGAGCTAATGCCTGTCGCTCAATTTCCTGGCTCCCGAAATTGGGGCTACGACGGCGTGTATCTTTTTGCCCCACAGAATAGCTACGGCGGACCGTATGCCCTGCAGAAACTGGTGGACGCGGCGCACGCCCACGGTCTCGCGATGGCTTTGGACGTTGTTTACAACCATCTGGGGCCCGAGGGCAACTACCTGGCGGAGTACGGGCCTTATTTCACTGAAAAGTACCGGACGCCCTGGGGGCAAGCGCTGAACTTTGATGACGCGCAGAGCGATCCCGTACGGCACTTCTTTATCGAGAATGCCCTCTACTGGTTGAAAGAGTTTCATTTCGACGCACTGCGGCTCGACGCGATCCACGGGATTTTTGATTTCAGCGCGCGGCATATTCTGAAAGAACTGCAAGACGAAGCGCGCGCGCTGGCCACCCACCTCGGGCGCGAAATCCATTTGATCGCGGAAAGCGATTTGAACGATGCGAGAATCCTACTTCCGCACGAAAAACGCGGATATGATTTGCCGGCGCAATGGAGCGACGATTTCCACCACTCGTTGCACACGCTTCTGACCAAGGAGCAAACCGGGTATTACGGGGATTTTGGTTCAGTTCATCACCTGGCGACGTCGATCAAGGACGGCTGGTGCTATGGGGGACAGTATTCGAAATACCGGCAGCGCCGGCACGGCAATTCCGCGAGCGGCATTGCGAAATCTCATTTTGTGGTGTGCAGTCAAAATCACGACCAAGTGGGAAACCGCGCACTTGGCGAACGATTGAGCCAACTCGTGAGCTTTGAGGGACAAAAGCTGGCGGCGGGCGTGACGCTGCTCTCGCCCTTCGTGCCGCTTCTTTTCATGGGCGAGGAGTATGGAGAAACTTCACCCTTCCTGTATTTCACGAGCCACGGAGACAAGGAGCTTATCGAGGCAGTGCGTCGCGGACGTCGCGAAGAGTTTGCGAGCTTTGGCTGGAAACACGAGACACCCGATCCGCAAGCCCTCGCAACTTTCGAAGCGTCCGTCTTGAAATTCGAGCTAGAAGAGCAGGAACCGCACCGGACGCTGCGAACTTTCTATAAGAAGCTGATTGAGCTGCGCAACGCGTGTCACTTGGGCCCGGATTCGAGCGTCGAAACTGGGGCGGATGAGGATCATGAATGCCTTTGGCTTTTGTGGACATCCGACTCAAGTGAGCTGGCGGCGCTTTTCTTTTTCGGCCGCACCAAATTGGAAACGGAGGGTACGTTGCCGCCCGGCCGATGGCTAATCAAGCTTAGCTCGGCGGAGTCGAAATGGCTCGGCCCGGGAAAGAAGTTGAGGGAAGGGGTGGAGCTGAATTCCACGTCTCGAATCATGTTGTCGCCGCAATCATTTCTTTTTTTGGAGCGCGCTGCAACGGAGAGAATCTGAGTGTCCTTCAAGCGCATTCCCACATCCACATATCGCCTCCAATTCAACGATCGCTTCCGCTTTCAGGACGCCTTAGGGCTGCTGGATTATTTTTCGACACTGGGCATTTCCGATCTGTACGCATCGCCGCTTCTGGTAAGCCGCCATGGCAGCGGGCACGGTTACGATGTGACCGACCCGGCGCGTATCGATCCCGAGATAGGGTCCGAAGAAGATTTTGAAGCGCTGCAAAACGGACTGCTGAATCGAGGGATGAGATTACTGTTGGATATCGTCCCGAACCACATGGCCGCCAGCAGCGAAAATCGCTGGTGGATGGACGTGCTGGAAAACGGAGCCGAATCGGCGTTCGCTTCTTACTTCGACATACAGTGGCACCCGGCCTCTCGAAACCTGGACGGCAAGATTCTGCTGCCTGTTCTCGGACGTCCTTTTGGCGAAACACTTGACGGGGGGGAGCTTCGCCTGATATTCCAAGAGGGAAAATTCGCGATCCAATACCGTGAATCGCTTTTTCCGCTCGCGCCCAGATCCTATGCGCGCGTCTTGAAAGAGCGCGCCGACGATCTCAAGAAGTCCTTAGGCGAAACTTCCGCTGCCTACGAGGAATATCTCGGCGTCATTTCGTCTTTGTCCTCACTTTCAGACGCGGACCGGGCTACAACGTCTGGCGAGAGGCGGCTCCGGTTTGAGGCGGCGCGGGAGCGGATGAAAGTTCTGATCGCCAGCCATTCGGAAGTGCGCGCGTTGATCGACTCGATTCTCTCGCAATTGAATGGCGATCCTCGCGATTCCGCCAGCTTTTCCCAACTCGAACAAATCCTGGCCGAGCAGAATTACTGGCTGGCGTACTGGCAGGATGTGAACGAAGGGATCAACTACCGGCGGTTTTTCGCCATTTCGGACTTGGTGGGCATGCGCGTTGAAGATCCCATCGTTTTTGAAGCGATGCACGAGCAGATCTTCCGCCTGATCGCCAAGGGCGTGATTAGCGGGGTGCGAATCGATCATATTGACGGATTGCGCGATCCCGCGGGTTACCTTACTAAACTCGGCGATCGCATTGCGTCCACTGTATCTTCCGATGCCGGGAAGCCATACGTGATCGTCGAAAAAATACTTGCGCCCCATGAGACGTTGCCAGAGGAATGGTCTGTTGCGGGAACCACGGGTTACGACTACCTCAATTGGGCAAATGGGGTTTTTGTATCCCCGGCGGGGGCGAAACGGCTAGCCGAAATTTATTCCCGATTTACTGGCAGAGAAGCGAAGTTCGCCGACATTCTTTACGAAAAGAAGAAGCTGGTTATGAACAGCCTGCTGCGGGTCGAGATGCGATCGCTGGGCAGGCAACTGGCGGAATTGGCGGGCAAGGATCGATACGCGCGGGATATTTTGCGCTCGGAATTGACCGAGGCCCTGATCGAGACGACTGCCTGCATGGGTGTCTATCGCACTTACGTGCGAAATTTGGAGATCCCGCCGGCCGCGCAGGAGAGGATCGAAGAGGCCCTGGACCAGGCGCGAACTCGGCGGCCGCGCATGAGTGCGGAATCTTTTGCATTCCTGCGCGAAATTTTGACTCTTCGTAATCCCGCGCACGTGCTTCCAGAGCAGCGCGAGGAGCGCCTGGCGTTCGTGATGCGCTGGCAGCAGCTTACCGGGCCGATTGTCGCCAAGGGATTGGAAGATACGGCGCTCTACGTCTACTACCCGCTGCTTTCGCTGAACGAAGTCGGCGGGAGGCCATCGCTATTGTCCATCGTCTCGAGGGAAGAATTTTATGCGCTGATGCAGGAGCGGCTGCAGCGCTGGCCTCATAGCCTGAATGCTACGTCCACGCACGATACCAAGCGGAGCGAGGATATTCGCGCGCGGCTCAATGTGCTCTCGGAAATGCCGGAGGAGTGGGAACAGCAGATCGCGAAATGGGCTGCTTGCAATGAAAAGCACAAGCAGATAATCGAAGGCCATAAAGTCCCCGATGCAAACGAGGAGTATTTGATCTATCAAACACTCGTAGGTTTATGGCCGCTCGATCACTCGAACGCTTCGTCGATCACCGAGCGCCTCCAGGCATATCTTGTGAAGGCCACGCGAGAGGCCATGATTAACACCAGGTGGACGGAGCCGAACGAAACTCACGAAAGCGCGTTGGCTCGGTTTATCGAGGAGATTCTGAGTCCTAAAAACGAACGCTTCCTTCGTGACTTCAGCGCTTTTCAAAAGAAGACCGCCTATTGCGGCATGATTAACAGTTTGGCTCAGGTTCTACTTAAAGTTACGTGCCCCGGCATTCCGGACTTTTATCAAGGATCGGAATTGTGGGATTTCCGCCTGGTTGATCCGGATAATCGCGGGCTCGTCGATTTCGCGGAACGCTCGCGTTTGCTCAGCAGGGTAATTCGTGAGAGTGAGGTGGATTTTGCGTCTGCGGCGCGCGGTTTTGTGGAACATTCGGAGGACGGGCGAATCAAGTTGTATGTAATCCAGAAGGCTCTTGCCTATCGACTCAAGCACGATGAACTGTTTTCCAAAGGCGACTTCATTCCGCTGGAAGCGCGGGGAAGGCGCGCAGAACATCTGGTCGCCTACTTGCGGAGCTTGGGCGATCTGTGCTCGCTCACCGTGGTGCCAAGATGGCTCGCTGCGTCTGAGGGCGACTCCGGACGGACGGATGCTCGCGAATTTTGGCAAGATACGCGTCTTGTCCTTCCCCGAGAAGCTTTTCGCTCGTGGCGAAACATTTTTACGGACCGTGGGATTAGAGGTCAACTTTTCGACGGCAACCAGACGCTGCTGGTGGGCGATCTGTTAGCTGAATTCCCGGTTGCCCTTCTCATCTCTGCGGATAGCGAGAGTTCTGGCGACCACAACTGACTTGTCACACGCGGGGGCGCTCTCTCCCGTTGCCAAGTTGTCGTGCTGGCGCTTCGTGATATCATTCCGGCCGTCGGGCAGTGTCGGCTTCAGATTCAGATATCCCGCCGAAGACGGCGTGGTCTACGCTCGGACTCTGCCGCACCGAACCGCTGGCAAAAGAATAAATTTCAGCATCAGAGGTATTGGCCCATGGCAATGATCACAGGTGGAGAGCTTGTCGTACGAACGCTGATGCAGGCAAACGTCAAAAATATTTTCGCCCTTCACGGCGCGCACCTTGAAACCATCTTCCAATCTTGCCTCGATCATCACATTCCAATTACTGACACGCGCCATGAAGTGGCAGCCGGCCATGCCGCCGAGGGCTACGCGCGCGCCACCCGCAGCCTGGGAGTCGCCATGGCCACGGCCGGCCCGGGCTTTACGAACATCATCACTTCGATTGCCAACGCTTACCTGGATCGCACGCCAGTCCTTTACATCACCGGATCGGCCGGCCTCGCTCAGGCCGAAACCAACACTCTACAGGCCGGACTCGACCAGGTTGCCGTCGTCACTCCCATTACGAAATGGGCGCATCGCATCACGGTCGCGCAAGACATCCCCCGCCTAGTCGCACAAGCGGTTCGTCTCGCAACTTCCCATCCAACCGGCCCCGTGCTTCTCGATATGCCGATGGACGTGTTAGGAGCGCAAATTGACGAGAACTCGGTGGCGATCCCTGAGAAAGTTCTACTCGATTCGCGATCTTCCCCGGACCCGAGGGAGGTGGACGAAGCACTGAAACTGCTGGCGGGCGCGGCGCGGCCCGTGATCATGATCGGACCCGGAGCATACTTTTCCGGCGCGGAAGCTGAATTGCGCGAATTTGCCGAAGCCACTGGCACTCCCGTTTATTCCGACTTTCAAGCGCACGGTTTGCTTCCGAGCAATCACCCTCTCTACGGCGGCACGTTTCACAAGATGGCGGACCTTTCCGCGCCAGATCAACGGCCTGATGTCGTCCTAGCTCTTGGCGTTCGATTCGGTCTCTTCACCCTAGGTATGAGCGACCTCGTGGTTCCGCTTGCCGCCAAGATCATTCACGTCGAAACCGACCCCAAAGAAATCGGCCGCTTGCGTCAGGTGGCCATGGGAATCGTCGCCGACCCGCGCGAAACCTTGCGGGCGATGAACATACGCGCGAAAACCCAGAAATGGCCCGATCGCAGCCGTTGGCAACAAACCGTTGCCAACGCTAAGGTCGAGCGATGCAAGCGTGCGCAGCCGGATCTGAATCGCGCCGGTCCGCCCATTCATCCTTTTCAGGCGGTTTCTGCAATCGTCGACAACATGCCCGAAAGCACCATCGTCATCGGCGATGGCGCGGAAGCCTATCACTGGATGAATGAGGTCATCCGCCAGAACCAACCCGGAAGCTACATCACCCATGGATTCTTGGGGGCGGTAGGCATGGGACTCGGCCTATCAATTGGAGCGCAAGTCGCTCATCCCAATCGCCCCGTGCTATGCCTCGCGGGCGATGGGGCCATCGGTTTTACGATCGCGGAATTCGATACCATGGTGCGCCACCAGTTGCCTATCGTTGTCGCGGTGATGAACAATCACAGTTGGGCGGCGTCTCAGCACTTTCAGGAAATCGTGTCCGGAAAAACCCGCCTGATTGGCACGGAGCTACGCGATGCCAAGTATCATGAAGTCGCCGCGGCGTTCGGATGCCACGCCCAGCGCGTAACCGAAATACAAGATCTCGGCCCCGCCATCAAAGCCGCCTTCGCGAGCGGCAAGCCTTCATGCATCAACGTGGCAATTGACGTGGTTCCACTGCCGCCCGAACTTCATCTGCTCATGGCGCGTCACTAAGCGAGTCACTGCAGATGCAAATACGTCGTCTGGGAAAAAACGGGCCGGAAGTCTCCGGGATCGGTCTCGGCTGCATGGGTATGTCCGGCATGTACGGGGCAGCCGACGAGAGCGAAAGCATCGCAACCATCCATGCCGCTATCGAAGCGAGCGTCACGCTGTTCGACACCGGCGACTTTTACGGCATGGGCCACAATGAGACGCTGCTGCAAAAAGCACTCGCCGGTCAGCCGCGCGAGCGCTTTTTCATCGGAGTGAAGTTCGGCGCCATGCGCGCCCCGAACGGCGCGTTCATCGGGATAGACGCTCGGCCCGTCGCCGTGAAGAACTTCCTGGCGTACAGCCTGCGCCGCTTGGGAACCGATTACGTGGACCTGTACCAACCGGCGCGAGTGGATCCCTCGGTCCCGATCGAAGACACGGTTGGAGCAATTTCGGAAATGGTGAAGGCCGGATACGTGCGGCATATCGGGCTTTCCGAGGCATCCGCCGACACGATCCGCCGAGCGCATGCGGTTCACCCCATCAGCGCTCTGCAAATCGAGTATTCGCTGGTCTCACGCAGCGCCGAATCAGAAATCATCCCAACGCTGCGCGAGCTAGGGGTCAGTCTGGTGGCATACGGCGTTTTCTCTCGCGGTCTCCTCACCGGTCACATGCCCAGTCCCGAGAGCGCAGCGCGCGGAGACATCCGCGCTCACTTCCCGAGATTTCAGGGCGAAAATCTGGCCCGCAACCAAAAGTTGATATCGCGATTGCAGGAGATCGCTACGAAAAAGGGGATCAACGTGGCGCAGCTAGCACTCGCCTGGGTCCTCTCCAAGGGAAAAGAAATAATCCCGCTGGTAGGCGCACGGCATCGCCAGCAATTGAAGGACGCCCTCGAAACGCTTCCAATGTCATTGTCGTCGGACGAGATCGCCACCATGGAGCGCGCCGTGCCGCCAGATTCGGTCGCGGGCGATCGGTACGGCGCCGAGCAAATGGCCGTTCTCGATAGCGAGCGTCGAATCGGAGCGGCGGGTTCATCTCGCTGACGTAGCCCTACGAATGCAAAAGCGGGGCGAAAGGCGGCGATCGGGAGATCGGCGCTCCCGCGCATATCGGGCGTAGTCCGAGGATACGAGAAGAATCTTTACACGGCAGGTCGAAATGGCGCAAGTACCTGTTGGTGTAAAGAAAAATCGTCCACGGTGAACAGCGCCGGCACCGTTGTTTTGATCCTTTATCCAACGAGGATTTGCGCCTGGGCAGGGCGTGCCGTCTTAGGGTTTGCGTCGGTAACACTCGCGGGAATGGTCGTCCACCATCCCCACGGCCTGCATGAACGCGTAGCAAATCGTCGAGCCCACAAACCGGAAACCGCGCCGCTTCAGGTCCTTGCTCATGGCGTCTGATTCCGGCGTGGATGCCGGCAGGCGCTGCGACGGTCGCCAAGAATTTTTCTTAGTCTTGCCTCCAACGAATTTCCAAATATAGCCATCGAAGCTTCCAAATTCCTTCTGCACCGCAAGGAACGCCCGCGCGTTTGAAATTGTCGCCTCAATCTTGAGGCGGTTGCGCACGATTCCCGGGTCGGCCATCAACTTGCGAACCTTTGCACGATCGTAGGTTGCAATTTTTCCTGCGTCGAAACCGTCAAATGCCCCGCGGTAGTTCTCCCGTTTCTTGAGAATCGTCTCCCAACTCAGCCCGGCCTGCGCTCCTTCGAGAATCAGGAATTCGAAAAGGATTCGGTCGTCATGGACCGGCACGCCCCACTCCAGGTCGTGATACTCGATCATCAGCGCACCGGTCGCCCAATGACACCGCTTCGGCTCGGACTTGGCCTTGAGTTGGCTCACGCCCATTTGTGGAGGACCCTCTAAGAGATGCTGGCTTCATCCAGCAGACGCACCGCTTCGGGTTTGAGCCGAAGCGCAGTTGCGCCGAGCAATTCGTTGAACTGATCGATATTGGTCGCGCTGGCGATCGGAGCCGTAACGCCGTGCGCCATGAGCCACGCAAGAGAAATTTGCGCGGGCGTCGCGCCGGTGTCTGTCGAAACGGTATCTAGCGCTTTGAGAATCCGGAAGCCGCGCTCGTTCAGCATATTTTTCGCGCGATAGCCGCGGGCCTTGCCCTCCAGATCTTTTTCCGAGCGGTACTTTCCGGTAAGAAATCCACTGGCGAGCGAAAAATAAGGGATCACGCCCAGATTTTCACGCCGGCACAGGTCTGCGAGATCACCTTCGAAATCGGCGCGATCGTAAAGGTTGTACCAGGGCTGAAGGCTCTCGTATCGTGGCAGGCCGTTTGCGGCGCTTACCTTCAGCGCCTCCGCCAAGCGATCAGCTTTGAAGTTCGATGCACCAATCACTCTTACTTTGCCCGCTTCAATTAAATCGGCGAAAGCCGCAAACGTTTCCTCCATCGGTGTTTCAGTGTCATCTTTATGCGCTTGATAAAGATCGATGTAATCGGTCTTCAGGCGCGCGAGCGAGCGCTCAACCTCACGAAAAATGTACGCGCGAGAAAGGCCCTGCTCGCCGGGCCCCATTTCTACGCCGAGCTTGGTGGCGATCAGTACTTTGTCGCGGTTGCCTCGTTTGGCCAGCCAGTTACCGATGATCGTTTCGGATTCGCCGCCTTGATTCCCCGGAACCCATTTCGAGTACACATCGGCGGTATCGATCATGTTCAATCCCGATGCCACGAATGCATCGAGCAACTTGAACGATGTGGGTTCATCCGCAGTCCAGCCAAATATGTTTCCGCCGAAAACCAGCGGTCCAATTTCCAAGTTCGATTTTCCGAGCCTGCGTTTGATCACGTAAATGCTCCTAGGCCGCTGGCGTGATTTAGCCGTTGCTTGGACAAGTGCGGCAAGGGTGATGGTAGTCGAGCGGATAGCAGAGCCGCAATGGCAACGTATTGAAAAATAGATGACACGCTGATTCCCACGGAACGTTTGCTATCATTATCCGTGGCACACAATATTCGCATCTAATAAAACGAGGGGACTAATTATACACATGCACTCGGCCAATATTACCAATTCGCAGACAAAAGCTTTTACCAAACAGGTGCGCGCAATCACGGCAATTGTTTTCGCGGGTGCAATGGCAGCGGCGGGACTGGGAGCGCTTCGAGCCGCGAGAGCTGCTGACACCCCCAAGACGACGATGGATGGCGTTTATACCGCCGCCCAAGCCCAGCGAGGAAAGGCGCAATACAGCCAGAGCTGCGCTACATGCCACATGGACGATCTGAGCGGCAGCGGCCAGGCGTTGCCCCTAGCCGGCGATGCCTTTATGGGAACGTGGGAAGGGCAAAGCGTGGCCGACCTGATGGGCCTGATACACGACACCATGCCGCAAGACAAACCCGGCACACTCACACCCGACCAAACTCTAGACACCATCGCATATTTGCTTCAATACAATCAGTTCCCTGCCGGGAAGGAAGAGCTGAAGAACGACCCTAACGAGCTGAAGAATATCATTATCACTAAAAAGGCCGCTTCACCCGCGAAGTGATCATGCCCTTCGTGGCGGGCATTCTAGGTGATCAATCCTCGCATAACGGGGTTTGAGGGCACCCGCGCGCTATTCGTCAAGAGATTCGGATTCAATCCCGACGTTTTTTTCGCCGGCAGCTTTCTTTTCGTTGTACTTCTTCACCCAAGCGGCGAAGCTCTTCCCGGCTGCTGTGTCACGGCCCGTAAACGCCAGGGCGGCAATATCGCTGTAGGCAATCGAAAGTTTTTCCGGCCGGTCTTTCGGCATAACGCGGACGAAACATTCGGAAAGGGACGGCCCATTCATTCTGCGGTCGAAAGCATATCCTTCAATGTTCTGCCCGTTCTTTAGAGTAATCGTCAAATCGCCGCGATAGTCGAATGCCTTCTCCAAGGCGGCGCAGATCTCGGCCTCGGTCGCAAGAGGAGGAATCCAGCCCTCCAGATTTTCATGGACTACGCCCAGATGCTCCTCGCTCGATTCGCTTTGTCCTGGGGTCTTAGTATCTGACATGGCTTCGAAAATTCCGGCAAACTCAAGAATCGTGAGATAGCGTTTTCGCCCCGCAGTAGGTCCACTGGCAAAGGTTGGTTCAGCGGTGACTTGCGCGAAATGATTCGGCAACTAATTCCAGCAGCCCATTTTTGAGGGGCTTTCTGGATAGAGCCAGCACGCAAGAAATCCCGCGGCCACCACCGGGATCCCGACCCGGAGGACATGCGACCAGTTGACGACCGCTCCAGTCCTGGCCCTTTTGGGTTGGCTGTCGTCGCCGCCGGAAGCGTCGGATACCAACGTTCCTTCGTAGGTTTCACCCTGCGCGATCATTTTCTGCCCGCCATTTATATCTTCCACGACCAGAGTTCCCTTGTAAGAGCTGATTCTCAGCTTTGATGGACTCAGTAGGCTTACTTGCCCGAAGATGGGATTCGCATCCGCTCCGCGCACAACACCCAGAGGAGTCTGAATCTGGAGTTGGCTGGGCCGGGCGGTGGAGAAACCCATCGTGCCCCTGTCGACCCTAGCTTCAATCTTATCGTCCCGCGGTTCGAGGCTCGCGGAACTTAAAGAAAGCAGGTAAATCTGGCTGGCTCCGACGCTCAGCCGCAGGGACCCACCCTGCTCGGTAACGAGGGCGTCATCGGAATAGACGCTGGCACCAGTTGCCGCGTTGGCATGGTCCAAATAGGCGTGATCGGCAGCGACAACCATGCCGAGAGCTTTGGAAGCCGCAGCCATCAACGGCAGATTTACCAGGCCCATGGTCAAAATTGCAACCACGGCGGCACGGATAGCCGGTACGACGGACGAGCGCAGAGAGCCCCCCTCAGAACTTCAATTTCAATTTAGCGCGCAACTTCGGAAGGAGTCAATATCTTTGCCACGTCCGCGTATGGCGCTCGGCAATCCGGACGGCAGCTGAGAATGGTTTCAGTCCGCGTGATCATCGGGTTCCCTTGGGCCACCAGAGGAAAAGCCCGTGATGCGGCCCCAGGCACTGGTGCGCCAGTTGTCGGTGATTTCTTTCGCCAAAATCCACGGCGGAAGCTCCATGTAGAGAAAGTCGGAAAGCGCGCGCAGATACGGTTCATACATCTCACGAAGTTTTGTGAGCTTGGCTGCGGCGGCCTCATCGTCTCGAAGCTGAACGCCAGCCTGGGTGAGAGTTGTGCGCAATCGCTGTAGTTCGCCGGCTGGCAAGCGGTCGGCGTGTCCCCCCTGAGGGCGCAAGTTGAAGAGCTGCGTCAGATCGACGACGGTGTGCCTGCATATGGCGAACGTGAGGCGAGCCTGCCGCGCCGCGATGTTTTCGACGCCGGTGAGGACGAGCGCGGTGGCGTCCAGAATCGCCGTGAGGGCCGCAAGCCAAGACTCGTTGTTGTGCTGCGACCGGAAGTAGCTCACAGCTGGGTACGACACATGGCTTTCCAGAATGGCAGCGGCGGATCGCTCCCAGTCATGCAGCATCTGGTCGAGGGCCTCGACGCCGCCCGGCCCGGTGTGACGCCGTAGAAGTTCACACGCCGTTGGCGGAGAGCCGGCGCGGGCATCCAAGAGGACGATGTTCACCTCGCGGCGCGAAAATGCCTGATAGATTACCGGCAAATAGCTGAGCACCAAGGCCAGGAAGCCAAAGCCCAGTCCGCTCTCCGTCACCGCAAGAAGGCGCTCGATGCCGGCGTGCGGAACCACGTCGCCGAGCCCGAGCGTGAAGAAGGTCGTTCCGCTGAGATAAGCGCATGTGGAAAAGGATTGAGGAATGGCATTCGCGATCGCCGCGCTGCGGTAAAGCAGACCGAAGCCAAGGATCAGCGCTCCCGCCCAGAATACGAAAAGGAAAAGCAGCGAAAGTGGCCCGTAGAAACTCAAGAATGTTTCGCGGGCTCTGGTCCTTTTGATTCCATGCGCCAGGGACCTCCAGGGGAACCAAGTGACGCGATAGAAAAGCACCGTGATTCGCCAGCGCCGAGCGACCCTCCTCGGGAGGACGATCGTCTCAAACGCCTCCCACAAAACGGTGGCCACGATCAAGAATCCAATGACAGCCGGAAATAGCGTCACGGAGTTTGTTCCAGCACTGCCGCCATCGTGATTTCTGCCTTCAGCACCCGCGAGACGGGGCAGTTCGCCTTGGCGCTATCCGCGGCGGCTTGGAACGCCGATGGCGAGATGCCGGGGACCTTACCGGACACTTCAAGGTGAACGCGCGAAATCGTCCAGCCCGCCTCAAGCTTTTCGAGCGATACAGCGGCAACGGTTCGGAGACTCTCGGCGACGAAGTTGATTGTCCCGAGTTGTGCGGAGAGCGCCATCGTAAAGCATCCGGCGTGCGCCGCGGCAATCAGTTCCTCGGGATTGGTGCCCTTGGCATTTTCAAATCGCGTGGTGAACGAATACGGGGTGCTCGAAAGGACGCCGCTGGCGGTGGAAATTGTCCCCTTTCCATCTTTGAGTGCGCCATTCCAAACGGCCGTGGCTGATCGCTGCATGGTGTTTTCTCCTTGTGCTTGAAGTTGAGCTAAGGGTTAGGGGATCAAAACGATTTTGCCGTAAGCGCCGGGCTCCATCACAGCTCTGTGGGCGCGTGGAGCCTCGGAGAGCGGGATCTCTTGACCGATCACCGGGCGCAGCGTTCCGTTCTCAAGTCCGGCGACAAGCGCGGAGTGAATGCCAGTGACGTCTTCGGGGGTGGCACTCCAAAGGCTCATACCGAGAATCGCGGCGTCACGCGTCATCGTATTTCGCGCATCGATTTCGACGGTGCCGCGACTGCCGACCACCACTACGCGGCCGCGCGGAGCGAGAATCGTGAGGTCGCGGCCAAGGTTTACATTCGACAGCATTTCGATGATCACGTCGTAGCCCCGTCCTCCAGTGAGTGACAGCGCCTCGTCAAAGTGGCTCGCCGATTTGTGATCAAGGACGTGATGCGCGCCTTCCGCCGAGACGAGTTGCTTGCCCCGATCCGATCCTGCCGTCCCGATTACGCGCAGCCCGGCAGCGCGCGCAAGCTGTACGGCGGCAATGCCCACTCCTCCGCTCGCGCCGTGAATCAGCACAGTTTCTCCACCGCGCGCCTGCGCTCGCTGGAAAAGCGCCCGGTAGGCTGTGCCATAGGGAACATGCATGGCCGCGCCCTGTGCGAACGATACATTTGCCGGCAGAGGAAATACCATGTGCTGCTCGCACAATGCTTGTTCCGCGTAGGTACCGGTCACACTTCCAGCCAGGTAGACTCGATCGCCGGCCTTGAATCGCGTGACTCCGCTTCCAATCGATTCAACCGTGCCGCCGGCGTCCGTGCCCGGAGTGTACGGAAGTGCCGGTTTCCGTGTGTACGTTCCCGTGCGCATGTAGGTGTCGGCGGGGTTCACGCCAACCGCGCGAATGCGGACTACAAGTTGACCCGCGCCGGGTTTCAGATCGGGGACCTCCTGAAGACGCAATACCTCAGGTCCGCCGAATTCGTGCACGCGAATTGCTCTCATGGGCACCTCTCGATCGGCGATTGAAACTGTCGGGTTCGTTGTGATTCTTCGCAGCCATCAGTCTTGCTTTCGATGTAAATGCGGTGAAGCTGGATTCAACGAAAGGTGGCGGCCGTTTGCCGTCCCATTTGAGTCAGCGCGGCTCAGTCGTTTGCGAAGGCGCGAGCCGCCCGCTGAGCTCCTGGAAATTCTGATTGATATGGTGCAGCTGCCTTCCAGTAACACTCTCCCAAGTCCCAAACAGCAGAAATGGGACCAGCGCCGCCAGAACCCATAGCTTGGCTTTGCGCGGAACCTTCGCCTCCGGTTCCCAGCGGAAGAGCTGGCGCGAGACTTCGAATGCCACCACCAGTCCCAGTGCGAGAGCCGCACTGTCTTCCAGCACTTGATAGCCGGTAGCCAGCCGCGCGCCGGCGGACTCCAGGCCCGTAGCCAGATACTCCGCGGGTATGAAAAGAGCCACGCGCTGCAGCCAACCGGGAAAGGCAGCCAGCGGGATCGTTGCGCCGGAGAGAAAGAGGAATCCCATCCAGATCAAGTTATTGATCATCTGAGTTTCCTGCATGGTGTTGGTTACGCTCGCAACGATCAGTCCCAGGGCGGAGAATGTGGCCGACCCAATCGTCACCAGGATGAAAATCGCCCAGAGGTTTCCCCACGATTGCATGTGAAATGCCAGGCGACATACCAGAATCTCGAGTATCACTATTGGCAAGGCCATGAAATAGTTGGAAAGGATGCTCGATGCCAGCATCGATCCCGCGCCCAGGGGTGCGAGCCGAAATCGCCGCAGAATGCCCTGTTCGCGGAAAGTCACCAGCTGCACGCTGAGCCCCCAGAAACTGCCCATCACGGTGACCGTCAGAATGGCTCCGAGAATGTAACCCATCCATTCCGTCTTGCCCCTGCCAAAGAAAAGGACCGCGCCGAACAAAAACAGGAGCGGCATCACGAAGCTGAAGAAAAAGAATGCACGGTTGCGCACGGCTAGGCGAATGCGCATCGTCGTGAGGGTCCATGTGTGGCTCAAATCGTTCGCTCCTGATTCAATGTTGCTATCGGCATAGCCATTATTCGCGCAGCCGCCGGCCCGTTAGCTCGATAAACACATCCTCAAGCGACGGTGAAAACATCTCCAAACTTTGCAGCTCATTGCTTTCCGTCTCCAGCTGTTTTACCAACGCCACAATCGTCTGCGGCGGCTTTGCCGAGTGCAATACGTAAGTGCCCGCGAATTCGCGGCAATCGGATACGCCTTCTAGGTGCCCGAGCAAACCGTTCGTAATCGGCCGTGCAAGGCGCGCTTCGATCCGCGTCATGCCCGCCGAATTACGTTTCAATTCTCGCGGCGTGCCCAGCGCCATGACGCGGCCATGGTCCACGATGGCCACCCGGTCGCATAAGCGCTCAGCTTCCTCGATATAGTGCGTAGTCAGCAGTACCGTCTTCCGGCCGCGCTTGAGCTCTTCGATAATGTCGTAGATTTCGCGGCGCACTTGTGGATCGAGGCCGGCAGTCGGCTCATCCAGAAAGACAACCTCCGGATCATTCACCAGAGCCATGGCCAGCGCCAGTCGCTGCTTTTGCCCTCCAGAGAGATGGCTGTAGAACGCGCTGCGTTTTTCAGCTAACTGAAATCTCTCGAGGAGTTCGTCGGTATTGGCGCGGCGGCGATAGAAACGCGCAAAGAGCTCGATCGCTTCGCCCACACGCAGCTTGTCCGGCAAAGAGGTGGACTGCAGGACCGCACCGATCTTCTCTTTGAAAGCGTGGCCGGATTGGCTCGGATCGAGTCCGCATACGCGCACCAGGCCGCGATCTGCGGTGCGAAGACCCTCCAGGATTTCCACAGTGGATGTCTTTCCGGCACCATTCGGGCCCAGCAAGCCAAAAACTTCGCCGCGCTCGGCCGCAAAACTAATCCCGCGCACCGCTTCCACGGCGCCATAGCTTTTGTAAAGGTCCTCGACCTGGATAATTGGATCGCCCACGGAATAAGTCCTGCGTATCGAAACTTTACTTTTATCACAATCGTGATGGTAGCGCGAATCAGCGCGGCTTCGCGACCCGGCGTTTGCGTCCGGAGGAGCGCTTTTTCGTGGGCAGCCAAATGTAGCGCGTCATATCGACGTGCCTGCGCTCACCGATCTCCACGCCCTCGGCCTCCAGCAGCCGCCGCTGAAGACTCCCGTACGGCTCGGGAATCATCAGGCGTCCGCCCGCGCCAACTACGCGATGCCAAGGGATGCCTCGACCGCTCGGACACGCTGCCATCGCGTAGCCAACCGCGCGCGCTCCGCCCCGTAGCCTAAGCGCCTTTGCGAGACTTCCATACGTAGTCACGCGCCCTCGGGGGATTCGTTTCACTAGCCGATAAACTGGCTCCCAAGACATCGTTCTTCGGCTCCCGCCCCCCGAACCTCACGTGCGAATTTCGCATCTAAATCAATAGGGGAAAGTTTTGTTTATCGAACCCATTTCGGAACTCGACTCAACCTCGCCTAACCTTCTTGTCTGCTCGCCCGTCAACCGTTCCGCAAGAGTAATAACCAATTCGAAGCAACCTTCCCGAGTCCACAGCATCGTACCATTGACTGTGTAGTGGATGGTCCTTACACTACGGGCTGCTTTAGGGTGTCTGGGCCGGAAGGAGAACGCTGTGGCGTTCGTTCGGAAAAAGGGGAAAAGGTACTTCTTGGTGCACAACGTTCGCCGGCGCGGAAAAGTGCAGCAGTTGCATCTGGCGCGGTTGGGTGAAAGGCCGCGTATCACGGACGAGGTGGTTCGGAAAGTTGCCCGAAATCATCCCTTCCTTGATCTCGATTGGGGGCGCCTGCGCGAGCAGGTGAGCAGTCGGGTAGAGCTGTTCGACGTGAAATCGCCGTACGTGCGGAATCTGATGCATTCGCTGCGCAGCCTGAACCTGGACCTGGCCGATCTGTCACCGCCGCTTCTCGTGCTGGCGGATCGGGCCAATTCGGGCCGGGAACTGGTCACGCAATTGCGACTGCTTCGTTCGACGGTCGATATCAAGCTGGATCAGTTCGAGCGGTCCGAACCGGTCAGTCGCGATGGCGGGCGACGGTACCGGTAGGGGGGCAAGACCATGGGTGGACAAGCGTTTCAACTCGACCCGACCCTGCGTAGCGTAGAGTCGCGGGATTTCGAAGGTGGGTTGCGCCGAAAAATTGTCGGACAGGATGAGGCGGTGCAGGCCGTCGTTGACCTGTACCAGGTTTTCCGTGCCGGCCTGAATTCACCAGGGCGGCCGGTGGGGAACCTTCTGTTCCTCGGGCCCACTGGCGCCGGCAAAACTCGCGTCGTCGAAGCTACAGCCGAAGTGCTGTTCGGGGATCCCCGCGCCGTAATTAAGGTCGACTGCGCCGAATTTCAGCATTCGCACGAAATCGCTAAACTGATTGGCTCGCCTCCGGGATATTTGGGGCACCGCGAAACGCATCCGCTCATCACTCAGGAGGCCCTCGCCCAGTATCACACCGACAAGCTCAAGATCAGCTTTTTGCTGTTCGACGAAATTGAAAAGGCCAGTGATGCTTTGTGGCAATTGCTGCTGGGCATTCTCGACAAGGCGACGTTGACGCTCGGAGACAATCGCCGCGTCGATTTGTCGCAGACCATGATCTTCATGACCTCGAATCTCGGAGGCGGAGAAATAACGGAATTGATGACCGGTGGCCTCGGCTTTGCGCCGGAAGTGCGGGCCGAATCGAAGCCTAAGCTCGACGAAAAGGTCGAACGAACTGCCTCGGAAGCTGCCAAGAGAAAATTCGCGCCCGAGTTTATGAACCGCATCGACAAGGTCGTCGTTTTCCATCCCTTGCGGTCGCAGCAGCTCGAGCAGATTCTCGAGATCGAGTTGGGAATGGTGCAGCAGCGCGTCCTCGAAACCGCCAAGGGGCGCTTCCTCTTCCGGCTCACTCAATCGGCCAGGGAGTTCCTTCTGCGCGAAGGGACGGATCTGAAATACGGCGCGCGCCACTTGAAGCGCGCGATCGAGCGGCATTTGGTTTACCCGTTGGCCAGCTTGCTCGCGACCAACCAGGTTACGCTGGGCGATGTCCTCTCGATTGACTGGAGCACAGGCGCCTCGGTGTTGACCTTCTTGAAGGAAGCGGAGGGCGCACTCGTTCCCGTGATCTCGCCTGAACCGGCGCCCCTCGCAGGTGCTGCTGCTGCAATTTCCGATGGAAGGGAGTTGTCTTTCCCGACTCCCGTGACTGCGGCCGCTGAGGTTCCCTTGCCCCTCACCAACCACCGCAGTGCGCCGACGGAAAAGGCTAAAAACGAGAAAGGATAAACGCCTGGACTGTGGTCACCCTCTGTTCACAATGCGACAAGGCTGAGAGCAAATGCTCCTGCGAAAAGTATTGCTGTTTTTGCCAGTCGCAAGAGCACGTCCACCTCTGCGTGGACGGACTGTACTATTGTCCCGACTGCCGCGAAGCCTGCGATGTGCGGGTAGCTGACACAGACGACCGTCACTAGACTATCCAACTGAAGACCAAGCTCCCCATTGGGTTCCGCTTATTCCTTCACATCGGTGTGGCAAATGCGTGGGTGCGAATCAGAGCCAGCAGTTGATCCTGCGTCACCGGCACATCCACCTTCAGCCGGTCGCCTGCGGGTGCCACCTGCACTTGATCGAGCGCGCCGGCGAGGTCCGGATTTGACTGCGACTCCTGGTAGCGCCGGTACATCAGGCCGGCCTGCAGCGCGGCGGACAGCAGGTTCGCATCGTCCGGCGAGTTGCAAACCGCCTGAAAGTGCGTATCCACGCCCTCTTCCGCGTCCACGCTGATCGTCATCGCGCGTATGCGCTTGATGATGGCGGCCGCTTGCGGAAATTGGTTGGCTTGCGGAATCAGTTGCTGCATGGCCAGGTTCGCGTAGTCCTTGTTCAGTGCCGCCCAGATGATCCCCGTCCCGTTGGCTTCATTGATCAGCGGAAACAGCGTATCGTTTGTCAGCAAACTCTGCGCCACTCCCGTGCGCACGTCGATGAGCTTTTCCAGTGCCGAGCGGTGACCGAAAGCCGCCGTGTTCGGGTCGATGAACATGAACAAAATGTCGTCAGGGCCCGAGCCGCTGCCGAACGCGTAGAGATGGTAGCCGTGAATCTCGACTAACGGCAGCTTCTGCTGCTTGAATCGCGCTTCGCTCGATGACGGGTCGAAACTTCCCAAAGCCACTCCCACTACTTGTTCACCCTTGCCTTGCGCCGCAGCTACTCCGCCCCAGGCAAGTTCGTCAACTTGCGTATCGGGATCCACTCCGGCGGAAGAGAGGAATTTCTCGAATTGGCGGAAGCGACTGGGAAGAAGCTGGTCGCGGAGTTGCGGAAACCATGGAAACTTGCGTGCGGATTTTAGATCGGCGTAGGCGAACTCGCCGATTTCCTTCGGAAACATGCCGATCACGGAAGTGCTCAGGGTACCGGCGTCAGCCCTCTGGGCGATACCCCCGAAACTGGTGAGCAATAGCGCAATCCCAAGAAAAGTTGCGTAAGTCCGCTTCCTCATAATCTGCTGCCCTCTGGAGGTCACTAAATACGCTACCAGATATCCTTCCGTCCGGCCTCTACAGGATTCTCACTGATACGTATTGTTAATGACCGGCATTCGGAGCGCACGCGTTCGCCCACGCCTGGCGTCCGTCACCGATTCGAGGTTTATGGCCACGTTTTCAAGAGCGCCACGAACCGCGGCAGATGCCATCAGACGCGCCTACGCGAACGTCTGACAACATAGATGGGCTGAATAGCGGTTCCAGTTGGCCGAGGCGCTCAAATAATTGCGCCGCCTCTCGCGCGATTTCGAGCGGCACTTCAATAGCCTTAACTAGAGCATTCTGAATGGCTGCGTGGCGCCGCCGGATCTCCTCCGGCGTGCTATCGGGAAGTTTGTAAGCGACTATGACGGACTGGAAGGATTCCGCGTCACGGTCAATCGCTATCGCGAGCCTGCGGGACGCTGCATCGAACTCTTTCACCGCCTCGTCGAGCCGCTGTTTATCCGTCGCGTCACGTTTCTTAGTGCCCGATAAGCCTGCGACCATCTGTCCGAGGCTTGCCGCGAGTGCGCCCGCCAGCGCTGCCGCGGAACCTCCTCCCGGAGTTGCGGTCGGCTGCGCCACGGCCTCCAGAAACGGCATTACGATGGCGGCCAGGCGCTCTTGTTTGCGCCGCCCTCCATCAGCGATTCTTCCAGTCGATTCTCTAACACCTGCGCAGGCGAAAAGTTCTCGATTTTGAGATAGTTCTCTGCGGTCATTTCGATTGCGCGCTTCGGAATCAGGCCCACGATCTCGCTCCCGGCAATTCCAACGCCGTGGCGCTCTGCCTCGCGCTTTACCGTTTCGAATACCAGGTGAACCGGAGTCTGCTCGAAGTCGGTCAGGTTCATCGAGACTTGTGCGAGATTCCGCGCCCGCAAATCCACTCCCATGGCCTTGACGAATGGCAAGCCGCCGCTCGAAAAACGAATCGTCTTGGCGATTTTCTTCGCGATGGCAACATCGGGGGTATTCAAATTAATATTGTAGGCAATCAAGAATTTCCGAGCACCCACCACCGTGGCTCCGGCCGTAGGGTGAAGGCAGGCATCGCCGACATCAGGGGCACGATCGGGATTGCGAAGGACTTCCTCGCACAGTCCCTCAAATTGTCCTCGCCGAATGTTCTCCAGATTCACGCGATCGGGACGCTGTGCCGCCGCTTCGTAGAAATAAACGGGGATGCGATAGCGCTCCCAGATCTCGCGGCCCGCCTTTTTTGCCAGGATCACGCAATCCTCTAAAGAAATACCTTCGAGCGGGACAAACGGCACCACGTCCGTCGCGCCGATGCGGGGATGTGCTCCCGTTTGCCGGGTCAAGTCGATCAGTTCCGCGGCCTTGCCCACCGCCCGCACGGCAGCTTCAACGATCGCCTCCGGATCGCCCGCTAGCGTAATCACGCTTCGGTTGTGGTCCGCGTCGCTCTCTCGGGCCAGCAGGAAGACACCGGGGACTTCACGCATGGCGGCGGCGATCGCGTCCACTTTGGAGAGATCGCGGCCTTCTGCAAAATTGGGAACGCATTCAACGAGCCGTTTCATGGATTAGCTGTTTATTCGAGTGGATCACCACGCCGCGCTTCATCGTCAGGTTGCAGAGGTTCATACCAAAATAATACGGAATCTCGCGGTAGGAGGCTACGTCAAAGGCCGCAAGGTCCGCATATTTGCCAGCTTCGAGCGAGCCAATGCGGTCCTGCTGGCGCAGCGAGTAGGCGGGATTTATCGTGGCGGCGGAAATCGCCTCTGCGGGAGTGACGTGCATTTGAGAGCAGGCGAGCGAGAGAATCATCGGCATGCTAAGCGTGGGGCTCGTGCCCGGATTGAAATCGGTGGCCAGCGCTACGATGGCGCCTGCATCGATCAGCTTACGCGCGGGAGCGTAGCAGCCGGTGCCCAGATGAAAACCGCAACCCGGAAGTAGGGTGCATACGACATTCGAGAGTGCCGAGCGCGCGAATATCGCTCGCATCGATTTTTTCGAGATGATCGGCGCTTGCGGCCGAAACTTCGATCGCCAGGCGCGCCGCGCCCGTATGCGCGAGTTGCTCGGCGTGAATTCGCGGCACCAAGCCACAGGCTCGGCCCGCTGCGAGGACGCGCCGCGATTGCGCCACTGTGAACGCGCCACGGTCGCAAAACACGTCGCAGAATTCCGCAAGACCGGAAGTTGCCACAGCCGGGATCCAGCGTTCCACCAGCAAGTCCACGAACGTGTCCGGTCGCCGGCGGAATTCCGGCGGCACGATGTGCGCGCCGAGAAAAGTTCGCGCGATATCGAGGGGCTGGTCTTGATGCAACTGCTGAAGGATGCCGAGTATTTTCGCCTCGCTTTTCCAATCGAGGCCGTAACCGCTCTTGGCTTCAAGCGTAGTGGTGCCGTGCGCGGCGAATTCGCGGAGATGGACGTTGGCGCTAGCCGCGAGCGCTTCCGGCGGTGAGCGGCGCAAGCCTTGAACAGTCGTGCGAATGCCGCCGCCATTCTTTGCGATTTGCTCGTACGTTTTTCCGGAGATGCGTTGCTCGTATTCGTCCGCGCGGCTCGCAGGGAAAATCAGGTGAGTGTGCGAATCCACGAAGCCGGGAAGAACCACGCGTCCGCCGAGATCGAGTCTTTCGCAGCGCCGCGCGGCTCGCAGCCGCTCGATGCGGCGGCGCGGGCCAACGGCGGCGATGCGATCGTTATGAACGAGCAACGCGCCGTCGCGAATGATGCCGAGATCAGAGAGGGCGCGGCCGCGCCGGGGTACAGCTCCGCGCAGAGTAAGCAACTCCGCACAGCCGGTAATCAGCCAATCAGGCACGACAATTATCGGAATAGTAACTCATCGGATCGTGGAAAGGCCAGAAATCGGAATTGGCCGCGCTCATGGCTTGTCACTCGGCATCGGAATGTTGATTCCGGATTTACGGGCGAAGGCGATGGCCTCGGAGTAGCCGGCATCGGCGTGGCGCGCGACTCCGATGCCCGGATCGTTCGTGAGCACTCGCTCGATGCGCGCGGCCATTTCCGGGCGTGCCGTCGGCAACGAGGACTTGTCCCGCGTGCAGGGAATAGCCGATTCCCACGCCGCCGCCATTGTGAATCGAAACCCAGCTTGCACCGCTCGCGGTATTGAGCAAGGCATTCAGCAGCGGCCAATCGGCCACCGCATCGGAGCCATCGCGCATTTTTTCGGTTTCGCGGAAAGGCGAGGCGACCGAGCCGCAATCGAGGTGATCGCGTCCGATCACGATGGGCGCCTTCAGTTCTCCGCGCGCGACCAAATCGTTGAGCGCAACGCCGAATTTTTCGCGCTGCCCATAGCCGAGCCAGCAGACGCGGGCGGGCAATCCCTGAAAGCGCACGCGCTTCTGCGCGAGCGCAATCCAGCGGCAGAGAATTTCATCCCGCGGAAACATTTCGAGGACGAGTTTATCGGTGCGATGAATATCGGAAGCTTCGCCCGAGAGCGCGAGCCCAGCGAAATGGTCCACGACCTTCGCAGAATAGCGGCCGGATGTAAGCAGGCACAAATCCCGGAAAATCGTAGGCGTTTTTCACGCCTTGCTCGAAAGCAAATGTCCGGATGTTGTTGCCATAATCGAATGTGACGGAGCCAAGCTTTTGCAGCGCGAGCATGCCTTCCACATGCTTCGCAATCGATTCGAGCGACCGTTTGCGATAGCTCTCAGGATCGGCTTTGCGAAGCGCGGCGGCTTGCTCGACGCTCAGTCCTTGCGGAATGTAGCCGCCGATCGGGTCGTGGGCGCTAGTTTGATCGGTGAGGAGATCGGGAACCACGCCGCGCCGGGCGAGCTCGGGAATCAAGTCCGCGCAATTGCCGACCAAACCGACCGATGTGGCTTCGCGCTTGCGGACGGCATTTTTCAGGATGCGCAGCGCTTCATCCAGATCGTTCACCATCACATCGCAGTAGCCCGATTTCACGCGGCGCTTGATTCGTTCCGGATCGACGTCGATGCCGAGGAATGCCGCACCATTCAGCGTGGCGGCAAGAGGTTGCGCGCCACCCATTCCGCCCATGCCGCCGCTGGCGACTAATTTGCCGGCGAGATCGCCGCCGAAATGTTTGCGTCCGGCCGCAGCGAATGTCTCATAGGTGCCTTGCAGAATTCCCTGCGTGCCGATGTAAATCCAGCTTCCAGCCGTCATCTGTCCGTACATCATCAGGCCGGCGCGGTCGAGCGTGTCGAAATTTTCCCAGTCGCTCCAGTGTCCGACGAGATTTGAATTCGCGATGAGGACGCGCGGTGCGTAAGCGTGTGTGCGAAAAACACCGACGGGCTTGCCCGATTGCACTAGCAGCGTCTGATCGTTTTCAAGTTCTTTGAGCGAGGCGACGATGGCGTGAAAGCATTCCCAATTGCGAGCGGCTTTGCCGCGGCCGCCATAGACAATCAAATCCTCCGGTTTTTCGGCAACCTCAGGATCGAGGTTGTTCATCAGCATGCGCAGGGCGGCCTCTTGCTGCCAGCCTTTACAGGAGATAGCGGTGCCGCGCGGCGCGCGAATTGGCTGATAGCCGGTCGCATTATCCACGGCGAGTTTTACCATGGCCGCGCTCCCTGACCGAATTCAGGGCCCTCGATTTTGTGTCGAGTAGGAGTGGCGCCGAAGCTTTGTTTTGAATAAGTTAGAACACTTTCTACTCGACTCACTGTGTCGAGTAGACTTACCCGAGCCGAGGGTGCCACGACAGATTGATCGAGGGGAGAAGGACGTGACCGACAGAGGAATGCGCCTCGGAACATGGATGTCCTGTCTGGTCCCGGGTGAGGGCCAGCGCCGCGCGTCGCGTTCTATTCGAGCATTCACGCGATCATCTTAGTACGGAATCAACCGGGCGCAAGGGTGAGGTCCTGTGGACTAAGAAGATTCGGGGGCCGGCGGGTGGGGTGAAGGCTGGCCCCCAATTGGGCAGGCTCATCGAGACCCGGGTCTTCGGGCCGCTACTTCTTGGCCACGATTACCGGGACGGCCTGCGGTTGGCGTGCCTCTTCGACCGCGCGTCGGGCGAGTGTGCGGTCATAGATGAAGGTCTGACCCAACTCCGCAACGCGAAGCGAATAAACAACCCGCTGCGATCCTCGAGCGCCGATGAGCAGTGCACTCTCACCCTCGGTGCTGTCCTGCGCATTGTTGATCGGCTCGTACGCCACCGCGTGAAGGCTCTTGGCGTCGCGGACGATCAGCATGTTAGACAAATGGTTGTCGAACGTGAGTATGTAGTCGCCTGCCGGGAGTACTGCTTGGCCCCAGCGGGTTTCGTGTTGCAGGGTGAATTTGCCCTTGAACGGCGATTGGGCGTTGGCGCTACCGGCGAACAAGATAGTGGCCAACAGGGCGGCCGCGAATAGCGTCAACCTGGTTGCATTTCGCGTGATATTCTGTTTCATGGCCGTATTCCTCCTTTTAGTTGGCCGCTGCGTCTCAACCTCTTGATTGGGTCCGCATCGTGCCTTCACCTCATATAGCGAGAAGCACCGGCAAACTGGCTCACTCGAAGCCAAGATTTTTTGGAAGGGGGCGCCCAAGGCGCCTCTCCGCTCTATTGCTGATGAAATTGACTTTGCCGGTGGGTGGGGCTACCTTCTGTTTAAACTTTCGTAACTGATGCTCGACGGCGGACAAATGTGTTCAAATTTTCGTCCGCGTGGATCGACGGATTGTTCGCCGATTCGGGCCACGACGACGAGGTAAGGTTGGTGGTATGCCTGAGTCACGGCGAATTGCGTTCGAAGAGAGACGCTCTCAAATGACGCCCGAACGTTGGCAAGAAGTGAAGGGTTTTCTGGCGGCGGCTCTGGAACGGCCGCCGGAGCAGAGACGGCACTATCTCGATCAGTCCTGCACCGAACCGGCCCTGCGGCGGGAGGTGGAGTCATTGATCGCTTCGTATGAACAGGGCGACAGCAGCTTCATGGACCATCCCACCGTCGGGACCAGCGAGGTGTTAGCGGCTGGCGCGAAACTAGGGCCTTACGAAATTCTTGCGCGCCTGGGAGCGGGCGGAATGGGCGTTGTGTATCGCGCCCGCGACAAAAGGCTGGAACGAGATGTTGCCATCAAGGTGCTTCCTCCCGGGCTAGTTGGCGACGAACCTGAGCGAAAGCGCTTCCGCAAAGAAGCCCTCGCGCTGGCGAGGCTAAGCCACCCGAACATTGCCGCGGTTTATGACGTGGGCGAACATCAGGGCGCGGACTATCTGGTGATGGAGTGCGTACCCGGCCAGTCGCTCGCCGACAAGTTGAAATCGGGCCCGCTCTCAGCGAAGGAAGTTGTATCGCTGGGAGCGCAGATCGCAACGGCCCTCGAGGAGGCGCATGAACAGGGCGTAGTACACCGAGATTTGAAGCCAGCAAACATCATTGTCACACCGAAGGGGCACGCGAAGGTGCTGGACTTCGGCGTAGCGAAGCTATTGGCAGCCGTTGATGCGAGCGACGCGACGTTGACCATTGCGGATACACGAGGTCCCGTAGGAACGCTGCGTTACATGTCCCCCGAACAAGCCGAAGGTAAGGCGGTGGACTCGCGCACCGATTTGTGGAGCCTGGGCGTCGTGTTGTATGAATCGCTGGCCGGCAAGGCGCCGTTCGAAGGAACGAGCGCCCTCGCGCTGCTTCACGCGGTAGCTAATGAGACCCCAAAGCCGCTGCAGGAGCTTCGACCGGATATGCCGGACGAAGCGGACCGCATTATCTCGCATGCACTCGAAAAGGATGTGTCGAAGCGCTACCAGTCTGCCTCGGAGATGTCCCGGGATCTGTCAGCCGTCCTGACACGGCTGAGTGCTCCCGCGCCGGAATTTACTGACGAGAAACGAAAAGTGCGGCTCGCCTACATCGCTCCTGCTGCGATCCTGATCGTACTTTCCGCTGCTGTCGCAATTTGGTTCTACCGGCGATCCGAAAAGCTGCATTGGGCGCGCGAACAAGCGATTCCCGGTATCGCCAAGCTTGAGAGCGAGAACAAATCACTGGCGGCATTCCTTCTGATGAGGAGCGCGGCACGGTACCTGCCGGGTGATCCGCAAATCGCGCAGCTCGCGGAGAAGAACACGCTCACCGTATCGATCACGTCGACGCCACCCGGCGCTACAGTTGAAATGCAAGACTACCTGTCTCCGGATAGCGCCTGGTACCGGCTGGGCTCGACTCCGTTGACGAACATCAAGATCCCGAACGGCTACTTTCGCTGGAGGGTCTCAAAAGGGGGCGTAGGGGAGTACGTGGCAGCTCCGGAGACAAGCAAGGCGATGAATTTCGAGCTGAGCAAGGAACTTGCCGCTCCAGAGGGAATGTCGTGGGTGCGCGGAGGAACCTGGGCCGACTTCGTCGGCTTCGTCGGATTGGTGGGTCCTTATCGCCTGGCACCGTTCTATATCGATCGCTTTGAGGTGACGAACCGCCAATACCAGGAGTTCGTGGACAAGGGCGGATATGAAAAGCGCGAGTATTGGCGCCCGAAATTCATCCAGAACGGCCGCGAGCTGAGCTGGGACGAGGCGAGGAGGTTGTTTCGTGACAGCACTGGACGTGCGGGTCCATCGACGTGGGAAGGCGGCCACTATCCGGAGGGGCAAGGGGATTATCCGGTGTCCGGCGTGAGTTGGTACGAGGCCTCCGCGTACGCCAAATTCGCGGGCAAGAGCCTGCCCGTGTTCGCCCAGTGGTATGTGGCCGCTCCGCCTGATATGGATCCGTATATCGTCCGCGAGAGCAACATCTCGCTCTCCAAAGTTGCGCCGGTCGGCGCGTTCAAAGGGTTGGGGCCGTATGGGACCTACGATATGGCCGGCAACGTAAGGGAATGGATTGAAAACGTCGCCAGCGACAGCACCTATTTCATTTTGGGCGGAGCATGGAAATCTCAAACGTACTTGT
This sequence comes from uncultured Acidobacteriota bacterium, assembly GCA_963709445.1. GTDB lineage: Bacteria > Acidobacteriota > Terriglobia > Acidiferrales > UBA7541 > Palsa-295. The sequence goes on from CAVPWV010000037.1 coordinate 127,784, forward strand.
ACGCCGAACCCCAGGCACTTCCGCCAATCGATCGCTCGCCGGAAAATGGCTTCCGTTGCGTTCGGAACACGATTCCTCCATCCCCGGAAATCGCCGGCAGCATTCGCACGCTTCACCGCGATTTTTCAAGGTTTAAGCCCGCATCGGATGAAGTGTTTCGCGCGTATCAAGCGCTGTATGCCTACGATAAAACACCGTTGAACGCGAAGGTGGAAGGAGTCGTCCAAGACACTGCGGACTGGCGGGAGGAAAAGATTACGTTCGATGCGGCTTATAACAATGAAAGGATGAGCGCGTACTTGTTCGTGCCCAAAAACGTCCGGCCACCCTACCAAACCGTGGTCTTTTGCCCGAGTGCGCGAGTTCTGGACATTCCCGACAGCAGGACGCTGGGAGATATAAAGTTTTTCGACTATATCGTCCAGAGCGGCCGCGCCGTTCTGTATCCCATCTACAAAGGCACGTACGAGCGCCAGGACAAAAGGGTATTTGTGGGCGCTGCGCAGACTCTCGCCTATCTGACGGAGCGCTCCAAGGATCTTGGGCGTTCGCTCGATTACTTACAGACACGTCCTGACATCGATATGCGCAAACTCGCCTACCTTGGCGTAAGCATGGGTTCGGCGGAAGGCGTCATCTATAGCACGATCGCTCAAGATAGATTCAAGACCGTGATTTTTCTCGACGGCGGGTATTTTCTGGATTCGCCGCCGATGGGAGGCGATCAGGCTGATTTCGCGCCTCGCTTGAAGAAACCTGTGCTGATGGTCAACGGCCGGGACGATTACGTTTTCTCGCTCGAAAAGTCACAAAAGCCCTTTTTTCAAATGCTCGGCTCGCCGGCGGCTGAAAAGCGGCATGTCGTACTGGATACGCCCCACGACGTGACCGAGCGGCGCCCGGAATTGGTCAAAGAGGTCCTCGACTGGCTCGACAAATACCTCGGCAGGGTTGACTAAATTCGATCCGACAGCCTGTGCTTATCAGGTGATCGCAATACGGAATCCAGCGAGCACAAGGGTGATGTCGCACTCCGCGTCCTTCCTCCGTCAGGGGGCAGAATGACGGAAGTTTCTTCCCGTGGCCGAGCGGCTGCCGACCAGCCTTACTTGGACATTCCCACGGGAATCATGGCGTGTTCGTAGGGCGTGCCGGCCCACATCATATAGGGCTTGGTCGGGGTCCTTTTCTCTCGTGTAGCCGAGCGCTTTGGCGGGCGGCCCGAAAAGCATGATGTGCGGGCCGGTGACGACCCAATGGTTATCGGCAGTCTTGCCGGTGGCGTACGGATCGGTGTTGCTGGCGCCCTGGTCACCCGCGAGCATGTAGGAAATGCCGACTTTGTTCGGCGGCGGCATGTGCATCAGCAGGGCATGGATGAATTCCATGCTGTTGGCGTCGTTGCACATTCTGTCGGTACCCATGACCATGCAAGTAAATCCGTTCTTTCCAGCGCGCAGCGTGTGCATGCTCCCGTTGGACTCCATTCGAACAACCGCGGCGTCTTTGGCCACAGCTGGGGTACCGGCTGACTGGGCCTGGGTAATGTATTCAGAGTCCGAGACTCGATGCTGCTGAGCATTCATCGTGGCTGTGGCAGCAAACAGCGAGATGGCAACCGCGAAAAATGTCTTGAACATATTTCCTCCGTGAGGTCTCGACTAGATTCCGCTTGGCTCGGAATTAAGCGCATTTTTCACTGTTAACGGCGTAGTTGTCAAGTTTTCCGGCGGAAACAAAAAGCTTATGGTGCGACGAGGTGAAAGCTGCGATTCGATCGAAAAAAGATGGGCTATAGCGAGTCGAGGCGTGACCTCCCCCGGAAACTTTTGTAAGCTGTGACCTTGGGAGGAAGAGATGGCCGCTATTTCTCTGAAAGTGAACGGCCGCGTTCACAAGGTGGATGTCCCTCCGGAAACACCTCTGTTGTACGTGCTCAGCGATGAGCTGCAATTACGCGGACCCAAGTTTGGCTGCGGGCTCGCGCAGTGCGGCGTCTGCACGGTGATCATTCAAGGGAAGGCGGTACGGTCTTGCGTGATGCCGGTCAGCGCGGTGACAAACCGGGAGGTCATCACGCTCGAGGGCATCGGAACTCCTGAGAAGCCGCATGCGATTCAGCAGGATTTTATCGATGAGGGAGCGGCCCAATGCGGGTTCTGTCTAAGCGGCGTGATCCTTTCGGCAAAGGCGCTGCTGGATGAAAATCCGAAGGCGTCGGATGAGCAGATTCAGGAGGCACTTTCGCACGTCGTATGCCGATGTTTCGCGCATACGCGGATGCTGCGCGCGATCAAGCGTTACCAGGCGAGGCGCGCATGAAAAAAGAACTCTCGCGCCGCGACTTTCTGAAGGCTTCCGGCGCGCTGGTGGTGAGTTTCAGCGCCTCATCGGCAATCCCGCCATTCGCCACAGCGCAAGGGCCCTTCGACACGCATCCATCGCATGTGAATCCGGACAAGTTGGACTCATGGCTTGCGGTGGCATCCGATGGCTCGGTAACCGCATACACCGGAAAATGCGACCTGGGCCAGGGCATGTACACGGTGCAAACGCAACTGGTGGCTGAGGAACTGTGCGTATCGATTGAGAAGGTAAAGCTGATTCAGTGCGATACGTCCGTGACCCCGGATCAGGGGACGACGTCGGGCAGTCAATCCACGCCCACGAATTTCAATACGCGAAATCTGGCGCAGGCGGCAGCGACGGCACGCGAGGCTCTAATCGGAATGGCGGCGCAGAGGCTTGGTGTGCCCGCGGATCAGCTTGCCGTTAACGATGGTGTAGTGAGCGCGACGGGCGGGCGCCGCGTCAGCTACAGCGATCTGATCGGGGGCAAGCATTTCGACATCGAGGTGAGTGCGACGGCAAACCGCCGATCGCCCACCGAGTGGAAAGTGCTGGGGACGCCTGTTCCATCGTTGGATAGAGTCGCGCTGATGACCGGCACGTTCGAATTCGTTCACAACGTGCATGTGCCGGGAATGGTCCACGGCCGGGTGGTGCGTCCGCCAGAAATCGGAGCAACGGTCGAGAAAGTGGACGAAATGTCGGTGCAACACGTACCCGGGCTCATTAAGGTGGTCGTAAGAAATAATTTCGTGGGAGTAGTCGCGGAAAAGCAGTGGCAGGCTGCGCAGGCGGCCAAGGATCTGAAGGTCAACTGGAAGCCGGGGTCCGGACTGCCAGGGCAAAGCGATTTTTACGATTACATGCGGAAGCAAGCGTCACGCGACGTGATGCTCGTAAATTCCAAAGACGTGGACGACAAGCTGAAATCGGCCGCGCGCGTTTTGAAAGCCACGTACTCGTATCCCTATCAGGCGCACGGCTCGATTGGTTCGTCGTGCGCTGTAGCCGATGTCCAGGCGGACCACGCGACGATCTGGTCGCCGACACAGTCCGTGTACCCGACGCAGCACGGCATTTCAGCGCTCACCGGCTTGCCGCCTGATAGCGTGAGAGTGATTTTCGTTCGTGGCTCGGGCTGCTACGGGCTCAATGCCGCGGATACGGTTTCGTACGATGCGACGCTGCTATCACAAGCCGTGCACAAGCCCGTTCGCGTGCAACTGACGCGGCAGGACGAGTTCCTTTCTGAGAACTACGGTTCGGCATGCGTGATCGAGCAACAGGTTGGAATCGATGCGAACGGCGCGATTCAGGCGTGGGAATGCGAGTCGTGGTCTGTGTCGTTGGGCGGAAGGCCGGGATACGAAAGGCCCGGAAACGTGATCACAGGGATGCTGGCCGGGTTTGATCCGGAGACGATTACTCCGCGGGCGGCTGCGGAGCCCACCGGAGAGCTGCGCAACGGCAGCAATGCGGTCCCTTCGTATTTGGCGGGATGTATTAGTGGCAAGTGTGGCGGAGCGGGCTCGGTGCGGAGCGAGCGCGTGCTAATGCATGCGGTGAAATCGCCACTATTTACCGGACCGCTGCGGTCGCCATTGCGCTTGCAAAACACCTTCGCGCACGAATGCTTCATGGACGAAGTTAGCGAGTATACGAAGGCCGATCCGGTGGCGTTTCGACTGCAACACTTGAGCGATGCGCGAATCATTGGAGTTGTAAAAGCCGCAGCGCAGAAGGCGAACTGGGTTGCGCGTCCATCGCCACAGCGCGGCAACGCGAGCGACGGTATGGTGACTGGACGCGGTATCGCTTGCGTCGCGTACGAGGGCGGCAACGGATACGCTGCGCTGGTCGCCGAAGTGGAAGTGGATCAAGCCAGCGGGCGCGTGCAGCCCAAGAAATTTGTCGCCGCGCTGGATTGTGGGCCGATTTCCAATCCTGACGGCTTGCGCAACCAGATCGAGGGCGGCGTATTGCAAGGAACGAGCCGCGCGCTCGGTGAAGAAATCACCTGGGATGATCGCAAGGTGACTTCGACCGACTGGCGAAGCTACCACACGCTTTCGCTTGGAATTCAGACACCGGTTATAGAGAGTGTCCTTGTGGACCAACCCGCTGCGAAAGCGACGGGCGCAGGAGAGACAACGATTACACTGGCCGCCGCGGCTATCGGCAACGCGATTTTTGACGCGACCGGCGCACGAATCCGGCAAGTACCGTTCACGGCCGATCGCGTGAAAGAGGCGCTTGCCGCGCGGGGATGAGAAGCACAGGCTAACAAAAGCGTAACTATTCATCGGCTCGCGGCAATATGGATCGCATCCGTCCAAACTCCTTCACCGAGGTAAACATGACTAAGTTTCGCGTGGGTCTGCTGGCGCTGGCTCTGTGCGCTGGCTTGTCGCTCGGCGCCTGCCAGAATGCGAAAATGCAACAAGAAAACCAGCAGCTAAAGGCGCAGGTTGCTGACCTTCAAAAGCAACTTGGCGAAATGGGCAACCGTGTGGACGAAGCGACGACGGCAAAGAATGAGTTGACGAAAGAAAACGCCGAGCTCAAGCAGGAGAATGATCGCCTGAAAGCGAGACACGGCAGAACGAAAAAGAAATCGAAAAGGCACCATCACCAGGCAGCGTGAGCGCGTGTCCGGCGCTGTCGAGGGCCACATTGCGCAACAGTGTGGGCTAAGCTAGAGTGGCGCCCATGACTGCCGAGTACACTCCGCTGCCTCGATTATTTCTGGATGCGGTGGACCGTTTCGCGAATCCGCGGGCGCAGATGTATCGGACCGCCGCAGGCTGGCAGGCAATTCCGGCGGGTGAAATGTTGCGGCGAGTGGCGGGACTGGCCAAGACGCTGGCCGCACTTGGCATCCGAAGCGGCGACCGTGTGGGAATTTTCGCGCCGAACTGTCCTGAATGGCATGTGGCCGATTTCGCGATTCAAGGGCTCGGTGCGGTGGTTGTGCCGGTGTATTTTCGCGAATCCCCCGAACGGCTGACCTACATTTTGAAGGATTCGGGCGCGCGCATTGCGTTCACGGCGGGAGAGGAACAGTCGAGCAAGCTTGCCGGGTGCCGGCAGAATTTGCCTGGGCTTGAGCACGTGATTTCCACAGCCGCTGCAGCCGATTTTAGCAATGCCACGCTCGATGCGGAGCGGGGAAGCGCGCCGCACTACAACACTCTGCGCTACAAGGATTTGATAGCGGCGGCGGGCGAGTTGGAAATTGCGGATTACCGACGACGCGCCGAGGAAGTAACCTCGGGTCAGCTTGCGACGATCATTTACACCTCGGGCACCACGGGCGAGCCGAAAGGTGTGATGCTGAGTCACGCGAATCTCAGCTCAAACTCGCGCGACTTCACCGGGGATTTCGAGCTGTCCCCGGCGGATGTGGCGCTGTCGTTGCTGCCACTGGCGCACGTTTACGAGCGGACGATCGACTACGGAAATATTTTCCGTGGCGTCTCAATCGCGTATGTGGAGCAGCCGGAATCGGTAGCCCAGGCCTTGCTGGAGGTCCGACCGACAACCATGGCGGCGGTGCCTCGCTTTTACGAAAAGACCTACGCGAGTATCATCGAAAAAGGCCATCGAGAATCGGGATTGAAACGCAAGATCTTCGATGACGCGATGCGCGTGGCCGCGAAGGCCGTCCCGTGGCGCGCACACGGCAAAAGCGTTTCTTGGACCGTCAAGCTTCGGTGGCGGATCGCGGACCGCCTGGTCTATTCAAAAATCCGCGCGGGAGTGGGAGGCCGGATTCGCATTTTCAGCTCCGGTGGCGCGCCCCTTGCGCCGGAATTGGCAGAGTTCTTCTGGTCGGTTGGCCTGCCGGTGTATCAAGGTTACGGACTGACGGAAACCTCGCCAGTGGTTACCTTCAATTCGCCGAAGTTGAACAAGGTAGGCACGGTCGGGCGCCCTATTCCCAATGTGCAGGTGCGGCTTGCAGACGATGGGGAAATTCTCGTGAAAGGCCCCTGCGTGATGCCAGGCTATTACCACAAGCCCGATGAAACGCGCGCGGTACTCACGCCCGACGGATGGTTTTCCACCGAAGATATCGGCTGGATCGATGCAGACGGCTTTCTGAGCATTACCGATCGCAAGAAGGAATTGCTGAAGACCGCCGGGGGCAAATTCGTGGCTCCGGCGCCAATCGAAAATATGCTAAAGACTTCGCCGCTGATCTCAAATGCCATGGTGGTGGGCGACCGGCGGAAATTCGTCTCCGTGCTGGTGGTTGTGAACTTCGCGGGTATCGAAGAGGAAGCGCGCAAAGCGGGCAGGGAATTTTCAACCGCGGCTCAAGCGATCGGCGATCCGTGGGTACGCGACTTGATGTCTCACGAAATCGAGCGGCTGACTTTGTCGTTCGCGCAGTACGAAAGGCCGAAGCGCTTCGCGCTGCTCGAACAGGATTTCACGTACGCGAATGACGAGCTGACCTACACGCTGAAGCTGAAACGGCGCGTAATCGAGGGGCGTTACCAGGACACCATTGCGCGGCTGTACGCGGATGTTGAAGAGCCGCATCCCCAGCCGGCCGGGTAGCCTTCCCTCGCATACGCAAAAACAAACGGCGGAGTAGAATATTCACGGAGAGACGTATGACTGATCGACTGGTGATTGCGGGGCGGGCGTTCAGGTCGCGACTGATCGTGGGGACTGGGAAATACCGCAGCTTTCAGGAAATGGCGCGGGCGCATGCGGCATCGGGCGCCGAGATGGTGACAGTGGCGGTGCGGCGCGTGAACCTGACCGACCGCAGCAAGGAATCGCTGCTCGATTATATCGACCGCGACAAATTGTTCATCCTGCCGAACACGGCGGGATGCTATTCCGCCGATGAAGCAGTTCGAGCGGCGCGGTTGGGACGCGAGGTCGGGCTCTCCGAGTGGGTGAAGCTCGAAGTGATTGGCGACGAGCAAACACTTTTCCCCGAAACAGAAGAGCTGGTACGCGCGACCAAGACGCTGGTGAAGGAGGGCTTTATCGTTCTGCCGTACACCAGCGACGATTTGATCGTGGCGCGTAAGCTAATCGATGCGGGCGCATCGGCGGTGATGCCTTTGGGCGCGCCGATCGGGTCCGGCATGGGAATTCAGAATTTGGCGAACCTTCGCATTTTGCGCGAGCGAATCACGGAGGTGCCGCTTATCGTGGATGCCGGCGTAGGCACGGCCTCCGATGCGGCTATCGCGATGGAGCTGGGCGCGGATGGCGTCCTGATGAATACCGCAATTGCAGGGGCGCAGGACGCGGTGCTGATGGCGGAAGCAATGTGCGCCGCAGTCGAGGCAGGCCGGAAAGCATTCCTGGCCGGGCGGATCGAGAAGAAGCTGTATGCAACGGCGTCGAGCCCGACCGCCGGCGTCGTGAGGTGATGGCCCGACGAGCCGGGCAGGCAACGCCATCACTCAAAGCTCAACGAAATAGGATATGCCACGAAATATCCACGAAGGCGTGAATCAGGGTGCCTGGGACGAGCGAGCGCGTTCTCATCCAGGCGTGACCGTAAAACACGCCGGCAATAGTCGCCAGGAGCACGTACTTCCAGTTGGGATAGGGAGCATGGAAGACATGCGAGAGGCCGAAGATTACTGAGGTGACCGCCAGTCCAGCCCACTCGTTCTTCATTGTGCGCGATAGCAAATTCTGCAGGATGCCGCGAAATAGGAATTCCTCGGGCCAAGCCGTAAAAAGCAAAGTCCCTAATGCTGTTAATGGAAGGAACGGTCCGCGGTGCAAAGATGGCGCGAAAGCGAGGAAATGCATTCTGATGCCGATAGGGATGGCGACAGCGGCGAAGATCATGAAATACAACGCGACAATCCACGCGAAGCCGCGGCGCCAATCGATGGCGTAGCCTACGCCTTCCAGCCTGCGGAGCAGAACAAAGGCCGCAACACCAGTGCTGAGAGCCATCAGGATTGTGAGCACGTGCGTTAGCGGCGGGGGATAGGGAAATATCCTGTACATCCACCTGAACTCAACCGGCAGCCAAATCACAGCTGCCGCAGCGTAGTCTTCCCACGTACCCGGTGATTTCCGCGCGCTTCTAGCAAGCAGAAGAGCGGGCAGCACGGCGTAGGCAGCTCCCGCCAGCATCATTTTCAAGTTGCCGCTGACCGCAAACGAATAAACGAGAACAGCAAATAGGGGCACAAGCGGCGCTAGCAAGACGCCAGGAACGCGGAGTGCTAATTGGGCGAGCCTGAGGACGGCCGGAACCGCGAGGAACAACTCGAACCCAAAGAGGATCGCCGCAACTATCAGGGCCACTGCGAATCGCCGCCCGCCAAATCCCATCCAAAGTCCCGCGAAGGCCGCCATTGAGGCGGTTACGGCCCAGATGGCGGCGGCCGCTGCAAAACTTATTTGCCGTGACCGAGAGTCCGCTGTCATGTTACGTGATTCTAACCGGATGGCCCTGTCGCACGATAAGAGCTTGATTTGATTTTCGGTCTCGGCGATTCTGAGGCGTGCCTCGCGCCATAGTGGAATCCGGAACGGGACGCCTTGCTTACCTCGATTGGTTGCGGGGGTTCGCCTGTATTGGAATGTTCGAAGTGCATTGCTACGATGCCTGGCTCGGCGGTGCGGCTCGGCACGGCGGTTTCTTCGGATTGACCCAATTTAGCGGCACCCTTCCCGCTCCCTTATTCATATTTCTTGCCGGCATTTCTTCCGCGCTGGTGACAGACCGCATGCGCCGCAAAGGCGCGAAGCCTGGCGCCATAGGAAAGCGAATTATCAGACGCGGCGCGGAAATTTTCGCGCTCGGGATGGTGTTTCGAGTGCAGGAGTACTGGCTGGGACAACCGTGGGCGCCTTCGAGCGACCTATTGCGGGTGGATGTGTTGAATATGATCGGAATTTCGATCGTGCTCATGGGAATTCTCTGCGGCTTGGTACAGAACCGAAACGCAAACATTGTTCTAGCAGCGTCGGCTTCGCTTGGTTTGGCGCTGATTACGCCGCCGCTCTGGACCACTTGGCGGCCCCATTGGCTGCCGTGGTATCTGGAGTCGTACGTCAACGGAGTGCACACTTACGCGAACCCCCAGCCGTGGCTTTTTCCGATATTTCCCTGGACGGCATTCGCGTTTGCCGGCCTGGCAACAGGATTCCTGCTCACCGCCGACTGGGCAAGGCGCAATGCATCGCAAATGGCGGCAATACTGGGCGGCTCGGGTATCGCAATGTTTTTCGTTTCGAGATGGCTGGATGCGACGCCATTGCAGCTGTATAGCGTTTACGATTACTGGCACACGAGCCCGAATTTCTTCTTTGCCCGCGTGGGGATCGTGCTGGTGGTTATCTGCGCGGGATACGCGTGGTGCCAATGGGGATTGGGCGCCAAGGGTTTCAGCCCGCTGATACAACTTGGGCAAACCTCTCTCTTGGTTTATTGGGTGCACATCGAGTTTGTCTACGGACGCTTTTCGATCCTGGCGCAGCACTCGCAGGGAATCGCGATGGCAACTCTCGGTCTGATGATTATCTTCGCAGCAATGCTGATGCTGTCGATGGCGCGGACGCGGGCGAAAGGTCGAGGCGCGGAAATTCTCGCGCGTTTGCGCTTGCGGCGCGAGGTGCCGAGCGTCGCGCGGGAAAGCTAGGGCTTTGCGGCGGAATCAGGCGCAGGGGAAACGAGCGCCGGTGCATCGCCTGGCTTGGCGGGAATCTTGAAAATGTATTCGCCGGGACGGGCGAGGCCCATTTCCTCGCGTGCGATTCGCTCGATGGCTGCCGGATCGGTTTTCAGAGCTTTCACGTTCTCCTGCAACCGGTGATTCTCCTGATTGATCTGATCGATTTCTAGCTGAACCCTGGCTGCTTCCTTCTGAGCCCGCCGCATCGCGAGCAAGCCGTGCGTCCCGAACACGTCCTGAAGTAGGAGTAATGCGAGCCCCACCGCAAGAAACCAATTAAGATTCTGGAGCAGAAAATTGCTCATCTGCTCGGAAAAGCTCATGGATTGCTCGCTCATTGGGATACCCACTCGCGAGCCTGGTCGGCAAGGTTCTTGGAAGCGGCGGGCGTTGCGGCCTCGGCGTAGACCCTCACGATAGGTTCGGTGCCCGAGAGCCGCATCAAAAGCCAGGTGTCGTCGTCCAAAATCAATTTCAAGCCATCCGTGCGATCCGTGCGCGAGACGCGATGGCCGGCAAACTCCTTGAAGTCGGACTTTAGGCGATCCGGCAGCTTGGCTTGGACGTCCTCCGATAGGTGCAGGTTCTCCCGAACCGGCCAGAACTCCCGGCCGACGCGGCGAAAGAGATCGCGCAATTGATCAGAAAGCGACGCCCGCCGCGCGGCGATCATCTCACCGACGAGCAAACACGCCAGAATGCCGTCCTTCTCAGGCAGATGCCCGCGAATGGTCATCCCGGCGCTTTCTTCGCCGCCGAGCGCGATTTTATCCTCGCGCAGCAATGGACCCACGTATTTGAAACCTACAGGCGTTTCGTACACCCGGACGCCATGCAACTTTGCGACCGCGTCGATCAGGTGCGTGGTGGCCACGCTGCGAGAGGCGCCGAGCTTGTACCCGCGGGTCTCAAGCAGATAGTCGAAGACAAGTCCCAGGATGTGATTGGGCGAAACGAACGTGCCATCGCGGTCCACAATGCCGAAGCGATCCGCGTCACCGTCGGTTGCCAACCCCGCAAGAGCCTGTTTTTCTCGCACGGCGATCTTCAGCGGTCCCAAATTTTCCTCGGAAGGGTCGGGGCCAGTCCCGTCAAAGAGCACGTCGCGATTCGTACGAATGGAAGTGATAGTTAGGCCATTTTCCGCAAGGATCCGATCGAGCCAGCCCGCGCCGCATCCGTGAACGGCGTCACAGACAAAATTACCTTTCGCCGTTTTCAGAACGTCGAAACGAATCACGCGGCGAAGCTGTTCGAAGTACGCTTCACGAGGATCAATGCACTCAAAGGTATCCTCAGTTTCGTGATGCTGACCAGCGTCGTCCTCCAGCTTACCCGCGCGCTTCTCGAGATCCTTAGTGACTTCCGGAAGAGCCGGGCCCCCATCGGACCCGGAAAATTTCAGGCCATTGTATTGCGCGGGGTTATGACTCGCAGTGATGTTCACGCCGCCGTCCAGTTTGCCGTAAATGATGGCATGGGCAATAGCCGGAGTGGGAGAGGGACCCTCGCACAGCAGTACCCGGCAACCACCCGACCGGAGAACCGCAGCGGACGTTCGCGCGAAGTCTTCGGAACAAAATCGAGTGTCGTAGCCGACGATCACTACAGGGGCTTTGGTGTGACTCCGAAGATGGCTGGCAATTGCCTTTGATGCTCGACGCACTCCAGGAAACGTGAAGTCTTCGGCAATGATGCCGCGCCAGCCAGAAGTGCCGAAGTGGATCGTGTGGTTTGTCACGCGCGCGTATTGTATCGTGTCACCCGAGAAGCAAGTATCAGGTAATCGCGGTAGGATGAGCCTCAAGAGTAAAGACAGCGATGACAAATAAGATTGTCGTGCTCGTCACATGCAAATCGATCAAGGAGGCGCAGCAGATCGGGCGCGCTCTGGTAGAGCGAAAACTCGTGGCCTGCGCCAACATTCTCCAGGCCCCGGTGCACTCGATATACCGGTGGAAGGGTAAGCTGGACGTAGCTACCGAGATTCTCCTGATCCTCAAAAGCTCGCGATTGCGTTTCGCCGCCATAGATAGCGCCATTCGAAAGATGCATAGCTATGACGTGCCCGAAATCATTACCCTACCGATCGCGGCTGGCTCCCGAAGCTATCTCGACTGGATTTCTAGGTCCGTTAGCCGGGGTAAAAGGAGGTAACGCTTAACGCGTTACGCATTTAGAGGTCCATCTTGAGAGAGATTCACGATCGTAGTACAAAGAGAGTTTCATGAAAGCTCAGCCACCGAACGGCGCAAGTCTCGCATGGATCCTCTTACTGGCAATCTGCTTGCTATGCGTGCCGGTGGAACTAGCCCAAACTGACAATTCCGGCCAGCCCGGCACCTCGGATCAATCGAGCGCCGCTAAGCAGGATCAATCCAACTCGTCGGACAAGCCCGAACAGAAGTCCTCCGAGTCCGCTACGACGAAGCTCAGGATCATCGTTACTGCCGGAGAAAATAAGCCCATCGGCAACGCCAGCGTCTACGTGAGGTTCAACACGTCGGGCGGTTTTCTGCGTCACGAAAAGCAGGTGGAAATGAATTTCAAGACGAATCAAGATGGTTCGGTGAAAGTTCCGGAACTTCCGCAGGGAAAGGTACTCATTCAGGTGATCGCGAAGGGCTGGCACACCTATGGTAAGTGGTACGACGTGGAAAAAGACGAAGAGACAATCGCAATTAAGCTAGAGCCGCCACCTCATTGGTACTAAGCCGCCCGCTCCTGGGCTTTTCATATCAGGAATTTCCAGCACCGCGTTCCATTTTAGAAAATTCTGAACCCTTCTCACTGCAAAAGTTCTCGCGCTGACTCTCGCTTGCACAGGATTTGTGCAAAGAGCAGTAAGCCCCGTGCTGTCGCGTGTTTTCGATTATCGCACGAGGCTTTTCCACACGGTTTTCAACAGAACTGTTGAAAACTGTCACACAGCATTCATAGTTCTCAATTCTCAATCGAAAAATGGTGCAACGATTGCCTCGGGCGCGGCGGGCCGCAACGCGCCGATAAAAGTTTTCATAGTTGCAACTCCTCAGGCGATTTGTCCGACATGAACGAGCCTCCTCCGACGGCCGTGATACCATCGTTCGCTGCCGGCATTGAATAAATGAAAGAATTAATTCTCAATGCGGATGATTTTGGTTTGACTCAGGGCATCAACCGTGGAATCATCCGCGCGCACCGGCACGGAATCCTCACCAGCGCCACGCTAATGGCTACTGGCTCGGCCTTTGATCATGCAGTCGAACAGGCACGCGAAAATCCAACATTAGGCGTCGGATGCCACTTGGTGCTCACGGGCGGTTCGGCCGTATCCCCCCGAGAGCAGATTCCATCCCTGGTGGACAAGAATGGCCACCTGCCGCGGTCCTTGGCCGCTTTGGTCGCGAACGTCACCATCGGCAGGGTGCCCCCGATCGAAATTGAAACGGAAGTCCGCGCCCAAATTGAAAAAATTCGCCGCGCGGGCATCGAACCAACCCACCTGGACACCCACAAACACACCCACGCCCACCCGACGATCATGAACGCTCTCGGGCGAGTGGCTCAGCAGTCCGGCATCACGCGGGTGCGTAATCCCGTGGAAGATTTGCGGGACTCGTGGAGATCCAATCGGTCCGACGGCACCGATACGGTGAGAAATTTGGCTGCTGCTGCGACAGTAAGCGCTGTAGCTTCTGGATTTAGAGTTATTTCGAACAAGTATGGCTTGCGCTCTCCCGATCATTTTTTGGGACTGGCGGTCACCGGGCAATTAGGTGCAGGAGCTTTGTGCCGTCTGATCGACGCACTTGACGATGGCCAAAGCGAAATCATGCTGCACCCGGGAATTTGCGACGACGACTTAGCGCGGACCGGCTCGCGCCTTCAGCGCCACAGAGAGACCGAAATGGAGGCTTTGCTAGCGCCGGAGGTGAGGGATGCCGTCGTGAAAAGCGGCGTCCACTTGATCAGTTATCGCGATTTGAATTAAGCTGAGCCGAACTGCGACCCAATATTATAGGATGTTGTTCGATCGACTTCACGACCAACGGATTGGTATTGTGTCTGGCTGTTTCCTGAATTTCGGATGATGACGTTAGCCACTCACGGCTTGGAGAATGAAAGATGGAGATCATGGGACATCGAGTGCCTTCGCTTTTGTATGTAGCGGTGGTGGTCGGCATCTGCGCCGTAGGGTCGACCGTGTTTGGCCAAGCGCCCGCCAAGAGCAAGTACGATGGCTCATATCAGGGGATGTACAGTGGGTCCTTTGCGAACAGACCCGCGATGGGATCCGTGGTATTTTCCGTGGCGAAGGGTGCCATTACCGTGACAGATCCCGGCCAGGGCACGGGAGCCGTGGATTCTTCCGGCTCGGCGACTTTCAGCGGTTCACTCGGCCTGGGGAGTATCACCTGCAAGTTTACTGGTGCCTTCCGGTCATCAACCGATGCACAAGGCGTTCGCGCTTCGGGTTCGTGGTCGTGCACCGGTTCCGGGCAAACCGGAAGGGGCACGTGGAGTGCGGATCGACGTTAGGCTTCCTTAGCACCCTGGCGTGTTCTTCCGAAACATCCGAAGATTTAGAGTTTCCCTCCGAAAAAGCAAAGCTCGCCTTGCGAGCAGTATCCGCTCGCTCTTGTTCCCGCAGGTACATTTTCCTGCGAACACTATTCCAGGTCGGGGGGTGTCACCTTCGCAATCCAAGAGTCATAGTCGGACGTATAACCCGCTTTCTCTTGCAGAATCCGAATGCGCTTCTTGATGTTAGCCAATTTTTCGGGAGAGAGTACGGGCGCAGATTGAATGGTCCTTTCAACAGCTTCCGCCTCCCTCGCCGCTTGAGCTTCGGCAGCTTCGTATAGAGCCGACAAATCTCCCGCGCCGTCTCCAATCCCGATGTAGTTTTCAATCAGATGTTTCGTTACGCGCTGGCTGTGAATGAGCGACACTCGGATGTTGCCTTGGCCAGTAACCACATTTCCCACGCCGAACACGTTCTCGCAACCGGAATAGCGAGGCAAATCCTCGCCGCTAAAAGTGTAGTATTCACCCTTCATCATCACGCCCGGAATGATCTCGGGTACCGAACCGATTGACGAGATTACCAGCGGCGCCCTCAACTCATGCTCCGAACCCGGTATCGGCTGCGCGCTGCGTCCTTCGATTTTGGTTTCCGCCACCTTCAATCCAACCACGCGTCCGTTCTCCACAACCAGGCCCGTTGTCAGCCTGCGATCCTGAACTCGAAATAGATATTTCTCTCGCGCCAACCGAAGCATCTTTTGGCGAACCTGCTCCGTCTTTGCAATCTGCTCCGGAGTGGCGTTATCCGGAGGCTGAGCGAGCGGCATATCTTGTTCGCGGCGGCGATAAATCAAAAGGCAACCCTTGACGCCGAGTTCCTCTGGCTTTACACCGTGAGCTTTGCAGGCGGCGGGTATGCCTTTCTCCAACTCATGCATATTCGTTGCGATCCCGCGAGCTCGCATGGCGCGCTCGTAATTTTCGAGCTGCAAAACCTTGACAACGTCAATGGAGGCGAGGCCTCCCCCCACCACAATCGTTTCGTCCGGCGTTTCGTACAGAGGGCCCGCATAGCCCTTCTCATTCTTGTGGTTGTACCAGTAAATGAACGGGTTCTGGTAAATCAGCCCTTTGTTGATGAACTGATCCGCTCCGGGCACTCCTAGGTCCCGATCGCGCCAGGCGCCGTTCGCCAAAATGACGGCCGAGAAGCCCCACTCATGGCAAAGTTGTTGAAAATCGAAATCGCGGCCGAGCTTCGTTGAGGGAATGAAGTGAACGCCCGGCTTCCGTAAACGCGCATCGATGCGAGCATATTCTTGTTTGCGCTGCTCCACGTGCCACCGTGGCAGGCCATCCTCGATTTTGCCGTACGGCCTCTTGTTTTGCTCGATGACGGCTACCTGAATTCCACGATCCGCCAGAATTTCCGCCGCCACGGAACCAGAGATCGCTGCGCCAACTATTGCGGCAAAATGTTGTTCGTTTTGGACCATTGACGTCCGGCGGGCCTAATTTTGGCGCCGCGAGGCACCGGGATTGTACACCCGCGGCTCTGCTTCGAGCCCTTCAACCTAAGGAGCTACGCGAATCATTTGGATGCGTCTCGTGGTGGGGAAGTTGAAGCAGTGCGAAGATTGGACGGTCCCTTACTGGACGACGGTTTCGCCGACGAGCATTTCACGCAACTTGGTAGCGAGCGTCGCCAGCGTGAATGGCTTTTGCAGAAGGACCGCGCCGGCCTGGAGAACGCCCTGATGCATGATCGCCTGGTCGGTATAGCCTGACATGAATAGAACCTTGATTTCGGGACGAAGAGCCTTAATCCTTTCAGCGACTTCGGGCCCGCCCATCCCCGGCATCACCACATCGGTCATCAGCAAGTGAATTGGTCCGGAGTGCTTGCTGGCCAATTCGATCGCTGTGCGGCCGTTTTCCGCCACAATCACGGTATAACCGCTCGTCTCCAGGTACTCACGCGCAAGTTCTCGAACGCCCTTCTCGTCTTCCGCCAGCAGAATTACCTCCGAGCCGCGTGGCGTGGCCTTTGCGGTCAAGAGCCGGTCTCGAGCGGCCGGGACGTCCTCCTCATCAATACGCGGCAGGTAAATTTTGAACGTAGTTCCACGACCGGCCTCGCTGTACACCCAGATATACCCGCCGCTCTGCTTCACTACGCCGTAGACGGTCGCCAGTCCCAGACCCGTACCCTTCCCTTTTTCCTTGGTCGTAAAGAACGGTTCGAAAATGTGCGCCTGAACCTTTTCGTCCATGCCGCAGCCGTTGTCTGTCACGGCAAGCATCACGTATTTCCCGGGGGCCAAAACGGTGGGGGGATTCGAAATGGACATATCGAATTCCACGTTCCCCGTTTCAATCGTCAGCGTTCCGCCCGTGGGCATCGCGTCGCGAGCGTTTACGGCCAGATTCATGATCACCTGCTCGATCTGGCTACGGTCGGCCTTTGTCAGCCACAAATCCGCCGCTGAGGACGTGCGCAGTTCGATATCCTCCCCTATCACGCGCCGCAATATCTTTTCCAGGTCGGTGACGACGGCGTGGACGTTTAGCACTTTCGGAGCAAGTATTTGCTTGCGGCTGAAAGCAAGCAATTGCTGCGTCAGCGCCGCGGCCCGTTGCGAGGCGGCCCGGATTTGCTCCGCGTTTCGGCGTAAGGGCTCACCTTCGGGCAGGCGCTCGGCCAGCAAATCCGCGTAACCTTGGATCACCATCAGCAAATTATTGAAATCGTGCGCGATCCCGCCCGCCAATCGGCCCACCGCCTCCATCTTCTGCGCCTGGCGGAATTGCTCCTCCAGCTTTTTGCGGTCGGTCACATCCAAGGCCATGCAGATTGCGCCGCGCACAGCACCCTCGCCGTCCCGCAGAGGTTCCACGTGACACGCGTAGGAGCCATCCTTCCACTCGACCGGGAACGTCACGGCTTCCCCACCTACAGCCCGGCGATGCGCCGCAATCGGCACAAAGGTCGGGTCGGTGGTATCGAAGTAGTCGGTGAGGGACATGCCTACGATTTGATCCGGCTTGAGTCCCAGTCGCGCTAGCCCCGCTCCAACAGCGGACGTAAACCGGAGTTTGCTGTCGACTGTCCACAATACAGCCGGCAATTGTTCGATTAGAACGCGTAGCCTTGCCTCGCTTTGCCGAACTCGTTCCTCGCCCCGTTTGCGCTCGATCGCCAGCGCAATCTGATCCCCCACCGACGATAGAAATTCGAGGTCGCGTTCCGTGTATGCATTCTCAATGGAATAGTTCTGAACCACTAGCACTCCGATGGTTTCCGTTGGAGTGCGCAGTGGAACTCCCAGCCACGATGCGGACGGCGTGCCTACTAATTCGACTTCTCCCCTGCGCGCAAGATCGCGGAAGACCTCTCGCGGGATGAGCATCCCGCGCGCGTTGCGAAACACGTACGCGGCGCAGCTTCGGTCCATTTTGTCGGGCGGAGGCGGCGGATCGAACTGATCTACAAAAAAGCTGTAGTGGAACATCCCCGTGGAAGCCTCGTGAAGGGCTACGAAGCAGTTCTCCGCGTCCAGTACCTGCTTGAGCGCCGCGTGAATCAAGCGAAGCAAGTCGTCGAGATTGTCGGTGGCGCTCACCGCGTGGACGATTTCCGTGTTCACTTGCCGTTCCAGCTGCGAGCGCTTGCGCGCGGTAATATCCTCCGCCGTGCCGTCGTGGCTTACAATGTTGCCGTCGGCGTCGCGGACCGCCCGGACATTCAGCGAAATCCAGATTTTGCTTCCATCTTTCCGCAGCATCGGGCATTCGAATCCCTCGAGGACGCCCCGTTCCCCCAAGCCGCGCTTCACTTCTTCCCGAACGCTCGGATTCGTGTAGATCTGCCGCCCGATATCGTGAATCTCGTTGATCATTTCTGCCGGCGAGGAATATCCGGCGATGCGTGCCATGGCAGGATTTACGGCCAGAAAGCGGCCGTCCGGCGTTGATTCGAAAAAACCTTCGATTGCATTGTCGAAAATGCGCCTACGCTTTTCCTCCGCCCGCTGCAGGGCTTCTTCGGCCTGTTTCTTTTCGGTGATGTCTTCGTACATGCCAAACGTGCCGGTCCGCTTCCCACCCACGATGAGCGGTACGCCTATGATCTGGACGTCGACCAACGAGCCGTCCTTGCGCTTCCGCTTTGTGGTCGCGCGCACGATATCGCCGGAAGCTGCGCGCCCGATGAGTCCAACCATTTCATGATGCAGGCCCCGGGGTGCAATCACTGAATCGAGTTCCGCGCCCCGGATTTCGGCGAGGGAATAGCCGAAAAGTCGCTCGAAGGCGGGATTGCACATTTCTACGCGGCGCTCCATATTCACGGCAACGATAGCGGTCGGATTGTTCTCAGTCAGGGCCTGGGCATAGGCAGTCCGTTCCGCAGTTTTTTCCTCCATTGCGCGGCGTGCGCTAATATCCTGCGCGACCACCAGAACCGCGTTCCTTCCTGCAAACGTATTCCCCTGGGCCGTTACCTCAACCTCGAAAACTTGACCGTTTTTTCGGCAGTGCCTCCACTGACCGAGGAACGCGAGCGGTTGCATCCCATGGGTCCGCGCGACATCCAGTAGACGTGGGATGTCCTCCGAGGGCCGAATATCCGTGATCTTCAGTTTCAGGAACTCTTCTCGCGTGTAGCCGTACTGCCTCTCGGCAGCCGCATTGACCTCAAGGACCTCCAGCGACTCGCGATCGCACACGTACATTGCCAGGGGGTTAGTAGAAAACAGGAGTTCGAAGTTCGATTCGCATGGGCCTGAAGAGCGTTTCTCAGCGGAATCACCCGGCGGCATTTGAGGTCTGGCCTCACTTGGCCCACCACCGGACCCGGAGAGCGGATTCTCGGGACGCACTTTAGGTGTCTTAGTCGGCATAATTAGGCCGTCCGTTCCCATCCAAGATGGGCGCAGCTCTCCGAAACCAAGCTATCTCTTTTAGATTTATAGCCACCGGTATGGTGATTCACAATGGTACGTCGGTACCAAGGATTGCGGATATCACATAGTGTTTCCAACTAGATACCCGCTCTAAACCATCTGCTTGGGGGACGGTACCAGCACAGTCCGCGCCTTCTGCTCTTGGACCTTCGGGCCCTGGCGTAGCCCTCATTTGGCATCCCGCGCATGCTTCGGTAAAATGACAGAGGTGGTCCGAAACTGAGCGGAAGCCATGAGCGATAAACGAAAACTCGCCGATAGCGACACCCCGGCTGCCACCGAGGGAAGAGAAGACCTACGCAGCCTCGTGCGCGCCGAGGATTCCGACCCTTTTCGCCTTCTCGGCCCTCATTGGGTTAGCCAGAACAATCGTCCAGCACTCGCAATCCGAGCCTTTCGCCCTGGCGCAGATCGTCTAGGCGTTGTTTGGGGGAAGAGCCGGGCCATACATCCCGCCGAGCGCATCCATCCGGATGGCGTGTTCGAGGCGATTCTTCCGCTCAGTGCCACCGGCTTGCGGGACGAAGAAGCTGTCGCGCCCACGTCCTACCGTTTGCATTTCCACTTCACCAGCGGAGGCGACCTCGAGACCTACGATCCATACGCCTTTCCTCCGGTCCTCACCGATTACGATCTATATCTCTCCGGCGAGGGCACGGATTACCAGAAATATCAAAAGTTGGGAGCGCACCTCCGCGAAGTAGCGGGAGTGCGAGGAGTTCATTTCGCCGTCTGGGCCCCAAACGCCCGGCGAGTCAGCGTTGTTGGCGACTTCAATTCCTGGGACGGGCGCGTGAACCCCATGCGCACGCTCGGTGCAAGCGGCATCTGGGAAATCTTCATTCCCGAACTTGCGGAAGGCTCGCTGTACAAATTCGAAATTTTCTCGCGCGTGGGAGATCGCCTCGCGGTCAAGTCCGATCCGTACGCATTCGCCGCCGAACTTCGTCCAAATACCGCCTCTGTCGTCTGTAATCTGGACAAGTATGCCTGGAAGGATTCCGAGTGGCTCAAAGCGCGCGCCTCTCGCGATTGGATGCATTCTCCGCTCTCCATCTACGAAGTTCATGCCGGCTCCTGGCGGCATAAGAGCGATGAAGGCTACCGCTGGCTCACTTACCGCGAACTCGCTGATGAACTCATCCCCTACGTCAAGCAGATGGGCTACACCCACATTGAGTTCATGCCCATCATGGAACATCCCTTCGACGCTTCTTGGGGCTACCAGACCGTGGGCTACTACGCCGCGACCAGCCGGTTTGGCTCTCCTTCCGATTTCATGTATTTCGTTGACCGCTGCCACCAGGAAAATCTCGGCGTAATCCTCGATTGGACTCCCGCGCACTTCCCGCGCGACGCTCATGGTCTGGCCTTCTTCGATGGCACCCACCTCTATGAGCACGAAGACCCCCGGAAGGGAGCTCATCCTGACTGGGGAACTCTGGTCTTCAATTACGGACGCAACGAAGTGCAGAATTTCCTCATCGCCAACGCTCTGTTCTGGATGGACAAATACCACATCGATGGCCTGCGCGTGGACGCGGTCGCCTCGATGCTCTATCTGGATTACTCGCGCCAGGCCGGCGAGTGGATTCCCAATGCCTTTGGCGGGCGTGAAAATTTGGAAGCGATTGCGCTCTTAAAACGCCTGAACGAGGTGTTGCACGCGCGCCATCCGGGCGCCCTGACCATCGCCGAAGAATCTACTTCTTGGCCCGCCGTCTCTCGCCCCACCTATGTGGGAGGTTTGGGGTTCGATCTGAAGTGGAACATGGGATGGATGAACGACGTGCTTAAATACATGTCACTCGATCCCATTCACCGTCAGCATCACCACAACGAGCTGACATTTTCCATGCTCTACGCGTTCCACGAAAATTTCGTCTTGCCGCTCTCGCACGACGAAGTTGTTCACGGTAAACGAGCACTGCTCGAAAAAATGCCCGGCGACGACTGGCAGAAATTCGCCAATTTGCGCCTGCTCTTCGGCTTCATGTACTCGCATCCGGGAAAGAAGCTTCTTTTCATGGGCTGCGAACTCGCGCAGCGCAATGAGTTCTGGGAGGGTGCAGCGCTGGATTGGAGTCTCGAATCCTCACCGCCGCATCGCGGCATCCAGCGGCTCGTCGCCGACCTGAACGGCCTTCACGAGCGCGAGGACGCCCTACATCAGGTTGATTTCGAATGGTCCGGCTTCGAGTGGATTGAGCCGAATGACGCTGCCGCCAGTGTTCTTTCCTTCTTGCGGAGAGGAAGCGACCCCGAAAAGTTTGTCGTCGCCGTTTGCAATTTCACGCCCGTGATGCGCGAGAGTTATCGTGTGGGTGTTCCCCGGCCCGGCTTCTACCGCGAAATCCTCAATACCGATTCGAACTATTACGGCGGCTCCGATGTAGGCAACTCAGGTGGCGTCCAAGCCGAGCCAATTCCCTGGAACGACCGCCCCTATTCGCTGAATCTCCGCCTTCCCCCACTCGCCGCCGTCTACTTCAAACCTCAGGGGCCATCCGGTTAGCGCGCTAAACGGGTCCGACCGAACCTTAGAACAGACTTGCCCTGCCAAGCGCGCGGATTCGTTGACTTGCGTCGAACGCGCCACTTAAGATGACTGCTCGATGGCGGAATCACCATCCCTGATCGGGCGAACCGTTTCCCACTACCGCATCCTCGGAAAACTTGGCGGGGGAGGAATGGGTGTGGTTTACCAGGCGGAAGACACCACGCTCGGCCGGCCCGTGGCGCTGAAATTTCTTCCGGAGGCAGACTCCCGCGATCCGCAAGCGCGCGAGCGTTTCCTGCGCGAAGCGCGGGCCGCTGCGGCGTTAAATCACCCCAACATTTGCACCGTGTATGAAATCGGCGAGCACGAGGGCCAGCGGTTCATCGCCATGGAGGTGCTGCAAGGTGAGACGCTGAAGCAACGCATCGGCGGGCACCCGATGGAAATCGAAAGTGTTCTGGATATTGCGATCCAGATTGCGGAAGGACTGGACGCGGCGCACGGAGAAGGCGTCGTCCACCGCGACATCAAACCCGCCAACATTTTCATCACGAAGCGAGGCCACGCCAAGATTCTGGATTTCGGTTTGGCCAAGCTGGCGCCGAGAGGGGAGGGTTTGGACGCGGAAGCTACGCTCGCCGCCAATGCGGCGGCTGGGATCGGCGAAGAAAATCTTACCGGTCCAGGCACGACGGTGGGAACGATAGCGTACATGTCTCCCGAGCAGTTGGGCGCAAAGGAATTGGATGCGCGCACGGATTTATTTTCGTTCGGGGTGGTGCTTTACGAAATGACCACGGGGACCTCGCCCTTCCGTGGAAGCAGTTCGGCGCTGGTGACGGACGCGATCCTTCATCGCGCACCGGTGCCCGCCGCGCGATTCAATCCCGACGTTCCACCCAAGCTCGAAGACATCATCCACAAGGCTCTGGAGAAGGACCGCAAGCTGCGCTACCAAAGCGCGGCGGAAATGCGCACCGATTTGCAGCGGCTGAAGCGCGATGCGAGCGCTCCCGCGGCACACGCGGAACGCGAAGCCGAAGCGGAGAATTCAGCGGCTGCCATGGCCCCTTCCTCCGGCACAAAAGCTGCGCGTCCTGGCACGGGGAACACCGGAAGGCTCTGGAAAATTGTGGCGCCCATCGCGGCGGTACTGATTCTCGGCGGCGGCATCGGCGCGTGGCTTTTTTTCTCCCGCAGTACGGCGCACGCGCTGGGAGCGACCGACACCATCGTTCTGGCCGACTTCACCAACACGACGGGTGATCCGGTTTTCGATGGGACGCTGAGGCAAGGGCTCTCCGCACAGCTGGAGCAATCGCCTTTTCTGAGCCTGATTTCCGACGAGCGCGTCGGGCAGACGCTGTCGCTGATGGGCCAACCGAAACAGGCGCGACTTACCCCAGACGTCACACGCGACGTTTGCCAGCGCACCGCGAGCGCCGCCAGCATCGAAGGCTCCATCTCCAGCTTGGGAAGCCAGTACGTTTTGGGTCTAAAGGCGGTGAACTGCGGTAATGGCGACGTGCTCGCCGAAGAGCAAGTGACCGCGAACGGAAAGGAGCAAGTTCTCAAGGCCCTCGGGGACGCCGCCACCGCGCTACGCGGGAAGTTGGGGGAATCGTTGGCGTCGGTGAAGAAGTACGACGCGCTGCCGGAGAACGTCACCACGCCGTCGCTCGAGGCGCTGCAAGCCTATGCGCTTGGCAATTACACCATCGATGCCCTGAATGACTACCCATCCGGCATCCCCCTCTTCGAGAAGGCTATTTCCCTGGATCCGAATTTCGCCATGGCTTACCTGGGATTGGCAGAGAGTTACCAGCCCCTGAGCGAACTCGAGCGTTGTGCGGAGAACACTCGCAAGGCATACGGATTGCGGCAGCGCACCAGCGAGAGGGAAAAACTCGCCATTTCTTCGTTCTATGACCTTGTGGTCACGGGAAATCTTGAGGCAGCCCGCACCTCGTATCAGTTATGGGCGCAAACCTATCCGCGAGATGAAGAGCCGCCGTCGTACCTGTGGATCACCTATACCTTTCTCGGAAATTACCAGAAAGGGCAGGTTGCGGCGTCGCAGGCGGTGAAGATTAACTCCGGCAGCGGCAACAATGAAGTGAATCTGGCATACGCAGACCAGTGGATCAACCAACTCGATCAAGCAAAGGCTACCGTACAAGGCGCTCGGGCTCATCATGTGGACTCGCCTTGGTTTCCGCTAGTGCTTTACAACGTGGATTTCCTTTTGCACGACGCGGCCGGGATGCAGAGGCAGGTCGCCGAAGCGACGGGGAAACCAGGGGTTGACGATCAGATATTGTTCCTGGAATCCGAAACTGCGGCCTATGGTGGCGAGCTCACCAAGAGCCGGCAGCTGATGCGCAGCGCCGTCGATTCCGCGCAACGATCCGATGAAAAGGAAACGGCGGCGGAGTATCAGGCGCATGCATCGGTCCGCGAGGCGCTGGCCGGGGATCTGCCGGCGGCGAAGCAGGACGCGCAGGCAGCCCTTGTTCGGGCAAAGAACAAGCAAGTAGAGGGGTTCGCAGGCATCGCCCTCGGATTGGCCGGCGATTCCGCCGGAGCCGAACGCCTCGCGGGCGATCTTGGCAAGCACTTCCCGGAAGATACGACCGTGCAGTTCAATTATTTGCCCACGATTCATGCAGCCATCGCACTCCGAAACGGCGAAGCGGAAAGAGCTGTGGAGGCACTGGCGGCGGCTTCGGCTTACGAATTGGGGCAGACCAATACTTCAATGACCTTTGCCCTGTATCCCGTGTACTTACGCGGCGCCGCGTATCTGGCCGCGAAGCAGGGTGCTGCCGCGGAGGCTGAATTTCAGAAGATTCTGGATCATTCGGGCGTCGTAGGGAATCAGCCGATCGGCGCGCTGGCTCACCTGGGCCTCGCCCGTGCGTACGTTTTGCAGAACGACCCCGTCAAAGCACATGCCGCTTACAACGATTTCTTCGCCCTGTGGAAAGGTGCCGACCCCAACGTCCCCATACTTAAAGAAGCTAAGGTCGAGTATGCGAAATTACAGTAGATCGCAGCGAACGAATGGCTTACTGCGAAGGAGGAACCACCAATGGATTCGATGATTGATTCGTTATTCGAGCGATATGAACGCGGCAGCATCACACGGCGGCATCTCGTTCAGGCGCTGGCCGCATTGGTCTTGCCGGCGACGGTCCTGGCACAGGATGCCGCCCCGGCTCCCGATCCTATTGTTCGCGGCTTGGGCGTCAATCACGTTGGCCTCACGGTTAGCGATATCGAGCGTTCCTTCGTTTTTTATCAAAAATTATTCGGCGTCAAAAAAGGCTGGCCCGCAACCAACGCCGGGACCGGCATTCACCTGGATTTCCCGGTAGGCTATATCAGCGTCGATTCAGTCGCCGAGAAAAAGGGCGTGATTACGCATTTCTCCATCTCTATAGATCATATCGATCAAGATTCTGCAAAACGCCTGGCGGATAAAATCAATAGCGAACTGCCGGAGGCCAAAGCGAGAGCTGCTTTTCAGCCGAACGATGGAGTCTCCACGGTCAATCTCATCGATCCCGATGGCTTCCACGTGCAAATCTCGCCCAAAGACGGCCGCTGAAAATGGCAAACGGGGTTCCGAGCGCGTCGTAGTCATCGGGCTCGAAGGACGTCTGGGTTTCAATTCCCCGGTCGCAGACGTACCCGCATCCGTAAGTGTCCCGAGGTGCGCTGACGAGCCGTCAGCCAGGAAGAGTTCCAGGCAAGGGTCTTTCTGCTCGGAGTCTTCCAACCGTAATATGCCAACCATCGTTCTGCAAAACGAGCCTGTTATCAGCTATGAGCTCGGCTTGGTTCGTTGGGTCACCTTGTGTGACCTGAAACGTGTTCCGCCGTCCTTGTCAAATTTGGCTCTTGGAGGTGTCAGTGTCGCGTGCCAAAGGTTTCTACGCCTTGGGTGTGATTATTCTCTTGACCGCGTTGGCCAATTCCAGCGTCAGCGCCCAGGAGATCAAGACCGTTTTCGTGATCGCGATGGAGAATCACAATTGGACCCAGCCAGCAAACCAGTTCACTGGCAAGGCTCAGCAGCTTTTTCAGAATTCGAACGCGCCATTCATTAATAGTCTTGTGAACGGAACCGCCTTCGTCAGTGTTAACGGCTCAAGGGTTCAGATCAGCAAGCAGGTCGCTTACGCAACGGCCTACCATAATGTTTTGGTCACCGGAAATGGAAACGACCCCCATATCCATCCTTCCGAGCCGAACTATATCTGGTCCGAAGCCGGTACTAATTTTGGCGTGTCGAACGACAACGACCCCTATTCCGGAGAGGGGCACACGAACCAGGATACTCCGCTGCATCTGAGCAATCTCCTCACGATGTCCGGAAAAACGTGGAAGTCGTACCAGGAAGACATCGACCTTACTCTGACTGGCGGCGCACTCACCAACGTCCCTCTGCCGCCGGAAAAATGGACCGTTCCGCTGACCAGTTTTTCGAAATTCGCCAGTAGCTACTTCAATGCGTACAACAGCTCCAGCCAATTCAACTATGCCGCCAAGCACAATCCTATGGTGCTCTTCACCGATACCAACGGCGGCGATGATGCGACTCCGATGAATCCGTTATCCTCACACTACGCGCCGTTGCAGCAGTTGTTGACCGACCTGGCAAACGATGCCGTGGCCGATTACAACTGGATTACCCCGAACGAATACAACGATATGCACTCTGCGATCGGAGGGGGCTACAAAGGACTAACTGGCGACGCTGCAAGGATCAGGCAGGGCGACGACTTCCTGAGCCAGATTGTTCCCGTCATCATGGCGTCAAACGCTTACAAGAACCAAGGCGTCATCATCATTTGGTGGGACGAATCCGAATCGGACAGGTCGTCGGGTGATAACGCGGATGACCTCAAACACACGATCGGTGAGATTGTCATCTCCCCGCGTGCCCATGGGAACGTGAACGGCCTGCCGTATGCGAGCCCGTTGGCCTACTCGCACTCCTCCGATCTGCGCACAATGCAAGAAATCTTTCACGTCGGACCGTTCCTGGGTGATGCGGCCAACGCCACCGATCTGTCTGACTTGTTCGACTCGGGCGCCATCCCCAAAATGCCGCCGGCAGCCGCGGTAAATCGCTGACTCAAGTCGAGCAACCCTCAGCCGATAATCACGGCACGCGCCCGCACGAGGCTAAAATTTCAAACGCAACATAAACTGGATCTGCCTGGGCAATCCCGTTCCAGTGTTCGGTGAAGAGTCGTTGTCATTGTTGTTGTTGAAATTCACTGTGCTAGTAATTACACCGAAGCCCGGCTGTGTATCCAGAAAGCCAGTCGATGACGCTGCGGGGTCGTAAATGAGGTTGAGCAAACCCGGGTCGCCAAGCTGCGTGTGGTTGAATAAGTTGAAGGCCTGCACGGCGAATTCGAGAGTGAACCGCTCTGTGAGACGCGTGTCCTTTTCAAGTCCGAGATCGATTTGCCAGGAGGGGAGGGCCCGAATCAGCCCGTTTCCCTCATTGCCGAATCGGGTGAAGTTTCCGTTTGCATCGACGGGCGGAGCCTGAAAAGCGGCCGGGTTTATTAGTGGCACGCCGTTGTGGCCTCCTCCTGGAAGCGTCAGCGGCACTCCAGGAACAATGTCGGGACGCTGACTGGTTTGATCGTTGCCATCCGGTAACAAATACGTATCGGCAAATCCATCGAACGGTCCACCCGAAATGCTATTGCTCAAATCCATACCCACCGTCAGCGGATGGCCGGTGTGCCACGTATTGACGCCGCTTACCATCCATCCGCCCACAAGTTTGCCCAAGGCTCCGGAATGTCGGAGATGGCTTGTGCCAGGCCCAAAGGGAAGCTGGTACACCTCCTCGGCGACGAAATTGTGGCGGATGTCGAAGATACTAGGTCCTTTATCGCAAGCCAGACAATTGATGTTTTCCGGCCCATTGGATTCGCCACCGCCGACTGAACCGTCGTTAATGGAGTGAGAATACGTGTAGCGCGCTAGAAAGGAAAAGCCGTTCGTGAGCCGCCGTTCGAGAGAAAGGTTCAGTCCATTGTAGGTGCTCGATCCGATATCGCTCTTGAAATCGACGGAGCCATAGGGATCGGGATTATTGGGGTCCGGGAAGAATTGATCCAGCGGCCGAACGCAGTCCGTGCCGGCGCTGTTGAGGGTCACAGGAATCGAACAGAGATTCACGGCGCCGCGCGAAAACAGCCGCACGCCATGGTTTCCCAGATAGGAAGCTGAAAGCACGAAGTTCGCCGGAATCGCCTGTTCGACCGTCAGCCCCCATTCCTCCGAGTAGAGATTGCGGCGCCCTTCGCGCTGCAAAGCGCGAGGGTGAGCCCCTGCTTTCGAGATTGAAAGGCCGGAAAGATCTGGGATTGCCTGCGCGAAGGCAGCGTCCATCGGGACTGCTTGGTTCACGACCACACGGTAGGTGTCGCTCTCCAGGCCCGCGTTCAGATCGTCGTTCTGTGCTGCGCCGTGATAAATTCCAAATCCCGTGCGGATAACCGTCTTCTCGTGCATTGCCGCGGGAGCCCAGGCAAGGCTGATTCGGGGGTCAAAGTCACGATAATCTGGATTCGTGAGATATGGATTTGCCGGGCAAGCCGGTGTGTTAATCGGCGCCGGGAAAGGCGTGTTGAATGACCCTGTTCCGAGGCAGGCTCCATGAAATGCGTTGAAGTCGAATACGGTCGTTCGATTGGTGGCCTCCGTCGGAACGCCATAGTATTCCCAACGTAGCCCGGCGGTAACGGTGAATGTGGGCGTTATCCTCCATTCATCCTGGAAGTACGGCATGAAGAAATTGCGGCGCAACCGGTGGCAACACCAGGGGGCGTTGAACAGTATGCCCGAGAGAGTACCTGAAATCAGGCTCTGGTCGTCGCCGAAGGTGAGGTTGTTGTCTGCTGTCTGGCCCTGATTCAGCCGAACCCTCCGATATTCCATGCCCATTTTGAAAGTATTTCGGCCATGGGTCAAAGCGAGGTTGTCGATGACTCCGAAGGTGGTCCCCACTTCTATGTCGGCCGACTCGTTCGGAATACTCGAGAAAAAATTGGTGTTCACCGCAAACGGCAGCGTGCTTCCGTGAGGATTGTGAAAAGGCGAGCGGTTTACATAGAACTTCGTCTCGTTAAATAGATTGGGTGAAAACACGTGTTGCAGCGCGAGGAGGTAGTTCGCCGGATGATTGAATACCTGATCGCTATCGAGACCGGTCGTGCTGACGTTGATCTGGGACGATGAAAGGCTGATGTCCCGCTGCGCTCGGCCATAAAAGGTTGTCTTGTCGCTGAATTTATGGTCGATGCGAACCAGCCAGGTATCCTCATGAATGGTGGTTCGAATCGGATGGACGAACTCCTCTACGTCCGTCGACGGATCGTTGGCGTCGAATGTCAGTCCACAATTGTTTGCTTGGAGCGAGCAGTTGGCGAAAGCGCTATCGGGATAGAGGAACTTTGGAGCGCAACCTCTGATCGCGCCGGTCGAGGCACGCCAAGGAAATCCTTGCAGAACCGCGCACATCGCCGGCGAAGGGCCTTGACCGTTTCGGCCGTTCACTAGGATGTCTTGTTCCAGGGTCGCACTCGGCACGAAAGTTGAACCATTCGTCGAACTCTGTTGCAGCTGTCGCAATCCTTCATAGCTAATGAAAAAGAACGTCTTGTCCTTCTGGATCGGCCCCCCAATGGTCAATCCATACTGTCCCATCCTGAAAGGAAGGATCACAGGGTTTCCCTGCGCATCGAAATCGTTAAAGTTGCGCGCGTCAAAGATCGAATTTCTCAGGTAGCCGAAGACGGTGCCATGAAAGTCGTTGGTGCCCGACTTAGTGACTACATCGACCTGGCCGCCCGACTGAGTGCCATACTCGGTGTCGTAGAGGGCGCTATTCACACGATATTCGTCAACAGCATCTTCTGAGATCTGCAGCCGCACAGAGGATTTCTGGGCCTGTTCCTGAACGCCACCCGCATCCACGCCGTCGATGCTGAAGTTATTGTCATCTCGGGCGCGCCCAGCGAAACGTATGGTGCGCTGATCGCCTCCGCCGTCGTCTTGTGCGAACGGGGCCAGGATCGTCAACTCTGACCAGTCCCGCCCGTTTACCGGCAGATTCGAGATCTCCTCGTTGCTGATAACCGATGCGTCCGCCGCCGATGTGTGCTCGGCGGGATCGACCTGCGCTTGGACCTCGACTCGTTGGCTAATCGCGCCGAGTTCGAGCCCGACGTCGAGAGCGTGGTCCTCTCCGACGCGTAGGATCACGCCGTTCACCACCTTCGTGTTAAACCCGGCCTTCGAAACAGAAACGGAATAAGTCCCGACAGCGAGACCGGGGGCCAAGTAATAACCGTGCCCGTTGGATCTAGCCTCCTGGCTGATTCCGGTATCGGTTTCGGTGATTTTAATGCTTGCGGCGGGGACGGTTGCTCCGCTTTGGTCCGTGATCGTTCCCTCCAAAATAGCTCGGTCGGTTTGCGCCTTCGCCGGAATCACCGCTACAAACACTAATGCGATTGCCAGTGGTGTGAGATATCTCATGTAAACCTCGTCTGTTCTTCTTCGCTCCGGAAGGAATGAGGACACGTCAACACGCCCGTAGCTGCGCCGGTCATCGCGCAAATATTGACTTTGGCTGATTACTACGGAGTCAGATTTAATCGAGGAAGTGTGACAAAAGTATGAACGACACTTGATGTGCTGGTGAATTGCCCTCGTGCTTCAATCGAGGCGGGGTAAGGCTCCGAGGTTGCGGAGGGTGAAAAAGCTTAAGCTCCAGAGAAGTCAACTATTGTGCGCGGCGCCCGCGGCGGAGACCGAGCCCCCTGGAGCTCCCGAGTGAGACCTATGCGACGGTAAACTCCGCGGGTTCCGTTAAGGTCGCCGCGGGCCAGCTCTTCAGTTCTTGCAAGCAATGCTTCACAAAACAATTGATATTCCGCGTCGACTCCTGATAGGGCATCCCCCCGAAATAAAGATTCGGCATGATTCCTTGCATGTCTGTCAGCTCTTTCATTTTTGAGAATTTATCGAGCACCTGCTGCGGCGTGCCCCAGGGCATGAGCTGGATGTAGTCCTCGACGGCCTTATCTGCGCCGATGGAATTAAGGTACTTGCTCATATCCGCGTAGCGCTCATAGCCCTTCGTCGCATCGAAGTGCTTGCCAAACATTTCGTAGTGGTCGAGCGCCTCGCGATAATTCGCCGCCAGATATTTGCGTGCAAATTCCTCGGCGCGCTCCGCGCTTTCGTCCACAAAACAAAAGCCCGAGCAAAACGGCTTCGACGGCTCGGTCTTGGGATGAAACTCGGACCAATATTTGTGGTAGGTGTCCAAATCCGCTTTCACCTGATCCCAAGGCTTCTGGAGAATCACCAGCAGCCCGAGTCCAAGCTTCGCGCAGATCGGCACCGAGTCCCGCGATGCAGCAGCCGCAAAAGATCTTCCCTTAAACGACTTGTATGGCCTTGGTCGGATTTCACGACGCGGCTGGTTCAGAGTCGCTCCGCCTTCTACAAACCCGCTTTCGAGCCCATCCAGCACCATTTTCGTGTACTCATCGAAACGCTGCCGCCCTTCGTTCTGGTCGATGCGCAGCCCTTCGAACTCCCTACGCGCCAGTCCCCGCCCCACGCCCAGGATGTAGCGGCCTTCCGAAAGATGGTCGAGCAGCGAAATCTGCTCCGTCAGGCGCACCGGGTCGTGCCACGGCACCACGATCACCATCGAACCCAGCTTGATTCGCTTGGTCTTGCCGGCCACATAAGATAGCAACTGGCAAACATCCGGGCTGATCGAGTAATTATCGAAATGGTGTTCGGTCACCCAGACGGAATCGAATCCCCGCGATTCTGCCAACTCGCAGTTTCCCAGCTCCTCGCGCAAGAATTTCGTGTCCGAATACCCGCCCAAGTGCTGGAAACCGGTTCCATAGCCTACATGCATGATGTCGTCCTTCCTGGCCTTCAATCCCGCGCGACTAAAATTTTCGCAGGTTCGCCAAAGCGATCTCTCAACAGCCGGGGACTATACCAGATTACTCCAGACCGGGTCACCCGCGTCAAGCTGGCGCCGACCCGGTCGCCCGTAACGGTCAAAAGATGCCGAAAACAGCTCGCTAAGGGCGCTAATTTGTTTCGAGTTGGAAGATACTGGTGCGGCAAACTCGAAGCTCTCTTTTGCAAACTCGAAGCTTTCTTTGCGAAAAACTTTCCCCAAAAGAACTGCTGAAGCTTCCATGCTCGGCAGGCGAAATTCGTGGAAAAAAACGCGACGCGAAAGCGCGATGCCGCCGTAAGATTGAAGTATGGCGAAAGGATGGGAGAGCAAATCAGTCGAGGATCAGATCCAGAATTCGGATCAAAGAGACTATGGGAAAGGGCGCGCGCAGCTAACTCCGGCACAAGCGGAAATGCACCGCCGCAGGAATCTGTTGATTCTTTCGCGAGCCCGCGTGGAGGCGGACCTCAGCACGGCCACCGATGGGCGCTACCGCGATCAACTTACCCGTGCGCTCACCGATATAGAGGCGCAGATTTCAGCTTTGGAAAAGGCGCCGGAAGTTTGAGCGACGGCGCAACACTCAATCGCGATGCGGTTCGGGCTCCGTATCCTCGATAAAAAACACGCCCACGCCGTTTTCGTCTTTTCCGCGCAGCGACTCGCAATGAACGACGGTCGCTCGCAGCGACATCACGCTCGGCCGGTTCGGCTCCGCCGCGGATTCGATTACCACTCGCAATTCCGATTGCAAACGCGGCCGCCTCTTCAAGAATAGATAGGCGCCCTGCAAGCTGACCTCACGCACAGTGGCCTTTTCCTCGAATGTGGTTCCGTCCTCCGCTTGTCCGCATACGGTGGCGGAGAGGCGCATCCTGCGGCGCTGACCCAGGCGCGATTCAGGGAGAGCAACCTCGGCGCCGCGCCCGTTGAACGTCACGGTCATGCCCTCGATCGCCGCCCAAGTGGATGGAAATTCCTGCCGCGCCGCCGAAAGAAAGCCGTCCAGGGTGTTGCTCGAGGAATCCGGATCGTGATGAAAGAGAATCAAATTTCGCACGTTGCACTCGCGGGCGATTTTCACTCCCTCGAGCCAGCAGGAATGTCCCCAACCCTTTCGCATGGAAGCCAATTGTTCGGGCGAATACTGCGCGTCGTAGACCAACACGTCTGCCCCTTGGGCAAGCATCCGTAAATTGCTATCGCACTGAGGATCGCCCGGCTCATTATCCGTGGCGTAGACGACCGAGCCCACCGCCGTATCCAGTCTGTAGCCTAAGCAGCCTTGCGGATGATTCAACCACGCCGCAGCGATCTGCGTTCCGTCGATTTCCCATTTCTCGCCGCCGGTGACCTCGCGAAAAAGCCGCGACGCAGCCATGGTGCTCACGTCCACGGGAAAATAGGGACTGGCGACTTGCGCTTCCAGCACTTGACGCAGGCTGTTGCGGCCCAGATATTTCGATTGAAAGCTGTAAAAGTGAAAGCGATTATGCGCCTCAAAGAACGGCTGGAAAAACGGAATACCCTGAATGTGGTCCCAGTGATAGTGCGTCACCAGAACGTGAGCCTCCATGCCGCCATCGCCGCGCCATCTCGACCAGCGGTTATGCTGCGTTTGCAACTGATTCCCGAGCATTCGCAAGCCGGTGCCGCAATCCAAGATGAAGTGCGTGTCGCCGGGCGCCTGAAATTCGAGGCACGGCGTGTTTCCGCCGTAGCGCCATGTGTCGCGCTCGACGGTCGGCGTGGAACCGCGGACCCCCCAGAAGACTAACTTGGCGCTATTTTGCGTCATGCCTCGGCAGACTGCCTAGCCGCGTGCAAGGCTCCTTAAATTTTGCGAAAAGGGATACACTCGATGGTAGGTACCGCCAATAAAACAAGTCAATTGAGTTTATGAGCTGCGCTGCCTGAAGTACACGACCTCCAGTGGATCGCATCGGGCTTGCTCGCGGCTACTGCATTCCAACGACTTCCGGTTTGCCCGTGATTCAGCGGCAAGGAAGAGAAAAAGCCCTGTTACTCTATAATCCCGCTATGGCTCTCGTTGTTTTCCTCCGAGGGGTCAATGTTGGCGGACACAGGACGTTTCGTCCGAGCATCCTCGCCAAGGAACTGAGCGACTATGGTGTCGTGAATGTCGGTGCGGCAGGCACCTTCGTCGTTCGAAAACCCGGACTTCGAGCCAAGTTCCGTGCTGAACTGCTCCGGAAGCTGCCATTCGAGACGGAAGTGGTGCTCTGCGACGGTCGCGATCTTATCCGCATGGAGATAGAAAATCCGTTTGGCGCCGAGCCGTCACGCCCCGATATTGTTCGATTCGTGAGCATCCTGTCGAAAGCCGACCGCAGCCTGGCTCCCATTCCATGCGCCCTTCCGCCACGCGGGCGGTGGTTCGTGCGAGTTATCGCGTCGAAAAAGCGATTCGTCTTCGGAGTGTACCGTCGCCACATGAAAACGATCGGCTACCTTGGGCAGATCGACAAACTGTTCGGTATGCGGGCGACGACACGGAATTGGAACACCATAATCGCCATCGTGCAAATTTTGAAAGGCGACGACAAGAAAGCTAAGCGCCGGTAAACCTCCGGCTCGCGGCAAAATTAAACCTTGACGGTTTCGGACACATAGCCTAACATGTCGGCATGCGACATGTCGCACAACGACCTGCCATCGAGCATCCCAAACCGCTCACCGAGCCCGTTCTCCTAATCCTCATGAGCCTGGCGACCCAACCGCGCCACGGCTACGCGTTGATCAAAGACATCGAGGCTCTAAGCCGCCACCGTGTACGCTTGAGCACGGGCACGCTCTATGGCGCCCTCCGCCGGCTGCTGGACGAGGGTTGGATTGAACGGTTCGAGCAGGAAGATACGTCAAGGGACAAGCAGGCATACCGGCTGACCAGCGAAGGCCGCCGTCAGCTCGAGCTTGAGCTGGATCGATTTAGAGAACTCAGCCGTGCGGGGTTCGCACGACTGCGTCTCGGCGAGGCGTAGAGATATGGGTACAGTCTTCCGAGTGCTGCTTTATCTATACCCGCAACGACACCGAGAGTTGCTGGGCGCCGAAATGCAAGCTGTTTTCGAACAAGGCGCACAGGAACACCGGCTCCTCGGACCATGTCAATATCTGCGTTTCGTTCTGCTGGAGGTGGGTGGCCTGGTTCTACATGCCGCCATCGCTCAGTTCGCTAATGCGACCCACAGGAGTTACTTGGAAAACCAGGTCAACGGAACCTCGGCCCCACAGAATCTACCTGACGAGGTGATTGAGGCGCAGAATCGCGTTGCGGTCAACCTTAATCAGCTTTTGTTCGCCATCTCTCACCATCAGTTTGTTCAGGCGCGTTTCTACAAGAATGAGGAGCGTAAGGCACGCGAGAACCTGCGCCAGATGCAAGAGAAGTATGGCATCGGGGACCCTAAACCTCTGCCCTGATGGCAAATCGCGCAGCGAGTGGGTCTTCGTTCTTCACGCGACCCGCTGGCTGTGATGCTTCGGCTGTTCCCTCGCCTCCAACTCCGGTCCCGCTCGGCGAAAAGCTGCCGCTGATTCCAACAAATACCTCGTCAGACTGGCGGCCTCCCTCTTTCGGTGTGCCGTGCCTCCGTTTGAAATCAGTGTGCGCGGCGGGCGGTTCTGCGCGTAAGATTCTCTCAATGCACGCAGACGGCAAGAGCTCGGCCGCTCAGCATGGTCATGGTCATGGCCACGGCCACACGCACGGATTCGGCGTGGGCGAAGCGGTCACCGGCATTTTAGGCGCGGCTGTGGCCGCGACTCTTCTTCTCGTGGCCGTCGAATTCATGGCGGCGTACGTGGGACACTCCATCGCCCTGGCAACCGACGCGGTCCACAATCTTACAGACGCTCCCACCCTGGTGATTTCCTGGCTGGCATTGCGATGGGCGAGCCGCCCGCCGACGCATGAAAAGACTTTCGGGTATCACCGCGCCGGAATCCTGGCGGCGTTTATAAACGCGATGGTGCTGGCGCTCGCAGCGATTTTTCTGATTGGCGAATCTCTGGCGCGCCTACGCGCGCCAGTTGCGGTGGGCACGGGGCTGATGATGTGGGTTTCCCTTCTAGCCCTGGCGATCAACGGAGGCATCACTCTGGCAGTCCATCGGGGGCGGCGCGATTTAAATGTCCGCACCGTGTGGCTGCACAATTTAGGCGACGCGCTTTCCAATATTGCGATTTTTGCCGGCGCGATTGTGATCCGCTTCACTGGTGCGCAGTGGGTGGATCCGGCGCTGGGCATCGCAATCGGCGCGATGGTTCTGTGGTCGGGCACCGGGATTCTGCGCGAGAGCGGCCACATCCTGCTCGAGGGCCTGCCGCGCAATCTTCGTCTTGAGGACGTCGCCGCGGCAGTCCTCCGGGTGGAAGGCGTCCAGGAAGTCCACGACATTCACATTTGGACGCTGGGCACCGATCTCCATGCCCTTTCTTGCCACGTTCGCATTCCGGATATGCACATGGAAGAGAGCGAAAGAGTTCTCGCGAATATTCGCGAGTCGCTCGAGCGCGATTTTCACATCACGCACACCACAATTCAGTTCGAGCGCGCCGGGCTCCCGGCTCACGCAGGCTTGTACATGCCCGCCCCGGCGCACCGCCGCATTGAGTAGTTCCGAGACGTTCACACCAACGCCGTCAAATCCGCATTTTCCCTTCTTGAGCGGGGCATCATAGGAGTGGGCTTAGAGTCAGCGTCAAACAGCTCCCGGCCTAGCCCAATGAAATGTGCTTCCGATTCAACAATCGCAAGAACCCTACCTTTTCGGCGACACCATCCTGAAGCTGATTTCCTCTGCCAATCTCGACTAAAAGAGCTTACCGCCGATGTGGCAGAGCCAACCGCCTAACCAATGCGTTGGTCAAGACGTCGCCCCCAGTGAGTCAGATATTTCAGGAAATCTTTCCCTTTTATCGTGATCTCTAACATGTTACTTGGCTGCTGTAGAATCAACACCTGCTGTTTCATGTAAGCAAGCCATTGTTCAAACGAATATTTCGTATAAATTGCCGGATACTCAAGGGCCGCCTTATCGTAATATGTCTTTGCCTCAGATAACGGCATCACTCCATTCTTACGATTCATTTCTTCAAGCATCAAGCTCTGACTCTTGTAAATTGTGAACCATGTCCAATCGTGGAGATAGCTTACAAGTCCCACACCAACAAACTTCAATAAGAACCCCAACGGGTCTCTGGGTCCTGCTCCCGCGCTATTAACCCCATATTCTTTTCAGTCTCGGCCGTTACAGGGCTGTAATATGCAGTCCTAAAATATGCGTTTGAGTCGAAAGTCGGTTTTGGAAGATTTGGAATTAAGCTGGAAGTCGCAGGAATAATGCCAACCGCATTTTGTTGGGCGGCTTGGCTTGACTGTTCGGTAGTCTTCTTATCCTGCGCAACGAAGAAGAACGCCAGCGTTGAACCGACAAACACTACAATCCAGCCGACCCAACTCGGCACGCTCGGAAAGTATTGCGCCAGATGCTTCACCGCCCACACCATGCCCGTCCAAAGTAACCCCAGCAATGCCCACTTGAAATGCCCGCTAATGTCGTCGTACTGATCTCGAAGCCAACCCATTGCGCACACTCCTACGAAGTCTAGGATTCCCCAGACGATCAATCGCGGGATTATACAGCGTTACTGGCATCGAATAATTTTCGTGGCAGCGTTGCGAGGGCGGCAAATTTGTTGCCGTCGCGCCTTGCCATCCAAAATCGCGATTTGACAGGCGCAAACTTTCCGCCGATAATGCTTCGTACGCCGACTCCACCGGAGGATTTTTAGCGCCTTGCCGATCGGCCCGAAGTACGTCTTCGTAACCGGCGGCGTGGTTTCTTCTCTCGGAAAAGGCGTAGCAGCGGCTTCGATGGGCTGCCTTCTAGAAAGCCGCGGCCTGCGCGTCACCCTCCAGAAGTGCGATCCGTACCTGAACGTCGATCCCGGCACAATGTCGCCTTATCAGCACGGCGAGGTGTTCGTGACCGACGACGGCGCCGAAACCGATCTCGATCTCGGCCATTACGAGCGCTTCACTTCCGCGCACCTTACGCGCGATCATAATTGGACCACCGGCCGCATCTACGAATCCATCATTGCCAAAGAGCGCCGGGGCGATTACCTCGGCAAGACGGTGCAGGTAATCCCGCACGTCACCGATGAAATCAAGGCCGCCTTCCGCAAAGTAGCCGTCGGAGTCGATATCGTGCTCGTCGAAATCGGCGGCACAGTGGGCGATATCGAATCTCTTCCGTTCATGGAAGCGATCCGGCAGATGCGCCTGGAGCTTGGCGCGGAAAACGTGGTGTTCGCGCATCTCACACTGGTGCCCTTCATCGCCACCGCCGGCGAGCTGAAGACCAAGCCTACGCAGCACAGCGTGAAGGAAATGCTCAGCATCGGAATTCAGCCGGATATTTTAATTTGCCGCAGCGACCGTCCGCTGGATACCGACCTGAAAACCAAAATCGCGCTCTTTTGCAACGTCGCCGAATCCTGCGTTATTTCGGCTCCCGATGTGGGCAACATCTACGAGGTTCCCATGACGCTCGCTTCCGAGGGGCTGGACGATCAGCTTCTTCGCCTGCTGCATCTCGAAGCGCCGCCACGCAACCTGAGCCGCTGGCTGGCCATGCTCGAAAATCTCGAGGATCCGCAGAGCGAAGTGCGCATTGGAGTGGTGGGCAAATACGTTCAACTCGAGGACGCTTACAAGAGCCTTCGCGAAGCGCTGGTCCACGGCGGCCTCGCCAACCACCAGCGCGTAGTCATCGAATGGATCGAGGCCGAAGAGATTGATTCCGTGGCAGCGGCCGAGCGGATGTTGCGCCATGTGGATGGCATTCTGGTTCCCGGGGGCTTCGGCAAGCGCGGCATCGCCGGAATGGTTCACGCCATCACCTACGCGCGCGAGCACAAAATTCCGTTCTTCGGCATCTGCCTGGGCATGCAGTGCGCCACCATCGAGTACGCGCGGCAGGTTTCGAAGCTCGAGCACGCCGATAGCACCGAGTTCGACGCCTCGACGCCCAACCGCGTGATTTACAAGTTGCGCGAGCTTCTCGGCGTGGACGAAATGGGCGGTACCATGCGCCTGGGCGCGTGGCCTTGCAAACTCGAGCCCGGCTCCTTCGCCGCCAAGGCTTACGGCGCCACTGAAATCTCCGAGCGCCATCGCCATCGCTACGAATTCAATTGCGATTACGAGAAAACTCTAACCGATGCCGGCTTCCGCATCACCGGCCGCACGCCCGATGGCGTCTATGTGGAGATTATCGAGATTCCGGATCATCCCTGGTTTGTCGGCTGCCAGTTCCATCCGGAATTCAAATCCAAACCTCTTGCGCCGCACCCGCTTTTCGCCGCTTTCATTCGCGCCAGCGTGGGGAACCGGCAGAAGCGCCTCGGGTATCCTGTGGAAACTCGCGCGGCTGAGGTGCACGCTAAGTCCCGCACCCACGCTTCCGATCCCGCATCCGGATCTCGCGCCTCGGCTGCTTCTTCCTAATCCTTCAGGACGCAGCCTTCGCAAAGAAAGAGCTTTCTGGCCTTTTGCGGCGGCAATCGGCGCCTTGACACTCGATCGATCCAACCCTTAGCATCAATAATCGTTTACGTGCCGGCGTGGCTCAGTGGTAGAGCGAGGGTCTCATAATCCCTAGGTCGTGGGTTCGATTCCCGCCGCCGGCACCACCTCTACCCTTTTTGGTTTCAAGAGGTTCCGGCGACGTGGGATTCTTCCTGGAGGAAAGCGTCAGCCAGAATTCAGATGACGAATAAAGGAAACAAAATAGGGGGCGAGAGAGCCACCGAAGCGAGGATTGAGTTCAAGGATGTAAGGTCGACGGTGAGCCACTTTGTAGTTCACGCAACACAGGCCTTGAAACGCGATTGCTCTCAAAACCCGGGCGAACAGATCAAGGTACGCGCACCGGTGAATGACTTTATAGAGGACGGGGTCTTGTCCCTTTATGGGAGTTTCACTCCCAAACTCATACATGATATTCAGAGCCTTGACAATCCTGCCGTTCGCAAAAAGGATGTGTGTGGCGAATTCATGTTGTCCTCGAATGATTTTCTGACGGTAGAACCCGGCGTCATTCAGTTTATCGAGAACCTGCATTTCCTCTTCAGCGTTTTGGATTATCTGGCAATCCTGT
Organism: uncultured Acidobacteriota bacterium; assembly: GCA_963709445.1. Classification (GTDB taxonomy): domain Bacteria; phylum Acidobacteriota; class Terriglobia; order Acidiferrales; family UBA7541; genus Palsa-295. The sequence continues at coordinate 167,998 of CAVPWV010000037.1, forward strand.
CCCCATGCACCGATGCGCTTCTTCAAAATGTAAGGAAGCTTAACGTCAGGTCCGATAGTGGGGATATTACTTTCGAACCCCCGCTGGATGAGGGCTTGGTTAAACTTGTACTTATCGTCACAAAGCAGGATGCTCTGTTCGCATGGAATCGGGATAGGATTCTTGGCTATTAACTGTGGCCATTGTTGGGCCGCGATCAAATCGGGAATCTCGAGTGGCATCACAAGATCAAAAACGCTAAAAGCTCCGGCCGACAAGGGTCCAAACTCCAGAATGTGCCGCGTACGATTGAAACCTCTTTTGATATCCTCACTCCACCGCGGCATTCCGGAGAACAGGATGCGCAAACCTTTGGGGTGGATGAGATTCGACAAGACTTTCTCATACGCTAAATAGACGCGATTGCGTTTGCGCGCTAGAGATTGCTTCTTCGAAATGTCAAGTTTCATGGCGATTACTTTGATCGCACGCTTCAAACCGCCAAGTTAGGGCGACGGATACCATCGCCTGAGGTCAACACACAATCGCATTTCTCGGATGGCATTCTTCTAAAACACCCGCAGCGTCCCCGAGATATACCTCCAAGTTCTTGCCCAAAAGAAGTCAAACGTGTCCAGCGATTCGCGATCGGCCTCGTTGTGTTGGGATTCTAACCACCCAGGGCGTGAATTAAGAAGATTATTCTGAGACTGCCTTTATCCGAAGCAATTCGTTACTGGACCAAAGGCTTGCTGGGTTTCCAGTTTTAGAAGGGAGCGCTGCACCTGTTTTCCTAAAGCCTCGCCCTAATTCACCCAAGTGGTCGAGGCTATAGAAGGTGCTGCGATGCTCTGGGCGGAGGTCCTTGCAGCAATGAACGCCTCTAGCTTTGTAGGAAACTACCAGATTTCTTGTGGACAGTATTTGCTTAGGGGTTCTTAGGCTGCGCTGACGCCCTTGGTGTGCCAGCCGAGGCATCGAAGACGCAACGGGAGCACTGTAGTAAAGTTGTAGTACTTATCGGTCAGAGCGGTGCAGATTCAGCCGGCGGCATTTTTCTGGTTCGGCGCAAGCATCCGCGCGGCTCAGCGCTTTGCAAAGAGCAACATTAGCGCCAGGATAATTATCGGAACCAGCGCCAGCAGGACGTAGAGCAAAACCTTTCGCGTCCAGGGCGTTCGGCGTTTTCTCCAGTCACGCAGCTCCGGCCGTTCGGCGACACCCACTTTTTCGGGATGCTCGAGATCCAGAATCATCTCGTGAGCGTTGGCATAGCGATTCTTCGGGTCGCGTTCCAGGGCGCGATAAATAATCTCCTGCAACTCGGGCGAAATTGACGGATCGAGTTCCCGCGGCGGGGTGGGATTATTCAGCACGCGATCGTTCATCACCGCGAATGGATTCGCGCCCCGGAACGGAGTCTTGCCGGTGAGCATTTCGTATAACATCACCCCCAGCGAGTAAATATCGCTGCGCGCATCCGCGCGTTTGCCCTTCACCTGTTCCGGAGAAATATATTCGGGCGTGCCCATTACCTGCGAAAGCTTCGCGAACGTGAGCCGTCGCGCTCCTTGCTGCGCCGCGATCCCGAAGTCGATCAGCTTCGTCTGATCGCTCGCGTCCACCATGATATTTTCGGGCTTCAAGTCGCGATGAACGATTCCGTGGCTGTGGATGTAGTCCAGCGCTTTGAGAATGCCCAGCGCGATTTTTACCGCGCGCTCGGGCGGCAATTTATTTTGCTCCGCAAGCATTTTGCGCAGCAGCTCGCCATCCACCCACTCCATCACCATGTAATTCCGGCTGTGATCGCCGTCGGAGAAAACTTTCATCACGCCGGGGTGGTCGAGCATTCGGCCGATTTTTTCTTCGCGTTGGAAGCGATCGAAGAACACCGGATCGCTTTCCACTTCGGGGTGGGGAACCTTGATGGCCACAGGCTTGCCGGTGCGCGTGTCGGTGGCCCTGAAAATGGAGGCCATGCCACTGCGGGCAGCGACGCTGTCTATCCTGTAGTGATCGAGTTGGTCGCCGGGGTGGACAGGAACCTCGTCAGCGCGCGTTCGGCCGAAAGCCGCCCTGGCGGGCCCTCTTTACGGAAGCCTATAGGGTCGCCCGCGGTACATTGCCACACGTTCGACGCTCCGAACGCGGATCAGTTGCAGGCTGATATTATCACTACCGTCGCGCTGATTGGCAATTTCCACCAGTTGCTGCGCCGCCGCGGACAAATCGCTACCCTCGCTGGTCGCCGCGGCGATTTCCGCGCCGCTCACCGGGCCATGCAGCCCGTCCGAGCAGAGCGCCAGCACGTCTCCGGCAAACACTTGGTGCTCATTCAGCTCCACATCCACGGCCAAATCGGTTCCAAGCGAACGGCTGAGCGTGTGCCGATTGTCCGATCTTTCCGCTTCTTCTTTCGAAAGCAGCTTCAGCCGCACCTGCTCGTTGGCCAACGTATGATCGCGGGTAATCGGATTTGCCTGGCCGCGCCGGATCAAGTAGCAGCGCGAATCACCCACGTGAGCGATGGTTGCGCGGTCGTATCGCAGGGCGCAGGCCACGATTGTGGTCGCCATGGACATGGACGGGCCGCTCATGCCGCGCATCGAGCCTCCCGCGCTCAGCACGCGCGCATTTGCGGTGCGCACCAGCCGCGTCAACAGCGCGGCGTGAGGTTCGGCCGCCGCGGATTCGCGAAAGCCCGCTACGAGACTCTCGATTGCCGTCTTGGAAGCCACTTCGCCGAGATCGTGCCCGCCTACTCCGTCAGCCAGCGCAAAGAGCCAGCCGCGCGCCCGCACTTCCTCGATCGAGCCGGGCGTGAAACGCCCGAGGTAGTCCTCATTTCCCTGGCGGACTCGGCCGGTATCGGAAAGTTGTGCGAACTCGACGTCCATGGAGCTTTGGGCCGCATGGTAGCCTTGGGCAGCACCGCCAATTCGTGCCGCAACCGCCGCTTGATGGCCTCGGTACATTAGACCTCATGTGCCCCGGAAAACAAAAAGGGCGAGCCTTGTCCGTCCTGCATCGACGGGATGAACTTTAAGCCTGAGGCTAACCGAGCGGTGTGGGTTCGATAAAATGCAAACTTTTGATCGGCAAGATAGAAGTTTCAAATGGGCTACTTGGCTGCTCTACGTAGTCGTCCACGGCTCGCCGCCACATTCTTTACACCATCAACCGCTTGCATGCGCTCTCCTGCGTCTCTAGTATGGTCCGATGATTTTTTATGCTAAGACAGATCGGAGGCGAAAGGGCCTCGAAACGAGGGGCCTCGAGCCATTCGCGCGAATCCTCCTCGACACTAGGTGTCGAGTAGAATGTGATGTAATTCGTAGAAAACAAAGGCCGGCGTCCACGCCTACTCGACACAGAAATGAGGGGGTGGCTTCAGATTTCGCCAGCGATCTCAGCCCCCTAGCGAGGCGCCGCAACCGTGGCTGAGAAGCGCCAGTTCCGCGCCATCAAAGGCACGCGCGATATTCTTCCGCCCGATTCCGCGCTTTGGAATCGGTTCGAGCAGACCGCGCGCAACATTTTCGAGTCCTACAACTTCGGCGAAATTCGCCTCCCGATCTTCGAGGAGACCGAGCTTTTCGCGCGCTCCATCGGCGCGGATACGCGATGTCGTTGGCAAAGAGATGTACACCTTTAGCACTGGCGAAGATCCGGACTCGATCGAGTGAGAGCACGCTAGGACGGACGTATTCGCTGCGGCCGGAAGCGACGGCGAGCGTGGCGCGGGCGTACATCGAGCATGGGATGCACACGCTGCCCGGAAACGTAAAGCTCTACTACGTGGGGCCAATGTTTCGCCGCGAGCGACCGCAGAAAGGACGCTACCGGCAGTTTTATCAGATTGGGGCGGAAGTGCTTGGCCAATCGGACGCGCCCGCCATCGACGCCGAAGTTCTCGAAATGCTCGTCGTGCTCTTCAAGCGCGCCGGCCTGACTAGCACAACGCTGTATGTCAACTCAATCGGATGCAAGGAGTGCCGCCCGAAATACATCGAGCTGCTGCGCGAAGAATTGCGCAAAGTAAAAGACAGCCTGGGCGCGGACAGCCAGCGCCGCATCGAAACGAATCCACTCCGCGTCCTCGATTCGAAAGTGCCAGCCGAGCAGCCCATCATCGAAAAGCTGCCGCGCATCTCCGATCACCTTTGCGGCGACTGCCGCGAGCATTTCGCAAAGTTGAAAGAAGAATTGAACTTGCGCGGCATCGCATATCAGGAAAACTGGCGCCTCGTCCGCGGCCTGGACTACTACACGCGTACCACATTTGAAGTCACGGCGGCGGGGCTTGGATCGCAGAACGCAGTCTGTGGCGGCGGCCGATACGACGGCTTGGTCGAGTTGCTCGGCGGCCCTCCCACGAAAGGCATCGGCTTCGCCATCGGCACTGATCGCGCCATCCTGTCGCTGCAGGAAAACCAACATTCTCCAAAACCGCTCGGCTTAGCAGTCTACATCGCATGGATGACCGCTAAAACCTATCCAACCGCGGTGCAAATCGCGCGAAAGTTGCGCGAATGCGGCCTTGCCGTCGAACTTCCGCCCGAGGAAATGAAGTTCAAGAAGTCGCTCGGCCTAGCTGATAAACTCGGCGCGCGTTACGCAGTCATCATCGGCGAGGATGAAGTCAGCTCCGGCACGTACACGCTGAAGAACCTCGCCGAGGGCGAACAGAAAAAGCTCAACGAAAACGATCTGCTGGAATATCTTGAATCGGAACGAAGAGGCACCGGTGCTTGAAACGCTGGGAAATTTGAAACGGACAAAATACTGCGGCGATCTGCGCGTGGCGGACGCGGATACGGACGTTGTCCTCATGGGCTGGGTGCACCGGCGGCGCGATTTGGGCCAGCTGATTTTTATTGATTTGCGCGATCGCGCCGGAATCGCGCAGATTGTCTTCAACAAGGAGCTGAATCCCGAGGCGCACGCGAAGGCCGAGAATTTGCGCTCGGAATTTGTTGTCGCAGTTGAAGGGCGCGTGATCCGCCGCCAGAAATCCAATCCCGACATTCCGACGGGCGAAGTGGAAGTGGTCGCCTCGCGCCTGCACATTTTGAATAATTCGAAGACGCCGCCCTTCTTGATCGAAGACGAAGTGACGGCGAGCGAGGAGACGCGCTTGCGCTACCGCTATCTCGATCTGCGGCGCCCGCGTTTGCACAGCAACATCGAGTTGCGGCATCGCGTGGTTTTCGAGATTCGCAAAGCGCTCGATGAAATGGGCTTCTTCGAAATCGAAACTCCGATTCTCACGCGGTCAACGCCCGAGGGCGCGCGCGATTGCCTGGTGCCGAGCCGCATCCATCACGGACAGTTTTACGCACTGCCGCAATCGCCGCAAATTTTCAAGCAGATATTGATGATTTCCAACATGGACCGCTATTTTCAGATCTGCCGGTGTTTTCGCGATGAGGATTTCCGCGCCGATCGCCAGCTCGAGTTCACGCAACTCGATCTGGAAATGTCCTTTCCGCGCCAGCAGGACGTCTTCGAGGTGATCGAGCGCGTGATGGAGCGCTGCTGCGCCGTCGTGGGCGTCACGGCGAAGGGACCGTTTCGCCACCTCGACTACAAAGAAGCGGTGCGCCGCTACGGATCCGACAAACCCGACTTGCGCTTTGGCATGGAACTGCACAACGTTACCGAGTTCTTTGAGCCAGCGCGCGCGGTGCTGCATTTCGAAGGCAACGTGCAGGCAGTGGTGGCATCTGGCGCGGCGGCTTGGTCGCGCAAGCAACTCGATGAACTGGCGGAATTCGCGAAGTCGGCGGGCGCGCGCGGAGTTTACACCGTTAAGGTAACGGCGGAAGGGATTTCGTCACCGCTAGAAAAGAATCTTGGCGCGGATGGGCTGAAAAAACTAGCGGATGCCGTGGGCGCGAAACCCGGCGACCTAATCGTGGCCACCGCAGCCAAGGAACAGATCCCTTACTCGGACGCTTCGCTGCACGTGGTCGGGCAGATTCGTCTTCACCTTGGCGATAAACTGAATTTGATCGACCGCAAGAAATGGGAATTCGCATGGATTACTGGCTTCGCGCTTTTTGAATGGAGCGGAAATGAAAAGCGCTGGGTAAGCGCGCAGCATCCGTTCACCGGAATTTATGAGGAGGATATCGATAAGCTCGAGACCGCGCCGTGGGAATGCCGTTCGAAGGGCTATGACCTGGTACTCAACGGCAACGAGCTCGGCTCTGGCAGCATTCGAATCCATCGCCAGGATGTACAGGCGCGCATGTTCAAGGCGCTCGGATTGACGGACGAGCAGGCGCGGCAGCGCTTCGGATTTTTCCTTGACGCGCTTACCTATGGGACACCGCCCCATGGCGGCATCGCGCTGGGAATCGACCGCGTCGTGATGCTGCTGGCCGGAGAGAAGTCGATTCGCGACGTCATCGCGTTTCCAAAAACCACCGCCGCGGTAGATTTGATGGCCGAGTCGCCGTCCGAGGTAGAGACGGCGCAGCTTGATGAACTGGGAATCGCAATCAAAAACTCGTAGAGTAAAACGATGTCGCGGATACGGATACTTGCGGAAAATGTGGCGAACAAGATTGCGGCGGGCGAGGTCGTGGAGCGGCCTGCGTCGGTGGTGAAGGAGCTGCTCGAAAACGCGCTGGACGCGGGCGCTCGCTCGATTCGCATCGAGACCGAATCGGGCGGCAAGCGCATGATTCGCGTGATCGACGATGGAAGCGGCATGAATCATGACGACGCGCTGCTCGCCTTCGAGCGTCACGCTACGTCGAAATTGCGCACGGCGGACGACCTGCTCTCGATTGCAACCCTTGGATTTCGCGGCGAAGCGCTTCCCTCGATTGCCTCTATCTCCCGGCTGCTTTTGGAAACACGCACTCCGGAAGAAGAACAGGGCGCTCGCGTGGAATTTGCGGGCGGAAAGCTACTCGGCGTGAAACCGGCGGGCATCCCCGCCGGAACGTCGATCAGCGTTGCGGATATTTTTTACTGTGTGCCGGCGCGACGCAAATTCCTGAAATCCGAAACAACAGAGCTTGGTCATATCGCGTCACTCGTCACACACTACGCGCTGGCGCATCCAGAATGTCATTTCGTACTGAAGACGCCGTCGCAGGAAATCCTGAACTGCGCTCCAGTTGAAAAGCTCGCGGACCGCGTGTATCAGGTTTTTGGCCGCCAGGCGCTCGAGGAACTGATGGAAATTCCGCCGAGCGAAGCGGCCGTGCGCTCCGCAATTACTGAGCCGGCCATCGAACCGGATGAGCAGGCGGCGACGCTTCGCGTGAACGGGTTCACCTCACGGCCCGAAGTACAGCGCACCAATCGCAACGGGATTTACGTCTTCGTGAACCGGAGGCTGGTGCGCGACCGGCTGCTGCTCCACGCCATTCACGAGGCGTATCGCAATGTGACGCCGCAGGGAGTGTTCCCCATCGTGCTGCTGTTCCTCGATCTGCCCTACCAGGAAGTAGATGTGAACGTACATCCGGCGAAGATCGAGGTGCGATTCCGGCACCCGCAGTTCGTTCACGATTTCACCCGCGACGCTCTGCGGCAGGCGCTTTCGATTGCGCGGCCGATTCCGGGATTTCCGGCGGCAAAAGCCGCGACAGCAGGTATCGGTGGCAGCCCTCCTGCCAGGAGCGGGGCCGATTTCGTATCATCATCGGAAGGCGCGGGAAGATTTACCGGCGGTCCGGGCGCGGGCATTGCAGGGCCGCCGCGAGCCGAAATTTCGGCTGGGTTCGCCTCCAGCGTCGCTATTACCGAGGATTTCGAGTTAAGCGGTGCGCCTGACAGGCCCGTCGCGCAGCGCCTTGGCTTCGAATCGAGCGCGGCGATGAATTTCCCGCTGGGCGCAGCGGCGACGGACGCTTCTGTCGAGTCCGAGCCTCTTGCGAACGCTCCGGGCGCTCTTCCGAGCGCCGAGGAGATTGCAGATTTGAAGCCGCTGGGCCAGGTCAACGCCAGCTTCATTGTCGCCGTGAATAGCGAAGGCCTTTGGATCATCGACCAGCACGTGGCGCACGAGCGCGTTTTGTTCGAGCAGCACCTCCAAGCCCGTCGCGCGGGGGAACTTGGAGGACAGCGGATGCTATTGCCGGTGATGCTGGAGCTGAATCCGCGGCAGCTTGTGACGTTCGATCAAATCGCCGAAGAGTTGTACGCGAATGGCTTCGAAGCGGAATTGATGGGCGCGCGAACCGTGGCGATTCAGGCTGCGCCCGCCGGAATCGCCAGTGGCGACGCGGAAAAGCTGCTTTTCGAAATATTGGACGGAATCGCGCGCGAGAACCAGGCCATTTCGATCGATTCGCTGCAATCGAAAATCGCCGCTTCGACTTCCTGCCACGCCGCAATCAAAGTGAATACGCCGCTCGATAAAACGAAAATGGAATGGCTGCTGGGCGAGCTGGCGAAAACTGAATATCCGATGAGCTGCCCGCATGGGCGTCCTGTAGTCCTCCGCTACTCAACGCGCGAAATCGAACGCGCGTTCAAACGCATATAAATGACGCGGAAGCTGATCATTGCGATTGACGGGCCAGTAGGCTCGGGGAAAAGCACGCTAGCGCGACGAGTGGCGGCGATAATGGGTTACATCTATATTGACACCGGCGCGATGTATCGGGCGATGGCGCTGAAGGCTCAGCGGCGGGGCATTCCGTTTGACGCCTTGGACGCGCTGACGGCACTCGCAAGCGAAACGAGAATCGATTTGAGAGCGAATGACGCCAAGCAGCAGGTGTTTCTCGACGGAGAGGATGTAACGGGCGCTATCCGCACGCCGGAAGTCGCGCAGGCGGCCTCGAAAGTGGCCGTCGTACGGGGCGTGCGAAAAGTTCTGGTAGCCGAACAGCGCCGCGCCGGGGAGCGCGGCGGCGTGGTGATGGAAGGACGCGACATCGGCAGCGTGGTTTTTCCCGACGCGCATCTCAAGATTTTCCTGACGGCGTCGCCTGAAATTCGAGCCGAGCGGCGCTGGCGCGAACACCAGCAAAAAGGCGACGCAATCGACTTGGGGCGCACGCTGGTGGAAATTCACGAGCGGGACCGCCGCGACCGCGAGCGCAAAATATCGCCGCTGGTCAAGGCGCCTAACGCCGTGGTTGTGGACAGCACTGCGATGGAGGAGGAGGAAGTGGCGCGACTGGTGGTGATGCTGGCTCAGGAGCTTGCCAAGAAAGGAGAGGTGAGACTCGACTCGGCGGCCGAGTAGAGAAGGGAGATATCGTGTTTCAGGAGAGCCCTGGCGAGTTTCGGCTTTCGGGCCGGTGACGATCGGCGTTGGCCCAAAAAGCGCCGGCGAGAACGAGCAGCATCGAGAGAGCGATATTCCCAAGCCATAAGGAAGCACTCCCTCCGAAAGCAAGGCATATCTCGAAGAGAACTGGCGCGACCAGGATGCCCAGCAACATGAGCGCGAAGCGCAGACCGGCTTGCGATGCAAGCCTTCTCCAACCAAGACCAAGAAGACAGCCTGGCGGGAAGAAGACAATCGCGTAGAAGATGTCATGGTATCCCTCAAGCTCGCCCGATTTGATCCGGCGCACAGGGAGTGCCAAACTCGTTCCAGGATCCAGCCGGTAAGGTCTACCTTCTTTGTTGCCGTTGACGTACAAGGAAAGGCGAGAGCCATCGTATGAAAGCAGAAGATTCCGAAGTTGGTTGGAAGCAAAGGCATTCGGAGCATCCCAGGCGAGGCGGGGCCTGTTGGCGGAGAGAGGATTGCGAAACATGAAGATGAGACTAGTACCTTTCTGAGCCAGCTCTAAATCCACGGGGGCCGGAAGTTGCGCAAGGAAGACGATGCGGCTAGTCTTTACGAGGACCGAGTCGGGACGGCAAAGCACCCGCAGCGAGAACTGGTTCGTCCGTTGAACATTGGCCACGAGAGCTGAGACGGGGGCGCGGGAGATTAGCCAAGATGCGCCAGCGACCCGAAACACCGACGCATCACGAACCCACACTAGATCGGGAAGAAAATGGCGCTGATCTTGAAAAGGAGGCTTCCCCGAAAGATTGTAAGAAGCAAGCGGACGAGGGCCCGTTTGGGGACCACCTGCGGTCATGGCTTTCGCGACGGTCTCAGGAAGGGCGCGGTTCCAGAACTGTACTTCAAACACGCTTCCATCCCACGCAGAACCAGACTCTTCCGTGGCCGAACTGCCAATCAACAACATCGAGTGCGGAGACCAATCGCTTATGCGAACTTCTCGTTGGAAGTGAATCGAAACGGCAAGCCACAGCCCAACGTAGATCAGCAAGGCCCCGATGATCCGCCGCCAATTGAGCCAGGTAAGGAAAGCGGATTCGACGTGTGATGCGAAGCTAATGATCGCGGCGCCACCGAACTCATAGACGAGAGAACCTAGTACCGACCCCGTAGAATTGGTAACAACGTCGCCCCAGCCTGAGTCGCGCGCCGGAATAAAGAATTGAAGTAGCTCAACCGTATAGGAAAACAGCGCGCCCGCGAAGAGTGTTATGCCGAGCACCGCGGCTCGTGATCTTCCGCGTTCGCGAAGACTCTCAGCAAGCCCAAACCCGTAGGGAATAAAGAGCAAGACGTTCAAAAAGACGTCAACTGCCCCGGAGTCCTTGCCCCAGCCGTTCAGCAGAAATGGGAGTCCATGCCTGACCAGGCTGAACTGGAAGGGATAGAGGGTAAGGAAAAGAATGCCGACCACGGCGGGGAATAGAATTCGGTTCGACCAGGAAGCGATGTGGGCGTCTCGTCGTACAGCGGCCCATGAATCTGTCATCGGAATGGCGCGTGGCCAGTTTGAATTTGGAAACAAGCGGGCGAGACGCCCTTCGCAGAGCGGGCCGACGCTGCAGCAACTCTAAAGCCGCGTGTCATAAATGAGTCTAGCATGGGAGCGCGACAGAGCGCGTTGGCACTTTTAGATTCCTCTGGAAACGCCGGCCCGATTGAGAATCGAAGTTTGGAAAGAAAGTACAAGTTTTGATGGCCGCTCGAACAGGTAATTAGTCCCTGCCCTTAATTTGGTCTCTCGTCCAGTAGATAACGGATTCTGGCGACACCTAGAATGTGTCGGCTATGTCATTGTCTTTGCGGAACACGGGCTTAGGTGCTCTGGCCGTAATCATGGTGAGTGCGGCCCTTTCTGGTTGCGGCGTTTCCGCAACGTCGGCTACCAAAAGCGCTCTTGTGCCGAGTTCGGCTGAAGTAAGTTTCGGAGAAGTACTTGTTGGGAACACGGCGGTTCAAACCGTGACGGTATCCAACATGGGAGACACAAGCGTCAACATTTCACGTGCCGCAATCAGCGGCCGTGGCTTTCAGCTCATGGGCGGAATGCCGTCCGGAGCAGTGGCGGCCGGCGAGAGTATGAACTTGCAGCTGCAGTTTGCTCCGGCATCATTCGGCGCAACTACAGGCGCTATCACTTTAGTCAGCGATGGACCTAATCCAGCACTTAGAATCTCCTTGCGCGGGACGGGGGCGCGGCCCGGGCTAAACGTTTCGCCGGGATCGCTGAATTTTTCGAACGTGTCGGTGGGCCAGTCGAGCACCGAGAACCTTACTCTGACGAATAGCGGGATCGGCAACGTCGCCATCAATCCGGCGACGATCTCGGGCGCAGGCTTCACGTTGAGCGGATTGTCGTCGCCAGCAAACCTTGCCCCTGGGAAAACAATGGTGGTTGCAGTCAAATTTGCACCAACCGGTCCCGGTGCGGTTACCGGCGCGGTTTCCATTGGCAGCAACACGGGTAATTCACCGGCTGCAATTTCATTGAGCGGAACTGGTTTACAGGCATTGGTGTCGGCCAGTGCATCGAGCGTCAGCTTCGGAAAAGTTGTGGTAGGGAACACGAACTCGCAACCGATAACCCTCAGAAATAGCGGGAACGCAACGCTGACTTTTTCACAGTTGGCTGCGAGCGGAACGGGGATAAGCCTGACGGGACTGTCGATGTCCACGACGATTGCGCCGAACTCCAGTGCGACGTTTAGTGCGGTATTCGCTCCCAGTTCGACCTCGGCGATCAACGGCTCGATTACGTTAGTCACGAACGGAGTTCCTTCGCCACTGGTGATCGGCGTGACCGGAACGGGCTCGGCGGCCAGTACCTCGCTGGGTGTAAGTCCCGCTAGCTTGAACTTCGGCACGGTTACCCCGGGAAGCAGCAGGTCCTTGGGCTCGACGTTGACGAATACCGGGAACTCCAACATAGACATATCGAGTGTTAAGGTCAGCGGCGCGGGCTTTAGCGCCAGCGGAGTCTCCGGCGGTACAATTCTAATGCCCGGACAATCGACCACATTGATGGTCACGTTCGCGCCCGGCAGTGCAGGAAGCGCGGGCGGCGCGAGCGTGACGATTGCCAGCAACGCCGTTAATTCGCCAGCAATCGTGGGCCTCGCCGGTACGGGACAGGCGGCACCCCCCACTTCTCATACCGTGGAGCTGTCGTGGAACCCAAGCTCATCGAGCGGCGTTACAGGCTATAACGTGTTTCGCGCAGCCGCCTCCGGCGCTTACGGATCGACGCCCCTGAATCCGGCACCGGTCTCCGGAACGGCATATGCGGACGCAAGCGTGACGGCGGGGCAGACTTATTTTTACATTGTCACGACGGTAGGTTCTGGCACCAGCAGCGCCGCCTCGAATGAAGTGGAAGCGACCATTCCTGCGCCGTGATGAGCTGGGCACAGACGAGACACGTATTCGTAAGAGTCTTGACGGCTTCCGTTCACGGCGCCAACCTGAATTTCCGGCACGGCCGCTTGGGGCGTCCTCTGTAAATTGGGAGAGTGTTCTGCAGAAATAGCGTGGTGTCCCCGCGGACAGGGGTAAACACCTGTCCCAAGAGTGTACCTCCGTCCAGTAGCTCCGATATGCGCTCGCCGTTCACAATTGTTCCTTCATTTAGACAGAAAGGTCGGCGATTACCACGGGTCTCACAAGACAAAATTCACGGTGGCTGCGTACACGAACCGCTATTTGCGGCCGCGTTTTCGCGGCGACGATCGCAATTATAGCGATGGCTGGCTGCGGCGTTAGTGAGCTTACTCTGGTACCAAGCGCGACTAAGGTCGAGTTCGGAAACGTGGCGGTTGGAGGCTCAACATCACAACTCGTGACGCTGACCAACATGGGAAAAGTGAATGTCAGCATTGCTAAGGTTTCCGCGAGTGGCAAAGGGTTCAGTGTGAGCGGCGGATCGAATGTGGTTCTCGCCCCGAGTCAAGAAGTGACTGTATCTGTGGGCTTCAATCCCTCGGCGGCGGGTAAGGCGACCGGGACACTATCCGTAACCAGCGATGCATTAAGCGGCAGGTCCGTGAGGATCGCGTTATCGGGCAGCGGCGACGCCACATCAGGCAAGCACGCCGTGGCGCTCAGCTGGCAAGCGAGCTCGCAGGCAATCGGATACTTCGTCTACCGCAGCAGCACAGGAAGTGGGACGCTTTCGAAGCTGAACGCGACGTTAAATGCGTCCACGAGCTTCACCGATAGTACGGTCGCCAGCGGGGAAACCTACGAATACGTAGTAACGTCGGTGAATTCTAGCAACGTCGAAAGCGCCGCATCCAACCAAATTACCGTCACAATTCCCAGCCCGTGAAGCCCCAAAATCTCTCCGTCGGATGGCCCTCGCTGAGAGTAACGAACACTGAACACCCAACGTCAACAATGAACGATTTTTTCGCGTCCAGCCTTCGCGTGCCGCGTGGCATTCCGGGTATCGACCACGAGTTTCGCATCGCGCACGATGGCGTCATAGTCGTACTTTGAGTGGTCCGTTGCGATGAGGACACAGTCATAGCTGGCGAGGCGTTCGGCGGTGAGTTCGACCGAGCGCTTATTCGAGAAATCGTAGTGGCGCATCTTGAAGAGCGCGGGGAAGTAGGGATCATTGTAATCGACGAGGGCGCCGCGTTGGGTGAGCAGCTCCAATAACTTTAGCGACGGCGACTCCCGCAGATCGTCCACATCCTTCTTGTAGGCCATACCCAAAAGCAAGATTCTGGAACCCTTGATGCTTTTTTCGCGCTCGTTCAGCGCTTCCGCGAGCGCATTCACCACGTGGTAGGGCATTTCGGTATTGATTTCACCGGCGAGTTCGATGAATCGGGTGGCGAAGTCATATTCGCGCGCTTTCCACGAGAGGTAATACGGATCAACGGGGATACAGTGGCCGCCCAGACCCGGCCCGGGATAAAAGGGCATAAAACCGAACGGCTTGGTCGCCGCACTATCGATGACTTCCCAGATGTCGAGACCCATGCGAAGACTGAGCTGCTTTATTTCGTTAACCAGCGCAATGTTGACGCATCGGAATATATTCTCCAGAAGCTTGACCATCTCGGCCGCGCGCGTGGAACTGACAGGCACCACCTTCGAGACGATCTGCGCGTAAAGAGCGGCCGCAGCCTGTCCACTGGCGGGATTGATGCCTCCAACTACTTTAGGTATTTGGGCCAAACCATAATTCTTGTTCCCCGGATCTTCGCGCTCCGGGGAGAAAGCGAGATAGAAATCGGTTGCCACCTCCTTGCCGCTCGATCCTCCGTCAATTGGGCAGCGCAAGCCCCCGGCGGCGAGTATCGGCAAAACGAGCTCTTCCGTGGTTCCGGGATATGTGGTGCTTTCGAGCACGACGAGTTGGTTGCGTTGCAGATTCGGAGCGATGGCGAGCGCGGTGTTCCTAACATAGCTGAGGTCGGGCTCCCGCCGCTCATCCAGCGGAGTGGGAACGCAGATCAGCACCGCATCCATCTCGCGGAGGCGGGTGAAGTCGGTCGTCGCGCCGAAACGCCGGCCATCCACATGCGCGCGAATCTTATCGGCTGGAATATGCTGTATGTAGGATTGGCCGGCGTTGAGCTTGTCGACCTTAGATTTATCTGTATCGAAGCCCGTGACTTGCTGCCCGACATCCGCAAAACGCAGTGCGAGCGGAAGACCCACGTACCCGCATCCGATGATGCCAATCCGTATTCCCTTGCCTGCAAAAAACTCCGGCTTGCGCTGCGCGTCCATTCCGCCTCCACTTTCGATAGCCCGTCGCACGAAAATCAACTATAGCAAGAATCGGAATTCCGGAATCCTTCTCCCCCGCGAAGGTCCTCGAAAAGGAGGAGCTCCGAACTGCGAATGTCGCACGAACACTGGCCGGCACTTGATTTTAGGCAATGGCTCAGGCGAGGACCTCGCTGACGAGCCGAGTCACGTGTTCGGCGATGGATGGCGCAGAAGTAAGGCCCGGCGATTCGATTCCGATCAAGTGAATTGCGCGGGGGAAATCAGGATCCGACTGAATGATGAAGTCAGCCATTCCAGCAATTTTAGTCGCCGCTCCAGAGGAACTGGGCGGCGGAACCAGTTTGGCGCGGATTCCGGAATATGCGGGAACGAAGTCCGAGGGCGTAACCGATGGCAAAAGTTTTTTGGCGAGATTAGCGAAATATTCGACTGGTTCACGGTCCCGTTCGTAGTCGTTTTTGTCGCTGATATAGCGCGCGGTCGGTCCGACGAGAACACTGCCCCAGAGCGTTTTGGTGAGATGCACACCAAGACTGAGGCCGTCTGCATGGGGCAACGGGTATACGAGGCCGCGCACCAAATCCTGTTTCTCGCGTACCAACTCGCAATATTCGCCCCGAACCGGGTAGATACGATGCTGGGCCATTTTCGAACCGAGCAGCGCCGCAACTTCATCGGCAAAGAGTCCAGCACTGTTCACAAGGCAGCGGGTTTCGATTTCGCCAGCGGTGCTGACCACGCGGAGGCACTCGCCAGCGGGATCGAGATGTTCGACGCGGGCATGGGTAACGATATTCGCACCTTTCTCGGTGGCGATGCGAGCGTAGGTCTTGACCAATTCTTCGCTCGCGACAATACCCGTGGAGGGCACGCCGATGGCCTTGAGTCCTTCGACGTGAGGTTCGCGGGCGCGGATTGCGTTGCGATCCAAAATACCGAGGCCTTCTAGTCCATTTGCGCGTCCATTTCCGACCAGCGCGAGGAGATCCTTTTCTTCACCCTGGCTCGACGCGACAACCAATTTGCCAATTTTGCGGTGCGGAACGTTGTGAGCGGCGCAGAATTCATAGGTGAGCTGGTTGCCACGCACGCAATGCTTCGCCTTGAGGGATCCAGGCTGGTAATACAATCCTGAATGGATCACGCCGCTGTTTCGGGAGCTGGCGCCCATGGCGAGCTTGGGCATGGCCTCAAGTAAAAACACATCGTCCCAGCGGGAAGAGAGAGCGCGCGCGATGGCGCAGCCTACTACCCCACCCCCGACAATTACGACGTTGGCATGCTCCATTTGGTCCTCAAATTATGTAGACGTTAGCGCTCTCTAGCATTAGAAAGGTGCGACAAGTGTAATTCTAGCGCACGCAACCGCGAGTGCCACGAACCATGTCACCTCTTGGTTCGCGAAGAAAAACGCCTCTCTATCTTATTCGGCACGCTCAGCCAGAGCAGAATCGAGCTGAGTGCGCCACTCCGGCAGTTGAACAGCGAATGTTTCAGCGAGCCGACGGTTCGAAAGCACGGAATAAGCCGGCCGCCGAGCCGGCGTCGGATAGTCCTGCGTTTTGATGGGAACCACCCTTCGGGCCAATAGGGCCTTGCCGCTGCCAGCCCGCAACCACGATTCCCTTGGAGAGCGAAGGGCGCCATCTAGGATCGCGACAGCGAATTCGTGCCAAGTGGTTAGACCAGCGGCCGTCATATTGTAGGTTCCGCTGACCTCTTCGAAGGGCTGAGCGCCTGCATCAGGCCTTAGCAATTTGCCGAGGATATTCGTGGTACCGCGCGCAATCTCGCGGCTCCAGGTAGGCGCCCCGAACTGATCACTGACCACTCGCAGTTCCTCCCGCTCGGTGGCGAGGCGCAGGATCGTCAGTAGAAAATTTTTTCCGCGATTTCCATACACCCACTGGGTTCGCAAGATCAGGTGGGGCACCGCAGCAGCACGGATGGCATGCTCGCCCCCGAGCTTGGTCCGTCCATAAGCATTTATCGGATTCGTGGGGTCGGTCTCGCTGTAGGGAGTGGTTTTCACGCCGTCAAACACGTAATCGGTCGAGTAGTGAACCAGCGCAGCGCCGATTTTTCGCGCTTCTTCGGCCATGACGCCGGGAGCGTCCGTATTAATTGCTCGCGCGATAGACTCCTCTCTTTCGGCTAGATCCACAGGTGTGTATGCGGCGGCGTTAACAATGAGCTGCGGGCGGATGTCGCGAATGACCCGGCGTATCTGGTCCGGACGGGCAAGATCCAACTGGTGACGGTCCATCGCGACAAGGTCGCCGATTTCCGGAAGCAACCGGGCGAGTTCCGCACCAACCTGGCCGCTTTTACCGGTCAGCAGAATTCTCACACTCATTTGCCGGAGTACCGGGGAAGAAGATCCTGCGGGACGTCAGCGAGCTTAGGATAGCGAGAATCCTTCTCGGACAACAGAGGGGCGTCGATTCCCCACGCAATATTGAGCGCGGGATCGTTCCAAAGCACTCCGTGTTCATCCACGGGATCGTAGAAGTCGCTGCACTTATAGAGAAACTGCACCTTTTCGCTCAACCCCAGGTAGCCATGCGCAAAGCCGGCGGGTACGTAGATCTGATTCTGATCCTTCGCTGAGAGGAGCACGCTGGTCCACTTTCCGAAATGAGGTGAGCCAAGCCGAATATCGACAGCTACATCCAAGGCTTCGCCTTCCACCACGCGGCAAACTTTAGCCTGTGCGTGATGGAGCTGGTAATGCAAACCACGCAATGTTGTTCGTGACGAGGCTGCGTGGTTGTCCTGGACGAAAGAGTCGGTGATTCCCAGCTCGGAGAACTTTGCGCGTTGGTAGGTCTCCATGAAAAAACCGCGGGCGTCACGGATGATCTTCGGGCGCAACTCGCACACGCCGGGAAGCGATGTTTCAATTCGTTGCACTGCGTTTATACCCTCTGGATTCGACCGGGCGGCCGGCTTGGGCGGCAACGTGACATTCGCCGTCGGGAAAGCGACACCGATAGCGCAAAGTCAGCGGGAGGACTTTGGCCCGGATTGAGCGACAGCGTCGAGCGAAGAGTCGCGATTCTCATAATACTTCTCATAGTACGAGCGATATTCGCCGGCGCGGATTCTTTCCACCCAGTCGGAGTTCGCCTTGTACCACTCGACAGTCTGGCTGAGACCCTCATCGAGCGCAATCGAAGGCTTCCAGCCGAGATCTCGTTCCATTTTCTGACAGCTCAGGGCATAGCGACGGTCATGCCCGGGGCGATCCTTTACGTAGCTCAGGAGCGTTTCCGGCCTGCCCAGCAGCCGGAGCAGGCGCTGAGCCAGGGTCAGGTTCTCCACGATGTCCAAGCCACCGATATTGTAAACCTCTCCGATGCGGCCACCCTCGAGGACGGCCAGCACTCCGCGGCAGTTATCTTCGACGTGCAGCCAGTCGCGCTGCTGCTTTCCATCGCCGTAAATCGGAAGGGGCTTCCCGTCGAGGGCGTTCGTGATCATCAGCGGCAGGAACTTTTCGGGAAATTGATAAGGGCCATAATTGTTGGAAGAACGCGTGATCAAGGCCGGAAAATCATACGTTCGCACGTAAGAACGCACCAGTAGATCAGAGCTCGCCTTCGATGCGGAGTAGGGACTGCTCGGCTGGAGCGGCGAGTCTTCGTCCGCAAAAGCGCCGGGAAGAATGTCCCCATAGACCTCGTCGGTCGAAACATGGACGAAGCGCTTTATTCCAAGCTTGCGGGCCACTTGCAGCATCACAAAGGTTCCGACAACGTTGGTGTCAATCGCAGCGGAGGGTTCATAAATGCTGCGGTCGACATGCGATTCGGCGGCGAAGTGGACTATCGAGTCACACCCCTCCATCGCGGTCTCAACGGCGGCAGTGTTACAGATGTCGCCCTTGATGAAGTGGTAGCGCGGATCATCGGCAATCGAAACAAGATTTGCCAGGTTTCCGGCGTAAGTGAGCTTGTCGAAGTTGATCACCGAATATTCCGCGCGCTTGGTCAGAATATGGCGGATAAAGTTGGAGCCGATAAATCCGGCCCCTCCGGTGATGAAGATCTTCATCGAGAGACTACCTGCCGTTTGGTGGATGCCGCGCCGAGTTTGTTCGCGCCCGTTTCTGCCACGAGGTTATTCGCTCGGAGCAGGGACTCGAATGTGCCTGCATCGGTCCACCAGCCGTCGAGCACTTCGTAGGTGAGCTTATTCTCTTCGATGTAGAAGTTATTGACGTCGGTGATTTCAAGCTCGCCTCGTCCGGAAGGCTTCAATCGGCGAATCTTCTGAAAAACCGTGCCATCGTAAAGGTAGACTCCGATCACGGCATAGTTCGATTTGGGCGACACCGGTTTTTCTTCAATGCTGACGACGTTCTTTCCGCGGATCTCCGCGACCCCAAACCGTTCTGCGTCACTGACTTCCTTCAGGATGATCTTGGCCCCTTCCTTTTGCTTCTTGAAGCCTTCCACGGCATGACAGACGTTTGTTTCGATGATGTTATCGCCCAGGATCACGCAAATGGGGTCGCCGGCGGCGAAATACTCCGCCAGCCCAAGCGCTTCCGCGATGCCACCCTCGCCTTCCTGATACGTGTAGTTCAGGTGCTTGAGACCGAAATCTCGGCCATTGCCGAGGAGTCGAAGAAAATCACCGGCATTCTTTCCCCCGGTGACGAGGAGTATTTCCTCGATTCCAGCATTCACGAGCGTCTGGATCGGGTAATACACCATGGGCTTCTCGTAAATTGGCAATAGATGCTTATTCGTTACACGGGTGAGCGGGTTCAAACGACTGCCAGTGCCGCCGGCCAAAACCACACCTTTCACGGATCATCTCCTCATCAAGTCGCTTTCGACCTGCCATCTATCCTACTCAGGATTGCAGTTCCTCGAACGGGGATCTTGCCGTGATAGGCTAGCTCCGCCGGGCCGCGTATCTCAGCGACCGCTTCGGCCGCTAAACGCGTACAGCAGCCATCCCAGTTCATACGGACGGCATTCGTGGAGGATGCCCATCTTACGATGAGAGGCGTTCCGGTAGACCCGCAGATGCGACAATGCCACGTCCACCTTCATCGAGAACTCGGGAACCGGATGAATGCACCGCCAGATCAGGTTGTGGGTGAAGTCTCTCATATTGGTTTCGAGCTCGTTGGCGCCACCGATCCATTCCAGCCCGCGGTAAATGGCGTCGTCAAAACTCCGACCGGTCGACTCCGCCAGCGGAAACAAGACCATCGGGGCCATTGCTTCTTGGTGGACCGAAAAGACCGGGTACATGTCGGCGACCCTTCCAGCTCTCGAATCGTAATGCCACCACCATTGACCCAGCGGGCCCTGCACGCGACAAATGCCCAGGCCGCATGCGAGGGCGCGCTCCAAGGCTTCAGGCCGCTTGAATGCTTCGCTGAACCGGATGAAGGCGAGAATCGGGTATACCTGATCCGCAAAACTGCCTAACCAACCCCGCAGCCTACCCGTGCTCCCCGTCGATGTATTCAGGTGTCCAAAAAACCCGCCCTCGCCTTGATTCTTTACAAGGAGTTTGTATGTCTTGTTCGCGAGCTCAGACACATCAGGCAAGCCAGTCTGCGGCGCGAGGGCCACGTGCGAAAGCCCGGTCAATAGCCAGGCCAGCTCCATCGTCCGCCCCTGACGAAGATCGACGTGCCTCGAAAAAAAGCCTTCGGCGATTACCCGATTGAGCAGCGGGGGGAGCTTCTCGGGGGAACATACCGCAGTCAACCACAGCAGTAAGCCAAAATCCCCTCCTGACGCTGGCCATTCTCTGTTCTCGAGAAGCCTATCCAGAAGGGTGGTTATCGGAAACGGCGATTCGCCTCCGGCCTTCTCGAACTCGCAAAGCCCCAAGAGCGTCATCGCCGTATAGCGTGGTGAAAGACCCCCTTGCCTGAGATCGTCCGAGGCTTTGACGAGTCGGTAACAGAATTGTCCACTTCCCGGGACGAACATCGGACCGAGGCCTTTGATGGAAAGACCGATCAGTTGGTCGATATCAACGCTTGTCGGAGCCGCCGCTTTCTCCGATGCCACGCAGTTTTCCGAACCGGGTTCCTTAAGGTTCAGCGACATTCGCGCTCCGCAATCTCGAGGATCGCTTCCACGATTCTGCCCATCGCTTCCGGGCGGGGAATCCGCATTTCCAACGACTTCTCGCGATGCTTTAGTTGAATCCTGGCTTTGACGTCCTCCACCGATTCGAGCAACATCAGTCGCCCGCTCTCGGCCAGATAACGATCGACGGCTCCAATCTTTCCCCGAAAAATGCTGTAGACCGGGACCTCGAGGGCCGCCGCCTCGCGATTCATCGTACCACCACCGCTTACGACCAGGTCCGAAAACCAGATCAAATTCAGCCCATCAACGGGCGACGAAGGAATGATCATTTGGCCAGACGCAATCAAAGTGGCCCAGCGTTGCCGGAGTTCAGCGGTCTGCCGGACGCTCCTCGGCAAAGTCACCGCTCGGACGTTCGGATTGGCCGAAAACAGCTCAAGAACCGCGGCAAACAGCTTGTCGGCTTCCGGGTTGTGATAATGAGCTTCCGTCGCAGGTGGCCGCAAGGTCACTAAGATATCGCTCGGCGAAACGCCCAACGTTTGCAAGATCGATGGATCCGGCTTAAACTGTGGGATATAAACGTCCTCCTTGAGTCCGGGATAAGTGAGCGTTCGGCCCCGCTTGCCGTTCATGGTCGCTTTGGGGATGATTTCCGGTGTCAATATCCAGTTGGGCTCGACAAAACCGGTCTTCGTGCTGTGTTCATAATCGTGCATCATTATGGTGGGAATCCCTAACAGCACACCAGTAAGAATTTGAGCGCGTGATCCGTGTGAGAGCGCCAGATCCGGACGGAATCTGGCCGCCATCGGTAATAATTGAGCTGTGCGTAGGCAGTTTCCTAGAACCTTCAGAAGCTTGCTCTTCCCATAGTGCCGCCCTACCACCTTGCAAGTGAGCTGATGAAATTTGAGTAAATCGCAAACCTGGTAGGTATCCCGCGCGGTTAGAATGATCTCGAAGCCCTGCTTTTCCAGCTTCTGCATGATGGGCTTGAAAAAGGGGACGTGCGGCGAGTTGTCGATGTCAATCCATATCTTTTTCCGCATACCCTTCGGGCTCTGAGAGGCGAATGAGGGACCAGGGTGAGCTTCCGGCTCTATCCTAACTGGAACGTGCGCGCTGGACCGATCTAAAACTAGATTTCGATTCATCGATGCGACTCTAGCTGAGATTCGAAAACCCCTCCCCGCAACAACTGTCCGCTCTTGCACAACCGGTTGCGCTCGGATTCGAAGCTTCCGAGAAACGTGGTTTGTAATCCAAGTACGAATAATTGCATAGGAGGATTGAGGGCCCTCGATTTCCTGCAGCGGGTCTGCCGAGACGAGCGCGTACAACGGAACGCTAGTAAGCACCATCTCCCAAAACTACCGCGCGTGGAGTCTGCAGAAGGATTGCGACGTCGAGCCAGACGGACCACTCGCGCGCATACTGAATGTCCAAACGCACCATGTCATCGAATGGAACCCGGCTGCGCCCTTTGATTTGCCAAAGGCCCGTTATTCCTGGTTTAACTTCGAGGACGCGGCGGCGATGCCATGTGTCGTACCGCTCGTACTCATAGGCAAGTGGCGGGCGCGGTCCGACCAACGACATGTCACCGAGCAGAACGTTGATAAATTGGGGAAGCTCATCAAAACTCGTACGGCGCAAAAACCGGCCCACTCGCGTAATCCTCGGGTCATCCTTCATCTTGTAAACGGGTCGCCCAGCCTCTTCACCTTTGCTCTTGTAGGAACCAGCGATCAAATCCTTCATGAACTCCTGATGGATCTTAGGGTCGTTCTGCGCATACATAGAACGAAACTTGTAGCATTTGAACGGCTTACGGAACTGCCCTAGCCGTTCCTGCTGAAAGAACACTGGTCCCTTCGATCCCAGCTTCACGGCAATAGCGATCACCAAAAACAGCGGCAAACAGAAGACGAGAGCTACGGCGCTCAAAACCACATCGATGAATCTCTTTACCAAGAGTGGGATTCTCTTAGAATCTTTGCGATCACGCAGGTCGGGATAGAGAGCCGTGTCGGGAGGCAGATCGGGGTCCTGTTCGTCGCTTCCGAAGATGTGGACTGACATGTGCACTAGCTTCAGGTCTTCTGGGCTCAATTCGGCATCCAAAGCCTCACGAACCTTATTTACAACGGTTTCCACGCCAGTCGACTCCACATCGCCCATTTCTGTGAAAATCGTCCCCAAAATCCTGTCTTCTTGGTACCACCCTGCAATATCGGTCTCACGCCGCGCTGCATCCACTGCGCGAACCAAACCTCCCCGCACCTCACGATGACGTGAGCCCTGGAGAGCACCGGTCCCATCAACCAAAACAAGCAAAAGCTTCCTCTGGGATCGCTCCGCCTTCTTCCGTTCGAAGCAAAGCATCCCCACAAACAATTCTTCCGGCAAGACCTGCTGCATCAGGCCGGCAGGACCTCGGCGATCACCGAACCGAGCGACGGCGAGACGGTTAGCGCTGGAAGCAGGTTTTTGTTTCGCGAGAGCGATTTTACTCATCGTGTCCTTGATCCTAAGCCGGACCCACCCCTGAGGCACCACCCTGGCAGCCGATCACAATTCGTTCCACCTTCCGCCATAGGGGTGCAATCCTTAGACCAAATGAGAGCTGGCGCTACCGGACCTGCGAGATCCAGCCAATGTGCGTATCTAGTTAGAAACAATGACCTACGGCGGGCTGCGAGTAGTTGGCCTTACGGGACAGCCTTGAAGCGGTGCTCAAGATGGGGCTCAATGGTGAAAAAAAATACTCACACGGTGCAAGGATATTCCGTGACTGGCGAACTTCGGTACAGGAGCCTAAGGGCTTTGGCATCAATAAATAACGGAAATCCCCGGTAGGAACTAAGGGGAAACCTCGAAGCGGCCCTACACTGGATGCGCGACCCTTTCAGGACTAGCGAAGAGTCCCCGGTTGGCGGGAAGCGCGTTCGCAAGCCCTAGTCGGCAACGTACATGGCCCAATCTTGCGCGATGCAGTGTCCTGGGAGCGCTAACGCGCTAGGGCAACAAGACCCGCGATCCTTCAGTTCCGGCGTCCGCGTCCTAACCTCGGACACGCACAACGCTTTGTATAATCATTCCAGTCGCCTCCTGGAAGAGGCGAAAGCGAGTGAAGAGTCCGTGGATGAAAGCAGCCACGAGAGCGGTGAATGACGCGCGGAGGGCGAGCGTGAGCAAGGTGCTCCCCAGCGCGTGCGGCAGAAATGTGGTAATCAGGAAGGCACCAGCCAGGGTTGGGATCAGAGGCCATAGCTGCGCACCGATATCTCGAACGCTGACACCTAATTTGCGACGCAAAAATGGTAGGTACACGACAACTTGGATTGCATACGCGAAAAGTACGGCAAGTGCAATCGATTCAATCCTTCGGGTGCGTAACGCTAGGAGCAGCAAGAGCACTTCGGTGCTTCCTGCAAGAACAGTAGCACGCAACAGCGTCTTGGTTTGTCCCAGCGCTAGTATACAGCTAGCAATTGGTTCAGTGATTGACCGCAGGATTCCGTAGAAACATAGAATCTCAAACGAGAGTGTCGCCGGCACCCATTTGTTGCTGCCCTTGCCCAAAAACGTTACAAGGAAGAAGTGTGCGTTTGCAAATAGGGCGGTATTGACGACCACAGACACAAAGCCTGCCAGACCTAATGTTTTCAGATACCCTCGCTTCATCGCGGCCAAGTCGAGCTGAATTTCGGCAAACGCCGGAAGCAGCACGTTGTTTAACGAGTCGTAAAGAACACCACAAACGAAACTGCCCCACGTAAACGCTAATGCGTAGTATCCCAATTGAGCGCTTCCCATGACGGCGCCAATTAGGAGGTTATCCAGGTTAAAAATGACGAAAATGAGAACGCCGCTCCCGAGCAGCGGTCCGCCAAACCGCAAGTACTCGGCGGCATCGGCCCAGTCGAAATTCACTCCGAATGGAATTTTTCTCACAAACTGAAGAGCTATCACGCTGACCAGCGTTGCTCCCACATCCGCAAACACAACAGCCCAGTACGTCCAACCTAACAGGATCAGCGTGACGACGAGAATACAACGTGCGATCGCGCTCGAGATCCCTGGGATCATCAGCGCCCGGTAATTCTGCTCCCGCACTAAGGTCACCATAGGCATGAATCCGATCGTGTTGATCAGGAAATCCACCGCTAGAACGCGAACTACGTCGGTCGTTGCGGGATGCTGGAAGAACCTGTGTGCGAATGGAGCAATAATATATGCCGTAAGAAATGCCACACATCCAAGGATGATTTTTAGAGTGAACGCCGTTCGAAGACTTGACCCACTAAGCGAGGGGCGGCGAATAGCTGCGCTACCTACTCCAACGTCGCTAAAATGGTTTAGAAAACCAATGATGATGGATGCAAATCCGACAACGCCATAATCCCAAGGTGTAAGAGTCCTGGCCACGATGGAACTCGTGAGTGCGATGCAGACAAGTACCGTCCCTTTGGTTAGACCCGCATAGAGGATGTTGTGGAATATCGTCCGCTTAGAAGTGGCCATGGACTCGCGGCAAAGGACGCTAGATCGAACTTAACATGCTGCCCGTGACTAGACCATGCCGCCCGAAATCAGAGACCCCAGAGTCGGGCACTTGTCGTCACAACGGCGTTCATGGAGATCTATGTGATGGTGACATGTCATTTCCCGAATGAGCAAAGCGTACACGTTCCGTGTGGTCTTCCTCTGACCGCGTTCCCGGTTGCCGGAGTTCTTCTGCAATGACCTTCAGATAATCAT
Organism: uncultured Acidobacteriota bacterium; assembly: GCA_963709445.1. GTDB lineage: Bacteria > Acidobacteriota > Terriglobia > Acidiferrales > UBA7541 > Palsa-295. Next base: position 193,834 of record CAVPWV010000037.1, read on the forward strand.
GCCCGAATTTCTGGTCGGGCTCCAAGTAGTTTCCTTCTCCCCATTCGTTCCATGATTTGACAAAGACCAGCCGCTCTTCTGGATCGCGAGATTCGACCAAATTCAGCGCCTCTCTGAGGTGCGCACGAAATAGTTCCGGCGTCGATTCGTGCAGGACATACCCGCTAGCCTGAGACCTCGGAGTATTGTCCCAGTTTGGTACCACGCAAGGATATACGTCAGGTTGTTCGCTGCAACCGTCGAGCAGGAACGGAATCGCATCCCGGTAGAGTCTTACGTGGCCGCCAAATTTGCCCACCAGCGATCGGTATCGTCGCCACAAGAAGTGACGTACTGTCTCTTTCGACAGCGCCTGGCTCCCCACGCGTCCCGTGCGTCCCAGAATTACGTCCCGAAAAGGGACTGTAAACCCCTTGAAAACGTCAACAATAACACAGCTGTCGAAACCAGCTGACCTGAAGTCCCAAGGCAACTCTGCATTGAGTAAGTGAGCCACAAAGTGCAAGCCAGGCAAGCCGTTCCGGATCGCCAGTTCCTGCCATTGGTCGATAAACGCCGTTACATTTGGAATCTCGTTCGGTCGAAAGATTACGAAAATCGGCCGATCATTTAGTCGCAAATAGCGCTCGTCCAGGAATGCTTTCCGCAGCGCCAGAAAATGCCGTCGATGACCTTCCCGCCCTGGATACGTTTGTTCAATCAGAGTACGGTGCGGGGCGCCATACCACACTCCTGTCCAGGTTTGATTGGCCCAGCAGAGACAGAACGGGAAATCAGGCTTTCCTGAGGCGACCACCTCATTGAACGGCTGCTCAAGCAACTGCTTCCCGCCAAACCAATAATGGTAGTAGCAGAATCCCTCAATGCCGGCATTGCGGGCCAGTTCGGCCTGTGCTTCCCGTACTTCCGGCAGCCGCAAGTCGTAGTAACCCAAGTCTGCGGGCAGCCGGGGCTGATAGTGTCCCTTGAAGAGGGGCACGGCCTTTGCAACGTTCGTCCATTCGGTAAATCCCTTGCCCCACCACCGGTCGTTCTCGGGTATCGGGTGAAACTGAGGAAGATAAAAAGGAATCAATCTGGCCTGCACGCGCGTATGCCTCCACTGGGTAGAGTAGGTGTCGGCTGAGCCACGACTGCGAATTGCTGAAATCTCAGGTCATCGAACTTCTGAAAGGAAAGTGCGTTCAGGAACTCATACACCCTCCACAACCTCTTACTTGATTGTGGAATTCCCGCACGAGGGTTGATTCCGGAAATGCTTCCGACGGTATAACCTTCGCTCTGGAACATCGCGATAATGCTCGACCTCGTAAAAAAGCGGACATGAGTTTTGTCCAATACGCCGCAATCCTCGTATTTCCATTTGCCCCAGACCATTAGCGGCCACAGAACTGGCAGATATCGGATATTCGGGATCGACGCGACAATCAAACCGTCGTGAGTCAGCAGAGTTCTGGCATACCTCAAGGCCTTCTCCGGAGCCACCATATGTTCAAGTACGTCATTAAAGACGATGCAATCGAACGCTTTCTCTGGCAGTTCTGTTTGCGGGCCAAACGTCCCTACGATAACCTGGTCGAGCTTCGCTGATGCCTCAGCGGCGACAGAACTGATGGGCTCAACCCCCCAAACCTCAATCTTGCGGTTCCGCCTTACCATCTCACCGAATACGCCCGCGCCACATCCAACGTCCAACAAACGCCGACAGTTCGGAGGCAGAAAAGGCACTATTTCCTGACGGGCCAACGTGAAGTAATCTGCGGCCTTCGTTTCGTAATCACACCTATCGTCCGGCGGAGCAAGCTTCACTAGGTTCGCCTCTTCGCATGGATTAGCCTCCACGCCCCCTTTCGAAATCGTCTCACCTTGCTCTTGATCTTCTACTGCTCAAAATCCCGATAGCAATACCAAGTTAACAGTATTGTGTGTTGGGGGATAACCGCTAGCGGCCCGTGTTACAGCCTGGTGAGATAGATGCTTCATTCTCGATTAGAGGAGACAAAGATCGCGCAGCATAGACCCATCGTAAACGGTTCCGGTAAGCTTACCCCAAAGTCTGCACTACACCCTCCATTTCGACATTCGTTCGGTCTTTGGGGAATCAAAGGGAAAATCCTATGACGATTGGGCGATGTGGGGTGTAACGGCTTCGCACCGTTGCTCCTGAACCGCAGCGGTTGCGGCACTAAATATAGTAAAATCGTAGTTCATGGGCGTTCACCCCTCCCGACGTGGGGTGGCACTGCTCGTGCAGATTAGGTCAAGGTTCGAGTCCGCTCCTGGGACTCTAAGGGCGGTAGCTTGTCAAAATATGTCCCAGATGAGACCGCGGGGCCAACACCGGGTCTAAAGGAGCCTCACGCCACCAACGCCCAATTCCCGTGGTTCGCCTTGCAAGTGCACGCCAAGCATGAATTCGGCGTCGCGAACTTTCTTCGAAGCAGAGGTTATGATCCGTTCCTTCCGCTTTGCCGATGCCGCAAACTCTGGTCCGACCGAATCAAGCTGGTCGAGGCCCCATTGTTTCCCGGCTACATGTTTTGCCGTTTGAATCTCCATTATCGACTCCCCGTTCTTACGGCCCCGGGGGTAATTCGGATCGTCGGGCACACTCGCCTGCCGGTGCCGGTGGATGAATCCGAGATTAATGCGATACAAACTATCGTCGCGTCCGGTCTTCCCAACGAACCATGGCCGTACTTGCGAGAGGGTGACCGAGTGCGGATTGAGCGTGGCCCGTTGCGCGGGCTTGAGGGAATCCTTGTGGAGACAAGAGGGGCACACCGTCTCATCCTCTCAGTAAACTTGGTGCAACGTTCAGTGTCGGTAGAGATAGATTCAGCATTCGTGAAATTTCTGCGCTCCGCTTTGGCGTCGCGACAAGTGATATAGGTCCACAAAGACGTGGGCTGATGCGGTTTGGCTGTGATAGATACGTTCGAGGTTGGATGCTTTATCTGCTGTGATCTGATTTCAGATCCTCTTAGGTTAGCGTAGTTCGTACTTGACGAGGAGCGACGGTGGTACCAGAGAATTTAAGATTCGGTGGCGGCGTTGCCGGCACTGTCTTCAATCCGGTAGTCGCGGCAGTAGTCGTTTTGATCGGCATATTGATGTGCTGCCTGCCGCGAAATAAGGCAATTGTTCCGTTTTTACTGGGCTGCATTTTAATTCCTTCGGATCAGATTCTCGTCGTCGCCGGCTTGCATTTTCCGTTACTGCGAATTTTGATTTTTTTTGGAATGATTCGTATTTTCATCATTCGCGGGAGCGGGAAGTGGAGGCTGTTTAGTGGCGGAGTGAACGGGCTGGACAAATCGCTGGTCCTGCTCTCCATAGTGAGTGCTGTGGCTGGCGTTCTGCTGTTGCGAACCGGCCAGGCGGTCACTTTCGAACTCGGAGAGGTCTGGACTGCGCTCGGAGCTTATTTCCTTCTGCGGTACCTGATTCGCGACGACGAAGATGTCGTTCGGGTGATTCGCATCTTCGCCATCGTCGTCGTTGTACTGGGTGTAGTGATGCTCACGGAGCGATTGATGAGGGGGTGGAACCCCTACACACTCCTAGGGGGCGCGCGCGCTCAAAACTATGCGGCCGACATGATGCGCGGCGGCGTAGTTCGGGCCATGGGATCTTTCGCGCAGCCTATTCTTGCAGGTACTTTTGGAGCAGTAATGGTGTCCCTCTTCATAGGCTTGTGGTTGTGGAAGAAGGAGTATCGCGGCAGCGCAATCTTTGGGATCGCTGGGGCTATGCTGATGATGGTTTCATCGAACTCCAGTACGCCATTAATGGGATGTTTAGCGGGCCTTGTGGGTCTCTGTCTGTGGCCGATCCGTAGCGCGATGCGCCTGGTCCGCTGGGGTATCATCGCCACATTGATCGGCCTGCAGCTCGTCATGACATCGCCGGTGTGGCACATTATTACGCACTTCGACATTTCCGGTTCGTCGTACCACCGCTACGAATTGATAGACCAATGCATCCGCCATTTCTGGGATTGGTGGCTCGTCGGCACGAATTCTAATGCGAACTGGGGTTGGGACATGTGGGACACGGCCAATCAATACGTCTCGGACGCCTACCACGGCGGCCTGCTTGGCTTAGTCTGTTTCATAGCTATCATCGCTTATGGGTTCAAGTATTTGGGTAGGGCGAGAAAGGCTGCGACGGACAAGAAGCAGGCGCTTTTCTTCTGGGCTCTCGGAGCGACACTACTGGCGTACGTCGTGTCTTTTTTTGGAATCTCCTTGTGGGACCAGAGTATCGTGGGGTGGTACTTACTTTTGGCCATCATTTCCGCCGTAGCGGTACCGCAGAGGGCGAAAGCTGCTGTGCCGGTCGAACCTATATGGAGTGTAAAACTTCCCCCCAAAGTTGTTGATGTTCCTGTCGGATTACACGGGCGGGAACGATCACCCACAGCACAGCAGCAAGTTCATGCCTCGTGGCAGCGGCACAGCAACGAGCGCTGAATCTCGTGGACGTCTCAATCATATTGGTCAACTGGCAGTCAGAAGATTACCTCCGCGAATGTATCGCGAGCATATATGACTGCACTCACCGAGTTGCGTTCGAGGTGATCGTCGTCGACAACGCGTCGCCTTCCGGGAACGTAGAAACTCTGAAGGCACTATTTCCGAAAATTAAGTTACTGAAAAGTGCCAAGAACCTTGGATTTGCCGGAGCCAACAACCTTGGCTTCCGGCATTCTGCCGGAGAATGCGTCCTGTTCTTGAATCCGGATACGAAATTGAACAGTCCAGCCATAGATATCATGATGCAACAAATGAAACGACTCCCAAGTGCAGGGATCGTGGGCTGCAAATTGTTGAATGCGGACCTTTCCGTGCAGACGAGCAGCATCATGAGATTCCCGGGGATTTTGGATGCGATTTTTCAAATCGAGTATTTGCGCTTACGATGGCCAAAGTTGTGGGGTATCGGCCCCTTGTTTTCCACTGACGAAGAACCCTCCGAAGTAGAAGTGGTTTCCGGCGCATGCATGCTGACGAGGCGCGAGGTCTTCGAACAAATTGGCATGTTCAGCGAGGAGTACTTCATGTACTCCGAAGATGTGGACCTGTGTTACCACGCTGCTGACGCAGGCTTCAAAAACTATTATGTGGGGAGCGCCACAATCGTCCACTACGGCGGCACGAGCAGCCCTCGCGCTTGGCAAACCGCCATGAAGACCAGGTCAGAACTGCACTTTTGCCGGAAGAACTATGGCCGAATGTATTCATTTTTGTTCCGGATAGCCATGATCATCATCTGCAGTGGGCGTCTAGCACTACTTGCCGCCGTGCGCGTGCTCGCGAAGGTATTCTCCCTTAAGCTTTCTGGGGACTCGGCATGGTTGCGGTGGAGTGTCATGCTGAAGACTCTGCTGGCATCCCGCAATTCCGTGACAGAACGGTCTGCTCTTCCAACAGGGTTTTGATGAAAGTGCACTCTACGGTCCGGACGGCCTGATATATGCTCCGCTCGCTCGCCGATAGTGATAATCCAACCTCGTTTGCAAACAAGCTGCGCGCTAGTCGTTTCAGCAAATTTGAGGCTCTAGCTGCCCGGCTACCCCGACCTTTGCAGATTCTGGACGTGGGCGGCACGAACGCGTTTTGGGAAAATCGGGGCTGGCATAACCGCCCAGATGTTGAGATTTTGACTTTAAACCTCGCCGCCGAAGAGCAACTGCACGCGAACATCAAGCCTCTCAGCGGTGACGCAACGAACCTCGCACAGTTCGGTGACAGCAGTATAGATCTGGTCTTTAGCAATTCCGTAATCGAGCATCTCTTCACATTTGAGAATCAGCGTCGAATGGCGTCGGAAGTCCAGCGTATTGGGAAGGCATTCTGGATACAGACACCCAATTTCTGGTTTCCGATGGAGCCGCACTTTCATTTCATTGGCTGGCAATGGCTTCCAATGTCCGTGCGCGTCTCAATCATTCAGAGGCGAGCATGCGGTTGGAGAGGGCCCTGTCCGGACCGGATTGGAGCGGGCCGCCTGGTCGAAGAAATTCGGCTCTTAACACGCCGGGAACTACGATCACTATTCCCAGGCGCAGATATCATTGCCGAGAGATTCTGCGGGCTGGTCAAATCGTGGACCGCAGTCCGCGGATTCAATTAGACGGGGCTGGACCACGTCAGTCACATTCCTTTTTGACGATTCAGGAACCGGCCAGTTCGATGCAAACTCAACTCCGAAGGCTGCTGTGAACGTGAGGCAGCCCTCAACTACTCGAAGCTACGTGCTCATGACAGCCGCCCACAACGAAGAGGCGCTGATTGAGAAGACGGTCGCTAGCGTGCTAAGCCAAACTGTCTCGCCGGAGCGGTGGGTAATTGTAAGCGATGGCTCTACCGACAAAACTGACGAGATCGTTGAGAGATGCGCAAAGCAGCATGAATTCATTTGCTTTGTAAAACTAGTCAGGTCGACCGGACACAACTTTGGGTCAAAGGGTATGGCACTGCAGAGGGGTTGCCAACTGCTGGAGGGGCTTTCATTCGAGTTTATAGGTAATCTGGATGCGGATGTCGCGATTGAGCCATCTTACTTCGAGACCCTCATCGAGCATTTTGAACGCAATCCACAACTGGGAATAGCGGCGGGTTTCATTTACGAAGAGGAGGATGGGAAATTTCGCAGTCGTGCCGCGAACAGAACGGACTCCGTTCCACATGCCGCACAGCTGGTTCGCCGCCGCTGCTATGAGGCCATCGGCGGCTACTCGACGTTCAAGTATGGAGGAGAGGACTGGTACGCACAGCAATGTGCGAAGATGAACGGATGGCGTGTTGAGGCTATTCCTACTCTACCCGTATTCCACGGAAGGCATACAGGGGCGGCAAATAATCTTTTGCGACACCAATTTCGCCTGGGTCGATTGGATTACTCCTTTGGCAGCGGCCCGATCTTCGAATTTCTGAAGTGCACGCTGCGGATATCGGAAAGGCCGTACCTTCTCGGGGCAGTGGCCAGGTTTCTAGGCTTCGCCTGGTCGGGTATACACTTAGAGAAACGACCCGTTTCCAAGGAATTTGTTGACTTCTTGCGTAAGGAGCAGAGTGCAAAGGTACGAGATGCCTTGCGTGGTGATGACCCTGGGCGGCGAACCTCCACGGCAGGCCCAACTACATGATTGTGACCATCACGATGAGTTGGTGCAGTTAGCCGCCTCTTAGTCCGCGGAAAGCAGGCATCGAATATCGCTGGGAGTGCAATTTCCTTGATCTTCCGGGCCTCGCCTAAGATATCTGGGCATATCGCCAGTATCTCGTAATCTCGGTTGGACGGCAGGCCTGTTCGAAAACTGGCCTTTGGGACAGTTGCCGTAGCCGCAGTTGGCCTTTACTGTTGGGTCAGGCTAATTCTGCGGAGGTGAACCATGGTCCGGCGCACTCATTTCATTGCGGTTGCCTTTGTTACGGCTTTGATCGGCTTTACGAGCCTGCCGACAACCGCCCAGTCGGGGAGAACGTTCTATATTGATTATGCCAGCGGGTCGAACTCCAACCCCGGCACAAAGGCGTCTCCGTGGAAGAGCCATCCGTATATGCAGGCAGGAGCAGGTTGTACCGGTAGCGGAGCGGCCCCAGCTTACTCGCATCAAGCCGGGGACCATTTCATTTTCAAGGGTGGCGTAACATGGCCCGCAACTTGTTTCGGCATCTATATTCCCGCCGGTGGCACATCATCGGCGCAGGATTACTACGGCGTGGATAAAACGTGGTACAGCGGCAGTTCTTGGGTGCGGCCCCTTTGGGACCTGAACTACGCGGTCACAACTTACGTGGTAGCCGGCAATAACGGAGATACGGGGTATCACACCTTCGATAACTTTGAGATCGCACGACAAGGGATACAGGCAACAGCCGCGACGTCCTATGCGTCCCAGGAAGCGTTTCAGTTCGTTGCCTATGGATACACTGGAACCATCATCGAAAACTGCTACATCCACGGTTGGGCCACGTCGAACAACGTTGTCTCTGGCACAACAGAGTATAGCTATGGCGGAGTGCTCGGGCCTGGCTCCCCTACTCCGTCAACGAGTATAAGATTCTTGAATAATGTTATCTCTGACGCCGACGGTTACCTGTACTCAGGAGGGGTTAAGAAGTCAGTTCCGTTTGGAGGCGCGTGCGAAAATTGCAGTGAAGTTGCCGGCAACACGTTCCACGACGTGATGGCGGCTTGCTTTAGCCCGGTGTTGTGTCATGACAATGAATTCTACAACATAGACAGCGGGCACATCGCGCTCTATGACACGGCAGTCCATTCGCAGATCATTGAGGACGACAGTGGCGGGATCAGTTACGATTACAACAATTACCTTCACGATTCGCCAGCAGCGGTGTCGATTCTGGTCTGCGCCGGCTCCCCTATTTATAACAACGTCTTCTCCAACCTGACCAACCAGCCTCCGATCATCATCGACACAAATGGTTGCTACGCGCAGAATCCAGCCACAGCCACGGAGTACATTTACAACAATACGTGCGACGGCACGAACAGCGGCGGGTGCGTGAGGCTGGTGCGAGCTGGATCGACCATGGGTCCGGTACACCTAGAAAACAACATTTTGATCAATGGCAGCATTAGCGTCGAGGCAGTGATGACGAACTTAGTTAACACAAACAACTACAATATGACGTCTTCGGAGGCCTCGACCTACGGCTACACAGCCGCCAGGAAATATTATCCAAGCTCCTCAGATCCTAACGTAGTCGGCAAAGGCGCAAATCTGACCAGTTCATGCAGTGGTAATTTGTCGCAACTGTGCTTCGATGCGGAAACTTCTGCATGGTACGGCGGTTCCCAAGTCGCGCGCCCGTCGAGTGGCGCGTGGGATATGGGTGCGTTCGTGGGAGACGGGGCGGGTGGACAATCATCATCGAAGCCGAACCCACCAACTAATCTAACTGCGAGTGTGCAATAGTAACGGTTCAACTACAGGGCCGCTGCGAGAGATCTAGCGGCTGCGGTTTTCTTTTGCCTCCAGCTTGAACGGCTCCGCTAAATCTTTCAAATTTGCCAATCGCCTGCTACGGGCTGGCAGGCGACTTGCACGATCCGTGCAGGACGACGGGTGGATTGCGACTGCTCGCACGGTACGCGATCATCTAGGCAAATCGAGGCGCGCCGATGCCTTCGATGAACTATATCGAGTTGAAACTGCCCGTGAAGTAAGCCTATTTCAATTGGACATTGCTAGTCGTCACGAATCCGTAGGCATTCACTACCAGCCGTCACCACGTGAAGTCTGTGACAAGCTCCTGGCATCGTTACCCATTCATTACGAACACTTTACATTTATTGATCTTGGCGCGGGCAAAGGCAGGGTCCTCCTGGTCGGGTCTCGTTTCCCCTTCAGACGACTCATCGGCGTTGAGTTCGCGAGAGAACTCGTGGAAACAGCGCGCCAGAATATCGAACGCTTTCACTCCAGGGCGGAAATGGTCCACGCGGATGCCGCGGACTATCAGTTCCCTTCCGATAATTTGGTGGTCTACCTTTACAATCCGTTCGGTCCGGAGGTTCTCCGACCGGTTCTACGTTCTCTCCAAGAAATCAGCAGAAGGCACGAAGTTTATGTACTTTATCTGAACCCGGAGAACGCCTCATACGTGGAGGAGTTTGCCAATCAAATCTACGAGCTCTCCGGTGCCAAGGTCTACCGTTTTCGAGCAGCTTTGTCTGAAAGTCAAAAGACGGGCGCAGGCCCTTTGAAATAGGCGTGATGCAACATGTAGACGGCAAAAAAAATGGGGATACGGCGCGAAAGCTAATGCTGCGGCTGATCGATCACTGCTTCTCGGTTTTGGCAGCGCTGGCTGCCAGCATCGCAAAGCTGCAATGGCGGGGTGGGCCTGAGAAGTTACCGCTCAGCTACCGTGCTTGGAACGAGCGTGGGATGCTTCCGGTGCCGTTTCACTATTATCACCCCGTCTTCGATCCAGAGGTATTGCCCAAATCTGTGTGGACGCGCCAGAGTTCTCTGCCAGGTATAGATCTCCAAGTCGACCGACAATTGGAGCTGATCAGCAAATTCCGTTACGAGGACGAATTACGAGAGTTTCCGTTGCAAGGCAGCCCTCGGACCGGCTTCTATTACCTCAATCATATGTTTGGGCCCGGTGATGCGGACGCCCTATACAGCATTATCCGGCATTTGAAGCCAAAACGTATGATCGAGATCGGCTCCGGCTGTTCCACACTACTCGCGAAGGCGGCCCTGCATCGCAACCGGCTTGAAGGACACGATTCTGAGCACATCTGCATCGAACCGTACCCAGACACTTGGCTGGAACAACTGGAACTCACTCGCCTCATCCAAAAGCCGGTAGAGAATATCGAACCAGAATTTTTTGGACAGCTCGGACCCAACGACATCCTGTTCATCGACTCGTCTCATGTGTTGCGTATCGGGGGCGACGTACAATTCGAGTACCTCGAGATCCTGCCACGGCTCAGGCCGGGAGTTTTTGTACATATGCATGACATCTTTCTGCCGTTTGAGTACCCACTATCGTGGGTACGCGATAAGAAATGGTTTTGGACCGAGCAGCATATCCTGCAGGCCTTTCTGGCGTTCAATTCGGCATTCGAAATCGTGCTCGCGTTAAGCTATCTGCAAGCACATCACCGCGAAGAGTTGGAGCGCGCCACACCGCTTTTGGCCGAACATCCATCTACTAGACCCGGGTCGTTCTGGATCCGACGGAAGTTAGAACAACCTGTTGCAACGGGATCTCAGTGACCGTAGGCGCTACCGAGCGTACGGCAGTGACCGCGCGCGTCATCGATAGTCTCAGGCGAGATCGAGGAAATCCGATCAGCCTGGAACGCGTGGCGAGGACATCGTGACGCGGATGTTGACGTGTATGAAACTGTTCTCGCTTCTCGCATGGATGCTGCCAAACCACACATCATAGTGGTTGAGCGTGATGGACGCCCGGACGCACTCATGGTCGGCATGACTACGATCGCAACCGTAAGCGAGCGGATCGGATACTGGACCATCCCCGTGCCGCGGGTTCGGGTTTTGAGCTTCCAATACGGCGGATTCCTCGGAAACCAATCGGACGAAAACAGCGAGGCGATCCTTAACGAAATCGAGCAGTCATTGCGGGGTGGTGATGCGGATGTGGCCATCCTCGGTTACATGCGGGAAGGCGCACCTCTCCACCGGCTCGCGACACGCGTTCGGTCGATCGTGATGCGTGACCACTTTCCGACGAGCCATTCGCACTCTCTTATGAATCTGCCCGATCGTGTTGAGGAGATTTACGGAAAGCTCTCGAGCGAACACCGGTGGAGGTTACGGAGAGACGCGAAACGGTTCCGCGCTGCGTTCGCTGACTTGAAGATCGCCCGGTTTGATTGTCCGGAACGGCTGGAGGCACTGATCAGGGACACAGAGAAGATTGCAGCCACGACCTATCAGCGGGGATTGGGCGTTGGCTTCTCGGATTCGCGACCCATCCGTGAGTTGCTGAGTTTAGAGGCTAGAAAGAGATGGCTTCGCGGATATCTTCTCTACCTCGGTGAACAGCCTTGCGCATTCTGGATCGGCTGCGTCTACAACGGTGTATTTCTCAGCGAGTATCTCGGACATGATCCCTTCGTATGCGAAGTATTCCCCGGGAACCTATCTTCTGACGCATGTAATGGAAGATCTCTGCCGCGATGGTGTCGCTGCGATAGACTTCGGTATCGGGGAGGCGCTCTACAAGCAACGTTTTGGCCGCGCTACGTGGCAGGAAACTGAGATCTATCTATACGCGCCAACATGGAGAGGTATGAGGGTGAAGGCGATCCGTGCCGCGGCTGCCGTCACCAACAAGGTTGGCAAGCGGGTGCTCGAGCGCGCCCACGTTGCTGATCGGATAAAGAAGCTGTGGCGTCGCCGTGCGGCCCACAGTCAGCCAGCGGAGCGGGGCTGACCGGATCCGACAATATATCTGATCAATTTAGATGCGGGAAAGGACGTTGGTGAATCCACGAACTCGCCCGTCAAACCATATGTACGAGCCCGACTAACATGAAGATTCTCGTCGCGATCGCCAATTATGGGTACAAGAACGACGGATATTTGTCGCGCGTTCTCTCCGAATATCGGAGCATGCCCTACGAGATTGATGTTGTTGTAACGACGAATGTTGGCAAAGAACTCGGCACGGGTGTTGAGCTTGTCGTGGGACTACCGAGCAAGAATCCGCATTCGCTTCCCTTTCGCCCACAAGCGAATTTTTGCTGAGCGAAAAGATAGTTATGATCTTTTTATTTATACGGAAGACGACATCCTGATCACCCAGCGCAATATCGAGGCCTTTCTGCGGGTCACGCGCATTCTACCAGCGCGGGAAATAGCTGGCTTCTTCCGGTGGGAACAATATCCCGATGGAAGAAAGTATTATCCCGATGTGCACGCTTTTTATCGTTGGATACCAGATTCGGCCAAAACTGTCGGCGACCACACGTTTGCCCGATTCACGAATGAGCATTCCGGCTGCTACGCGCTGACCCGTAGCCAGTTAGCGCAAGCTATCGAATCAGGTGGATTTGTGGTTCCGCCCCACGAACATAAATACGGCCTCCTAGAGTCCGCAGCGACGGACCCGTACACCCAGTGTGGGTTTCGAAAAGTTATCTGCGTGTCGCATCTTGACGATTTCCTTGTCCCGCATTTACCGAACAAGTATATCGGCTCGCGACTCGGCGTAGACGCGCCTGAATTTGCGACACAGACGGAGAGACTGCTTCGACCCGGACAAAGTAAACGCGGCTCGTTGCTGGAGCCTGAGACCAGAGTCTTTCACTGCGAGTGGTCGAAGGATCACTACGAGCCCTCTCGCGGAGATCTAATTGCGATCTTCCCGCCTAACACGCGCAAGGTGTTGTCCATTGGTTGTGGCTGGGGAGAAACCGAAGCGGAACTCGTGAGGCAAGGAATTAAAGTCACAGCGATACCTCTGGATTCTGTTATCGCCGCCTGCGCTGAGTCGCGCGGAGTGGAAATAGTATACGGCGGTCTCGAGGGCGCGATGGCGGAACTCTTCGGCAGGCAGTTTGATTGCGTGCTTATGCCCGGAGTTCTCCACTTGCTGCAAGAGCCGAGCAAAGCACTATCTTACGTGACGACGCTTCTTGCCGAGCGCGGAGTATTAGTAGCAACCGTTCCGGCATTCCGTCGTCTTCCGTTTCTGTGGCAGTGGCTACGGCACCCTTCACGCTACAAGGGATGGCAGGATTTTCGGCGCTCAGGGGTACGGCCGATCGGAAGACGACAGTTGAAAACCTGGTTTCGCAACGCCGGACTTTCACTCGAACGGATTCCCGAGTCGATCCCCAGTCGATTGAGGACCCGAGCGAAATCCCCGTTGGCTGGGGCATTTTCCCCTCCAGAATATACCTTCGTGGGACGGCGAGCCGAGTATACGAAAATGACTGCGCGTTTGGCTGTCGTGGGGCAGCCCGAAGCTGAACCGCTGATGACCAACGTTGGGAGTGGGAACGGAGGCAGATGAAAGTCTCAGCCGTCATACCAGCTTTTAACCGGCGCCCTTACATTGTCCGTGCGATCGATAGCGTAATGCACCAGACTGTCCCAGTCGACGAGGTTATTGTGATCGATGACGGTTCTACCGACGGCACACCTGAAGCGGTCGAGAGCCACTACGGCGACGCCGTCAGGGTCGTGCGACAGCCGAATAGCGGCCCAGGACCGGCACGCCGCCGCGGCATACTCGAGGCGCGCGGCGAGTGGATCGCTTTCCTGGACAGCGACGATGAATGGACTCCTAGCAGAAATTGCGAACTGCTCCAGGCGGCAGAGTGCGTCCCTGCCGATGTAGCCTGGATATTCGGGGATTTGCGAATTGTGACCGATGACGGGGGAAGCTCGTCCTTCTTCGAGGAATACGGCTTCACACTGAAAGAATGGCCGCAGGTGATTCCCGATCCACTAAGTGTCCAATATCCGACACTACTGGCATATCTACAAGCGAGCCTTATTCGTCGAAGGGTCCTTCTCGAGCTGAACTGCTTCACCGAGGGTGTGCGCAGCGAAGATGATGTTCTCGCCGCACTTCGGGTCGGTTGTTGTTACAGATTCGCGGCGATTCCGCGCCCTGTCGTGAAGTACTACCGCACATCGGATCTTCTGTCGAGCTCGGTCGCTGTCAACGGGACTTCCCGTCCCGACAGCTATCGTGCGAGGATGATGGCGTTCGCGGCGGTGATCAAGTCTGGTAGAAGACGGCCATGGAATTCAGAGTACGCTTCGGCGGTACGGGGGTTGTGCAAGTCGCTTGACAACAATGAGTCTTCACCCAGAAGGCTGGCTCTAGAGCAATTTCGGTACGGCGGTTTTGGTTTCAAGGGTATCGCATTCATGTGCTTCGCCCTGGCAGGGCGGCGGGGTATTCGGTTGTGGAACACCATTGCCGCATCTCGGAGGCGGATTTCGTCTCGGGCTCGCGCAAACGGGCGTCCGGGACTTGACTCCCCCCACCTCGTCAAGGCGTTGGACGAAAAGCGTCGTGCCGATAGCGGCAGCTGACGCTGCGAGCGGGCTCCGCTCCACTCGCGAGATCCACATGCAGATTACAATCGGAGAGGCTGATTAGCCAAGATATGCACATCCTTCACGTAGTTGGCGCGAGACCCAATTTTATGAAGGCGGCGCCTGTCATGTCGGCTCTCAATCAACGACCGAATGTCACCCAAACTCTGGTACACACTGGTCAGCACTATGACAAGAACATGTCAGATGTGTTTTTCGAACAACTCGGGATGCCAATGCCAGACGTGAACTTGGGTGTCGGATCAGACACACATGCGAGGCAGACCGCAGAGGTCATGAGCCGTTTCGAGCCGGTGGTGATCGAGAAGAAGCCCGATGTGGTATTGGTCTACGGAGATGTAAACTCTACGATGTCGGCCACGGTAGTCTGCTCGAAGCTTTCGATACCAGTCGGACATGTAGAGGCGGGGCTGCGCTCTTTTGACCGAACGATGCCGGAAGAGATCAATCGCCTGATCACCGATCAGCTGGCCGACTGGCTGTTTACTCCGTCGGAAGACGGTGATCGTAATCTCTGCCGTGAGGGCATTAGTCCGGATAAGATCCATCGTGTCGGAAATGTGATGATCGACTCGCTTGTGCGGCTTCTGCCTATGGCAATGAAGTGCAGGGCGAACGGCCTTCCGCACCGCTATGCGCTCGTTACTCTGCACAGACCTTCGAATGTCGACGATCCCCAAGTCCTGAGACGAATTCTCGAGTGCATGGTCGGCGTTGGTACGGAACTAGGCATAGTTTTTCCGGTGCACCCTCGCACCCGGCAGCGGATTCGCGAATTTGGCATAGAGACGACTGGTCTCCAATTGGTTGATCCGATGCCGTACATCGACTTTCTTGCGCTCCAGGCGCGCGCTGCGCTGGTAATTACAGATTCCGGAGGGATTCAAGAGGAAACTACCTACCTCGGCGTACCGTGTCTGACGCTACGTCATAACACGGAGCGCCCCGTAACTACCGCGATCGGAACGAATATTCTTATCGGCGACGACACTATCAAGCTTCGGACCGAAGTGCTGACAATCCTCGCGGGGAACGGCAAAGCGAGGCGCGATTCCGCCGTTATGGGACGGCCATGCCAGTGAGCGAATTGCGGATGTCATCGTTCGTGGGACGAGATATGCCGGAGCGCAGCCTACAACAGCTCTTTCTGGACTGGAGTGATCTTTTCGCGACTATGAAGCACATTGTGCAACGTGCTGGTTCAGTTTTAGCTCCGTTACTCTTGAACTGTCCGCGCTGGTACGCCCTTAAACTCGACCTGCTCGGTGCCTGGTCAGTTGCTAGGATTTTACCTTTTTCGATACACCAGTGCTCCCAGGAACGAGCGCTCAGTGATTCAAATGTCCTGCCCCAGCTGATGCGGCTTTGCGTGTATCTCTATAGAAATAGACAGTTTACCGTAGTTTACTGAATCACGAAGCCCGCGGCTGCCTTGGCTACAAACTTGCTCTGGATCTACCCAGGCGCCGTGTGAGCGCCGCGATTTTGGCTGAGATTCTCCAGTCATCGATCGAAAGTTTCACCACGTCATAACCTCGGTGACCGCGCCGGCTGGAATAGAGCGTGGCGGATCGATTTGGTTCGGGACGTGAGTGTTGCGGTCCGGCCCAAGTCTCGCTGCATTTCCTTCCCCCCTGCGGACCAACGCTGAGCCGAAGCAATACCGATCTGGAGTTTAGGAGACAGCACATGAAGGTCGCAATCTTAGCCGGTGGAAAGGGAACCCGCCTGGCTGAAGAAACGGAAGTCAAGCCAAAGCCCATGGTAACGATTGGCGGCCGGCCGATCCTGTGGCACATCCTCAAGCACTACGCACACTATGGTCACAAAGAGTTCTACATCGCTCTCGGTTACAAAGGCGAAGTAATAAAACGATACATTGTTGACCACACGTCGCTCCAAGGAGACCTTACGGTTGACCTAATGAAAGGCAGCGTGCACCAGAGCATCAACGGAATGCACGAGCTTGACTGGATCGTTCACCTGGTCGAAACCGGGCAGGACACCCAGACCGGAGGTCGCATCAAGCGGCTCGCCCCCCGCATAGGAAATGAAACGTTTATGCTGACCTGGGGCGATGGCGTTTCGAATGTGAATCTCGATGACCTGCTCGAGTTTCACCGCTCTCACGGGAAGCTGGCCACGATTACGGCGGTGCGGCCTCCTGCTCGGTACGGCCGTCTCGATTTAGACGGTAGTCGAGTTGCGCACTTTGCCGAGAAGCCACAATTGAGCGAAGGATGGATAAACGGGGCTTTCTTCGTACTCGAACCGCAGGTATTTGACTACATCGAAGGGGATGACACGTCCTGGGAAAAGGGTCCCCTCGAACGGTTGGCCCAAGAAGGTCAGCTTATGGCGTACCGCCACGATTCGTTCTGGCAATGCATGGACACTCTGCGGGAGAAGGTCATCCTCGAGGAGCTATGGGCGGCCGGAAACGCGCCGTGGAAAACTTGGAGGTAAAGTAAATGCGAGTATTGGTTACCGGTCATAATGGCTACATCGGCTGCGCGTTGGTACCCATTTTGATGCGTGCGGGACACGAAGTAGTGGGTCTGGACAGTTTCCTTTTCGAGCACTGCACGCTTGGCCCGGACGTAGACCCGGTTCCATCGATCCGAAAGGACGTACGAGAGATCGAAGCGGCTGATGTTGAGGGCTTTGACGCCATCATTCACTTAGCGGGTATCTCAAATGATCCGCTCGGTGATTTGAACCCGGAGTGCACCTACGACGTTAATTACCGCGCTTCCGTTCGCCTTGCGAAACTCGCGAAGCAGGCTGGAGTTAAGCGGTTCCTCTTTTCGTCGTCATGTAGTAACTATGGCGCCGCCGGCGGCGATTCGATTCTCACCGAGCAGGCTGCATTCAATCCGGTGACGCCGTATGGGGAATCGAAAGTCCTCGTGGAGAAAGAAGTCTCGCAACTTGCCGAGGGGAGTTTCACCCCTGTGTTTTTGCGTAACGCGACCGCATACGGTTTCTCCGCGCGCCTTCGGGGCGATCTTGTGCTGAATAATCTTGTTGGATGGGCTTATATCACCGGAATGGTGCGGCTGAAGAGCGATGGGACCCCGTGGCGGCCGATCGTGCACATCGAGGATATCTCGGAAGGCTTCCTCGCGCTATTGGAAGCTCCGAAGGACCGGGTTCACAATCAGGCTTTTAACGTGGGCCAGACCGAAGAGAACTATCAGATGCGCGATTTGGCCAATATCGTTATGGAAACCGTACCTGGCAGCCAAGTGACGTTTGCGGACGGGGCGGGACCGGATAAGAGGTGCTACCGCGTAAACTGCGATAAAATCCATAATACGATTCCTGCCTTTAAACCACGCTGGACGGCGCGCAAGGGCGCCCGCCAGCTTTATGAGGCCTACAAGACCTTCGGTCTCACGCTCGCTGATTTTGAGGGGCCGCGATACATGAGAATCAAGCATGTAGCGAGCCTGCAATCAGAAGGCAAGCTCGATTCGAATTTGCGGTGGGTCCCGACTCCAGTCGTGGCTTCCGCACCATAGAGGTATTTCGGTGAACGAATCTCGAACGACCTGCCGTATCTGTGATTCTCGTGAAATCCGGCCCGTACTTTCTCTGGGGACAACTCCCTTAGCCGACGGGCTGCGCCGGAAGGAGCAACTATCGCAGAACGAGGCGATATTTCCACTGAACGTGGCCTTCTGCCCACGATGCAGCTTGCTTCAACTGCTGGAAACGGTGCCGCCTGAGGTTCTTTTCTGTCAGGACTATCCTTACTATTCGTCTTTCTCGCCCGCGCTGTTGCAGCATTCTCGCGCGAACGCTCTTGACCTCATCGATTCGCGGCACCTGAATGCTGGAAGCTTGGTCATCGAACTAGCCAGCAATGATGGTTATCTGCTAAAGAATTTCGTTGAGCATGGGATTCCAGTTCTCGGCATCGATCCGGCCGAGGGTCCAGCGCGCGCGGCGGAGAAAATTGGAATCCCAACGCTATGCACGTTCTTCAGCAAGAATCTTGCGCACGAGTTGGCAGCGAATGGCAAGGCCGCCGATGTGATCATTGGCAACAATGTTCTAGCGCATGTTGCTGATCTGCACGGCTTCGTCGAGGGCATTCGCACGCTGCTGAAGGACGACGGAGTCGCCGTCATCGAGATGCCGTACGTGAAGGATCTTGTTGACCATTGCGAATTCGACACCATTTACCACGAGCACCTCTGCTACTTCTCGGTAACCGCTCTGGATCACTTGTTCCGCATGCATTCCTTGTTTCTCAACGACGTGAAACATCTTTCCATCCATGGTGGATCACTCCGCATTTACGTGGAAAAGACGGAGAATCCTTCGCTGGCGGTTCGCGACATGCTGCGAACGGAAGCAGTCGAAAAGGTCAACCAGATCGACTATTACCGGGACTTCGCAGAAAGGGTGGAACGGATTCGGAAGGAACTTCGCCGCCTGCTCGGGTCCCTTCAACGGGAAGGCGCTCGGATCGCAGCATACGGTGCGGCGGCCAAGGGCAGCACGATGATCAACTACAGCGGCATCGGCCCAGACCTCCTCGACTTTGTTGTTGACCGCAACACCCACAAGCAAGGACTTTACATGCCCGGACAGAATATTCCCGTATTAGGGCCCGAGGTTCTGCTCGAGCGAATGCCAGGTTATGTGTTGCTGCTCGCTTGGAACTTTGCCGACGAAATTCTTCAACAGCAGCAAGAATATCGGCAGCGTGGAGGACGCTTCATCATCCCGGTTCCGACTCCGCGGGTCGTCTAGCTCGAGACGAAAATGACAATCGCACAAGAAAATACGTGTAAGAGCTGCTTCTCAACGAATGTAACGATCTTTCATCGCCTAGAAAATCTTCCGGTCAATAGTTGCCTATTGTTTGACGATCAGCACGAGGCTAGAAACTACCCTCGCGGCGAACTCGAGCTCGGATTTTGTCGCGATTGCGGCTTCATCGGCAACCTCCGTTTTAGCTCACAGTTGGCCCGCTATACCGAGGGCTACGAGGAGCAACAATCGTTTTCGCCGCGGTTCAACACATTCGCGAAATCGCTCGCAACAAGACTCATCGATCGCCATGATCTTCACAGCAAAACCATCGTGGAGATCGGATGCGGTAAAGGCGACTTTCTCGTGATGCTATGTGATCTTGGGAAGAATCAAGGGGTGGGTATCGACCCAACCTACGTTCCAGGTCGTCACAACGAAGCAATTTTGAGAAACGTCTCCTTCATCCGGGACTTCTATTCCGAAAAATACTCGGACTACACCGGCGACATGGTCTGCAGCCGTCACGCCCTCGAGCACATTTCGGATACGGGCGCATTCATGGAAACCGTTCGCAGGGCCATTGGCAACAAGACAAATACGCTGGTGTTTTTTGAATTGCCCGACGTGGAGCGCGTTCTCCACGAATGCGCGTTCTGGGATATTTACTATGAACACTGCTCATACTTCACTCTCGGTTCCCTGGCGCGCCTGTTCCGCCGAGTTGGGTTCGAAGTCACCGATCTGGCAAAGGACTTCGACGGGCAATACCTATTGCTGGAAGCAAAGCCCGCGGCGAACGGACATCGCTCAGCGCCTCTAAAAGAAGAAGAGAGCATAGAAGAGCTTTCCAAAGCCGTCGCCAAGTTCCAAGCTAATTATGAGGAAACTGTTGCACGATGGAAGCGTAAGGTGCAGAACATCCGCGAGATGGGTCAGCGCGGCGTCATTTGGGGCTCAAGTTCAAAGTGCGTTGCCTTCCTCAACACCATTGGCATCAAGAACGAAATTGAGTTCATAGTGGACATCAACCCCTACCGTCAAGGCAAGTACCTTCCGGGCAGTGGTAAATTGATTGTCGCGCCAAAATTTCTCCAAGAGTACCGGCCGGATGTGGTCATCGCGATGAATCCGATCTATCTCGACGAGATTCGGAACGACTTGAACGGCCTGGGCCTCACCCCCGAGCTCACGGCGGTCTAAGGACAGGCAGAGACGCCAATTTTGATAGCGAATTGACTGTATGGATTCCAGAGAAGAAGTCGCGAGACTCGCAACAGCGGCTCATCAAGCCGTTTGTACGGCATGCGGCAGCAATGAACTCGAGTGTTTTTTCACGATACCGCGAACCCCTCTAAACTGCGTTGTATTGAGGGCCACTCAAGAGGCCGCGCTGAATGCCCCGACCGGTAGAATAGAGCTTGCCTTTTGTACTGCATGTGGCGCGGTCAGTAATGTCGCGTTTGATCCCAACCTAGTCGATTATGACCAGCGCTATGACAACTCGCTTCATTTCTCACCCACCTTTCGCAAGTATGCAGACGGAGTTGCGCGAGATTTGATCGAGCGCTACAACTTGCGCGGCAAGAACGTCGTCGACCTTGGTTGCGGCAACGCTGAGTTTCTGACCCTTGTATGCGCCTTGGGGGACAACCGAGGCCTCGGTTTTGACCCCAGCTTTATTCAGGGTCGCGCTGACCTGGAAGCTGGCAAAGGGACTACAGTCATCCAGGATTACTACTCGGAGCGTTATGCAGAGTATGCGGCGGACTTTGTCATCTGCCGTCACGTACTGGAGCACATTCCGAAACCAAAGGAATTCTTACGCAACGTGAGAGGGGCACTCCGGGCGAGTCCAGAGGCGGCAGTTTTCTTCGAGTTGCCCAATGCCTCGTTTGTCTTCCAAAAGAACGGCATCTGGGACATCCTGTACGAGCACTGCTTTTATTATAGCTCCGGTGCGCTGGCAAGGTTGTTTTCGGCTTCCGGTTTTTGTGTGCTGAATGTATCAGAGACTTTCGATGGACAATACTTGTGTCTCGAAGGGCGCCTTGGATCCGGAGAAAACAGGGTGCTGGAAGATGCAGCCGGCGAACTCGATTTGATGCTGTACGACATGCGGCGGTTCGCAGACGCGTTTCGTTGTCAACGTGCGCACTGGGAAAAGACGCTAGATCGCTTTGTGGGCCAGGGTAAACGGGTAGTGTTGTGGGGAGCTGGTGCGAAGGGAGCGATGTTCCTGAATACTCTGGGCAAGAGCTCTCTCGACTATGTCGTGGATGTTAATCCTCACAAATGCGGGCTGTACATTCCAGGCACCGGCCAAGAAGTGGTAAGCCCGGAATTCCTGAGGCAATATCGACCGGATGCGCTGCTGCTCACAAACCCGAATTACCGCGATGAGATCAGCCGCCAGGTCGCAGCTCTGGATATAGCTCCGGAATTGCTCTTAATTTGAGGAATCGCTTGGGTAGGAACCGACAATTTTGCAAAAGGGAGATGTGAGATGAATACCGTTTACGTGGACAGCGATGTAAATGATGCTGGCCGCAGGCAGCGGCTTTATGCCGGACAGTTGTTCGTGATTTCGCCGCGGCCCGCCACCATTGCGCTATGCGAGTTTGCGAAAAGCATGATTCGGGAGGCGTTCGGCTCAGTGGACCCTCTCGCGGCTCAGTACGAGATGCCGGTTGAGCAATACGTTGCCATAGTGAGCCCATTGAAGCCAAAGTTTATTCACCACCCGGAAACAAAAAAGCTCTTGCGCATGCTGGTAGCAGATTGCGGCTGCGACTTGAATGAGACGTACGTGGATGTGCCGCGATTGCGTATGGTGACCAGCCATGGCTATCTCACGTCCGGGGTCGGCTATGCCCATCATCCTCACCGCGATACGTGGTACTCCGCGCCGATGGCGCAATTGAACTGGTGGCTGCCTATTTACGACATTGAGTCCGAGAGCTCGATGGCGTTTCACCCCGCATATTGGTCCAAAGGCGTGAAGAACGGCTCGTCAGAGTTCAATTATTACAACTGGAACAGTGAAGGTCGAAAGAACGCGTCGCAGCATATAAAAACCGACACGCGCAAGCAGCCGAAGCCACAGGAAGAGATTGAATTAGACCCGCAGATCCGGCTCATCGTTCCTCCTGGTGGTGTGATTCTGTTTTCGTCCGCGCAGATGCACTCCACTGTACCGAACAGCTCGGGCCGTGCGCGCTATAGCATTGATTTCCGAACGGTGAATCTACTGGACTTGCGTGCTGGGCTTGCGGCACCGAATGTTGATTCTTCTCCCGTGGGTACCTCGCTGCGAGACTTCGTTCGCGGAAGTGACGGCGCCCCTATGCCTGAGGACGTCGTGCAAAAGTACGACAATGCGCCGGCTGCAGAGGGTGTGCTGGTCTACCGCCCGACAGAAGGGTAGTAGCCGTGGCAGCACTTAAGCCCGAGAAGTAAACGTTTTGCCGATTTTCGAAAGGGCTGTCGTGCCTATGACAACTGATTTTGATGCGCAGAGTGTTGGGCACCGAGACGTCACCGTCATTCTGTGCACCTACAACCGATGCGGGGACTTAGCGGTTGCGCTTGAGAACATCGCGGCTTCTCAGATGCCGACCTCAGTCACTTGGGAAATCCTCGTAGTGGACAACAACTCGAATGACCAGACTCGCGAGGTCGTCGAAGGTTTCGAATCCCGCTTCCCCGGCCTTTTTCGCTACATCTTTGAACGAAGACCAGGTAAGTCTCACGCTCTGAACACTGCAATTGCTGAATCTCGCGGTAAGGTGCTCGCCTTCGTGGACGACGACGTAACCATGGATCCTCTGTGGTTGCACAATCTCACTGCAGAATTGCACGAAGGCAAATGGGCCGGGGCCGGAGGGCGAATCCTCCCTCTCGAGGGATTCACACCGCCTCGCTGGCTCCCAATGAGCGAGTTCGCGATTCTTTGTGCTCACTTCGATTTGGGTGATCAGCCATCCGAACTTAACCGCCCTCCATACGGCGGCAACATGGCGTTTCGAAAGAGTGTCTTCGAAAAACACGGTGGTTTTCGCCTCGATCTTGGGCCTAGACCGAATTCTCAGATTCGCAATGAGGACACTGAATTCGGCCGTCGGCTCTTGGCAGCAGGTGAGCGGTTAAGGTATGAGCCGTCGGCTGTCGTTCATCACCCCGTACCGAATAATCGAGTCACGCAGAGTTATTTTTTTTCATGTTGGTTCGACTACGGGCGCGCAATGATTCGGGAGTATGGCGAACGGCCGGACGTATATGGAATTCCCAGGGACTATTTGAGCATCCTGCGCTGCGCAATGGAAGTGACGGTCCTGACTCTGCGATCGATGCTCGCTATTCATCCGCAACAGAGATTCAGCCACAAATGCCAGGTCCGGCGCTGGGCCGGACAGATGGCGGAGCTTTACGGCCGCTCGATCGGTCGCAAGAGAAACAAAGCAGCCGATGCGCAGGAAGCCAGATCAAAAATAGCATCGTAACCGAGCCCCGACACCGACAGGCTCCAGCAAAATCCATGGCGAAACGAAGTTCGGAACGGCCGTAACAAATAATCAGTTCTGATGCCGCTATTAACCCAACTCATTAACAAGCTACTACAGCGAGTATTACCGCTTGCGATGTACCACCGGTTGCGCAATCGCCATACCCTCACCGTGGTTACATTCCATCGGGTTCTCGGCCGCAACGACCTGCGCTGGCCAGGGGCGTTAGCAGAGTGGACTGTCTCAGATGAGGTCTTCGAGGAGTGCCTCCTGTTTTTCCGGCGACACTACAACTTGGTCGGGTTGCACGATCTCTTGACGTGCCTGGAGGGAGGTAGGCGGCTACCCCCGCGTAGCTTGCTCGTGACTTTTGATGACGGCTACGCGGACAATGAAGAGTACGCCCTGCCACTATTGGTGAAGCACGGCGTCTCGGCCGTCCTTTTCCTCACATCTGCTTTCGTCAACCGCCGCTCACGACCCTGGACAGAGGATTTGCTGTCAGCGTATGAGCGGGGCCGCGTAACACCTGAGGAAGTGGCCAAACTCCATCAATCACTCTTCGGGCCCCAGGGAGATGCACCACGCGATACGAGTGTGATGCTTATGGACATCTGCGCGCAATGGACGGCCCTCGCCGATATCGACGCGGAAAGAGTTATGCGAAGCCGTGCTTCGCCACCCGCTGGAGCGCACGATATCGCCAGCGCAAATGCTCACGTCCGAACAGGTTAGGCGCATTCATGCAGCCGGAATCGCAATTGGCGCACACGGCCAAACGCACAGTTCTATGGCGCGGAGCAGCGATCTGAATACCGAACTCCACCAACCGCCCCGTGCAATATCAACTTTGCTCGGGCTGCAGTCGTCGGACGCCATCAACGCATTGGCGTTTCCATATGGCGAGCATTCGGACCGAGTGGTGACAGCAGCCCTGGATGCGGGATATAGGTTGCTCTTTACCTTTTCGTCGCGGCTTAATCCGCTGCAACACGGCCGGCTAGTTTCCTGCGTGTTGGATCGGGTCAATGTCTCTGGGCCGAAACTTGCGCCCGACGGCTCTACAACGCCGAACCGTCTCGCTAGGTACTTTTTTTCGCTGCCTCGGAGCCGAGCCGTTAGGCAAGAGGTTCTGACATAGATTCCTGGCGAGGTGTCGTCCCAACTTATCGAGAGGTCCGATCCGTTGAAAATTGGGGAAAGATTAACGATGAGCGGATTGTACGGCAAATTAGGGCTTGGAATTCTGATCTCTTGTTAGTTATGGCTCGTCCCTGAAAGAAATTCGCTTGAAGTCTTCGGGAATCGTTTTCTTGGAACGTTCACCGTATTACACGGGTCCCGGAACGAATCCGTGGTCTCCATGTGGTCAGTTGCAAATTTATGTACATTGATGCTGGGATCGATAGAATCGTCCGTCAAATCGCCGCAGACATATCTTTAGACGACAGAGCACCAGCTAGGACTACTTATTTGCTTATACGGCATGCCTGAGGCGATTGTGCCAGTAATTCGTCTGGCTTGTTTGGGCTCGCAATCCACTCTGCGAAATTCCTTAGATCCTCGGCCGTATACCACTCCTCTTTGGATCTAATGTTTACTCGTCCTTCAGATAAAAATTTCTTCGTATTGGGCAAATACTGCAGCGTAACCGATTTGGCATGCCATGGGCGCAGCAGAAAGTGAGCATAAGCGAAGCGTTCGGCCAGTTCCCGCTGAGCGGGGGAAAGCCGCGGAATGAGCTCAATATTGCGCACCTTCTCGAGGTATTCCTCGCGCGTATCTGAATCAACTGTAAAGCCCAGGTCGTCGTAGGCTGCCCTCCCACCAGTCAGGACGGGGATTCCCAATCTCGCTGCTTCAATCCCCACGGTGCCACAGACGGTGATGCAATAGTCCATGATCTGAAATAGTGAGTACGTGCTTATCTCACTTTCGGGTGGAATCATGGCAATGTGGGGCGGCAGCTTACCAATGTATTTGCGCAAGCTCACGACCTCGGCGGACTCGCATTGCAAACTCCCACCTTCTCGCACCCTCTGGTTAGCGGGATGGATTTTGACTACCCAGTTCACTCGATCATTGGCGCACGCAGCTCGCACAGTCTCCACGAACCACTCTTCGTAGTCGCGAAATAGGCACTTCACCCAGAAGAACGTCGCGTCCCAAAGAATGTGCGGAAATATGAACGCGGTCTTCTTCCGTGGATCCAGGCCGAACCGTTCGCGAAGATAAGTTGAATCGACGATAGACTTTTCGAACTGCGTGCCGACGACACTGTACCAGTCGCCCGACGCGTAGCTACTATGGAGTTCTTGATCGAGCTGCTTCCGATGGTCCTCGGTCCATTCCATATCACGAACGAACTGCCATGACTTGGACGATAAACAAGAAGGATGTTGGAGCCAAGTTTCACGAGTGTAGCGCTTGAAAAGCAACGCGTTGCTTTTGTGAGCCTGTTGCCACTGAATCGCCTCGATCCCGTTTTGCGAACAAGCATCGAATAATTCTCCAGCCGGTGAATAGACAGTGTCCACGAATAGCGCAAGGTCTGGCCGAAATTGCTGAAGAATCTTTTGAGCTGCATCGGCAGAGGCAATTCCGTAAGCGACTGCATCCCTGAGCAGTCGTCGGTCCTCGGGTGCCAGCAAGTCGAGGGAGCCCTTGTATGTCTTTCGCAGGACGCTTGAAACAGCGAGCCTTCCAACGCGGACGCCCCCGTGTTCGAATTCCAGCAGGTCCCAAACAGATTTGCACCGGCTGATGGTGGTCTCCGCAATCTCCTCATCACCCTTAGCAATAAACTCATTCCATTCATGGATCTCATCCACCGCTGCCAGGCGGTAGTGCTCGGCGAGCAGTTTTGCATAGGGTCCTTCGTACGGAATAAGCACAACAGGCACAAAGTTAGCAAGTTGTAGCCCTTTGATGAGTCCTAATTCGATCTCAACCTCAGGAAAACCCGGGCTACACACTAGCGCGACCTTCTGGCTCAGATCGCTATTATTTAGGCGTTCTCCGAGTACGTGGGCAGATCGCCGCTTCAGTTGCTGGAACCGCCGCTCATAGCCGCTGTACATCGAAGGAGCTTTGAATACACTTGCAATGCGCTGCGCGACTGGCAGTAGCCCGAGCGTCTCTAGAATCGACTTGGCCGTGGCACTGGCGCTGGGTCCGGTAGAACTCATCTATAATTCTCCTCTAGCGCATCAATTGTCGTACCGCTTCCTCTACCGTGGCAGATCTGACGGACTGATCTATTCAAAACGGTCATGAGCGGCAATCAGATCACGAAACTGCTTTTGTTTGCTCGTCCTCCAAAGCGAGTCATTCTGCAAGTACTCCATGAATCGCTCGGCGCTATGGCCTTCGCCAAAATGATTTGAGGGGGCGAAGTGCTCCGGAATGTTCCGCAAGGCGGCTAAGATGGCGGCGGGATCATCAGGGACATTCTGGATGGAGGCGTGCGTGAAGCGATTTAGCTGCCGGGTCCCAACGTTTACGGTGGGCACGCCATAGACCGGTGCCTCGCGAATGGCTGCGCTGGAGTTGCCGACGAAAGCTTGCGAGTGCTTCATCAGGGTCAGGAATGACTCAAACCGCATGGAGGGCAGGCAGCGAAATCGCGGATGCCCTGCGTGTTGAGATAATTCTCGCAGAAGGATTTCCGATCCCGAATCGTTGTTGGGATGAATGACTACAAAGTTGCGGTTCGATGCCAAAAGTGCCTGCCACATCTGGCTGGCTCTCTCCTTTAAACCAGTCAGTTCGGTGGTTACCGGATGGTAGATAAAAATACAATAATCATCGAAGGGAATCTCGTAGTGGCTCTTCACCTCATTCAGCGAAGGCAGCGCGCCGGAAAGCATCACGTCGATGTCCGGCGAACCGATCACAAAAACCGCGCCCGGCTGCTCACCCATCTGCATCAGCCGGTTTCGCGATTCCTGGTTCGCCACGAAGTGGAGGTGCGACAGTTTGCTGATGGCATGCCGCAGCAGTTCATCGACCGTGCCGGAAACCTCGCCGCCTTCGATATGCGCTACCAAGATATTATGTAAGGCTCCAACCGTAGCCCCGGCGAGCGCTTCGATTCTGTCTCCATGCACGACAATCAAGTCTGCTGAATATTCGCGGACGTAGTGGCCCAGGCCCTGGATAGTATTTGCCAGGGCGAGGTCCATGCCGGAACTGCCGAATGGGTCCTGGTTGAGGTAGGGATAAATGTTTTCGAAACCCGACTTGGCAATTTCGCTGAGAGTTGCTCCATACCGGGCAAGCATATGCATTCCGGTTGCAAAAATGTGGTAGTGAAACGCCTCCGCGGCCGCGACCCGGCCAATCAAAGGTTTCAGCTTCCCGAAATCGGCTCGCGTGCCCGTAACAAAGAGAATGCTCTTTCGCATGGTTTGGCTACTTCAAGTCGCTCCACTTGATTTGAGTGTTTCGCGCAAGTTTGCCCCGCGCCTTCCGGCCAAGCACCCGCTCGTAATCAACCGCTTTGATCTCCCCTGTGCCGGGCCGCTTGACCCAGACGTTTTTTTCCGTGAACACTTCGCCTGCCTGAATGTCAGAAATAGCAACAACACAGGCATAGGCAAAGTCAATCGTCGGCCGTTCGTCGGGAAGAATCGTTTTGTGGCCGCCCAGCGCCAAAGCTATCGCCTTGGTTCCTTCGACAAGGTCCTTTAGTTCTGAGGGTGTGATAGAAATCGGGACGTCCGGCCCCGGCCATTCGGCGTCCGAGGTGAAGTGCTTTTCCAGAATGGCTGCTCCGAGCGGGACTGCGGCGAAACAGGCGTAATTGCCGAGCGAGTGATCGCTCAGCCCAAGGACCGCATCCGGGAAGGCGGTTGCGAGATCGCGCAACGCCCCCAACCGCACCTTGGAATGAGGCGTCGGATACATGGACGTGCAGTGCATCAAAGCGAACGGAAGACGCGCCTCACGTAGAATGGCGACCGCCGGTTGCACGGAATTCAGATCGTTCATGCCCGTGCTTAAGATCACAGGCTTGCCGTAGTGCGCGATGTGTCTGATGAGGGGATAGTTGTTGCACTCCCCCGAACCAACCTTATATGCAGGCACGCCCATTTTTTCGAGTCTTACCGCCGCCGCCCGGCTGAAGGGCGTGCTCAGATAGATCATCCCCTTGGCTTCGACGTGCTCCTTTAACTGTATGTCTTCGGCCTCGGAAAGGGCGCAACGCGACATTATTTCCCAAATAGTCTCCCGGGAGTTTCCAGGGACTACGGAGTTGGGAACCATCTCATCGTCAATAACGTGGCACTGAAACTTCACACATTCGCATCCGGCCTCGGCGGCATCATTCACCATCTGTAGGGCCTTCCTGAAATCACCTTCGTGGTTGATGCCGATTTCGGCAATCACTAAGGGGGGATGATCAGGGCCGATGTGGCGTCCGGCGATGGAAAGTTCGGGAGACATGGATTACCAGGCCGTCCAGCCACCGTCAACTACGAGGTTGTGGCCGGTGCAATAGCTCGAGGCATCGGACGCCAAATAGATCAAGGCTCCTCGCATTTCAGTTTCGGTAGCCATGCGTCCAGTTGGGCACAAGGCGCCGTAGCGCTCGCGAAAAAGATCGCCGTGGTTGTTGAAGACGCCGCCCGGCGTGATGCAGTTGACTCGCACCTTGGCCGCAGCCCAGAGAGTCGCGAGATAGCGGGTGAGGGCGATGACGCCAGCCTTACTCACGGAGTAGGCAGGCGGTTGCACTATGCCGGTGCCCGGGTACATGCGGTGGTTGGGACTTACGACGCCGTATAGTGATGCCATGTTGATGATAGAGCCGGAGCCTTGCTCAACCATTTTGCCGCCCACTATTTGACAGCCAAGAAAAACTCCGGTGAGATTTACGTCGAGCACCCGCTGCCAGTCTTCGAGGGGAACTTCGAGGAAAGGCGCACTGAAGGAAGGCGACCTGAGACTGATTGGTGAATGCAGCGTTGTTGACGAGGACGTCGATCCGACCATACTCGCGAACGGTGACATCGATGAGTGATTTCCATGATGCCTTGCTTGTCACATCACAGGCCACGGCATGGGCGCCGAGCTCGGACGCGAGGGCGCGGCAGCCTTCGGGGTCGATGTCCGCTAGGACGACGCGGGCACCATATTGGGCAAGGGCGAGGGAGTGCTGCCGGCCCAACAGACCAGCGGCGCCGGTAACAATCGCGATCCGGCCGTCAAGAGTGAAAAGGTCGTTCAGCACGAGATTTGCGGAGCCCAAAGAGATTCGACTAATCGGTAGTCTACTTCAGTGTCGATGTCGACCGCCCGCTCGCGTGGCATGACGTGGATGGCTAAGCGGGCCTGTGACCAATGTTCGCAGGCCCAGAGGACATCGCGACGAATGGCGAAAACCGCCGGAGATAACGAATAGACCGCCGGGGCATCCTGGCGGCGGCTGATAGGTTGACTTGGCGGCTTGCTGATGTGGGCCCAGCCATTTGCGTCGACCTCCACCATGTTGAAGTATGGGTTGCGCTCCGCAAGGTAGGCGGTGGTGACGACATCAACAGAGGCACTGCGGAGTTTGGCCACACAGGCTTCGACGTCAATAGGTTGGCGAAGGGGGACACCAATATCGAGATCAACAAGGACGTCGATGGAGTTACCCGATAGCCGCTCGTAGTTCTCGACGAGATGGCGAAAGACCGGCCACTTGGGTGAAGTGTCGCGCGCCAGTTGCGGCGGTCGGATGAAAGGCACCTCGGCGCCCGCTCGGGCGGCATTGTCGGCAATTTCCTCGTCGTCGGTGGAAACGACGATCCGGTCGAGAGACGGACAGGCACGCGCGCAATTGATGGTGTGGGCCAGCAGTGATTTCCCGGCGAGCGAACGCAGCGCCTTCCGCTGCACTCCTTTCGAACCGCCGCGAGCACAGATCGCTCCAATGGTAAGAACTGTCATAGAGACGAAGCCTTGGCCGCCAGGGCGAGACGAAGAACGCGGGTGCCGACATAGACATCCACGACAGGTTTCTCGTCGCCGCGGAGGCAGCCCAACCAGTGAGACATTTCAAGTACGAAACGGTCGTTACGCTCGAACTTGGGATATTCGAACTGATGCCAGCCCTCGCCCCCAGCAACATGCCAGCGAACGAAGCGTCCGAAATAGTTCCACTCGATTGTTCCGGATTCGCCTATAAGACGACAAGTGCGGCTGGGTGGCCGCTGGAGGTAATCGAGTTGGATGGTCGCGATGGCACCAGTTTCAAAGCGCAACAGAATGGCGGCTACGTCCTCGGTTTCGATCTCAAGACAGCTGACATGGCCGGACATAGCAGTGAGGTCAGCGACCGGACCGAGCAGCCATGAGATATAGTCCAACTCATGGATGAGATCCAGAATCACCCCACCGCCACTGGACTGCTTGGCACTTGGAGTGAAGCGGTAGTCCTCCCACGGGTGCCAGTCCGGCAGGTATTGCCCCACTTCCACGTGAGCTGCGACGACATGGCCAATCGTTTTGGCGGCGAGGAGCTCCTTAATTTTGAGCAGCCCCGGGTCAAAACGCAAGTCGAACCCCATCAAGGTGGTCAAATCGCGGCTGCGTACCTCCTCCAACAGGCATTCGACGCCTTCCCACGAATGGGAAAGGGGTTTCTCAATGAACAGGTGGCAACCAGCGCGGGCAGCCGCCAGCGCGACGGGCACGTGGAAATTTGAGGGGGTACACACGAGCACGGCATCCGGTTGCTGGGCAAGCGCTTCGTCGAGGGCGGTGAAGACAGTGGGCATCGGGAAAATCCTCCGCCGGCTCAGGCCGGCAGCGGAGCACGCTAATATCGCGACAGCCTAGGCTCATAAGGTTCCGCAGGTGCCGCTTACCGATAGAACCGAGGCCCGCGATTAGAAGCCGTGGCACTGGTCACACCACCCCGGCAAAACTCGCCGTCCCCGACTTTAAAGTGGAATCAGTGTGACGGGCGTGATCAGGCTCCAGACCCGCTTCATGGACCTGTTCCCTCGCCCCGATGATGAGCCATCGCGCTGTGTCAAGCGCCATTGTTTGCGCTCCGCCCGCAATTGTCGACGTCTTCATATCTAGTCGCCTTCCGGCTCTTGGGGTCGGCCTTTCTAACTATCCGCTCAAGATTCATACAGCCCTTGGCGCGGAATCTCCGATCGCCGTTCCATATGACCTACCGGAATTAACGCTCTCCTCCGGGGTGCTTTTAGCAACTATACTGCCACACGGGGGGTCGGATACCCGCGTAAAGGATAGACGAGTTGCGTTTTAAATATATAAGCGTAAAGATGTTAATTCGTCTTTGCTTCTGCACGTCGTCGGGATGCCAGAAGAAGAACTCCTAAATCCTAATAGTTGCAATCGGTTCCGCGCCAAGCTGCAATTGCGGCAGTATGCGACGCCGCAGGGTTCGAATCGAGCTCGTCATCAGACTGCCGCTCCTTCACGCTGAACCAACCATGGCGCGCTAGATGCGTCGAAGACCTTCGCCATCCGATTCCTGAACGCCTTGCACGGACCATTCTTGGTTTTCGGCATTTTCAGCTAGGCCCGCGCACTCCCAACGGCAAGGCATCATCATGATGACGCTCTTGTCTTTGCTTGTTCGTCCAGATCCATAGAAATCCGCCTCTTCGACGTCAAGGACAAGGCAACGATCAATGCTGTCATAGAAAATCGGCCCCAACGCTCCAAGCCACACGGATAGAAAGTAATGTCCGGGCATGAGATTCACAGAGTTAATGCAAAGATCAATGTATCCATCGCCGCGGGCCAAGGCGGGGATATCGACGCCGCACAACCAGGTGCTCACTCGTGAGATCACGGTGCCGGACTCAGTTGAGATCCCGACGCCGAAGATAGGTCGTACGCCATCCTTAGAAGAATGGAAATTTAGGCGAATCACAAGAGGTTCTCCAGAGCGAACAAATTGGATTGCCTTCTTCTCTGGATTCCTTAGTTCAAGCCGAGTGTATGTGATCACTTCATCGTGACTTCGGTATTTCCTATGTGTTGGATCCGACCACCGGTTAGCGGCTGGGCCACCTTCGGCGAGCGGCCCGCGATCCACGATAGTTTGCAAATAGAATTGCACTGCTTCCTTTGAGGGCCCCATGAAGGCTATTTTGCCTTCGTTAAGGACCATTGTCGTCGAACACAGATTCTCCACAGTAGCCATGTTGTGGGAAACAAACAGAACCGTCCGCCCTGATCGGTGTACCTGGTTCATCTTGCCCAAACACTTCCTCTGAAAAGCCACGTCGCCCACGGACAGGACCTCGTCTACGAGCAGAATCTCTGGTTCCAAATGCGCGGCCACCGAGAATGCGAGACGCATGTACATGCCGCTCGAGTAGTGCTTAACGGGGGTGTCCAGGAATTTATCGATCTCCGCAAAAGCCACAATCTCGTCGAACTTGCGATCAATCTCAGTTTTGCGCATTCCCAAAATGGCGCCGTTCAAGTAAATATTCTCGCGACCAGTCAACTCCTGGTGAAAACCGGTGCCCACCTCCAGAAGTGATCCAACCCGGCCCTCGATTTGAGCGAAACCTCGACTAGGTTCGGTGATCCGTGAAAGAATTTTCAAAAGCGTGCTCTTGCCTGCGCCATTTTGCCCAATAACACCGATTACATCGCCGCGCGGAATCTCGAATGACACATCCCTTAGTGCCCAATGAGTGGCACCGTTCTCGGCTGCCCCGGTTGGGTGTCCGCGCAGCAGTTTGGCGGTTCGACGAACCGGCCCTGTAACGGCGTCTACAATAGTCTCACGCAACGTTCTGTCACTCGGCCGCCTTAGACCGATGTGATATTCCTTGCTAAGATCAACTACGCGGATAGCTGGCTGACTCATTCAATCGTCCTAGACAATATCTGCAAAGACTTTCTCAAGGCGTCGAAAATAAAAGGCACCGCTAACCAGCAGGGCGATAGACACGGTAGAAGAAACGGCAATGATCGGCCCGGGAGCCGTGTTGGTTCCAAGAAGAGCCCAGCGAAATCCTTCCACCACACCCACCATAGGATTAATCCCGTAGACCGTACGCCAAGGCTCTGAAAGCAGACTGCTGGGGTAGGCAACAGGAGTGGCAAAGAGCCAGGCTTGGACTACGAAGGGAATGGCGTGCTGCACGTCTCGAAACTGGACGTGCAGAGCCGAAAACCAGATGGAAACTCCCAAAGCAGTGGTGAGCGCAAGCAGGAAAAAAAAGGGCAGCCAGAATACGTGGTATGTAGGCTTAACGCCGTAATACACCATCAGCACGATAAGCATGGCAAACGCCAGCAGAAAGTCGACAACTCCCGATAAAACCTTGGAGATTGGCAAGGCCAACCGGGGGAAATAGACCTTTGCGACCAGATTGGAGCTTGCTACCAGGCTTGTCGAACTCTGGGTGAGCCCATTGGCGAAAAACTGCCAAGGGACAAGAGCCGCGAAGGCGAATAGCGGGTATGGAACTGAATCGGACGGAATTTTTGCCAAGCGTCCGAAGAAAACGCTGAAGATCAGCATCGTGAAGAACGGCTGAAGGATCGCCCAGAGTCCTCCAAGGACAGTTTGTTTGTAACGGACTTTGATATCGCGCCAAATGAAAAAGTAGATCAGTTCGCGGTAGTGCCATAGTTCGCGCAACCCAAGGGACACCCATCCGCGGGAAGACTCAATTCGAAGGACCGCAAGGCTCTCCGATTGGCGAGGATCCGGCCCGGGGATTGCCGTCGACTTATCTTGCCTTTGCCCTGTTGAATCGATGCATACTTCTCCCTGGGTCATCTTAGATCTTGGACTCCTCTGGGTTTTTCCAGCATGATGGCTGGGATCTCAGCCCACCCATCCGGCCTGACTCCAAGCGTACCACGCAGAAGTGCATTCCTTCCGGGGCTCAAACTCACCGCGGCGCTTATTGATTAGCAATCGAATGGCCAGCCGAATAGCTCGGAGCCTCGGAAACCTGCTCAATTCATTGGATTTGCTGTGTAAAGGGTGGGTTTGATGGCGGTTACATAGCCCTTTTATGGCAAAGATTTTCCCATTATTGTGCTGACCTCTA
Source organism: uncultured Acidobacteriota bacterium (assembly GCA_963709445.1). Taxonomy (GTDB): domain Bacteria; phylum Acidobacteriota; class Terriglobia; order Acidiferrales; family UBA7541; genus Palsa-295. The sequence continues at coordinate 228,753 of CAVPWV010000037.1, forward strand.
TGCTCCAACGAACCGCACGGTTTCTCGGCATGGAGTTCGCCTTCCAATCGCGGGACATTCTCCTGGCCGAACGTTCGCCCAGCGGGCTTAAAGGAATCGCATCGCAGCCTCAGGGGCTATTTTCAGTTGACGCCAGAAGGTGCTCGGGGTAGGGTTTTGGACGAGTTCGACCAGGGAACGGAGCAATAAGAGACAATGTGGGAGCCTGCAAAGAGTGTTGTCAAGAATCTACCTTATTTGAAGCAAGTCTTTCTCGAGAGAGATCTATTACGGTCGCAGCTCGGTTTCCCGCCGGGGCACTTTCATTCCCCGATACCATGCGTGCCGGAAATAAAGCGAAAAGAAGCCGAGATTTTCGACTCGGCACCCAAAACAATTCCGACCGTCGATCTAAATGAGGATCGTCAATTGGCGCTGTTCCAAAAGTTTAAGACCTACTACAAGGAGCAACCGTTTCAGCCCGACAAAACGGAGGGGCTGCGGTATTACTTTGAAAATGAGTTCTACCCATATGCTGATGCCATCGTTCTGTACTGCATGGTTCGAGAGATCAAACCGAAGAGAATTATTGAGGTTGGATCGGGCTTTAGCTCAGGCTTAATGCTCGATACGAACCACTTGTTTTTCAACGATGCGATCTCCTGTACCTTTATCGAGCCTTTTCCTGGACGGTTGCTGTCATTACTCACAGAGGAGGACAAGAGCAGAATCGAGATCAAACAACAGAATCTCCAAGAGGTCAACCTCAGCCTGTTCGATGAATTGACCGAGGGAGACATGCTGGTTATCGACTCCAGTCATGTGGCCAAAACCGCCAGCGATGTCAATCACATCTTCTTTGAAGTCCTGCCTCGACTGAAGGACGGAGTATATATACATTTTCACGATGTGATGTACCCGTTCGAATACCCTCGAGAGTGGGTGTACAAGGGTTGGGCGTGGAACGAGGCTTACGTGTTGAGGGCATTCCTACAATATAACGGCGTCTTCCGAATTCAATTCTTCTATCATTTTTTTGAGAGGTTTCATAGAAGTGAATTGGCGGAGCATATGCCATTATGTTTGAAGAGCGGTGGTGCAAGTATCTGGATTGCGAAGTGCAAGGACCGCAGGTCTAGTCCTGCCTTCAAATCCCCCTGAAGAGAAATACAGATCCTGCAGAGCGCTTGAAAATGTGCGGTCGTAGGCGGTGACGATTTAGGATGAGTTCTGCTATGGGCGTGGTGCGTTTTTCGACTGCTTTAGAGGGTAAGTGCCACACCCCGAGGGAGCGCCACAAAGGAGAAATGTTGGCTTGGATACCATTCCCTCGCTACCCAGGTTCGATCTAAAAAAATTAGTTTTGAACCCGCCAAAGCTTCATCAGGATAAGGGCCAGCTTATTTCAGACTGGCGAATTGATAACACGACTTGTTTCGAGTTAAACAGTCGTTTGAAACCGGGTTTAAAGACTCTGGAGACCGGGGCCGGCCTGAGCACGATCATTTTTGCGGCTAATGGTTGTCAACATACTTGCGTAACACCCGACAAAGCGCAAGTTGATCGAATTCAGGATTATTGCCGATCTGCAAACATCGATGCCGGGGACGTTAAATTCATTATCGCCAAATCGTCCGACGTAATTCACCAATTACCTCGTTCCGAGTTTGATCTTATCCTGATTGACGGATGTCACGGTTTTCCTTCCATCTTCGTCGATTTTTACTATGCGACCAAACTCCTCAAGACCGGCGGAACTCTGATAATCGACGACATGCACATCTATACCTGCCAATTAGCAGCCCGTTTTATGCAATCAGACCCCGGCTGGAATGTAAAGTTAAAGACCGGGCGGGTAGCATTTGGCACCAAGGTTTCGGATACGATTGACGAGGAATGGACCAGCCAACGGTTTGTCGTGCGGCGAAGTAGCCGGAACACTCTTCGGCGCACGTGGTACTTCTTGCTCAGTGTGACTAGGCCACTGCGGTCCCGTTTGGGACTGACAGGCGCTCAGCTGCGCCATCGCACATGAGCGAATTGGACGTGGCCATCGCCCAAGAAGTAGGCCAGCCCCGGATAGCCATAGACTAGCTCACGCCAGCGCAGTGAACCCAACCGTCGTCGTTTGGATCAAGGAGCAAAGCTTGGAGACTCGATAAGTCCATGTCAGCTATTGAAGTCATAACTAGCCAGTCATGGTTTTTTCCGCTTTCGCGGATAACTTCCCGCTCTTCGGCGCAGAGTAATCTTGAACGCTTTTCCTGGCGACGACGTCGGCCCGGTTGACAATAACATGCTTCATCCGGAATTCAGAGGCCTTGCTCCAAATCCGGATGCCTCTGCTCCCAAACATAGCCGCGCAAAAGAACGCGATCCCCTTCGCCGAGACACCAAACCGGAATTGCTGCATTGCGAGAGCCCTCGTCGCCGGTTGGCCTTTGTATACTAACGATCTGCACAAGCTGCGCACCGCGCCTTCGTAAAGCTCACGCCAAGGCCCGTGCTTTCCGGATTCGATCACCAACGCGTAGGCGATCATTTTTGATCGGAAATGGTCGGGACTAGATACACTCTCGAATGATAGGGAACTGGGCGCCAAATCGGTTGTCCGGAAATAGGTGCCCACCACGGTAGGAATGGCTGCGAATCTGTAGCGACACGCAACCTGGTAGCCGACGAGTATGTCCTCCCAACTTCGCAGGCCTGAGTTGAAGCAATCGAGCTCCAGCAGCACTCTCCTCCGGATTATGCTTGCTTCTAAGTAACACATGATCGGATTGAGAACACTCAGGGAATCGGCAAGGACTTGCGGGCATTCTGTCACCGAGAGGCGGTATGTCTCAAAGAGCGTCGCCTGGTTCGCTACGACCCTAATCGCGGCCAGATCGCCGGAAACCCACGCGGCATCCGCTTGCCAGCTTGCGGCCACATCTAGCGATCCTTTGCCCTGGCCTAGCTCCGGTTGGATCCCTTCGTCTCTAGCAATGCGGTAATCACCGAAGATCCAGGCAATATCCTCTGGTACCCGCGCGGCCGCGTACAGCAGCTCCTCGTTGTGGGTTGTCGTCCACACATCGTCGCTATCCAGAAACGCGATCCACTCTCCTCGGGCCTCTCGGACGCCTCGCCGCCGCGCCCCGGAAACACCGGTGTTTGCTTGACTTACGAGGCGAATGCGCGCTCCGTATTGGGCCTTGAGAGCGTCCGCAGTTCCGTCTGTCGAGCCATCGTCGATGACGAGCACCTCGCCGACCGGAACTGTCTGAGCAAATACGCTATCGATAGCCCGCTGTACATAGCCTAGGCGATTGAACGTGGGAATGACGGCCGAGACCGTGATAGGTCTAGTATTCTCCACGGCTAGTCGAATTCTCCGTCGCTTTGCGCGAAGCTTTGGCGATCGTGGCTACCAGACGAGTCGGTCGTATCTCGGGAAACAACTGAATTGGTCGCGGTTGTCACGAAAGCCATCACACCGTGCTTGCCATCTGTTTCTGTCAAAGGAGACCCCACTTCAGTCCGAAACTCGGCCTTCCCGTACGGAAGGCCATCCACCCGTGCCCACCCTTTTGGAAAAGCCCCTAATTCGGTGTCGCGCTCTTGTCTGGGACTCCCGCGGAAAAAATCAGTGCGTGGCGAAAAGTGAAGCATATCAGACTTTGCGCTCGGATTTTTCTCTCTGGCCGCGGTTGGCTCGAATCAAATCCTTCATGAACCGTCCGAGACGTATTTTGTCGTCTGCGGCGTCGAATCCGCGGTTCAGAACATCCCCAGATCGCTCATCAGCTAACTCTCGCTCTCCTAAAGAAACCCTCCTCAAAATCGTCATGGCGGCGACGCGGACATCGGCGTACAACTTTCTCCGGTATCGCCTGAACCAAGGTAACAATTGAGCATAACAACGCATCCGCTCCCGCGTATTAAGCTCGGAGGCGGCAACTGTTCGTGTGTATTCCGACAGAAACCGCCAGTGAGGGAAAGTGATCTTTCCCTTCAACTTGGGGTCGTACCAAGCAGCGGTGCTGTAGATTGAATGTGTCTGGATCGAGCGCGTCGGATGGTCTCGGTTAAAAAACAAGCGGTCGGGGATCTCACGAAATCGCCCTCGCAGCGCAAGGTCCGCCAACAGAACCCGATCCGAGCCAGTGTAACTCGCAATCAGACGTGTCTGACGCAGAACCGCGGTGCGTCCCAGACCGTATACTTGAAAGCACCAATGGCCGGGGTAGATAACACCATGGAAACGCTCGTAAGGATGAGGCGAATCTATGCGGGTCATCGGTGAGACCTGATAGTGGTTCAGCGGTCGGCGTTCCGCATCTACGATTTGTGTCTGGGTGAAGCAGAGAACAGCCCCGGGGTCAGAATCCAACGCCGACACGCACGCCTCCAGATACTCCGGGGCGCAAAAGTCGTCATGCGATTGCCATTTGAAATACTCTCCGTGCGCCAACTCGAACACGCGGTTGTGATTCCAGGCCGCTCCTTGGTTTGTCGCGGTGCGGTAGTACCGGACGCGGGGATCGCGCGCTGTGTAAGAACGGCAGATTTCCTCGGTCCGGTCCGTCGACGCATTATCGGAGATGATCAGCTCAAAATCTTTGAAGGTCTGGGCTAAGATAGAGTCTATAGTCTCCGCCAAAAACCGCTCCCCGTTGAACACAGGAATGCCGACGCTGACCCGCGGACAGCCGTGCGTCACAATAGGCCGGCTCAGGTTCCCGCTTGAACTTGCCTCAATCTTCGTGATTTCCTTCATAAAATCCGCTTATCCCGTAGGTCACTCTAGGAAATGGAAGTGGGTAGAGCGCCTCTACGTCGGGCTATTCACGTATTCTCACGGCAGAAATAGGGATAGCGTACGATGCATCTGGTTTTCTTGGAATCCAGCATTCGATTTTCCGGGCAACTCCAAAGGTGACGACTCGGTTCATCGCAACTTCGCCGCCGCTCCTACCGTACTCGTTTCTGTGCAATATTTTCATCGGCCAGAGCGCTGGCTTCGCCTTACTGCTCTCGAGGCGAACAGCCCGTACAGTAACCTTCCCTAATCAGCAAGCCAGCAGCCAAAAGAAAATCTCCGGACATTCGCTAAGTCTTGGTTTTTCAAAGAGGTAAAGCCGGATCGACCCAACCCGCTGATCCTAGGGACCGCTCGGCATACCGAAACGCGGAAATCGTTTTCCACGGCCTGTAGCATGACGCACGTCACCTCCGCGCAGTATGCAGGGTGGCATGCCCGTCGAAAGAACGTAACCGGTCGTAGATCCTCTGGACGAGTTAGTAGCGGCGTGCGTTGGCATCGTCTCCGCACTTGCTGCCCTCATCTCTCTTCGAACTACTTCTTCGGTCCCCGAACCTTGATATTCCGCAGACGAACTCGTTTTCTCGATTCCGAAAAATATAGAACCGATGCCTGCATCGCGTGCCCTCGTTTCTGGTGGCCCCTCGTGCCCGGTCGCAAATTCCAAACTCGCATTTCTCAATTCTAGGTAGCAGGTTGCAAGCGAGAGCGCAAGCCCTTGGTGATGTGGACCGCAGCAACTGCTCCGACGGCTTCAAATTGGACGCGAATGGACGTGAGTGAACCGTTCCTTAAGGCGCAGAAAAGGAGTTTCGAGCCACTTATAAGACATCGACGCCACCGCAATCGTAATGGCAAGGGCCAGTGCGGCCATTTCTATGCGCCCTCCGAGCGTTTCGTACCGGCCAGCAAATTCTTTCAGAAAATGCGCGACGCAGAGCCATGTAGCGAAATGGATGACATATAGACCGTAAGAGATCTTTCCGAGGTACTGAACAATGGGGTTGCAAATCACATGATTTCTTACTCCCAGGAAACTTACGAGTATGCCTGCGCTCGCAAACGCGACAAGGGGCTTACCAACGACAGCTCCCGTCACTCTGTGAACCTCAATAATTCCTCCTACGCCTATCATTGAGAAAACGCAGGCCAAGAGGAGGGCGACACGCTTGAGAGAGCTGAGTGCCGGTGGCTCTTTGAGAGCCAGGGCAAGCAGAACCCCAAGAGCTATAGGATCCAGATTACTAACCGTGTTTTGGTTGATTACTTGAAACCGAGAGGGGAGATCGGAGAATGCGAGCAATACTCGGCTGAGGTTCGCGGCGACGAGTAACGCAATCGCGATTCCGGCAATGGATGCACGCGAGGCTTTTCGAACCACCAATGGCCATATCAAGTAAAACTGTTCTTCGATTGAGACGGTCCACAACGGATGCGCCATAAGCGTGGCTGGTGAATATGCGGCGAAGGCCTGAACCCAATTGCCAGCTAATAACGAATAGCCGGCGATCCAAATCAGAGGCATGCTCTGATAACGCAAAATAAACGGGAGCAGAGATGCAACGGCAAGAAATGAATAATAGAGCGGCCAGATGCGCAGGATCCTTCGGATGTAGAAGCTGCGTGTATCGAGCCTTCCGGTACGCTCTTTTTCTCGGAGTAGAAGATTAGTGATCAGGTAGGCGCTGAGTACAAAAAAGACTGGAACGCCGAACTCTCCTGCCGTTACCGTGGCTCCGATGAAGGAAACAATCGCATGCGGCCAACCCTCATAGAAGCTGGGTTCGCCTGGTATGCAATGATAAAAAAACACACTCAGGAAAGCCATGAATCTAAGACAGTCGAGTTCTGGCTGATAGAATCCCTTATTGGACACTCGAACGACGCGCTCGTCCGCAGTTGGCGTACTAGAAAGCGGGAGAGATAACAATCGCGTGGGCACTATCCCTCCATGGACCGGCGGTTGGACATACCGGGCACGTGCACTGCTGCATTAGGACGAGCGATTCCCCGCACGTGTTCTACCACACAGTCGGCCTCCCTCAGTTTCGAAAGACTTATAGTGACGGCGGTGGCGATTTGGCTCGATTCTGCAAATGTTAGAGTACTAGGACCTTGTCTGGCAAGGGGAAAAGGATCTCCCTTTTTAGGATTAGGCTGGGAGCTTTCGGTCGATCATTGTGGAACCAACAAAACGAAGGTCGACGAACCTTGCACTTAACTGGACTCGCGGCGTCGTGGTTGATTTGGATCGCGGACCTCGTTCACGACATCCCACCAATCCCATGAATCCTTGTCGCGGGACCATTTTCGGCTATTAGGCTGTCTTCGAATTTAGGGGAATGCGGCGACCGTGATTTTTCCGAAGCTCACGTCGGCCGCGCCAGTGCCAATCAGAGCGGCGCCGGTACTGGCATCTCCCTGGGCCTGGAGGTTCCAACTGCTAGGCTCCGTAGCGCTGGACGGCCAGACCTTGAGGTAGTACTCACTCGTGGTACTTGAAGTCCTCTGTACGGCAAACTTCATCATGTATTTCACGCCCAGAGCGAGCTTCAACCCAGAGGTGTCCTGGGCCAAGGTTGTTTCCGGGTAATTAGGGCTATTGGCGTAAATCTTCAGCGTCCCCGGGGTGCCATACCCGGCTTGACCAAAGAAGGGGTGGCCGGTGCGCGGTTGATCAGGTGAAAGCGCCAGTGGATCGCCATAGGTGTGCCCAGTCCACCCCACCACTATGCCTGCCCCGAAATCAACGCAATCAACGCTGTTAAAGGTTAGTTCGGTAGTGACTACGTAATCCGTCCAGGTGACATCACCGAACGCGATCAGCCGATCATAGCCAGCCTGCGTGCTTCGAACCGTGCCGTCGGGCTGAAGGGCCCATCCGCCGTCCACCACCTGCGCAACGTCCGAGATATTCGTAACGGTGGACCAGTCGATGGAGTAGGGCAGCGGCCAAACCTGCCCGGTATAGTCCCAATTCACCGTGACCGTATGCGTGGTGGTGTGGTTGAGGTTGTCGGTCGCCGTAATCACCACCGTGTTGGTTGCCGGGGTCGGGTTGAGAATGGTGTGATCTATTTCGACGTTGAAATCTCCCGTATCAACCAATCGCGTGCCGTTCGGTCCGACACGGAGAAATTGTGATTGCGCCTCCGTTCAAGGTATAGCTGGCGGATGCAATGCCGCTGGGAGCCGACACATTCCCCAGTATATTCACCCATTGTTGAGAGATGCCCCGCTGCCCAAAAGTCTGGTTGTCGCCATACCAAACATTGAAGACGGGCTGATTCGGTGGCTTAGGCAGGCCCCCATCGGTGGGGCTGATAGGGCTCGCAGTATTGAAGAAATAATCCACAGCAGCCGTGAAGCTGGGTGTGGGATCGTTGTTCGAGTCGTGATCGTTTCCGGCCGCCGGACCGATGGCACTGACAGTCAGAGATTGGGTCAGAATAGCTGAGTTGTATGTCGTACCATCGGTTGACCAACTCTGCGTCCAGGCCGTCCCCGCGCGCTTGACGCGCATCCAGAAGGAAGTACTTCCAGGCGCAATCGTGATGATGTTGTTGTACACCAGGGAAGGCGTGCCGCCTAACTCGACGACGGCATATAACCGGGGCGTTGTTCCATCATGATACACGCCGAACCAAATGAAATTCTGCGAGTCCTGCTGGACGAGAATCCCTTCAAGCTGGTCACCTTGAGTAACGAGCGTATCGAATTTCGTCTCAACTTGGAAATCCACATCAGCAATGTTCTGTAACAGGCTGACACTGAAGTGAGGCGTCACGCTCGGAACGACAAGTAATGCGTCGGTGCCGTTCATCCTCAGGAAGCCGCAGCATGTGGCGTGGAAGGTCCACATTGGATTAAGAACGAGAGTGGAAGTCATCCGACACTGGTCCGCCTGTGCCGCCGCAAGCGCCTGTAGTAAAAGTGGCATCGGCGGTACTTGCAGAGCCGGCCGAGCCGACCGACGTTATCTCATAGTGATAGGTCGTGTTGCACGTCAGCGAGTTGAGCGTCAGCGAGTGGCTGGTCATCAGAGTGGAATCGCTCACGTTCAATCCATAGGCGGTCGTGGTCCCATAGTCCACGCGGCTGTTGGCACTCACACTGGTCATCCAACTCACTACCGCGGTTGTCGCTGTCGGTGAAACTGACACCCCGCTAATAGTTATGCCGCACGCACTGGTAGTAAAAGTAGCGTCGGCGGTAGTTGCAGAGCCGGCCGAGCCGACCGACGTTATCTCATAGTGATAGGTCGTGTTGCACGTCAGCGAGCTCAGCGTCAGCGAGTGGCTGGTCACCTGAGTGGAATTGCTGACGTTCGATCCATAGGCGGTCGTGGTCCCATAGTCCACGCGGCTGTTGGCACTCGAACTCGTCGTCCAACTCACTACCGCGGTTGTCGCTGTCGGTGAAACTGACACCCCGCTAATGCTGAGTGACCCGCCTCCACTCGCCGCAGCCTTGAAGCCAACAAGGAAGCTCACGTAATCGGCATTACCAGAGAATCCCATCGTCGCTGAATACGACCCGGTGGAAGTAACATTTTGGTCTTCAGCTAGAAGAATGCTCCCCAACAAGACCCGTCCCGTGAATCCTGACCCTGCCGTAGTCGTCACGTCGTTGTCGGGATGGAATAGAGCGAAGAGCAGATCATTCGCATTAGTCGTGGTCAAGACCCCGCTCGTGCCTGTCACGGAGGTGCCCGTATGTGGTGTGGCACTGACGTCTAAAGGCGCCGAAGTATCGAGACCTGAGTATTCGTAGACGAACACCTCCAGGGTTGTGCTGCCGCTCAGCGTGACCGTAGCGGTGTCCGCACCACCCTTGATATTCTTGGCATAATAGAGCTTTTCCACGAAACCGTTTGGCGACCACGTCTGCGAGCCGATCAGTATGTACTGATTCCCCTGCGTGTCCATCACGGAGCTGACGCTTGTGGAGTTCAACACGAACAGGCCAAGGACAATCAGGTCTCCCCCGTTCGTGCTCGTCAGGCTGACCGCACAAGATGTCGCCGTACAGCCCTTCGCGTTCCCCCCCACGTACGCAGGGGTCCCGCCCGAGGCGCACGCACTGGTAGTAAAAGTGGCGTCGGCGGTAGTTGCCGAGCCGGCCGAGCCGACCGACGTTATCTCATAGTGATAGGTCGTGTTGCACGTCAGCGAGCTCAGCGTCAGCGAGTGGCTGGTCACCTGAGTGGAATTGCTGACGTTCGATCCATAGGCGGTCGTGGTCCCATAGTCCACGCGGCTGTTGGCACTCGAACTCGTCGTCCAACTCACTACCGCGGTTGTCGCTGTCGGTGAAACTGACACCCCGCTAATGCTGAGTGACCCGCCTCCACTCGCCGCAGCCTTGAAGCCAACAAGGAAGCTCACGTAATCGGCATTACCAGAGAATCCCATCGTCGCTGAATACGACCCGGTGGAAGTAACATTTTGGTCTTCAGCTAGAAGAATGCTCCCCAACAAGACCCGTCCCGTGAATCCTGACCCTGCCGTAGTCGTCACGTCGTTGTCGGGATGGAATAGAGCGAAGAGCAGATCATTCGCATTAGTCGTGGTCAAGACCCCGCTCGTGCCTGTCACGGAGGTGCCCGTATGTGGTGTGGCACTGACGTCTAAAGGCGCCGAAGTATCGAGACCTGAGTATTCGTAGACGAACACCTCCAGGGTTGTGCTGCCGCTCAGCGTGACCGTAGCGGTGTCCGCACCACCCTTGATATTCTTGGCATAATAGAGCTTTTCCACGAAACCGTTTGGCGACCACGTCTGCGAGCCGATCAGTATGTACTGATTCCCCTGCGTGTCCATCACGGAGCTGACGCTTGTGGAGTTCAACACGAACAGGCCAAGGACAATCAGGTCTCCCCCGTTCGTGCTCGTCAGGCTGACCGCACAAGATGTCGCCGTACAACCCTTCGCGTTCCCCCCCACGTACGCAGGAGCTGCGGACAGGGCGGTGACCATAGAGGAAAAACAAAAGGCCAGGACCAGCATCAGTTTCGAAGTCAGGCGCATGGATGTGGGTGTGATAAGTCTTGATCGGCCGGTAAAATACGAGCAAGCCTATTGCCAAAAAGAAGGGAACTCCCTTTGGCGCTCAGATTGCACTAGAAGGACTTCCTGGGGTCGCTCTCCTACGGTTTGTCCGGCGAGTTCTCGAATCTAGGGGAATGCGGCGACCGTGATTTTTCCGAAGCTCACGTCGGCCGCGCCAGTGCCAATCAGAGCGGCGCCGGTACTGGCATCTCCCTGGGCCTGGAGGTTCCAACTGCTAGGCTCCGTAGCGCTGGACGGCCAGACCTTGAGGTAGTACTCACTCGTGGTACTTGAAGTCCTCTGTACGGCAAACTTCATCATGTATTTCACGCCCAGAGCGAGCTTCAACCCAGAGGTGTCCTGGGCCAAGGTTGTTTCCGGGTAATTAGGGCTATTGGCGTAAATCTTCAGCGTCCCCGGGGTGCCATACCCGGCTTGACCAAAGAAGGGGTGGCCGGTGCGCGGTTGATCAGGTGAAAGCGCCAGTGGATCGCCATAGGTGTGCCCAGTCCACCCCACCACTATGCCTGCCCCGAAATCAACGCAATCAACGCTGTTAAAGGTTAGTTCGGTAGTGACTACGTAATCCGTCCAGGTGACATCACCGAACGCGATCAGCCGATCATAGCCAGCCTGCGTGCTTCGAACCGTGCCGTCGGGCTGAAGGGCCCATCCGCCGTCCACCACCTGCGCAACGTCCGAGATATTCGTAACGGTGGACCAGTCGATGGAGTAGGGCAGCGGCCAAACCTGCCCGGTATAGTCCCAATTCACCGTGACCGTATGCGTGGTGGTGTGGTTGAGGTTGTCGGTCGCCGTAATCACCACCGTGTTGGTTGCCGGGGTCGGGTTGAGAATGGTGTGATCTATTTCGACGTTGAAATCTCCCGTATCAACCAATCGCGTGCCGTTCGGTCCAATACGGAGAAATTGTGATGCGCCTCCGTTCAAGGTATAGCTGGCGGATGCAATGCCGCTGGGAGCCGACACATTCCCCAGTATATTCACCCATTGTTGAGAGATGCCCCGCTGCCCAAAAGTCTGGTTGTCGCCATACCAAACGTTGAAGACGGGCTGATTCGGTGGCTTAGGCAGGCCCCCATCGGTGGGGCTGATAGGGCTCGCAGTATTGAAGAAATAATCCACAGCAGCCGTGAAGCTGGGTGTGGGATCGTTGTTCGAGTCGTGATCGTTTCCCGCCGCCGGACCGATGGCACTGACAGTCAGAGATTGGGTCAGAATAGCTGAGTTGTATGTCGCACCATCAGTTGACCAACTCTGGGTCCAGGCCGTCCCGGCGCGCTTGACGCGCATCCAGAAGGAAGTACTTCCAGGCGCAATCGTGATGATGTTGTTGTACACCAGGGAAGGCGTGCCGCCTAACTCGACGACGGCATATAACCGGGGCGTTGTTCCATCATGATACACGCCGAACCAAATGAAATTCTGCGAGTCCTGCTGGACGAGAATCCCTTCAAGCTGGTCACCTTGAGTAACGAGCGAATCGAATTTCGTCTCAACTTGGAAATCCACATCAGCAATGTTCTGTAACAGGCCGACACTGAAGTGAGGCGTCACGCTCGGAACGACAAGTAATGCGTCGGTGCCGTTCATCCTCAGGAAGCCGCAGCATGTGGCGTGGAAGGTCCACATTGGATTAAGAACGGAGTGGAAGTCGTCCGACACTGGCCGCCGCAGGCGCTGGTCGTAAATGTGGCGTCGGCGGTACTTGCCGAGCCGGCCGAGCCGACCGACGTTATCTCATAGTGGTAGGTCGTGCCGCACGTCAGCGAATTCAGCGTCAGGGAGTGGCTGGTTACCAGGGTGGAATCGCTCACGTTCGATCCATAGGCGGTGGTGGTGCCATAGTCCACGCGGCTGTTCGCACTCACACTGGTCGTCCAACTCACTACCGCGGTTGTCGCTGTCGGTGAAACTGACACCCCGCTAATGGTTATGCCGCACGCACTGGTAGTAAAAGTGGCGTCAGCGGTACTTGCCGAGCCGGCCGAGCCGACCGACGTTATCTCATAGTGGTAGGTAGTGCCGCACGTCAGCGAGTTCAGCGTCAGGGAGTGGCTGGTTACCAGCGTGGAATCGCTCACGCTCGATCCATAGACGGTTGTGGTCCCATAGTCCACCCGACTGTTGGCACTCGAATTGGTCGTCCAACCCACTACCGCCGTTGTCGCTGTCGGTGAAACTGACACCCCGCTAATGGTCGCACATGGAGTGGTGGCAAATGTGGCGTCGCCAGTACTCGCAGAGTTGCCCGGAGCGACGGTAGAGGTGATCTGATAGTGGTACGTCGTATTGCAGGTGAGCGAGTTGAGCGTTAGGGAGTGGCTGGTTACCAGGGTGGAGTCACTCACGTTCGATCCATAGGCGGTTGTGGTGCCATAGTCCGCGCGGCTGTTCGCACTCACACTGGTCGTCCAACTCACTACCGCCGTTGTCGCTGTCGGTGAAACTGACACCCCGCTAATGGTCGCACATGCACTGGTGGCAAATGTGCCGTCGCCAGTACTCGCAGAGTTGCCCGGAGCGATGGTAGAGGTGATCTGATAGTGGTACGTCGTATTGCAGGTGAGCGAGTTGAGCGCGAGGGAGTGGTTCGTTACCAGGGCGGCGTTGCTGACGTCCGATCCGTAGGCAGTGGTGGTGCCGTAATCCACGCGGCTGTCGGCGCCCACATTCGTTGCCCAATTCACCGTCGCCGTAGTCGTGGTCATTCCCGACAGCGATACCGAGCTGATAATTGGGCTCGTTGGATCGGTTCCGCCCCCACTAGGCGCACTGCCCGATCCGCTGCAACCAGCGAGGCCGGCCAGTCCGAGCAAGCACACAACTAGACAATTGCGCACGGGTGAAGTCAACTCCCGCCCCGAAGAACATGCCAACAGGCTTTGGTACTACTAGTCCACACAGTGTACGCCAGCCTAGCCCGAATTGTACTGATCCAAATAGGCATCAGACAGGGAGGGGGCCTAGGGACGTTGATGTGCCTTGAGCAAACGGCGTGCCATACCGAACGAAAGATGCAACGCTAACCTATTGATGATGCCAATTTACGCGCAGGGACGGGTGTGTGTTCCCACAACAACAGCTAATCCTTAACCACGTAGCAAGGGGTCGTCACGAACGGAAGCTTCTGAACACGCACGTGCATGTTTTTGAAATACTCGTCTACCGCCTTGGTCTCACCAGGGAAGGTGCCATAGTCATCCAGAATCAAGACTCCGCCCGTGACAATACGCGGGAAGAGGTGATTCAAGATGGTCACGGCAGGCTCATAAATATCGGTGTCCAGGTTGAGCAGGGAAATTTTCAGCTCCGGCTTGTCCTTGACATATTCCGGAACGGTCACGGTGATGTCCCCAGGAACGAGTTCGACGCTCTGCCCAAGCCCCCGCCGGTCCAATACCTCGCGCATTTGTTCCACCGATATGCTCTGCTCTCCCGCCTCTCGGATGAACTTTTCTCGGGCCTTGACGTCACTCTGAAACTGCGTTTCCGGAAACTTGCCAAAAACATCGAAGGCTATAATCTTCTTGGAATAGAGGTTGCCGAGAAGGCTTCGAAAAATCGCGAAACGGGACAAAGACGCGCCTTTGAATACGCCGCACTCGACTACGTGTCCAGGCAAATCAAGCACCATCTTATAGAGTTCGTAGGCTGCAAGAATCTTACCAATCCGCGTCATGTCGCAAGACAGGTAGAAGTCGTTTTCGTAGTCCCACGCTCGATCGAAATCGGGTAGTTGAATCATGCGACGAATTCTAACACGCGGAAGCAGCCTCTTTCCAAAGTGTCGACACGCGAAGTACTCAGGTTGTCGCTAGCGACCGGAAATGGCACGCGAGCTCAGACGCGCCCGCTTCCTGGAGCTAACTACCGAAGAATTACTGGCCCTACGAAGATTCGAGCCTTGAACCAACGGATCATAGCCGTCCGACGTCACCCAGACGCGATTGGCGATCCCATCGGTGTAGGAGATTCGCCATCTGGGGACGGCCCTTGGATTCTCTTTTCCGACCGCTCGAGCAGCCGGAGCACCGGGAACAACATCGCCAGCGCCAAAAAGAAAAAGACGAAGCCGCCGTCGCGATGCAGGCTCCCCGCTAAGAAACTCGGGTCGACGTACAGGCTTAGCAGCGTCAACGTCGCAATTCTTATACCATTCTTGAAAATTGACAAAGGAATTACAAGCAGCACAAAAAACACTATTTTCCATCCTGTGCGAAGATAGAAATGCGCTGCGAGCAGGCAGGTGATCAGCAAGGCCATGCTTGACCGGATCCCGCTGCATTCGCTCGCCACTTCAATCGCGACACCGGGAACCCTAAGCACAAAGCCCTGCCGCAAGACGGGGACACGCAACGCCTTGAAGATTGCATACGTTATGTCGGTGGAACCCTCTTGCAGCCAGCGGATCACCGGATCGAGAACCGCGCTCGGCCAGGGAACCATGAGCAGCAAAAACAGCAGAGGAAATATCGCCGCACGTGAAGCCTTCAGGCCGTAACAAACTACAAAACCTCCCATCCACAGAAAAACTAAAGCCAATGTCTCGAGCGACAGCCGATCATTCCCCCCGTCGCTTAAGCGCGCTGCAGACCAGAAAAGGCCCACCGCGGCGAGAACCACAGCCGAGCCAAAAGCGATCCCCGGGCGGCTTTGCGGAAAAATGCGCCCGCGCTCCGAGAATAGCAGAAAGAAGGCGATCGCTGGAATAAGCAGAATGTGAGATGCGGATTCGTTCTGCATCGAATAGGCGATCAGAGCCGCCCAGGTCTTCCAGAAAATGAGACCGGAAGCCAATACAAAACCGGCGAATACCCCATGCCGCTTCGCGAGTGTACGACCGGTCATAATTCTCGCCTCATTGTGTCTGCCAGACGCGCTTCAGGTCGTAGCGTCCCATTAGCCAATGTGCCGGTACAGTCTGTCGCCGATAGCTGCGAGCAGCGATCTCGGCATGTGAGCGAAGACGTCTTTGGCAAGCTGCGTCTTCCAGTTTCCGGTCGCGGGATCGAGAAAACCCGGCGCCTGACCCGGCAAGACGTACCGCAAATAAATCAATCGTGATTGGGTCGCTCCCCACCGGCCTTTGAACGTGATCAGTCCGTGCTGATCGGCGTCCGTGCGTCCAAAGTCAAAGACCTTCAGACGGGAATTCTTGGCCTCTTGAATCGCCTTCCAAAAGAGCAGATGGATGCTCCCGAATTTGTTATAGTCCGGATCGGACCCACCATACTTGTAAGTCATCGTATCTTTGTACTGCAACGTCAGCATCCCCGCGATCGCGCGGCCATCCTTGAATGTCATGCGGATCTTGAGGGCATCGCCAAAGCATGCAATCAAGTTCCGGTGCCAGTTAATCGGCTGAGGAGGGATGTGATGGCGCTTGCGCGTGATCATCAGCAGGTAATAGAAATCGTCTAACAGGTCGAGCGTGCCTTCTCGGTACTCCACGCGCTCTCGTTCGGCGCGACGCACTTTGCGCTGGGTCGAGTTCTTATGAAAATTGCGGAAGAGAGTATCGAGATCCGGGGAAAGATCGAGTTTGTGATAGGCGTACTCTTGAGTGGAACACGGCCACGTCGTCGCTTCACTCGCCTGAAGAGAATCGAGTGGCCGTATTTCGACGTATCGCCACTTTTCTCGGCGTGCTCTGTTTTCGAGATCGGCCAGCAGGATGCCTAATTCGGTGGCCCCATTGACAAGCAACTCGCAGGAGTCGGAAAACGGCAACGAAACCAGCCGCCGCCCCGTCAGCCAGCTCTCCACGCGGCAAAATACCAACGCATTCTCTAAGTCCTCGTACGGCGCAGAAGTGGTAAAGGCGACTGGCTGGTATCCGTACGTTCTGCGCAATGCCTCGAGCCAAGGGGCGGAATGAAATAGCGAAGCGCGGGAATTTTGGAGCAAGAAGCGGTCCCATCGGGGGTCGGTCAGGGGATCGATCTGGTAAGCGGCTGCGGGCTGACGGTCACGCGTGCACCCAGTTTCAGCCGGCACACTTTCCTCAATGGCTCGAGTCTGGGTCATCGTGAACGCGTTCGGTTACTGATGGTTTTGATCGTGAAGCTCATTCGGAGCGAAAGAATCTGCTCAAACTCGTGAGCACTGATAAGACAAGACTGACGTTGGGGCGGGCGATGCAGATTGTTGTTAATTTTGAGAATCCTTCAATTCCTTTTGTTCGTACAGATTGCCGTAGCCTTCCGCATAGTAGGCGCCGTAAGAACCGTCTTCTTTCTTAACTGCGTTCAGCACCACTCCCAGAAGGTTCTTGTTCTTCATCTCCTGGCACGCCCTCTGGGCAACTTCAGCCGAGGTCGTCGTCGCCCGCACGACCATCAGGACTCCATCGCAGAGATTCGCCAAAATACTGGCGTCCGCGACCGGTAGGCATGGCGGAGAATCGAGTATGATCCAGTCGAAGACTGGCGTAACGCGGTCGAGCAAGCGCTGCAAACGCCCGTTGGAGAGCAATTCACTTGGATTCGTAACCTCGGTGCCGCCCGGAATCAGGCATAAATTACCTTCGGGTCCTTGCTGGATAATGCTTGTCTCGTCGATTTCTCCTCGAAGATAATCCGTCAAACCTGGCTGGCTTGGTGCTCCCATCACAGTGTGCAAGCGGGCGCAGCGCAAGTCCGCATCGATCATCAATACGCGGCGATCCGACTGACGCACGATGGCTTCCGCGAGGTTTGAAGCAACGAAGGTCTTCCCCTCTCCAGATTCAGAGCTCGTAATCAGCAAGGTTCGAAGTGTCACATGATCCCGGAGTTGGTAGAGGCGTGACCTTAACGTGCGGAACTGCTCGGCTGCGTTTGGGGCCAAATCCGGGTTGAAGAAAACGTTTCGGGTCAGATCTGGACGCCATTGCGGATGCGTGCAGTTCGCCTGAAGGTCTTCGAAACGTAAATAGCCCGACCGCATCGCGGTGAGCGGCTCGGGCTCCAGGACTTGCGCGGTGGTCGCGGCGGGCACGCTGGTGCGCCATTCAGGTATCGTCGAAATCGGTTCCGCTGGAGCGGCGGCAATATCTTGTAAGGGAGAGACAGGTGCCCTTTCCTGTTCAGCCTTTTTCAGCGCTTCGTGGATACGACTCATGATTTCCTTTCAGAGGAGGGCGCGACGTTTAGGTGGCGTAAGCGCCCAAGCAGTTCGTTCAAACTCTCGTATAGCGCCTGCGTATTGGCCGATTGCTGAGCAGCCGACGACGATCCATTGCCGGCAATAGGCGGAACTTCGTCGAGCTGGAATTCGCGCGCTACTTCTTCGACCAAGTGAGCCGGAACCGGGCGCAGAGTGTCGACGTAAGCATTAATCATCGAGTGCTCACACAACAGATTTACCACCCGCGGAATCCCGCGAGAATAGAGATGGATCGTTTGAATAGCTTCCTTCGAGAAAATTGGCTCTCCGTTCGCTCCCGCGATCCGCAATCTCTCCGCAATGTATCCGTAAGTTTCCTCGAGCGAGAGCGCCGAAGTGCGGCAGCGTAGCGTGATCCTCTGCCTCAGCTGGCGCAATTGCGGCAGTTTTAGCCTTTCCTCAAGCTCGGGCTGGCCCGCGAGAACGATCTGCAAAAGCTTCTCCGTCGAGGTTTCGAGATTTGTCAGCAGCCGGATCTCTTCCAGCAGTTCGCTGGAAAGATTTTGCGCCTCGTCCACGATCAGGACGGCTGTCTCCCCCGAACGATAGCGTTCTAGCAGCCACTGGTTGAGCCTCAAAAGCACTTGGCTCTTTTCCCGCGAATCGTAGGGAATTTCAAAATCGGCCATAATGAAATCGAACAGATGGTTCACCTGTAATTGCGAGTTAAAAATGTAAGCTGTGGCGACTCGTTGTCCCCGCAGCCAGTCCAGCAGACGGTTCACTAGAGTGGTCTTGCCAGTGCCTACTTCACCCGTCAAAAGGATGAATCCTTTGCGATTCTGGATGCCGTAGGTCAACCCCGCCAGCGCTTCCTGGATCTGCCTCGTCATAAACAGATAGCGTGGATCCGGATTGACGTTGAAAGGGCTTTCCCGGAGGTTGAAAAATCTTTGGTACATTATCTCCTCAAACGCCTGCGCTTAGGTCGATGGTCGGACCGGAGCCCCGCGTTAGTGACCGCTTGCGTGGGCTCTTTTCCGAAAAGGGTTCGATCGCCGGAACGATCGCGAGAACCGGCAGGCGTAGCGCAAACTCGACGTCTCGCTCATTCCGAAGCGACTTATCCTGCATCCCCATCAGAATGGCGAGCCCTACTCCCAGTGCGAACCCGCCTCCCAGACCTCCCAGCGCAAACAGGGGGCGCTTCGGAAACGATGGGCTTTCCGGCAAGTTGGCGGGGTCGAGCACTGAAAACTGCTCCCCCTGTTGTTCCTGGTTCAGATTGCCGGACATTGCGGATGCGTCGCGCTTTTTCAACAGATCATTGTATGAATCGAGCGCTGTTTGATAGCCGCGGGTTAACTGCTTGTATTGTTGCTCGATCGATGGGCTGGACTGGACTCGGGTCTCATACAATTTGATTTGTTGCTTGATCCCCTGCTGTTCCTTGGTTTTCTCGGCGATTGTCTCGTCTTCCGAATGTATTTGCTCTCGCCATTGCGTGATCTGTGGCGGTTCGGCGGTCGGCCTGCGCGCCTTACCCGTCGGGCTAGCGGGTTTGGCATTTTCACTATCGGCAAGTCGTCTTCTGCAACGCGGCAATGTCCGCCTTGGTTTTGATGACGTCGGGATAGTCGTCCGTGTATCGCACTTGCAAGGCCGCCAGTTGAGTCTGTAACGCCGCGAGTTGCTGTTCCATCGTTGCCGGGTTATTGCCACTCTGAGACGCCTGCCATTCCGCCAGTTGTTGCGTCAACAGGGATTCGGCGAAGCTCCGATCCTGCTGCGCGCGAGCGAGTGCCTGGTTGGTCCCGTCGAGCTGCGCGGTCAAATCGGTCAGTATGTGGAAGTTCATCTGTGCATCATCGGGAAGTTTCGCCCATGTAGCGGCCCTGGAAGGTCGCCAGCTTCGCATCCTGGGCATCCAGGTTCGTTTTGGCATCGGCGAGCTGTTGATTCAAAAACTGTGTCGTTTGCTCCGCATGCTGGGTTTGAACGCTGATGCTTCGTTCGATAAACATCGACGTTATGGCAGTGCACACTGCCTGAGCTGTCCGCGGATTATCCAGAGTTACGCTGACGGTAAACCCAGGGAGGTCTTGCGGGCCCGTTTCGGCCATGGGCTCAACAGGCGTGATGTCGATTGCCTTTTGAAGTCTGGCTACCAGATCGTCCATCGATGCGTTATTGATATCTCCTGAAAACAGCCCGAATTGCCGGATTACGGGCTCCAGCCGCGTCCTGCTTAGGATCTCCTGCTGCATGGTCGCCAGACGCTGGTTGATACCAACAGTTTCCATATCCGGTACGATTGACGTCGGGACGCTCGGCGGTTGAACCAGCACGATGGTCTGCGACTTGTAGCGATTTGGAAGAAACCTTGAGACGGCGTACGCTAGCGGTGCACCCACCAGTGCCAAAATCAATATCAAGATCCATCGCCGGCGAAGCATTGCTAAAATGTCCGCTGGAGTTAACTCTCGATCGCGTATCTCTTCCATTTGATCCTCGTCCTTCCTAGAAAAGCCGCGGCCGGTCTCGCCATCTCACTCCAAGCGAAACCAAATGCACGATAATGCTCGTACCGCATATCGTGCCGCCGCAAACCGCCGCGTTAGAAGTCTGATATTGGAGTTGATATGAAAAGTTCAAAGCCAATGTACGGCTGATAGGACGGCTCAGACTCCCACCGCCAAAAAAATACTCGTAGTTCTGGTTAGGCGTACCACCCGCAAGTACATCGGAAAGCGGCACTCCTGCAGCGCGGGAGTACCCGCCATCGATACTGCCTGAAATCGTCCTGGAAATCTGGCGCGTTGCCGTGCCTGTGAACGTATCTTCGATTGCGCCGCCTAGCACTCCTGATCCGCCTGTGACTCCATGAAAATACTGTGCTGTCAATCCGCCTCGCTCCATCTGCCAGTTGAGAGATGCGTCGAGCGTCCATCCGACTTGGGTTACCGATCCCCCTGCGGTCGGCCCGCTCACCACGGGAGTGCCATTAATCGGAACCGTAGCAACCGTGACTTGCGGTCCCGCTGCGACTTGGAAAGCCAGTCGGCCCGTGACTCGTCGTCCGTACGAAAGTTCTGCGCTATGGGCGCTAATCGCCTGATCGAAATTGTCGTAAGTGATTCGGTTATATTGGTACAGAACCGACATAGTGTTTCTGGCCGTAATTTGATAATTGTAGCCGACGCGGAAAATAGCGCCGTTGTAATCCAGCAAGCTACTGCCGAGATAGCGAAGTAACGAGTAGCCACCCACGAATGTCAAAGAAGAGCGACCGCTCAAGGCCACGTCCGCCTCGACGTCGGACGCGTTACCAATACTTTGGCCTTGACCGATCAGAATCGACTGGCCTGGCGTGAAGGCCGATCCCAATCCGCCCGGCCCGGCTCCTCCCGGAATCAGCGCTCCACCGAGACCCGCGAACCCAACTGCGTCTTGGGGTAAATACGAGAAGGCGTCCTGAGCGGAGATTGTCACTCGCCGAAATGAATACCGGTCCGAGACACTGAGATTTTGGAACGATCCATTGCCTACGTTATTCTGGTTCGAGAAGGTTCCGCCGCCGTCGTAGCTTAGGGCCAAATTCGAATTACCGGACGTCCGTTGCACATCAACGCCCCCACTAACTATCCCGAACATGCTCCAAGAAGTTCCACTGGGCGTTTCCAGCCCATTCGAGTCGCCTGCCAAAGATAGTTCCGCGTGCGGCTGCCAGTAGCTGCGTGCGGTCGGCAAGCCCAGCGAAAAGTTTTGAAAGCCGGATAGCGAGCTTGTATCCGGCGAGGCTTGTTGCGAGTTCGTGTCTGCGGGATTATTAACGTCTCCGGCTCCGAGCGGTGATTTATAAGCCGGAATCGGGGTGCTCTGGTCCTGTTGCTGTCCTCGCGCTGCCGGCACACACAGCGATATCGCGCAGAGCGCAGCCCAAAAACCGTAGTGTAGCGTGCGCATCATTCTCCTTTAGGGCACTACGATTGTGTCGCCAGCCCTAAGTATCACATTCTCATCCGGGCGTTTGCCGTTCACTACGTCCTTGTAGTTGAACGGATACTTCACCTGCTTTCCGTCCTCCACTCGAAACATGTAGATCTTCTTCAAATTCGCGAATTGCGTGAATCCTCCCGCACTCGATAGCGCCTGTAACATCGTCATCTGCGGCAATAGAGGATAGGCGCCCGCGCGGCTTACTTCGCCAAGTATGTAAATGCGCTGACTATTGATCTGCGTCACGATGATCGTTACCTGCGGATTCGTCACGAATTTCTTCAGATCAGTCGTGATTCGCATCGCCAGTTGGGTTGGCGTGAGCCCCGCAGCCTGCACGTCGTTCAGGAGTGGAATCGAAATCTTTCCGTCCGGGCGTACAGGCACGGAAAGAGTCAATTCCGGCTCCTTCCAAACGCTGATGTCAAGCACGTCTTGGGCTCCGATCATGTAGTTCGGATCCTCGGTGGCCGCCTTCGCAGGGGGTTTAGCTTCAGGGGGTTTGGCTGCCGGTATCGTTCCATTCGATTGTGCCGCAGGTCGTGCGCTCCCTCTGGCGCAGATCGGAAATACCGCGAACAGCACCGCCAATAACATATAGAATTGCATCCGTCCCCGCATGGATCTCTCCCATCTCATTGACTTACTTCCGGATCTTCGAAGCCAATCTGCTTCAGTTTATACAATAGCGATTTGTAGCTAATCTGCAATTCCTGTGCAGCACGCTTCCGGTTCCATCGCGTTCGCGCCAGCGCCTTCATAATCAACTCCCGCTCCGCTTCCCGCGAGGCGGCCCGGGCCGCCGCTTTCAGCGAGTAGCTGCGCGCTTCGGCAAGGCGTTCCGTCCTCGGGCCTGGAGTTGAAGTCGCCAGTTCCATGGCCGCCAGATTCTCGTCGCCCAGTGCCACGATCTTCTTAACCATATTTTCTAGCTCACGAATATTTCCCGGCCACGAATGATTTTTCAAAATCGTCAGGGTCCGCGAGCTCACGTCCGGACGCGATCTTCCCAATTGCGAGGCGTGCTTTCTCACAAAAAACTCTACCATCTGCGGAATGTCTTCCTTCCGATCTCGCAACGCCGGCACTCGCAAACAAACGCCGTTGATCCGATAATACAATTCGCTGCGAAAACGTCCCGCTCGCATTTCTTCGTCTAGGTTCTTGTTCGTTGTGGAGACTACCCGCGCCTCCGCCATCCCTCGTCGCGCGCATCCATCTCCGTCCGGCAGCACTCCCAGCAGGTATCTTTGGCACGCACTATCGAGTTCGCTGATTTCATCGAAGAAAACCGTGCCCGTGACATTCGGCTTCGTCGTCCCGTTCAAACCCAATTCCACCGAAAGCATCTCCGGATTAATCGAGGCGCAGGGAATTCTTCTCAGCGGTTCCTGAGCGTGCGCTGAAAGTCGGTGAATTCGAGTTGCCAACATTTCTTTCCCTGTGCCGCTCTCCCCAACGAGTAAGACCGGAATGTCCGTTGACGCGATTTCGGCTACGACGCTTTCGAGAGTGTGCATCGCTGCACTCACCCCGGAAATCCAGTTCGTTTCTACTAAGGCCGCCGCCGAATTCGCCCTTTCAATAGCCATACTCTCGCCGTAAACTCCAGAGGTCTACTGGCGGGCTAAAGACCCTCACACCCGCCACCCCAGGAGTTGCACGGCGGCTGCCAGCATCATCCCTGCCAGGGAATTGCTAACCGCATTTTCTTCAACCACATAGATAAGTCAGTGCCCCGACAGCTCCGTCCCGAGTCCCTGGGGGCTTCCACGAAAGGGCAAAAGACTTGCCCTTTGTTCCCAGTTCTGTGCCAGCTGGCCGCACACGAAATCTACCAATATTGATCCATTACTGGCTGTTTTACACCGATAATTCCGTCGCCACTGTTAACTATTCTGCAGTATCATTGGCCCGCTCATGCTCATGTTCCCGGGCCAAAACCAATTGCTGAGAATCGCTAAATCGCTGTATACCATGAACATACGGCCACCGGAAGATTCCCGGCGTTCCGGAGGCGAGCAGATTGCACATGATAGCCTGTTTCTGGCGTGGGTTTTTCCGCTCGTTCTTTGGGCACGCGCGTTCAAGGGGTTTCGATGAGTTCGGTCGGCAGGTGGTCACTCTGCATTCTCTTGGTCACTTGCCTTGGGGGATGTTTCCGCAACCCCGAGGTCCGGAAGCGAAACTATCTAAGCAAGGGCAACTCATACCTTCAAGAGGCCAAATACCGAGAAGCCGTTATCGAGTATCAAAACGCGATTCAGATCGATCCAAAATTTGGGGACGCCCACTTCGGCCTTGCGAAAGTCTTCCTTCAACAGGGTGATTGGAATCACGCTTACCAAGAACTCTCCCGCGCGGTGGAATACAATCCGGCGAACTGGCCCGCCCAGGTAGCGCTAGGCAATTTGATGCTTGCGGGCGGGCATAAGCTGGAAGCCCGCCACTACGCTGAAACGGTCCTACAAAGCAAACCCAACAGCGTCGAGGCCGAGGTGTTGCTGGCCAACTCGGATGCGGCGTTAAATCTGCTTCCCAAAGCCATCGCGGAAGCGCAGGACGCGGTGCGAATTGACCCCAAACGCTCGGCCTCTTATTCCTTCCTAGCCGAACTTCAAGAACGCAATAAGGACATTTCCTCCGCGGAAGAAAATTACAGAAAAGCCGTTTCCGTGGATGCAAAATCTGCTTCGGCACTTCTTATCCTTGGCAGATTCTATGCGCGTCAGAATCGGCCGGCAGATGCCCAGAAGGAATTTCAATCCGCTGTTGCAATAAATCCTCACGACCCTACTCCGCCCGCCATGCTCGCCGAGCTTTACCAGAGCCAGGGCCGCGAGGATCTAGCCCTGCAGGTATTGCAGGACACCAGGAATAACCTGAAGGACAATCCGGCAGGTTACCGAATGCTCGGCAATTTTTACTTGGGCCAAGGCGAATGGGATAAAGCCGCCACGGAGTTTGCTTCACTACATAGCGAGCACCCCGACGACGGAGCCGTCACCAAGTCCTATATCGAGGCTCTCATTCAGCTGAATCGCCTGGGTGATGCGGAAAAACTCGATGATACTTTCTTAAAGAACTCGCCGTCTGACGAAGGCGGGTTGACCTTTCGAGGCGAAATCCTAATTCGTCGGGGCAGACCGACCGATGCCATCACCGTTTTCGCGTCGATTGTTAGAGCTGATCCTGAGAACGCCCTGGCTCATTATCATCTGGGAGTTGCATACGCGGCCGCAACCAATTTCGGCCAGGCGCAGTCGGAATGGCAAGAGGCGGCGCGCCTTAGTCCCAACGCCGTCGAACCTGAGCACGCCCTAGCTGCGCTCGCCCTGCGCCAACGGGATTTCTCGCTTTTGACTACCACCAGCGAAAAGCTAATCCAACTGGAGCCCCGTTCTTCCGAAGGGTATGTCTTCCATGCTCAAGCCCTTCTCGCCAAGGGCGACGACGCTGGCGCCCAAGCCGATTTGAAGAAGGCTACTGAAATAGCTCCTCGTGATCCGGCCCCTCTGATCCACATGGGCGATTTGCTCACGGCTTTGAAGCAGTTTGACGCAGCCACGAAATCCTATAGCGAGGCGCTCGCTCTAGATCCTTCCGCATCGCAGGCGCTTGCTGGCCTCGTCAATATCGACCTCGAACGCAAGGAACCTGCGCAGGCTCTTCGGCGCGTGCAGGAGCAGCTTGGGCGCGAACCTGCGAATACGAGCCTATACACTCTCCTCGGACAGGTTGAACTCCGAAACCAGGACGAAGGCAAAGCGGAAGAGGCATTCCAAAAAGCCATCGATCTGGACAAGCACAACACCCAGGCCATTTTGTTCCTAGGCAACGCTGAGGCGGCTCGCGGCGCGGTGGATCAAGCCATCACCAACTACCAGCGGGGAATTCAGGACAATCCGCGAGAAGTGACTCTCTGTGTCTCGCTGGGAAGCCTTTTCGAGTTGCGCGGGGATTGGCAGCGAGCCGAAGACCTTTACAACGAAGCGCTTCAAGTCCAACCCGATGATGCGATTGCCGCGAACAATCTTGCGTACCTCATGCTCGAGCACGGCGGCAACGTCAACGTTGCTCTGACGCTCGCGCAAACCGGCCGAAGGGGCATGCCCAATGTTCCCAGCTCCGCCGATACTCTTGGCTGGGCTTATTATTATCAGGGAGCTTACAGCTCCGCCATCGACACCTTGCAACAGGCCGCGCATGAGGACCCCAAGAACCCTAACATCCACTACCATCTCGGGATGGCTTACGAAAAGACCCACAACTACGCAATGGCTAAGAAACAACTCGAGTACACGCTTCAAATCAGTCCGAACTATCCCCACGCAGACGAAATTCGAAAGGTGCTCTCTCAAACTCAATAGCGCGATTGTCGAAGTTCTGGAACGCCAGGGATGCGGAAAAGATGACGCGGTATAGGCTGGGGAATCTCCTTTCCAGACTGATTCTGGCGACTCTCTGTTTAGCGCCTTGTTGCAAAGCGGGCCAAGTCGTGCTCGTGGCGCGCGCGGGCGAATCAGGCGAGCTAAGGCAACAGTTCCAACTTTCGACCCGATTCTACGGGCTTGAACTGCTCGAATTAAATCTCCCAGAGAGCGCAGCGCCCGTCGCTCGGACAATCATGCAGCCCAACGTCGTAGGCGTGGTGATTGCCGCCGATGCGATCCCTCTCATACACCGTGAAGACATGGTGAGGTGGCTGTCGCGGCCCCATTCGAAGTCCGTCCCGCTTCTTGTTGCCGACCTCTCCCCCGCAACCAGTCCCGTTGCTCTCAGCGAATGGTCTCGAGGGCAGATTGAGAACGTCCATGCGTGTGGCAATGACAACCTTTCTCAAAATGCATTCGTTCACATCGATCGAGTTGAAGGGATCACGTCAGAGCTAGGCAATCAAGACCTTCCGCTATTTCCCACACATCAGGCGTGTATTCAGGCCTCGAGTGGAGCATCTCTGCGAACGGTCATGGAAGTCGTGGATGGTTCTAATCACTTTCCGATTTTCGTCCAGGATGGATGGGGCGGGGAATCTATCTCTTTTGTAACGCACAGAGCAGCGGCGATTCTCCCTGCCACCGCATCGGTCTCGTATCTTCCAGAAGTCTTTGCCGAATGGGCTGCACCTTACTTTATGTACCTTCGGGCGGCAGGCGGCGACGAGGCGTGGCGTTTTGCGGGGCAGTATGCAAACTTGACGGTCGATGACGCCTGGCTCATCGAACCCTATGGACATCTTAATTACTCCCGACTGCTTGCGGAGATGGAGAAGCACAACTTTCACACCACGGTGGCGTTCATCCCCTGGAACTTTGACCGCAGTCGACCGGATGTTGCGTCCGTTATCCGTGCTCACCCCGAGCGATTTTCGGTCTGCCTGCACGGCGATGATCATGACCACGCGGAATTTGCGTTATTTCCAGCGACTGAAAAGTTCTCAGAAACAGTGCGCCAAGAAGACACCTTCAAGGTTCGCCAAGCGCTGGCTCGAATGGTTGAGTTTTCACGGTTGACGGGGATTCCCTACGATCGTGTGTGGATATTTCCCTACTCAATCGGCCCGGAGCCGGTCTTGGGCATCCTAAAACAGAATGGGCTTCTTGCGACGGTCAATTCCGAAATGGTCCCTCAGGGACTGACCCCACCTGCTGACCCTCTTTTCCAGTTTCGAAATGTAACTCTCTCCTATGAAAACTTTCCCAGCATTCGACGATTTGGAGTCGACGGAGGTTTGCCCAGCTCCTTCTTGGCGATCCAATCGTTTCTAGGCAATCCCATCCTTCTTTACGTTCACGAAGGGTTTTTTGCTGCGGGAATCGGCGCCTTCGATCCATATGCGGATGAGATCAATCGGATAAATCCTCACACGGTCTGGGCCACTCTCGGAGAAATCAGCCGCCATGCCTACCTAATGAAGCGGCGCGACGATGGACAATATGATGTTCACGCATACTCCGGCGACATTTTGATTTCGAATCCAGACCTTCAGACTCGTACATTCAACGTGGAAAAGGAAGAGTCTTTCCATCCGGCATTGGACTCTGTATTGTCCGATGGACACCCGCAGCCCTTCAAGGAAAATCGCGGCGTCCTAACCATGGCAGTGGCCGTACCCGGCCACGAAACTCGTCATTTGCAAATCAGGTATGAGATTCCGCATGATACGGACCGCATCGACGTTTCAAAATCCAATCTGCAAAACAACCTACTTCGACACCTCTCCGATTTTCGTGACCTCGTCCTCTCACGGAGCCATTTTGGTATGCTGTTAACGAGTTTCTACTATCAGGAACTCGACCCGGAAAAAGAGGGAGGATACGGTCGACTTTGCGCTCTCCTTGCCGCCCCGGCTGTGGTGATTCTTGGCGTTGGAATTGGATACCCCGTTTGGAGAAAAAGAAAGTCGCGACTGGTCGCTCACAACTCGAAGCGTTCGTGGAATAACTGAGTTCGTCGCCGCCACGACCACACCCGCAATTGAGGACCGTCAGAACTCGTGCTGCCACTATGCTTCGCGAAATCGTCGCCCGGGTAGTGGCGCTTACCGTCGATGTGGTGATGAAGAGGCTTGCAATCGATTGCCCCGCCGGAAGGGTTAACTGGCAAGCCCTAGAAGTTCACGGGAAGAGCTGTGAGCCCGCGAAGACCCAGGTTCGCACGCCATGTCAGAGGCGTAGGCTCAAGCTTCAGGTTGGGCAGGCGACGCAGAATCGCTTCGAGAGCAACTTGCCCCTCGATGCGCGCGAGCGCTGCGCCGAAACAAAAATGTGAGGCCCAGCCGAAGGCGAGGTGACGATTGTCCTTGCGGGTAATGTCGAGTTTATCGGGATCCGAGAAGCGCTCGGGATCTCGATTTCCCGCAGCCATGACGGCGATGACCGCCTGCCGCTTGCGGATCATCTTACCGCCGAGAATCGCGTCTTCGGAAGCCAAGCGAGCTGTGTGCTGGCTGGGGCAATCGTATCGAAGTAACTCCTCGACGGCGGAGGGGACGAGCGAAGGATCGTTGCGCAGCATCTGGAGCGCGCCGGGATTGCGCAGAAGGGCGAGAACTCCGTTGCCGATGAGGTTGGTGGTGGTTTCTTGGCCGCCCACCATGGTCACGATGCTATTGGCGACGACCTCCTCCTCGGTGAGGGAGTCGCCATCAACTTTCGCCGTCAGCAGTGAGTGAATCAGCCCCTCGCGCGGATGGATGCGCTGCTCCCTGATACGCTCGCGGAAGTAGGCGGTCATCTCTTCGACAGCTCGCAAGACCTTCGGCACGTGATCGGGATTGTGCTGAAAGTTGCCGAGCATCTCCGCGAAATCGGCGGACCAAGCCTTGAGTCGGCGGTGGTCTTCGACTGGAACGCCGAGCATTTCCGCCGTGACAATGTTGGGGAGCGGCTCAGCCAAATCAGCGATTACATCCATCCGGCGGGCGGAGTGTACGGCGTCTAAGAGCGATTCAACGATCTCCTGGATACGCGATCGAAGCACCGAAACCCTTTGTGGAGTAAAGGCGTACGACGCCAGGCTGCGCAGGCGAGTATGAGCCGGCGCGTCCAGAAAGAGCATTTGCTTCACCATGACGCGAGCGATGGGGCTCAGGTGAGCAAGCCCCATGGACGTTAATTGCTCGGGCGTCGGTGTGCGTTGGGCGGAAAAGTCGTGCAGAACCCTAAGAACGTCCTCGTATCGAGTAACCACCCAGGCGTGCAGAAACGGGTCCCAGTGAACCGGGTCTTCTTCCCGAAGGCGACGGAATAGCGGGTATGGATCAGCGAGAACGGCGGGGTCGAGCAACTGGTACAGGCTCAGAGCAGGTGCGGGTTTGTCAGATGGCGCGAGGGTGTTGCCGTCGCCACCCACTGCTAGTTCCCTGGCGCATACGCGTCGGACGCATTGTCGTCTGCGGCGTAGGCTTCACTATTTAGCTTGGCAAGGATGAGCCGCTCGATTTCGGTTGAAATCCCGGCTACGGTGGCATTGTCGAACAGCACCCTGAGCGTGATTTCAACGCCAAACACGTCCCGAATACGCGCGATCAGTTGAGTACCGAGGAGGGAGTGGCCGCCCAGCATAAAGAAGTTGTCTTCCATGCTGAGGCTATCAAGATGCAAGAGGCGACAGAGAATGGCGGAGAGCCGCTCCTCGACGAGCGTTCGCGGAGCGATGATGATTCTGTCTTGCAAAGTGTTTGTCGCGTCTGGGGCTGGCAAGGCGGAGCGATCAATCTTGCCGTTGATGGTGAGTGAAAACGAGGTTACGCGAACGAAGGCGCTCGGGACCATGTATGCAGGCAAAGACTTGGCCATGAAGGAAGACAACTCGCGTGCCGTGACGTGCAGATCAGGCGCAAGACATACATATGCGACCAGGCGCTTTTCGGCGGGCGCGTCTTCTCGAGCCATGACGACACTGGACTGCACGGCGGGATGCTTCTTGAGCGCACCTGCAATTTCGTTTGGTTCGATGCGATGGCCGAGAATTTTGATCTGATCGTCCACGCGGCCCAGAAATGCGACCTGACCGTCGGGCAAATGGCAGGCGAGATCGCCCGTCCTATACATACGCGAACCGGGTTGCGAGCTGAACGGGTTTCGAACGAACTTCTGAGCCGTGAGATCCGGCTGGTTACGGTAACCTCGTGCCAAGCCCATCCCTGCAATGTACAACTCTCCGGCGGCCTGCGCTGATACTTCTTGTTGGTTCTTGTCCAAGATGTAGATTTGAGTGTTGGCGATCGGCCGACCGATTGAAGGGGCCGAACCAGAACACGACAGCGACGGCACAACGCCAGATGTGGCTACGACAGTGCACTCTGTGGGACCGTAATTATTTACCAAAGCGAACGGCAAGTTGGCAGGCGGATAGTGGCGCAGCGCATCGGCCCCGGTCAACAAGAAGCGAAGAGGCACCGAGCCAGGCCAATCGAGGGCGATCAATTGCTCCGCCAGCGCGGTGGGAACGAAGCTTATGGTGATCCCTTGGAAAACGAGCCAATCGCGGAGCGCAGCCGCTGCTACGATCGTGAGCTTATCGGCGATATGAACGCTGGCTCCGGCCGTAAGGTAAGGCCATAGCTCCCAAACCGCGGCGTCGAAACCGGGACTAGCCAACTGCGTTGCTCGGTCGGACGGCGCCACTCCGAACGCATCTTGATGCCAAGAGATGAGGTTGGCGAGACTCTGGTGCGTGATTTCGACACCCTTCGGTTCTCCCGAAGAACCCGACGTATAGATCACGTAGGCAAGATTCTCGGGCTTCAATTCAACCGCGAGCGAATGGGACGGGCACTGGGCAATGGCAGCCGAGTCTGCATCGATCATCAGCACGCGCCAAGAACCTACGGGAAGGTGATCGGCTATCGTGCGTGTGGTTATCAAGGCGGAAGCTTGCGAGTCCGCCAGGAGCGAAGCGATTCTTGCTGCGGGAGTCGCTGCGTCGAAGGGAAGGTAGGCACCTCCGGCCTTTAGGACCCCCAAAGCGGCGACCACGAAGTCGAGTGAGCGCTCGAGACGCAGGCCCACGACCGCTTCCGGTCCGACACCCAACTTCTCAAGATAGTGCGCCAGCCGATTGGCGCGAGAGTTCAATTCTCGATAGGTCAGCGAATGGGTTCCGGCGGCAACAGCCAGTGCTCGCGGCGTAGCCTCTGCCTGTTCGGAGAGAAGCTGTGGAACGAAGCTATTCTGCGACGGAGCGGAATTACCGACGTGTGTCGCACGCTGTGGCTCGGTATTTTTGATCGGCGGTCGCCGAAGTTCGCTGCCGGAGTTGCTCGTCGGGGCCGGGTCAGCCATCCTGGTTGCTCTCCAGTTAGTTTTTGTTTTCGGGCTCAGCAGGTTCTCCTCGGCCGTGCGGTTGAGCGAAGCATCAGCACGGACATTTTGCAGCGCCGACGGGCACTATGTAGCAAACGAGGTACCAAGCTAGATGGTCTTGATCGATATTGTATTTATTGAAAAGGGAGGAGTTGTAGGAAGTATAGAACACCGATTACCGCCTCGTTCAACAGTTAATTCGTCAAGCAGAATTACCGTTTACGGCAAGACATTTCTCCTTCGCCCGAGATAGTGATATGGCCACTTTGCGGCTGCATGGACAATTTGCGACCAAGTTGGCGCACTCTTGTCGTCCTTTTTGACCATAAACCCTTTGGACCACCGCGCAGACTGATGGTATCGAACTTGCTTTTGTAATTGGCGGGTGATTCTTGCCATGACCAAGTGGCGAGTTGGATTTTCATTGTTGAACCTCCCGGATATTTCTGTCGACAGAATCGACAGAACGGTTCCGGGACACGCAGGTCGTAGCCAAGAACCCAGAAATCCACTGAACATTGCCCAACCCAGCCAAAACAGACAGTCAAGGAGTGCCGGTAGCCGCAACTTCTCTCTCTGAGACCGAGCGCGCACGCCTCAACAAGTATCTGCGAGACACGCGGCGACCTGCACCTGTATCCCCCCCAAGTGCTCGGCGATCTTCCGCTGAAGCCGCCCCTCTCTCGTTGCCTCAGGAACAGCTCTTCGAACGCGGCAAACACAGTGAGGGCGAGCCGCCGTTCTACAACGAGGTGATCACAATACATCGAAAGGGTGTGTTGGACGCGGCAGTTATTGAGCGCTGTTTACTCGAGATCATCCGCCGCCACGAAATTTGGCGGACAACATTTGACGAAGTGGATGGCCACCCTGTTCAGGTGGTTCACCCGGCGCCGAGTGATTTCCTTTTGCCGGTATTCAATCTCGCTGGACTCTCGAAATCCGAGCAAGAAGCCCGCGTGCTTACGTGTGTCGAGGAACTGGCCGAGCGTCCCTTTGATTTGAAACGCGGTCCGTTGCTGCGCTTTCTGCTGATCAGGCTCGGCGAGTCGTCGCACCGGTTGGTGCTGGTCGCCCATCAGAGCATTGTCGACGGCATATCGGCGTATCACGTTCTGCCTACGGAGTTGGCGGCGCTGTATCGGGCCTTCTCGAATGGAAATCCTTCGCCGCTTGCGGAGCCCCCGATTCAGTTTGCGGACTATGCAGTTTGGCAGCGAAACCGAGCAAAAGTTGAAGACAATGACCCACAGATTCGCTACTGGGCCAACCGGCTCGCCGGAGAGCTTCCGGTGCTGCAATGGCCCGAGGGTTGGGATCGTGCGAAGAGCTTCTCACACCGCGGACAGATTCGGCCGTTCGCGTTCACGCGGAACGTCTCTGAAGGGTTGAGATCCGCGGCCAGGCGAGAAGGCGTCACACTTTTTATGACGCTGCTATCTGGATTTGTCGCGCTTCTCCACCGTTACACGAGCCAAGAAGATATTTTGGTGGGCACTCTTTCGCCGGCAGGCCGAAAGCGCACCCAACTACAAGAGCTCCTAGGATATTTCCTGAACCCTGTCGCGCTGCGATTCGATCTTTCTTTGAATCCGACCTTCGGCGAGCTCCTGCAGCAGGCCAGGGAAGTGGTTTCCGAGGCTATCTCTCACGACGACGTTCCTCTCGAAGTTGTGTCAAAAAAGTTGTGTCTGGCAACCGGCCCTGGGGATCCTCCGCCTTTCAGCGTAGCGATCTCCCTTCAGCCGCGGGTTCCGGAAGCTCTCCGGACCGAATGGGACGTTACTTCGATGGATGCTGGAAACGGCGGAACGATGTGGAATCTCTACCTCGCCTTCATCGATCGCCCGGATGGCGTGATCGGAAGGGCGCAATACAACTCGGACATATTTCAAGAAGAAACGATCACGCAAATGTTAGCGGACTTGGAGACGTTGTTCGAGCGATTGACTTCGGAGCCGCACTTGCGCCTGTCGGATTTATACAAACGGGACACTGTCGATGAAAAAGATAAGGCAAACCATCAAGCATGAGCGTGAAGAATCCTATCCCGGACGTCGGGCAGCTTTCCGAGGCGAATCGAAGATCGATTGACGGGTACCTACGCCAGCGAGAGGTCCAAGCATCAACGGCCCCCAAGCGCATTCCGCGCCGGCCAGAGGGAGAGCCGGTTCCGCTCTCCTTTTCGCAGCAGCAGGTGTGGTTGCATTCTCAAATGGCGGGCGATATCCCGGTTTACAACGAAGCGATAACCATCTTCAGGACCGGCCCCCTCGATGTTGCGGTGCTCGAGCGTTGCCTGGCCGAGATTGTCCGGCGCCACGAAATCTGGAGAACAACCTTCGATGCCAAGGACGGTCAACCCTTTCAGGTGGTTCACCCAGCCTCGGATCGATTTCCGATGAAAAGCGCTGATCTTCGGAGCCTATCGGAGTCTGAACGAGCCACCGAAGCAACATCGTTGGCCGTCCAAGATGCGCACAAGGTCTTTGATTTGAGGAAAGGGCCGCTTCTACGCGGCACACTCGTGCGAATGCACGAGGAAGAGTATCGGTTGTATCTGACCTTCCATCAAATTGTCTTTGACGCTGTGAGCGCCTACCGGGTCCTATTGCCGGAATTGGCGGTGCTCTACGAAGCGTTCTCGGCTGGAGAGCCTTCGCCGCTTGCCGATCCACTTCTGCAATACGGCGATGTCGCCTACTGGCAACAGAAGACTCCCGCAACGGACGATTGGTCCCGACAATGGTCGTTCTGGCGCGAGCGACTTTCGGGCGAACTTCCCACGCTGCAATGGCCGAACGAAGGCGTGAGGCCCGCTTATCAAACGCACCGAGGAGCGATCCACCGATTCAAATTTGATTCGAAGGTGACCGAACTGCTTACATCTTTTTGCCGGCAAGAAGCCATTTCATCCTACATGGCTTGCTTGGCGGGATATGCGGCATTGCTGAGCCGTTACACCGGACAACAAGATATTGTGATCGGAGGCCTGTCGGCGGGCCGGCGGCGCTCCGAAACGGAGCTTACGATCGGCTATTTCGTCAATCCGCTGGCGTTGCGCATTGATCTTTCCGGAAATCCCACATTTCGAGACCTTGTTCGCCAAGTGCGCGGCACCGTGCTCGACGCGCTGGCAAACGACGAGGTTCCATTCGAAAAGATCGTGGAGGAATTGCACCTTCGGCCGGATCCTAGCCGCAATCCGATTTTCCAATTGATTCTTTCGCAGCAGCCAAAGGTGTCCCCCTTTGCGCCCGGATGGGACCTCCTCACCGAAGAAGTTTCGAACGGCGGCTCAAAGCTGGACATGACCATCGTCCTTGACGAACGGCCTGACACCATTTCCGGGCCGATTACGTACAACCCCGACTTGTTCGATGCTGCGACGATTACGCGACTGGTCCAGCATTGGCAAACCTTGTTAGCGGGTGCGCTGGCGGCGCCGGATCGCAGCATCGTGGAACTTCCATTACTGACCGATTCTGAACGCCAGCAGATCTTGGTGGACTGGAACAGCACGCGAGTCGAGTACCCAAAGGATCAGTGCGTGCACGAGTTGTTCGATGCTCAGGTAGAGCGCGTTCCCGATGCTACCGCTTTGAAATTCAAAGACGAAGAGATGACCTACGGCGACCTCGGCGCGCGAAGCAACCAGCTCGCCCGCTATCTGCAAAGTTTAGGTGCAGGGCCGGATACCCCGGTGGGCCTCCACTTGGGGCGCTCGCCCGAAATGGTTGTGGGCTTAATGGCGATTCTGAAGGCTGGCGCCGCTTGTCTGCCTCTCGACCCCACTTATCCGGCGGATCGATTGAGTTTCATGTTGGCCGATACACGGGCTCCAATCTTACTGACGACTACCGCGCTCGAACCGCAGTTGCCACAGCACGGCTTCCGGGTGGTCTGCCTAGATGCAGACCCACACCTTCGGTCTATGCAAGAAAGCCGTATCGCGGCGTCTTGCGTCAGCCCTGACAATCTGGCCTACATCATTTATACGTCGGGGTCAACGGGGCGTCCGAAAGGGGTCCAGGTCACGCACGGGGGCCTGGTGAATTCGACGCTGGCCCGCAGCACATACTACAAAAACCCGGTGGGCAGCTTTCTGCTGCTCCCTTCTTTTGCCTTCGACAGCTCCCTGGCGGGAATCTTTTGGACGCTCGGTACCGGTGGCACGCTGGTGCTGCCTCCAGATGAATCGCGCTGCGACCTGACCGAGTTGGTCGACTTAATGGTTCGCCACGGCGTTTCGCACATGCTTTGCGTGCCCACTCTGTATCGCCAACTTCTGGAGGAAGCTTCGCTTGATCGTGTTTCCTCACTCCGTGTCGCGATTGTGGCCGGCGAAGAGTGTCCAAAGGAATTGGTGGAAAACCATTACCGGTCAAATCCGCAGGCAGCACTGTTCAACGAGTATGGACCAACGGAAGGCACCGTCTGGAGCAGCGTATATCGTTGCGAGCCCGATTCGCGCTCTACCCGCGTTCCGATCGGACGGCCGATCGCGAATGCACAACTTTATATTCTCGATTCTCGCTTCCAGCCGGTCCCAGTGGGCGTTCGCGGCGAGCTTCACATTGCGGGAGCTGGAATAACTCGGGGCTATCTGAACCAGGTGGAATTAACCAGACAAAAGTTCGTCTCCAACCCGTTCAGCGATCAACCGGGAAGCCTCTATAAGACGGGCGATCTCGCGCGCTACCTGCCGGACGGCAATATTGAGTATCTCGGCAGGGTCGACCAGCAAGTTAAAATCCGCGGATTCCGGATCGAACTGGGTGAGATCGAGGCTGCGCTGGGTGTTTGCCCAGGCGTCCGCTCGGCGGTGGTTTCCATCTTCGACGACGCGCGCGGCGACAAACGCCTGGTCGCTCATGTGGTATCGCAAGATCGACAAGATGTGACGGCCGCCATCTTGCGGGGGCAGCTGAAATGCAAGCTCCCCGCGTACATGGTTCCGGACACCTTCGTGTTCCTCGATACTCTGCCCCTCTCTTCGAATGGAAAGATTGACCGGCGGGCCTTATCTATGTCTGTGCCCAATCAAGACGAACTGCCTGCGATCGGGTTCACCGCTCCCCGCGACGACGTGGAAATTCGGCTGGCAAAAATCTGGGAAGAAACGCTCGGGATCAAGAACGTCGGCATCGGCCACAACCTGTTTGACCTGGGAGCCCATTCTCTTCTGGTCGCTCGGCTCCTCGCGCGAGTTGAGCGAGAATTCGGCCGAAGGATGACTTTTGCGTCGGTTTTTGAAGCACCCACAATTGAGCTGTTTGCCCGCGCTCTTCGCAAGGCAAGCGCTCCGGCCCCAATTGTCGAGGTCATTCCCATTCAAGCGGCCGGCTCCAAGCCACCTTTCTTCGGAATTCGCTGGGGCTCTCTGTGGCGGCCTGTATCGGAGCACCTAGGCGCCGACCAGCCGATACTGTGCGTGGACTTCGACCAGTCGATCGTCGGCGAGTTGCACAAACCCTATTCGCTGGAGGAATTCGCCGGCTATGTCGTTCGGGCGATTCGCGAATACCGTCCTCAGGGTCCGTATTTTCTTGGGGGGTTCTGCGACAATGCTCTACTCGCGTATGAATCTGCGAGACAGCTTTTGAATCAAGGGCAGCAGGTTGATTTACTGGCAATCGTCGACGCACGGAATCATTTTTATTTTCGACACAATCCATACCTAGTCGCCCACAAACCGTTCCGGCAGCGCCTAGTCTCCAAATTTCTTAAGTTACGAGCACTGAAGAAAAGCGAGGCGCCCTCTATGCAGCGGAGCTTCTACAGGGAGCCTGGCGAAAACTCATTCGGCGGGTAAAAGCGCCCTTAGCCCGGGCTCAGGCCCGCAGAAACAGCGCCAAGCTCACGGATCTTGAGCAGGTACTTGCGTTCGCAAGCGCAATGTACAAGCCCAAGCCATACGGCGGGAGGGTCGCTGTTCTACGGGCCGATACGAAGTTAGATCCGGCATTGAGCGGATGGAGGGATATGGTAACAGGTCCGATAGAAACGCATGAACTTGGCGGCAATCACCTGGGCATATTTTTCGAGCCTCACGTCCAACATTTGGCCAACCGGCTGAGCATATCACTTGAAAATGCAGCCAGATCCTCCACAGATCGCAACGGTCCAAACGACCGATGAACTTCGCTCAAGTATTGAGCCAGCCGCCGTTGCGGTTGACGCTAGAAGAAAACACGGTGGATGTCTGGAGCGCCGATCTCGATCGTTCTCCTTACGAGATATGCCGTCTCGAAGAAACGCTCCCTTCTGACGAGCTTGAGCGGGCCACTAAATTCCACTTCGCGAGAGACCGCCGGCGTTTTATCGCCTCTCGCGGGATCCTTCGCGACATTCTTGCGCGTTATCTTGGACGATCGGCTAGCGCGCTCCGCTTCTCTTACGGCCCGTTTGGAAAGCCGGCGCTGGCAGACGATTGCGCCAGTGATTTACGATTCAATCTGTCCCACTCCGGCAACGTGGCTCTCTATGCTGTAACGCGCAACCGTGAGATCGGAGTCGACGTAGAACGGATCGACTCGAGCTTCGTCGACGACGGAATTGAAGAAAAGTTTTTCTCCCGCAATGAAGTGGCCAAGCTTCGCTCGCTTGATGCCAGCGAGCGGCCTCGGGCGTTTTTCAATTGTTGGACCCGGAAGGAAGCCTATGTGAAAGCATGCGGCGGCGGCTTGCAAATCTCCTTGCAGAGTTTCGATGTTTCGCTCGCTCCCCATGAAGCTGTGGCATTTCTGAGCAAAGGGGAAGCGGGCTGGTCGCTGCTGGCACTGCCGCTGGGGCGTGACCACGCTGCTGCGGTCGCCGTCGAAGGAAACAATTGGGAATTGAGATCGTGGCAGTGGCAGATGGGGCCGACAGAATAAGATGGCCTGCGGCTAGCTTGGCGCTCGATCGTCGAGAATCCTCCCAAGATGCCCTGTCAAGGGGCTGCTTACGTTTCACCCGCCCGGACAGTTCAAGCCGAAGTCCTCGGCAAGTGTAGCCAATCTACTTGACGAGTTCATATGATTGTGACTCCCGCGAATCTCTTCTATAATGGAACCTCTGTGTCTTCGAAGGACCGCGCGAAAACCTTATGTTAAGAAGCATTCAGCAGCGTGATTTGGATCGCAACCGCTGGATCAAGATCACCATGGGTGTGATCCTCGTCTTGATCTGCGTCAGCATGGTTGTCACGCTCATTCCCGGCCTGATGAGCGGAACGGGCGCCAGCAGCCCGGACGCAATTGCGACCGTCGCCGGCCAAAGCATCACCGCCGTTGATTTTCAGCAGCAATTCGATCAAGCCACGCGCAGTCAGTCCATCCCGACGATGCTCCGGCCAGCCTATGCCAAGCAAATCCTCGATCAAATGATCTTTCAGCGAGCCCTCGAATACGAGGCTGGCCAGATGGGTCTTCGCGTCACTCCCGAAGAAGAGGCCCAGCGCATCAAGGAAATTTTGCCGGATGCATGGTCGGGAAACACCTGGCTGAAAGACCGCTACGCCACGGAAGTCCAGACCCGAACAGGGATGGATGTGTCGGAATTTGAAAGCCTCCTTCGCGACGAGATGCTTGTCGATAAATTTCGCCGGCTCGTTACCGACGGCATTACCGTCAGCCAGCCGGAAATCGAACAGGAATTTCGATGGCGCAATGAAAAAGTCACTATTGCCTACGCGCTGATCAAGCCCGCCGATCTAGCCTCGTCGATCCATCCCAGCGACGCCGAGCTTTCCGCCTGGTTCGCCAAGAATATGTCGCGTTACCAGATACCGGAAAAGCGATCCGCCCGTTACGCGTTGCTCGATCTCTCGAAGCTTGGGCCAGCACCACCGTCAGCGACGATACACTGCGGGCCTACTACAACTCGCATATTGACGAATATAAAGTCGAGAATCGCGCCCACGTCGAGCACATTCTTTTCAAAACCGTTGGCAAAACG
Organism: uncultured Acidobacteriota bacterium; assembly: GCA_963709445.1. Classification (GTDB taxonomy): domain Bacteria; phylum Acidobacteriota; class Terriglobia; order Acidiferrales; family UBA7541; genus Palsa-295. The sequence continues at coordinate 268,448 of CAVPWV010000037.1, forward strand.
GATGCCGAAATCGCCGAGATCCGCCAGAAGGCCGAGGACGTCCTGAAGCAAGCCAAGCACGGCGCCAATTTTGAGGATTTAGCCAAGAAGTATTCCGAGGACGATGGCACCAAAGCGAAAGGTGGCGATCTGGGCTGGATTGTCGATGGCCAGACCGTCCCCGAGTTCCAGCAAGCCGCGTTTACTCTGCCCAAGGGCTCAATCTCGGATCTGGTGAAAACTCAATACGGCTTCCACATCATAAAAGTCCTGGACCGCGAGACGGCGCATACCAAGAGCTTTGCGGAAGTCCGAGATTCCATTCTTCAAACCGTGCTCGACCAGCAAGTGAACACAGAAGCGAACGACGTTTCAAACCAGATGGCCGAGGCTGTCCGCCAGTCTGACCGCCAGTCCCTTGACGATCTCGCGAAAAAGTTCCATCTCGAGGTGGGCGACACGCCGGCGGCTTCCATGACGGACACGATCATGCCGCTCGGCAATTCCCCGGAATTGCACCAGACGCTTTTTTCGCTCCGCCCCGGCGAGTTGAGCCAGCCGATCCAGATCGATAGCGGCTTCGTAATTATCACTCCGAAGAATATTTCCCAGGCGCACCAAGCCACCCTAGCCGAAGTCCATGACAAAGCTCTAGCCGACTACCAGCATGAGAAGTCCCTTGATCTCGCTCGTTCCCGCGCCGAAGAACTCTCGAAGCGAGTGCGGGCCGGCGAAGACTTCGACAAAGTAGCTGCTTCTTTGGGTCTTATGGTGAAAAAGTCCGATCCCTTCGCTCGAAATGGCTCGATTCCCGACATTGGCACCAGTCGCCAGCTCGCTGCCGCCTTTACTCTTTCCGTCGGGCAGACTGGGAGTCCGATTCAAAGCGGCGAAAACTGGGTTGTCTATCGCACCTTGTCGCATGAGGTGCCCGATCCCGCCGATCTTGCCAAGCAGGCAAGTGATCTCCGGCAGGAACTTCTCCAAACTAAACAGAACGCCGCCTTCGAGGCGTTCCACACCGGCCTCGTTAATCGTTTGACTCAAGAAGGCAAGCTCACCATCAACACGGACGCAGTCGACCGCATTACACGTTCAAGTTAGCCAACTCAGGGACATCACGCACTTTAGTTTTTGCGTGCGTGATTTTATACTTCTGCACCCTCGCATCTGATAGAAAAACAGGTACTTATTTGTTTTATGTTGGCCTTGTAGGTCGTACTACGAAGCGTTAGAATGGCCTTCTCCGTAGCGCCTGCCCCGAAGCCAGCGGGGTGCGACCTGCACCGGAAGCCCTCCCCGGTCTAGACGCTTGGCAGCCGAGTAGCCAGTTCTTCTGAGGAGCATTCATATGCCGATAAAGGGTCTTACACCGGGAAGACTTGAAATTGTTGCGCGTGCGGATCGTCCCATCCGTCTCGGACGCGAGACCGGTCGGGCGGCAGCTTCCTACAGGAAGAAGCTCGCATACATCAACCAGGGGAAGCACTCCAAGCTCAACGAGTATCACTGCGCCATCGAGCGCACTCAGAATCGCAAGTACAACGTCCGTTTACGGGCCGTATTTGGCGCCGGTCCTCAACGAGGCGGTTCCGGAGGTTCGTCAAAGCCTCGCGTCGCGAGATGGACACTCTCGGCCTATTTTCTGGCCTCTTCTTTCAACGTGGCGATGAAGAAACTGGCGCAATCCCTGCAAGTACTACAGAAGAATGAAGATCGCCTTCGTTTCTGGGGTGTGGAGCGGACCGACGACCCCAATGTGGCTGGCGATCTTCTCCGCGAATTCGGCCTCTGGCTGGATCGCCGAAGAGAATTCCCCCGCAAAATTGCTGAATTCAGAGTCCCTCGAGAGCGCATGATTTCGGCTGCCGCGCTGGCGCCCGTCCGGCGGATCCTGGCGGACTCGATAGCTGAGAGACGCCCGATTTATCGCACTGAGCTCGCGGGCGACTAAAGTTCGGGCGGCGAAAGCGGAATTTGCTCGATCAGCCCCAAAAGCCATTTCTATTTGCCGCGAAGCAAGACCTCGCCGTGTGCTACCACAACGTCGTTCAGGGAGAGTCGGTAACGATACGAGCCGGGGTTCAGGCCAGGGCGCGTGGCTCCGCTGGATAAGCGCACACCGGCCGGCGCCTGGAAAACATTCGAGGAAAATGGGGATCGCTGCGAGTCAAATTCAATCTTTATGTTGCCGGCGTTTGAAAACCACACCACTTGCTCGCCGGATCGATCACTACGGCTTCGGGAAGCACACCACCATCACCATTTTTTCAGCGGCCACTTATGTCCTTTCGCCGGACCGGCGCTAAAAGCCTACGAGGCGATTTCGCGGACCGCTTCGGCGATATGGCGTGCCGAGATGCCGAACGCGTCCACCAGTTCGTCCGGCTTACCAGAATGGGGCATTTCCCTGACGGCGAGCAACCGGAACTTCGAAGGCGTCGCGCCCTCCTGCGCCAGCGCGGAAAGGACGGCTTCGCCGATTCCGCCCTCCGGCCAGTGGTCTTCCACCGTGACGAGACGCCCGCCCGTGGCGCTGATCTCCGCCGCAAGCGCTTTCCCATCAAGCGGTTTCACGCAGTACAGATCGATTACGCGAATCGCCGTGCCCTGCGATTTCAACTCATCCGCGGCTTTTAGCGCCTCGTGAACCGTTATGCCTCCACCAATCACCGTCACGCGATCCTGTGCGCTTTTCCGCGGAACCTTGAAGCCGGGAACCGGAAACTTCTCCTCTTTCGAGTACAAGATGGCATTTTTCGGTCGCGACGTGCGGAGGTAATTGATGCCACTACGCCGCGCCATCGTCTCGGTCAGGCGTTCGGTAGATACCGCATCGCTGGGATAAAAAACCGCCGAGCCGTGAACGGCACGAAACATGGCGATATCCTCCAGCGCCATTTGCGAAGGGCCGTCTTCGCCGATCGAGACACCGCAGTGAGAGCCGCAGAGGTTGATATTCGCCCGGCTGATGGCCGCCATGCGAACATTGTCATAGGCGCGCGAAAGGAAACACGCAAACGTATCGAGGAACGGGACCTTACCGCGCGCGGCCAGTCCAACGCCGAGACTCACCAAATTTTGTTCCGCGATGTAGCCTTGAAAAAAGCGATCGGGAAAAGCCTTCTGGAATGTTTCCGAGAAGGTGGAATTTTTCACGTCTCCCGAAGCCCGCCACAATATGCGGATTCACGGGCCCAAGCCGCTTCAACGCAAAGCCGTAGGCCTCGCGGGTTGCCACCGGCGCTCCGGCTTCGTAATCGGGTGCTGCGGGCGCCGGAAAATCGGGTGGTTTGGGCAGCGAAGTACGCGCATAGGATTTGCCGGGATCGGGGGGACCTTCGATTGCCCCTACGAGTTCCTTCTCGGCTCACGCAAGCTCATCCTGGAAAATGCCTTGCCGTGCCAGTGTTCTTTGCCTGCGACCTCGCTAAAACCGTGTCCTTTAATCGTGCGCGCGAGGATCGCTTGCGGCCGGCCTTGGGTGGCCTTGGCCCGGTCGAGGGCCGCAAGGACAGCCAGCACGTCGTGCCCGTCAATCACTTCAGTAGCGAAACCTTCCGCCGCGAATTTCTGGCGATAAATTTCCATGTCATGCTGGTACATCGTCGGATCGCTTTGCCCAAGGGCGTTCACGTCCGCGATCGACCGTCAAATTGTCGAGTTTGTAATGTCCCGCAAACTCCGCGGCTTCCCAATTTGGCCTTCCGCCATTTCGCCGTCACCCAGCAGGACATAAACGCGAGTAGGGCTTTTATCCAGCCGCGCGCCGATGGCCAGGCCCGCACCAACCGAAAGCCCTTGCCCGAGCGAGCCGGTGGCGGCATCGACGCCCGGAATTCGCGGCGTAGGATGGCCCTCGAGTTCGCTCGAAAACTGTCGCAGCGTCATCAGCCGCGATTCTGGGAAAACGCCCGCCTCCGCGAGCGCCGCATAGAGGAACCGGCGCCGCATGGCCTTTCGAGAGGACGAAGCGGTCCGCGATCCGGTGAGTTCGGATGCTTGGGATCGAGTTTCATGGCGTAGAAAAAAATCCAGGCCATCGGGTCGGCCGCGGACATGCAGGACGTTGGATGACCCGATCCTGCGGCGGTCGTCTCCATCATGGAAAGGATGCTGAGTCTTCGCGCCTTCTCTTTGATTGTCTGTACAGCGGAAGCAGAGGGTGCTGCTTGTGTGGTCGCGCTCATTGGAACGGCCTTTAGTTCGTCCAGCTAGGCGGAAACTGAAATTTACAACTTTAAGGCCGAGTCCGCGAGGATGCTTCCCCGCAAGGCCTAGGATCGATTTGTGAAGGTTGCGGCTGGTTCTACGTTAGACGCTTTCTTTACACCCACCGTAGACGACTTTTCTTTACACCAACAAGGACTTGCATTCCCCCCGTGCCTTCAGCTAAGAATGTTGATGTATCCTCGTAGTGTGCCCAAACGCAAAGAACCGACCGATTCTCCGTCTTTACCATCGGGCATTCCACGCGGCCTATCGACGGATTCGTCGAGCTGTTGCGCGCGAATGGCGTCAGGGTCTGATCGACATAAGCACGATCCCCAAATCAAGGGACAATCCCGCAATTCAATAGCGACGCGCTCGCAAAGTCGCCGTTTGTCGCGCCGCACGCATTCGATACCTGCACATGAAAGAGCTGGGTGGCCTCCGCCATGCCAAGCCCGATTCGATCAATCTCGGCTGGCGCAATGCGAGTTTCCGTGGCTACGCGGACTACATGCGGACTCCGAATTCGCGGAAGCCCTTGAGAATGCGATCAAACTCGGAGCGCGGAACCAACCGGCACTGATGTGCGCGGAAGCAGTACCATGGCGATGCCATCGCTCGCTCGTCGCCGACGCGCTCTTCGTTCGCGGAATCCAGGCCCTCGAAATCGTCGGCACCGCGGAACCGAAAGAGCACAAGCTGACGCCCTTCGCCCAGGTCCACGGCACAGAAGTCACTTACCCCGGCGACCAACGATCTCTGCTGCCTACTTGAAGGAATCGGCGAGAAACCGCCGATCAGTGCGGCGGAGGAGCTGTGCCGACAGCTTTTGGCGGTCGCTGCATTATGAAGGCCACGGGAACCAGGCATATGACCACGAGCAGCCAAAATTGCGACAACATCGCGGAATGCCAGGGCCGAGGCCTGTTGCTCCATCATCATCGCAATGCGAATGTACGCCTGGCGAGTGGCTTCCACAGCACCGATCCCCTTGCTTTGCAGGCTGGCGGAAATGAGGCGACCATGGCGCGAAAGCGTGGATTGCCGTTCTGCATGTTGGCCGAGAGATACACCTGTCGCGTCTGCGTGGTTCGCGTCACCATGGTGCTGACCAGCGCGATACCGATGCTCCCGCCGACATTCCGCACAAAATTCATCATGCTCGAGACCTGATTATTTTTTTCCCGCGGAATCCCCGCGTAGCACAGGACATTTGACGGAATAAAGATGAAGGCCAACCCTGCAACCTGATACGTCCGCAGCATCGCCGCGGTGCCGAAATCCATCCCCAAACTTAAATGCGTCGCCATGTGATACAGGCCTGCGGAGGTGGCCGCATACCCAAACGCCAGCAGGATGCGCGGGTCCATTTTGCCGCTCAGCGCCCCGGACATCGGCATCGTGAGCATCATCAGGAAGCCACCGAGGGCCATGCACTCGCCCGCCTGTTGCGCCGCCGTGTAGCCCATGAGAGTTTGAAGAAATTCCGGAAGCAGCACCGTGGTGCCGTCGAGGACCGTACCTAGTGTAAACATCGAAAATATGGCTGCCGCAAAATTGCGATTCTTCAATAGCTTCAGTTCAACAATGGGATGCGAATGGCGCCATTCCCATACGATCCAGAAAATCAGAATCGAAACGGCCACAATCAAGCCGATGGTGATCAAGCGCGACCCGAACCAATCCAATTCTTGTCCCTTGTCCATAACCATCTGTAGGCAGCCAATGCCCAAGGCCACAAGTCCCAGGCCGATGTAATCGATGCCCGCCCTTTTCGCCTTTTCCCGCTCTTCGCTGAGATACGGCGGATCCTCCACAAAAGTGTAGGTGAGGTACAGGGACACAATGCTGATCGGAACGTTGATGTAGAAAATCCAGCGCCAGCTATAGTTGTCGGTGATCCACCCGCCGATCGTGGGACCGATCGCGGGCGCCAGCACCACCGCCATCGCGTAAATCGAAAACGCCATGCCCCGCTGCTCCGGCGAAAACGTATCGGCCAGGATCGACTGCTCGCTTGGCTGCAACCCGCCGCCGCCGACGCCTTGCATCACTCGAAAAAAAACCAGCATTCCCAGTGTCGGCGCCAACCCGCAGAGAAAGCTGCTGCCCGCGAACAAGGCCACACAAAACATGTAATACCGCTTCCGTCCGAATCGCGTCGCGAGCCACGCGCTGATGGGGAGGACGATGCCGTTCGATACTAGGTAGCTCGTAAGTACCCAGGTCGCTTCGTTGATGCTCGCGCCAAAACTTCCCGCGATGTGCGGCAGGGCGATGTTCGCCACGGAAGTGTCGAGCACCTCCATGAACGTGGCGAGCGTGACCACGAAGGCGATGAGCCACGGGTTGTAGCGCGGCCGCCACGCGCTATGGTCGATCGCTATCGCGCCCGCAGCCATATGTCCCTCTTGTAATTGCTGAACATTGGAAATAATATACGTGCATGTATGTATCCTGTAAAGCGCGAAGGGCTGGCGCGTTTCGATGAGCGGCCCCCACCTAAGTCCTGCCAACACAGCAGCTCAGCGGAGAGCCACCCCGGCTCTTTCGCGACAACGGGCGCGCACCGAAGCAACTCGAAGGAAGCTCCTCGCCGCCGCTGAAAAGACCTTCGCGCGCGACGGCTTTGAAGCGGCGCGTCTAGAAGACATCGCCTCGTTGGCGGGTTATACGCGTGGCGCCTTTTACGCCAACTTCAAAAGCAAGGAAGACATCTTCTTCGCCCTGCTCGAAGAATGGGTAGGCCGGCGGGTCGCCGAAGTCAACGCGCTACTCGCGCAGGAGGATACTCCCGCTAAGCGCCTGCGCGCCCTGCGCGAACATTACGCACAAATTGCAAAGGACCGCCGGCTGGCTCTGCTTTCGCTGGAATTCAAGTTGTTCGCTATCCGCCATCCCCAAGCGCATGCCCGATTGCGCACGCGCCAGCGGCCCCTTCGCGCCTGTGGAAGCGACCTTGTGCGCCGCATCGCGCATGAAATCGGTCGCGATTTGCCGATATCGAGCACCGGTGCCGCCACCGGACTCGGCGCCCTCTCAAATGCACTCTTGCTCGAGCACCTGGTCGACAACACAATCGTCACCGACAAGGATATTCGCTATCTCCTCGGCGCGTTCTTCGACGCCATCCTGGGAACGCGAACGACGCGGTAATTCGCTCTGCCGCCCATTGTATTGGCCCTCGCCATCAAATACTCCCGTTGCTTTTCCCGGAAGAAAAGCGGACGCCCGGCCCGTCCTCGTGCGAATTCGAATTCTATGGCAAAGTAGGACGCAATGGCCGCTTCGGGGAACCCCACCAGCGCAGGCACCGTCGCGTTCAGCTATCCTTCATACAGACATTATCAGGCCGCCCGTTTCTTCATTGTGCTCGCCACCGAAATGCAGTCCGTCGCCGTGGGCTGGCAGGTCTACGAAATCACCCGAAACACGCTCGACCTCGGCCTCGTCGGCCTTGCTCAATTTCTTCCCGGCGTTTTGTTGTTTCTCGTTTCCGGCCACACGGCCGACCGCTACGACCGCCGCAAGCTTCTGACGCTCGGCTATGCGGGTTTTGCGATCTGCTCGGGCCTCTTACTCGCCATCAGTTTCAGCCGCACGCATTCTGTCCGTCTGATCTATGGCGTCGTCGTGCTTGTCGGGATCGTTCGCTCGTTCAACGCGCCTGCGAGCCGCGCCATCCTGCCGCTGCTTGTCCCGGAAGAACACTTCCGCAGCGCGTTCGCGTGGGGCGCGACGATTTTTGAAGGCGCCACGATTCTCGGTCCCGCAGTCGGTGGATTGATCTACGGAATCTCTCGCAATGCCTCGCCTGTCTACGCCTCCGCAATGATCGCCGCTGGAGTTGCGGCGGTCTCGATGCTCGGCGTGGTCCCGCGATTCAGGCCACGCACCCGCGAACCGTTCAACGCGAAAGTCGTTCTCGCCGGCCTGCACTACATCTGGCGCGAAAAAATGGTCCTCGGATCGATTTCGCTCGATATGTTCGCGGTGCTTCTAGGCGGCGCGGTTTATCTGCTTCCCGCGTTTGCGAGCGACATTCTGCGCACTGGGCCGCTTGGCCTCGGCCTCTTGCGCTGCGCGCCGGCAATCGGCGCGGCCGTGATGGCCGTGCTGCTCGCGCACCGGCCCCTCGGCCGCAACTCCGGTGCGAAAATGCTGTGGTGCGTGGGGGGATTTGGGTTGGCCACTATTTTGTTCGGCATCTCGCGCAGCATGGTGCTCTCGATGGTCGCCTTAACTCTAGTCGGCGCCACCGACATGGTCAGCGTGGTGATTCGCGGAATCCTGATTCAGCTGGTGACGCCGAACGAAATGCGCGGGCGCGTGAACGCCGTTGACATGCTTTTTATCGGCACGTCAAACGAGCTTGGCGGATTCGAATCCGGCGCTACGGCAAAAATCTTCGGTACCGTCCCGGCCGTGGTGATCGGGGGAATCGGCGCAATCGCGATCACTGCCGTATGCGCAGCGCTGTTTCCGCAGCTGCGAAAGCTAGACGAACTTCCGTCCGCTGAGAGCGCGCTCGAAGTTGCCGCACCGGTGAAATAGGTGCGCGCAACGGGAACATGAGGATAACGTAGTGCCGACCGCTAGGCCTTCGGGGAGGTCATGATCTGGACGAGCTGCCCGGCGTTCTTACCTGAATTGCCGGACGCGCCGTCCATCAAATCAGGATCTTCATACTTGTTGAAAATAGTCGCCCGCACGGTGCTGAGAAACCCACCCAACGAGCTGAAGGTATCATTCACGGCGCTGGCTTCGTATCCGCTGTGGACCATGCAATTCGCGCACTTCGGATTCCCGCTCTCAGTGCCGTATTGTTCCCAATTGGTCTCGCGTATCAGCTCCTCAAAAGTGTCCGCGTAGCCATCCTGCAAAAGATAGCAAGGCTTCTGCCACCCGAAGATGTTGTATGTCGGCATGCCCCACGGCGTGCATTTGTAATTTCGCTTGCCCATCAGGAATTCGAGGAATAAGGGGCTCAGGTTGAAGCGCCACTTATCGGAACGATTGCTCAGAATTTGGCGGAATAGGTTGCGCGTTTTTTTTCTGGAAAGGAAATGCTCCTGATCCGGAGCCTTGTCGTACGTGTAGCCGGGCGAAAGCATCATGCCTTCGACGCCCAACTCCATCATGTCGTCAAAAAACTGGCGGACGCTTTGCGGATCGGCGCCCTCAAAAAGGGTGGTATTCGTGGTGACGCGGAAGCCGCGCTCAAGCGCCAGGCGAATTCCCTCTACGGCCTTGTCATACGTTCCCTCGCGACAGACCGAAAAGTCGTGGTGCTCGCGCTGGCCATCCATATGAACGGAAAACGAGAGATACTTGCTGGGCGTAAACTCGCTGAGGCGTTCGCTCAGCAGGAGCGCGTTCGTGCATAGGTAGATATACTTTTTTCGCGCCACCAGCCCGTTCACGATCTCGGCGATCTGCGGGTGCATCAAGGGCTCGCCACCCGGAATACTCACCACTGGCGCACCGCATTCCTCAACCGCGCGGAAACATTCCTCGGGAGTAAGATTCTTCTTAAGGACGTGCGCCGGATACTGAATCTTTCCACAGCCTGCGCATGCGAGGTTACACCGCAGCAGCGGCTCCAGCATCAGGACGAGCGGATACTGCTTACGCCCCTTCAGCTTCTGTCGGACGACGTAGGACGACACCGCCCACATCTGCGATATTGGTCCGGGAACAGCCATTAATAAGCCTCGCTCATGTCTTCTCGCATCTGTGCCGATCTTATTGAGTGTGCGATGTCTTTATGATGCCAGATTCCCTGGATTCTGTGAACCCGTGAAACGTCTGCCGATGCGCAAAAGGACGCTACCAAAGGGACTTGCCAGGGCAGCTTAAGAGACTAGTTGGAATTCAGCTTCACCGGCGAAGCGGCGGAGGCTGACCTTATCCGGAGTACTTCCTGAACGCGCGCGTCCTTAATTACTTTCTCGAAGACGGGATCCTTCTCGACCTCAAGCAAATTCTTGTATCCGTCGTCGCGGGCAAGCTTCAGGTAGCGCGCCACACGCTCGGCATCACCTAGTTTGGCGTAGGATTTCGCAATCGTAAAGTACAGCTCCCCCGAATCCGCGGCCGTCCGTTGCTGCAAAACCGAACCGCTCGATCCCCTGTGTTCGAAAATCATGGGATCGAGTCTCACAGCGGTGCCAAAGGCGTCCATCGCTGGAGGATATTTTTTGATGGCGCAGTAGGCGTAACCTAGATTGCTGTACACCGCGGCCGTTTCCGGCGCAACAGAGATGGCCTTCTTGTAATATTTGATCGCTTTGCCATAACGCTTCCTGGAGTACTCCACAGTGCCAAGGTTATTAATGGCCTCCGAAAATTTCTTGTCCGCGCGCATGGCTTTCCTATAGAAATGTTCGGCGAGCCCGTCCTGCCCCAGTTCCTGGTATGCCATCCCCGTTCGATTGAGAAAGTCGGCATTGTGCGGGTCAGTTTCCAGAAGATGCTGATAGGCGATCGCGGCGTCACCGTACTCTTTGCGCGCCATCAGGATCGCTGCGCGCATTTCAGCCACTTGACGGGGACTCATCGGCGGGCTCTGGTTTTGTGGTTGCGAATGATCGGCTGCGGGCTGAAGGTTATCGCTGGTAGTCTGCTGAGCGCGGGAATTCCGGCTGAATCCCAATGCGAAAAAAGTAACTAGAATGGCGAAGAGGGCCAAGCGTTTCATTGCCCGTCTCCTGGTTGTACCGTGGCAGAAGCTACCGCTGTGTTTTAATGCGGTTTCGACGTGTCCGGCTGTTTCTCTCCCCCAAAGATACCAAATATCTTGTCGAAGAAGCCTTTTTTCTTCTCGGGTTGCTTAACCTGCGGCTCGGGCGCGGTCTCCCCAGCCGATTTTACCGGCGGAGGAACTGTAACGCGTCCGTTTCTAGCGGCGTTCGGCGATGCTTCGTGCATCTCCGGCGGTCGAGGCCCTGAAGCCTCCGATCCCTTACCAAACAAGTGAGCCAGCCAGGATGCAGGGCCTGATTGCGCCAGCGACCCTCCGTGGAGTTGGCAATATTGGTTCGGTTCCGTGCCGGATATGAAATATTCGGTCATGATCTGCGGACAAGACGGCGTGGCGAGTTGGCCCGTCTGGGGATCGACTGACTGCTCGACGATGCCTGGCGGAGGGTCAAAATTCTGAGTGTCGCGATATTTCGGCAGCGCCACCGCGCGCTTCATGAACTCTGCCCAGATAGGAGCCGCGGCTTCGCCGCCTGCCAGGCCCAAATCCCGGTTATCGTCGAACCCAACCCATACGACGCACAGGAGATTTGACGTGTATCCCGCGAACCACCCATCGTGCGAAGTGCCTGTCTTCCCCGCTGCTGGCGCGGTAAATCCGATCTGCCGCACCGGATAGCCAGTGCCGTGATTGATCACGTCCTCCATCAGACTGGTCGTCAAGAACGCCACCCGCGGATCGAGCACGGAACGTGTGGACGGAGAATTGGATTCCGCGGTGCTTCCATTCCCGGTAATCACGCTGCGGATAAAAAGAGGCTCGGCACGCACACCGTTCCCCGCGAACGCCGTGTAACCCGCCGCCACTTCAATAGGTGTCATATCGTAAGCGCCGAGCGCCACGGCAGGGGTGGGCTGGATATTTCCGCCAAGCCCCATCTGGCGCGCTAGATCAACGACCCGCTGATACCCGATCATCTCCGCTACCTTCACCGTGGCCACGTTCAGCGAATGAATCAGCGCATCGCGCACTGTCACCGTTCCGTAGAATTCCTCACCGTAATTGTTGGGTGTGTAGTCCTTCCCATCGAATTCAAATGTCGTGGGACTATCGTCCACCGTCGTCATCGGTGTGACCACCGGCTGAAGGTTCTCAACTGCATCGTCAAAAGCCGCCGCGTAAACAAACGGCTTGAAGACCGATCCGGGCTGCCGCCGCGCAAGCGCGTGGTTGAGCTGGCTCTCGCCGTAATTGCGCCCGCCGATCAGCGCCTTGATCTCTCCCGTATGCGGATCCATCACCACAACCGCCACCTGCGCTGGGGGTACGGCTTGGCCCTTCTTCTTCCAAATCGCGTAGCGCCGCGCAAGCAGCTTGTCTAGATTTTTCACGCCGATCTGTACCGCCTCGCTGGCCGCGCGCTGCAAATCCGGATCGAGCGTCGTGTAAATGCGGTAGCTCTGGGTTTCCAGGTCGTTCTCCGAAAATTTCTCGAGCAAATGGTCCTTCACCATGTCCACGAAATACGGCGCGGGGCTGCTTTCCACACCACCGTTCACGAACTTCAGCTTGGTCTTCTTAGCGGCGGCCTGCTGATCCGCGGTTATGTAGCCATCGGCGACCATCTCGCCGAGCACTCGATCGCGCACGTCATCGGCGCGGTCCACGTGCCGCTCGGCGGACGAATAACGATTCGGCGCGCGGATAATCCCGGCTAGAAACGCCGCGTCGTCGGCCGTCAAATCCCGCACGTCCTTCCCAAAGTAAGCCTGCGACGCCTCGCCGAATCCGCGTATTGAAAAACTGCCCCGGTTTCCAAGATAAATGTCGTTCGCGTACAGCTCGAAGATCTGCTGCTTCGAAAAACGCTCGTCCAGTTCGGCGGCCATCAGCACTTCTTTCAGTTTCCGGCTCCATTCGCGTTTCGTCGTAAAGAAGAACGTCCGCGCCACCTGCATGTCGATCGTGCTGGCCCCCTGCGCCTTCCGGTCCCGGCTCAGGTCGTAAAATGCCGCCCCGAACACCCGCACCACGTCCAGCGCTCCGTGCTCGAAAAAGCGCTTGTCTTCCGCGGCCAGCACGGCGTGGACCAGCACGGGCGGCAAATCCTCGAACCGCACCACCCTCCGCTTTTCGCGCGAAGTGTCAAATAGATTGGTTAGCAGCGTCGGCTCAATCTCTGCCGACTCCATGGTCGTGCCATCGGACAGCTGCGCGATGTGCGACACCGCTCGACCCTTAAAGGTTACGCGCAGCGCGTTGTGTCCCTGGAAATACGACGTGGAGGAAGGCCGGATCTCGATCGTCGAGTCGGCAACGTGAAACTCGCCCGGTGTGCCGGCTACCTTCCCTTCCTGATAGCCCGCGTTGCGCAGATAACTGGCCAAGTCATCTTCGCGCAGCGACTCCCCTGTGAAAATCGAGCCGGGAGCCGAATAGACGCTCGACGTATTCTGGTAAATCTGGCCAGTGAGGCGCTGGTCAATCAAATGTCCGAATTGAATGTAGTACCCGGCGAAGACAATCGTTGCAACAAGGAGCGCAACCAGAGCGGCTCCCAGCACCGCGATCCCAAGACGCGATGTCCAAAACCCCCGGGCAATTCGAATCCGCAATAAGTTTCTCCGGCCCGTTGCGCACCGGGCGACAAGCCGCGATTATCCAAGCTGCCGCCGGAAGCTGTCTTGCCCGGCGTGCTTCTGATCGGATAAAAAAGATCGAAATACTATTTTAGATCGAATGGTTGTCCGCGTGTGGGTGAAATTGCAACGTGAGTTGGTAAACCGCCAAATCGATCGGCACCGAGTAATCCAGGCTTATCGAAACGCTTCCGTTCGTCACGTTCACCTGGATATCCTCCCGCTGCGCGGGAATCGAAAGGTCCTGTGCCTTCTTCCAGACGTCATCGCGGATGTCGTCAACGCTCTTCTTCGGGTAGCCCGCCAGCGCAAACTTCGACTCGCTCTCGATCGCATCCTGAAATTGATAATTGTCGACATACACCGGAATTACTTTGATCCCCGCGAAGACCATCGAGCCCACGATGAGCAGCGTTATAATGAGGTTCCGCTTCGAACCCCCGCGCTCCTTCGTGGTCTCCCTCGATTGCAACATCTGACTCCGGTCCTCCTCGCCTAGTTCTTGGTCGATTCTCCAAGGCTAGCATGGACGCTATGCGTCTGGTGGCATCCAGGAATATCCATGTTCGCGATAGGTAAACGCCGGGGTGTCAGCGAAGCGGGGGTCGATTCGGCAGGGTCAGTACGCGCGGGCGAAAATGGCCTTTTCGCCGGCGGCCTTTCCGCAATAGACGCACTTGCCTCTGCCGCCGGCGGGCTGGTCGAGTGGAATGCACCTCATGGTTGCCTTGGTCTCGTCTTTGATTTTCTCCTCGCATTCGCCGCTGCCGCACCACCAGGAGAACGCAAAACCCTTTTCGACCGCCTTCTTGAATTCGCCATAGTCGGCGGGTTCCGCCGTATTCGACTTGCGAAATTCCAGCGCCCGCTCGTAGAGCGACTTCTGAATTTCCTCCAGCATTCCCGCCACAGCCGTGGCCAGTCCCTGCTGCGGCACAAACGACTTGCCCTCCCTGCCCGGACGATCGCGCCGCGCCAGCACTACCGATCCCTTCGCCACATCCTTGGGACCAAGCTCCAGCCTCAGCGGCACGCCGCGCATCTCCCAATCGTTGAACTTGAAGCCGGGGCTCATTCCTTCGCGCTCATCCATTTTCACGCGAATGCCCGCACCCACAAGCTCGCGCTTCAAACCCAGCGCATTTTCCATCACGCTGCCGCGCTCTTCGTCCGTCTTGTAGATCGGGACGATCACAATCTGATGCGGGGCCAGCCGCGGCGGCAGAATCAATCCTTGGTCGTCGCCGTGAACCATGATGATCGCGCCTACGAACCGCGTCGAAAGTCCCCAGGAAGTCGTCCAGCAGTGTTGCAGCACACCGCCTTTATCGAGATACCGTATCTCGAACGCCTTCGCGAAATTCTGCCCCAAGTTATGCGACGTGCCCGACTGCAGCGCCTTCCCATCTCCCATCATCGCTTCGATCGAGTAGGTCTGTTCGGCGCCCGCGAAACGCTCTGCCGCCGATTTGCGACCGGGAATCACCGGTACGGCCGCCTCATTTACCGCGAAATCCGTGTACACATCGAGCATCTGCCGCGTCTCGGCCTCGGCCTCTTCCGCCGTCGCGTGCGCCGTGTGCCCCTCCTGCCAGTAAAATTCCAGCGTTCGTAAAAACAGACGCGTTCGCAGTTCCCAGCGAACCACGCTGTTCCATTGGTTGATCAGCACCGGCAAATCGCGATAGCTCTGTATCCACTTCGCGTACGCGTGCCCGATGATCGTCTCCGATGTGGGACGAATCACCAGCGGTTCTTCCAACTCCTCGCCGCCGCCGTGCGTCACCACCGCCAATTCCGGAGAAAATCCCGCGACGTGCGATTTTTCCTTCTCGATGAAGCTGCGGGGAATCAACAGCGGAAACGCTGCGTTCACGTGCCCAGTCGCCTTGAACCTCCTGTCAAGCTGCGCCGTGATGTTTTCCCACAGCGCCCACCCGTACGGCCGCACGATCATGCAGCCGCGCACCGGCGCGTAATCCGCCAGCTCAGCGCGCAGCACAACCTGGTTGTACCACTCCGAAAAATCTTCGGCCCGCGTGGTCAGCTTCAAATCCGACATTTTCTCGTGTCTCTTTTCCGTGCGATGGATGGGTTAGGTTAGGAGACTCACCGCGCGAAGTCAATCCGCGCCGCATCGGCGTATACTCGCGGCGATTGGAGGCGGTAATGAAATGGTGCGCGCTGTTGTTATTTGTTTTCGCTACTGCTGCCGCGGCTTTCTCGCAGCAAGCGTCTGACTCCGCGAAAGTTCCGGAGATCCCCTTCCGCTCGGTCCCGGATTTCTTGAAGCTGCCGCCGGATTTATATCTGGGAGAAGCATCCGGCGTCGCCGTGAACTCCAAGGGACACGTGTTCGTTTTTTCTCGCGGCAATACTGCCGGACCAGCTTACGGCGCCAGCGCGGCCCAGCTTTTGGAGTTTGGCGCGGACGGCCGTTTCATCCGCGAAATCGGCCACAACCTCTACGCCTGGTCCTTCGCCCACACCGTGAAAATCGATCCGCAGGACAACATCTGGGCCACCGATAAAGGTTCGGACATGGTCATCAAATTCAATCCCGCCGGCCGCGTGGTGATGGTTTTTGGACGCAAGCAGGAAGCGTCAGATGAAGGGACCGGGCCTCTCAAACATGTGCACCCGCCGCTTCCGCCGGTCGATGGCCTGTTCCGCCAAGTAACCGACGTGGCTTGGGATGCGCAGGGCAACACTTACATCAGCGACGGCTACATCAATTCGCGCGTCGCCAAAGTGGATAGGGATGGCAACTGGCTGAAATCCTGGGGAACTCCTGGGGATGGACCGGGCCAGTTCAATACTCCGCACAGCATCGCTGTGGATGCCAAGGGAAACGTCTACGTCGCGGATCGCGGCAACCGCCGCATCCAGGTTTTCGATGGTGAAGGAAATTTCTTGCGCCAGATCACCATCGATGTGCCAGCGCCACCCGATGCGCGTCCCGCAATCGGTAGCAGGCCCACCGCCACCACGGGCACCATGGCGCCGGGCGCTCCCTGGGCAATTTGCATCACGCCCGGTCCAAATCAGGTTCTCTACAGCTCGGACGCCTATCCAGGCCGGATCTACAAGTTGAGTTTAGATGGAAAGGTTCTGGGCATGCTCGGCGAATCGGGGAAGCAGCTCAAGCAATTCGGATGGATCCACGAAATCGCCTGCCCATCCGAGAATGAGCTATACGTAGCGGAACTCCTGAATTGGCGCGTCCAAAAATTAATCCTCCAACCGACGCGATAAGCTTGTAACGTTCACAACGTCTACCTCGCGCACATCATCGCCATGTGGAGTGCGGGAGCTTGCTCCCGCTGTCTGCCGCCCGGGCCTGCCCGGGCGTGTTCCTCGCATCAACTTACCGAGGTGCTTCTCTTCAATGTAATGTCCGCCCCCCTTTCAAACGCAGCACCGCCAATCAATGCGTCATGCCGTAAATAATGTAATTCACTCCGATGCGGTAGGCGACGGACGCTTCATGCTCGGGATAACGAGGACTGTCGGCCCACTCCCACGCATCGCCCACATCCGAATTGTGGCAAATCGCAACCATCAGCCGGCCTTTATCGTCGCGAATCCCCAGCCATTTGGGCGTTGCGCTATCGGGACCGTAGGTCCACCGCGGCCCCCAGATGTAGCGCGTGCCGGGAATCTGCACGCGATCGTCCAGATCGTATACGACGTGAAATATTTCGTCCGAATTCGGCAGATCCTCGATCTGGCGATCCGGGAAAATCATGTGCATGCCTTGGACTAAAACGTCCCATTCGTAATCGCCATGCGAATCGTCGGCCATTAGGAAGCCGCCGCGAAGCAAATATTCGCGTAGACGAGCCGCCTGCCCTGCGCTGAGCCTCCAGCCGCCTGGATCCTCAATGTAAATCCAGGGCCAGTTGTAGAGGTCGTCGCTGTTGGCATCGACTACTTGTTCCGTGGACCGGCTTTGCACTCGCGTCAGGCGCCTAACGCCCAGAATGAATTGGCGATCGGCTTTCGGCCAATCGGCTGCCCAGCGCTCGAAACCATAGCGTCCGTATTGATTGCCAAGATCGTAATGGAAGCGCGCAAAGGTCCATTCCGCTTTCTCGCGTGGATTGGAGGGCGCGAAACTCCTCCCATCCATTTCGATCTCACCCTGTTCAGGGACCTGAGCCGCCACCAGCAAAAGGGCCGCAAGTACGATGAGAGGGCGAAGTGTCATGCCGCAAGCCTGCCGGCGGGCGAAGTCATCAGGTTTGACTCGATCTCCATCATAGCGGTTGCACGCGCTTCATCCAAATCACCCGTCCTCTCGGAAATTTTTCATCTTCCAGTGGAAATATCTACTGTCCTGTATAGAATAGAGCGCTTTGGAATTGCGCGCTGCTAAGTCCGTGGCCCTGGCGGAGAGTTCTTGAAGATAGACGGGAGGTAAGCGTTGTGATCGTCGGCGTTCCCAAAGAAAGTTTCCCGGGTGAGCATCGGGTAGCGCTGGTTCCGTCCGTAATTCCCGGCCTGGCGAAAGCTGGCTTGGAGATTCTGATCGAGAAGAATGCGGGGAGCGAAGCTGGCTACCCGGACGCGGCCTATACAGAAAAAGGCGCGAAGATCGCGCCCGACCGCGCCACCGTATTCGCCAACGCCGATATTGTCGTGCAAGTGCTCTGCTACGGATCGAACGAGAGGACGGGAAAAGCCGATCTCCCGCTGATGCGGCGCGATCAGGTTCTGATCGGCTTTCTGCGGCCGCTGGGATCGCGCGAGATTGTCCAGGAAATTGCGGGCGTCGGCGTCACTTCCTTTTCGATCGAAATGATGCCGCGTACCACGCGCGCGCAGAGTATGGACGCGCTCTCGTCCATGGCCACCGTCTGCGGATACAAAGCCGTTCTCATCGCTGCGGACGTGCTCCCCCGCTTCTTTCCCATGCTGACCACCGCCGCCGGCACCATAACACCCTCCCGCGTCCTGATCATCGGCGTCGGCGTGGCGGGTCTGCAGGCAATCGCCACCGCGCGTCGTTTGGGCGCGGTCGTTTCGGCCTACGATGTGCGGCCCGCCGTGAAGGAACAGGTCCAAAGCCTCGGCGGACGCTTCGTCGAACTGCCTATCGAGGCCAAGGACGCGCAAGATGCTCGCGGATACGCCACGGCGCAAGACGAGTCCTTCTACGCCCGCCAGCGCGAACTCATGGGAAAAGTAGTCGCGGAAAACGATGTGGTCATCACCACGGCCGTTGTCCCGGGAAAGAAAGCTCCTGTGCTGGTTACGGCGCAGATGGTTCGTGGCATGGGGCCGGGATCCGTCATCGTCGATCTCGCCGCCGAACGCGGAGGCAATTGCGAACTCACGAGCCCGGAGGAAACCATCGTCGATAGCGGCGTCACCATCATAGGGCGGATCAATCTCGCGAGCACCGTGCCTTACCACGCCAGTTCGCTCTACGCGCGCAACGTCACTGCCTTTTTGCTGCACTTGGTGAAAGGCGGAAAGCTCAACCTCAATCTCGAGGATGAAATCACGCGCGACACTTTGCTCACTCGTGGCGGAGAAGTCGTGAACGCGCGCGTGCGCGAATTTTTTGCGCTGCCTGCGCTGGCTGCGAAGGGATAAGGAGGAAAAGCGTGCCGTCGGATTTTATCTCCAATCTGTACGTCTTCATTCTGGCGGGTTTTGTTGGCTTTGAGCTGATCAAGCGCGTGTCGCCGCTGCTGCACACGCCGCTCATGTCTCTCACCAATGCGCTGGACGCCATCGTGGTCGTTGCCGCCATCATCATCGCCGGACGCCATGAGACGCGCCTTTCCGTCATCCTCGGATTGATCGCCGTCTCCGCATCCTTCAGCAACATGGTCGGCGGTTTCTTCATCACCGATCGCATGCTGCGCATGTTCAAAACCGGCAAGCCCAAAAAATCATGAGCCAGGCCCAAATCCTTCAACTCATTGACGCCAGCTACATCGTCGCTGTCGTTCTATTCATTCTGGCCATCAAGTGGCTCAGCTCGCCCGCATCCGCGCGACGCGGCGTCCTGGTCGGCGAAATTGCCGCGGCGCTCGCCGTCGGCGCCACGCTGTTCGACCCCCAAGTCGTCCAGTACAAGTGGATCATCATCACGCTGATTATCGGCGCGGGCATCGGCATTCCCCTCGGCATGGTGAAAATGACGGCCGTGCCCCAGCGGACCGCTCTCAGCCATGCGTTCGGCGCTCTCTCGGCTTCGATGATCGGTATCGCTGAATACTACGTCGGCATTCCGCACGTTACGCGCTTCGGAATGGGCGAAATCGGACTCGAGGTGATTATCGGCTCGCTCACCTTCACGGGCAGCTTGATCGCCGCCGGGAAGCTGCAGGAAATTTTGCCGCAGCGCCCCATCGTCTATAAAGGGCAGAACGTCGTCAGCTTATCCGTGCTGGGAGCCGCAATTCTTCTGGCCATCGCGCTGGTAGTGAATCCCGAACAGCGGTTTCTTTTTCCCGCGATGGTCGTCGTGTCCCTCATATTCGGCATTCTCCTGGTCACTCCCATCGGCGGAGCCGATATGCCCACGGTCATCTCGCTCTTGAACTCCTACGCCGGGTTTTCGGCGGCACTTCTAGGCTTCGTGCTGAATAACAAGCTGCTGGTGGTCGCGGGCGCGCTCGACGGTTCTTCCGGCTTCATCCTCTCCGTCATCATGTGCAAGGCCATGAACCGTTCCTTCGCCAACGTGATGTTCGGCGCGTTCGGACAGGTGCAGGCTTCCTCCTCGGCCGCTGCCGAACAGAGGACGGTGCGCAGCGCCTCGGCCGAAGAAGCCGCCGGAATTCTCGGCGCAGCCGATAAAGTCGTGATCGTTCCCGGCTACGGCATGGCAGTCGCTCAGGCCCAGCACAAAGTACGCGAACTTTATGACGCCCTCACCAAAAAAGGCATCGATGTGCGTTTCGGCATTCATCCGGTCGCCGGCCGAATGCCTGGCCACATGAACGTCCTCCTCGCCGAAGCGGATATTCCCTACGACCGCCTCATGGAGATGGACGATATCAATTCAGATTTGCCGCAAACCGATGTCGCGCTCATCATCGGCGCGAATGACGTCACCAATCCCGCCGCGCGGACAGACACGGGCAGTCCCATTTACGGTATGCCCATCATCGACGTCGATAAGGCTCGCACCGTAATGGTGATCAAGCGCAGCATGAACCCGGGCTTCGCAGGAATCGATAACCCTCTCTACTACCTCGACCACACCCTAATGCTCTTCGGCGACGCCAAAGCCTTCGTCGGCGACATCGTTCGAGAACTAGTTGGCAGTGGACAACATTAGCCTTACTTATTAGAATATGGCCCGTGCTTGGTATACAAAGCAGGGCGGCTTTGGTCCAAGACCTTCGCATTGCATTTAGCGCACGCCCAGTTACGTTTCGAAATACATCGCACCGGTTTCCCATTGTCCTACCGTTAACTCGCAAGTACGTAAGCTACGCGCCGATCTTGCTTCGAATCATAAGCGAGACCTCCAGGAGCGTGAGTCGGCACAGCGCGGGAGACGATTGAACCATGCGAAGCCCTCTTCTTTCGCGCAAGTCTTTCTTTTTTTTCGCGATGTGCCTTGCCGCGGCCTTGTCCCTACCGCTCTCGGGCCGCGAGGCGAAGACCGCTTCGCGACCGGTTCCGGCGTTCCACGATTGGAGCACCCGTCATTTGGTTTATCCCGAATACGGGACGTTAGGGGTGCTTCGCGCCGTGCAAAGCGACCCCCGTGCTCAGTTTGCCTGGGGGGAATTTGATCGGCGGCATGGGCGCTCGTTTCCGATCCTGGGACGGCGGTACCCGATTGTCGGCGGGCCCGGCGGCAGCGGTCACCAACCCGAGCGCGACTGGAGCATTAGTCTCGGCACGGGCACTACCGCACCAGGCCAGTTTCCAGCCAAGTTCAGCTTCGACGTCAATGCCCCGCCAAGTTGTGCCAATGATTTCATCGTTTTTCCGATTAGTGTAAATGGCAGCGGGACTCAGCCCAACATCGTTGCCCTCAACAACCTCTATAGAGGTACCGCCGGGGGCACCGGAATCTGTAACCGCGCCGTATCGGTATCGGATACTGGCGTTGATGCCACCGTCCTGTGGTCATACAACATCCACTCGATTGCCGCCGGAGGCGCGGTTCCTATCTCTCCGGTGCTCTCTCTCGACGGAACTAAGGTGGCGTTCGTTGAGTCCGCCACGGGCAGCCCGGCGCAATTTCATGTGCTGGCCTGGAAGCGTGGGGACGGCCAAAACGCAAGCAATCTGCAAAGCGTGGCATCGCCGAAAGCGATCACCACGTTTTCCAGCACTGCGCCCGCCGCTGGCAGTGGACTAGCGACAAACCTGGCGCTCGGCTCCTCGACGACGGGCACCGACACTCTATCCCCCCCATTCGTCGACTACGTCCGTGACGTGGCCTATGTCGGCAACGATATTGGCATCCTCTACCGCATCAAGAACGTGTTCTGCACCACAGCCTCATGCGGCAACGCAGCGCCTAGCTTGGATACGAGTTGGGGCGCGAGCGGCGCTGTTACTGTCGGCTGCGGCGCCAGATTGACGGGGCCGGTCATGGATTTCGTTACTCTGAATGTCTTCGTCGGCTGTGCCAACGGGAGAGTCTACGGATTCACGTCCACGGGTACTCCGTTGGCAACCGCTTCAATCGCCGTGGGCAATGGCTCGGCCACTGGCGGCATTGTCGAGTCCCCCATCGTGGATGGCGTCAACGGACTTGTGTATGCCGCAAGCGGCACAGGAGCGGCGCCGAATACGACGCATGCAGTCGTCGTGCAGGCCACCACCTCGTTGGGCGGTTCATGTACCGGCGGCGCGTTGTGTGTGGCTACTTTTGGCACCGCGGGACTATTTTCGACCCACTCTCCGTCTTTCAACGATAATTATTTTTCGAATTCCACGTCGACCTCGTGGCTAATTTATGAGATGGCCTATAGCTCGTCGACTAGTCTGACACTCTACGCCACATCGTTCGGTGCCACGCGAGCTATGCGCGCTGGCGCGGCACTGTATTCCCTGGACTTTGGCACCCACATGGGCGAATACGCCCCCACAACGGAATTTGTTAACGGGGGAACAGACCAACTGTTTTTTGGCATTCTTCACGCACTGGTTGCTGGCATAAACGATCTCGGCGTGTTTCCTATCACTACGTTCCCGGCAGGGGTTATTGCCATGGCGAGTGAGGGAAGCGGACCGAGTGGCATGGTGGTCGACAATGTCAGCACCAGCGGACAGGCGTCGAGTATCTATTTCGGTCTCCAAGGCACCAACACGGCTGTGAAATTGACTCAGTCTGGACTCCAATGAGCGACAACACTACAAATCGAAACGCATCGAAACAGAACACGCCCGAAGAACCTGCCAGGACGAAGAAGCCTTACCAGAAGCCGTCGTTTCAGCACGAGCGCGTGTTTGAAACCATGGCCTTGATCTGTGGCAAACTTGACCCCACCTCCAGTCAATGCCAATTCAATAGGAAAAATTCCTAGGTGCTGCCCATCCAATCCCACTGATCAAACCCTGATTCGGGACAAGCGGAATCGTGATTGACAACGAGTTCACAAGCAATCAAGCTTCCAACATCTACTTCAATGCACTCGCCGAGAACGCCACCTGCACGGCTAACACCGGCGCCAACACGACGCCCGGCACTGGAGGGTGCGCTGTCAAGTTGACACAGTCTGCGCTTCAATGAGAGACAACACTACAAACCGAAATGCAGCGGAACAAAACAAACACGAGCAGCCTGTCAGAGCGAGAAGGCCTTACCGGAAGCCTTCGTTTCAGCACGAACGCGTGTTTGAAACCATGGCGCTGATTTGTGGCAAGATGGCCGGCACTCAGGGTCAATGCCAATCCAATCAGAAATTATCCTAGATGCGCCGCAGTCTATGCCGCCAACCATGAAATGCCGGGCCACGGTAGAACTTGCGCTCGCGAAAGAGGTCCTGCACGCCTTTGGCGAGCTCCGCTTCGTTGCGCAAGGCTCGAGCATGCTCCCTTCGATCTTTCCTGGTGACACTCTTCTGGTTTTGCGGCGGCCCGCCGCGCGGGCGGAGCCGGGCCACGTCGTTCTCTTCTCGCGCGAAGGCCGTTTTTGCGCCCATCGCGTTGTCCGTGCGATCGACGTCGACGCGCGGCCCTTTGTTGTTACTTGCGGCGACGCGCTGACCAAGGAAGACTCGCCGGTTGCCGGGCACGAATTGCTCGGCCACGTCATCGCCGTATTGCGGTTCGGGAAGCGCATCGAGCTTGAGCAAACGAAATCGGTTCCCTCCTTCTGGTTGCGGTGGGCTGTGCGGCGCTCCGACTCTGTTGGAACCTGGCTTCTGCGATGGCATGCGCTGCGCACCCGCCTTGTCCAGCGTTCCGGTGCGGCACGTTCGCGCTCCCCGAAAAATCTCGCGGGGTGCATGTAAATGGGCCTGGCGTCTGCATCCGCAACTCGCCGGGCTGCGATCACAAGCTCCGCGCCAGGCGTCACGGTTGAAATCGGCGGCATTCCGATCCTTCTTCAATCAAACGATGCAAATTTCTGTCGAATGCTAGAGCAGCGCTATGCGGGCTTCCTGAATCCGGGGACCGAGCCTGCCTGCACATTCGAAATTGACCTCCAACCTCCGGCAGCGCCCTCCGACGAAGATGCACGCGTGTCAAAGCAAGGACACGTCTGGCTCTTCGAGCGCGGTGATTTCCTCGCCGAATGGGATACGCGTTCGCGTTGTGGCTGGATTCGCCAATCGGCGAACCCCTATTCGATCGATACGCTGCTCCGCCTCGTTCATTCGTTGCTCCTCGCAGAAGAAGGAGGATTTCTGCTGCACGCGGCCGGCGTCGCGCGAAACCGACGGGCCTTTCTGTTTTCTGGAATTTCGGGCGCCGGCAAAACCACCATCTCACGGCTCGCTCCGCCAGATGCGAACCTGCTCACCGATGAGATTTCATACCTGCGGCCCGCCGCGCGTGGCTACTGCGCCTTTGGCACCCCCTTTGCCGGCGAATTGGCGCGTCCCGGCGAAAACCTTTCGGCGCCCCTCGCCACGCTCTACTTTCTTGAAAAAGGCTCCGCCAACTGCATCCGGCCGATTGGACCCATGGCAGCCGCGCGGGCGCTCCTCCGCAATATTTTGTTCTTCGCGCATGATGTCGAACTCGTCAAGCGCGTCTTCGATTCCGCGCTCGACTTCGTTTCCCGTGTCGAGGTGGCCCGGCTCGTCTTCACGCCGGACGAGCGCGTCTGGACGCTGATCCAATGAGCGAGAAATACATCGCGCGCAGCCCCGCCGTCGCCGCTCGCAGGTTCGCGGACGAAATGATCGTTATGTCCGCAGTCGATTCCACCTTGTTCAATTTGAGCGAGGTGGCCGCGGTGATCTGGCAGGCTGCCGACGGCCAAACTCCGCTTTCCGCAATCGTCCGCGACCAAGTCTGCGCCGCTTTTGACGTTGCTCCCGACGAAGCCTATCGCGATGCCGACGCCTTCGTCGAGGACCTGGCGCGCCACGGGATTTTGCAAATCTCGGCCAGTCCGATTCAGGACGTTGGGTCGGCCGCAGGGGAGGGCGCATGAGCTTGATGCAAGAATTGAATGCCAAGGCGCTGCGCCTGGGCCTTCCCCTAAGCGTGCATATCGATCTCACCTATCGTTGCAACGAGCGCTGCGAACATTGCTATCTCGAACACGACGACCGTGGCGAAATGTCCTTGGTGGAAATTCGCGCCCTCCTTCGCGACCTTGCCGACGCCGGCGTGTTTTTCCTCACGCTCAGCGGCGGCGAGCCGCTGATGCGGCGCGACTGTTTCGAAATTATCGAGAGCGCTCGCGCGCTTGGTTTCAACGTAAAGCTCAAAACCAACGCGGTGATGGTGCGCCAGAAAGAAGCGCGGCGTCTGCGCGCCCTGGGCGTCGAACAAGTACAGATCAGTCTCTATTCACACCGCTCGGAAGTACACGATGGAATCACCAAGCTGCCCGGCTCCCTGAAGCGCACCCTCGCAGGGATTCGCTTGCTCCGCGCGGCGGGATTGCGAGTCACGCTGGCGAACGTCCTGATGCCCAGCAATTTTCAGGATAGCGCGGGAGTGCGTGCCCTCGCCGCCGAAGTGGGCGCACACTACACCGTTGACCCCACGATTACTCCCATGATGGACGGAAACACTTCAGTGCTGCGTTTTCGAGTGCCCCCAAAACAACTGAGGGAAGTTTTCGAGAACCCAGATCTCGTCGGCAATGTCGAGGAGTTCTGCGCGCCTCCTCCACCAGTGGATGACGAAGCCCGCGAAGGATTTCCTTGCAGCGCTGGGCACACTGCCTGCTACATCTCGCCTTACGGCGATCTTTATCCCTGCGTGCAGTTCCCGCTCCCTTGCGGCAATGTCAGGCTCCAGAAGTTCATCGACATTTGGAGGGACTCACAGCAACTCGCCGAAGTCCGCTCCATCCGCGGAAAAGACTTGCCCACCTGCTCTTCCTGCGCGCATCTCGGAACCTGCACACGCTGCCCGGGCCTGGCCTACATGGAGGGCAACATGCGCGGCCCTTCTTCCGCCGATTGCGAAAAGTCTTTCGTCCGCACAGGCATTACGACCGCTGGCATGCTCGCGCGTCAAGCCGCCGGCATCCCCCCGCCCGGCCTCATCCAGATCGAATCTGCGCACTCCTCATTCTGACCGCTCTAAACCCTGCGACTCTGGTGGAAGGGCGGGGCTTCAGCCCTGCCACAAAAACGTCGGCGCGAAGCGCCTTCCTTTGCGCAGCTTTATCCGCGGCACGTGTGCGATCCGTGTCAAGCAGAAGGCGTCTCGACCACCGATACCGTATTGATCTTCACTCGGCCCAATGGCATGTTTATCAGTGATGACGCCAACGTCAGCACGCGCTAGCGATTCCTTCCTCCGCACGCTCACAATCAAGACCTCAAAGCGCACGGAGCTAAAACGCGTCACCTCCGAGATCGAATCGCTCGTCCGCGAATCCGGATTCGCTCACGGCGTTTGCCATTTATATGTGCCGCACACCACCGCGGGCGTGCTCATCAACGAAGGCGACGATCCCGCTGTCGCCCGCAATATCGAAGCCACGCTGGACCGCCTCATCCCGCATCACGGCGATTACAAGCACGCCGAAGGCAACTCCGACTCGCACATCAAAGCCGCGCTCATAGGCTCCTCCGAAACCATTTGGATCGAAGACGGCCGCCTCGTCCTCGGCCGCTGGCAAGCCATATTCTTCGCCGAGTTCGATGGACCGCGCACTCGCGAACTGCGCGTCAAAATCGTCCCCGACCTCTCCGCCAGCTAGCATCTGCCGGAATCCCGCCCCAGCGGATTTCCGGCACAGACGCGCGGTTGCGCGCCACGAGTCGAAAGGGGAGAGAACACCGCGCACTTCGGCGAGCGCGACGCTTCGGCATCGCGGCAAAGCGCTGCCTCGACCGCCCCGGCGCCTCGAAACCCAAGATCAGCCTGCCTTGCTTACATCTTCAAGGCGAAGTCCACGATTGAGCGAATGGCGATGCCGGTCGGTCCTTTAGCGAGCCAGGGGCGGCCTTCGTCGACCCAGCAAGTCGAGGCAATGTCGAGGTGGACCCACGGCGTGTCGTCCACAAATTCCTTAATGAACCACGCCGCGGTGCTGGCGCCTCCTCCCTTACCGGTCCCAGTATTACGAATATCCGCGATGTCACTCTTGATCATCTGCTGATATTCGTCGTCGATCGGCATGGGCCACATTTTTTCGCCCGTGGCCTTGGCGCTCTGGAGGAACTCATCGAGATATTCGCGCGGGGTGCCGAAGGCTCCCACGTGGACGTTGGAGAGCGCGACTTCGATTGCGCCGGTGAGCGTGGCCGCGTCGATCAGATGTGTGCAGCCGAGCTTGCGGGCGTAGAAGACGCCGTCGGCGAGAATCAGGCGGCCTTCGGCGTCGGTGTTGATCACTTCGATGGTTTTGCCGGACATGGCCACCTGAATGTCGCCTGGCTTTTGTGCGCGGCCGCCTGGCATGTTTTCCGTTGACGGAATCACCGCGATCACGGAAATAGCAGGCTTGAGCGCGGCGATGGCACGCATCGCGCCCAGCATGGTGGCGCCGCCGCCCATGTCGTATTTCATTTTCTCCATGTTGTTCGCGGGCTTGATCGAGATGCCTCCGGTATCGAAGGTGACGGCTTTGCCCACCAGTCCCAAAACAGGCGCGCCCGGCTTCGGATTCACCGGCTCGTACCGCAGAACGATCACGCGCGGCGGCTCCACGCTTCCTTGCGCCACGCCGATCAGCGCGCCCATTTTCAGCTCGGCGATTTTTCGCTCGTCGAGAATTTCGATTCCGAGGCCGGCCTCTTTTGCCATGGCCTCGGCGCGGGCGGCCAGGATGCGCGGCGTCATTTTATTGGAGGGTTCGTTGATCAGATCGCGGGCGAAATTTTGGGATTCGGCGATTACTTTACCCTGATTGATAGCGGCCGCGAGGTCCACTCCAAGGCCTGCATCGAAGCCGGCGAGCCCGACCGATTGAATCTCGCGATTTTTCTTGTCGGAGCGGTATTTATCCGATTCGAAATCGGCAGCGACCAAGCCTTCGACAACGGCCTGGGCGGCCGATGGATCGCGTTCGCCTTCGCGCGCGAGGAAAACCATTTTCTTCGCGCCGCGCGATTTCAAATGGCGCACAGCCGTGCCGGCGATTTTGCGCAAGTCGGCGGTTGAAAATTTATCCGGCTTCCCCGCGCCCACGAGGAGCAGTTTTTGAGCTGCGAGGCCTTCGGGGAAATGAAGCAACAGAATCTCCAGCATTTTTCCGGTGATCTCGCCATTCGCGGCGAGCGAGCTGAGGCGGCCGTTCATCGCACTGTCTATTTCGGCAAGAAGCCCGTCAAACTTATTTTCCTTATCGAAGACGTAGGTAACCAGAGCGTCGGCTTGAATCGAGGCAAAAGGCTGAGTTTCGAGTTGGATCTGCATGTGTTCCTTTCACTTTCGGTTGAATTTCGCGCGTGCGGTCAGCGCCGGCGAGAGCGATAGATCGCCTCATCGGCTTCGCGCTTGGCTTCCTTGCGGCGTTCGGATTCGCGCCGGTCGTGAAACTTTTTACCCCTAGCCACCGCGAGCTCGCATTTCGCAATTCCGTCGCGGAAATAAATCTTCAGAGGGACGATGGTCATGCCTTTTTGCTGCGTTTGAACAACCAGCTTGTCGATCTCCCTGCGATTGAGCAGCAACTTGCGTTTTCGAAGCGGATCATGATTCCGGGGCCCACCGGGCTGGTATTCCGGAATGTGAAAGTTTACCAGCCAAGGCTCCCCAGCGCGAATCTCGGCATAGGCCTCGCGCAATGTGCCTTTCCCTTCGCGAAGAGTCTTGACCTCGGTGCCTACCAGGATCAACCCCGCTTCGAGGGTATCCAGTAAATCGTAATTGTAGGATGCGGCTCGATTCTGCGCGACGATCTTATTGCGCTCCTTATCTCCCTTTTTTCCCCCATTCATGGTGCCGTAATCATAGCCGCCGCGCACGACCACTCGCAAGTAACGACACCTGTTGAAGTTCCGCAATGAACCAGCCCCTGACCCTGTTAACGCGGAGGTCACAAAGCAAAGATCGTTAGAAATAACCGGCAACGGTTACGTTTTCTTGCCGCATCATAGGGCGGGTGCTAGACTCCTGAGACCAAGCCCAATTTTTCGGAGGTTCCGGTTGCGCCGTTCACCGCTTTTGCCGCTTTTGGCACTAGCCACGGTTGTGCTGAGTGGCTGTCCCAAGGGAGATCAAGACTATAACGCGGGCCGGAAGGCCGAGACTTTGCAGGACTACGACACGGCCCTCGTTGATTATCAGCGCGCTCTGCGAACCGACCCTTCCAACGCCGAGTACAAGCTCCGCGAAATGCACACCCGCTTTGCCGCCGGCCAGTTCCACCTCGAACAAGGCGAGAAAGCGCTGAAAGCAGGCGATCTTCAACTCGCGCTCGCAGAGTTCCAGAAGGCCGCTGCGATCGATCCTTCAAATGGCGCTGCAGACCAGGAACTGAAAAAGACGATGGACCTGCTAGCCGCAAAGAGCGCCACGGCAACCTCGAAGAGCATAAATCCGAATCCGTCGGAGGATTCAGACCTGCTGGCGGCGCCGCCCGAGTTGAAGCCTGTTTCGACCGAGCTGATTAATCTGAAGATGACCAACGATGCGAGAGTGGTCTTCGAGACAGTCGCCAAGCTGGCCGGATTGAGCGTGATTTTCGATCCGGACTTCACGTCGCGCCGAATTGCGGCCGACCTGCCAAACGTGACGCTCGAACAAGCACTGGACGCCGTCGCGTTTGAGAGCAAGTCCTTTTGGAAGCCGCTCACGAGCAGCGTGATCATCGTCGCGCCGGACAATCCTCAAAAGCGCCGGGACTTGGAGGATGAGGAGGTCAGGACCTTTTACTTGTCGAATACGCTGACGCCCCAGGATTTGACGGAAGTGGTGACTGGATTGAGACAACTTCTCGATATGCGGCGGGTGCAACAGGTAAACGCGCAGAACGCAATCGTGATCCGGGATACTCCAGACAAGCTCCTTCTGGCCTCGAAAATCATCCGCGACATCGATAAAGCGAAACCCGAGGTGCTGGTCCACGTGCAGGTACTGACCGCAAGTGTGGACCGGTTACGCGATCTGGGAATTCTCCCGGGGCAGAGTGCTACACTGACGTTCACTCCAGTTTGTTCGAATCAGCCAACCAGCAGCGGCTGCACCAGCTCAAGCAGTTCAAGCACCTCCGGTACTCCGGCCACGCCACCGCAGATTGCGCTGAATAGCCTCAAAAATATCTCGACGGCGGATTACAGCCTGACGCTTCCGGGCGCTACAGCAAACGCCATCCTAACCGACAACAAAACGAGGATCATTCAGGATCCCGAGGTGCGCGTGAGCGACGGTGAGAAGGCCACTCTGAAGATTGGAGACCGCGTCCCCGTGGCCACGGGCAGCTTTCAGGCAGGCGTCGGAGTGGGGACCAGCTCGATCAATCCCCTCGTTAACACCCAGTTCCAATACATCGACGTCGGAGTGAACATTGACGTAACGCCGCGCGTCCATCCGGATGGCGATGTCAGCATGAAGCTTTCGATCGAAGTGTCGCAGATTACGGGCACCAGCAACATCGGCGGGATCAACCAACCGGTTATCAGCCAGCGTAAGATCGAGCACGACATTCGGCTGAAAAACGGCGAGGTGAGCGTGCTGGGCGGATTGATCGAGCGGACCCAGACAAAGAACGTCAATGGCATTCCAGGTGTCGCACAGCTTCCTCTCTTCCGCTACCTCTTCTCGGACAACAGCAACGAAGTTAAAGAAGATGAGGTGCTGATCGTACTGACGCCGCACGTGCTGCGCCTACCCTCGATTACTGCGGACAACCTGAGAACCCTGGCGGCTGGAACCGACACGGATGCCCGCGTCTACCGCGACGACCAAGAGGGTATTCCGGCTCCGGCGATTCCCAATGCGCCATCCACATCCGTCCCATCGCAACCGGTTCCACAAGCGAGCGCAACGCCCGCGGCGCAACTGCACTTCGATCCGCCAGCCGCCACCCTGAAGCCCGGCGATACGACAACTCTTGGCCTGGCGATCTCGAACGTCAGCGATCTTTATTCGATCCCACTTTTGATTCATTACGATCCGGCGGTGGTGCAAGTTGAGGAAGTGCGCAACGGTGGCTTTCTCTCCGGTGGCACGCAGGAAATCGCAATTGTGCAGCGGATCGATTCGCAGCGGGGCGAGGTGGTGGTCTCGGCAACACGCCAGCCGAATACGCCTGGCGTGAACGGCTCCGGCACGTTACTCGGTATCGTGGTGCGAGGCGTGGCACCCGGCAGGACCGCCTTGCAAATTCTTCAGGTCAATGCGCACAACTCGCAGCAGCGAACGATCCCAGTGGTCTCCGGAGAAGCTGCGATACAGGTACAATAGGCTGTATGGGCGGTCCATCACGCGGCAAGATTGGCACCGAGCTAAAGCCAAGAGCAGATGCGTGCAAGCGCGCTCGAGGTAGCGAAGCCGGCCTAACCCTTCTCGAACTGATCGTGGCTTGTGCCATTCTGATGGTGCTGGCCACTGTGGCAATGCCGATGGCGCGTGTTACCGTCGTCCGGCACAAAGAAGAAACGCTTCGCTACGATCTGCGTGAAATGCGCGACGCGATCGATCACTATAAGGACGACGCGGACAAAAACCTAATCCAGGTGCAGGCGGGAACCGAAGGATATCCTCCCGACTTGCAAACGTTGGTGAACGGGGTTCAGTTGACCAGCGCCCAGGACAAGGACAAGAAGGTTCGATACCTTCGTGAAATCCCCAAGGATCCCATGACGGGCAACCAGGATTGGGGTTTGCGATCCACGCAAGACGATCCCGATTCGAAGTCGTGGGGGGGCAGGATGTCTTCGATGTATACAGCCAGTCAACGGGCACGGCGCTCGACGGGACGAACTACGCGGATTGGTAACGGCGCCCGTTGCCAGAGGATCTTGTGAAGACGGCGAACAACACGGCTAAACGACGACGGCAGGCGCACGGGGGGTTCACGCTGCTTGAAGTATTGATGGTGGCGGCGATCATCGTGATCCTAGCGACAATCAGTGCCGCTCGCTACGACCAGGCGATGGTTCGAGCGCACGAAGCAGCCTTGACCCAAGACCTTTCCGAGATGAATAAGGCGATTCAAAATTACACGGCGGACAAAGAGGCCGCGCCCACGTCGCTCGACGACCTCGTCCAAGCGCAATACCTCGGAAAAATTCCGAACGATCCGATTACCGGCACCCCGGACTGGACCACTGAGAATTGCGATTTGCTCGTGAACGCCGATCAAACCTCAACTGGCATTTGCAGCGTGCACTCCGCGTCCGACAAAGTCTCGCCCTTTACAAACACGCCCTATAGCTCATGGTAAACGCGCAGGCAGCCGATGGGGATCCGTGCGTTCGCGATTCTGGCCCTGGGCATGATGTCTTTGCCGCAATCCGTTGCTTCGTCAACTCAAGTTAAGTCCAATATTCCGTCCGTGTATCAGACGCTCGCCGATTATTTTCCCATTGGCGCGGCGATTTGGTCTGGCGATCTCAGCGGACCACACGCCGACCTTCTTGTGAAACACTTCAACAGCATCGTGGCCGAAAACGCGATGAAAATGGCATATTTGGAACCCACCGAGGGTGTATTTGATTTTCGGGTAGCGGATGCGCTGGTCGACTTTGCCAAAGCTCACCACATGCTGATCCGGGGTCACACGCTCGTGTGGTACCAGCAAAATCCGCCCTGGCTATTCAAGGACGCCGAAGGCAACGACCTGCAGCCCGGCCCGGAAAGTAAGGCTCTTCTCCTACGACGGCTGAACACTTACGTTCGAACCGTGGTTTCGCATTACAAGGGCGACGTCTATGCGTGGGACGTGGTAAATGAAGCCGTCGATCCCGCTCAGCCGGATGGTTTCCGCCGTTCACGGTGGTTCGAACTCACTGGCACGGATTACATCGATACGGCCTTCCGCGCCGCTCACGAAGCCGCGCCTCACGCCAAACTCTTCATCAACGATTACGATACGACCGATCCCACAAAACGAACGTTCCTCTACAACTTGGTTGGGGACTTGAAGGCCCGCGGGGTGCCGATCGATGGCGTCGGTCACCAAATGCATATCAATATCCACTGGCCGACGGTTGAAGCAATCGTGGAAACGATCCGTATGTTTTCGGCGCTTGGCGTCGATAATCAGGTCACTGAATTAGATGTCAGCCTTTATGACAACTCTACGGATTCCTGCCCGGCCATATCGCAAGATGCTCTGATAGAGCAAGGTTACCGCTACCGCGATCTTTTTCAGACCTTTCGCGATCTAAAAGGCGAACTCAGCGGGGTCACGTTCTGGGGACTCGCCGACGACCACACTTGGCTGAGGACGTTCCCGATTTCGCGATTGAATCTGCCTTTGCTCTTCGACGAGCACCTGCAAGCCAAACCTGCTTATTGGAGCGTCGTTGATCCTACGCGGCTGCCTGTTCGACCGGTTAGCGCCCAGTCCGCGGCCGAACCCGCAACACTACCTTCTTCAAAGCCATGAGCTCGCAAAAAAAAACGGGAGGCAAAAGCCCAAAGGCCTCGCCTCCCGGGGTGGGTGGGGTTTGTTGCCGAACACCCAGCATGGAATTTTGGTGTTCCGCGCCTGGGTGAACCGGCAAACCGGCCTTGAGCCGGTGCCACGTATGTCCCACCTTTATCACGGGCCCGGAAGGGGTGTCAATCTTAATTGCGTGGCGGGAGAGTAGGGTCAAGCCAATCGTTGATTGCGGCACCAACGGCATCCAGATGGCCGGCGAAGAAATGGTCCGCACCTTCAACAATTACGAGGCGCTTGGGCTCTTGGATTGTCGCGAAAAAGGCCTCGACATTCGCTCGCGAGCCGAATTGGTCCTGGCCGCCTTGGATGACCAGCTTGGGCTTGGCGCAGGAGCGCAGATAGCTGAAGTCTATGCCGAGGTTGTCGACCGGCAAGCCCAGGCCGATCAGCCGAGTTACTCGTGCGTCTTCACAACCGACTCGAAGGCCGACCCATGAGCCGAAACTGAATCCGGCGAGAACGATGGGTTTGCCGGGAAACTCCACCGACAGGTAATCCAGGGCCGTGCGGACATCCGCCTGCTCGCCGATTCCGCGGTCATGCGTGCCTTCACTTTGTCCCGCGCCACGAAAGTTGAAGCGCAGCACCGCTGCGCCGCGCTGGTGCAGAGCTTTGGCGGCCTGGTAGACGACTTTATTGTGCATGGTACCGCCGTAAAGTGGATGGGGATGGCAAACGAGAGCGACGAAGTCCGCCTCGGAAGCGGAAGCGGTCCAGAGGGTTGCTTCGAGGCGGCCTGCGGGTCCTTCGAGAAAAATACTTCGATGGAAAACCTCGGGCATTCGCGAAGCCTAGGGTTGCAGCATCCGTGCTATGGGTACGAACACACTGCCGCATTGCCGTTCAGGCGGAAGCATGCATTCATCGTAGCGGCAGTAAACGAATTGGTCAAATAGCTTCGTCCTTTTTTGCTCTGAAAATGCGTTGCAGCAGCCTGGCGAGCAGTGATAGCTTTAGCGCAGGTGCGGGGAAGCGGAGGGCTCATGGCAGACGATGTGGAAAGGCGCGCTGCCCGACGTTTCTCGATGATGTTGCCGTTGAAGGTGCGATTCTCGGCGGAAAACGGCGTCACCGAAAAATCGGGCGAAACGCGAGATGTCAGCTTTCGCGGCCTGTATTTCCTGATCGAAGCGAGCCTTGAAACCGGCAGCTCGATCGAATTCGTTCTAACCCTGCCGCAGCAGATTACGCTTGCGGGTGACGTGCACATTCGGTGCTACGCGCGCGTCCTGCGCGTGGACTCGCACAACGGCAGGCGGGGCGTCGCGGCACGAATCGAGCGGTACGAATTTCTCCCCGCGTCCGCGTAGCGCGATCCATATCCCCCATCAATTGGCATCCGCGGAAAGAGTCTCGCTGAAAAATTCCTTCTCTTATCTCCTCTGCTGACGCAAGATCTACGCTTGAGGGTTTTGCATGGCGCGACATACGCTGCTCATTGACGCGGACGACACGCTTTGGGAAAACAATATTTTCTTCGAGAAGGCGATCGACGATTTTATTTCCCAACTCGAGCATCTCGGTTACACGCGCGAATATATCCGCCACATCCTGAACGAAACCGAACGCAGGAATATCCGCCAGCACGGCTATGGAGTGCGCAGCTTTCGCCGGTCGCTCGAAGACACGTATCTGAAGCTGGCCGGGAATTCGGCGCGTCGCGAAATCGTGAAAGAAATCGAGCGGGTGGCACTGGAACTGGAAGGCACGCCTCCTCATATAATGGACGGGGTCCCCGAAACGCTTGTTTATCTTTCGAAGCATCATCGGCTGATCCTGCTGACCAAAGGCGAGCCTGCCGAACAAGCTGCTAAAGTCGAGCGGTCCGGCTTGCAGTCCTATTTTGAGGCGATTGAAATCGTACTGGAAAAAGATTCAGGCACGTACGGCCGGATCATCGATCAATTCAAGATCGTCAAATCACACGGCTGGATGGTCGGGAACAGCCCGCGCAGCGACATCAATCCCGCGTTGCAATCAGGCCTGAATGCCGTGTTCATTCCCTCATTCCGCCACCTGGGAACTGGAAAAATCGGAGCTCGAGAGCGGGACGGGGAAATTGCTGATCCTTTCCGCATTTCGCGACCTGCGCGGCCATTTTTAGCGGCCGCCACACCTGCAGTCCAATTTGTCCCCTGCGCGCTGATCTTCGCTGCTTTCCGTCCGCGCTGTTACCCGATACGATCGAGTGAGGGAGGGTGCCGAATTGCTAGCCGATTACCGCCATGAATTTGCCGATTTCGAGGGCGTCACGTATCTGAATGCCTCTCTTCAGGGGCCGATGCCGCTTGTGGCAGCTCGCGCGGCGGAAGTTGCGCTCGAGTGGAAAAAGAGGCCCGACCGGTTGCCGGATTCCGCGTACTTCGATCTTCCCGACCGCGTACGCGAGAAGGCGGCCACGTTGATCGCGGCCCGAACCGATGAAATCGCCGTTACCACAGGCGCGAGTGCGGGTCTCGCTTCCGTTGCCGCTGGCATTGACTGGAAGCCGGGCGATGAAGTGCTGGTCGGACGTGGCGAGTTTCCGGCGCATTTCTCAACTTGGCTGCGCTATCAACAGGCCGGGAAACTCCGAGTTCGCGTAGTCGCTCCGAAGGGCCGCTTCATCACAGCCGACGATTATATTGCCGACATCGGGCCGCATACGCGCGTCGTTTCAGCGAGCCTGGTGCGGTTCGATAATGGCGCGAGGCTGGATGCGCGTCGCGTCGCGCAAGCCTGCGAGAAATTCGGCGCCGCGCTGCTTCTCGATGTTTCCCAGTGCGCGGGAGCTATGAAACTGGATGTGCGTGAGCTGGGCGCGGCCATGGCGGTCTGCAGCGGATATAAATGGCTCCTTGGTCCGTATGGCACCGGATTTTTCTGGGTTGCGAATGAATGGATTGAACGTTTGACGCTCGGCTCGGTGTACTTCATGGCGCTCGAAGGCGCGCGAAATTTCCATGCGCTGCCGGTCGAAAATCAACAGCCCGTTCCTGGGGCGCGCCGCTGGGACTCCGCCGAGACAGCGAATTTCACCAATCTCGCTGCATTCGATTCGTCGCTGGACCTTCTCTTTCGCATCGGCACGGATGCGATCGCGGCTCACACCCGCTCGCTTGTGGATGAGTTGATCGAGCGTCTACCCGGCACGCGGTGCAAGCTTGCTTCCCCGGAAGAGTGCGGTCGACGCGGACCCTACGTCTGCATTTCCGCGTCCAACCCCGGCGATACCCCGGCGCTTTACGAGAAACTGCGAAGTGCGCAGGTGCATGTCAGCTTGCGCGAGAACGCGCTGCGCGTCTCGCCGTACATTTACAATACGCGCGAGCATATTTCGCGGCTGGTCGAAATCTTATCGGAGTAGCTGTCCTGCGTACGCTATCGAGAGCCGTAATCTCGCGGGTCCTGGTAAAGGAAAGGGATGTGCACGACGGCCTCGACGTCCACCGGCTGGCTCGCGCGCGTCGCGGGGCGAAACTTCCAGTCGCTGAGCGCCTGGATTGCATTTTGGTCCAGTTGCGGATCGAGCCCCCGAACAACTTGAATGCTATCGACTGAACCATCCTTGCGAATAATTGCATAGAGAACCACTTCGCCTTGCACGTGAGCTTTGATCAGATCGGATGGATATTTCGGGTCGGCCTTCCGAATGGGGACTGGCGCCGCGAGGCGCTCCCGCGGCGCGACCGTCGGTCGGTCGTCTTCGTCCAATTCCGCGAAGCTTAGAATCCAGCTTCCACTGGCGCTCGTGAGATTCGGAAGATTCACGTGCATTGTGTACACCTCGCTGCCGGAAAGAATTTTTTCCGGTGGCAAGCTCGGATCGAGAGCGCTCACATTTGGCGGTCCTCGCCGGGCATTACTGGACGGCTGATAAGTATTCGGCGGATTCAGATTCAAAGTGTTCAAACGGCTGCCCGATGGGGCGATGCCCCCCCGGCTGGCTGGTGTACCGCCTCCAGCGATAGTGATCGCTGCGGGGAGCGAACCTGAATTGGACCCGGCACCCGTGCCGCCAGTCGCCGAAGACGCGGCGCCGCCGCCGGCGCCCGGTCCCGTTGAATGATTTGCCGCGTTGCCAACGGCTCCTGGCTTTTTGCCGTCTGGCGAAGTCGAAATTCGCGCGGCCAGATTTCCTTCGGGTACTTCAGCAGTTGGAACGGGCGGACCTGGTGTTGCGGAGAGCGCGATGATCGGACGGCTGCTGTTGCTATCCGCGACGCCAATTTCCGGTGCGGCTGTAGCCTCCGCGCGCGTTTCGCGTTGCCGCGCAGCCGGCGCCGACATGGCGCTTACCGGCATTTTGGGACGTGGGATCGCGCTGGCCTTCGAAACGACATTGAAAGGAATCAGATTCTTGGCGGGGTTCGCAACTTCCGGCGCGGCATCATCCCGAATGGCGCGGCGCCGAACTTTCGGCGCCGAGTTTGCAACGGACAATTGGAACTTCGGTTTCTGGGGCTGATCGCTGGACCACTGTACGATGTTCGGCAGTTGCGGCACGACCTTCGGAGGGGCACTCGGCGCATCCGGCCGTATCAGAGTTTGTCTCGGATGCGTTACGCGCACGGGAATCGAAAGGATGGTCTGCCGCGCGCGAGTAGCATCCGCGCCCGGACTTTCGGGAACGCTCGGAGCAATACTTTTCTGTTTCTCACGAGGGGCGGGGACGGCAGCCGGCAACGAAATTCGCGGCAGATCAGGTTGTTCGCCGGACCATGTTAATTCGATTTGCACCGGAGCAAGCGTGGGAGTGTGCTCGGGCAAGAAACCCCAAATGGGCAGGATCAAAAGCCAAATTACCGCAACGTGCCACAAAGATGACGCCGTGAAAGCTTTGCCCGGAACCCTGCCGCGAATCCAATCCACGTGAAAGCCGCGGTCTTTTGTGAGTTCGGCTTCTTTCGGCGCGCGCGGTCCGCTCACGACACTGCGCAGGCTGCTGATGAATTCCGCTCGCGGGGATTCCCAGTCGATCCCGAGGTCGAGGCGAGGCAGCCGCGAATGCGGCTCCAGCTCGATCAAGGAATCAGCTGGCGGCTGTTGGTCGCGTTGCAGAAGAGTATGCATCGGTCCGAGCATTATACGTCGAGCTGATTGGATGCGCGCCAGCTACGCTGCGGCTGCCAGGCGATAGAAACTCAGCACCGCATCGCCCTGTTCGACCAAGCGAGTGCGCTCGAGGCGATCGAGCCGGTCGATCAGTTGCGCTTTCCTGCTGTGTTCGACGATCACCATGCCCTGAGGCGCGATCAGATGCGAGGCATCCAGGAACTCGAGTGTTGCCATGTGTTCGTCGGTACTCTCGTAGGGCGGATCGAGAAAAATGAAATCGGCAAGCACGTGCCGCTTGGCGAGCTTTTCCAAAGCTTTCACCGCATCAGCCTCGATAAATTCGGCGCCCGCAAAAATATCCAGCGCAGCCAGATTTTCGCGCGCCAGCTTGGCTGCCTTCGCATCGGATTCGACGAAAATCGCCTGGCGAGCTCCCCGGCTGATCGCTTCGATACCGATCGCGCCGGTGCCCGCATACAAATCCACGAAAAGCGAATCCGCGATCGAAGGACCGAGAATATTGAAAAGCGTTTCGCGCAAGCGATCGCTGGTCGGCCGCAGTGGCAGAAGCCCTGGTGGGCCCTTCAGTTTCCGGCTGCGGAATTTTCCCGCTATCACGCGCACGTCTTCATCCCACGGACGCGAGTTGGTATCGCTTCTGCCAAGCTGGGCTGATCGATTCCAGCCGGCTGACCACTTTGCCGGCCTGCTCCGGATTTTCGGCCACAGCGAACGCCTCGCGACGCGCCAGTTCTAGCAGCTCATGGTCTCTTAATGGCTGGGCAAACGAGAAGGCCGCGTCGCCATGCTGCCGAGTGCCAAAGAATTCACCAGGACCGCGCTGCTTCAAGTCGCGTTCGGCTATTTCGAAGCCGTTTGATGTAGCCACCATTGTCTCGATCCGCTCGCGCGCATCTCCGGTAATTGTCTTGGGAGCCACGAGGATGCAGTACGACTTTTCCGAGCCCCGTCCGATACGCCCGCGAAGCTGATGAAGTTGCGCAAGGCCAAAGCGGTCAGCGTGCTCGATCACCATCACAGTCGCGTTGGGCACGTCCACGCCAACTTCAATCACCGTTGTCGCCACCAGAATATCCAGCTCGCGACGTCGGAACCGCTCCATCACTGCGTCTTTTTCCTCGTTTTTCAAGCGCCCATGCAGCAGGCCCACGCGCGCGTTCGAGAACACGGTCTTCGCCAGACGCTCGTATTCCGCGGTGGCCGCTTTCAACTCCTGCTTCGATTCTTCGATCACAGGATAGAGCACGAACGCTTGCCGCCCGCGCCCGATTTCCCGCCGCAAGAATTCCCACGCGCCCGGCAATTGGGCATCCGACGTCCAGCGGGTCTCAATCGGCGTGCGTCCCGGCGGCATCTCGTCGATCACGGAAAGATCAAGATCGCCGTAGAGCGTTAGAGCCAAGCTGCGCGGGATAGGAGTCGCGGTCATCACCAGGACGTGCGGTGCCGTGCCTTTCTCGATCAGCCGCTTCCGCTGCAGCACTCCGAAACGGTGCTGTTCGTCTACGATCGCAAGTCCCAGCCGATGGAATTTCACCGGGTCTTCGATCAGTGCGTGCGTGCCGACCAGCAGCTTCGTTTCGCCGCTCTCCACGCGCGCCAGCACCGCATCGCGCTCCGCGCGCTTCTGCCCGCTCACGATCAGATCGATGCCGTATCCGGAGGGTTCCAAAATGCGTCGAGCCGAGAGAAAGTGCTGCGCAGCCAGAATTTCAGTAGGAGCCATCAGCGCCACCTGGCAGCCGTTCTCGATTACGATTGTCGCCGCCTCGAGCGCCACGATTGTTTTGCCGCTTCCCACGTCGCCCTCCAGCAGCCTGTGCATGGGGTATTCACGTTCCAGATCGGCGGCGATTTCGCCCAGCACCCGCTTCTGCGCGGCCGTCGGCTTGAAGGGAAGAATTCGCTTCAGCGCCTCGCGTATCCTCTCTTCCCGGACGCGCATCACGATTCCGTGCTGGCGATGTTCCTTTTGCCGGCGCAGCGCAAGCGCAAGCTGGTAGTAGAAGAATTCCTCGAAGATCAATCGCATCTGGGCGGGACTGCGGAAACTGTTCAGCAGCTCCAGATTTTCATCTTTCGGCGGAAAATGCGCGTAAAGCACGGCTTCGCGGCGCGTCGGAAAACGGTGCCGTTCGCGCAATTTTTCGGGCAGAGGATCGGGAACGTCACCGTCGAAATTTAACAGCACTCCATAAATGATCCGCCGCAGCATCCGCGAGCTGATTGCGCCAATCGCTTCGTAGATCGGCACGATGCGGCCCACTTCCGTCGAATCCGCTGCGCCCTGATCGCTCCCTACGAGCTCGATCTGCGGATTCACCATCTCGATGCGCCCGGGCCGGTACGCGTCCAGATCGGCCTTCCCGTGCAGCACCACCCGCTGTCCTTCTTTCAATCGCTGCTGCAGATATGTGCCATGAAAAAACCGGGCGTGCAACCTGCCGGAGGCGTCCTTCGCGGTCACGTGAAACACTGGGGCGCGGCCTCGCACGAATCGAACCGTGTTGCCGCTAGCGACCTCTGCAAGCACCGTATGAATCTGCCCGGGCACAATTTCCGCTATCGGCGTGAAATGGATGCGGTCCTCGTATCGGAAGGGCAGATAGCTCAGCAGGTCGGCGACAGTTCCGATTCCGCGTTCCTCTAAAATAGCGGCTCGCTGCGGACCGACTCCTCGCAAGTATTTCACCGGATTGGCAAGTGTTACAGTCATCGCATGGTCACGCGAGGGAATGATCGAATTGCCGAACGAATGCGCTTATTTGCCGTCCACGGAAAATGCCAGCAATACATTGCCTGGAGCGCTTCCTTGAAAGAAGTATCCGGAATTTACGTACACAATCCCCGCCACCACGACCGCGCCAGGACCGTCGAGCGATCCTCCATGGCCCTTCACGCCGTTCACCGTTTGATAGTCGCGCTCGGTATCCATATCCCAAATAATTTTGCCGTCTTTGGCGGAGTAGGCTCGCAAATGGCCGTCGACGCCCCCCGAAAAAATCACGCCGGGAATTTCCGTCACCGCCGCGGATTGCGCTGGGCTGCACCCAGCCTTGTGACAGCCAGGATGCGGAGTGTGCCAAACAATTTTTCCCGTATCGAGGCTAAGGGCGAACAACCCGCCGCCTGTATTCGGATCCAGTTCGTAGGGAACGCCAAATACTGAATCGCGTCCGGCCGGTGATCCCGGCGGTGCGGCGCGCCTCTGCACATCCGACAAAGCCACGTAGACGTTCCTCGTATCCGCAGCTGAGCCCCACTGCACGCCGCCCAGCGTTCCGCCGTGGCCCACACGCGTTTGCCAAAGAAGCTTGCCCTGGTGATCCGGATCAACCGCATAAACGATTCCCGATTTCGCGCCAGCCACCAGCGCGCGTCGGCCGTCGGAAAGCTCCACTAAAATGGGCGACGATCCGAAGTCGAAGTCCGGTCCCTTGGCCTCCGGACAATTTACCTGCTTCGCGGCGGGAAGATCGCAATTGACGTTGTAAGCATCGCCCCGATGCATCTGGCTGGCCCAAGCAAATTTTCCCGTGTCCATGTCGAAGGCCATGAACGCATCGGAAGTGTCGCTGGGCGGGTCCGAGTAATTGTCGCCGGTCGTCACGTAGATCATGTGGTTTTTGGCGTCCACAGCCGGTGAAGACCAGATGCCCGCGCCAGAAGGTCCCCAGAGTTGTACGCCCTGTGAATTTTTGCGAACTGGTTTGGGCTCTTCCGCGATCGTGTAGCTCTTCCAAATCACTTTGCCGGTTGCCGCATCGAGTGCCGAAACGCTGCCCCGGAACTTGCAGCACTGATCCTTCGCATCCGCTCCTGCCACTTCCTCCAGGGACGACACCGGCACGTAAAGCCTGTCTCCTACCAGCTCAGGCGCACCTGTGATCTGCGCAGACGCGTGTTCATCCACGCGAACTTTCCATAGACGTTTGCCCGTCTCCGCATCCACCGCATACGCATTGCCGTGTTGATCCCCAAAATACGCGGACCAGCCGTTCCCACTGGCGCCCACGCTGATCGCTGTGCGAACCGGCCCATCCGTCTCGCTTACCCAATATGTGCAGCCGCTTTTCGCATCGAGTGAAAAAACTTTCGGCCCGGCGCTACCCACGAAGATGCGCCCGCCCACAACGGCCGGCTGGGCGTAGGCCTGCGTCGCGTACGCAAATCCGAACACCCATTTCAATTTCAGCTTCCCAACGTCCGCCGCGCGGAGTTGCGCCATCGCAGCTGGTTGAAAACGATTTTGCGCCTCGTCCACGCCCCAGCCGCTCCACTCAGGCTGGCCGGGCTTCGGCGAAAATCGCGCGCCGCCCGCCGGACACGCCCCGGCTCCCGAGGCAGTTCCCGCAGTCGAATCCAGTTTCGAAAGAAAATGCGTCAGGGCATCGATCTGCTTGGAAGATAGATTCGCTCCCTGTTGCGCCATGCTCCCGCTCGTCAGCGCCAGGCGAATACCTTCGCGAGACATCTGTCCCAACGCGGCACGACTGGGCGCGCGCGATATTCCTGCATCGTGGCAGTTCGCGCAGTGCTGGTGGTATAGCGCCTCCCCGCTTTCCCCCGCCGAGCCTTGTTGTCGTGCGCCCGCGGCAATCACGCAGGCCAAGAGCGAAACGCCAACAAGCACCGCCCCGCTCAGGATGCAAATCCTCGCCGTTCGCAAAGGTTCACCTCGTTCGCACCGCCAACGCATTTGCCAGCTGCAACTTCTTCGACATCCTAATTACTGGCCGCAATTCACGATAGCCGAACGGAACTCGCGGCCATTGTGCATAGTCGCCGATGGGAAGGCAACTATCCTGAGCCGCGAACCCGCACTCGCGGCGGTAGCAGCGGTTTACATGCGGCACTCTCCGCACTATATTGGAATTTCGTCTGATCGGCTGGCTGAAAGCTGGGCGCGGGCGTGAGGTATTCTCAAGGCCGGCTGTGCGAGGCAACTGATAGATAAATGGCGCGCCAATTTCTTGGAGTCACTCCCCGCCGATGGCTTGAATATTTGGTTGCAATCCTCCTCGGGCAGGCCGTTTACTACTTCTCGCTGGTGCCGTATCTACCGGACTCCTTGCGTCATCAGGGATTTGCCATCGATGGCGGAGTTCTCGTCGATTTCGTCGTCTGCGTCTTGGTGTACGGACTGATCCGCTTGGGCGCGCGTGTGCGGCGCGGTTAGGTGCTGCGGATTATCCGTGAAGTTCACAACACACGCGACGCGAAGCGCCGCGAAATCGTGCTCGCTGTTCCTTCAAGGTCCGGTTCGAAAGGTCAGGATTATTTCTTCCGTAGACTCGATGGGCTGGCCGTTCAAGCGCGCCGGGAACTGCTGCCACTCACGAACCAGCCTCTCCGCCGTGGGAATCAGCTCGTCGCGTCCCCGTATCGGCACGAGGCTCTTGATTTCCCCCTGCTCGCCGATGCTGACCCGCAAAACGACTGTTGGGTCGCCCATCGGCGGGATGTTGGGAGCAATAACATCCGGCACCTGCGCCATGATCTTGCCGAATTCGAGACGCTCGGGACGATGAATGGATACTGGCCCGGGCTGTGGCGGCAATAGGGCCGAGCGCCGGACGC
The DNA here is from genome assembly GCA_963709445.1 of uncultured Acidobacteriota bacterium. Classification (GTDB taxonomy): domain Bacteria; phylum Acidobacteriota; class Terriglobia; order Acidiferrales; family UBA7541; genus Palsa-295. Next base: position 312,801 of record CAVPWV010000037.1, read on the forward strand.
CAATTGCCACCGATGCTGAAGCGGTCAGGGGTTCTTGCGGCAACGACACACGCACGGAAGGGCTGCCCGCGGCGGGAGCAGTAACGAGAATCGAGTTTCCCGCGAGTTCGGGGGGCAACGGCTCCTCGCCGGCAGCAGTTGTGTCTTCTTTCGCACTTGGAATTGGAGCTGTCGCAGCGTCCGAACTTTCACCCGAGCTTTCAGGCGGAGCAGGAGTGGCAACCGCAGGCGGAGTGGAGGCTGGCGCGTCGGCTGAGCTTCCATCTGCCTCTGAACTTGCCTTTGGACTTGTGTCGGGATTTGCCTTTGAATTTGCCTCGGGATTTGCTGCCGGACTCTCAGCTGGGGCGGTCGCCTCGGCAGGCGGGGGCGGTGTTTGAGCTGGCTCGGATGTGCCTCCAGTCAACGCTTGCAAATTCCACCCTTGAGGCCACCTCCCCATCCAGACCCTTCCAGCAATTATGCCCACGGCAAAACAGATAACCATCACTGCGCCGGTCAGCAAACCCATGCGTGCGTTCGTCCATCGCCGGGGCTCGATAGGAGGAGCCTGAAAAGGCGAATCTGCAAAAATCGCCCGGGCAGGGTAGCGCGGTTCATTCTGGGGAGGTCCGAAAGGCTCGCGCGCCCGAAACGGACCCGCGTCTAGCGGACGCCCGCCGACCGGTTCTCGCTTGAAAGGCCCAGGATCACGGCCGAAGCCGGTGCCTGCCGGGCGGTCATCGACAGACCTTCCATTGCGTGGCTCAGCCTCGTGAACAGGACTCGGAGGGACTGGCTCGCTCTCAGGCGGAAACATCCTCTCGAATCCTCTGGGAGCGGAGTCCGAAACCGCGGGCGTTCGAGCTTCTAAATTTGCGCCATTTGTTCTGGCCTCTGTTCTGGCCTCAGCTCTCGCTTCTGCTATTCGCTGGTCTCTCACCCGGATGGGCACGGCCTTTGGACCACGAAACTCGGCTTTAGCACCATCCCCGTTGAGCCACTCGCGAATTTGGTCCCGGGCTTCGTCCGTAAGCGACACGAACTCAAAGCCGCCCGTTTTCTTTGACTCCGAGAGCCAGACAACCCGCGCTTCCACCTCCGTGGGTTCAGCGGAAGCGCTTAGTTGCAAGGACAGCCGAACGAGCCTTTCCGGGGCCAAGCTATTGGCGGCCGCCATCTGCAGGCCATTCTCACTCGCATCCATGACAATGCCGCCATTGTGTTCACCCACCTTGACATAGGCAAAAGGTTGCGGCCTGCAGCGAGGATGCGCGCGCCGCTCGCTCGTCCCGGTAAAACCCCCAGAACTGCTGTTAGGGTTCGTTAGCACGTACTTCTTCTTTCATCCCTCAGAGGGACGCTCTTGTATCTCCGCGGCCGCCGGGTGCCGCTTCAAACCTCTATTCTAGCTCCCCAAAGGAACGCGGGACAAGCCACTGCACGGTCGGCGCAGCGTCGATGGCGGCTTTGGTGTTCGCTCGCCATTCGCGCGCGATGTCCGGCCAGGACGGTCGCTTCCGGTCGCAACATTCTGGAATCTGCCCCTCAGTTGGGCTACAGTGGGCTGCCGAAATTTAGACGGAGATCGTTCTTTCTTTCCCGTCGTCCGGCGTCTTCGCCGCGTTGACGTCGCTCAGAGTCTGCCTAGAGAGGGAACCATGCGATTGAGAAGCAACTTTTGCCTGCAAGTTTTCGCAATATCATCGGTCGTTTTCTGGATGGCGGCGTCCACTCCATCTCTGGCTGCGCAGCCTGTGGCCGCCGGAACCGCTACCTGTGACCGGGCCTGCCTCGAAGGAATGGTGGACAAATACCTGAACGCCATGGTGGCGCACGATCCATCGCGCGCTCCGCTTTCGCCCACCGTGAAATTCGCGCAGGACAACGTGCCTCTCAAAATAGGCACGGCGCTGTGGACAACAGCCACCGCTCTCGGCACCTACCGCCATTATTTCGCCGATCCGGAACGCGGCGACGTCGGCATCATCGGCGTGATCTACGAAAACGATGTAGCGGCCATCCTGATCCTGCGGCTCAAAGTCGAAAACCACCTCATTACCGAGGCGGAGCAATTCGTGGCGCACGATCCCCATGGCGCCGCGCTCTACGAAAAGATGGGCAAGCCCAATCCGGGTTGGCTCACCACCATTCCGCCCGATCGACGCCAATCGCGTGAGGCTCTCGAAGCAACCGCCTACATGTACTACGAAGCTCTCGAGAAGAATGACGGCAAAGGCATCTACCCCTTCACGTCCGATTGCAGCCGCATCGAAGATGCCGTCCCCACCACCAATCAGCCGAAGCCCGAAAATTACGGGCATTCGGACCAGGATATCAGCGATTTCACCATGCTCGGTTGTAAGGCTCAGTACGAGCTCGGTTTTCTCGGTTTCACCACAGGATGCCGCGATCGCCGGTTTCTCGTGGTGGATACGGAGCGCGGATCGGTTCTGGCCTCGGCATATCTCGATTTCGACGGCACCGTCACGGAAGTGCATCTCACAGACGGCCGCGTCTGGAAAGTTCCTCCCTATTTCATGACGCCTCGGACCAATCAGTCGAACGAGGCATATCGAATCGAAAATGGAAGCATTCGTCTCATAGAAATGACTATGTACGAAGTCCCATTCAACGCTCAGCCGGCTTTCGGCAACTAGGTTCGGAGAACATCATGTCCAAAACTTTTTCGCATATTGCACTGCTTTTCGCGTTGTGCATCGTCATTTGCGGTGTCGCATCGCCGCCCAGCTTTGCTGCGCCCGATCACGGGAAGTCGCTAGTGTATCTGCCTGCCCCAGCCAGCCCGGCCAGCTCCACGCCGTGTGGCCGCGCCTGCTTGAACGCGTTTGTCGATAAATATTTCGACGCCCTCGTCTCCCATTGCACCTGCAACGTTCCCTTCGCTCCCGACGTGAAGTACACCGAAAATGGAGAGTCAGTGAAGCCCGGCGAGGGCATATGGAAAACTTTCACGGGACGCGGCACTTACCGCGTTTATCTCGCCAATCCGGCCACAGGTGAGGCCGGATATTACGGTGATATCAACGAATTCGGTACACTTCTTGGAACGATGGCGCTGCGGCTGAAAGTGAAGGACCGCCGCATCGCCGAGGTAGAGATGGTCGTGGCCCGGCAGCAGTTGCGGCCAAAAGGCGGCCTGGGCTTGAATACCGCCGGCATCATGACGCCAAAAATGATCGACGAACTGACGCCCGCGGGCTTCGTGTCGCCGGATTCAGCTTTGCTTGAGCCGGTCCCTGCTGCCGATCGCTCGCCGCGCGAAAAATTAATTGCCATCACGGACCAGTATTTCGAGGCCTTTTCGCAAAATAAAGGTTCGGCCGCGCCTTTCGCGTACGCCTGCTCCCGCAGGGAGAATGGATTCGCCGCCACCAACAATTCCGATGGGCCCGTTGTGGACCCAGCGCAGCCGGCCTTCCGCGCGTTCAGCGGAAGCTGCGCGCAGGAAATCGACCGGGGATTTTTCAGCGCTCTCTCCAAAGTGGGCGACCGGCGCCCGTTGGTCGTGGATGTGGACCAAGGCCTCGTATTGGACCTAGCCTTTCTCGATAACGAAGGCAACGTGAAATCGGTTTCCGTGCAGGGAGTTGGCGACGTCAAGGTTCCGGCCGCGTTTCTCAGGCCCATCACCTTCGTCGAGCCGCAACTCTTCAAGATCGAAGCCGGCAAGATCCGCGAGATCGAAGGAATTTCCTGGCCGATGCCCTACGGAATGAGGTCCGGTTGGGACAAGTAGCCGTCGCGGAAAAGCGATCCGAGCCGAGAGTTCGGTTTCTTCACCCTTAACACTCGCGCGAGGTCGCCATCCCGTTGTTGCGCGAATCTTGGCGAGCAGATTCCAGTGTATAATTCAGCGGAATTCGCATCCGGCGAGGAGACTCATGGCTGCGGACGAAGCTTCCACGATGTGGGTTCCTGTATGTTGCGGGCGCGTCATGCGCTGCAACATGTTCAGGCAGGCGAACGGCGAGGCTTACGCGGCCCTCGTTTGCACGTCTTGCAACAAGACGATTACGCTTGAACCAGAACCTCTCGCGGATGCGAACACCTTCGGTGAAGGTTCGAAAGTCTTGAGTCTGATTGGATCGCCCAAGCCGCCAAAGACGGGAAGAAAAAAACCCTTCACCGAAGCCGGTCACGACGATCCAACGCTGTAGCCTGAACCGCGACTCACCCGGAACTTTGCTCCCCAATGATTGGTCAGACTATTTCGCACTATCGAATCGTGGAGCAACTCGGCGCCGGCGGGATGGGTATCGTATACAAGGCGCAGGATAGCCGGCTTGACCGTGCGGTAGCCCTGAAATTCCTACCCGAAGAATTGGCGCAAAAGCCGCAGGCGCTCGAACGATTTCGACGCGAAGCGCGCGCCGCATCCGCTCTAAATCATCCGGGCATTTGCACGATCTATGATATCGGCGAGCAGGACGGCCGAGCGTTCATCGCCATGGAGTTCCTTGACGGCGAAACGCTGCGCAGTCACATCCATGGGAAGGCCCTTCCTCTCGAAGAAATCCTGAAGCTTGGCATCCAGATAGCGGAAGCTTTGGATGCCGCGCACGCCGAAGGCATAATCCACCGCGACATCAAGCCCGCGAATGTTTTCGTCACCAAGCGTGGACAGGCAAAAGTTCTCGATTTTGGCCTCGCAAAACTTGTTCCCAAAGGGGTTGCAGCGGGTGCAGACGCGGATTCCGCCGGCGAAGCTTCGGATTCAACTTCCATCGTCGGAATCATAAGTGGCACTCCTTCCTACATGTCACCCGAGCAAGTCCGCGGGGACAATCTGGACCCGCGCACGGATATCTTCTCTCTCGGTCTCTTGTTGTACGAAATGGCGACAGGGCGCCAGGCGTTTAGCGGCAGTACAGGCGGCATGATTATTGAAGCCGTTCTCACCCGAACTCCCGCTCCCGCGCGAAGCATCAATCCCGATATCCCGCCGAGGCTTGAAGAAATCATCAACAAGGCGCTCCACAAAAATAGAGACCAGCGCTATCAGCACGCGGCTGACATACGCGCCGATCTCGAGCGATTGGAGCGAGGCGACGATTCCAGCTCGGCACCTGCGAAAGAAGATACGGAATCCGTCGTGCTGTCGTCCGGAAGTCATTTGCGCTCGACCGAAGAGCAGGGCGCACGGAATTCGACGCCGCAAACAGGCACCGTCCGCCGCGAGCGAATCTCAAAAATCATCGACTCGCTCGCAGTTTTGCCTTTCGAAAACGCCAGTCGCGACCCGGAGAATGAATATCTCAGCGACGGAATCGCGGGCAGTCTTATCAACATTCTGGCGACCGTCCCAAAACTTCGAGTGATGGCTCAGAGCACCGTATTTCGCTACAAAGGCCGTGGAATTGATCCTCAAGCCGTGGGACGCGAGCTGAATGTGCGCGCCGTGCTCACCGGAAGAATGATGCAAAGCGGCGGCTCGCTGCGTATTGGCACCGAATTAGTGGATGTGGCGACAGGTTCTCAATTGTGGGGCGCACAATACGATCGCAAAATGGGCGATATCTTTGCGATTCAAGACGAAATCTCCAACGAAATATCGGGGAACTTGCGCCTTAAGCTCACCCGCGCGGAAAAAAAGCGGCTAACCAAACGCCAAACGGACGATGCCGAGGCTTACCGGCTTTACCTGAAAGGTCGTCATCACTGGAACAGGTGGACCGAAGAGGGATTCTACAAGGCGATCGAATACTTTCAGCAAGCCGTCGACAAAGATCCCGCGTACGCTCTCGCGCATGCCGGTGTGGCCGATTCCTACGTGCTTCTGGGATGGAATAGCTACCTGCCGTCCAAGGACGCGTTCCCCAAGGCCAAGGCCGCCGCGATGGAAGCCCTGCGGCTCGATCCGGATCTCGGCGAAGCCCACACGCCTTTAGCAGCCGTCTTGTGGCTTCACGATTGGCAGTGGCAAGCGGCTCAGACGGAATTCAAACGCAGCCTTGCACTCAATCCCGCCTATCCGACGGCCAATCATTGGTACGCCGAGTATGTGATGACCATGGGACGCCACTCAGAAGCCATCACCAGGATGAAAAATTCCCAGGAACTCGATCCGCTATCCCTCATTATCAGCGACGCAATCGGATGGTCCCTTTATATGGCCCGGCGATACGACGACGCCATCGAACAACTTCAGCGAACTCTCGAATTGGATCCGAACTATCCCGTCACCTACTGGGTTCTCGGCCTGCTACTCAGGAAAATGGGTCACTATGAACGTGCTATCGCCGAGGGTGAGAAAAGCGTGAACCTGTCCAGCGGCAGTTCCATGATGCGCGCGGCGTTGGCGCAAACTTTCGGCGCTGCTGGCAGGAAAGAGAAAGCAATCGAAACCCTCGATGATCTCGCGAAACTAGCAAAGCAAAAATATGTTGCTCCTTATTTCTTTGCCGGAATCCACGTCGGCTTGGGAGAAAACGACCGCGCGATGGAATGCTTGGAAAAATCTTGCGAAGAGCACTCCCACTGGCTCATCTATCTCCATATGGACCCAGGCCTGGACGCCTTGCGTTCCAACCCGCGTTTTCAGGACCTGTTGCGGCGTGTCGGCCTTCCCTTAACACCCGCGATCCCCGCCTGAAAAAAAGCCAAGCCCGTGCGCTTGGTGCTTATGATTTTAAGACAGGCTCAGGTCCGCGCGAAGTCGACCTTCGCAATCGCCCACGCGCCGCCAATCTTCTTGTATTCCACATTCAGCACGCGTCGCTCCGTCTGGCGGACGAAGCCGCCGCCTTGCGCGTGTGCCATCCGCGCCAGCGTGCAATCCTGCGCGATCGCGTTCTCAATTTCCACGGCGCATTGGAACCGCCCGATAGCCCGCGTGCCGTCTGCGGCGACCTCGATCGCGTCCGGTTCTCCAGCGTGATCCGCCGCAATACTGCCCACAGTTTGGTCGAGCGCAGTGCTTTCGGAATCAGCGAACAGCGCCGTGGCAGCGTCGCCTGTTCCGGCATTGACGGTTTTTATGTAATTTACCCGTCGCAGCCAGGCGTGGTGCAGTTCGCGGATCGCGGCCTCGTCTTCTAGCCGCGCGAGGCGCGCCTTCAGCCCGTCGTCCGCGATCACCGCCGCGGGTGCCGCGACGGCCAGCGGCGCAGCCAATAGCGCTCCGCGCTTCAGAAACGACCTGCGCGTAGACCGTCGGAAGTGGAATTGGTCTCCTTCGTCATACCGCGCCTCCGTTTGACTTCACCTGATAAAAGCGCCTCACGTCAAACTGGCCCGCGAGCCGCTCATGTGCGCCCATCGCGCTCATGTTCAGGCCGTTTTCGCCGCAGTTATAGCCAATCCCCACGTCGCGCATCGTGTGCAGGTTCACCAGAATCGTTCCGAGCGTGCCGTTGCACGCCTCCTCGAGCCAGTACATGAAATACAAGCCGTTGCGGATCTTCACGTAGGACGCAGGCCCGCTCCATTCCAAGCCACCGGCATCGGTACCCGTGAAGATGATCCACGATAGCGAATGCGGCGTGGAATACAGATGCATGGACGTCAGTCCGGGTGCGTAGTTTTGGCTTACTGCGCGGCCAACCATCTCATCCGTCAGCACGTGGCGGCGATACTTAGGCGGAATCAGGCCTTCCATCTCGATCACGCCGAAGTGAATTTTCACGCCCGCCTCATTCGCGAAATACGGAGTGTTCAGAAAGCCGTTGAAACAGGTCACGAGACCCTGATCGAAATCCGCCACGACCGAGTGTCCGTCATGATTCGGTTCACCTTCCAGCAGGTGGCCAAACAAGATCACGCCGGGCGACGACTCAAAGGCGCGATAAGGCGCCTTCGTCCAGTTGCTGCCGCCTCCCTTGCGCCAGTTCAGCGTTTCGGCATCATCGAAGCGGTATTCCATCGCAGGCGCGTGGTCGTAACGAAGCGTGAAGCTCTTTCCGGCCAGCCAGTCGGTGCTCGGTCCAAGATTACCGGCCATCGACGCGGCGGGCGCGTTGGGGCCGGGTGCGATGGCGCGCGGCGCGAAGGCGCTCGTATGTTTCGCGCAGACGGCATCCACTTGCGCCGGCGTCATTTTCGCCATCGTTTTGAACGGCCGATAGACGCGCCGTGCGCCTTTCGCCGGAGTCTGCCCGGGCGCAGCCGCTGGAACCGGATTACCGCTCTCGTCGCCGAATTTTTCGAACTGCGCGAGCTGCCCCAGCCACTCGCCTTTGCCGCGAAACACATAGTATTCCAGCGCGTCATTGGCATTGAACCCGAGCCGCACGCCAACCTGCTCAATGCGGTTCAGGTCCATCACGTACGCCGTGAAAGTGCCGGAGAATTCGCATTCAGTGCGCGTGTAGATATACCGGTTCTCATCGATCTTGATGTAGTCGGAAGGCCCGCAGAACCCTAGTTCGCCGCCCAGCCGCGATAACTCCACAAAGTGCGAGTACGCCGCTGAGGGATAGAACTCCAGCGTCTCCGCGCCATTGTCCTGCTTCCAATAGAAGCCCTTGCCTTCCACGCGGTTCGTCGCCACATGGCGATTTTTCGGCGCCTCTCGGCCCGGCTGCTCCACGTAACCGTAATAAATCTCGCGCTGGACTTCGCGCTTATCCTCATAACCGCTGAACCACAGTTCGAATACCGTCGCCAAGTTCGTGTCTTGGTCGATCGCCACCGTATAGCCGCGCTGCGTGCCCGGGATCATGTGCGAGAAGAAGGCGACGCTACCCTGAGTCAGCGCGCCATATCCCGCGTCGACCGCGCCGCCACCGTTCTCCGCCACCGAGAGGCGTTTGGTTCCTTTGAACGTATAGGCCAGCGCCGGTCCTTTATCCGTGACAATCCGGATCGATTTGCCCGCGAACACATCGGCGAGCGGTGAAACACTCGTCGGCCCACTCACTGCGCTCAGCTTGTCTGCAATCTGTTGTTCCGAAAGCTTCGTGTAAACGATGCGATGCATCTGCTCTTTCGGATACGGCGTTCCCTGCATGCATCCCTCCCCATCGGGTTTATCTTCTTGCGATCGCGCGAATGCAACGCGCCATCGCCTCACAAATTGGGATTGCGCGGCCTGATGCTATCTCTGAAACTGATAGTTTTCAACCGTCACGCGGAGCCATAACAACCCGGCTAATGAGAGGCTGGCTGCCCGTTCGCGTTTGCGATAGTATTGCGGCGAATAGGCCAAGAACCCGAAAATCGGCGTTCGGATCGGCTGTAGTTTCCGAGGAGTGGGACCCATGCCAAAAGACCTGACACGAAGAGAATTAATGCGTCGTTCAATGGCCGCAGGCGGATTGTTTGCGGCCGGATCGTTGATACCGGTTTCCTCGACGCTAGCCAATGAAGTCGGCGGACAGGCGGTGACTCACTCGCCTAGTGAAACTGAGCACAGGGCTCCCGCGACGCTCTCTGGCAAGAGCGTCGTGCAACCGCGAAGGGAAGTGCCGGTTTTGCACCAAACCAGCGTCCTGGTTGTCGGCGGCGGTCCGGCGGGGACGGCGGCCGCATTTTGTGCCAAGCGGATGGGCGTCGATGTCACCTTGGTGGAAAGATACGGCTATCTGGGAGGGCTCGCCACCGGCGGCCTCGTCCTGGGAATTTTCCCTCTTTACAATCGCAAAAACGAGCAGGTGATCTTCGGCCTCGGCGAAGAGCTGATGAAGAAACTGGACGTGCTCAAATACGGAATCATCGATCGCAACAAAGCGCCTATTTATCCGACAATCGACGCGGAGGCCTTCAAATATTTGTTGGCCGATATGGTGCTCGATTCAGGGATCACCGCCTATCTCGATTGCTGGGGCGTCGACGCCATCGTGGATTCCAAGGGAGCCGTGCGCGGCGCCGTTTTCGAAAGCAAGTCGGGGCGACAAGCAATCCTCGCCGACATCGTGATCGATTGTTCGGGAGACGGTGATATTTACGCGGCCGCAGGCGCGGCTTTTGAGAAAGTCAAAACCAACATCGGCCTGATCAGCCGAATCGGGAACATCAATGAGGTCGATATGGCCCCGAGCCGGGGCTCGGAAGATCCGGAGCACCCCGCCGTGGGCAAACCCTCCTCGGGCCGCCCCTCCAAGGGCAGAGTGAACGATTTTAACGGTCACGCTGGGAATTCAACCCCCGCTCCGCACGTGAACTGGCTCAACATGCGAGGCCCTGTCGGCGACGCCCTGGATATCGCGGACCTCACCGCTCTCGAACTCAAGCATCGCCAAGGAACCTGGGCCAACGTCGAAAAGCTCCGCCAAAAACCAGGAAACGAAGACGTCTACTTGACCGAAACAGCACCTCAGCTCGGTGTGCGGCTCAGCAGGCTGCTTGACGGCGTCAAGAAACTCACATCCCAGGAAATCCACAGCGGCGCCAAGTTTCAAGATGTAATCGGCTATTCCGGTGCCTATGCGAACGCGCCCGAATTCCAGATCCCTTACGGCTCCCTCGTTCCCGCGAAGGTCGAAAATGTGCTGGCCGCCGGACGATGCATATCGGCCGAATTCGAAGTTGCGGATATAACCCGGCTCATTCCGGTTTGCTGGGTTACCGGACAGGCCGCAGGCCTGGCTGCCGCCTTGTGCATCCAAAATAAGTGTAAGCCTCGCCACATAAACGTAGCGAAGCTGCAAGACTTGCTGCATCAACAGGGGGCGTATTTGGGATGAAGTTTCTTCGGCGCGTGCCGCGTCGGGTAATTCAGCTGACTTGCTTTGTCGGCGCGATCGTCCTGGTTTGGCCGTTGGTCCCCTGGGTGATGGCGCCAAGATTTTTTCAACAAATCAGCCCCTTCGTTGCTATCTCGTCGAGTCTCGCCGCGCGGTCCGTTGGTGTGGGAGCGATTCTTGCACTCGTCGTAGCCGTCGCCAGTTCTTTCAAGAAGCGCTGGTTCTGCCTGTATCTTTGCCCCACCGGTTTCCTGCTCGAAAATACCAACCACCTGGGATTGCGCAAGGCGAGCTTTTGGAGCAAGTGCCCGCCCATCGGACGATATGTCGCGATTCTGACGTTGGCTGGTTCCGTGATCGGGTATCCCGTGCTGCTGTGGATGGATCCTCTGTGCATTTTCAGCAGCCCCTTTGCATTGGACAAGGCAACGAACCCGTTCTCGGTGATTCTGGTCTGCCTGGGCTTGGGTGTTTTGGTGGGAGGGACTTTTATTTTTGGCATGCTTTGGTGCGTCCGCATCTGCCCACTCAGCGGGCTCCAGGACATGCTGTTTGCGATGCGAAAAGCGCTCTGGACTCACGTGGAGGCGGGTGCATCCTCGCAAAAGTTCAGCACTGCTCGGCGTGTGTTCTTCGCAGGCGGCGCCGGGGCGTTGCTCGCCCTTGGGGCTCGCCATCTCGGAGCGGCGCGATACCGCAAAAGTGACACCCTGCTGCGTCCTCCCGGCGCCGTCCCCGAGGATCGCTTTGCCGGTCTGTGCATCCGTTGCAACAACTGCGTGCACGCCTGCCCGACGAAAATCATTCACCCGGATACAGGTCATGAGGCGGGCCTGGCGGGCTTCGCAGCGCCCGTAATTAAATTCGACAGGGACTACAAGTACTGCCTGGAGACGTGCAATGACTGCACTCAGGTTTGCCCCACCGGCGCGTTGACCGCGCTCCCTCTGCAGCAGAAAAACAAATACATCATCGGAGAAGCGCTCGTCGATACGAACGTCTGCCTTACCTCTCTCGGCAAGAAGGAATGCGACGCGTGTGAGCTCGCCTGCCCCTATGATGCCGTCAAAATCACATGGGACGAGGCGCAGTACAATGCCAACCCCATCGTCAACGATAAGTGCATCGGCTGCGGAGCCTGTGAAGTCGTGTGCCCCACCACCCCGGTCAAAGCCATTCGCGTGTGGACCCTAAAGCCCGCCTAATTTTCGCAATCGGTTATCCCTCGTGGCATGCGCGCAAGACAAGAGAGATTAGGAGTGCCTCATAGCGATCCTAGGCCTTAGCCCGATCGTACTAAGAGTGTTAGATCGGACCGGGGATAGCGCGGTCCTTCGCCTTTTGTATCCTCCCCAAGCTACACCGAAGGATGGGGGCGGCCGAATAATGGCGATTCCCGAAGTGGCTTCGACAAGGCTGGCGGACACGGAGCGAAAGTTCAATAATTTCGTCGCGCCGGACTCGCCCAGAATTGTTCCGGAAATCCCGGCTCGCTACCAAATTCTCTCCGAAATTGGGTGCGGTGGCTCGGGTATCGTTTATAAAGTTCACGACCTCGAAACGGACGAGGTGGTTGCTCTCAAAGTCCTTAAGCCGGAGATTGCCTCCGACCCAACCACGCGCGAAAACCTGCGCCGGGAAGTCTGCCTCGCGCGTAAAGTTACCCACAAAAATGTCTGCCGCATTTACGAATTCAACCGCTTGAACGCTACGGCCTGTATCTCTATGGAATTTATCGACGGCGAAAGCCTCCATGCCAAACTCCAGCGCGCAGGCTGCCTCTCCGTGCGCGATGCAATCGACATCACTCGTCAGATCTGCGCCGGCCTCCACGAAGCCCACGAGCAGGGCATCGTCCATCGGGATCTGAAGCCGGCGAATATCACAGTCGACCATAGTGGCAACGTGAAGATCATGGATTTTGGCATCGCTCGGCTCTTTCAGGAAAACTGCCAAATGACTCGGACCGTCGTCGGCACTCCTGAGTACATGTCTCCAGAGCAAGTGGAACTCAAGGCCGTAACCCCTCGTACCGATATCTATTCGCTCGGCCTGGTGCTCTACGAAATGGTTACGGGAGTGCGGGCCTTCTCGGGCGACTGTGCCATCGCCATCGCCGTACAGCACATCCAGCAGGCGCGAAGCGCCCATCCGAAATCCTTCCACGCTCCCGCCGCAAGTTGAAGCGGTGATCTTAAAATGCCTTCGCAAGGAGCCGGCAAAGCGCTTTCAGTCCGTCCGTGAGCTCGACGCGGCTCTGGAGAAGTGTATAAAGCCAGCTGCGGCCCGCACGCAGAAGCTCGATCTCGAGCCGCTGCTGCATAACGGAATTGAAATGGCGCGTGCGGCGGCATCGCAAGTCGGTTCCTTGGCTGAGGAGGTTCGCCGCGCTGGCGTCGAGCTGAATCGTTCCGCGCGGCCGCGTTGCGAGACTGGTTCCTTCGTGGCCAGAAATTGCTGCCCCCCGCCAGAGTACGCTTGGCGCTGGTCGCGACAATCGTTGGCATCTGCGTTGTCAGCGCAGCTGTCACCTTCGGCTTGGTGGCCAATAAAAAGAGTCACGCGCGGCCTGCCACAACTCAACCTCTCGTGGCATCGGCCGGTGTCATCGGTCCATCGGCGCAGCCGAAGGTGGCGCCCGTCGCGCTGGCTGTCACGTTACCGTCCAGCGCAATTCCAGACGAGGCTAATGCTGATGCGCTTTCCGCTGGCGACGATTCCTCCGCCGAGCCATCCGATTCCATCACTAGTCTCCCCCGGCGTCACGCCTCGATGACTTTCGAGGCGATGATGAAAAAAGCAGAGGCGCATGAACGGGCTGAGGCGAAGCAAGCTCAGCACAACTCAATCACGAACGCAGCCCTCCCCTTGCCGCCTGCCGGCACGCAACCAGTAATCGCTCTAAACGCTGCACCGCTCGCCGTCTCGACTCCATCGTCTGTTGGTCTCGGCAAAAACGGCGAGTTCCTCTGTAAGCCCGGACAACAAGTCCCTCGGACCCGCTTTCATATCTGGAGGTTGGATCGTTCAAGGACCAAGTTGGGCTGACAGCGCGGTGGCTCAACTCACTCATCTGGGATTCCACGCAATTTGCGTTCATAAGGATCACCTGTGGATGCATCTCCTACAACGTCCAAGTTGGCCCCTATGACAACTCGAATGACATCGAGGTCGCCGAGCGGCGCCTCGCCGCCAAGGGCTTCAGAGCCCATCTAGTCAAATAGCCAAGCCGCATTTCGAGTGAGTGGATGCGAGGAAAAAGGCTCGACTGTTACGCTTTGCTCGTCTTGCCGGCGACGTCTCTTTCGGAAAGCACCTTGATCTGCAGAACCGAATCGCCAATGCAAAAAGCCGATAGTGGTTCCAGTTGGATGGCGAGCACGCGGGAACCGTTGACGTAGGTTCCGTTCGTGGAGCCCAGATCCTGTAACAAGATCACCTCGCGTCTCACCGCCAGAGCGCAATGGATGCGCGAAACCTCCGGGTCGTCAATTTGAATATCAGCGCCGGCATGCAATCGACCGATCGTCGTCAGCGGTTTCGATAGATCGAATTCCATCCCCTGCGACGAACCGCTGACGACGAAAATCCTTATCACCTTGTTCCGTGGGAGCGCCAGGGTTTTCGTCGCCGGCCCGTCTTTCGGCACGAGGATGGCGGCTGACATCCGTCCTCACAATCCATGACGACCTCGCCACAAGGTACGAACTCGGACGTCTTCATGCCCGCGCACCATGGCTTTAAAAACCTACATTTCGATTGGGAGCGTGTCCGCAGGGTACCCTACGGTGCGCTGAAAAATAACGCCTAGGGCATTTACGGCGTGTAGCCTAAATTGGAGGGCGGTACATAGTCCTGACCGTACTTATTTTTGTGCGCGACCGTGAAAGCAGCGTTCTCCACCACACGGATGCGATCGAGGGAACGCTTCGAGCTCGATACCTCTACAACACGATCCAGATTTTTCAGGTTCTCGGGAAGACTGCGTTCGTACCACACGTGCATCTGGTAGCGCCCGTCGGGCACATTGGGAATCACCACGCGCCCCGAACGATCGGAAAGCCCAAAATAAGGAGTATCCACGGCCACGACAACCGCAGTCATCTCTTCGTGGATGTTACAGAATAGAAAACTGACACCGGCCCGGTCAAAACGCACGGACTTGCTCGAGCCGGCTTCATAAAAACCTAGGTCGAACCGTTTGCCGTCAAATAGTGAAAACACATTGTGCAAAAAGGGATCTTTGTTGGGAAACAGCACTGTGGTTCCCGTTTCCACCACCAGAACATGTGGTTCGAAGGTCTTATTTCGTTGCACCATTTGCGGAACGGGCCTGCTATCCAGCGCCCCGGAACTTTTCGTAGCGTGATCGAGCGGCTTCAGCCACACCGCGACATTCGAAAGATCGGCGCCATCTCGGCTCCCTGCCGCCCCTGGGTTGATATCGACCTGCGCCGTCACGGGTTGCTGTTGTGCTTCGCCGTAGCCTCCGCCCAAGTACAGACAGACAAGGCCCACTAAAGCCAGCCTTCGCGCAAGGTTCTTGGGAGTGAATGTTTGCATTAGAAAATGTATCCCATGCCTAGGTTGACTTGGTTCGCGCTGTAGGAATCGTCGAGAGTATACGTTTGAAGGCGGCGATACTCGATCGATACCATGAGATCTGATCTAGGCTGAAAAATGAAATTCGTAAATGCGCTCTGATTCTTCACTAATAAGTCTCCATATACCGCAGGCGTCGTTCCGCTGTACATGCGAATCTCATTTGCGAAAGGATTGTCCTGGCCCAGCGCGGCATTTATTTCGAAATTGGGACGAGGCTTGAATTTCATCTGCGCCCATCCTCCCATGGAATCCACTCCCTTGATCAGCGTCGCCGGACTCGTGAATAAACCCGAAATCACAATATCCTGGCCGATTCCGCCGCCGAGGCCACCGAGCCCGCTCCCTCTATAGAATTCGCCGCTAAACGTGAAGAGCGGCCCGAGCGGCACGGTTAGGTCCGTGGTGGCAGCCCAGCCGTTCACGTGGCGATTGAGTCCCCAGTACTGCCGCCCGTAATACACGCCCTCGCCCAGCGTTACATTCTTTCCAAACGCTCGGTGGCTCCATGCCACTCGCCCCGCGTACGCAGGCTGCCCGGATTGTTCTCCCCAGCTGGCGTACCGGTCGTACTGCGTTTCCGGCACGTCACCCGAAAGCGAATCGAGGATGCCCGCTTGCCAAAGCAGGCCGGATGTTTCCGAGAGCTTCGTGCGGTGTTCGATTCGGACCTGCGGAGTCCAAGCCCATAAATTTCCAGAGTAGGAGAGCGGAGGAATCGCCACGGAAGCAATGGATGTAGGCTCCAGTGGGGCGAAGAAAAGAAAGTCTTGGCCCGCCACAATCGACGTATTCGCCCAATCGAGGCGTGCCGTGCCCGTGCGCAACCGAGGCAGATTCAACACGGATCCATTAGGGGCGTCGGAAAAACCCCCGGCGAAATCGAAGGTTATTTCGGCGCTTGTATGCGCTCCAAGAAGATCGGGACCAAAAGTCTCAAGCTCGATTTGCGACTGCCGAAGGGTTCCTCCAAACGTCGCAGGAGACTCGAAAGGATTGGATTCAGTGGCAATCTCTGGGAAATCGATATTGTCTACCGGGCCACGATTCTCGAACAGGTTCACTAGGACGATACCTGATAGCCGCACCCTGTACTTTGATCCGCTTTCGATCTTGGTTTGATATTGGTCTTCGAGCTTAGCGTCGATCAGATCCCGGTCGTCCTCCAGTTTTGCGACACGCCCCTCCAAGGATTGCGCTCCTAAATCCTCTTCGACGCTCGCATTCTGCACTCTACTCGCGCGGCTCGATGTATTGGAAGGAGACGGGCCTGAAGGAAACGTCGAGTACTGGTCATTGACGCCAATAGTAGAGGCTGACGCGACAGACTGCGTTTCCCCACGCGGGGCGCGAGTCTTTACGTCCTCGGCCTGCTCCTTATCCGGGTCCTTGGCACGCAGCTCACTCAGCTGCGAACTGAGCGATTGCACCTGCGCTTGCAGGGCGCGAACCGTGTCGGCCAGTTGATGGACTTCGCTCCGCAGCTCCGCAGGGGACGCGTCCGATGGCGCAGCCTGCGTCGCGCCCTGGCCTCGTGCCGGCGCCGTAGAGAAGAGCAGCGCGCATCCGCTCAAGCAGATCCCTGAAATTAACCATCGCCATTCGTGCTTCATCATGACGGCCCCCTTGCAGCAGCCCCAAGAATCCTCTCTATCTGCTACGCCACAGGAATTTTTTCATCCCTCACCTTCTCGAGGCCGTCCCGCTCTAAAACCTCGCGGACTTTCTCTACGAGCGTCGAGATAGAAAAGGGTTTTTGCAGAATGGCCAGTTGAGAAGAGTCCTGATTCGATCCACCGCCGCTCACGTATTCGGAATAGCCGGACATGAATAGAACTTTCGTGGCCGGAAGCGCCGTTTTCATTCGTTCAGCCAGATCCCGGCCGCTCATCCTCGGCATCACCATGTCGGTTAGGATCAAGTGGATCGGCCCCGTGTGGTGCGTCGCGGTTTCGAGCGCCTCAATTCCGTCCTTCGCTTCCAATACGCGGTAGCCGCTTACTTTCAAGAACTCGCTAGTCAGCTCGCGAACACCCGGTTCATCTTCGACAACCAAGATCGTTTCGCTACCGCGTCGCGCCGCCTGGGGCTTCAGCTCGTCGTCGGTTTGCGTCACCTTTTCTTGGACGGCAGGAAAATAAATCTCGAATGTCGTACCTCTTCCGATTTCACTCTCGACCCAGATGAATCCGCCGCTCTGTTTGACTACGCCATAGACCGTCGCCAGGCCCAAGCCGGTGCCTTTGCCGATCTCCTTTGTGGTGAAAAAAGGTTCGAAGATGTGGGCTTTGGTTTTCTCATCCATGCCCTGCCCAGTGTCGGCCACGGAGAGAAGCGCGTACGGGCCGGCGGACATCGGTGACCGCTTTATGGCCTCGGTCGCGTCCATATCCACCATGCGGGTACGAACGGTGATTGCGCCGCCATTGGGCATTGCGTCGCGCGAATTGACCACAAGGTTCAGCACCACCTGTTCGATTTGCCCCTGATCGGCCTTCACGGGAGCCAGTTTGGGATCAGGCGCGAACGAGTATTCGACATGCTCGCCGATTAATCGCGGCAGCATCTTACCGAGATCGGCAATCACCACGTTCAAATCCAGCACGCGCGGTTGCAGCACTTGCATTCGGCTGAACGCCAGCAACTGCCGCGTCATGGACACGGCGCGTTTCGCCGCCTTTTGGATTTGCTCGACGCTGTGTTGAAGAGTTTCGGCTGCGCCGACGCGATCCTGCAGCAGGTCGCCATGGCCGCAGATAATCGTCAGCAGATTGTTGAAGTCATGGGCCACCCCTCCCGCGAGCCGGCCCACGGCTTCCATCTTGTGAGCTTGGCGCAGCCTCTCCTCGAGCTGCTTCTGTTCGGACTGGGTTTTTTGGAGGTTGGCGCGCATGCGCCTGAAAGCACCTGTGACTTCCGCCACTTCGTCCCGCCCCTCGCTATCCAGCGGGTAGCTGAAATCTCCCTGCTCGAGTGCCCGCACGCCGGTCACTAAATTGGCCAGAGGCCGCGTAAAGGTATGCGAAGTCAGGAATACCAGGAAGCTGCCCGCGATCACGCTGAGGAGTCCCAATCCTAGCAGCATGTGATTCAACTCGCTGAGGAACAGCGTTGCTTTATCCACCGACTTCAGGATGGTGAGCGATACCGCCGAATCATCACCGGGCGATAGGTTTACAGTTGTGGAGAGATACCGCTCCGTGCCTAGTTCCCACTCTTCCGGAACGCCCCGGGGTACGGGCTGATTTCCGTGCAGTCTTTGCTCCAGCACTCGCTGTTGGTCAGCCGAGAGAGTTGAGGCAACTAAGGTGTCGCCAGAATAAAACGCCACCTCGCTTGCCGCGATATTGCTGAAATCCTCGGCCGCGCGCTCGTCGATTTCATGTCCCACGACCAGGACGCCGAGAGTTGTGTTTTCCGAAGGCTGGCCTAGGTAGACAGGTTGAATCCATACTTCGTAAAGGTGCCCCCCGCCAAACCACCAGTCCTTCGCTTCTTGTTGATCAAGCGACTGCCGCAAGAATCCCTGAGCGATGCTGCGGGTAAAGCCGGGCGTCGCCGTTTGAATTCCCCATACTTCGCCGGAGAGCCCGGCCAAGACCAACAAATCGCTGCCGCTTTGCCGCCAAACATTCCTCGACGCGTCCTGAATGGTCGCTTCATCTCTCGTTGTCATCAGCGCGCGGACGTTTGGCAAATTCGCGAGAAGCTCGGCGGAGCGGGTCAATGTTTCCTGGCGTTGTTGTTCGAAGCTCTGGTAGGTGCTGACGGAATTGCGCAGGTCTTGCTGTAAGCTGCTTCGTATCTGTTTTTTAACGCTGTAACGAACGATCAGAAGCATAGCCGTAGTAAGTCCGGCCGTGATCACCAGTAGAGAAAGAAGGAATTTCGTGCGCAGCCGAAACCTCTTCAACCGGGACTCCTTCAACGTGGTGTGTGTGCGGGAATGGCGCCACCCCGCGGCAATCCTCTTGATTCGAGGCTAACATTTTCTCTTTCCCGGAACGGCAATGAGTCATCTGAGGTTGTCGAAGGATGCACGTCGGCATCACCGCGTGGGCAAATCCCGCTTCTGGACGTCCGCGCACCCGTGGATTCTCAACCCGCGGATGCTCAGCCAGCCCCGAAATCCTAGCGGCGTGCGCGGGGTGCCCGGAACGATGTCGTCCGAGAATCTCGTCAGTAAGTACCGGGCTGGACCTAGCTGGCGCCGGCCGGCGCCCATTTCTTGAGGAAGGAAACCACGTCAACTCGTCCGATGCGGGTGCTGTCGTCGAACTCGCCCTGTTTCTGGCTGTACACCACCTTGCCGTCGGGATCGAGCACGGCAAGGCTTGGAACACGCACGGACTTCTTCAGCGGAACGCCATATTTTTCGGCCAGGTCAAGATTCTTGTTCCCTTCGTCCCCCACGCTGACGTGGACCACGTGATAATTCTTGTTCACCAGGGGCAAGATGTTGGGCGAATGAAAGGCGGCATCCAGCACGTGGCAGTCGTAGCACCAGTTCGCGCCAAATACTAGGATCACGCGCTTGTGGTCTTTCGCGGCTGCGGCCAGCGCGGCGCTGATTTCCGATTGAGCCTTCTCCGGCGAAGGATACAGATCTACGTTCGGCTTGGCAGGCTCGGGCAGCTGGCGCGGCGGATTCGCCTGAAGATCGCCCCTTTGGGTCGCAGCGATCCGCCAATCGCCACCCTGTTGAATCCAAACCTGTGCGCCCTCAACCACGAACGGCTTCTCGCCCAAACGCGTCTGCAGCATCATCTCCACTCGAAAAATCACATTCACTTGCCCTGGTTGCGGACGCTCCACGTCGAGCACTTTCACGTTCACGTCGGTTGGCCCCTTGGCCGCCAACGCAGACCAGAAGCGAGGCTCCGCAGCCGCATCCTGTACCTTGCCTTCCGGCGTCTGCACCTGGCTGGGAGGAACTTGCGAGTACAGCGACGCGAGCGCCGCCTGGTTGCCCGCAAGCATGTCCGCCTTCCACCGATTCAGGGGCTCAAATCCAGACTGCGCGGCCGCCGCAGGCCCCAGAAGCAGCAGCGCGACCACGCAAACCAAGCGTTCCATTTTCATCGCTTCTCCTCACCGGCGCAGGCGCTCAGAGATAAGAGAAAATATAGCACGGGCGAGGAACTCAGAATTGCCCGCCCGCGACCCGTGCAGACTCGATTGGACTAACCTCCGGTGACTGCTACAATACCCCCACATGGCTGACTGGCGACAAATCCAGGCCCGGATACGCAAGGCCAAAAACAGCGCCGACGCACCCGCGAAACTTTCCGAGCTTTTTGATCGCACGCGTGACGCGATGGTCGCCTGGGAACTTGGCGCCCTCGAAGAAAAAGCGGAACACACAAGCGAAGCCGGCAACTGGTACACCATTGCAGCGCAGCGTTTTCGCCGCGCCGACTGGAAGAAAAAAGCCGAAGAAGCCCTGACGCGGCTGGGCCTGGAACTTCCCCCTCCCCACGAAGAAATCAAGAGACCGGACCACCCCATGGCAGCTTCGGAATCCGTCGATACTTCGCCGCAAGATCTTCAAGAAACTGCCCCCACAACGGTTTACGCAAACGAATCGGGAGAAATTCTATCGCCTGCCGAAGACGCTGCCTTTGCATCTCCTAAGGATGTGAGCGCGGACGGCGCAGTTACCGATCCAACGCGAAAAAAAAGACGCCGTGGGCGCCGCGGTGGCCGCGGCCGTCGGCGAAAAGACGGATTGACTCAATCGAGGCTTCCCGCCCAAGCCTTCGCCGCGACGCCGGCATCGCTGGCCGTCCACGAGCCGTCGGCTCCATCCGTCGTGATGGGGCAGCCAGACCGCGTTCCTGCGCCGCCATTGGCGTCTGTGAGGCCCGCAGCCGAAATCGAAGCGCCGACTCCGCGGCTGGCTTCTGAACGCTCGGCGCAAAGCCGCGCGGGCGATCCGGCTCTGGCTTCCAGGATGGCGCAGCTCGAATCCATGTTGCGACGGCTCGTCACCAGCCCCGCCCACCGGCTGGACGAATCCGACGATGCTCCCGCAAGCCCCGGCGTACTTTTGTTGTCGGACTCGGACCAGATTACTTCGTACTATGTGGAATCCTGCCAGACGCTTCGCATCGCCTGCGGAAACCTCGCGCGCGCGGGGCGCGGCGGCGGAAAGAACCCGCGCGCTGGGCGCAGCGGCTACTCCGAAGGTGGCCTCAAGGAAAAGCTGGGAGAGTATCTGGGGATCAGCGAGGCCAAAGTCTCCCAATACATGAAAGACCACTGCGTGATCCGCTGGATTCAGCTCGACGACGAAGCGCCGCTGCTGGCACATTTCGCGATCGGCGTCCTTCGTACTCCTTTGAACCTGGAGTGACCCTTTCGGCGCGGTTTGTGGGTTGAAAGTTGTTTCTAGATAGAAAGATAAAATAGGGCAGTAATGTAGCAAGACGTGGCTCTTCGTACCATCCCCTCGGTGATTATGCATTTCACACAGAAAGGCGGTAAACTATGAATGCCGTGACAGGGCATATAGATTGTTACAAAAATTAGCTTGCTTTCGGTATTGCTGCTAGACTATATACGTCCAGCGCCGAAACGGACCACAATCCACCGCCGGGGTTGTGCGATGTCGCGAGCACAAGATGTTCCACAGAAATTCCTAGTCTCGATTCATCCGATACAGGCGACAAAATAACTGAGGTTGGAATCATAATTGCCGATTTTGTCTTTAACCGAGTTTGCGTTGGAGCGGAGAGGGCGGGAGTCGAACCCGCAATCCCTGCTGGGGAAGGCGAATTATAAGTTCGCTGGGCTTGCCTCATGCCCAACCTCTCCACGCAAATGCTGATGGGCGGGCGGCGATTTGAACGCCGATTACTGGGGTACGAGCCCCAGGTCCTATCCGCTTGGACTACCCGCCCATTGGCACAACACCGCAAATTTTTCAAGTCGCACAACTAGGCCGGGAAGATCGTTTAGTAGGCGTTACGCCTGTCTCGTGCGACCCGGTACAACTTTTCAGTTTTCCTCATGGGATTGACAGCGGGCGGAAGGCTTCGATACGATGCAGAAGGATATCCGCTCCGCGCGTCATATCCGCGTGAAGCTAGAAACGGCCTGCCATTTCCCGTGGTGGGCCGTTTCCATCTGAAGCGGATTCTGCAGTACGATGGAAGTAGTGTCAAGAAAAGATCGGTGCGGAAAATACTATAAGGTGAAAACCGATTCCACCGAAAAGCTGAAAAGTCAAGTGGTTGAGCCTGTGGACTTTTTCGGAAAAGTGGAAAAGAGATGAAGGTTAAAAAAACGAAATTCGACACGATTCTGTTGAAGGTACTTCGCGCTAAGCCCGTGCCGCGTACTTCGATAAAGGCCACTGGCAAGCGCGGTCCTAAGACTCCGATACTTCGGAAGCCGTGAGCTTGTCGTAAGTCAGCCGCTCACCATTCAGTAGGTTCTTGGTGGTCTCCGCGAACAGTTGCGGCTGTTCCTTCCGGCGATTGAACCGATACGAAAACTCATCGCAGTATCGCGACAAGTGCTTAGTCGAAACGCGGTGAAACGTCCCGTACAGGCCGCGCTTGAAAAGCGAGAACGCATTCTCAATTGTGTTGGTGTGTACATCGCCAATCGCGTAGGTTTTGGTGTGGTCAATCACCGCGTGCTTTCCCGGCCACTTGTTCTTAAGCGCGAACACGTATATCGGATGACCGTCCGAATAGATTGTGGCTACGTTCTCGCTGATGTGCTTCTCTAGGAGCGGTTGCAATATCGCGGCTTTGGTATCCGCCACGGGAACTAGTTTCAGTCTCCCGCCGCCGCGCTCGACCATGCCGAGCACAACGTCATCCTGCTTGGTTTTGGGCCGTGCATGACGCGGACGGCGCACTTTCGATCCTACGTAGGTTTCGTCCGCTTCCACGGCCTGAGCATCGAGAATCAGGTTGTCTTGCGTCATGGCCTTGCGGATGCGATGGCAGAGGTGCCACGCGGTGCGGTAGTTCACTCCTAGGTGTCGCTGCATCTGGCAGGCTGATACGCCCTTCTTGGCTTCGCAAATCAGCGCGATGGCAAAGAACCACTTCTGCAAGGGCAAGTGCGAATCGTGGAAGATCGTCCCGGCGGTCGGGGAGAATTGGTGCTTGCACTCAGGCTCTAGGCACTGGTAGATGCGGGTGCGCTTGTTCTTGCTCTTGGCTTCCCGCGTAATCCGCGAGACTTTGAGAGAGCCACACGCGATGCAGGCAACACCAGAGGGCCAGCGCATCGCTTCCAAATAGTCTAGGCACTTGTCATCCGTGTTAAATTGGCGGTGAACATCTATCAGTTTCATAATGCGAGAATCTTACTCCAAAAGCCGATTCTGTGTCAAGTGCATAATCACCATCCCCTCTTCTTTGTTTTCAATAACTTGCTTCGCTTTTTAGTGTTAAATTTGGTGACTAAAATTCGTCTAGCAAGATACTTCGCCTTTTTCACAAAAAAGTACCGTTTCGCGCTGCTAGTCCCCCTAGTACTTGGGCCTCCGTTAAGCCCCTGTGACTGCCGTTCGACCTCCCATTTACCCCTTTGGATGCACCGGCCTAGACGGGGGCGGAGCTAGGCGGCAAACTCTGGTAGGGTAACCAGTTACGGGTGTCTGCGGGTATCCGCGGCCGCCAATGGATGCCCACCCCTGGGGCAAGGGGCAGAAAAAAATTCTTAAGTCTTTTTAACGGCTTTACCGCGAAGGAAGGTGGAGAACTATGCCGAAGACGTTAGGCAATCAGCTTTGGAAATCATTTGACTGGACGCTCTGCAAGACGGCGGGAGTGACCTTCGACACGATTCAATTTTTCAATAAGCACAACCCGAACCCTTCGTTCACGCCGAAGTGGTCGGACAAACCACTGCTGAAGTCGTGGGAAAAATCGAAGCCTACGCTGGGCTGGCCGCGGACAACTGATTCCCTCTGTCCTGCGTGCGTGAAGGAAGCGCGCGAAGCGATCATCGACGGCAAAAAGGATTGGACCGACCTGGTGCACGAAAAAGTCGGCGAAATCAAAGCGCAAATTATCGAGCGGGATGGCCAGGTCTGGATGGTGAAAGAGTGCGCGATTCACGGAAAGTACGAAGACCTGATGGCCATCGACGCGAAGTTCCTCGAATGGATTGAAGGAAATTTTCCGGGCCGCGACATTCCGGCGCACAACGACGAGAAACTTCACAATCACGGATCGAGCACGGTGCGGCACGGCCGCGGCTCAGTGCTCACCGTGGACCTGACGAACCGCTGCAACATGATGTGCGATCCCTGCTTCATGGACGCCAACCAAGTGGGCTACGTCCACGAACTGAGCTGGGAAGAAATTCAGGAAATTCTGGACAACGCCACGAAGATCAAGCCGCGGCGGCAGATGTCCGTGCAGTTTTCCGGTGGCGAGCCGACCATGTCTCCGTATTTCTTGGACGCCGTGCGCTACGCGCGCAAAGTTGGATATAACAGCGTGCAGGCGGCAACGAACGGAATCGAGTTTGCGAAGAGCAAGGAATTCGCGCAGAAGGCGTTCGAAGCGGGCCTGCGCTACGCCTACTTGCAATTCGACGGCATCGGCAACGACGCAAACAGCCACCGGCAAGTGGGCAACTTGTTTGACGTGAAGTTGCGCGCGATCGAGAACCTGCACGAGGCGGGCGTCGAGATCGTGCTGGTCACCACGATCGTGAACAACGTGAACAACGATCAGGTGGGCCCGATCGTGAAGTTCGCGATGGAAAACCCGAAGAAAATTTCGTTCGTTTCGTTCCAGCCGGTTTCGTTCACCGGTCGCGACGAAGACATCACACCGGAACGCCGCATCCGCCAGCGCTACACGCTTTCGCATCTGGCGAAAGACGTCAGCACGCAGGTGGGCAAAGTGGAACCGACGCGCGATTGGTTCCCGATTTCCTACATCGCGACGTTCGCCGGATTCTCCGATCTCTCGCACGGACCGGATTCGCAGTGGGGCTCGCTTTCCTGCGGATGCCACCCGAACTGCGGCGTGGGCACCGCGCTGATGATCAACAAGGAAACCAAGGAATGGGCGCCGGTTCCGCGATTTCTCGATGCTCCTTCGTTGACCAAGGACGTGACCGCGATTACCGACGCGGCCCGCGGCAAGGGTTTCTCGAACTTCATGATGGCCATGGCGCTACTGAAGAATTACAAGCCGTTCCAGGCACCGCCGAGCTTGAGACTCAAGGACCTGTGGATGAAGTTCGACAAGACCTGGGCGCTTTCGAAGAATTCGGACAAGAAGTACGGCAAAACGAATCCTACTCGCACTATCGAAGACGCCATGAAGCGGCGTCGCGAGGATCCGTGGAACTTCCTTTTCATTGCCGGGATGTGGTTCCAGGATCTTTTCAATTACGATTTCCGCCGCACGGAAATGTGCATCATCCCGTATGCCACGCAGAAGGGCGAAATTTCGTTCTGCGCGTACAACACGGGCGTGGGATGGCGGCAGATCATCGAGAACATGCACAAGAATGCGACTGTCGCGGAATGGTACAAGAATCACGGGAAGCATGAGATCTACGCGAAGAACAAGAAGGTCGCCCTCAACGATTACGAGCACTCGCTGAAGATCGATGCCGATGATGCCGCCCGCGTGCGCCATCTCGAGCACGACATCCCGCTGACCGCAGCCGAAGAAGACCGCATCCGCCGCAAGAAGGCGTTTGAGGAAGCGGCCAAAGTGCGAAAGATTTACGAAGAACTGGTACTGAAGAAGAAGTCGGAGCCGCTGATGCAGATCGGCACGATGGACGAAATTCTGACGGCTGTTCCGGGCGCGACCGTGAAGCGAGCGCAAACCGATTCCGCGAACGGCGCCGATGCGGCCACAGCCGTGACGTCGGAACCTGCAACCGTGGCCGGCGACTAGATCGCGCGCAGCAAGCGGCGCCCCTGCAAATTCTACCTGGCGGCGTTACCAACAGCCCCGGCTTCGGCCGGGGCTGTTGCTTTTTTGGCTGGCCTTGTCGCTACCGGCCGCGGTTGCGGTACAGCTTGTTGATGCCTTTCATCATCCTACGCAGTTCTTTGGTGCGTTGTGCGCGCAACGCATCGTCCTGCTTCGCCGCCTGGAATTGCTCTTCGCGCTGCAGCTTGTGGTAACTGGCTAGCCGCTCTGCGTCCAATGCATCGGCTTCGACGGCGGCGCGGACGTCGCAGCCAGGTTCACTCTGATGCTTGCAATCGCGAAACCTGCATCGCGCGGCAAGCTCGGCGACATCGCCGAACGTGTGCTCGATTCCGCTCGCCGCATCCCAGAGTTGCAGCTCGCGCATCCCCGGCGTATCGATGAGTACTCCTCCGCCGGGAACAAGAATCAGTTGCCGAGTGGTGGTGGTATGGCGGCCGCGGTCGTCGCTCGACCGAACGCTTTTTGTGTCCAGCCGTGGAGTTCCGAGGATGGCATTGATGAGCGAGGATTTTCCAACGCCGGAAGAGCCGAGCAGCGCCGCGGTGCTGTTTGCTCCCGTATTTTCGCCGCCGCTTTGTAGAATCCTGCGAATTTCCTCCAGACCGTCGCCGCGAACCGCGCTCGCCAAGATTACGCGAACGCCCATCGCCGAGTCCTCCGTCTCGCGAAGCAGTTCTGGGGCGTTTTCGCAGAGATCGCATTTGTTCAGCACGACGACCGGTTTTGCGCCACTCTCCCAGGCGAGAGTCAGGTAGCGCTCGATGCGGCGCGGATTAAACTCGCGATTCAGCGAACTGACGAGGAACACGACGTCAACGTTAGCGGCGACGATCTGTTCATCGGTTTTGCGTCCCGCACTTTTGCGCGAGAATTTCCCTTTGCGCGGCAAGACGTGGTGGATCGTGGCGCGTCCTTCGTTTTGGCGCAAGCTCACAAGCACCCAGTCACCAACTGCCGGGAGTTCCGTTCTTCGGACGGCTTCGTGGCGCAGGCTTCCACTCAATTTAGCGAGAAATTCGCCTTGCTCGCAAAAAACTCGATACAGCTCGCGATTCTCTTCCGCCACTCTTGCCGGCATAACACCGGATTCAGTTCCTTTCTGCTTTTGAAAAAACTCAGACCATCCCAATTCGTTCAAGGAATACATTGCGTGCCCCTTCTCTCGAATATGTTCGAGTGGCGTTCGCCATGGGAGGCGAACGGAAAATACGAAGAAGATCCCTCCCCACGCCCGGAATCACGATGGAGGCGTCGCGGGATGAAGGACCGTCAAAAGCTAACGATCAAGATTGGGCGGAGAACGCGGCTAGAAAAGAGACGCGGAGGCGCGCTCTTCCCGCGCAGGGGTTGCGGTTCGCACAGGCGCCTCCAGAAAGGAATTGAGAAGATCGCCGCTCGTCGCGGCAAGCAAAGGTTAGCAGAAAATCAGGGCCGTCGCGCAAAAAAGCAGAGAAGGGAAATCCGCCGCTGGGACACAGTGTCACGCTAGACGCAGATTTCTCGGTAGAATGTCGCCATGGCAGACCGGCGTGCTCGGGCGCAGGAGTTAGCCGCTGATTTCATCCAGAAAGGTGATCCAGTTGGATGGTTTGAAGAGCTTTACCAGGAAGCCGAGCGGGGAGACGCGGCGATTCCCTGGGCCGACTTGGAACCCAATCCTCGATTGCTTGATTTCTGGAAGACGCATCCATGCGAGACGGCGGGCAAGCGGGCGCTGGTGATCGGCAGCGGGTTCGGCGACGACGCTGAGCAACTTGCCGCGTGGGGATTCAAGACAACCGGATTTGACGTTTCGAAGACGGCCATCGAGTCTGCGAAGAAGCGCTTTCCACAGTCGCAGGTCGAGTACGTGGTAGCGGACATGTTCGATCCGCCCGCGAACTGGCTGCAGGGCTTCGATTTCGTGCTGGAGATTTACACCGTGCAGTCGTTTCCGGCGGAGATGCGCCCAAAGGCAATTGCGGCGATTTCGCAATTCGTCGCGCCCGGCGGGCTGCTGCTGGCGATCGCGCGAGGCCGCGCGGACGATGAGCCAGAGGGGCAAGGACCGCCATGGCCCTTGATGCGCGATGAATTTAACGGCTTTCTGCGCGCGGGATTGAAAGAAGAATTCTTCGAGGACTATACCGAACCCGAGCCGCCGTGGGTGCGGCGATTCCGAGCGCTCTACCGGCGGGCCTGAACGCGCGGCAAGGCTGATGCTTTTGGTTTTGATATACTGGACTTCAGCGATCCGCTTCCGTTCCAAAAGGCAAATTTCCACCGGACGGTTCCGGCCGAGAAATAATCTTGCATGCCCGCTAAAAGTCCAAAACGGTTGTTCCTGGTAGACGCGATGGGATACATCTTTCGCGCGTTTTTTGCGCCGATGGACCGGCTGCAGACCTCCTCCGGCATCCCCACGAAAGTGCCCTATTTGTTCGCGACCATGATGCGGCGCTTGATAAATAATCCGGCGCTGCGCCCGGATTTCGTGGCGGTTGTTTTCGACGTTTCCGCGCCCACGTTTCGCGACGAGATTTTTGCGGCCTACAAGGCGCAACGGCCGCCGATGCCGGACGATCTTTCGATTCAGATTCCGTTTGTGCGGCGCTACTGCGAAGCGATGCGGCTGCCCATCCTCGAATATCCGGGATATGAAGCGGACGACGTGATCGGCGCGCTGGCGTTGCAGGCGGAGAAGGAGGATCTCGACGTTTACATCATCACCAGCGACAAAGACCTGATGCAATTGGTGCACGGGCGCGTGCGGCTGCTCAATCCCGCGAAGGGCGACCTGATCGTAGACGAGAAAAAAGTGGAAGAGATCATGGGAGTGCCGCCGGAAAAAGTGGCGGACGTGATGGCGTTGATGGGCGATTCGATTGACAACATTCCCGGGGCGCGCGATCCCAACGACAAGCCCGCTCCGGGTGAGCGCCGAAAGGCAGGAATCGGGGAAGTGGGCGCGCGGCAGTTGATCCAGCAGTTCGGCAGCGCCGAGGAGGCCGTGGCGCGCGCAGCGGAAGTGAAGAGGGCGAGCTATCGCGAGGCGCTGGAAAAATGCGGCGAATTCGTGCGCCTGAGCAAGCAATTGGCGAAGATTCCGACCGACGCTCCGGTACCGCTCTCGCTGGAGGCCTTGCGGCTGCAAGAGCCGGACGCACTGGCGCTGCGGGCACTTTACGCCGAACTCGGGTTTACATCGCTGCTGAAAGAAATAGCACCGCCGGTCGAATCCCGCGTGACGGACTATGCCGCGCTGGAATCGCCAGCGGCGCTCCGGGAATTTGCGACCGCCACTCCGCCGGCCGGCGATGCAGCCGTTTGGCTGGCGCTGGATGCCGAGGACCCGGATGACGAAGGCTTCGGCACGCGGGTTGCGGGCGTCGAGATGTCCATCAAAGCCGATGCGGCGCGCACGGCCGCGAATGATGCCGGGAATAGTATGCTCGGCGCGATGCACGATTGGCTGAGCGATGCGAATCGCTCCAAAGTCGTCCACGACCCAAAACTTTTTCATCTGCTGGCCTCTGGCGGCCCGGCGAATGGGGCCAAGCCAATTGCCGGAATCCGCCATGCCACGATGCTCTATTCGTATCTCCTTCGTCCCACGACGGCGAATCACGCTTTCGCAGAGGTGGTGCTGCGCCATTTGAATCGAACGCTTTCCGGAGCACCTGGAGAACGCGCGGATTTTCTCCTGCGGCTTGCGCCGGTGCTTCGCGCGGAAGTGGAAAAGCAAAGCCTGGTCGACGTCTACGAGAAAATCGATTTGCCACTGGCCCCGGTTCTGGCGCGCATGGAAGCCGCCGGCGTGCTCGTGGACCGGAAAGAATTGGAGATTATTTCCGCGAAGGCGGAGGAAGAAATCGCGCGGCTCGAAAAATCCATTTACGAACTGGCGGGTTTCGAGTTCAAGATCAACTCGCCCCAGCAACTTGCCGAAGTCCTTTTCGATAGATTGAATCTTCAGGGCCCGCGCCGGAGCCGCGCCAAGTCGCGCTCGACGGCGGCGGACGTGCTGGAGGAACTCGCGCTGACACACGAACTGCCCAGAAAAGTTCTCGAATACCGCGAGCTTGCCAAGCTGAAATCGACGTACGCAGACGCGTTGCCCCGGCTAATCAATGCAGAGACGGGGCGACTGCACACTCGCTTCAGCCAGACAGGGACGGCTACGGGGCGGCTCAGCTCCTCCAATCCAAATTTGCAAAACATTCCGATACGCACGGAACTTGGCCGCGAGATACGCGCGGCATTCATTGCGTCGCCGGGCCATTTGCTGCTTTCCGCCGACTATTCGCAAATCGAACTGCGAATTTTGGCTCATCTTTCCGGGGACCCGATTCTTGTGGACTCTTTCCGGCGCGGCGAGGACATTCACTCGCGCACGGCGCAGGAAGTTTTTGGCGTCCCGCCTTTGGCGCAAACACGCGAGCACCGCCGGGTGGCCAAAGTGATCAATTTCGGAGTGATTTACGGGCTTTCGCCGTTTGGTTTGGCGCAAGAACTGGGGATCGACACCAAGGAGGCCGCGAAGTGGATCAACGCGTATTTTGAAACCTACAGCGGCGTGAAAAAATATCTCGACGCGCAGATCGCGGAAGTCCGCAGGACCGGATTCACCAGAACGCTTTTCGGGCGCATCCGCCCGATTCCCGAAATCAATGCGCCGCAGCCGAACTTGCGCAACTTCGCCGAGCGCACGGCGATGAATACGCCGATGCAAGGCGCAGCGGCCGACCTGATCAAACTCGCGATGATCGAGCTCGATCGCCGTTTGGCCGGAGAGTTCGAGGCGCGCATGATTCTGCAGGTGCACGACGAACTACTCTTCGAAGCTCCCGAAGGGGAAATCCCGCGGCTAAGGAGCCTGGTGAAGGAAGTGATGGAGGGCGTTTATAAATTGCGCGTCCCTCTGCTGGTGGAAAGTAAGGCGGGGCCGAATTGGCGCGACATGAAGTGATCCGTTCTTACAATCCTTACAATTTTGCGAGTGAATCTTCGAACGGCGGGCGGGCGACGCCGCGTTCGGTGATAATCGCAGCGATATAACGCGCGGGAGTGACATCGAAGGCAGGATGCGCGGCGCGCACGTCAGGAGAAATGCGGCGGCCGGCAAGGTGCGTTACTTCTTCCTCGGAACGTTCCTCGATGGGAATTTGATCTCCTGAGGCAAGCGAAAGATCGAGCGTCGAAATCGGCGCAGCGACGTAAAACGGAACTTTATTTTCTTTCGCGAGCACGGCGATGCCGTAGGTGCCAATTTTGTTGGCGGTGTCGCCGTTGCGCGCGATCCGGTCGGCGCCTACGACCACCGCTCCCACGCCGCCGGTTTTCAGGAAGTGGCCGACCATGTTGTCCGTGATGAGCGTGAGGGGGATGTGGTCGTGGTGCAATTCCCAGGCTGTGAGCCGCGAGCCCTGCAAATACGGCCGCGTTTCAGGAACCAGCACTTCGATTCGATAACCGCCCTCGACAGCCATTCGAATCACCCCGAGCGCTGTGCCGATTCCGCCGGTGGCGAGAGCGCCGGCGTTGCACTGAGTCATCACGCGGCCGCTCTTGGGCATGAGCTCCGCGCCGAAGCGGCCGATGCGCTCGTCGGCTTCACGGCGTTCCTGGTGGAGGATTCGGGCCTCTTCAACGAGCCCTGTGCGGATTCGAGCGAGAGCTTTCGCCTCATCACTTGCGGCACCGGCGGCGAGTTCATCGAAGCGGCGCTTGAATCGCTCGACGGCCCAGAACAGATCGACGGCGGTGGGACGAGTGTGCGAAATCGTGTCGCAAATCGTGGCGAATTCCGAGCGCATCTCGGCGAGAGTGTTTGCTTCGGAGCGCTGGACGCCAAGCGCCACGCCCATCGCGGCGGCGACACCAATTGCGGGCGCTCCGCGAATGACCATATCTTTAATGGCTTTGGCGACGTCGCGGTAATCGGTGTAGGTGTGATAGACGACCTCGCCCGGCAATTGCCGCTGATCGAGCATGACCACGCCTTTTGATGTCCACTCGATGGGTTGGACCGTGTGCAATGAATTGGCTCCGCTTCGAGATGCGTTTGCCGCGAAAATAGCGTGGCTCAAGGACCGGGATTGAGAAAGCGCAGCCCGTGAGTCCCTACAAGAAACGCGACGGAAATAAAAGAATTGTAACTTACGTGGAGCAGATAGCTGCCGAGCACCGTGCGCGTGACGGCGCGCACATACGTGAAAACGATGCCCACGAGGATGAGCAATGCGATTTGCACCCAGCCGCCCCAAAGCTGAGGCGCGTGCAGCAGACCGAAGAGTATTCCCGTAGCGACGACTCCCGTAGCTATTCCGAAGCTCCGCGCGATCAGCGGGTAAAGATAGCCGCGGAAAATTGTCTCTTCGACCACTGGCGCCAGCAGGACCGCCATCAGCATAAGAAGCAGGGCCGTGCGGCGATCTTGAAACAACTGCTCCATAGGTAATTGGGTTTTTGTGCCAAAAATCGCCGAACCAACTTGAACGAGGAGCGCGAGCAAGAGCCCGCTCGCGATCAGCCCCAGGTAGGGCCAGGCGCCACGGAGGCGATGTGTTTCCAGCGGACGCCAGCCGAGAGTTCGCCAGAAGGGCGCATGAAAGCGCACACGCGTTTGCACGAACAAATAGCCTAGCAATACGAAGAACAGGATCACTTGGCTGATTACAACGAAGAGTCCTTCGGTGCTTCCAGGCTTTTGGAGACGCGAAAGAGGCACGCCGAAGACTGCAAATCCAACCGCGAGCAGAATGCTGAACAAAAACGTGGCCGCGAGCGCCAGCACTACGAACAGCAACAGATCGGTCCAGCCCCAGGGGACGCGGATATCTTCGGGAATCGGCGCTGCCGACGAAATTGGGACGTGAGGTTCGGTCGGCGGGCCTTCTTGCGGCGGCTGGCCCGTCTCCAGCAACGCAGCCTCAGGCGGGGGCGAAGGGCCGTCGAAAGATTCCGAGGGCTGAGGAGGGAACGAATTGTTTTCTTCGAAGTTCATAGTTGGAAACGAATTGCCGGCGGCCACTCGCGCATCACGCGCTCAGCCGGCGCGCCGCGGCGCTTGCGGATTGGCTTGCGTCGTCGGAGTTCGAGCCATTTAGAGCGCGCGCCAGTATTTGGCCAGTGTACGATTTTTTGTTGCGCGCTACACGTTCGGGAGTGCCTTGCGCAACGACGCGTCCCCCCTCTTCTCCACCCTCAGGACCAAGATCGATGATCCAGTCGGCCTGTTTGATTACATCAAGGTTGTGCTCGATGATGAGGACGGTGTTGCCCAGCTCGACGAGACGGTTGAGGACGGCGAGAAGCTTGCTTACATCGTCGAAGTGCAGACCCGTGGTGGGTTCGTCGAGGATATAGAGAGTGCGACCCGTCTGCCTGCGGGAAAGTTCGCGCGCCAGCTTGGTGCGCTGAGCCTCGCCACCAGAAAGAGTGGTGGCGGATTGGCCGAGCTGGACGTAGCCGAGGCCGACGTCAACCAGAGTTTGCAGCTTTTGCTGGATCGAAGGAATGTTTTCGAGCACTTTCAGCGCGTCCTCAATAGGCAAATCGAGCAAATCGGAAATCGAGCAGCCCTTGTAACGAACGGATAGGGTCTCGGCATTGTAGCGCTTGCCACGGCAGACTTCGCAGGTTACGTAAACATCGGGGAGAAAATTCATTTCGATGCGCCGCTGCCCGTCGCCTTGGCACGCTTCACAGCGTCCGCCTTTCACATTGAAGCTGAACCGGCCCGGCTTGTAGCCCCGTTCGCGCGATTCCGGAAGCATCGCGTACAACTCTCTGATGGGAGCGAAGACCCCGGTGTATGTCGCGGGATTCGAGCGCGGTGTGCGGCCGATCGGCGCTTGGTCAATTTGAACAACCTTATCGATGTGCTCGGCGCCAACAAGCGCGCGATGCGCTCCGGGCTTTTCCATCGAACGGTAAAGCTTGGCTGCGAGGGCACGATAGAGAATGTCGTTCACCAGGGTAGATTTTCCAGAACCGGAAACGCCCGTGACAACGGATAGCAACCCAAGGGGAATTGCCACATCGATATTTTTGAGATTGTGGCTATGAGCCCCGAGGATCGCAAGAGTTTTACCGTTTGCGGCGCGGCGCTGAACCGGCACAGCGATCTTCATGCGGCCCGTTAGGTATTGACCGGTGAGAGAGGCTGGATTGGCGGCGATTTCCTCCGGTGAGCCGCAAGCTACCAGATGGCCGCCCGCTTTGCCTGCGCCAGGGCCGAGGTCGACCACGTAATCGGCGCGGCGAATCGTTTCCTCATCGTGCTCGACGACCAGGACGGTGTTTCCCAGATCCCGCAGTGTTTCCAGAGTGGAGAGCAGGCGACCGTTATCGCGCTGGTGCAGGCCGATGGAAGGCTCGTCAAGCACGTAGAGCACGCCCCGCAAGCGCGAACCAATCTGCGTTGCCAGTCGAATGCGCTGCGCCTCTCCGCCAGAAAGGGTTGCCGCGGAGCGTGCGAGCGTCAGGTATCCCAGCCCCACGTTTAGCAGAAAATCGATGCGCTCGGAAATTTCGGATAGCGGACGGCCAGCGATTTTTCGCTGTCGCAGCGTGAGTCCGTTTCGCATCTTGTCCACGGCCGCGCGCGCATCCGATAGGGCCAAGGACGTAAAATCGGCGATGGAAAGGCCTCCGATTTTCACGGCGAGGCTTTCGGGACGCAACCTCTGCTCGCTACAAGCAGCGCAGGGCGCGGGTGACATGTATTCCGTCAACCACTCGCGATAGGAATCCGATTTCGATTCCCTGAGGCTGCTTTCCAGATACCCCACGACTCCGTCGAAATTCAAACCCTTGCCTAAAGCGCCAGAATTATTTCCATGCAGGATCAGGTTCTGCACTTTGCGTGGAAGCTTTTCGAAAGGCGCATCGAGGTCGAATCCGTGGGCCAGGGCGGCGATTCGCAAAGTGCGCTGTAAGGGCGTGGAACCGGAACCCGGTCCGAGTCCGCCTTCAAAAAGAGGTTTGGTCCAATCCACGATCACTTTGGCTGGATCGAATTCATATTTCGATCCCAGCCCATTGCATTCCGGGCATGCGCCGTAGGGCGAATTGAAGCTAAACGAGCGCGGTTCGAGCTGTGGTACGGAAATGCCGCAATCGGGGCAGGCGAGCTTCTCGGAGTAAACATGCTCCTCGCCGCCCACCACAGCTATCGTGACCAAACCGCCCGTGAGCTTCAGTGCGGTTTCAATGGATTGCTCGAGCCGCTGCACAATACCGTTCTTCAGCAGCAACCGATCCACCACAATTTCAATTGTGTGGTTTTTGCGGCGGTCCAGCGGCACGGGCTCGTCGAGACCGACCAGTTCGCCATCCACGCGAGCGCGGACGTAACCCTCTTTCGCATATTTTTCGAGTTCCTTTTTGTATTCACC
This sequence comes from uncultured Acidobacteriota bacterium, assembly GCA_963709445.1. GTDB lineage: Bacteria > Acidobacteriota > Terriglobia > Acidiferrales > UBA7541 > Palsa-295. The sequence continues at coordinate 348,342 of CAVPWV010000037.1, forward strand.
CTTGCGCCCGCGGACCACCGGCGCAAGAACCATGATGCGGTCATCGGGCTTGAGCGCCATCACAGCCTGCACAATTTGCTCCGTGGATTGCCGCGCGATGGGCTTGCCGCATCGAGGACAATGTGGCGTGCCAATGGCGCTGTAAACTACGCGAAGATAATCGTAAATTTCGGTGATCGTCCCCACCGTCGATCGCGGCGAGCGCGTCGTGGTTTTCTGCTCGATGGCGATCGACGGCGAGAGTCCCTCAACCGAATCCACTTCCGGCCGCTCCATTTGGTCCAGGAACTGGCGCGCGTAAGCTGAAAGAGATTCCACGTAGCGCCGTTGGCCCTCCGCGTAGAGCGTGTCAAAAGCAAGCGAGGATTTCCCCGAACCAGAAAGTCCCGTGACCACCGTGAGCGTGTTGCGCGGAATTTCCAGGTTGATGTTCTTGAGGTTGTGCTGCCGGGCGCCCCGGACGACGATTTTTCTTAGACTCATAGTTCGATTGCCGGTACAGAGAGATTCGCTCTACGATGGGTAGACTGATCCCAGTGTAGCTTTTTAACATAGCAACCCCCGCGCGGTGAGGTCAAGGCAGCGGGACTGTGGACTCGCTTGCAATCGAGGTTAAAAATCGACTGTGCAGCGGCCGCGATTCACTTATCGCCGCGCGTCCAATCGCTTCGGCTCAGGCGATACAGCACGTGCGGCCGCAGCGGATGGCCCTCGGGCAGGTTTGGATGTTCGAAGTCGTCCGCCGAATCGCGAGTCATTCCGATCTTTTCCATCACGCGCCGCGAGCGGACGTTTGCCGGAACGGTGAACGAAACCAGGGATTCCAGCTGCAGCGACTCGAATGCATGGCGCACAACCGCCCTCGCTCCTTCGGTCGCGAGCCCTCGGCCCCAGCAATCAGCCGCTATCCGCCAGCCGATCTCGACACATGGCGTGAAAGGGGCCTCGAACGCGGGCACCATAAGTCCCACGGTTCCGATAAATCGCCGCTCTTCGATCAATTCAACCGCATACAATCCGAAGCCGTATTTCCGGAAGTGCTGCTTGATTCGGTCTAGAAACAGATCGCTCTCTGCAGGTGAGAGGCACGCAGGCATGAATTCCATGACTCGAACATCGGAATTTAATCCCGCAAAGGCCTCCCTGTCGCTTATTTCCCAAGGCCTTAATGTGAGGCGCACTGTTTCAAATCGCAACACTGGCATTCTTCCGGTGGAATCGTTTGTCTGGCACAAACTGTGGGTTCCTGACCACGCCCGGAGACGCGCCGAAAAATTTACTGGGGGCCGGGAGTTTTTACGCGAACCGTCATTTTGACGGCGTTTGGTTTCAGCATCTTAACTTTGGTTTTGATCGTGCCATGTACCGGCCCGTCAGAGGGAAGGAAAGCCGAGGATCCCTTTAGGGGATTGAGGGCTGGGCCGGCTTCCTTCCCTCGGCCATTCACCTTAGTACTTCGCAGTTTCAATCCGCATTCACCTCCACGCCAGAATCGTGTAAATTATTACACTTAGTTTGCCGCCAAGTTGGGGCGTGGTCCAATCGGTAGGGCACCTCACTGTTAATGAGGACGGTGTTGGTTCGAGTCCAACCGCCCCAGCCAACTCTTTTTCAATCTATTCCCTCGCAGTTCGCAAGGGTCCGCGAATTACTCTCTCAAGCGCGCCGGCGGGCAAGGATGCTTTGAGCTCCTCGCAAAACGCCCCGTCCACGAGGACGAAGGCCATGCGTGCGGACCTGTCAGAGCGGTTCTCCCACGCGTGGTCGGTGCCCCGCTGAATCACCACGTCGCCAGCCTTCAAGTGCACTTCCGAGTCGTCCAAAAGAAGGAATATCTCTCCCTCCAGCACGATTCCGTAATCAATGGTCTCTGTGCGGTGAATGAAGGGTTGTGTACCGGAGCTCTCCTTTGAGAAGCCCGGCAAGAAATCGAGGATTCGAATCACCGTCCCACGTGATTTCGGTGCGAGCTCAAGCAACTCGTCGGTTGGTTCGGCCTCCGCGGCTGAGAGCGGAGCTGGGCTCGCCTTTGTACTCCAGATTTCGAAGAACGCGACGCCACGCTCTGGAAACTTCAGCTCGATGGGTGGGTGTCCATCAGATAAAACAATCGATTTCCCACCCTTGTCGTGGCCGGTGACGATGCGACGCGGCGTAGTTGACATGGCGATTTCCTCCTTCGGAATAAACCCAACTCCAGCCAAGTCCTTGCGTGGGCCGAGCCAACCGCAAATTCTTTAATCCTTGATAACGGGAAAGCCTGCTTCAGTCCAACCGCGCCATCCGCCATCCATTGAAATCACGTTGCGGTAACCCATTTTCTGAAGATTATCGGCGGCCAACGCCGAACGAAAACCGCCGCCGCAGTAGAGCACGATCGGGGTGCCTTTGTCTGGGATGGTCTTCTCGATATCGCGCTCGATGATGCCACGGCCCAGATGGATTGCGCCGGGAATGTGTCCGCGAGCCCATTCCGCATCTTCGCGCGTGTCCACCAGAATAAGTTTCTCGCCGTTATCCAGCCGCTTCTTTGTTTCGCGAAATGTTTCTTGCTTGATTCGCTGCTTGGCGTCGTTTACGAGATTCAAGAATCCTTGGGCGTGATCCATTCTTCACCTCATCGTGCCAGTTTAACTTAGAGATTTTAGCATTGGGATTAGAACGATATTGCGCGCGGGCAAAACCGGTTACAGCGTTGCAGCCTTACTCGTAACGCAGCGCTTCCACCGGGTTTAATCGCGCGGCCTTCCAGGCTGGGTACACACCGAAGAAAATCCCGATCACGCTCGCGACGGATACTCCAAGCAGGACGAGCAATATAGAAACGGACGCGGGAAAGCTGGAAAAAGCCAGCCTTATGCAAAGAACAATTGACGAGCCGAGAAGCACGCCAATCACGCCACCTATGCCCGAGAGAGTCACGGCCTCCAACAAAAATTGCAGCAAGATATTCGCTCGCCGCGCGCCGATCGCTTTGCGGACGCCAATTTCGCGCGTCCGCTCGGTAACGCTTACCAGCATGATGTTCATCACGCCGATTCCACCCACTAGCAGCGCTACTGATCCGACAGCAAGCATCACAATGAAAATTCCGCTGGAAATCTGCTTCCACAAATCCAGAAACGTGTCCGTGGTAAGGATTGCGAAATCGTCGTCCTGGTCGGAAGCCAGCTTCCGCATCCGGCGCATATATTCGCGCGTCTCGTCCACCACCAGTGGCAGGTTTTCCGTCGTATCCGCTTTTGCCATCAAGACTACGTTCTTAAACTCGGGATGCAACTTCTGTATCATCGAAAATGGCACAGCGCGATATTGTCCTCCGGATTCTCACCGGTTCCAATCGCTTGCTTTCGCGCTTGCAAAACGCCAATCACCGTAAAATCATGCCCTTCGAGCAACACCTCCTGGCCCAGGGGACTCTCGCCGCTCGGGAAAAGCGTGTCTGCCGTGATTGCCCCAGAACCGTAACCGGAGAGTGATGCTCGTCATCCGTATGGTTGAAAAACCTGCCCTGTGCCAAATTCAAATTACTGATGTCAGCATAGGCAGCCCCTTGCCCCTGCAGGATTACATTCTTCGCGCGGATATTGCCCCGTCGCACTTCGCTTGAGCCGGCATTGACCGCGTAGTTCTCAATCTGTGACACGGGAGTAGCGGCCTCCACGTGTGGCAGTTGCATTAGACCTTCCACCCAATCCGGATTCAAATCCTTTCGCTGAAGCACTTTCGGAGAAAGGCGTCCGAGTGTGGCCCACGAAAATTTGGAGACGATGATCGTGCTGGAACCAAGCGACTGAATATCGCCCATCACGTTGGAGTTCAGCCCATTAATCACGGCGCCAATCACGATAATCGTGGTGACGCCGATCATGATGCCGAGAATCGTCAGAAAGGAACGCAGCACGTTGCGCCGCAATACATCGAGCGCCAGCCCGATCGCTTCCTTGAATTCGCCGAACCCGCCTCTATTTGCCATGGTTCCTTTCCACGACTATTCCGACCGCAACGCAACAACCGGATCAAGCCGGGCTGCCTTCGCTGCCGGATACACGCCGAAGAACAATCCCACGCTAGTGGCCACAACCAACCCCATCAGCACAGACCAAACTTGCACCGAACTCGGCAGAGAGGTCGTCGCACTTACAATCTTCGCCAGAATGATCCCCAGGATCACCCCACAGGCTCCGCCAATCGCCGCCAGCGCAGCCGATTCGATCAGGAACTGCATGCGAATATCGCTCTGACGCGCTCCGAGCGACTTCCGCAAGCCGATTTCGCGCGTCCGCTCCGTCACCGATACGAGCATGATGTTCATGATCACGATGCCGCCCACGATCAGCGAAATCGAGGCGATGCCGATCGTCACGCCAAAAAATGTGCTGCTGATGCTGCTCCATAACGAGAGAAACGACGCATTCGTTTCCATCGCAAATCGTCGGGGTCGCGATAGGGCACATGCCGGCGCGCTCGCAGGAGCAACTTCACTTCATCCATCGTGGGATCCATCGCGTTCTTGCCAGCGGCCTTCACCCACAGGCGGAGCGAGTCATCGCGTGCGTACATGCCCTGGTAGGTGGTGAGCGGCATGATCACCCAGTTATCCTGCGACTGCCCCATGGTGGAGCCCCTCTTTTTCGCCACTCCGATGATTTCGCACTCGCCGGGATCCACATGGATTACCTTGCCGATCGGATCCACGCCAGGCAGTAGTTCGTTCACGATGTCGTATCCAACGTCGCAGACGGGCGCACTGCGCGCCACATCCAGCCGCGTAAAGTCGCGCCCTTCCGCCAGCTCGCGGCTATAGACTTGCGGCATCTCGTGGGTGAATCCGATGATGGCGCTGTCGTCGAGATAGTCGGTGCCGTATTTTACCTGGCCAATCTTGTTCAGATTCGCGGCAACAGCCACACAGCTTCGGAAATTGTCTCGGAGATACTCGTAGTCGTCGAAATGGAATTTCCTGCGTTTCTGGGCCGCCTCCCATTGGTCAACATTGGTGATGGTCGAGGGCGCGCGGTTGATCATGAAGATGTCCGCGCTGAGGTTGGAAGATATCGCTCCAGCGACATAGTCGTTTAGGCCGTTGATGAGGCTCACGACGGCGATTACGGACATAACCCCGATGACCACGCCCAGTAAAGTCAACATACTGCGGAGCTTATGCGACCAGAGACTGGCAGTCGCAATCCGCACGGCTTCTCTAAAGGTCATGGA